>NZ_CP141285.1:0-1425000 GCF_035319885.1 Altererythrobacter sp. H2
ATGGCTGAAGAACATGGCGTGGGCCACACGGCGAAACGCAGGACGGAGAGTGAGGGCATGGAAGATCTCGAAGCAGTGAACCTGGCAGCCGACTGGGCAGACATCAGCCAGGGCCTGCGAAAGGATCTGGGCCACCAGCTCCACAGCCAGTGGATCAAGCCGATCGTGCTGGGCGGGTTCGACAAGGCCGGCGGTCTGCTCGATCTCTATCTGCCGACCGAATTTTCCGCCAACTGGGTCAAGGACCGGTTCGCGGACCGCCTCTCGCTGGCGTGGAAGATTGCCCGTAGCGAAGTGCGCCAGGTGCGGATTTCGGTCCATCCGGGCCGTCGCAAGCTGCCCGAGATCAGCCTGGGCGGCGAGATGCGCCGGGCCGCCAACGATGGCGGCGACGGTTCCATGATCACCATCTCGGCCAGCCCGTTCGGCGAAAGCGGCCTGTCCGCCCCGGTCGGGCTGGACCCCTCGCTCACCTTCGCTGCCTTCGTCACGGGCGAAACCAACGTGCTGGCCTGCAACGCCGCACAGCGCATGGCCGCGACCGAGCAGCCCCAGTTCTCGCCGCTCTACATCAAGGCCGCTACCGGACAGGGCAAGACTCACCTGCTCCACGCAATCGGCCATGCCTACCTCGGCCAGCACCCGCGGGCACGCATCTTCTACTGCAGCGCCGAGCGTTTCATGATCGAGTTTGTCCAAGCGCTGAAGGCCGGGCAGATGATGGAGTTCAAGGGCCGCCTGCGCAGCTTCGACCTGCTGCTGGTCGATGATATCCAGTTCATCATCGGCAAGGCTGCCGCGCAGGAGGAACTGCTCTACACGATCGATGCCCTGCTGGCCGAAGGCAAGCGGTTGGTGTTCGCCGCCGACCGTGCACCGCAGGCACTGGACGGGGTCGAGCCGCGCCTGCTCAGCCGCCTGTCGATGGGGCTGGTGGCCGATATCGCCGCCGCCGACATCGAGCTGCGCCGCAAGATCCTCGAATCGAAATTGACCCGGTTCGCCCCGCTGGAAGTGCCGGAAGACGTGATCGGCTTCCTCGCCCGCACCATCACCCGCAACGTGCGCGAGCTGGTCGGCGGGCTCAACAAGCTGATCGCCTATGCCCAGCTGACCGGGCAGCAGGTCTCGCTCCAGCTGGCCGAGGAACAGCTGACCGATATCCTCTCGGCCAACCGCCGCCGCATCACCATCGACGAGATCCAGCGCACGGTGTGCCATTTCTATCGGATCGACCGGTCGGAAATGTCCTCCAAGCGGCGCGCCCGGGCCGTGGTCCGCCCGCGTCAGGTGGCGATGTACCTCTCCAAGGTGCTGACCCCGCGCAGCTATCCGGAAATCGGGCGCAAGTTCGGCGGGCGCGACCACTCGACCGTGATCCACGCCGTGCGCCTGATCGAGGACCTGCGCCAGCGCGATGCCGACATGGACGGCGATGTGCGCAGCCTGCTGCGCCAGCTGGAAAGCTGAGTCGCAGCACGGATTGCGTGAGGATTGCGGCAGGCCTAGAGCTGCGGCCGATGGACCAGTCCCCGCGCCAGCCCGCCCTGTTTCCGCTGACCCTGGCGCCCGCCGCACTGCGCGGCATGCGCGGTGCCTGCCCGCGGTGCGGTGAGGCGCGGCTGTTTGCCCGCTGGCTCCGCCCCACCGGGCGCTGCAGCCAGTGCGGGCAGGACTGGACGCTGCACGTGGCGGACGACTTCCCGCCCTACATCTCGATTTTTCTGACTGGCCACCTGATGGCGCCGCTGCTGATCTGGCTGGTGCTGGAGCAGCACCTCTCCGCCTGGGCCGCCGCAGCGATCATCATCCCGTTCTCCGTGATCGTCATGCTGGGCGTGCTGCAACCGGCCAAGGGCGCGGTGATCGCGCTGCAATGGTGGCTCGGCATGGGCGCTTTCGTGCGCGAGCGGGCACAGGACAAGCCCGCCGCATGAGCCTCGGCCCGGACCGCCTCGAACGCTTCGCCCGCCAGATCATCGTGCCCGAGATTGGCGGCGCGGGGCAGGTCGCGCTGGCTGAGGCGCGGGTGACGCTGGTGGGCCTGGGCGGGATCGGCTCGCCAGTGCTGCAATATCTTGCGGGCGCGGGTGTGGGCCATCTGCGGCTGATCGAGCCGGGGCCGGTGGAGCTGACCAACCTGCAACGCCAGACGATCTACACCACCCGCGACCTGGGCCATGCCAAGGCGGTCGCCGCGCGCCAGTGGCTGGCCAATTTCGACGCTGGCCTGAAGGTGGAGCTGATCGACCGCCCGCTTGACCGGAGCAACGCCGCCGAACTGCTCGGCGGGTGCGATCTGGTGATCGACGGGACAGACAATTTCGCCACCCGCCTCGCGGTGTCGGACACCTGCGTCGCGCTGGGAGTACCGCTGCTTTCAGCGGCCGTCGGGCGCTTCCAGGGGCAGGTCGCCGCCTTTTCCGGGCATCTGGCAGGCCAGCCGTGCTACCGCTGCTTCGTCGGCGATGCCTTCGATGCCGATGATTGCGACACCTGCGCCGATGACGGGATGCTCGGTGCCATGGCAGGCTGGACCGGCACGTTCGCGGCGATGCAGGCGGTTCGGGTGCTGCTCGCGGGCAAGGCCGCGCTGGGCGACCCGCAATGGGGCAAGCTGCACCTGATGGACGGCCTCAAGCCGGGCATGCGGACGCTGGCCATCGCGAAAGACCCGGCCTGCAAGGGGTGTGGGGCGTAGGCGTCAGCCCAAAATCTCCTCCACCCACGCCGGCACCAGTTCCCCGGCGCGGCCCTGGCGCGATTCGTGGAACCAGTGCGAGCCGTCGCTTCGGTCGAGGTTCAGCTCCAGCGTCCGCGCACCCAGCTCGCGGGCATCGCGCACGAAGCCTGCCGCCGGATAGACCGCGCCAGAGGTGCCGATGGAAACGAACAGGTCCGCCTCGCGGATCGCGCGGTAGATGCGGTCCATCTGGTAGGGCATTTCACCGAACCACACCACGTCGGGGCGCAGCATCGGTGCGCGGCATACCGGGCATGGCGGATAGTCCGCCATCGGCGCGTCCCACGAGCTGCGCGTCTCGCACGACCGGCACAGCGCGCTCTTCAGCTCGCCGTGCATGTGCAGCACCCGGCAGGCACCGGCGCGCTCGTGGAGGTCATCGACGTTCTGGGTGACGATCATGAGTTCGCCCCGCCCGTTCTCTCTGGTCCATGCCGCATCCAGCCGCGCCAGCGCATCATGCGCCGCGTTGGGAACCACATTTCCCAGGGCCTCACGCCGCATGTCGTAGAAGCGCAGCACCAGATCGGGATCGCGAGCGAAACCTTCGGGCGTCGCGACGTCCTCGACCCGGTGCTGCTCCCACAGTCCACCCGCATCGCGGAAGGTATCGATGCCGCTCTCGGCAGAAATCCCCGCGCCGGTGAGGATGACGATGTTGCGTATCTCTGTCATGGCCTGCATCAAGCACGCCACGACGAGGAAATCCAATGGCACGTATCGGGATTATCGGCAGCGCAGGGCGCATGGGGCAGGCACTGGCGCGCGCCATTGCCGATGCCGGGCACCAGCTCTCGGGCGGGATCGACAAGGGCGGCGATGTCGCAGCGCTGGCGCAGGCGAGCGATGCCCTGGTCGACTTTTCCGCTCCGGCCGCCCTCACCGCCAACCTGGCCGCCGCGCGCGCTGCCGGCATTCCGGTGCTGGTCGGCACGACCGGGCTGGAAGATGCGCACCATGGCCTGATCGATGAGGCCGCCGCGCGCATCCCCGTCCTCCAGACCGGCAACACCTCGTTGGGCGTGCAGATGCTCGCCCACCTTGTCCACCGCGCGGCGGAGAAGCTGGGCGCGGACTGGGATATCGAGATCGTCGAGATGCACCACCGGATGAAGGTCGATGCGCCCAGCGGTACCGCCAAGCTGCTCGGAGAGGCGGCAGCTTCGGGTCGCGGGACCGACCTGGGCGCCAGTACGGAGAGCGGCCGCGACGGCATGACCGGGGCGCGCAAGCCCGGCGCGATCGGCTTCGCATCCTTGCGCGGCGGGACCGTCGCGGGAGAGCACAGCGTGATCTTTGCCGGCGAGCAGGAGCGGATCGTCCTCTCCCACAGCGCCGAGGACCGGATGATCTTCGCCCGCGGCGCGGTGCGCGGCGCGGCCTGGCTGATCGGGCAGGAACCGGGCCGCTACACCATGAATGACGTGCTGGGGCTGTAACGCAGGCGCGATGACGAAGGACCAGATCTTCGAATTCTTCCGCCGCCTGGCGGAAGACAACCCGGCGCCCGAGACCGAGCTGGAATATGGCAATGCCTACCAGCTGGTGGTGGCGGTCGCGCTTTCCGCACAGGCGACCGACGTGGGCGTCAACAAGGCGACGCGGGCGCTGTTCGCCAAGGTCAAGACGCCGCAGCAGATGCTGGAGCTCGGCGAAGAAGGCTTGAAGGAGCACATCAAGACGATCGGCCTGTTCAATTCCAAGGCCAAGAACGTGATCGCACTGAGCCAGATCCTGGTCGACCGGTTCGGCGGCGAGGTCCCCTCAACCCGCGAAGAGCTGGTGACCTTGCCCGGCGTGGGCCGCAAGACCGCCAATGTCGTGCTCAACTGCTGGTTCGGGCAGGAGACCTTCGCGGTCGACACCCACATCTTCCGGGTCGGCAACCGCACCGGCATGGCCAGCGGCAAGACTCCGGACCATGTCGAAGCCAAACTGGAAAAGCGCGTCCCCGCTCCGTTCCGCCTGGGCGCACACCACTGGCTGATCCTGCACGGCCGCTACGTGTGCAAGGCGCGCACGCCGGAGTGCTGGCGGTGCCCGGTGGTGGATTTGTGCAGTTATCGGAAGAAGGTGCTGGAGGCGCCGAAGGGGCGGTGAGGGAATGCACTTCCCAACGACCCGTCATTGGGAGCGACCGGAGGTCGCGCGGCAATCCAGAACCAACCGCGAAACGCCCTGGATTGCCGCGGCCTGCGGCCTCGCAATGACGGCTGTAGGAGGGCGTTACCCTTCAAACTCCGCTCCCCGAGGAGAGTGGGTTTTATCCAGCCTCAAACATCATCCGCCGAAACCATCTCCGCCTTGTCGATCTCGCCGGTCAGCACGGCCACGGTGGTTGCCACTGCGGCATCGCCGGTGACGTTGGTGGTGGTGCGCATCATGTCCATGATCCGGTCCACGCCCGCCACGAAGGCGATCGTTTCCAGCGGCACGCCGACTGCGCCGAACACCAGCGCCATCATGATCAGGCCCGCGCCCGGGATGCCCGCCGCGCCGACCGCACCCAGCGTGCCGAGCAGCGCGATCATGAAGTAGTCGCCCCATGACAGGTCGACCCCGAACAGCTGCGCGCCGAACAGCGTGGCAAGGCCGAGGTACATCGCCGTGCCGTTCATGTTGATCGTCGCGCCCAGGCTGATGACGAAGCTCGCCACCGACTTGCTGACCCCCAGGTTGCGCTCCGCACAGCGCAGGGTGACCGGCAGGGTCGCGTTGGAGCTGGCGGTGGAATAGCTGACCGCAATCGCGTCGGTCATCCCGCGGAAGAAGTCGATCACCGGCAGGCGGGCGATGAACTTGATCATCCCGCCGTAGATCAGCAGGATGATCAGCAGGCAGCCGAGATAGTTGAGGAACACCAGCTGGCCAAGCGCGGCCAGCGCGTCGAGGCCGAGCGTGCCCGCCACCCAGGCCATCAGCGCGAACACCCCGAACGGGGTCAGCTCCATCACGATCGCGGTGACTTTCTGCATCACCACCGAGCCGCTCTCGAAGATCTTCAGCACCGGCTCGCCATCCCTGGCCGCCATCAGGATGCCGATCCCGAGCAGAAGCGAGAAGATGATCAGCGGCAGGACGTTGACGTCCGCCATGACCTGCACCGGGCTCTGCGGCACCATGCCCAGCACCATTTCGCGCCAGGTCGTCTCGCTGGGCTCAGGGATTGTGCCCATCTGCAGCGCCGAGGTATCGACCCCCACGCCGGGCCGGAACACCGAGCCGAGCAGCAGGCCGAGCCAGACCGCGATCTGCCCGGTCACCACGAACAGCAGCATGGCGCGCCAGCCGACGCTGCCGAGCTTGCGCAGGTCGCCGATGCTGGCGACCCCGGCGACCAGGCTGAAGAAGATCAGCGGCACCACCAGCATCTTGATGAAGGCGACGAAAATGTCGCCCACGATCTTGATGCTCTCCGCCCCCGGCCCCCACAGCCATCCGACCGCAATGCCCAGCACCAGCGCGGCAATCACCCGCTTCCACAATGCGATCCGGAACCAGGTGCTCATTCGGTCATCCTCCCAGGGCGGACAGTGCAATCCGCGCATAAATGCGGCTTAATGTATCGAGATCGGCCACCGCCACCGCTTCGTCACGCTTGTGCATGGTGGCGTTGCACAGGCCAAATTCGATCACCGGGCACAGGTCTTTCAGGAACCGCGCGTCGCTGGTGCCGCCGGTGGTCGAGACTTCGGGCACGAGCCCCGTTTCCGCTTCCACCGCCGCTGCGACCATGGCCGAGAACGCGCCCGGCGGGGTCAGGAACGGCTCGCCCGAGACGATCGGCAGGGCGGTGCCGCCGTGCTTTTCCGCGATTGCGGCGACCATGTCCGACAGCGAGGCACCCGAATGCAGGTCGTTGAAGCGGATCGACAGGCGCGCGCGGGCGCGAGCGGGGATCACGTTGGTAGCCGGATTGCCGACCTCGATCTCGGTAATCTCGAGGTTGGATGGCTGGAACCAGTCGGTGCCTTCGTCCAGCACCCGCGCGTCCAGCTCCGCCAGCATGGCCACCAGCTTGCTGACCGGGTTGTCAGCCAGATGCGGATAGGCGACGTGGCCCTGCACGCCCTCCACCGTCAGCCAGACATTGACCGAGCCGCGCCGGCCGATCTTCATCATGTCGCCCAGCCGGTTGACCGAAGTCGGCTCGCCCACCAGGCACAGGTCGGGAATTTCGCCCACGGCGCGCATATGGTCGATCAGCGCGCGGGTGCCGTGGATCGCCGGGCCTTCCTCGTCACCGGTAATGATGAAGCTGACCGTGCCCGCCCCGGCCGGGATCTCTGCCACGGCGGCAACCATGGCCGCAATTGCGCCCTTCATGTCGACCGCCCCGCGCCCGTGGAGCAGGTCGCCCCTTACTTCCGGCGCGAATGGCGCGCTGGTCCAGCCGTCCCCCGGCGGGACCACGTCGAGGTGCCCGGCAAAGGCGAAATGCTTCGAACCTTGCGGCCCCTTGCGCAGGGCGAACAGGTTCTCGACCGGGCCATCGGGTGCCTCGCCCGCCGTGAAGCGGTAGACCGCGAAGCCGAGCGGGGCGAGCATGGCCTCCAGCACCTCGAACACCAGGCCAGTGGCGGGTGTCACGCTGGGGGCGGCAATCAGGCGGTTGGCGAGCGTGGCGACGTCGGTCATATTGAGGCCGTGCCTAGCAGGAGTGGCCGCCAATGCCCAAGCTCGATCTTGATGCCATCCCCCAGACCAACGCGACCGGCTATCCTGCGCCCTTCAGCGAACCGGTGGCGGGGCGGATGTACCGCCGATTGGCCCCGGCGGCCGGCTTGGCGCACCTGCGCGCCAGCCATGTCGTGCTCCAGCCCGGTGCCTGGTCGAGCCAGCGCCACTGGCACCGCCTGATCGACGAGCTGCTGGTGATGGTATCTGGCGAAGCGGTGCTGGTCGACAATGAGGGCGAAAGCGTGATCCGGGCAGGCGATGTGATCGCCTGGCCGGCCGGGGTTGCCAATGGCCATCACCTGCAGAACCGGTCTGGCGCGCCGTGCGTGTTCGTGGTCGCCAGCGCCGGGTCGTACGAGGACGACAGCGGCGAATATCCCGACATCGACATGGTGTTCGATCCAGCCGGCTATGTCCGCAAGGACGGGACGCGGTACGACACCGCGCGGGTGCCCTAGCGCCGCTCCTGCACCGGCAGCGGCCCCGGCGCGAAGGCCTCGTCGAGCAGGCGCGCAATGCGCAGTCCCGCCTGCAGCACCCGCTCGTTGGCGACCGGGATCCCGGCCTCGATGTCCTCCTGGCTCAGCGCGGTTTCGCCCGGCAGTTCGCCCGCGCACGGGTCACGGTCGAAGGCCGTGGCATAGACGAAATCGCGCGCGATCTGCCATGATTCCCGGCCCCAGTCGTGCGGCCCGCCGGTGGCGATACGGGCGCGCTCTTCCGCCCGATAGCGCCGCACCAGCGGGGGCCGGGCGGAGGTGATCGACCGTTCTGCCAGCGGCCCGTCCCAGATGCCGTGCAGGTTGCGGCCCTCGACAATGCCATAAGCGGTTACCCGGTCATTCCCGCCGCGATCCTCGCGGTCGCCCGAATGGAGCGGCATGTGCACGTCGCCGACGAAGTGGACCAGGAACGACAGCGCCTCCAGCCGGATATGGCCGGGCAGGCTTTCGTCCGCCAGCAGGCGCTGGCTGCGCTCGATCTGCGCAGTGACGCAGTTGCCGCCGGAACAGTTGGCGCGCGGGTTGTAGGCCTCGCAGATCGGGGTGGTGCGGTAATGCCAGGCGGCGGTGTAGCCCCAGCGCCAGCCATCGCGGCGGACGCAGTCCGGCCAGGTCGAGGCATCACGCAAATCGCGCATCCGGCATTCGGGCGTGCCCAGCCGCGCCTCGTAGGCGAACAGGCGGTTCATCGCCGCGCGGGTTTCCGGGCGAACATTGGCTTCGGCAATCTCCGCCGTGGTGCGGTGGCCATAGCCGCCCCAGGCCAGCGTCGGTGCGGGCAGGCACAGGGCAAGCGCGACCAGCGCGGCAGCAATCCGGCGGGCGATCATCGCTGGCGCGCCACTTCGTATTGCTCGATGGTCCATTCTTCCTCTTCCGCCGCCGTGATCCAGGCCTGCATCCATTCCTGTTCCCACATGGTTTCGATGTAGGTCTCCGCAAAGCCGGGCAGACCCACGCCATAGGTGATGAACCGGCTGACGACCGGGGCGAAGAACACGTCGGCCGCACCGAAGGTGCCGAACAGGAACGGCCCGCCCTGCCCGAACCGGGCCCGCGCCTCGGCCCAGATCTGGAGTACGCGGACCACATCCGCCTTGCACTCCTCGGAGATGCGATGGCCCTCGATCCGGGCGCGCACGTTCATCGGACATTCGCTGCGCATGGCGCGGAAGCCGCTGTGCATTTCGGCCACCACGGCCCGGGCCAGCCCGCGCGCGGCATCGTCCTTGGGCCAGAACCGGTCACGCCCGACCTTGTCGGCGAGATATTCGAGGATGGCGAGGCTATCCCACACCACCACTTCCCCGTCCCACAGGATCGGCACTTTGCCGCTCGGCATGATCTCGTCCGACTGGCGCTTGGCCACCTGCCAGTCATCGCTGCCGATGTTGACCGTCAGTTCCTCGAACAGGATGCCGGACTGTTTCGCCGCCAGCCAGGCCCGCATCGACCAGCTGGAATAGTTCTTGTTGCCGATGATCAGCTTCATGGGAGGCTCCACCTTGCCTGGACCGTGTGTGCTGGGGCGCGGGGTAGCCGTTCATCACTGCGCTGTCGAGGCTGAACGGCGTGCTTGACACCTGCTTGACGAAGTTGACACCGTGTCAAGCACTCTGGCCAGGCGTGTTTCCTCTTTTATTCATGCGTTTATGTGCAGGCCAGGCGCCGCCATCCCCTGGCGGTGCCCCCCGCCCGCCCCCATTTGCCCAGCCTGCCGGCACCGCTTCAGCCCGGTCTTTCTTGCACCGCGGGCCGGTGTAGGAAAATCTTTCCCGCAAGGCCGGGTCCGCGCTAGAGGGCGAGGCATGACCTTGCGCCCGTTCCATCTCGCCTTCCCGGTTGACGACCTTGCTGCGGCCCGCGCCTTCTATGGCGGCGTGCTGGGCTGCCCGGAGGGGCGCAGCAGCGACGAATGGATCGATTTCGACTTCTTCGGCCACCAGATCGTCACCCACCTCGCCCCGGGGCAGGCGGGTGACCGGGCCAGCAACCACGTTGACGGGCACGGCGTGCCGGTGCCCCATTTCGGGCTGGTGCTGGACATGGCCGAATGGGATGCCATGGCGGAGCGCCTGCGCGCAGCGGGCACCGTGTTCGCGATCGAGCCGACCGTGCGTTTCAGGGGCGAGCCGGGCGAGCAGGCAACGATGTTCTTCCGCGATCCGTCCGGCAACGCGCTGGAAGTGAAGGCCATGGCCAACCCGGATAACCTGTTCGCGCGTTAGGCTGTTCGCGCTGTCAGCAGTGCGATCGTCAGTCATGCCCCCAGGGGGCTGGCGGCGCGGGGATCGGCCGGGTCAGGTCGAACGATACCCGGAACATCCGCGCATTGGGTGGCTGGCGGCTGAGCTGGTAGGTGTAGGCGGCACCCGGCGTGCCCGCAGCATCGACTGACACCTGCCACACATTGGTGACCGAGCCGGTCAGCCCTTCGCGCCGGAACATGGCAATGCTCTCGTCGTCGACCGGAAACTGCTGCGCGCCAGCCGTGCCGGGGGTCATGGTATCGCCGCCGTACATGGTCACGGCGTCCTCGCTGCCGTCCTCATGGCGATGGTCATGCTTGAGGCGCAGCCCCCGGTCCGTGCGGGTAATCAGCCAGGTGCGGCTGCGATCCCAGGTGCCGTCAGCCCGCTGGATGTGGAACGGCACGGCGATGCGGCTGTCCGAGCATTCGCGCACGTGCATCGCCATGGCCGCACCGCGCATCTCCGCATCGGGTGCCTCGTCGCTCACCAGCCGCCCGGCATAGGCCTTGCCGCAATGGCTGGAGAGCGCGGCCCAGAATGCATCCTGCGGCGAGGCTGGCGCAGGGGCCGGATTGTAGGCTGTGGCGCAGGCCCCAAGCAAAGGGGCAAGCGCGAAGACGGCCAGGCGGCTCATATGCCGAGTGTCTCGGGATCGGGCATCGGTTCGTGCTTCTGGGCCTTCAGCAGCGAGACCACGCTGCGGACGATCACCCACACCGACACCGCGATGATGATCGGAATGCCGATCAGCACGATCGACAGGACAATGCCGATGATCATCCCGATCAGGCCGAACCAGAAGGTGCGGATCAGATAGGTGAAGTGGCTCTGCTCCCACCCCGCCGGGCTGTCACCGCGCCAGATATGGGCGAGCACCACGCCGACAATCCCGGTGACCCCGGAAATGAACGAGGCAAGATAGAGCAGGCTGATGATGGTCGGCCGGTTGAAATCGAACCCTGCAGGCTGCGCCGGCGGTTGCGGAGTGCTGTTCTCGGTCATGCGTCAGATCCCCCTGATGGCCGCGCCAGTCTATCGCTGACAGCGCAAAGGGCAAGCTTACCCGCACCACCCGGCTTCGCCAGCGCCCCAGCCGGTGGTGCGGGCGAGGCCAGCCTCGACCATCGCTTCGGCCAGCCATTCCTGCCCCATCGCATCGCTGCGGCGGGCCCCGCGCAGTTCCCGGCCATAGAGATCGCGCGGGGGATCGGCCCCGCCGTCAAGCTCGAACGCCCCCCGGTTCAGCCAGTCCCGCAGGGCCAGCTGCGCCCGGCGGGCGAGCAGGCGCTCCGCCTCGCACGCGCCGCCGATTTCGGGCGCGTCGTAGCCGGTCAGGCGGACCCGGCGCTGGCCCAGCATCACCGTGTCGCCATCGATCACGCAGTTGGCGGCGCGCCCTTCCCCGCGCCCTTCCCCGCACAGGACAAACCGGCCCGCGTCGTGCGCCTGCCAGTCTCCGCCCGATCCCTGCCAGCGCGCCAGCAGCAGCCCGCCTGCCAGCAGTGCGGCCAGCAAGAGCCACCAGCGCGCGGCTCTCCACCGGGCGGCCCGGCGGCGGCGCGCCTGCCAGCGGGCATCGAAGCGGGGCGGAGAGTTTGCCGAAGACTTCGGGGGCGGGGCCATGTCCCACCATGGCGCGGGGCGGCAGCGGGGCAAAGGTGCTTTCCTCGCTCATCCCCAGCCGCTAGGGGCGCGGCACGAGACCGGCGAAGGAATCTGAGCGACATGCCCGAACCTGGCGAAAAGGCCCCCGATCCGGGCACCAAAGCAGCCGTGCTGATCGAGGCGCTGCCCTATTTCCAGCGCTATGCGGGGCGCACCTTCGTGGTGAAATACGGCGGCCATGCGATGGGCGATCCGGCCGCAGCGCGCGATTTTGCCGAAGACATCGTGCTGCTGAAAGCGGTCGGCATCAATCCCGTGGTGGTCCACGGTGGCGGGCCGCAGATCGGCGCCATGCTCAAGAAACTGGGTGTCGAGAGCACTTTCATCGATGGCCTCAGGGTCACCGACAAGGCCACCGCCGAAGTGGCCGAAATGGTCCTCTCGGGCGCGATCAACAAGGAACTGGTCGGCTGGATTGCTGCTGCCGGGGGCAAGGCGATCGGCATTTCCGGCAAGGACGGGGGGCTGGTCACCGCGACCAAGGTCCAGCGCACCACCAAGGACCCGGGCAGCAATATCGAACAGGCGATCGACCTCGGCTTTGTGGGCGAACCGTCGCGGGTGGATACCTCGGTGATCGACACCATCGTTGCCGCCGGCATGATCCCGGTGATCGCCCCGATCGGCGCGGGCGAGGATGGCCATACCTACAACATCAATGCCGACACCATGGCGGGCGCAATCGCCGCCGCACTGGGCGCGGCGCGGCTGTTCCTGCTGACCGATGTTCCGGGCGTGCTCGACAAGGACAAGAACCTGCTGTCCGACCTGACCCCGGCCGATATTGCGCAGCTTCAGGACAACGGCACGATCAGCGGCGGGATGATCCCCAAGCTGGAAACCTGCATCCACGCGGTCGAGGCCGGGTGCGAAGCGGCGGTGGTGCTCGACGGGCGGGTGCCGCACGCCATGTTGCTGGAATTCTTCACCGCGCGCGGGGCGGGAACGCTGATCCGCGCCGGATAAGGATTGGCAAGAGGCGTCTTACTCGGGTAAGACGCCTGCAAAGACCTGTTAATTTCCCCCGCGCAACAACAACGGACAGACCGATGCAAGGCCTGATAACCCTCTACCAGATCATCTCGCTGATCACCAACGTGGTGGTCATGCTGGTGATCGTGCAGTTCGTGATCGGGCTGCTCTTTGCTTTCAACGTGGTCAATTCGAGCAACGATTTCCTTCATCAGATCTACCGTTCGATCAATTCGCTGATGGAGCCGGTGCTGGCCCCGATCCGGCGGATTCTGCCCGCCACCGGGGCGCTCGATTTCTCGCCGCTGGTGCTGATCATCGGCTTGCAGATCATGCTGATCGTCCTCGGCAGCGTGATCACCGGCTGACCATGGCGGAACGGATTGACGGCAAGGCCTTCGCCGCCACCCTGCGGGCGAAGGTCGGCGAACACGCCGCACAGTTCGCAGCGCAAGCGGGCCGCCCGGCTGGCCTCGCGGTGGTGCTGGTGGGCGAGGACCCGGCGAGCCAGGTCTATGTCCGCTCCAAACACAAGGCCACGGTGGAAGCGGGCATGGCGAGCTTCGAGCACCGCCTTCCCGCCGACACCGACGAAGCCACCCTGCTGGCGCTGGTGGCGCAGCTCAATGCCGATCCGGCGGTTGATGGCATCCTCGTCCAGCTGCCGCTGCCCGCAGGAATCGACGAGCAGGCGGTGATCGCCGCGATCAGCCCGGACAAGGATGTGGACGGGTTCCACGTCATCAACGCCGGGCGGCTGTCAGTCGGCCAGCCGGGGTTCGTCCCCTGCACGCCGCTGGGCTGCCTGATGCTGCTCAAGGACCGGCTGGGCGACCTGTCCGGCCTCGAGGCGGTGGTGATCGGCCGCTCCAACATCGTCGGCAAGCCGATGGCGCAGCTGCTGACCGATGCCAACGCCACGGTCACGATCGCGCACAGCCGCACGCGGGACCTGCCCGCCGTGGTCCGCCGGGCCGACATCGTGGTCGCCGCGGTCGGACGGCCGGAAATGATCACCGGGGACTGGATCAAGCCCGGTGCCTGCGTGATCGATGTCGGCATCAACCGCGTTTCGGCGCCGGATTCCGACAAATCGCGGCTGGTGGGCGATGTCGAATTCGACAGCGCCGAGAAAGTCGCCGGATCGATCACCCCGGTTCCCGGCGGGGTCGGGCCGATGACGATTGCGGTGCTGCTGCGGAACGCGCTGGTCGCTGCCTATCGCAACCAGGGGCTGGATGTTCCGGCAGGCCTCTGAGGGTTCCTTCGACAAGGGGCCTGCAAGCCGCTAGGCTGCCCGCCATGCTCAAACCGGTCGCCGCGCTCACCCTTCTCGCCCTGCTTTCCGCCTGCGCCTCAGGCCCTCCGCGCACGCCGACCAAGGTGATCGAGCGCGCCTTGGCCAATGCCGGGACTACCGGCCTCGCTCAGCCCGGCCAGATCGTCGCTGCCGAGAGCGGCTTTGCCCGCACCGCGCGCGAGCAGGGGCAGTGGACCGCGTTCCGCGAATATGCCGCCCCCGGTGCCGTACTGCACGGGGCTGACGGCCCGGCCGATGCGGCGACCCTGCTGCGTGGCCGCGCCAACCCTGCCCAGCCGATGCGCTGGGCCCCGCGCGACGTGTGGATGAGCTGCGATAGCAAGGTGGCGGTTAGCCAGGGCCGCTTCCGTAACGAGGCCGGGCTGGTCGGCAACTACGTGACCGTGTGGCAGCGGCAGGACAAGGGTGACTATCGCTGGAGCTACCACGCCAGCGCGCCCGACGTGCCCCAGCCGCCACCCCGCCCGCAGCAGGCGCGGGGCGAGGACGAAATCGTCGTGCTGGCGATGGAAATGATCAAGGGCCATGTCGCCGACTGCACCGGCCGCCCGGCTGATCCCGGCCCGGCGACCAACCCTGCGCCGCTGGTCAAGGGCACCTCTGCCGATGGCTCGCTCCACTGGCTCGCCCAGCAGCGCGAAGACGGCGCCCGGCGGTTCATCGTGCTGCTGAACAAGGCGGGCGAGTGGGACGAAGTGCTCGATATCGGCTTCAATCCCGGCTAGGGGCGCGGCCATGTTCGAGGTGTTCCTCTCTGCCTTCATCACCCTGTTCGTGGTGATCGATCCGCCCGGCTGCGCGCCGATCTATGCCGGGCTGACCAAGGGCGCGACCGCGCGGCAGGCGCGGGTCATGGCGATCCGGGCGACGCTGATCGCCGGGGTCATCCTGGTCGGCTTCGCGCTGTTCGGCGAGCAACTGCTCGGCGCGCTCCATATCGAGCTCGACAGTTTCCGCATCGCCGGCGGGCTGATGCTGTTCCTGATCGCGCTCGACATGGTGTTCGAGAAGCGCACCCAGCGGCGCGAGGAACGGGCGGAGAAGATCGCCGCGACCCCTGAGGTCGAGGACGTCTCGGTCTTCCCCATGGCGATGCCGATGCTGGCCGGGCCGGGCGCGATTGCCGCGGTCATGCTGCTGCAGAACGAAGCGAGCGGACCGGAAGGCTCGCTGGTGGTGCTCGGTGCCCTGGGCGCGGTGCTGGCGATCACCATGGCCGCCCTGATCGCCGCCGGCCCGCTGATGCGCCTGTTCGGCGACCGGGTCGAGGCGGTCATCACCCGCCTGCTCGGTGTGCTGCTGGCCGCACTGGCGGCGCAATACGTGATCGACGGGCTGAAAGGCAGCTTCGGGATTTGAGCGGACGGGAGCTGTCGGTCAGCTAACGACGCCAAAGCAGCCATTTGAAACAGCCTCCTCTTTCCCGATACCTGCCATCGACTCGCCTCTGTCCTCTTGGACCGTTTGCTGCCTGCCTTCCGCGGCGTGACACACCCATCAAACCGACCTGCGGGAAACAAACTATTGCGGACATCGACCGGCACTCTGTTTAGGAGCCGCGCAAGTCGTTCGAAGTGCCTGGTCCGATGATTTCTTGCCTATGAGAAGCGCTATCAGTTTCACTGCTCCAGTCGGCGCCGTGAGCCGTGCTAAGGGACCGTGGAATCAAGCTTGCTGACGGACCCCGAAAGCGTGAGGCTCGGTCGAATTCTAGCACGAATCAATCGTTCCGTATTTCAAACTCCGGCACCGGCATGGCCTCGTGATGCGTGCTGCCTCTAAAGAAGGTTACAAACCGCTCATTTCAATGTGAGGCACTTTTTCGTCCTTGGTCCAGTCGATTTCTAGTTATTGCTGACCAGAGTCCCCGCATTTGACTGGATTTCAGATCGTTCTGAAGCCACCCGCCCTTTTGCCGGGTCGTCAACTTCTTTAATTCGACAACAGCGCGGCTGGAGCTGATCCGCTCGGCGGATAACTCTTTGTATATGAGATCTGCTTTTTTGCGCCGCCGCACCGCGTCGCCGGAATCAAGAAACGCCTCGATCCACGCGACCAAGGCGCTCCAGCTACCGGATTTTTCCTGCCCCTCTCCACTCTTCTTTTGTTGTGCGAGCTGTTCCAGCAATTGCGCTTCGATCAGGTCGAGAAGGGTCTGCGAGATCTCGCCGCCGGTGATCTCGCGCGCGCGAAGTTCCTTCACGACGTGGCGCACTAGTTCCGCGGAAAGAATTCCGAACTCGCGGAAAGAGGATAGCGTCTCAAGCCCGCGCTGAACCTTGGCTTGATCGTCTCCAAGAGCGTCGGCGCACGCGCGGTGGACGGTCTCCCATGCATGCCAGCGATAGACGAAATCGAGCCCGGTGCCCTTGATGTTCTGCATGCCCATGACGCGGTTCCGGAAGCCGGGAGGGGTTATTCCGGCCAGAGTCCGCACGATCTCCTCGCCCGTAGCATAGTAATCCTGGACTACGACAATCTTGGCTTGGAACCAGCGATGCGCCTGCTCGCGCAATTGCAGGTCGATTTCATCCGGTGCGGCGCTCGATTGCAGGCTGGCTTCAAGGATGCGGTATTCCTGTAATTGCTGGCGCGCAGCTTCGAAATGGTCGGCGATCCCTGTTGCCTCGGCCAAACCACTCGTGCGAAGGAGCTGCGCCACTTCTGCCTCCTGAGCCGAAGAGAGTCGCTCTGTACCTGACTTCCCGCGCGTGCCCCATCCGCCGACGACGATGGCGAGAGATTCGCGCGCACGGCGCATTCTCCTGGCTTTGAAGACGTGTCTGAAGAAAAACCACGCTGATGCCAATGCGATGAACAGAGCAAGTTGAAGTAGAGTGTTGGCATAAAGCGAGCTGAAATAGGTCGCGGCCTGATCCCAGAACAGCGGAACGGCAAGGAAGACCGGGCCAAATGAAAAGAACTGGACGACCTGTGGATCGACTTCACGATCAGGGTTCTGCTTCAGAACCAGGTTCACGCCGATCTTCCTTAGACCATTGGAATAGGCATCGGGAGTGCTGCCACTGCCTTCGTCCCAGTTCCGCAAGGAAGCAAATCGTGCGAAGTTCCAAGTTAGCTTAATCCGCGCCAAGAGCCGCTCAAGGAAGGTTTTCGGCGGGTGTATTTCCGTTATCCCTTCAGCCGAATGCACTTTCACAAGCTTTCCAGTATCGATCGTCGAAAGGATCAGATCGGGAAGCGGCAGCCAGGGTCTCCAATTGCCCTCGCTCGGCTGGAACAGCGGCTCACCGGGAACCTTGGTCGGCGCAAGCTCCGCCATGATGTTGCTCGGCGCGACGGTACGCCCGCGCCAGATTCGGCCGGTCCAGTGCGAAAAACCCTGCCGCTTATCTGAACCCGGATGGCGCCATTCATGGAGCAGGCGCCAGCTACGAAACCCGATCAATTCCCCATGGCGAAGCCTTCCCCCAGACAGAAGTTCGAGCGAGTAGCCCTCTTGGGCGAGCACGCTGAGAACCCGGCCCACTAAGATTTCGTCTTGCGCAGCAGCTTCGGCGAGGCCGGGAACGACAACCACCCGGCCTTCCGCTACCGGCGCGGTAGCCGCGCGGACCCGGGCGGCGAGTGCGCGCGCCTCCGGATCTGCCGCACACCAGATTTGTTCGATGGTCTCGGCCGCCCACCGCCGGAGCTTCGGATCGGTCCCACCCGAATGGATGACGGTCAAATCCTCTCGCAGTTCGGCAGCGAGCATCTGTGCGATGCCTACATCCGACCACGACCATTCGACTGCAACACGGAGTGCCGCTCGCAAGACGAACGGTTCCGCTTCCTGCGCCAGCCGTGATTGCAGTATTCGGGCAGCCCGATCCGTTCCGATCGATTGCGCGAGGAGTGGCAGGCGAACCACCAGCATGGCGCGCACCTTGGGTTCGTTATCCCCCGCTAACTCCTCGCTATTCGTCTTCGCCGCGCCGGGTCGGCGCCACAATTCCCCTGCCACGCACTGGCGAACCGCAGCACTGGGATCGGACGTCGCTTGTCGCAATCTGTCCTCGCATGTCCGGTCAAAAGCCGCCGAACTGGCGACCAGACGAACGATCTCACGGCGGACGAAGAAATCGTCGCCGGGTAGAGGGCTCGTGAGACGCCGCTCGACGATCTCCTCGGCCGATTGCGGCGCAGCCAGAGCGAGAATTCGCAGCGCCTCGCATTGCGCGTCAACGGTCTCGTCCGGCTGTAAGCCAGTACGCTGAGCCTCCCACAGCGCGACCTCACCCGCCTTTGTCTCTTCCTCTGCCTCAGACGCATTCTCGAGCGCGATCCGCAAGCAAGTGAAGCCGGATTCGCGAATGCGGGGGTCACCCATCGCGCCACGCCGCGCGCATCAGGGTCTGGGCCGGTTTCTCCCAACATTCGATCTTCGATATCTTGCTCGGCGCGAGCAAGGTCCGGCGAGATCGTCCTCACAGGCCTGCCTCAAGGCAATTTCCAAACCGGCCCCTCAATTCCTCGTTCTCCATCAGTTGCACGCGGAAATGATAAGCAAGCTCCACATGAACAAAACCGTGAAACCCAGTGGCGCGCAATTGCCTGCCCTGAGCATTCTTGCGCGCGCCCAATTCGCGTACATCGTTCGGGAAAACGGCAACCTGCCAGTCTGGCAGATCGTCACGAACGCAGCGGGCGATCGCGCGCACGGCTGGGGTGGCAGTTTCCGATCCGCTGCTGAGGATCAGGTCGGCGTTCCGCCCGGCTGTGCTTACCCTCCGGTCCGGGTCAAATCCATGAATCTGCACGACGCGTCCCTTCGGGTAAGCCGCGGCGAAGGCCAAGGAGAACGCGGTGAACGGGTTGCGTCGCAGGCGCGCCAAGTCGGTAGTTCCTTCGCAATTCGATTCACCAGCGCGCCGGTGGACACTGTTCCACGCTGCGGCTGCCGCGCCGAGCTCGTTGAAGAGCCGCAAGGTCAGTGCGCCGGTCAGCCGGTCCGCACGGCGGTGAGGCGCGCTGATGAGTAGCGGCGGACCCGCCAACTCCTTCGAGCGGATCATGTATATTCCGCCGCCCCTGCACGCGCCTGATCCGGACATCGCGGAGCACCGCTTACGTCTTGCGGCTGCACGGCCCACCCGCCCGAAGTGGTTCGCCGGAGAGAGTAGCCGCTCTCTTCGAGCAGCAGGCGGGCCTCGGCCCCAGTCCTTCCGCCTTCGATGAGTTCTAGCGCTCGCTGGATGTTCCCGGCGGCCCGCAGGGGCACCCGACGCTCATCTTTCCGCACGGCTTCTAAATGGGCCGAGCCGATTGCGGTCGCGATCAGCCCGGTCGGTCTTACAGGCGCCTCGCTCTCGAAGATTTCGGCGGCTTTGAACTGGCGCACTTCCCGGCGGGTGAAGAGGCTCTGAAGGGACTCGAATCGTCGCGGCCGGATATCATCATCCTCGACTACCGCATGCCGGGCATGAACGGAGCCGAGGTGCTGCGCCGGATCAGGGCGAATCCGTCCTTGAACGACATTCCCGTTGTTTTCATGACCGCGAGCGTCATGCCTCAGCACGTGGAAAGTCTTCTTAGGCTGGGCGCTGCCGAAGTCATAGCGAAGCCCTTCGATCCGCTGACGCTGGCGGAGCGGATCGAGGGCATTTACGAGGCCAGCCGAAAGTAAGGGTGAAGACCTCCCCCGCAATTGCGACAATCACCTGACCCGTTGCGGATTACGACGCGAGTAGGCCTACTGACGGAAGCGATACTCGCGCGGAGCAAGGGGCCCTGGGGCCTTTACTAAAGCCTTCGGCATTGTCGGACCATTGAGACAGAGGCGCGTCTCTCGAAATTTCATCGTGCTTTAGGCGAATTTGGGGGACACGCGTTCGCGTACTCACGGCGCCTCCTGAGCGTCCTTACCGCCTCCAGTCACCGGATTGAGGCAATCAAAATTCCGCTTCCGAGAGCTGCGAAAGAAGACTTGGGAGGGCCGGAACGATGGCGGTTTGCTACTGACATGGCTTCTCGTTCCAGCGTCCGCTTTCTCGCTTTAGTTTCCTAAAAGCGGAAAGGAAGCTTCCCACCCCACTTCCGGTCATTACCTTGCGTGAGGCAGTCACCTGAAACCGGCCTTGCTCCCTACTGCAGCGTAATAATTTCCTCATCGCCATCGCGGTGGCCGAAGAACTGCATCAGCTGGACCAGCAGCTCGCACCGGGCGGCGAGGCTGTCGGCCTCGAGCAGGGCCTGCTTGGCCGCCGCATCGAACGGGGCGATCTGGCTGACGCCGTTGATCAGGGTCTGGTCGTCCAGCCGCTCGACCGACTGCCAGTCGACCTTGTATCCCTGCGCCTCGGCAAAGCGGCGCGCCTCGTGCTCGAACCCGGCGCGCTCGATCGCGGACAGCGATTCCTCCGGATCATCGGGCAGGATTTCCGCCTCGACCTTCCGGAACGGCAGGGTCGTTTCCAGCTCGCGCAGGACCCGGAACCGGCTTTCGCCTTCGAGAACGACATTGAAGCGCCCGTCGCCCAGCATCTCGACATCGCCGATCCGCCCGACACAGCCGACCGTGTACAGCGGCGCGCCCTCTTCCGCGCGCTGCGGCTGGATCATCCCGATCCGCCGGTCACGCGCCAGGGCATCGCTGATCATGGCGCGGTAGCGCGGCTCGAAGATATGGAGCGGCAGGTGCAGGCCGGGGAACAGGATCGCGCCGGTCAGCGGAAAGATGGGAAATCGCTGGGCCATCCGCTCTAGCCGAACAGCACGCGCGACAGCTTGCGCCGGGTGGCGACAACCCATTCGTCTTCCAGCCCCACGGCCTCGAAGATTTGCAGCAGCTTGGTGCGCGCGGCGCCTTCGTTCCACTCGCGGTCCTGCGTCACCATCCGCAGCAGCGTATCTGCCGCCTCGTCCCGCGCGCCCGCAGCATAGGCCGCCTCGGCAAAGGCGAGCTGCTTGTCCATGTCGGCCGGGCTTTCCGCCGCCATGGCGCGCAGGGACTGGAGCTCGCTGTCGTCGACCCGGGTTGCCGCCAGTTCGAGCGCGGTGCGGACCGGCTGGAGCGCGGCATCGGCCTGGATCTCGGGGGGCAGCGCGTCGTAGGCCTGCTGCGCCTCGTCCCCCTGCCCCGCCGCCAGCAGGGCCCGGATCAGCCCGGCATGGGCAGGCACGTTGTCCGGCGCCATCTCAACCACCTGGCCGAAGATCGCCGCCGCGCGGGCACCATCGCCCCCGGCCAGCACTTCCTCGCCCATGGCGATGAACTGCGACACGTCCTGCGCCGGTTCGGCGCCGTCCGCACCGGGCTGGACCGGCAGCTGGGCCAGGATCTGGTCAAGCGTCTGGCGCAGCTGCGATTCGCTGCGGGCATTGGTCAGGTCAGCCACCGGCTGGCCCTGGAACATGGCATAGACGGTGGGGATCGAGCGTACCTGGAACTGGGACGCGATGAACTGGTCCTCATCGACATTGATCTTGGCCAGGACCACGCCCTTGTCGGCATATTCGCCGCAGACCTTTTCCAGCACCGGCGTCAGCGCCTTGCACGGCCCGCACCATTCGGCCCAGAAATCGAGCACCACCAGCTGGGTCATCGAAGGTTCGACCACACTGGTGCGGAACCGGTCGACCGCTTTCTGTTCGTCGAGGCTGAGGCCCATGCTTGCCAAGGTGTGCTCCTGAATGTGTCTGCGCGTGCGTGATTCGGATTGCGCCGGGATGTGCGCCCCAATGTGGGCCTTTGCACGCGATTGTGAAGGGCTTGCGAGCCTGCACATTTTCCCCTTGCCCGGGCACACCGCCACTGCTAATCGCGCGCCTCCCAACCGGAGACACATGTCCCGGTAACGCCAGTGAGCGGGCGTAGCTCAGGGGTAGAGCACAACCTTGCCAAGGTTGGGGTCGAGGGTTCGAATCCCTTCGCCCGCTCCAGTTTTCCATAGCAAGATCATGCAGTTAGGCGGCTTTCACAGCCGCCTTTTTTGCTTACGCGCTCCGTCAGGAACAAAAAGTAAGCAATACGTAAGCAGGAAATGCCCAGGAAATGCGTGGTTCTGGCGTGCTCCCGGCGGAAATAGGCCTATCCTCCATATTTCACGCCCCTCAAGGTTGCTCATTCGGCGTTCTTCCGCGTGCTCTCATCCTGACGCGAAAAGTTGCTTACGCGCCTTTCCGCTCCTGCTTACGCGGAGCTGTTTTTGCTTACGCGAACGATGAAAGGCCCGACGTCAATCTTAGCCGCTCGCTTGTTGCCAGCCGGGGAATGAGGCGCGGCGAGCGTCTCTGGTCCGGCGGCTTTGGAGCCGACCGCCACGAAGGTTTTGCGAATATCGCGCGCCCGCCCCAGCTTGTTCTTCAATTCTTGGAGCGTTTGCGTTATTGAATCAGGAACGATGGGGGAAATGTGTGTGAGAAAGAAATCGAGTAGATTCAGTGTCTAATGCCAAACAGATATTGGCCATGCTGCGCAGTCGAGCGGAAGGCGACGACGAGCAGTTCTATTCGATCGCTTTGCAGGTTGCCGCTGCTGAGGCCCGGCAGGGTCGCAGAGACACCGCAAACGACTTGCGCACGGCTGTCGATACGGCGCGCGCCGCGCGCGGTGTCAGCCCATCAATTCCTATCGTTTTCGCCCGCCCGCGCGGTGATCTTGAAGGTCTCCTCGATCTTCGCGAACCTACGGTGACGCTCGCCGACGTGATCCTCCCGGCCGCAGTCTCGGAACGGCTCGGCAATGCTCTTCTCCAGCAACGTCGACGGGACTGGCTGCGCGAGCATGGCAAGGCCCCTAACCGGCGGCTCCTGTTCGTCGGTCCGCCCGGATCGGGCAAGACCATGACCGCCGAAGCCTTGGCTGGCGAGCTGAAGCTGCCGCTCTTCATCATAAGGCTGGAGACGCTCATTACCCGCTTCATGGGTGAGACCGCCGCCAAGCTCAGGCTTGTGTTCGACGAGACCCTGCGCCGCCGCGCCGTCTATCTGTTCGATGAGTTCGATGCCGTAGGCGGGCATCGCACGGCCTCGAACGACGTTGCCGAGATGCGCCGCGTCCTCAACAGCTTCCTTCAGTTCATGGAGGAAAAGAGCGCCACCGATAGTCCGCTCGTGGCGGCAACCAACCATCCCGAATTGCTCGATAGGGCCTTGCTGCGCCGCTTCGACGACGTGATCGAGTTCGAGCTGCCCTCGGCCGAACAGGTGCGGGCCGTGGTCAAGGCCAACCTCAAGCCGCTGAAATATCCCCGCCTGGCTTGGTCCACCATCGAGAAGGCGGCGCGCGGCCTCAGCCAGGCCGAGATTGCGCGCGCAGCCGACGAAGCCGTCAAGGCCGCGATCCTCGACCAGCGCGACCAGATCGCCACGCCCGACATCATCGCTCGCCTCGCCGAGCGCCAAGCGATGCGCACCGCGTTCTCTGCGAAACACTGACCTGTGGCGCAACACGACCGACCGCATCTCGACATTTCGGGACTGGCTCACAGCGTTGCGTTCAAATCTCCGGGCAGCAATGCCCGGCAGCGCCCGCTCATCCGCATCCGCGAGGACCACGGCCAGCGCTTGATCGCCGAACTCGCTTCGGCCTTTCAACAGGCCGAACAGGCCCGACAGAGGCCGGACGGCGTTGCGCTCCTTCCTCCGCCGGACGGCACTTTCCTTGAAGTGGAGCTGTCGCCGCAAGCCGGCCCGACCACGCTCGAACGCACGCGGGAGAAAACCCGGCAAGGCGCTGTGACCTTCACCGAACAAGGCGCGCGTCGCATCGCCTTGTTCGTGCCCGACGACATGCGCGACACGCTCGAAGCGGTGTTCCAGGATTACACTTTCGGGCCGCTCAACGAGCGCACCGGCTCGCCCAAAGGGAAAACCCGCGTCGAGACGATCGAGCATATCCGCGAAGCGCGCATCCGCACCTTCTGGCGGGACGATCCCGCCGCATTGCCTGAAGACCCTCAAGCGGAAATGTGGTGGTCGCTGTGGTGCTTCCGCGACAGGGTTGACCGCGTTCTCGAAGCCGCCGCCCAGCTTGGGCTCCATGTCGGCGAGGGCGACACCTTCCTGCGCTTTCCCGAAACCATCGTCGTTCCAGTCTATGGTCGCCGTGCCGCGATCGAGTTGTTGCTGTTCGCCACTGGCGGCATTGCCGAGCTGCGGCGCGCCAGCGACAATCCTCATGTTTTCACCCATGACCTGCGCGACGAGGCGCGCGCGTTCATCGAAGACCTTGCCGAACGGACGATCTGGCCCGGCCGCGAGGCGCCGGCCATCTGCCTCCTCGATACCGGCGTCAATCGTGCCCATCCGCTCATCGAGCCCGCCCTGGCGGTCGAAGACCTCTTGAGCGTCGATCCCGCCTGGGGCGGTGACGATCATGCGCCAGGCTCCGGCCACGGCACCGGCATGGCGGGATTGGCGCTGCACGGCGACCTCGTGGCGCCCTTGGCCGATCAGGAACAGCGACGCCTTACCCACCGACTGGAGTCGGTCAAAATCCTGCCGCCCGCAGGTTTTCCCCCAAACGACCCGCACGCTTACGGTCCCATCACCCAAGGCGCCATCGCACGCGCCGAAATCCAGAACCCTGACCGAGCGCGTATGTTCTGCATGGCCGTTACCAATGGTGGACGTAGCGGTGCCGACGCGACTGCATGGAGCGCCGCCATCGACCAGGCCGCGGCCGGCGCCGAATCCGAGGATCAGGAGAACCCGGCGCCCAAGAGGCTCATCGTCCTCGCCGCCGGCAATGTCCCCGACCACGCCGATCCGGCTGAGATCGCGGACACCGATGCCTTTCCGGCCGAAGATCCCTGTCAGGCTTGGAATGCGCTTGCGATCGGCGGCTACACCGAAAAGAGCCAGATCGCGGAAGCCGGCTACGAGGGCTGGACGCCGATGGCGACCGTCGGCGCCGGAAGCCCCTACAGCCGCACCTCCTACCTCTGGCGCTCGGGCCAATCGCCGTTCAAGCCCGACCTCGTGTTCGAGGCAGGCAACCGGGCGATCAGCCCCGCGAAAACTGAAGCGATTGCCGGCCTCGACTCTCTTTCGCTTCTGACCACCGCGCGCGATGTCGGTCAGCGCCCGCTCGACAGCTTCTGGGCGACCAGCGCGGCGACCGCGCAGGCGGCCCGCTTAGCCGCGCAGATCGCGGCAGACCATCCCGACTATTGGCCGGAAACCATCCGGGCGCTGATGGTCCATAGTGCGCGCTGGACCCCGCCCATGACCGAGGCCATCGCTGCCTGCGCGGCCAAGCGCGACAAGGCGGATTGTCTCCGCCGCTATGGTTACGGCCTTCCCGGCCTTGCCCGCGCTCGCGCATCCGCGATCAACGATCTCGCGCTTGTCGCCCAAAGGGAGATTCAGCCCTTCCGCAAGGAGGCGTCAGGCATCCGCTTCAACGAGGCCCATGTCTATCCGCTGCCCTGGCCACGCCAGATTCTCGAAGACCTCGACAATCTGCGTGTGCGGCTGAAGGTGACGCTCTCCTATTTCATCGAGCCCAATCCCAGTTTCGCCACGGCAATCGACCCGGCGCGCTACCAATCCTTCGGCCTTCGCTTTGACTTGAAACGGTCGCGGGAGACCACCGCGAACTTCCTGCGCAGGAACAACGCAGAAGGGCGCGAGGAGAATGACCCGCGGCCGGTGAATGAGAATAATGATGGCTGGCTGTTCGGTGAGCGCGCCATCTCGGCCGGATCGCTGCATGTCGACATCTGGGAAGGCCCGGCCGTCGAGCTTGCCGCCCGGAACATGCTTTATATCCACCCGATCACCGGCTGGTGGCGGGAGCGAACCGGGCTCAAGCGCTTCAACGACAGAGCACGTTACGCCTTGATCGTCAGCCTTGAGACGCCGGAAGCGGAAGTCGATCTCTATACTCCGATCGAAACGGCCATCCCGACACTGATCGGCGTCGAAATCGAAGGATAACGCGAAAAGCGGAGCCGTCCCGTGCCGACGAATGCACGGATTCAGCAGAGCTTGCCGACATACCGCCGGTGCCTTTTGTTTTCCGGGCAGGTTGAATGGCTTGCGGGGGAAGGCCTTCCCCTGCTGCCGAGCCCCAGCGGGTCTCGCCAGACCCCTTCGAGCGGGGACACCCCGCAACGCCCCTGAGCAGAACGCGGGGATCTGGTGAGCGCACTCTGGCGGCTAAGGCCGCCCAGGGTTCGCGCGTATTTCTCGGCCCGCGTGGCACTCTTGCTCTGGTCGGGGGCGCGGCAACGGCTGGCCCCCAGTGTCCGCGCGCACGCCGCCGCGCCGGCTGTCCGCCGCAAGGGTGCGTCTCTTTGTGGCGCCGCAAGCGGCCCGGTGCTTGGGGCGCTGCCCCTGGCGCACTTCGGAACGTCTTCCGCCCAGCTTCCTGCGCTTCGCTCCGTGCAGCCGGTTCCCCGCGAAGCCGTCCCTCCGTTTGCACCCCCGGTCTCGCCGACGGGCAGGGTTTCAGCGCGGCGCTTCCCGCTGCGCGGAAACCCAAGGAGTAGGAAGATGACCAAGATTGTTCAGATCGAAACCAGTGCCGCCGAGCCGGTGTCGGGCATCGAGATTTTCGTGCCCCTCAACAAGCTCAAGAAGTCGCCGAAGAATGCGCGAAAGGTGCCGCACGGCGAGGCAGCGATCGAGGCGCTGGCGGCGTCCATCCAGCACAAGGGGATGATCCAGAACCTTGTCGTGGAACCGGAGACGAAGGACGGCGTGCCGACCGGCTGCTATTTCGTCACCGCTGGCGAGGGCCGGAGGCTGGCGCAGTTGCTGCGCGCCAAGCGCAAGCAGATCAAACGGACGCAGCCCATCCGCTGCTATCTCGACACCGAGAACGACGCGGCGGAGATCAGCCTTGACGAGAATGTCACCCGGACGCCGATGCACCCCGCCGACCAGTTCGAGCGGTTCCATGAACTGTCCCGCGACAAGGGATGGGGTGCGGAGGAAATCGGTGCGCGGTTCGGCGTGTCCCCTGATGTGGTGAAGCGGCGGCTGCGTCTCGGTGCGATCAGCCCGAAGCTGATGGATGTGTATCGGCAAGACGGCCTTACGCTCGACCAACTGGCCGCGTTCACCATCACCGACGACCATGCCCGGCAGGAGCAGGTCTTCGAGAACCTGTCATGGAACAAGGAGCCGTGGATCATCCGGCGCGATCTTACCGCAAGCAATATCCCGGCGACTGACCGGCGGGCGGTGTTTATCGGGGCGGACGCCTATGTCGAGGCGGGCGGCACGATCATCCGTGACCTGTTCACCGAGGATGACGGTGGTTTCTTCGAGGATGCAGGCTTGCTCGATACGCTTGTGGTGGAGCGGTTGCGCGAGATCGCCGGGGAGGTTCTGGCCGAGGGCTGGAAATGGGGCGAGGTCAGCATCGACTTCCCCCACGGTCATGGGATGCGGCGTTATTATCCGCAGCATATCGCCCTGTCCGATAAGGACGAGGTGCGGCTGTCGGAGGCAGCGGAAGCCCATGATGCGCTGATCGAAGGCTATGACTCTTATGAGGACATGCCCGAGGCCGTGGCGGCGAAGGCGCAGGCGTTGAGCGACGAGATCGATGCGCTCTGCGCCAAGCGTTCTGCCTATGATCCTGCGGTGATCGAGCGTGGCGGCGTTTTCGTTTCGCTCGGCTCCACCGGCGAGGTGAAGATCGAGCGCGGTTATGTCCGTGCCGAGGACGAGCCGCAGCCGGAAGCGGACCCGGAGGACGACAGCGACGGCATCCGTGTGGAGGACGGCGGAGCCAACGAACACGACGAGGATGCGGACGAAGAAGTGGAATTGGGGGAGGCCGACGCGGGCAAGCCCATTTCCGACAGCCTCATTCGTGACCTCACGGCGCATCGGACGCTCGGCCTTCGTCTGGCCCTTGGCGAGCAGCCCGACATGGCGATGGTCGCGTTGACCCACGCGCTGGTGCTGGACCTGTTCTATCATGGGTTCGGCAAGTCCTGTCTCACCGTCACCGCCAAGAGCGAAGACCTCACCACCCACGCCGAGGGCATCGCGAACACCGAGGCGGGCGAGGCGCTGGCGGCGCGGCATGACCAGTGGGGCGAGCAGCTTCCGGGTGAGACGGCGGACCTGTGGTCGTTTCTCGCCGGGCTGGACGCCGAAAGCCGCACCGCATTGCTGGCGCATTGCGTGTCGCTCACCGTCAATGCGGTGAAGGTGCCGTGGGAACGTCCCGTCACCCGCATCGAGGCGGCGGACGGGCTGGCGCAGGCCATCGGGCTCGACATGACGGCGACGTGGACCGCGAACACGCGTAGCTATTTCGGGCGCGTCACCAAGGCTCATATCGCGCAGGCGGTGAGCGAGGCCATCTCCCCGGAGGCAGCGGAGCGCATCCAGCCGTTGAAGAAGGAAGCAATGGCCGACGAGGCGGAGCGGCTTGTCGCCGGAACGGGATGGTTGCCAACTGTGTTGCAAACCGTCGAGCCGGAAGCCGAAGCGCCGGAGGCCGTGGAGGTGAAGGAGGAGGATTTCGAGACGGACGCGCAGCCGTCCGAAGCGGAGGCCCCCAATACCGAAGCGCAGGACGGCGGGGATATGGTGGAGCCGTTGGAAGGCGAGCAGTCGCACTATGCGGTAGCCGCTGAATAGGTGACGGGCCGGGGCTGCTATGGCGGTCCCGGCCTTACCTTTGACGAGAGGCCGAAAAATGCGGCCGCGCCCTGACCGGGCGCGGCCGTTCTTGTTTCATAGGCGGGGTTGAATGCCTACCAAGCTCCGCGCGCTATTGTGGGGGGTAATGTGAGATGCCGCACGATTCCGTCGTTGCTGCCCATGCTGATCGTCGGCCGCTGCTTCCCGCGCCGGCTCCCGAACCACGCCTCGGCTATGCCCAACAGGTCGGTATTGATCGGGCGGCTCAGGAAATGGTCGATCAATTCCTCGCTCAGATCGGGATCAGGAAAGACCATATAGTCGCCCGTAGCCTGTAAATCGTCCAGGCTCTGCTTGTCGTCCTCAAGGCGTTTCTGGAACATCTTGCGCGGGAGCACGACATCGGGTTGGGCAATGGCGAACGACTCAGCGTAGATCGGCGCCATAAAGTCGATGACATGATCTTTCGTCTGCACCCACATATGGAAGCCATCGTTGCCCCAACTGAACTTACCGCCCTCATCCTTGCCATAGAAGATGCACTTGGGAGCATCATCGACACAGAGCGCGAATCCGCCCGCAACCGCCGTGGCGGCAATTCCGTAGTGCTTATTCAACAGATACGACCCGACGATCGAGAAGAACGTGCAACCACGTTCAACATTCCCCTCATCTTTGATGACGCCATGAATAATCTGATGGACCCGGTTATATTCGGGCATTGGCAGAACAAATTTGCTCATGGACACTCCGCAGTCACATCGGCCGAGCCTTGATTGCCTTGGATCAACCGAACAAGCCAGGCAGCAACGGCAGGGGCTCGCCGCGTGCCGCGCGGGCCGCATTACCTGCGGAGGCTACCGTCACCCATTCCACGCGCCAGTCGAGCCGTAGCACATCGGCAGCACCGTCGCGCTGAATCTGCGCGATGCCTGCGCCTTCCTCACTGACAACGAAACGGCAAGCGTTGTCGTCGACATAAGCGGCTTCGATCAGCGTGCCGTCCGAAACGCTGATCCAACAACGGCCAGCAGCCCCTGGTGGCACCGCTAACTCCGCCTCGATGTCCCCCGTCACTTTCAATCTGGCACGGTCTTCGCCGCGGATCATCACGCTCATACGCCGTTCCTCACACTGTCGATTCGGAGAGTGGCAATGTGGAACAAATAAGGAACAATATGCAAGGGTATTGCGGCAAGACGCGGCGTGGATTGCCATCGGTCAGGGCGTAGCGGCCGACGCTCGCCCTATAGGTGCAAGGCGGGTAGGCCGACGAGCGGCTTCAATCCGAGCCTGTTTCCCAGCGCGTCATCCTCGCTGGTTTCCCGGCAGCGCAGTGCCACCGTCCACAGATGTCGCTATCGGGCGGAAACTGGGGCCAGCGTGGTTTCTCTTCACCTTGTTCCATGCTCTCTCTGCATCAGCCAATCAGGGCATGATTACCGGGATCGCCGCACGTGGAAGCGCCCGATTGCCTCACCACATTGTTAGTCCCGAGATCCTCCACGACACGACCGCCACACGGCCTCTCGAAAGGCTTGTCTGGCCGAGGTTCGCCCGCCTTCCCGCAACAGCAGCGGGCGGCTTTTTTCCGCCGCCGGGCGAGCCCGGCTTTGCATCGCGAAGCAAAAAAGCCGCCCGCTGCCGCCAGCCACTGCGTTCTGTCCTTCGGATGCAGGTCGGTCATCCCCCGTCCGGGCGACAGCCATCGAGGCCGCAATGGGTGCGGTCCCGAGGCAAGAAAGGACTGACGACATGATCCGCGGCATCTTCACCACCACTGAGAATGGCTACACCGGCGAAATACGCTCCTTCGGAGTCCGTGAGCAGGTTGAATTGCGCCGGGTTGAAGGCAAGGACAACGACAAGGCGCCTGACTTTCGCATCCATCCAGTCGACGACGATCGCATCGACTTCGGCGCTGCATGGGCGAAGACAAGCAAGGAGAACAGGGCTTACGTCTCGTTCAAGCTGACCCTCCTTGGTGGCACGCCGGTCTATCTCAGGCTGTTCAAGGACGAAACGAGCGGCACTTACGAGCTGGTTTCCGACTGATCCTATAGCGCCCCGACCATCCAACGGAGCGGGGCGCTACACTCTCGGCCATCTCACGGGAACAGGACGCTATTGACCTGCTCTAAGCTCCAATAGGGATCAATGAATGGACATTTATAGCTGGGTCCGAGCTGCTCCTGTTCTGCATCCTCGAAAAAAGCCTTGGCAGCATCGTGCAGGCCTTCAGGAATAATGAGAAATGCTGGATCGGATTCCTCGAAACTGAGGTCGCCAACGATCCGCCATTCGCGTTCCCATTCGAAGAAATAAGAGGCGCTGCCGTATAATCCCGGCTGATCGACAAAGGGCGCGATCTTCCAGACAGGACTTTCGGGGTCGCCGACCGATTCTTGTATCATCGCTCGCAGCGCCAGTGCGTGCGGCGTATCTTGATACGCATACATGATCGGTCCGCCGGCTCGTGCGACGATGAAATCTTTTCGAAATCCGATGCCATAAGACCCTCGCTTGTCTGCGAGGCGTTTGAGTTGATGAAGCGGCACCTCGCTAAAACACACGCATTTCGGGGATTCGGCGTAATTCTTTCCGCTTCCGAAGCGATTGCGTGCCTCAACCCTCCTCTCAGAAAGAATAGATATTGAATTGTCATATTCACTCTGATGGGCGGACTTTTTTGTGAAATGAACTACGAACGGAGACATATCGTGCCAATCTGGATGTGTTGACCCGACTAATTTCTGCGTCACTCTTCGTGCCCCCCTTGGCCTGGCAATCTACGCGACCCTTGTATCTTGATCCGGCCGACATCGAGAGAATGCAAGTCGCCTAGTAACTCGATCGAATGCGCCGCTCGCGCGGCGCCGTGCTTGGGGCTCTGCCCCCGGCGCACTCCAAGCGGCTTCCGCCCAGCTTCCTCCACGCAGCAGCCGCGTTCCGTGCAGCCGGTTCCCCGCGAAGCCGCGTTCCGTTTGCACCCCCGGTCTCGCCGACGGGCAGGGTTTCAGCGCGGCGCTTCCGCTGCGCGGAAACCCAAGCCCAATGAAAGGAAGACCCATGACCATCCACCACCTTGCTACCCGGTTCGGCCGCAACAGTCATCAGATCGGCGGTTATGAGCCGCTCGACAATGAGGCGCTGTATCGCCACGTCCCGTCCATCTTCGCCCGCGAGGCGCACGACAGCCGTTCCGAGCGGTATGTCTATGTCCCCACCATCGACATCGTTGAGGGGTTGCGCCGGGAAGGATGGTTCCCGTTCTTCGCCGTGCAGTCCGTCCCCCGCGACGGCAGCCGCCACGGCCACGCCAAGCACATGCTGCGCCTGCGCCGGGATGAGGGTATCGGCAAGCCCGAGGCGGCCGAGGTCATCATCGTGAACAGCCACGATGGCACCAGCGCATATCAGATGTTCGCCGGTATGCTGCGTTTCGTCTGCACCAACAGCATGATTGCAGGCGAGCGGTTCGAGGAGGTCCGCGTGCCGCACAAGGGCAATATCGAGCACGACATTATCGAGGGCGTTTACACCGTGGCCGAGGACTTCCCCCGGCTGATCGACGCCAGCGCGGCAATGAAGGAGGTTCGGTTGTCCGAGGTTGAGCAGCGCTTGCTTGGCGAGGTCAGCCTTGTCGCCCGCTATGGCGACGATGAAAGCCCGCTCACCCCCGAGCAGATCATCGCGCCGCGCCGCTACGAGGATCGGGGCGATAGCCTGTGGACCACGTTCAACGTGATACAGGAGAACGTCATTCGGGGCGGATTGCATGGCCACAAGCACAATGCCGAGGGCCGTATCCGCCGCAGCCGTTCGCGCCCGATCAACGGCATCGACCAGAATGTGACGCTCAATCGCGCGCTCTGGACACTGGCCGAGGGGATGCAGCGCCTCAAGACGGGTTAACCGTTTCAAGCCGCAGGGCTGGACCGTCCGGCCCTGCGGTTTCGCTTTTACCGTCCGCATGACGCTGCCGACCCGCTCCCCGGATCGGCGGCGGCCGCGCTTCCCAATGGTCCGCGCGGCCGCTGAAAGAGGCGCGCTCGCCGGGCGTTCGCCCGGCTCGCGGTGTCTGATGCCACTATGCCAAGACGACTATAATAGTCGTTTTGATGGCGTATAGCGCCGGGCTCGTGAACGTGACCGCGCATGATTACTTCCCGCCAGGTGCGGGCCGCACGCGCGCTTCTCAATTGGACCCAGGAGATGCTTGCCGACGAGGCCCTTGTTGCGTTGACCGCGCTGAAACGCCTCGAATCCGAGAATAACCTGCCCGTGCGCGAAGATACGCGCCATCAGGTGGTCAAGGCGCTGGAGGAGGCGGGCATCGTCTTCCTTGATTCGGAACGCGGCGAAGGCGTTATGTTGGTGCGCGGTGCGGTGGAGAAATCGCGGAAGTAATGGGCGCCGATGCTCGCCCGGCTATACTCTCCGCGTCATCCGGCCATAGCGTGGATGGCGTGATTACTTCGGTCCATTGTGGTGTATAAGCCATCAATCTGCGGGCGCACGGAGCAATAGCTGAAGGCGGAACGAGGCGATGGCGATAGCCGCTTTCGAGGACCGTGCACCCGACGCACCGCACGTCACCGACTATGACGAACGCCATGTCCGCACCTACTGGCGGCTGCTTGATGCGGCGGACGAAAACGCCGACTGGCGCGAGGCCGTGCGGATCATTTTCGGGATTGAACCCGAGGCTGAACCCGAACGCGCCCGCCTTGTGCATGATTCCCATCTCGCGCGCGCCCGATGGATGACTGAGACCGGCTATCGCCATTACATGCGGCCGCCCCAACTGTAGGTGCGGGCCGGGGTCACACAGTCGAAAATGCGGAAACCTCGTCAAATCGCTGACTTTAATCCGCTATGCGCCTCTCCGCCCGGCAGGGCTTCTCGACGCTCGCACGGCTGAGAACATTCCCTGACGCGCTCCATAGAGAGCCACGCTTGGGAGGATTGCCGTGCCGCCTGAGAGGGACTGGCGCGCGCCCCCGGACGAAGCCGGGGACGAGGCGCTGCAATATTCCGACATCGCCATCGGCTATCTCAGCCGCAATGCCCGCTATCGCGCTGACTATACCCGCGCGCTCGGCCACGTGAAACGCGGCGCGACCACCGCCGACGAGGCGACCGCCGCCCTGGTGAACCGCTGGGGCATCAGCTACCACGCCGCGCCTGGCGCAGCCTTCGACCGCAAGCTGGCGGTCGCGCGCCCCGACCTGTCACCGGCCAGCATCATCATAGCGCCAGTGCTCGCCGGCCTCGGCGCCAGCCCCCTCGACATGGAGGCGCTGGGCGACATTCGCGCGCAGATTAGGATGGGCGACTTCCTGCATGTCATCCTCGCCGATCCTGATGGCGACGAACATCTGTGCGTGTGCGGTTCGTGCCGCCGCCCAATGGCGGTGATGCTGCCGATCGAGCTCGATCCCCTCGCGCGCCTCGCGTCCGCCGAGCGCCTGTGCCGCCGCCTCAGCGGCATGGCGGCCGGCCCACCGGCGCTGCGTCCCCCGCCCTTCCGGCGCGAACATCTCCTCACCCTGCTGCAAGTGCTCGACGGCCGCCGCGCCGGCGCCAGCCAGCGCGAGTTGGCCGCCTCTCTGATCCATCCCAAGGTTCGCCGTTACACTCCCACCAAATGGACGGACAGCGCTGAGCGCAAGTGCATCAGGCGCTGGCTCAAGGAAGCCATCGAACTGCGCGATGGTGGCTACATCCGGTTGCTGCGCGGCGGCTGAGGGGGACATTCCCAACCCAGTCTCCGGCGTCCCCTTCTCCGCATAGGGGGCATTTCGCCACCATTCCCTTCTGTCCGCCGAACCCCTTTTTCGGGGCCGGCCATCACCAGGAGGATCATCATGGCCGAGCCTGTCGCCGCCACAACGCCACGCTATCTCAAGACGCCCGACGCGGCGATCCATCTCGGCCTCTCGGCCCGCACGCTGGAAAAGCATCGCTGCTACGGCACCGGCCCGGTGTTCCGCAGGCTCGGCGGCCGGATCGTCTATGCAATCGACGACCTCGACGCCTGGGCCGCGCTCGGCACCCGCCGTTCGACCTCCGATCCGGGCAGCGGCGTCGTCCATCCCGCCAAGCGCTTGCCCACCGATTGCGTGCGCCGCTGAGCACCGATGCCCACCGCACGCTCCCTTTCAGGCCGGTCGAGCGCCGAGCGCACGCAGCTTGAGCTGTTCCGCTCGGTCCCCGGCGACCTTGCGGCCCGCGACGCGCAGGACTTGATGGCCTGGCCGTTCTTCTCGCTCGGCAAGGCCCGCCGCACCGCGCCCATCGACTTCCGCATGGGCGCGACATGGATTTCGGTCGAGGCCGTCCCCGAGCATGGCATGGCGAATATTTGGGACGCCGACGTGCTGATCTGGGCGGCGAGCCAGCTCATCGAGGCGCGTGACGCCGGACGGCCGACCTCGCGCCTGATGGTGACGACGCCGCACGAGATACTGGCGTTCACCCGGCGCGGCACCGGCAAGGCGAGCTACGAGCGGCTGAAGGCCGCGCTCGACCGCCTGCAATCCACCACCGTCGCCACTTCGATCCGGCAGCGGCACCAGCGCCGCCGCCACCGGTTCTCATGGATCAACGAATGGCGGGAACTGGCGGACGGCAACGGCCGTTCGCTCGGCATCGAGCTGATCCTGCCCGATTGGTTCTATGCCGGCGTGCTCGACCGCGCGCTCGTGCTGACCATTGACCGCGCCTATTTCGACCTGACCGGCGGCCTCGAACGCTGGCTCTACCGCATCGTGCGCAAGCATGGCGGCCGCCAGCAGGGCGGCTGGAGCTTTGACGTTCCGCATCTCTATCTCAAATCCGGCGTGCTCTCGCCGCTGCGCCGGTTCGCGTTCGAGCTGCGCGCCATCGTCGCGCGCCAACCGCTCCCCGGTTACGTCCTCACGCTCGAACATGCGCTCGGCCGCGACCGGCTGAACTTCACCCCCATCCCCGTCGATCCGTTCGACGCCGCCATGCGCCGCGTCGGCCTCAAGCCTGTGGAGAACTGGCCATGAGGTTCGGACTATCGGGAACGGACGGATTCGGACGATCGGGAACGCGAGACTCGGACTTTCGGGAACGCGCGATGCTCGCAAACCCGCAGAAATCCTCGCGGAATCGGTCCCCTTCTAACGGTGCTAATAGAAAAGAATCCTTCGGATTCTTGCTAACGGCGCACGCGGCTGTGAACAGCACGGCCATGTTAGCAGGCTCGGCGCACGGTCGGCGGACAAGCCGCCGGCCTCGGCTCGCGCCCATAGCGATCCCCATCCCCGGAGACCTCCCATGATCGACGACCGGCCCCCCGCCGTGCGCGGCGGCGGCGCGTTCAGCGCGCTCGCCCGCGACGGTCTCACCCATGTCGAACTGACCTGGATCGAGAAGAAGCTGGAACATTGGATACGCTTCGGCCGGATCGCCCATGACCGCATCCTGACGCGCCGAACCCGCGTCGTCGGCTTCCGTCCGGGCGCCGTCTTCGCGTTCGTGCGCTGGGCGGCCAACGACTTCGGCACGATCGTCTCGCGCATCGACGTGGTGCGCGCGGTCGCGGCCAACGAGCCCTATGCGACGCTGCCGTTCGTGCGGCCAGGCGGCGACATCCTGCTCAAGATCGAGGGCTGGCCCAAGGTCCAGCAGGTGCTCGCCGCAATCGACGCGGTTGAGGCGGCCGGCGTCGATCCCTGCGACGCGGCGGCCGACCATTGGCGGCACGTCCACAATCGCATCGCAGCCGGCCATCAGCCGCGCCTCTACACGATCGCACGCCATTGCGCCTGGCTCAAGCGCCGGGAGATCGAAGGATGAAGCGCCTCCGCACTGTCATGGCGACGGCCATCGCCGCGTCCGCCTTCGCCGCGGCCTTCGTCGCCGTCGCCGTCGCCGATCCGCTCCCGCGCGTCATCTGGAACGCCAGCGCCAGCGCGCCGATCGGGCTCTACCGCATCCATCCCGACCGCGACCCGCCCACCGGCGCGCTGGTCGCCATGGCGCCGCCCGAGCAACTTTCCCGCTGGCTGGCGGCGCGCGGCTATCTGCCCGAGGGCGTGCCGCTCCTGAAGCATGTCGCGGCGAAGGCCGGGCAGCGCGTGTGCAGGAACGGCGATGCCGTGAGCGTCGATGCCCGGCGCGTCGCCATCGCCCGCGCGCGTGACGGCCAGGGCCGTCCGCTGCCGGTCTGGCAGGGATGCCGCACCCTGCGGCCGGACGAGCTGCTGCTGCTCAATCCCGCTCATCCCGACAGTCTGGACGGCCGCTATTTCGGCCCGCTGCCGGCCTCCGCCGTCATCGGACGCGCCACGCCGCTCTGGCTGCGCGCGCCGTCCCCAACACCTTCCACCCCCGAAGCCAAGGAGATCGGCCATGCAAGTGAATATCTTTGAATCCACCACCAACGGCTATGCCGGCCGCGCCCGCTATTTCGGCATCAACGAACAAATCGTGCTGGTCACGCTCGATCCGAGCGACGCCGAAAACGCGCCCGATTACCGCGTCCACCTCGACGACGAGGACGGCCCCGAAGTCGGGGGCGCGTGGAAACGGGTCGGCGAGCGCGCCGGTGACTACATTGCGCTGGAGATCGACAGCCCGCTTTTCCCGGCGGCGTTCCGGCCGGTGCTGTTCCGCGCCGATGATGATGGGCGGACGTTCCGGCTGTCGTGGAAACGCCCCCGGCCGCGCGACGATCGGAGCTGATCGGTGCCGTCCCCGATCATCCCTCTGCTCGCGGAAAGGCCGTCTCATCCCTCCGTCCCGCTCGGTCGCAGGCCGGCCGGCGCGCGCAGCGAAGGTCAAGGGCGGCCCCCGGCCGGCGCATCGCGCGCACCCTTTACCGGAGCGAGCACGCTGGCAGGCTGGCGGCGGAGCGGGGGCGGGTCGGCCGCCATGCTCGCGGTCCTGCTGCTGCTTGCGCCGGGCGCTGCGCCCGTTGCCGCGCTGGCGCAGGACACGCCGCCGGAGCGATTGACCGCACGCCATTCCTATGCGGACCATGTAGCGGACGCGGCCCGGCGCTTCGGCATCCCCGAACGCTGGATATGGGCCGTAATGCGCGTCGAGAGCAACGGCGATGTCCGCGCCGTCTCGGAGGCCGGGGCGATGGGCCTCATGCAGATCATGCCCGGCACCTGGGCGGGCCTGCGCACGCGCCATCGCCTCGGCTCCGATCCGTTCGATCCGCGCGACAACATCTTGGCGGGCGCGGCCTATCTGCGCGAGATGCACGACCGCTACGGCAACGTGACGGCGATGCTGGCGGCCTACAATGCCGGGCCGGGCCGCTACGACGAACATCTGTCGCGCGGCCGTCCGCTGCCCACCGAGACGCGCGCCTATCTCGCAAAGCTGGCGTCGATCAGGGGCGGTTCGGACGACAGCCAGCTTGCCGCCGCACCGCCGTCCGATCCCTTCGCATGGCGTCGCGCGGCGCTGTTCGCGGTGCGGCCGGGGGCGCTTTCGACCGCGCAACCGTCCGCCGATCGCACGGCGTCCGACGCGCAGCCGGAGCGGCCGACCGACGACCGCTCCGGGCTTTTCATGGCCGATGCTGCTCCACCTTCCAACGGCCTGTTCGTCCCGCTTTCCGGCCGCTCCCCGCCATGAGCGGCTCCCGCGCGCTCTGGCGGGTTTCGGCGCACGCTTTCGCAGCGCCGGAAGGGAGCAGGGCTGACTTTCTGAAGGGGGAAGCTGGAGGGCAAGATAAAGGGCGGCAATGTGCGGAGCCCCTGCGCCTCGGTTGTGGCCTTGATTCTCAAGGCTTTTGGTCATTGCTGCGCAATGTGCGCGGAAACCGCGCAATGTGCGGCGAGAGCCGAAAACCAGCAGACAGCAGGGTTTGCCGCACATTGCGGCGTTCCGCGTCATGAGCCGTGACGATGATTTCCGTGTCCGGCCAGGGCGTATCCGCTCGCGGGGAAGCCAGCGCGCGCTCCCGATCATTGCCCAGGCGCTTGCCGCCGCCCAGCGTGCGGGCGGTCATGTTTCGCGCCGTGGCCGCATCGTCGCGCCGGGGCGCTCGACCTTCGGGCGGGGCCGCGTGGCGAGCGTGCGCGCCACCCACCGGCTCGGCCACCGATCGCGCCAGGTCGTCGTCAAGGCGCGCGTGGTCCGGCATGGCGGCCGCGCCTCGCTCGCCGCCCATCTCAACTATCTGCAACGCGATGGCGTCACCCGCGACGGCGAGCGGGGCGTGCTGTTCGGCGCCGAGGCGGACGGCCTCGACCGCAACGAGTTTGCGGCGCGCTGTGAGGACGACCGCCATCATTTTCGCTTCATCGTCTCGCCCGAGGACGCCGAGCAGATGCGCGACCTCAAGGGCTTCACCCGCGAACTGATGACGCGAATGGAAAAGGATCTCGGCACCCGCCTGGACTGGCGCGCGGTCGAGCACTGGAACACCGACAACCCCCATGTCCACATCATCGTGCGGGGCGTCGCCGAGGACGGGCAGAACCTCGTTATTTCGCGCGACTATATCCGCGAAGGGATGCGGGCGACTGCGCGCGAGATAGTCACCCAGGAACTCGGCCTGCGCACCGACCTTGAAATCCGGCAGTCGCTGGAGCGGCAGGTCGAGGCCGAACGCTGGACCGAGATCGACCGCGACCTTTCCCGCGCCATGCAGCGCGACGGGCTGATCGACATGGCGCCTGAGCCCGGCGTGCGGCCGGATGGCGACCATGTGCTGAGGATGGGGCGGCTGCGCAAGCTGGAGCGCCTCGGCCTCGCCAGCGAGATCGCGCCCGGCAAGTGGACGCTGGCTGGCGGCGCCCAGGCGGCGCTGCGGGAGCTGGGCGAGCGCGGCGACATCATCAAGCGGATGCACAAGGCGATGAGCGACCGCGGCATCGACCGGGGCGCCGGCAGCTATGTCCTCGACGCCGATCCGGCCCAGCCCGTTATCGGCAGGCTGGTCGATCGCGGCTTGCATGACGAGCTGACCGGCAAAGCCTATGCGATCGTGGACGGCATCGACGGGCGCACCCACCACATCCGCTTTTCCGACATCGAGGCGACCGGCGATTGCAAGCCGGGCGCGATCGTCGAGCTGCGCCATTTCGAGGACCGCAAGGGCCGGCAGCGGGTGGCGCTCGCCGTCCGGTCGGACGCGGACTTGTCCGCGCAGGTCCACGCGCCGGGCGCCACCTGGCTCGACCGCCGCAACCTGTCGAGCGACGGCCGCGACCTCGGCGGCGGCTTCGGGACCGAGGTGCGCGCCGCGATGGAGGCCCGCGCCGAGCATCTGGCCGATGAAGGGCTGGCGCGGCGGCAGGGCCAGCGCATCATCTTCGCACGCAACCTGCTCGACACGCTGCGGCGGCGCGAACTCGACGTGGCCACCAAGGACTTGTCGGCCGAAATTGGCCTGCCGCACGCGCCGTCCAAGGCCGGGGAATATGTCGCGGGCACGGCGCGACAGCGCGTCACGCTCGCCTCGGGCCGCTTCGCCATGATCGACAACGGGTTGAGCTTCCAGCTCGTGCCCTGGTCCCCGTCGCTCGACCGCCAGATCGGCAAACATATCTCGGGCGTCATGCGGACCAATGGCGGCGTCGATTGGTCATTTGGGAGAGGACGAGGGCTGGGGCTTTAGTTGAAGGGATTGAGTAGCTAGCGGGCTGGCTAGCTCGGCAACTGGATTTTGCGAAAGCCGTCGATCAAATAGCGCGCTCACCGACGATCGCATTGTAGGGTTCGACCCTAGCGGTCCCTGCCTCCCTGTCGAGAAACAGAAAATGACATTGAATGTCGTCGGTGTTCCGCTCGACATGGACGTGAAATCGGGATTGTTGGTCAGCGAGAACGATCAGGTGGTCCATTAGCAGATTCCAGAATCTTTCTTTGAGGCGTGCTACTGCCAGCAGGTCAATGTCTTGGGCGTCCGTCAGGTATCGCTTCGCCGATCCACGATGCAAATGCGCCCCGGACAAGTTCCAGATTTCTTCGATATCCGCGCGCGTGATCGTATTGCCGTGCCCGTCGCCGTCGAAATGCCACCGGCCTTCGCCGACACGTTGCATGATAGAGGGCGTCGGAAAGAATGCGGGATACAGTGCTTCCAGCGCCCTGAAGATAGCGCCCGGCTCATACCTGTCACGAAACGCTTTGTGCGTTTCGAAGTCGCCCTGCGCGGCCAGGCACGCGATCGCCAGACACTCGGCGGCGAGACGGAGCTGCAACTGGCAAAACTCGTGTATAAGCAACGGTGCCATGTTGCCGGTCAACAGGTCGTCCACGCATCGAAGCCGCGCACGAATTTCGTCCACGGCTTTGAAGTAAAGAGCTGCCTTCTCCGGATTAGTTTGAGGATACATGCGACAAGAATGCCTGTGAGTCCGGGAGGGCGCAAGCACCGTCGCCTTACGGGGGCGCCGGGTGTCGACCGCACCAACATGAAATAAAACACCGCGTTCTCATGTCGCTGGATTGTGATAGCCTCACCGAAGGGGGAGGCTCTCGATGGTCGATAGTGATGATTTTGCGGATGTAATCGCGCTGACGAACGGTGCGCGTTTTGTGCGCGGCGACCTTCACATTCACAGTTATGGTGGATCACACGACGTAACAGACATAACTGCCACTCCAACAAACATCGTGCAGACAGCGATTGCTCACGGCCTGTCGGTAATCGCAATCGCTGATCACAACGCCATCAACAATGTCGCACCAGCCATTACGGCTGCGGCGCTTGATAACCTGCTCGTCGTTCCTGCGGTCGAACTCAGCACGATGCAGGGTCATCTGCTTTGCTATCTGCCGTCCCTGCAATCACTTAGTGCATTTTATTCGCAATTGACTGTCCGCGACTTGGGCCTGCCCACGTCGCGCGTCGACAACCCGATGGTGGACTGCCTCACGAAGATGCACGTCTTGGGCGGTTTCGGCGTGCTCGCGCATGTGGACGGACCGAAGGGATTGGAAGTCGAAGTGCCAGGGGCTCCGCCATACAAGGCCGACATCATCAACCACCCTGCCTTGCTCGGCATCGAACTGAAGAATGCGGGGTCGTCCATATCCTACAGCGTCAATGACCCCGACAACGTGCGCAAAGGCTTGGGCAAAACGAGAAGCGAGCTTCACGATGGCACGTTGCCAACGCTCGCGCGTGTCCTGAACTCCGATTCTCACACCTTGCAGGCGCTTGGCCGCAATGCCGCAGGCGACAACAAGGTGACGCGATACAAAATGCAATCGCTCACCTTCGAATCCCTGCGTCACGCGATGACCGAAGGGGATTCGCGGGTGCGGCTTGAAGACGAGTTGCCCAAGAGCGTGCCGACCGTCACCGGCATCCGGTTCAAGGGCGGATTTTTGAAGGATCAAGCGATTCATTTCAGCTCTAACCTGACGTGTATCATCGGCGGCCGTGGCACAGGGAAGTCGACGATGTTCGAAGGCGTCCGGGCGTTTTCAAAGACGCCCAGTGGCGCTTCGGTCGTCAACTCGGACGTTTGGCCGGAACGTATTGATATACAATTTGTCGATGGAGCCGGAGCTGCTCACCGACTTTGCTGGAGCAAGGGTGACGATTGCGGAACCAATATCAACGATCCGTTTGATGGCCCGGATACCATCCCGGTGGAGTGCTACGGCCAGGGCGAAACGCAGAAAATTAGCGAGCAGGCTCAGGCAGACCCGGGCGCTTTACTGCGTTACCTTGACCGCTTCACCAACGTGCTCAGCGAGACGGTAGAAGAAGAGCGCATCCGCGCAGAGATCGCCGAGTTGGAAATCGCTATCGACGAAGCACGCGGGAAGGTTGCCCTCATTCCCCAATATGAGCGTGAATTGAGCATCACTAAGCAGCAGATCAAGAAGTTTACGGATGGAAACGCAAAGGGTCTGATCGAAACCTATCAGCAGATAGAATCCGAGCGTCAATCTAGGCGTAGCGTAATGGAACATGCGCGCGCCATCGCCAAAAATTTGAACTACGAAGCGGTAAAGACGTCGCTCGGTCTGCTCAAGGCAGCGGCCGACGAGAGCAAGCTGGTTCTCGGGAAGGACGAATTCGCCGCGATCAAAACGAAGGCCGATGACTTCGAGAGCAACCTGTCAGTGTCGGAAGGCGATCTCAAAGCGGGATCGCAGGCACTCAGCCAAGTTGTCACCACCAAGGTCGAGGAGTGGTCGAAGAAAGAGACGACCCTGCTCGCGACTGTGGATTCCCAAAAGAGCGCCTTGGAAGCCCAAGGCATCACCGTGAACACCACCTACATTGCGCAGCTCACACGAGATGAAGCTACACACCAAACATCGGTGACAAACCTGAAAACGTGGGAACCCCGTCTGTCGGAGAAGATCAAAGAGCGCGATGAGGTTGCCGTAAAGCGCTGGTCAGCGCGTGCTGCAACTTATCAAAAACGACGGGCATTTGCGGCATCGGCCACGGTGAAACTTCGCAGCGCGCTGTCAGATCTGAATGTCTCTCTGAAGTTCGAGGAGAACGCCCATTCGCCGCAGGCACGAGACCTGCTGATCGAGATCATGGGGTGGCGGACCAATCAGGTGCCCCGCGCTTCGGTGATCGAACGCCACCTCACCGTCCCGAAACTCCTCGCCGCCATCAGGGCGAAAGACCCTTTGGCAATTGCATCGCTCGTTAGTGACGAGGGCGCGTCGTATTTCAACACACAGGAGGCGAACACTCTCATCGAGCGTTTCAGCGAACCCAAAACGCTTGCGCGCTTGGAAACGATGCAGGTGTTTGACCGGCCCTATCTCACTGTCACGCGCGAGGTCACAGATGGGAGCGGTCAGAAGCACTATCGCACGCGTGAGTTCGCCCAACTCTCTCTCGGGCAACAGCAATCCGTCCTGTTAGCCTTAATGCTATCTTCGGAAAATCCGAACCCGCTTTTGATCGACCAGCCGGAAGACAATCTCGATGGACAGTTCATTTACTCACAGCTCGTCCCTGTCATCCGATTGGCGAAGGAGCGACGCCAGATCATCATCGTAACGCACAATCCGAACATTGCCGTTCTAGGCGACGCCGAGCAGATCGTCGTGCTCGGCGCGAACAGTGAGCAAGCGGTCATTACGTCACGCGGCTCGATAGACCATGAGCAGACGCGGGATATCACCTGCAGCATCCTCGAAGGAGCAAAGGCAGCCTTCACGCGGCGAGGCAAGATATACGGGATTTGATCAGCCTTTGCCCTTCGGTAGCAGATGCTAGACAGCCAGTCATGGGCGTAACTACGCTATTCCCTGTATTTCTACGCTAGACTTTCCCCTATAATAACAGCGGCTTGATTTGATGTCCGGCACGCATCGACTTCGATGCCATGTCGGCAACCAAAATCCTCTGGGGTCAGGTATTCACGGTCTTCCTGATCGTGCTCAGCACCATATGGGCCGCGACGCAATGGACGGCCGCGGCGCTCGCCTATCAGCCCGAGCTTGGGGCGCCGTGGTTCATGCTCGGCGACTGGCCGGTCTATCCGCCGCCGGCCTTCTTCTGGTGGTGGTTTTCTTTCGACGCCTATGCGCCGGAGATATTCCAGACCGGCGCGTTCATCGCCGTGTCGGGCGGGTTCGCCGCGATCGTCGTCGCCATCGGCATGTCGGTCTGGCGCGCGCGCGAGCTGAAGAACGCTGAGACTTATGGCTCGGCGCGCTGGGCAGGGCGCAACGAAGTGCGCGCCGCCGGGCTGCTGGGCGACAGCGGCGTCATGCTCGGTCGGCTCGGGCGCGACTATCTGCGCCACGATGGTCCCCAGCATGTGCTGTGCTTCGCGCCGACGCGATCGGGCAAGGGCGTGGGGCTGGTGGTGCCGACGCTGCTCACTTGGCCCGGCTCGGCCATTGTCCATGACATCAAGGGCGAGAACTGGCAGCTCACCGCCGGCTTCCGCGCCCAGCACGCGCGGGTGCTGCTGTTCGATCCGACCAATGGCGCGTCGGCCGCCTACAACCCCCTTCTTGAAATCCGCAAGGGCGCCTGGGAAGTGCGCGACGTGCAGAACGTCGCCGACGTGCTGGTGGACCCGGAAGGTTCGCTGGAGAAGCGCAACCATTGGGAAAAGACCTCACATGCCTTGCTGGTCGGCACGATCCTCCATGTGCTCTACGCCGAGGCCGACAAGACGCTGGCCGGCGTCGCCGCCTTCCTGTCCGATCCCCGCCGCCCGATCGAAAGCACGCTATGGGCGATGATGACGACGCCGCACCTGGGCGAGGCGGGCGTCCATCCCGTCGTCGCCTCGGCCGCGCGCGAGCTGCTCAACAAATCGGCCAACGAACGATCGGGCGTGCTCTCGACCGCCATGTCGTTCCTCGGTCTCTATCGCGATCCCGTCGTCGCGCAGGTCACGCGCACCTGCGAGTGGCGCATCAAGGATCTGGTCGAGGGCGAGCTGCCGGTGACGCTCTACCTCGTCGTGCCGCCCAGCGACATCTCGCGCACCAAGCCGCTCATCCGCCTCATCCTCAACCAGATCGGGCGCCGGCTGACCGAGGACTTGAAGGCGCGGCGGTCGCGCCACCGGCTGCTGTTGATGCTCGACGAGTTTCCCGCGCTCGGCCGGCTCGACTTCTTCGAGAGCGCGCTGGCGTTCATGGCCGGATACGGCATCCAGAGCTTCCTCATCGCCCAAAGCCTCAATCAGATCGAGAAAGCTTATGGGCCGAACAACGCGATCCTCGACAATTGCCATGTGCGCGTGTCGTTCGCCACCAACGACGAGCGCACCGCCAAGCGCATATCGGACGCGCTCGGCACCGCGACCGAGATGCGGGCGATGAAGAATTACGCCGGGCATCGCCTCTCACCCTGGCTCGGCCATCTGATGGTGTCGCGCTCCGAGACCGCCCGCCAGCTTCTCACCCCCGGAGAGATCATGCAGCTCCCGCCCGACGATGAGATCGTCATGGTCGCCGGCATCCCGCCGATCCGGGCGAAGAAGGTCCGCTACTTCAAGGACCGGCGGTTCACGCAGCGGGTGATGTCGCCGCCCGATAGCAATGTCGGAGGCGGCCCGCCGCGCCCCGACGACTGGAGCGGCCTGGCGCCGATCGAGGCGCCGCCGATGCCCGAACCGATCGAGCATGGAGCGCCGAAGAAGCCCAAGAAGAAAAAGGCCGCCAGGAAGGCGGATGCCGAGGACGATGCCGACAATGCGGACCTGCGCCGCGAGCCGGCGCTGGAGCACCATATCGACATTGCGCCGACGCCCCGGCCAGCGCCCGCCAACGAGTTCGAGCTGGACGAGCCCGATCCCGATAGCGACGCGACGCGGCAGGCGGCGGTGCGCCGCCAGATGCAGCGCGTGGCCCGCCAGGCGTCGCTCGATCCCGACGACGGCATCGAGCTATGACCACGAAATCCCCCCTGTCGGTCTATCTCGATCCCGACCTCAAGGACGCGCTTGAAGCCTATGCCGATCGGCGCGGGCAATCGCGTTCGCTGATCGCCGAGGCCGCTATCGCATCCTTCCTGTCGCCCGATGCCGACGAGCAGCGCGAGGCCGCCATCGCCAAGCGGCTCGACAAGCTGGACCGGCGCTTGACCCGGCTGGAGCGCGACACGGGGATCGGCGTCGAGATGGTCGCGATGTTTGTCCGCTTCTGGCTGTCGAACACCCCGCCGCCACCCGAGAGCGAGCGCGCCGCGATGCGTCGGCAGGGCGGCGACCGCTACGATGCCTTCATGGATGCGCTCGGCCGCCGACTCGCGAAGGGGCCGAAGGTCAGACAGGAAATCAGTGAGGACTTGCCGCCTCAAGAAGAATGAGCGGCCTACGCTGCTCCCTGTCGTTCTTCGCCAGCCTACGACGCCCGCGTTTACTTGTTGAAGCCCGGTCTTTTCTGTCTCTCTTGATGTGCCCCTGACGCCGGGCGGCGGTTCGCCCGGCCCTCACCAGGGGCTTTTTCTTGACCGTCCACCCGATCCGTTCCGAGGCGAAGACACGTGGCGCGCGGATGCTGCGCACGGCGTTGGGGCCGTCGATCGCGGCCTGGCTCGACGATGCCGCCGTTATCGAAGTGATGCTGAACCCGGACGGCCGGCTGTGGGTGGACCGGCTCGGCGAAGGCATCAGCGACACCGGCATCACGCTGGCCGCCGCGGACGGCGAGCGCATCGTCCGCCTGGTCGCGCACCATGTCGGCGTCGAAGTCCATGCCCGGTCCCCGCGCGTCTCGGCCGAGCTGCCCGAAGGCGGCGAGCGGTTCGAGGGGCTGCTGCCGCCCGTCGTCGCGGCCCCGGCCTTCGCCATCCGCAAGCCCGCCGTCGCGGTCTTCACGCTCGACGACTATGCGGCCGCCAGGATCATGTCGGCGGCGGAGGCGGAAACGCTCCGCCAGGGCGTCGCCGCGCGCGCCAACATCCTCGTCGCGGGCGGGACCGGCAGCGGCAAGACCACGCTGGTCAATGCGCTCTTGGCCGAAGTCGCCAAGACCGCCGACCGCATCGTCCTGATCGAAGACACGCGCGAGTTGCAATGCGCCGCGCCGAACCTCGTCGCCATGCGGACCAAGGATGGCGTCGTCACGCTGTCCGATCTCGTGCGGTCCTCGCTGCGTCTGCGCCCCGACCGCATCCCCATCGGTGAGGTGCGCGGGAGCGAGGCGCTGGACCTCCTGAAAGCCTGGGGAACGGGGCACCCCGGCGGCGTGGGCACGATCCACGCCGGGACCGCGCTCGGGGCGCTGCGCCGCATGGAGCAGCTCATTCAGGAGGCCGTCGTCACGGTCCCGCGCGCGCTGCTGGCCGAGACCATCGACCTGATCGCCGTGCTGGTCCGCGACGGGCACGGCCGCCGCCTCGCCGAGCTGGCCCGCGTCGAGGGGCTCGACGCCGCGACCGGCGACTACCGGCTCACCCCGCTTGCCAACCCCCAGCCCGGAGACCTGCCATGATCCATGCCTTGTCGCATGGCGCACGCCGCGCCATGCTCGCCGCCACCGCCAGCGTGATCGCGCTCACCATCTCTGTTCCGGCCCATGCAGGCGGCTCGTCGATGCCGTGGGAAGCGCCACTCCAGTCGATCCTCGAAAGCATCGAGGGGCCGGTGGCGAAAATCATCGCGGTGATAATCATCATTATCACCGGCCTCACGCTGGCGTTCGGCGACACGTCGGGCGGGGCGCGGCGCATGGTGCAGATCGTGTTCGGCCTGTCGATCGCGTTCGCGGCCAGCTCCTTCTTCCTGTCGTTCTTCTCGTTTGGCGGCGGGCTCGTCGTCGCATGACGGGCGCGGCCGATCCCGTCGAGCCGATCGCCGGCTTCTATGCCCCGGTGCATCGGGCGCTGACCGAGCCGATACTGCTCGGCGGCGCCCCGCGCTCGCTCGCGATCGTCAACGGCACGCTCGCCGGCGCGATCGGCCTGGGCCTGCGGCTCTGGATCGCCGGCCTCGTGATTTGGGCGCTCGGTCATGCGCTGTCGGTATGGGCCGCTCGGCGCGATCCGCAATTCGTGGACGTGGCCCGGCGCCACCTTCGCTACCCGGCGTGGATGCGGCCATGATGAGCTTGCGCGAATATCGCAGCAAGGCCGCGCACCTGGCCGACTTCCTGCCCTGGGCGGCGCTGGTCGGCGAAGGCGTCGTTCTCAACAAGGACGGCAGCTTTCAGCGCACGGCCCGTTTTCGGGGGCCGGACCTTGATTCCGCCACGCCGGCCGAACTGGTCGCCACCACCGCGCGGCTCAACAACGCGCTGCGCCGGCTCGGCTCGGGCTGGGCGATCTTCGTCGAGGCGCAGCGCACGCCCGCGCTCGACTATCCCGAGTCCGGCTTTCCCGATCCCGTCTCGGCGCTGGTCGATATGGAGCGGCGCGAGCAATTCCGCGAGGAAGGCGCGCATTTCGAGAGCGGCTACTATCTGACGCTGCTGTGGATGCCGCCCGCCGAGGAAGCCGCGCGGGCCGAAACCTGGCTCTATGAGGGCCGGTCCACCAATGGCGTCGATCCGTGGGAATTGCTCAGGGGCTTCACCGATCGCAGCGACCGCGTTCTCAATCTGGTCGAAGGCTTCGTGCCCGAGGTCCGCTGGCTCGACGACGGCGAGACGCTGACCTACCTGCACAGCACGATCTCGACCCGGCGCCAGCGCGTGCGCGTCCCCGAGACGCCGATGCATCTGGACGCGCTGCTCGCCGACGAGCCGCTCACTGGCGGACTCGAACCGCGCCTGGGCGACCATCATCTCCGCACGCTGACGATCACGGGATTCCCCAGCGTCACATTCCCCGGCCTGCTGGACGAACTGAACCGGCTCGCCTTCGAGTATCGCTGGGCGGCGCGCGCGATCATGCTCGACAAGACCGACGCGACCAAGCTGCTCTCCCGCATCCGCCGCCAATGGTTCGCCAAGCGCAAGAGCGTCGCCGCGATCCTCAAGGAAGTGATGACGAACGAGGCGTCCACGTTGCTCGACAGCGACGCCTCCAACAAGGCCGCTGACGCCGACGCCGCATTGCAGGAACTGGGCGCCGACTATGCCGGCATGGCCTATGTCACGGCGACGGTGACGGTGTGGGACCGCGACCCCGCCATAGCGGCCGAGAAGCTGCGGCTGGTCGAGAAGGTCATTCAGGGCCGCGACTTCACCGTGATCCCCGAGGGCATGAACGCCATTGAAGCATGGCTCGGCTCACTTCCCGGCCACACCTACGCCAATGTCCGGCAACCGCCGATCTCCACCATCAATCTCGCCCACCTGATCCCCCTGTCAGCGGTATGGGCGGGGCCGGAACGGGACGAGCATTTCGGTGCTCCCCCCTTGCTCTACGGCAAGACCGAAGGCTCGACCCCGTTCCGGTTTTCCCTTCACCCGGACGGCAGCGATGTCGGCCACACGCTGATCGTCGGCCCGACCGGGGCCGGCAAGTCCGTCCTGCTCGCGCTGATGGCGATGCAGTTCCGCCGCTACGAGAACGGCCAGGTCTTCGCCTTCGACTTCGGCGGTTCGATCCGCGCTGCCGCGCTGGCGATGGGCGGGGACTGGCAGGATCTCGGCGGCGGGCTGTCCGATGATGCCGATACCGGCGTCCAGCTACAGCCGCTCGCCCGCATCGACGATCCCGCCGAACGCGCCTGGGCGGCCGAATGGCTGGCGGCGATCTTCGCGTCGGAAGGCGTCGCGGTCGATCCCCAGGCCAAGGAGCATATCTGGTCGGCGCTTAATTCGCTGGCCAGCGCACCGCCGGCCGAACGCACGCTGACAGGGCTCGCGGTCCTGTTGCAGAGCCAGCAGCTCAAGCAGGCGCTCGCGCCCTATTGCATCGGCGGGCCGTGGGGCCGGCTGCTCGACGCCGAGGCCGAGCGGCTGGGCGAGGCCGACGTGCAGGCGTTCGAGACCGAGGGGCTTGTGGGCGCCGGCTCGGCCGCCGCGGTGCTCTCCTATCTGTTCCACCGGATCGAGGGACGGCTGGACGGTTCGCCGACGCTCATCATCATCGACGAGGGCTGGCTTGTCCTCGACAGCCCGGACTTCGCCGCGCAGCTCCGCGAGTGGCTGAAGACCTTGCGCAAGCGCAACGCCAGCGTCGTCTTCGCGACGCAGAGCCTCGCCGACATCGAAACGTCGAGCATCGCGCCGGCCATCATCGAGTCCTGCCCGACGCGCATCTTCCTGCCGAACGAACGCGCGGCCGAGCCGCAGATCGCGGCCATCTACGAGCGATTCGGGCTCAACGCCCGGCAGATCGAAATCCTCAGCCGGGCGACCCCGAAACGGGATTATTACTGTCAAAGCAGGCGCGGCAATCGCCTGTTCGAGCTGGGGCTGGGCGAGGTCGCGCTGGCCTTCACCGCCGCCTCGGCCAAGTCCGACCAGCTCCGCATCACCGAGATCATAGAAGCCCACGGGCAAGCCGGTTTCGCCGCCGAATGGCTGCGGCACCGCGGCTGCGCCTGGGCCGTCGAGCTGCTGCCGGAACCGGCCTCCGACCGCCAGCACCAGCTTCCCCTCACGCCAGACATGGAGATCGAATTATGAGACTGCCCCCCATTCGCCGCGCCATCGTGGCCGGCGTCCTCGCCAGCGCGGCCGTCGTGCCGATCGCCCTGCCGATGCCGGCCTACGCGCAATTCGGCGGGATCGTCTATGACCCCACCAATTACGCCCAAAATGTGCTGACGGCCGCCCGGTCGCTGCAACAGATCAACAACCAGATTCAGCAAATTCAGAACCAGGCGACGAGCCTCATCAACGAGGCGCGCAACCTCACCTCGCTGCCGTTCTCGTCGCTCCAGCAGCTCCAGCAGCAGGTTCAGCGCACGCAGCAGCTTCTCTCCGAGGCGCAGCGCATCGCCTATGACGTGCAGGACATCCAGCAGGCGTTTGGCGCCCGCTACAAGGGCGCGGCCCTGACCGGCGATCACGCGCAGATGGTCGCCAACGCCAATGCCCGCTGGGAGGATAGTGTCGGCGCCTTTCAGGATGCCTTGCAGGTGCAGGCCGGCGTCGTCGGCAACATCGAGGGCGCGCGCACGACGATGGACAGCCTGGTCTCGGCCAGCCAGTCCGCGACCGGCGCGCTTCAGGCGGCACAGGCCGGCAACCAGCTCCTCGCCCTCCAATCGCAGCAGCTCGCCGACCTCACCGCCGCCGTCGCGGCGCAGGGCCGGGCGCAGGCGCTCGAATCCGCCCGGCAGGCCGCCGAGGAGGCCGAAGGGCGCGAGCGGTTCCGCCGCTTCATGGGCAACTGAGACGGCCCATGTCGCGGACGGGGAAGATCGCAGGGATTGCCGCGCTCGCGGGCATGATGCTGGCAATCGGCATCCTCGGCCTGCGGGAGCGGCCGGCCCCGCCGCGCGAGATCATTCCGATCGCCGGCAGCGAAGGCGACGAGCATCTGGCGAGCGAGCTGGAACGCTGCGCCACGCTTACCATGCCCGACAGCGGTTGCGAAGCGGCCTGGGCCGCGAACCGCCGCCGCTTCTTCCGGCAGGGTGACGCTCAGGACAAGACGCCATGAACGACACCGGCGTCATCAATACCTTCCTCGACACTTTCACCGGCTACATCGACAGCGGGTTCGGGCTGCTCGGCGGCGAGGTCGCGTTCCTCTCGACCACCCTGATCGCCATCGACGTGACGCTTGCCGGCCTGTTCTGGGCCTGGGGCGCGGACGAGGACGTGCTGCAACGCCTCGTCAAGAAGACGCTCTATATCGGCACCTTCGCCTTCATCATCGGCAATTTCCCGCTGCTCGCGACCATCGTGTTCGAGAGCTTCGCCGGCCTCGGTCTCCAGGCCAGCGGCGGGACGCTGACCATCGACGACTTCATGAAGCCCGGCACGATCGCGGCCACCGGACTCCAGGCGGCCAAGCCGCTGATGGATGCGGCGGGGCAATTCTCCAGCCTTTGGGCGTTCTTCGCCAACGCCGCGCTGATCCTCGTGCTGCTGATCGCCTGGCTGATCGTCGTCCTCGCCTTCTTCATTATCGCCGTGCAAGTCTTCATCACGCTGATCGAGTTCAAGCTGGTGACGCTCGCCGGCTTCGTCCTGCTTCCCTTCGCCTTCTTCAACAAGACCGCCTTCATGGCCGAGAAGGTGCTGGGTCATGTCGTCTCCAGCGGCATCAAGGTTCTGGTGCTCGCCGTCATCACCGGCATCGGCACGACGCTGTTCAGCCAGTTCACCGCCGCCGGGCTGGGCGTGGAACCCGACATCAACCAGGTCATGGCCATCGCGCTTGCCGCGCTGTCGCTGCTGGGTCTTTCGATCTTTGGTCCCGGCATCGCCAGCGGCATCGTCTCGGGTGGTCCCCAGCTCGGCGCGGGTGCGGCGGCGGGGACCGCCCTGGCGGCAGGCGGTGCGCTGATCGGCGGCGCTGCGGCGGCGCGGCTTGGCATCGGCGCGGCCGGTTCCGCTGTCGGTGCGGCCGGCAGGATGACCGGCGCTGCTGCCCGTGGCGGCGCGCAGATGGCAGGCGGCGCGACCAGCGCCTACAGCCTCGGTTCGTTCGGCAAGAGCGGCGGGGGCGCTGTCGCGGGCGGCATGGCCGCTGTCGGCCAGGCGGCGGCGGGAAGCGCGGCGAACGCTGTCCTTTCGCCCCTGCGCAAAGCGGCCGCCAAGGGCGGCGAGGCGATTAAGTCCAACTTCCGTTCGGGCGCCCGCGCTGGATTTACCGCCACCGGCGGCACGATCACCGGCGGGGCTGCGCCCGCTGCCCCGGCCGCCGCACCCGCTGGCGCTTCCGCGTCGGCCGGCGCGTCCGCCCAACCCACATGGGCCGCCGCGATGAAACGCCGCCAGTCCATGACCCACGGCGCAACCGTCGTCGCCCATACGGTGAAGGCGGGCGACAGCCACGGCGGCGGCGGCGGTCCCGACATCAAAGAGAAGGACTGACCCTCCATGTTCCGACGCCCCACCATCCGCTACGGCCAGACCCCCGAACCCACGACACCCTATCAGCGTGCCGCCCAGGCGTGGGACGACCGCATCGGCGCCGCGCGCGTGCAGGCGAAGAACTGGCGCCTCGCCTTCTTCGGCGCGCTGGCGCTGTCCGGCGGTCTTGCCGCCGGCCTCGTCTGGCAATCGGCTCGCGGCCATATCGTGCCCTGGGTGGTGCAGGTCGATCGGCTCGGCGAGGCGCAGGCGGTCGCGCCGGCCGAAAGCGGCTACCGCGCGACCGATCCGCAGATCGCGTTCCATCTCGCCCGCTTCATCGAGCAGGTCAGGGCGATCCCAGCCGATCCCGTCATCGTCCGCCAGAACTGGCTCAGAGCCTATGATTTCACGACCGATCGGGGCGCGATGGCGCTCAACGACTATGCCCGCGCCAACGACCCCTTCGCCAATGTCGGCCGCGTGCAGGTCGCGGTGGAGGTGTCGAGCGTCATTCGCGCCTCGCCGGACAGCTTCCGCGTCGCCTGGACCGAGCGGCGCTATCAGGACGGGAGCCTCACCGCCATCGAACGCTGGTCGGCCATTCTCACCATCGTCGTGCAACCGCCGCGCACACCCGACGCGCTGCGCAAGAATCCGCTCGGCGTCTTCGTCAACGCCCTCAACTGGTCAAAGGAGCTGTCGCAATGACGCCCACGCCTTTCCGCCGCTCCGCTTCGGCGGCCTTGCTCGTCTCCGCCGCCGCGCTTGCCGGCTGCGCCACTACTTCGGCGAAGCCGCCCGCAATCGCTTACGACGATCCGCCGCGCGAGATCGCAGCGACGCCGGCCGCACAGCCGCCGCGTGCCGTCGAGGTGGTGACGATCCCCGAGCCGCTGCCGCTCCCCGGCCAATTGAAGCCGGTGACGGCCAGCGCGCCGACTTCCGAGCCTGCCGATCCGCGCCGCCGCGTCGGGGCGGCCAATGCCGCTGCCCGCGTGCAGCCCACCCGCGACGGCTATGTGAACGCCATCCAGCAATATCCCTGGACGCAGGGCGCGCTCTATCAGGTCTATACCGCGCCCGGCCAGGTGACGGACATCGCCTTGCAGGAAGGCGAGCAGCTCGTGGGGCCGGGGCCGGTCGCGGCGGGCGATACGGTCAGGTGGATCATCGGCGATACGGTGAGCGGCAGCGGCGCGACGGCGCGCGTGCATATTCTCGTGAAGCCCACGCGGCCCGACATCGCCACCAACCTCATCATCAACACCGATCGGCGCACCTATCATGTGGAGCTGCGCGCGACGGCTTCGACCTACATGGCCTCGGTATCGTGGACCTATCCGCATGACGCGCTGATCGCCTTGCAGGGACGCAATGCGGCGGCTGCATCGGCCGCGCCAGTGGCGACCGGCGTGGACGTGTCCGCGCTCAATTTCCGCTACCGGATCGACGGCGATAGTGTGCCGTGGAAGCCTGTGCGCGCCTTCGACGATTCCGCCCAGGTGTTCATCGAGTTTCCGGCCGGGATCTCGCAGGGCGAGATGCCGCCGCTGTTCGTGACCGGCGCGGCCGGCGATGCCGAGCTGGTCAATTACCGCGTGCAGGGCCGCTACATGGTGGTGGACCGGCTGTTCGCCGCCGCCGAGCTGCGCCTGGGCGACCGGCGCAGCGAGCAGCGCGTCCGCATCGTGCGGGACGATGGGCGCAGGGGGCGGCCGTGAGCGATCCCGCCGACAATTCCCTGCCCGAAGCGCCCGCACCGCAGACGCCGCGCCCCGATCCTCAAGCCTTCCAGCTTCGCGGCGAGCCACCCCGTGTCATGCGGCTCTCGCGCAAAGCGCTGGCCGTCATGGGCGTCGCCGCCGGCCTCGGCATCGGCGGCTCGCTGATCTACGCGCTCAAGCCGCCCGGCGAGAAGGAGGCTAAGGAACTTTACAGCACCGATGGCCGCGCCACGTCCGAGACGATCAATTCGGGGCCGAAGGACTACGGCCAAGTCCCGAAACTTGGGGCGCCGCTTCCCGGCGACCTCGGCGGGCCGATCGTCTCCGCCCAGCAGCGCGGGGAGAACGTCCCGGTCCCGCCGGTCGGCGCCCAGCCCGATCCGCGCGCCCAGGCCGAGGAAGCCGCCCGCCAGCGCGCCGAGCAGGAACGTGAATCCGCCCGCATGAGCGGCGTGTTCCTCGGCGGTAGCAGCGCCGGGGCCGCTGCAATGCCGTCTCTGCCGAATCTCGCGATGGCAGCGCCGGACGCTGCCGCTCCGCAGCCCCCAGGACAACCAGATGGCTCGGCCGCGCAGGGCGACCAGGCCGCCAAGCGGGCCTTCATGGCGCAGGCGTCCAATGCGCGCACGGTGAGCGTCGAGCGGCTCATGGCGCCGGCCTCGCCCAACATCGTGCAGGCCGGCAGCATCGTGCCCGCCGCACTCATCACCGGCATCCGCTCCGACCTTCCCGGCCAGATCACCGCCCAGGTGACGGCCAACGTCTATGACAGCCCCACGGGCCGCATCCTGCTCATTCCGCAGGGCGCGCGGCTGATCGGCGAATATGACAGCGAGATCGCTGCCGGACAGACGCGCGTGCTGCTGGCCTGGGATCGGCTGATCCTGCCGGACGGCCGCTCGATCGTTCTCGAGCGCCAGCCCGGCGCCGATGCGGCCGGATACGCCGGCTTGCAGGACCGCGTGAACCAGCATTGGGGCAATCTGCTCAAAGCCGCCGCCGTCTCGACCTTGCTCGGCGTCGGGGCCGAGCTTGGCGCGGACAGCGAGGACGACCTGACCCGCGCGCTGCGCCGCGGCTCACAAGACACCATCAACCAGACCGGCCAGCAGATCGTGCGTCGGCAGCTCAATGTGCAGCCGACGCTCACCATTCGGCCGGGCCATCCTTTGCGCGTGGTTATCACGCGCGACCTTGTATTGGAGCCGATCGGAGGCGCGCGATGAGCAAATTGAAGCTGGGGCCGTTGGCCGACGATCGGCCGGTCAAGCTCTCGGTGGAGCTGCCCGCCGCCGTGCATCGCGACTTGCAAGCCTATGCCGCCGCCCTCGCGGCCGAGACCGGGGGAGCGCCGGTCCCGCCCGACAAGCTGGTCGCGCCAATGCTCACCCGCTTCATGGAAACCGACCGGGCCTTTCGCCGGCACCGCACGCAGGGGAATTGAAGGCTGGTTCGCTCGCCTCAATTCCCCATGAACTTCTTGAAACGCTCCCGGCCTTCCGCTTCGATCACGGCTTGCTCCGCGTTGGCGCACTCAGCGCTCCGCACTGTCCCTTCCGCGCATTGAGCCACGACCTGCCGCGCTTCATCGAGATGCGCCGCGAAATATTGCGTCCCGCGCGGCTCGGCCGGCGCCGGGGCGGCGGCAGGCGAGCCGGCGACGATCGCTGTCCGATCGACGGGGACGATGATCGGGCGCAGCACGAAACCTGCTCCGAACCCGATGATGAGCGTGACCAGCACGATAATGAGTGTCTTTCCTTGCGTCATGACGGCTCCTTTCCCGTTTGCTGAGACGATGGTTGCGGCACAGGCACAGACGGCATCGAATAGCGGGCGGTGACGAACTTAAGAAACCGGCGCAGCACCGCATTCTCATTGTCTTCGCGCCAATAGCCGGAAAAGCCGATCCGCGCGTGGCCGTTGGTCTCGTGAACCTCGCGGAAGACCACGCCGGGGACATGGATGCCGAGAGTAGATTCCTCGACAATCGAAATATGCATACCGAGCGCGATAATACTTAGGACAGTATCGCGCCCGATGTCCTCCATGTCGATCTCAGGCGAGTAGCCTGGCATCCCGAGCTTACTAAAGATCATGTTACAGCTTTCTGGACCGGGATCTCGCTGCGTCAGCAGAAAGCGTTCACCGATGAGGTCGGCCCAGTGAATCTTTTCACAGGCTGCAAGGCGATGGTCTTCCGGCATAGCCACCATCATCCGCTCGCTCCAGAATGATCGGTTAAGCAGCCCTGGACAAGGCGACTCGCCAACCATAATCGCGATATCGAGCACCCGGTTTTCGATCCCGGCCAGCAGCATTTTGCGGTCGCGCTCGAACCCGCACAGCTTCACCTCGGGATGACGTTCGCCAAACTCGCTCAGGGAGGCGCGCAGGTTCCCGGCCGCAAAGGAGGTATAGAAGCCCACCCCCAGCCTGCCGGCCTCTCCATTGCGCGTCGAACGCACCCAGGCGTTCAGTTCTTCCCACTCGTCCACGATCCGTTGCGCGGTGCGAAGATACGTCTCGCCGTCTCGCGTAAGTGTGGCGCCGCGCGTCCTTCGGTCGAATAGCGCTAAACCGAGCCGCTTCTCTACATTTAGAATATGCCGGCTGAGCGTTGCTTGTTTGATATTTAGTGCGCGTGCAGCCCGGCTGAAACTTCCAGCTTCGGCGGCCGCTACTAAGTAACGAAGATGTCGCAGTTCAATCAAATCGCGTCGCCTGACAATAGATTCTTACTGGCTGCATTTGCCCAACCTAGAGATCAAAGTGCGATCAACAGCGGAACGGTCGTGTCGGTCAGCAGCGGGCGCGTCACCCCGCCCAGCAGCATCTCGAACAGGAGCGGGTGGCTGTAGGCGCCGATGACGAGGAGGTCCGCGTCCTGGTCGGCCGTGAAGGACAGGATCGCCTCGGCGACGGACTGATCTCCCGCCTCTATCCGCTCGACCTCGACGGCCTCGACATCGTGGCGGGCAAGATAGTGGGCCATGTCGGTGCCGGGATAGGGGCCGTGCTTCTCGGGATGGCGGTCGGCATCGACCAGCAGCACTTTCACCCATTCGGATCGCGCGAGGAACGGCATGGCGTCGACGATGCCCCGGCGGGCCTGCCGACTGCCGTTCCAGGCGATCACGGTCCTGCTTCCGATACGCGCTCCCTCCCATTGCGCGGGCACGATCAGCACCGGCGTTCCGGCATTCAGCAACAGTTGATCGGGACGCAGGCTCGACACGCGCTCGGGCATGGGATGCGCGAGGATCAGAAGGTCGCAATGGAGTGCGTGCGCTGTCAGATCGAGATCGTCTCCCTGTCGCCAGATCAAACGGAACTCGACACTCAGATCGTAGCGATGGGAGAGTTCCGCCAGAAACGTCTCTGCCTTGAGCACCTTGCTGTCGTGCTCGGAACGCATGTGGGTGAGGACGTCACCGATCGCCTCCTTGCCGACGGCATAGCTGCCACTCAGCGAGACCTCCGGGTTGGCCGCACTGTAGATGGCAATCAGATGCGCGCCATGGCGCTTGGCGAGCCGCGCGGCATGGTCCGCCACATTGTTATCACGCTGCGTTTCATCGACGACGACAGCAATGACCTTGAAACTGCTGAACATGACATCCCTTCCTGGACAATGGTCTAAGCGCGTCCCGATCGTTGCGACCGTATCCCCGGCCCGAAACGAGGACCCGGACGCGGGAGTCCTCGATCGGATGCCGAGGGGCTTGCTCCATTCAGTTCCGGCTCGCGCCGCTGGCGTCGGCCGTCACAGGCACGTCGCGCCACCCGCCGCCCAATGCCTTGAACAGGTCGACCCGCACCGAAGCGAGCTGGCGAACGGAAGTGGCGTAAGCGGTCCGCGCGTTGAGCAGGTCGGCCTGCGCCACCAGCACGTCGAGATAGCCGACCGAGCCGGCGCGATAACGCAGATCGGCGAAGCGATAGGCACGCTCCGACCGCTCCTGCGCCTCGCGCAGGGCGTCGAGCCGCTCCTGTTCGGTCGCGACGCTGGTCAGCGCCTGCTCGACCTCCTTGAGCGCGGTCAGCACGCGGCCGTCGAACGCTGCGAGCGAGGCGTCGCCCTGGGCCTCGGCCTGGCGCAGCCGCGCGCGCGCTACCGACATATTGGGGAAGCTCCATGACAGGAGCGGCCCGAGCGAGAAGGAGAAGCTGTCGCCCCCGCGCACGAAATCGTTGCGGAAGAAATTGCCGGAGCCGCCCAGGCTGATCCTGGGATAGAGATCGGCCGTCGCCACGCCGATCCGCGCTGTGTCGGCCGCGAGCGTCCGCTCGGCTTCGCGAAGGTCGGGCCGGCGGCGCAGCAGCGCCGCGCCATCGCCGACTGGGATGGCGGCAAGCGGCTCGGGCGCCACCGCGCAGGCGCGCGCGGCTTCCGGCACCTGGTCAGGCGTGGTGCCGAGCAGCGCCGCCAGCTCGAACAGGACGATCTGCCGCTGGCCTTCAAGCGCGGGGATCGCGGCGCGCGCGGTTGCGGCGGCCGCACCGGCGCGCTCGACATCGAGCTTGCCGACCGATCCGGCCCGCTCCTGCGCGGTGACGAGCCGCAGGCTCTGGTTGCTGGTCTCGAACGACTCCCGCGCCACCGACAGCGCATAGGCCGAGGCGCAAGCGTCGAGATAGGCCCGTGTCGTCTCCGCGACCACCGTCACGCGCACGGCGTCGCGCGCGGCCTCGACGGCCTGCGTGTCGGCGCGCGCCGCTTCGATCGCGCGGCCCACCCGCCCGAACAGGTCGACTTCCCAGGACAGGGCAACGCCTGCATTCTGGGACCATTGCGCATCGCCGCCGACGGGCGTTCCGCCTTGCCCGCCACCCTGGCCGGCAGCGCCCTGGACGCCGTCGCCATAGCTGACGCCGCCGGAGATGTCGGTGGACGGAAGCCGTCCGGCGCGTGCTTCCGACAGGACCGCGCGGGCTCTTGCGAGATTGGCGGAGGCGACGCGAAGATCGGTGTTGGCGGCCAGCGCCTTGGCCACCAACTCGTCGAGCGCCGGATCGCGGTAGAGCCGCCACCAGTCATCCGGTAGTTCGGCGGCGCGATCAAATCCGGCCGCCTCCGTAACGAACGGCCCTGCCGCCGCCGGGGGGCTGAGCGGACTTTTATAGGCAGGGCCGGCCGCGCACGCCGAAGCGAGCAGCGGCAAGAGCAGGAGCGAGAGTCTCGATTTACGCATGGGCCAGACCTCCTTCGGCCGGGAGTTCGTCGCTCTGTGCATCCGCCTTGGGGCGGTGGTCGCCCGCGATCAGCGTGTAGATGGTCGGCAGCACGAACAGGGTGAACAGGGTGCCGATCAAGAGGCCCATGACCACGACGATGCCGATGGCGAACCGGCTGTTGGCGCCCGCGCCGCCCGCGAACAGCAGCGGCACCAGGCCCGCCGCCATCGCGGCGGTGGTCATCAGCACGGGCCGCATACGCACGGCGGCGGCGTGCCGCATAGCCTCCATCCGGTTTGCTCCCTCCTGCCGCTGCATCTGGTTGGCGAAGGAGACCATCAGGATGCCGTGCTTTGAGATCAGCCCGATCAGCGTGATGAGGCCGATCTGGGTGTAGATGTTGAGCGTGGTGAAGCCGAGATAGAGCGGCACCAGCGCCCCGCACACGGCGAGCGGCACCGTCACCAGGATCACCAGCGGATCGCGGAAGCTCTCGAACTGCGCCGCGAGCACCAGGAAGATCACGATGAGCGCGAAGCCGAACGAGATGGTGAGTTGGTTGCCTTCCTGCACATATTGGCGGCTGTTCGACAGCCAGTCGACCGTGGTGCCGGCCGGCAGCGGCTGGCTCTTGAGGAAGTCGACCGCCTGGCCCATCGTCACGCCCGGCAACAGCACCGCCGAGAGCGTCGCCGAGTTCATCTGGTTGAACTGGGGCAACCTGTTGGGTTGGGGACGGATCTCCACGCTGGCGACCGTGGACAGCGGCACGAGGCTGCCCGAGGATGCCTTGACGTAGAATTGGCCGAGATTGTCGGGCGTCAGCCGCTGCTCCTGCGGCACCTGGGCGATCACATCATAGGAACGATCGTGCCAGTTGAAGCGGTTGACATAGTTCTCGCCGACCAGGGTCGCCAGCGTGTCTGCGATCTCCGCCATGGAGATGCCGAGCTGACCTGCCTTTTCATGGTCGATGCTGATATGCGCTTCGGGACTGTCGAAGGCGAGGTCGCTGTCGACGAAGGCGAACAGGCCGCTGCCCCAGGCCGCGCCCTTGATCGCTTCGAGCGTCTGGAAGATCTCGGGATAATCATCCGCCGACCGGATCACCATCTGCACGGGCAGCCCGCCACTGCCGGCGGGCAGCGGACTGTCCTGGAAGGTTGTGGCATAGACGCCGGTGACCGCGCCGCTGCGTCCGGTCAGCTCGCCCTGGATGTCGTCGGCGCTGCGTGTCCGATCCCCCCATTCCTTGAGCACGACACCGCCGAAGCCGCCATTGGCATTGTTCTCTCCGCCGGTGCCGAACCAGCTGCTTGCGAACTCCGGCAGCGAGCGGAAGATGCCATCGACCTCGGCGTTGAAGCGTGAGGTATAATCGACATTGGCATATTGCGGCGCCTTCGTCTGGACGAAGACATAGCCCATGTCCTCCGGCGGCGCGAGTTCGCGCTGGGAGCCGCTGAACAGCACCACGATCGCACCGAGCATGGCGACGCCGACGATCAGCACGGCGCCGCGTGCGGCCAAGGTCTTGTCAAGCAGTCGGGCATAACCCTGCGTTAGCCTGTGCATGTTGCGCTCGATCGCCTGGGACAGCCTGCCTTCGCCCAGCTTGGCATGGAGCAGTTTGCCGCTCATCATCGGCGACAGCGTGAGCGCCACGACGCCCGAGACGATGACCGATCCGGCCAGCGTGAACGCGAACTCGCGGAACAGCGCGCCGGTGAGCCCACCCATAAGCCCGATCGGCGCATAGACCGCCGCCAGCGTGATCGTCATCGCGATCACCGGCCCGACGATCTCGCGCGCGCCGACAAGCGCCGCGTCGAAGGGCTTCAAGCCTTCCTCGATATGCCGGTGGATATTTTCCACCACCACGATGGCATCGTCGACGACGAGACCGATCGCCAGAACCATGGCGAGCAGGGTCAGCAGGTTGAACGAAAAGCCGAACGCCAGCATCAGCGCCGCCGTGCCGAGCAGCGACAGCGGAATGGTGACGATCGGGATGATGACCGCGCGGAAGCTACCCAGGAACAGGAAGATGACGACGATCACGATAATCACCGCCTCGATCAGCGTGCGCTGGACCTCCTCGATCGACGCGTTCACGAAATGCGCCACGTCGAACGTGTTGGTGACTTCGAGACCGGGCGGCGCAACTCGCTGGATGTCGGGAAGCAGTGTCCTCACCGCCTCGACGATCTCCAGCGGATTGCCGTCCGGCGTCGGGGAAATGGAGATCGCGACAGCCGGCTTGCCGGACGTGATGAAGGAGGCGTCGTAGTTCTGGCCGCCGAGCTCGACGGTCGCGATGTCGCCGAGCCGTACGATTCCGTCCGATCCGGTCTTGATGACCATCGTGCGGAACGCCTCGACATCACGCAGATCGGTTCCGGCGGTGATGTTGATGGCGGTGTTGGCGCCCTTGAGCTGGCCCGGCGACGCCTGCACATTGTTGGACCGCAGTGCGGTGGCGACATCGCTGGCCGAAAGGCCACGCGCCGTGAGCTTGACCGGGTCCACCCAGATACGCATCGCGAGCGGAGCACCGCCGCTGATCTGCGCGGACGCGACGCCCGGAACGGATGTGATGAGCGGCTGAGCGACGCGCGTCGCAAAATCGACCATCTGCGGCGCCGGCACGGTCTCGCTGGTAAAGGTGATATACTGGATGGCCGAGGCGCCATCGGTGATCTTGTTGATTACCGGATCGGTGACGCCGGCCGGCAGGCGGAACTTGACCTGCTGCACCTTGGCGAGGATCTCGGTCATCGAACGGTCGGCATCGGCATTGAGTACCAGCTTGGCGCTGATCCGGCTTGTGCCCTGGGTCGAGGTCGATGTCAGATACTCGATGCCGCTGGCGGTCGCGATCGCCTGTGCGATCGGCGTGGTGACGAACCCCTGCATGACGTCCTGCGTCGCGCCGGGCAGCGCCGTGTCGATGGTGATCGTCGCGCTTTCCATGCGCGGATACTGGCGCACCTGCAGGCTCAACATCGCACTGACGCCCACGAGCAGGATCAGCAGGCTGACGACGATCGCGAGGATCGGGCGGCGGATGAAGATGTCGGTGAAGGCCATCTCAGCGCTCCTCCGTCTTCACGAGGCGCGAGACCTTGACCTCGGCGCCCGGCTGCACGCGCAGTTGCCCTTCGGTGACGACGACGTCACCGGGCTTCAGGCCACCGGCGATGACGACGCTGTTGCCGATACGGCGGCCGGTGTGCACTGGCACGATCTCGGCCTTGCCGGCCTTACGTGCATCCTTGCCGCGAATGACGATCACGCTGTCGCCCTGCGCGGAGGTCTGGATCGCGGTCGCGGGCACGACCAGCGCGCCGGTCTGCGGCGGCAACTCGAGCGCGGCCGTCACATACATGCCGGGCCGTAGCGCCCGGTCCGGGTTGGGCAGGACCGCCTGCACCGTGACGTTGCGGGTGTCCTGGCCGATCTGGGGCTCGATCGCGTTGACGCGCGCGGTGAAGGTCCGGTCGGGGAAGGCGTCGCTGGTGACGGTGACGCTCGATCCGCGCCGCAGCTGTCCCAGCTCCTGCTGCGGCAGGGCGAACTCGACATAGAGGCTGGAGAGGTCGGTCAGCGTGGCGATCGCATCGCCGGGATTGAGGAACTGGCCGAGGTTGACGCGGCGAATGCCGATCTCGCCGGAGAAGGGTGCGCGCACCTGCTTCTGGATGAGCCGGGCGTCGAGCTGGCGCACGGCGGCGACCGCCTGGTCCCGCTCCGCGCGGCGCTGTTCGAGCAGTTCGCGCGGCTCCGCGCCGGTCGGCGCAAGCTCCTCGGAACGGGACACCTGCACGCGGGCGAACGCGGCCCTGGCCTGGGCCGCCTGCCGATCGGCCGTCTCGGGACCATCGAAAAGCTGGACCAGCAAGGCGCCGCTGCGGACCTGCGAACCGGCCTCGAACCGGATGGCGGTCACGCGCCCCGCGATCTCCGGCGAGAGCGTCACCTCCCGAACCGCGCGCAAGCCCCCGACCGCTTGCAGAGCGGCCGGCACGTCTTGCGGCGTCACGACGGTCGCGGCGACGGACGTCGCCTGCTGCTGCCAGCCTTGTTGCTGCCCGGTGCGCATCGTGCGCCACAGGAACAGCCCGCCCAGGACGACGGCCAGGATCACGAGGGTGACAATGAGGGTCCGGGTCTGGCTTCCCCCGAAACGGCTGCGCTCCGGCAGTTCCTGATCGGCGGCGCTCATGCCATCCCCCTTTCAAGACGGCTGACCGCCCGATCAAAGAGGGAGCCGAGCGGCCAGCCCAGCAGGAAAGTGATCACCCAGATTCGGGCAAGTTCGTCCGTGAAACCCGCGACGAGGACCGAAATCAGGCCGGAAACGGAAAGGGCTGCCACCGCTTTTGTAAGCGGCTCCAGCAGCGGAGTTTTTGTGATTGAGACCATTTGCGCGAATACCCCCAATCGGGGCAGGCGCACGGGGAGACCGACAAACGGAAGCCTCTGCGCCAACCCCGACGAATTGCCAGGTTGACGCCGAGGACAAGGCAGAACTCTCTTGGAAGAGAGCGCAGGAATCACCACCCTGCTACTCTGTTTTCGGCGATAACCTTATAGGATTGTTGAAAGTGATTTGCAACCGATTTTGGGATTGTTCCCATTTTTTTTGGGACAGCGCGCCGCCTTATGTGGGGAGGTCGAGGATCGCAGGCCAGTCAGCACCCCCGGCTCTGGAAAAGATCTCGATGTAACCAAGTGCGCGGACGCCCAGGTCGCGCCGCAGGCACCATCTGCGCCAGTGCCAGTAAACGCCTGCTGGAAGTTGCGCGACGGCGTTCCCACTGGCGAGGAAGAGACATTGTTCGCCGAACTTGGTGCGCGCATTCGCGATGTCCGCGCCGGGTCCGACGGCGCACTCTACCTTCTGACTGACGAGCAGGAAGGTCGCCTGCTTCGCGTCACGCGTAACTCTGGCTCGCATAGGCTCAACTTGCCTCAAGCCCGTTGATCAACTTGCCGCCCGAACGGGCCGCTGGCCGCGATACGCGGACTTGTTTGCTGCGCTCGGTGCCACTCACAATTTACCCAGCGCGCAACCCGGCGCGATCCTTGCGGGCATCAATGTGCATAAAGCCTTTGGCTCAACCTACTTGGGCGGTCAGGAGGCAAGCTGCATCGCTTCCAGTCTTGCAACTCCCTCTTCAAGCAGCCGCTCGATTTCGTCCGAGGTCCGCCGCACGGCGAGCTTCAGCGCCTCGTCGATATGGATAGGTGCCCAACTTTCGGAAGGCGAACAGCCCGCGCCTGCAACATATAGGCAATGAAGCTTGTCAGGCAGCATCTCTGAGACGCAATGCTGCGCGCTCGGCGCCAAGCTCCAAAACTTTCGAGATTTCCGCGGAGGTGCGGCTCACAGCCAGTCGCAACGCCTCATCCACATGCACATAGCCTTGCGTTACTGTCTGCGAGGCATGGCCAAGCATCGCGGCAATCGTCAGCTCCGAAAAGCCGAGATCGCCCGCGACGCTGCCGAAGGTATGCCTCAGGGTATGGGGCGTAATTTCCTCGATCTTCGCGATGGCGCTCAAGCGGGCGAGACAAGTCGGCGCGGTCGTGATGGGACCGGTCGTTTCCGCTGAAGGGAATACGTGCGGATTCCCTTCCATCACCGGCTGCTCTTGGATCAGCTTAACTACCGCCGGTCCGATAGCCCGCGCCTGTTCATCGCCCTTGGTATCGGGGAAGGCCACATAGCCGCCCTCGGCACGCAGCCAGGAGCGCCACATCGCTTGCCCTTCCTGACGGCGGAAGCCCGTCAGCAGCAGCAGCTTGACGATGGCGATCCCAACCGGGTTCTCGCCATTACGTTCGGCCACCACCATCGCCGCGCCAAGATCTTCGATTTCGGCGATACTAAGCCGGCGCTTCTTCTTCTTGCTCGCGAGTTTGCGAGCGCCCTTCGTAGGATGCTCTGCTAACAGCCCCTTATGCTTTGCATGAGATAGAACGCTTTGCAGAGTGCCCACTACACGCGGCGCAACGCCTGCTCCGCCAGTGGCGACACCGCCGCGTCCGCCTGCACGCGGCTTCGCTGTCTTTCCCGCGATAACATCCGCCTGCATCGCCTCGACATCCGCGATCTTCAAGCGGCGGGCGACACGGTGCCCGAGTAGGGGCTTGATGTGCGTGTTGATGCGGCTCTCATCCATGTCGAGCGTTGATACCTTGATCGGCCGATTGCGCCTTCCCAGTATGCGCCCGGCTCGCGCTTCTTCTAGATACCAGTCGCACAGCTCGGTCACTGTGGGGTCTTGGCGAGACTGCGCCACTTCCTCGGCGGGATCAACACCGGCCGCGACTTCGCCGAGCTTGATCTTGGCCTGATCGCGAGCCTGCTCGACAGTCAGTATGCCATAGCGGCCGAGCTTCATTCGCCGCGTTCGATCCTCGACGTTGCGGTATTGGACGACGAAAGTTTTCGTGCCGGATGCGCCGACGCGAACACCAAAACCCCGCGTTTCACTATCCCAATGGAAGGTCTGTCCCTTCGCTGGGATGGGCAGGGCGTCAATCGCCCTCTTGGTCAGCTTGGTCATCGTTCATCCTGCTTTGCTTACGCGGATTGAGCATACTCCAAAAGTAAGCAATACGTAAGCAGAAAAAAGGCGTTTTGACGGCTACCGAAGGCCCCGCTAGCGTAGTGATAATCTATTCAAGATATTGATTATTATATGATTATAGTTCTATCTCCAAGCGTGGCGTAGGGGCATTTTGATTTTGCCAAGGTTGGGGTCGAGGGTTCGAATCCCTTCGCCCGCTCCAGTTTTCCCACGGAAAACCAATTGTTTGAACCTCGCGAAGCTCGCGAGGCGCTGGTGACAACGGGCGAGTTTCCAACGATTGTCACCACATTGTCATCGGGCCAAATCCAGCTGGGGACAACTCAGGCGTGCTCACTTCTTATCCAGATGTACAATTGCACGTCCGGCAGTTGGATTAGGCCATGCATGCTGGAGTGCCAGTGCAGTGATTTGCCCGCTCCTGCGCAGAACCAACCACTCGTTTAGCCGCTGATCCCTGGGCTCGAAGCCTGTCCTCCTTCAATCAACCCGTGAAGGGTCCGCTACGCATGCGCGTGCGGCCGCAGCTTCGCCGCGGTGATTGCGTCCAGTCTCCGGCCTGTGGGGCGACTGTCGAGCGGGTTGGTCCCGCTCCTCGACAGGAGCCGCATCATGCCACTTGCAACTGCACAATCGCTTGGCTGGAACCTCTCCCGGACGCTGATGACGGTGATCGTCCTCATCAAGACCGGCCAAGGATATTTCGTAATCCCCGCCGATGAATTCGATGGCGACCCCGAACAGGTCGTTCGTGAATATGACCCTTTCGCCCGTTGACCTTAGGCAGAATCGGACTTTTCGAACCAACTTCCGTCGTGCTAAACTCGCAGTGCAGATTGCGCTGAGGTGGTGGTGGCGAGCGCGTCCAGACAAGGGACGCATATGACCATTTTCCTCATCCTTGGGGCCGCTGCAGGCTTTTACATGCTATGGCTGCTTTTCCGGCTCGCCAGCCTCGCCCTGCCAGTATGCGTCGCGATCGGCACTGGCTTTGCCATACTCCGCCACGAATTCGGCTATCCGGCAGCAATCCTCGCTGCCTTTGGCGCTGGCATCGCCACGCTGCTCATCGGCCAACTTCTGGTCGCTTTTACCCGATCTCCGTTGCTCAAGCTGGTGATCGCGCTGCTTTTTGCTGTGCCTGCTGCTTTCGCCGGATATCAGGCCGCGCACAGCCTTGGTTCGTTGGCAACAAACAGCAGCTCTGTGTTGGCAATTCTCGGTTCGATTGCAGCGTTCGCCACATCCGCTTCAGCCTGGCGAAGTGTGATGGGTGGCAGCGATCATAAAAGCGCAAACTCAGCAGACGACCGGTCGATGAGCAGCAATCCTCATCCGCGAGCAAGGCATCGACGTCGTAAGCGTGGTCTGAAGACCGCAGCTCAGGCTGCCTGAGCGATGGGTTCATCGATCGGTCGTTGCCAATTCCACGGCATCAGTTCGTCCCAGCGCGCGGCGGGCCAATCGGCGGCGATCTTGCCGATGATGTCGGCAATGTAGGCCTGCGGTTCGAGGCCGTTCATCTTTGCCGTCTCGATGACGGAGTAGATCGCGGCGGCGCGGGCGCCCCCCGCCTCCGAGCCGGCGAACAGCCAGTTCTTCCTGCCGATCGCGATGGGGCGGATCGCGCGTTCGGCGATGTTGTTGTCGATCTCGAGGCGACCGTCATCGAGGAAGCGAGTGAACGCGTTCCATCGCTTGGTGCCATAGCGGATGGCCTTGGTCGTTGGCGACTTGGGCGCGAGCTTCCTGAGCGCGTCGTCGAGCGCGGCGCGAAGCGCCGTCACCAGCGGTCGCGACCGCTCCTGGCGGATGCTTCGTCGGATATCGGGCGGCTGGCCGCGTATCTCGGCCTCGATCGCGTAGAGCTGTCCGACCCGGTCGAGCAGATCGGTGGTAAGCGCGGTGGGCTGTTGCTTGTGGCGCTCGAACAGCTCGCGTCGGAAGTGCGCCCAGCAGGCGACCTCCGACACGCGATTACCGGCGTAGATGCCGCTGAATCCGGAATAGGCGTCGGCCTGGAGGAAGCCGGCGAACCCGGCGAGTTCGCGCTTGGGATGGACGCCGGCGCGGTTGGCGGTGAACCGATACCAGACGAGCGGCGGCGCGGTGGCGCCGCTTGCGCGATCGTCGACGACATAGGCCCAGAGTCTTCCGGTCGCCGTCTTGCCCTTCCCGGGCTCGAGCACCTTCACCGGCGTGTCGTCGGCGTGGATCTTGGTCGCCTTGAGGCCTTCCTCGCGGATGCGCTTGACGATCGGGTCGAGCAGATGCGCAGCCTGGCCGGTCCATCCGGCGAGCGTCGATCGATCGATATCGACGCCCTGCGCGGCCATCATCTCCGCCTGGCGGTAAAGCGGCAGGTGGTGATCGAACTTGGAGACGACGATATGGGCGAGCGTGCCAAACGTCGCCTTGCCGCGCGCGATCGGCTTGGGCGGCGTCGGCGCCTGGACGATCTTCTCACAGGCGCGGCAGCTATACTTGGGCCGGACATGGCGCACGACACGCCAGCTGACCGGCACGACGTCGAGCTGTTCGTCGGCGTCGGCGCCGAGGCGGCGCAGCTCGCCGCCGCACGAGGGACAAGCGCAGGCACCGGTGGCGGGCTCGTGGACGACCTCGTCGCGCGGCAGGTGCGGCGGCAGCGAACGGACCGGCGTTGGCCGTTCGGGCTTGATGACGATATCGGGTGCGCGCGCGTCCGCGACGGCCGCTTCGGCCTCATGCTCTTCGAGCGCCAGCTCCATCTGGGCGATCTCGCGCGCGAGCTTCTCGGACGACGTTCCGAAGGCCATCCGGCGCAAGCGGTCGAGCTGGGCGCGGAGCATCGCGATCACGTGATCGCGAGCGTCGATCTGCGCTTCAAGGCTGGCGATCAGCGCGTCCCGATCGGGGGTGGAAGCGGCCTCATCCGACACGCAAAACTTGTACCGGACCGGCAACGAAAATGCCAGCAAAAACCCCTGAATCCTGCCGATTATCAGCCCGCCAACGCCGGCCGCCAGGTCCGCTCGGGGCGACGCCAGTCGACGCCTTCCAGGAGCATCGAAAGCTGGGCGGCGCTGAGGTGTGCGACGCCCGTCTGGGTCATCGGCCACACGAACTTGCCGCGGTCGATCCGCTTCGAAAACAGACACAGGCCCTGGCCGTCATACCAGAGCAGCTTGACGAGATCGCCGCGCTTGCCCCGAAAGGCGAAGACGGCGCCAGAGTGCGGACTCTGCTTCAGCACCTCCTGCGCCATCACCGCGAGCCCGCACATCCCCTTCCTCATATCGGTCGCGCCGCAGGCGAGCCACACTCTCGTCGTGGGTGGCAGCGCGATCACCGCCCAAGCACCGCGAGCACGCGACTGAGCGCCTCGGCATCGACCGACGCATCGACACTCAACCTGACACCGCCCGGTAGCTCGATCCCGATCCGACCGGGAACCTCCAGGACCGACGGTAACAGGGAGGGCGTCTGCGCTGGCGGCGGGATCGCGACCGCATCCGCGATGCGCACCTCGGCGAAGGAAGGGCCGGGCTCTGCTGCAGGATGTGGCAACGTCTTCAGTGGCGGATCGAGCAGCAGGCCAGACATCGCCTTGCGGCGCCAAGTGTAGAGGAGCCCGCTCGTCACCTCGTGGCGCTCCATCGCCGAGCGCACCGATCCACCCGGACCGAAGGCATCGCGCAGCATCGTCAGCTTCTGCTCGACGGTCCAGAACCGCCGCCCCGACACACGGGCGATCACCTCGATACGACCAGTCATACGACTGCTCGTATGACTACTCACATGCTCAACGACCTCATCCACCGCGCCGCTCCACCCGAAAGCGACAAGCATCGCAGCAATGCCGTCATCGGCAAGGCGGCCTACGGACCACGCTTACTCGACGTCTATGGCTTTGGCGAGCAGAAAACCCCCGAGAGCTTCCGCCAGGCCTGCCGACGTTTCATCTACACGGAAAATCTTCTGCCTGAGGCGCCGACCTCGGAAGAGCCCGAACGCGCCGACCTGCGTCCCGCGGCAGCCAAACAAGCCCCAAGCACGGCCGCCCCGCTTATTCGCAAGGCCATCGCGCAGCTGGACGATGACGGTGGCTGGGTTCCCTTGGGCCGAGTGGGTCAGCGTCTCGCTGAGCTTGCCTCGGATTTCGATCCGCGCACCTATGGTCAAGCCAAGCTCAGCGATCTCGTCGACAAGGCGGGCGCTTTCGAGGTCCGGAGAACGGAGTCAGGTCATGTCCAAATCCGGGTTAAAATCGTCAACGCCAAGGGCAAAAAATAGATACCACGGCGAAATACCGTCTCCCATTTCAATTGCGTGGTTTGGGACATCTATCGGGGCTGCCAACTCTACAGGCGAGAAACCCTCGCATTTTATCTGTCCGAAATTTCCACGTACCCAATTAGCTCGGCAGAATAGCTGCCATCGCCAGTGGCTAAGCCCTTGTGTTTGAGTTCACGTTGCAGGGTCGGCTCGACCACATTCGTGAAGAGCCCGAGCCTTTCTTCAGCAGTCAAGAAGGATCTAGCGACCGGTGCGTTCAGATACAGGGCCGACTGCCTTTCGACAGCAGGCATCCGTGTGCCGTCCGGCTGAACTGCAATTGTCTGGATCGTGGTCCGCCGCTCACCATTCGCGACAGCGGACTCAACAATCCAGAACGACAGAAGGGTCTGGCTGATGTCATCGCTGGATACGGACAGGCCCAGATGTTCTGGCTCCAGCCCCCTCCAGCGGCCCAGCTCTTCCTGAACCAACGGGTGGTCCAAGCCGAGCAATTCGATGCCTTCCTGGCTGGTGGCGACATCGCGATCGAGCGTGAAACGCGCCTTGCGTGACCCATCAGCGGCAATCAGATCGTAGGTTTGATCATCCACCTTTGCGAGCCGTTGGTGTCGGTCGGGAAGAGAGGATGACATGAACTGGACGACCCGCCCCATCCCCGTCGAGACGTCTGAAAATGGCTGATACTCGTCGAGGCTGAATCCATCGAGGTCTTGGAACAGATCAAACACGACCTCCCGTGCCTCTCTGGCATTAGATAGCGCAGCCTCGAGTTCTACGGTGGTTCGTTGCAGGGTGGGGTCAGACAGCGCCTCCTGATAGACGCGGTCGTAGTTCAAGCGTTCGGATAGCTGGCCCAAAATCTGGGCCCGGAGATCCTCAGCGACATTGCCCTGATCGTCAACCTTGCCCAACGTCCGGGCGATCTCGGTGAGCTTGTCATCCAAGAGAAGGAATATCCGCCCCTCAATCGTGTCGGAAAGAACGAGATTATAGACCTGCGCAGTATGTGTCTGGCCGTAGCGATGGATGCGCCCGATCCGCTGCTCCATATCCATCGGATTCCAGGGTAGATCGAAATTAAACAGGATACGGGCAAACTGAAGATTGATCCCTTCACGCCCGGCTGCGGTGCAGACCAGAACACGGGGGCCATCTTTCATCCGGAAGCGGCGCTCAGCCGCGGTCTTGGCGCCATGGTCGCCGCCGCGCAGCACGACAACGCCTTGGCCAGGATATCCAACGCCACTCTGGATCCTGTGCAGACATTGACTGATACAGGACTTCAATCGCCTCTAACCGAGGAGCTGAACGAAAGGCAGCACTGGTTCCTCGCCCGAGTCGGTGCTGGCGAACGTTGCCGTGCGGAAGACATTTGCGCCTATTGGAAGGTGAGCCCCAAGACTGCCCGGCGCGACATCGCTGCGCTTCGTTCTGCCGGGCTCGTGATGTACACCGGAGCGCGTCGCAATGGACGCTATCGCTTCATCAATTGAGTGCTGGGAGGCCGGAGCATCTTTCGGTGACGGCTCTTGCGCCTTTGCGGGCAGCGACCCATTTTCCGGGAGCATGCAGCCGAGATTACGAGGCATCCGGGACTTTATTCCCGCCATATCGGCGCGAGGTTTCCTCACGCACGGGTCGCCTGAATTGATCGCCGCGGATGTCTCTCATTGACAAATCGGCCCGCATAGGTATATCTAGACGCAATATGACCGGCACCCCTGCACAGAAATGTGTACGTGCCGGTTTTCTTTTGTCCGAGCCGACTACGTCCAAAGCGGCCATCCTTCCCAACCTTGAACCAACCCGAAATCGGTGGCCGTAACGGCCTTGTTGGCAGGTACGGGAAACTCCGCCATCAAAGCCTTAAACCGCTCACCCCAGCTGGAGTTCGGACTGATCCGCGCCAGCAGAAAGCGCATGATGCAGAAGTACATGAAAGGACGCGCGTTAGCGAGCGACTGCCAGTTCTGATCGAACTGTGGCGCCGGCGACAGCTCCAAGACATTCACATTCCACATGCGGCTATGGTGCGCTGCGACGTTGCGAAGATAGCTCAGACTTCGCAGCCACTGCTCCAGTTCGCGCCCCGTTCCCAGACCGTAGCTGGCCGCAATGGCATCCTGATCCTTTATGTTCATACCGGCAAAGAGCCGCGAAAGGGCACCAAAATCCCAGATCTCGATCGCCACCCAGAGCCACGTCGACGCGGATAGCTCGCTCGATCCGCTCGAGTGCATCAAGGGCAAGGAGGCGCAGCTTGCGATCGAATGCGTAGAGCGCCACAGCGTCCTCAAAAGTCGAGCCGGGCAAAAAATGGTCTTCTCGGAAAACCAGTCCAACGGGCTGTGCCTTCGGTGCGCGGAACGGATACCAATAGCCGCTGAGGCAGTAGTACCCGATTTTCTCAAGGTAACCGATCGCGCGGGTGTCATCGCCGACCGTCAGGCCGCGATCCTTTAGAATCTGCAGCTGATCAGCGAAACTTTTCCAGTCAGTACCCGCCACGCAATGCCCCCGGTGCATCAATCATGAGCGGTAAGTGCCACACTCAACGGCATTTTTATAGTAACTGTCGGCAACGACAGGCGCAGCCATTGGAGAGCTGCGCCGATAAGGACCACGCCAGACTGAGGGATCATAGCCTCGACATCTGGGTCAATCGCTTCGCGCCAACGTCGAGCAATCGGGCAATTTCGTCCGACGTCCGCTGTACCGCCAGCTTTAGCGCTTCATCGATATGAATGTAGTCCTGGGTTACGTTCTGTGAGGCATGGCCCAGCATGGCGCGGATGGTCAGTTCCGAAAAACCCAGTTCGCCGGCAATGCTTCCGAACGTATGACGCAGGGTATGCGGCGTGACGCCTGAAATACCCGCAAGCCTGCACACGCGGTCTAGGCAGGAGCTTACGGCGGTGTACGGTCCGGTTCCGGTCTCAGATGGGAAAACATAGGGATTGCCCGAAATTTCCGACTGACCTTGGATCACCTTTAGTGCGGCAGGGCCAATGGCACGCACTTGTGCACCGCCCTTGGTGTCCGGGAAGCTGACGAAACCACCCGGAACGTTGACCCAGGCCCTTTGCATCGCCTGCGCTTCTTCACGGCGATAGCCCGTTAACAGCAGCGTTTTCAACACACCCAGCGCGACAGGATTTTCGCGATTTTGTTCCGCATAGGCGATGGCTTTGCCGAGCGTCTCGATCTCAGTAACGCTCAGTCGGCGGGTCCGTTTTTTGCTGGCAAGTTTCTTCGCGCCTTGGGTGGGGTGGGTGGCTAGCAACCCTTTATGCTTGGCGTGACCGATGATCGCCTGAAGCGTGCCAAGGCATCTGGAGGCAACACCGGCCCCACCAGTAGCCCTTCCGCCTCGGCCGCCGCTGCGTGCCTTAGCGGTTTTCCCGTTCTTCACATCTGACTGCATTTGCTCGACATCGGCGACGCTCAGCTGCGCCACCACGCGCTTTCCGAGGAGTGGGATTATGTGCGTCTTGATACGGCTCTCGTCCATATCGAGGGAAGATGCCTTGATCGGTCGGTTCAGTCGTCCCAAGATGTTGCCGGCCCGTGCTTCGGCCAGGTACCATTCGCACATCTCTGCGACCGTCATACCCTTTCGTGCACGACGCGTTTCATCAGCGGGATCTTCGCCTTTGATCACCGAGGCCAGGAACAGCCTGGCCTGATCGCGCGCCTGATCCACGGTAAGGATACCGTATCGGCCAATGTTGATCCGGCGCTGAATTCCTTCTGGGTTGCGATACTGAAGGATGAACGTCTTCGTGCCCGAAGGAAGGACACGTACGCCATAGCCGCGTACCTCGGTATCCCAGAGAACCGCTTGGCCCTTGGAAGGCGGAAGCAGTCCGTCGACGCTGCGCTTGCTTAGCTTAACCGGAGTCATCGCCCTTCCTCATTTGGTGACAAAACTCGCTGACGCATCATTTTTCACCAAATTGTCAGCAGATGCAAGCCCATTTCAGGCATCTTGATCGCACAGAGGAAAACTTGAAGTTGGGCTAAATCACTGTTTTATAGTAGGCCAGCTAAGTCGGGCGCACTTAAGAAAAGCCAGTCGGTCTTCTTGCCAAGGTTGGGGTCGAGGGTTCGAATCCCTTCGCCCGCTCCAGTTTTCTCCCGGAAAAGCAACTATCCTTGCCTCGCAGGTCATGCGAGGCAGTGGAGACAAGCGCCGATTGCGCTCTTCTTTGGCGCCATATTTTCAGCAGATTATATGCCCGGTGCGCAACACCCGGGTGTGATCGCGCGAGGCCCAGAACGTGGTCCGGGCCGCCTTGAAGCATTCAAACCTGCTACGAAGCCGCAGTTCGCTGCATCGCCTGAAACAGCATCCTACCCTGCGTCTGGCCGCGTTCGCGAAAAATAAGCCGAAGCCACTTCACGAAAGGCGATTACCAGCCGTGAAGGCGGCGACAGGTTTGACACAGCAAAAGCGTACTCGTGATTTATTTGCGGAGCGAATGGCCGCGCCACAAGTGGTGGGTGCAGATAAGGGATGGCCAGCTGCTCGTTGAGGATCGCCAGGCCCAGCCCGCGGGCAGCAAGGGCACAGGCCGAGCCGTGGGTGTGCGTTTCAATCGTCACACAGGGCCGCAATCCGGATTTCGCAAAAGCCGCGTCCACCTGGCTGCGCCATCTGCGCCCTGCACCAAGCAGTATCATCGGCATTTGGCCTATGTCTTTGGGCGAGATCTGAGGCAGTTTTGCAAGCGGATGATCATGCCGCATGATGCAAACCGATCCGTTGCGCATCATCACTTCGGTCGACAGATCTGTCTGATCGACCGGCATTTTGACGAAGCCACAATCCGCATAACGCATCGCAATCATCGAGCGAGACGTCTCCGCACTGCGAGAATCGATGCTCACTTCGACACCAGGATGCTTTTCGAGGAACAGGGCAACGATGTCTGCCAGCACCGCTTCGGAGAAACTGGGCGGAGCCACAATCTTGATTGTGCCCGCGGAAAACCCGGCAATGTCGCGGGCGAGGTTGTTGAGCCGTTCGGCACTCGACAGCATCAACTCGACCTCGGCCAGTAAGCGCTTCCCGTCATCAGTCGCAACGAGACGGCCCTTCTCCCGGTAAAAAAGTTCGAACCCGAACGCTGTCTCAACCTGTGCAATCAGGCGGCTGATGGCCGGCTGTCCCATTTTCAGCTGCTTGGCCGCAGCAGTCGCCGAACCGGTGTGCATGACTTCGGCAAAGGCCCGCAAAGCCCGGATGCTGATGTCCGGGCCGCCTTCCGGCGCATTGAAGCCAACGCGAACCTTCATTGCCTATCCATCGGCACGCACTGGTATGAACGCACAGGAAGGATACGCCGGGCTGCTGTGAATCGTGATCGCGGCGGTTCGCGGGGGGGCTGCGGGATCCGTCCAGTCATTGTTCTGGTTGATATCGAAGTGGGGGAAATTGCTGCCCGCCACATCGATCCGCAGCCGGTGTCCTGATTTGAACAGGTTGCAGGTGGGGAATGTTTCGACTGCGACGTCATACACTTCTCCGGATACCATCGGCTCTGGCGATTCAAAGGAGTTGCGAAAGCGTAGGCGAAGAATGCCATGCGCAAGATTCATGGCGTAACCTTCGGGATAGTCTTCACTTGGCGGGTACTCGTCGATCAGCTTGACTGCAATGTCGGCATCAGGTGTGTTGCACTCGACAAAAAGACGCAGCCGCACATTGCCAAGCACCTCCATGTCCTGCTTCAGCGGCTCCGTTCTGAATACGGCAACATCGTCGCGATTGGCGAGAGCCCGGCCAGGGTGGGTGGCGCCATAGGTCTGCTCCGTCTCGCGCTGGTCAAAGGCGCCGGCAAACATGATCGGCTCGCCGGAGGTAATGGCCCCCCCGATGGTGGGGACGGGCTGCGAAGGATCCGACTGCAGTGTTGTGCCAGCACCTGCGGATCGCGGCGCCCTTGGGCTCAGTGAGCTGTCACCGTGGAGGAAATACCGGGTTTCCCGGGTCCCGGGCAGGGGCCAGCAGTCCCCCCGCAGCCAGGAGCCGCCATGATCGAGACGACCGTCTTCGTTGCGGCGGCCCGAACCACCACCCATGCGGAACACGGTAACGTTTGCCGGCAAGGGATCGGCAACGGGCAGACCGCGCAAATGCCGGTCGAACCAGTTGCGGCGCAAGTCCGGATAGTCCTTCGCAAGGTTGCCATCGAGCGTCGCTTCCGGGCCAAAGTCGACGTCACCCGCATAGGTCACTGAGCGTTGTCCATGGGTCCACGGGCCGAGCACGAGCCGAACGGGCGAAGATTTCAGCCGGGACAGGGCGACGAAATTGTCGATCGCAGTCTGGGAATAGGGGTCATACCAGCTCGACATGTGGACCTGCGGAACGTCCGAGAATCCCGCATAAAAGCCTGCAGCATAGATGCCGCGCTGCTTCCAGAACGCCTGAAAGGTATCGTTGTCCCATTGCTCGAGGATATAGTCTTCGTATTCCGGGGCTGCAGCCAGCGGGGAGAGCCCGGGGCGCCATCGAACCGGCATCCATGCGCGCAGGTCCTGCGCAGAGAGTATCTGCCGGCTGCGTTCGTCCTTCCTGCCTTCGCATGCGATCAGCGCGTGCTTGTGCGCCCAGGTCAGCTGTTTGAGTTCGTACGCCCCGCCTTGCCTGATCCCCCCGTGATAGGCGCTCGAAAAGCCCCCGGAATCGAGAAACATCGCTCCAAGCCCGGGCGGGTCGCCGCAGGCGAGTGCGGCCTGGACATGAGCCCCGTACGACAGGCCCAAGGTCCCGACTTTACCGTCGCACCAGGGCTGGACAAGAATCCAGGCCAATGTGTCTTCACCATCTTCGCCTTCGGACAGATACTTGGTGAACTCGCCTTCTGAGCCATAGCGGCCGCGGCAATCCTGCAGGACAAAGGCGTAACCAGCATCGACAAACTGTCTGGCAATTTCGGGTTTGGACTTTGCCTCCGGGTGCGCGGCAGTCCGGTCAGCGCGGTTGCTCCGTGTCTTGCCATACGGCGTCCGTTCCAGCAGAACCGGGAATGGCCCTTCGCCTTCCGGCAGATAGACGTCCGTTGCCAGATGCACGCCGTCTCGCATGGCCACCATTTCCGAAAGCGGGGCGGATGAGTCTGATTTTGCCCGGGTCATGGTCAATTGACCGCTGAGGCAAAGGTGGCAGGAGCACCGGGACCGGTGGGAAGCCCGAAACCCGACCAGACCGCAATCAGTGTAAAACCCACCAGACCGATGGCGATGGTAAACGGCAACATCATTGCGATCAGCGATCCGACACCAAAGTCCGCCTTCCAGCGCTGTGCGAGGGCGAGGACAAGCACGAAGTTGGACGCAACAGGCGTCACAATGTTGAAGATCGAGTCGCCCATGCGATAGGCGACCGTGGTCATTTCCGGCGATACTCCGAGCAGCATCAGCATCGGCACGACGATCGGGGCCATGGCGCTCCACTTTGCTGACGCAGAGCCGATCGCAAGATCGAAAACCGATGAGAGGACAAGCAGGGTCACGAGCAGCAAAGCGATCGGCAGGCTGATCTGTCCGAGAAGTTCGGCACCCTTGATCGCGAGGATGGGGCCCAGGTTGGACCAGCTGAAAAGAGCGATGAAATGCGCGGCGAAGAAGGCCATCACGAGATAGGGCGTGGTTGCCTCAAGCCCTTTGCCCATCATGTGCACGACATCGCGGTGCGAACTGATTGATCCCGCGCTCCGGCCGTATGCCCAGCCGGAACACAAAAACAGCAAAGCAAATCCGGCGACGAAGCTCGCGTAGAAAGGCTCCATGCGACCGGGACCGGTCGCGCTTGCATCGACCAGTGGCTGATAACCGGGGATCAGGGTCAGCGCGGCAAACAGGATCAAAACCGCCAGCGCCGCAATTCCGGCATGGCGCAAGGCTGTGGCGGAACCGCCGCTGTCCTGTTCCTTGGGCGCAAGGGGGGTATCGGGTTGGTCCGCCTCTGACCACTTGCCCAGTCGCGGCTCCACGATCCGGTCACACACGAACCAGGCCACGGGTACAAGAAGCAGGCCCAGGGTCGCCGTGAACCACCAGTTTCCGAGCGGGTTCAGTCCATAGTCAGGTACGATCATCTGCGCAGCGGTCTGCGTGATGCCGAGGATCAGCACATCAAACTGCCCGGGCACCAGATTACCGGCAAAGGCCCCCGAAATGCCAGCATAGGCGATGGCAACGCCCGCCAGGGGGTGGCGCCCTGCGCTGGCAAAGGCGAGTGCCGCCAAGGGAATGATCACCACGTAGGCGGCATCAGATGCATGATGCGACAGCAGGCCGATCAGGAAGATGCAAGGCGTCAGATATCGGCCATGAACCTTGCGCATCGATCGTTCCATCAAGGCTGCAAACAGCCCGGAACGTTCGGCGACCGCAGCGCCGAGCATGACCACCAGCACCAGCCCCAGGGGCTTGAAGCCGGTGAATGTGGTCGGCATGTCAACCAGCAGCCGTCGTACGTTCGCCTCAGAAAGCAGGTTCTGGCTGCGAATGGTCTCGCCATTGGCAGGGTTCACCGCAGACAGTCCGGCTGCCGAAGCCCAGGCGGACAGCAGGATCAGAATGACGATGAGGATCAGGAATATCCCGACAGGATCGGGCAGCCGGTTTCCGAATCTTTCAATCCGGTCCAGCCAGCCCGATCCCTCCATCGTGCGACCCGATGGCAATGCTTCAACCTGCTTGTTCATCGAGCCTGTTCACCAATCGATCAGAACCTGGTTCCGACCTTGACATAGAAATACCGGCCTCGAATATCGTAAGTGTAGATATCGAAGTTGATGGGGTTGTTTGCTGCGGAAGCCGGTGGCTGGCGATCGAAGATGTTGTCGACACCCAGGGCAAAGCTGTAATTTCCATCATCGACATCCAGCGACAGCTGGGCATCGTGATAGAACACGTCCCCGATCCGCCCACCGTTTACAGCATTGCCCGGCCTGTCATCGCTCGACCCGATGTAGCGGGCCTTCCAGCCCAGGCTCCAGCTGTCCGCGCGATAACGGAGGCTCGCCTGCCCCTTCCAGCGGGGGAAGGTCGAGCGAGGCTGATCCGATTTGCCGGCGCGCTCATCCTCCGTGATCGTGCCGTTGGGCTGGGGGATGAAGCTCTTGAAGCTGTCCAGATAGGAGACATCGATCGACGCTTCGACCGTGCCTGCCCCAAGCCCGGTACGATAGCGGGCCGTCGCGTCGACCCCGGAGACCTCAAGACGGCTGAGGTTCACCACTGCCTGCCGCAGCTCGGTGATTTCACCAGCCGGGGCGCGCGTGACGAGATCGCAGAATGTCCCTGTATTGGCACAAGAGGTCAGGATCTGGGTCGCCGTCTGCGCAGCTATGGCATCCTTCACGTTGATCTTGAACCAGTCGACAGTGAAGGTGAAGTCACCGGGCGTCACGGCGAGCCCGGCCGACCAGGTGGTCGCTGTTTCCGGCTGCAGATCCTCGTTCCCCGCGACCAGACCTGCGATCAGGCCTGAGTTGAACTGGCTCTGGTTGTAGGTTGTCGGAACGCCCGCACAGCCGACCAGACCGGCTCCGCCACCATTGCAGGGGTCTGCCCCCTGGAAGTTGGTCTGGCGGGCACCCTGAAACAGCTCGAGGATCGATGGCGCTCGAAATCCTTCCGAGAAGGTGCCGCGCACCAAAATGTCCTCGATGGGTCGCCACGCCACACCAACCTTTGTGGTCAGCTTGCCGCCGACGGTGGAATAGCGCGAATAGCGGGCGGCCGCATCGATATCGAGGCTGTAGAATGCCGGCTTGTCGGCCAAGACCGGAACGCTGATTTCGGCATAACCTTCATGAAGATCATAGGAACCAGTCGTCGGATCGCGTGATTGCGCAGTGGTCGGATTCTGCCGCGCGCCGCTGACGAGCGGCAGGATCAGCGAGGGAGTGGCCGCAAAGGCATCCGGCCGGTCAAAAGCAGATTCCCTGCGGTATTCATACCCCATGGCAAACCCGACCGGGCCAGCCGGCAGATCGAACAGGTTGCGCGAGAGATTGACCGTGAAGTCGTATTGGCTGGCTCCATTCTCATCATGGGCATTGTAGCGCATGTAGTCTGCCATCTGGGGCGTGATCGTGCCGAAGATGTTGAGCGGAACGCAGCCGGCTGTCGCAGCGCACAGGGCCGGTGAGTGCAGACCGCGATAGACATTTTCCAGGTTGATCTGGTTGATCGCGTCAAAGTCGGCGGTATTCCTGGACCAGGAGAAGAAGGCATCCCACCTCCATTCTCCGCCCAGGTCGAAATTGCCTTCCAGACCTGCGGCCAGACGCCAGGTCTTGACGGTCTGCACGTTGTCGCGGTTTCCGACCTCGATGGGCACACGCTGGATGCGGAAAGTATTGCCCGAGAAGGCCAGGGCATTGGCCAGCGGTACGCCATTTGCGGTGCCGAAGGGATTGAAAGCCTGGTCTGCAGAAATGCTGAAACCCCTTGAACCGCGTACGTCCAGCGGGAATGGAGCGAACAACTGACTCGACTTGCGATAGTTGTAGAGCCCCTCGATGCTGAAGGTCACATTGTCCGAAATCTCGTACTCTGCGCGGCCAAAGAAGCCGTAGCGCTTGCTCGGCCCGGTGGCATAGATCCCCTGCGCGAGAGTGTTGTAATCATCGCCGGGCAGGCGGGCGACGTGGAAATCGTTATCAGCCAGGGCACCGCTGCCGATCGTGGTAACGCCGAAATTGCGGGCCAGGGCATTGGCTGCGCTGTTGCCGTAACCGGCGGGTGTCCCGAAATAGGCGTTGTTCGCCAAACCCGGAAGGACATAAAGGCCTTGCGGCGACGTCGGGGCCGAGGTCAGAGGGGTCAGTGCACGTTCGGTAATGGCGCGATCGGAAGTCAGGATCGGCTTCGTATCGTTGTAGCTGGCCGACAGCAGAAACGACCCGCGGCCGAACACTTGTCCGAAATTGAGATAGCCGGAATAGTTCTCGTTGTCGCCGCGCGAGGACACGCCAATGCGGGCCGTCGCTTCAAATCCGTCCAGGCGGCGCTTGGTGTGGATGTTGACCACCCCGGCAATCGCATCCGCGCCATAAATGGCCGAGGCGCCATCCTTGAGCACCTCTATCCTGTCGATGATACCCAGCGGAATGGTGTTGAGATCGACAAAGTCGCGGAAGCCGCGCCCGCCCACCGCGTTGACCCAGCGCTTGCCATCGACCAGCACCAGAGTGCGGTTGCCGCTGCCTTCTGCGGAACCGAGATAACGCAAATTGATCGAGCTCACCCCGAACGAGGTTCCTTGCGTGCCGTTGGAGTTAAGGCTGACTCCGGCGCTCGGCATCGCCTGCAAAAGGTCTCCGGCCGATGTCGGGGCGGCAGCGGCGATATCTTCACCTGTCAGGGTGGTGAGCGGCCCCACGGACGAGGCGTCCCGGCGGCCGATACGGCTTCCGGTGACGGTGATGACATCCGCTTCGCCAGCCACCTTTTCGCTTGTGATATCTGACTGCGGAAGCTGTTCCTGCGCCCAGGCAGGCTGTGCGAGCGCTGCCGCCGACATCGCCAAAGCTGCGCTGGTCCTTAGCAATTCACTTCTCATCCCTTACTGCCTCCCTGTTCTGAGCCGCGCGAGGCAGCCGGTGTTCGAGTCGGCAGCAAACTGATTTGCTTGGGCAGGCTATGCAATATTATGATATATTGCTATAGATCCATTTTATATTAGAATAGTCTTGGAGGCGATGTCGTGGTCAGGCTCCCGGCTCCCCAAGTCGGCAAAGTCCAAGGCAAGACCGCCAACGCGGCGGGCCACGATCCTTCCATCACGATCACGATCCGGAGCCAGGCGGGGCGAACTCGTCATTGCACCGGGCGGAATTGCGACGACTGCGCGAACGGCGCAAGGCTGGCCTGACAAGCGACCGGAATTCTTTCACTCCCGGCCGGCTGTGCCGGGGTATCGGCGGACAGACGACCCCGCAGATGGTACTGCGGATGATGGCTGATGTCGTCGCGCTGAAGCCTGATCTCGTCCATCTCATGGGCGGGACCAACGATATCGCCGGCAACACCGAGCCGGTGACTGTTCGGCAGACGATCGACAACCTCACCGCAATGATTGTCCTTGCCAAAGCCCGCAGGACTGGCGTCGTCCGTCCCGATTCAGCCGGTTTGCCGACCCCGCGTCAGTTTGCGAGCACCCCTGCCAGGCGGCTCCGGATGATGTCTTCCGCTTCGGCCATGATCCGGTCGATCAGTTCCTGGCAGGTCGGGATATCGTGGATCAGGCCGGCCACCATGCCGCAGCTCCAGGCGCCCGCATCCATGTCGCCCTGAGTCATGATCTTCGGGTAGACGCCTGCCACTTCCTCGATGATGTCCTCGAACTTGAGCGCATCGCCGAGCCGCTTTTCCTTTTCCAGCAGCCGCTCGACCGCTTCGTTGGTCATCACCCGCTCGGTGTTGCGCAGGGGGCGCATGACCAGCCGCGTGTCGAGCTCGCTGGCGGCGACGATCGCTTTCTTGACGTTCTCGTGCACCGGCGCTTCCTTGGTCGCGATGAAGCGGGTGCCCATGTTCATGCCCGCTGCGCCCATCGCCAGGCTGGCAACCAGGCTGCGCCCGTCGGCCATGCCGCCGCTGGAGACGAACGGAATCTCCAGTTCGTCCGCCGCGCGCGGCAGCAGGATGAAGTTGGGAATGTCATCCTCGCCCGGATGGCCGCCGCATTCGAACCCGTCGACAGACACGGCATCGCAGCCGATTTCCTGCGCCTTGAGGCTGTGGCGCACACTGGTGCACTTGTGGATCACCTTGATCCCGGCGTCCTTCAGCGCGGGCATGACCTGCACCGGGTTGCGCCCGGCGGTCTCGACCGCTTTCACACCCCCGTCGATGATGGCTTTGACCAGGCCCGGATAGTCCGGCGGGGTCAGGCTGGGGAGGAAGGTGAGGTTCACGCCGAACGGCTTGTCGGTCATGTCCTTGCAGCGGGCGATCTCGTTGGCCAGTTTCTCCGGCGTGCCCAGCGTGAGCCCGGTGATGATCCCCAGCCCGCCGGCATTGCTGACCGCTGCCGCCATCTCCGCAAACCCGACGAAGTGCATGCCCCCCTGGATGATGGGGTGCTGGATGCCGAACATTTCGGTGATGGCGGTTTTCATGGCTGGATTCTCCCCTCAGGCGTGACTGTTTGACCGCACGGTTGCGTATCACGCGCCGCCGCGCAAGCGCGGTTTTGAGGGGAGGAAGAGGAGCCCGCGATGCCGTAGCGGCAAGCTGTCAGTCAACAGATGGCAGGATCATTCCCACTCGATCGTGCCCGGCGGTTTCGAGGTGAAATCGTATACCACCCGGTTGATCCCCTGCACTTCGTTGACGATCCGGGTGGCAACGCTGGCCAGGAAGTGCGGATCGAACGGGTAGATATCGGCAGTCATCCCGTCGGTGCTGGTCACCGCGCGCAGAGCGCAGACGAAATCGTAGGTGCGCCCGTCACCCATCACGCCCACCGTCTTGACCGGCAACAGCACCGCGAACGCCTGCCAGATTGCGTCATAGAGGCCCGCATTGCGGATTTCCTCAAGGTAGATCGCGTCTGCCTTGCGCAGGATGTCGCACCGTTCCTTGCTCACTTCGCCGGGGATGCGAATGGCGAGGCCGGGGCCGGGAAAGGGGTGGCGGCCGACGAACATGTCGGGCAGGCCCAGTTCGCGGCCCAGTTCGCGCACCTCGTCCTTGAACAGCTCGCGCAAGGGCTCGACCAGCTTCATGTTCATCCGCTCGGGCAGGCCACCGACATTGTGGTGGCTCTTGATCGTGACCGATGGCCCGCCGGTGAAGCTGACGCTTTCGATCACGTCGGGATAGAGCGTGCCCTGCGCGAGGAAGTCCGCCCCGCCCAGCTTGTTTGCTTCTTCCTCGAACACGGCGATGAACTCGCCGCCGATGAATTTGCGCTTCTTCTCCGGGTCGGTCTGGCCCGCAAGGCCGGCCATGAAGCGTTCCTCGGCATCGACCACCACCAACGGGATGTTGTAATGGTCGCGGAACATCCGCTCGACCTGTTCGCGCTCGTTCATCCGCAGCAGGCCGTGGTCGACGAACACGCAGGTCAGCTGGTCGCCGATCGCCTCGTGGATGAGGATCGCCGCGACCGACGAATCGACCCCGCCGCTCAGGCCGCAGATCACGCGGCCCGTGCCCACCTGTTCGCGGATTTCGCGGATCTTGGTTTCGCGGTAGGCTGCCATGGTCCAGTCGCCGGCGAGGCCGCATACCTTGTGGACGAAGTTCGCCAGCAGCTTGCCGCCATCGGGGGTGTGGACCACCTCGGGGTGGAACTGGGTGCCATAGAACTTGCGGGCCTCGTCCGCGATTACCGCAAACGGTGCGCCGTCGCTGGTGGCGACGATCTCGAACCCCGGGGCGAACTGCGTGACCTTGTCGCCGTGGCTCATCCACACCTGGTGGCGTTCGCCCTCGGCCCACAGGCCGTCGAACAGCGCACAATCCCTGGTCACGGTCAGGAAAGCGCGGCCGAATTCGCCGCCATCCCCGGTTTCGTGGCCCGGACGAACCTCGCCCCCCAGCTGCTGGCTCATGACCTGCTGGCCGTAGCAGATGCCGAGGATCGGCACGCCCGCATCGAACAGCACCTGCGGCGCGCGCGGGCTGCCCTCGTCGCACACGCTGGCGGGCGAACCGGACAGGATGATCCCCTTGGGCTTCATCCGGTGGAAAGCGGCCTCGGCCAGGGTGAAGGGCGCGATCTCGGAATAGACCCCGGCTTCGCGCACACGGCGGGCGATCAGCTGAGTCACCTGGCTGCCGAAATCGACGATGAGGACGGAGTCGGGGAAGTCTTGCGGGTCCATCGTGCGCCTTTGCCTCCACCCCGCCGCACTGTCCAGCGCGCTTGCACAAGGGGTTCCTGCCAGCCCACCGGCGTCCCGGAAAACAGTTGCGTGTTTTGCAACATCTCTGCGTCTTTTCGCATTTGCGAAAAGCGACGCGAAATATTATTTCAGCCTCGTACCGGGGCGGCCTCCTCCTCTCCCCCCAAGCCCCCCGGTCCCTCAGGCTTCGGACAGGCGCCATGCGCGCCGCGAGCCCGGCCCTTGCAACGGTGCTCCTCCCGCACCGGACCTGCAATCGGCAGTGAGCGAGACGCGGTCACCACCATCCTCCCCCCAAGCGCGGTGGCCGCGTCTCCCTTGCAACCTACTCAACCCCGCCCAGCGCCACCGCTTGATCGCGCAGTTCGGTCTTGAGCAGCTTGCCAATGTGGCTGCGCGGCATTTCGTCGATGGCGTGAAGCGCGGCGAGGCGCTGGGTCTTGCCGAGCCGCGCGTTGACCGCCGCCAGGATGGCTCCGGTCGAGGCATCCGGGCCGGCCAGACGGACGAACCCGACCGGGGTTTCCCCCCAGCGATGGCTTGGCACGCCGACCACGGCCGCTTCGGCCACGCCCGCTTCTTTCTCCAGTTCCGCCTCGAGATCGCTCGGGAAAATGTTGAAGCCGCCGGAGATGATCATGTCCTTGGCCCGGCCGACCAGTTCGACGAACCCCTCGGCATCGACCCGTCCGATGTCGCCCATCCGCTGCCACACGTCACCCGTTTCCGGATCGGTCCAGTAGCCTTCGCGGGTCTTGTCCGGCTGGTTCTTGTAACCTGCCATCATGGTCTGGCTGCGCCCGATCAGGTTGCCCGGCGTGCCCGGAGGAACCGGCTGGTCACTGTCATCCAGCACCTTGAGTTCGCTGCCCGGCGCGGGGCGGCCGACGGTGTGGAGCTTGTCGGGAAATTCATGGGCCGGCAGCAGGCACACCACGCCGCCTTCGGTCATCGAATAGATCTCGATCAGCCCGCCCGGCATACGCGCCAGCACCTGCCGCTTGAGCTCGGCCGAAAAGGGCGCGGAGGTGCAGTATTTCAGCGCCATGGCGGAAAGGTCGAATTCGTCGAAGCGCGGCTCGTCCATCAGCCGCTGGTACTGCACCGGCACCAGCATGGTGATCGTGCTGCGGTCCGCCGCCGCATGCTCTAGCCATGGCACAGTGCCGAACTTGCCCATGATCCGCACCATCCCGCCTGCCAGCAGCGGGGGCAGGAAGGCGACCATGGTGGTGTTGGAATAGAGCGGGGTGGATGCCAGCGAGCGCACCGGCAGCCCGGCAGCAAAATAGCTCGACGCGGTCGAGGCAAACTGGCGCCAGCGCATCTGGTGGGAGTGGACAATCCCCTTGTGAATGCCGGTGGTGCCGCTCGAATAGATGATGTTGAAGTGATCTTGCGGGCCGGGCGTGAAGGCAGGGGCCAAGCTTCCTTCCGGCGCCATCCAACCGGCCAGGCCTTCCAGCGCGATATGCTCGAGCTCGGGCAGGAAATCCGGGCCCAGCTCAGCCCGCTTGGCCGCATCGATGAACAGGTGCCGGGCACCCGAATCGCGCGCCATCCCTTCAAGCTGGTCCCGGCTGGCGCTGGTGGTCAGCGGCGCCGCGACCCCGCCCGCGCGCACGGCGCCGAGGAACACCAGAGCATAGTCGATCGTGCTGGTGCCGAGGATCGCCACTGACTGCCCGCGTTCCAGCCCGCTCTCCAGCAAACGCGCCGCCACCCGTTCGATCCGGTCGGCAAGCGCGCGCCAGGTCAATTCGCCCTGCTCGTCGCGCAGGGCAATGGCCTCGGGCTGCACCTTGGCCCATTGCGCCAGCATCTCCGGAAAATTGCCGAACTCGGCCTGCAACTGTTCAAGCATCACGCGGTGTTCTCTCCCCTGGCGGTTTTCCCGTTTCGTGCATCTAGGCAGGCTCGCGCCGCAAAGCCAAGGCCAATCAGGGGCACCGCCGGGATCGTTTTCGGCCTCGCTGACCAAAGCCGGCGGGCGACGGTGGAAAACCGGCGGGGCCGGGAAGGGATCGCTTGGGAACCGGGCGCTTCGCGCCTATATGATGGGCATGTCTGACACACCCGATAAACAACCCAATCTCAATGAATATGGCGCGGATTCGATCAAGGTCCTCAAGGGGCTGGATGCGGTCCGCAAGCGCCCCGGCATGTATATCGGGGATACCGATGACGGGTCGGGCCTGCACCACATGGTGTTCGAGGTCAGCGATAACGCGATTGACGAGGCGCTGGCCGGCCACTGCGACCTGGTGCTGATCGAACTGAACCCCGATGGCTCGGTCAGCGTGGAAGACAATGGCCGCGGCATCCCGACCGATATGCACACCGAGGAAGGGGTCTCCGCCGCCGAAGTGATCATGACCCAGCTGCACGCGGGCGGGAAGTTCGAGAACACCAGCGAAGACAACGCCTACAAGGTATCGGGCGGCCTGCACGGCGTGGGCGTCTCGGTGGTCAATGCGCTCAGCGAATGGCTGGAGCTGGTCATCTGGCGCGAAGGCAAGGAGCACTGGATGCGCTTCGAGCATGGCGACGCGGTCGCTCCGCTCGTGGTCAAGGGGCCGGCGGGCCGGGAGCGCAACGGCACCCGCGTCACCTTCCAGCCGAGCACCGACACCTTCAAGAACGTGACCGAGTTCGATTTCGAGAAGCTTGAGCACCGCTACCGCGAGCTGGCCTTCCTCAATTCGGGCGTGCGCATCCTGCTGCGCGACAAGCGCCACGAGGAGGTGGCCGAACACGATCTCTATTACGAAGGCGGGATCGCCGCGTTCGTGAAGTATCTGGACCGCAACAAGCAGCCCCTGATCCCCGATCCGATCTCGGTGAGTGCGGAGAAGGACGGGATCGGCATCGACGTGGCGCTGGAATGGAACGATTCCTACTACGAGAACGTGCTGGCCTTCACCAACAACATCCCCCAGCGCGACGGCGGCACCCACCTGGCCGCATTCCGCGCGGCGCTGACCCGCACGCTTAACAACTACGCTGCCTCCAGCGGGCTGATGAAGAAGGAAAAGGTCAGCCTTTCCGGCGAGGACATGCGCGAAGGGCTGACCGCGATCGTCTCGGTCAAGCTGCCCGATCCCAAGTTCTCCAGCCAGACCAAGGACAAGCTGGTTTCCTCCGAAGTGCGCCAGCCGCTGGAAAGCCTGATGGGCGACAAGATGAGCGAATGGCTGGAGGAAAATCCCGCCCACGCCAAGACCATCATCCAGAAGGTGATCGATGCCGCTGCCGCACGCGAAGCGGCCCGGCGCGCCCGCGAGATGAGCCGCAAGGGGGCGATGAGCATCGCCAGCCTGCCCGGCAAGCTGGCCGACTGCCAGGATCGCAACCCCGCCAATTGCGAACTGTTTCTGGTCGAGGGCGATTCGGCCGGAGGCTCTGCCAAGCAGGGGCGTGACCGCAAGACCCAGGCGATCCTGCCGCTCAAGGGCAAGATCCTCAACGTCGAGCGCGCCCGGTTTGACCGGATCATCGGGTCGAAGGAAGTCGGCACGCTGATCCAGGCCATGGGCACCGGCCTGCGCGACGAATTCAACCTCGACAAGCTGCGTTATCACAAGATCGTCATCATGACCGACGCCGACGTCGACGGCGCGCATATCCGCACCCTGCTGCTGACTTTCTTCCACCGCCAGATGCCCGAGATCATCCGTGCCGGGCACCTGTTCATCGCCCAGCCGCCGCTGTTCAAGGTCGCCAAGGGACGCAGCGAAGTCTACCTCAAGGACCAGCCTGCGCTGGACCGCTATCTGGTCGACACCGGGCTGCAGGGCCGGGTGCTGGAGACGGTCGGCGGCGCGCGCTCGGGCGAAGACCTGCGCACCCTGGTCGACCACGCCTTGCGCATCCGCAACCTGATCGCCTTCGTGCCACGCAAGTACAATGCCGGTATCATCGAGCAGCTGGCCCTGTCCGGTGCGCTCGACCCCGAGATCGACCGGGCCGGCCGGGAAGCAGCCCTGCAGGTCGCCGCGGGCCGCCTCGGCATGGGCGATACCGAAGCGCGCTGGTCGGCCGAACTGCGCGAGGACGGCGCGATCCGCTTCGCCCGCCTGTGGCGCGGAGTGACCGACGGCCACGACATCGAAGCCGCGTTCCTGACCAGCGCCGAAGCGCGCAAGCTGCACCGGCTGGCCTGCGAGCAGGCGGAAACCTACGCCCGCCCCGCCCGGCTGTCGCGCCAGGCGGAGGCTGCGCCCGAACCGGTGCCGGAAGCAGGAGCGGAAACCGCTGACGGTGAAGAGGAAATCGCGCCCGTCGTTCTCGATGGTGCAATCACCCGTCCGACCGAGCTGCTCGACGCGATCCTTGCCGCCGGGCGCAAGGGGCTGTCGGTCCAGCGCTACAAGGGGCTGGGCGAAATGAACGCCGAGCAACTGTGGGAAACCACGCTCGATCCGGAAAACCGCGCGCTGCTGCAGGTCAAGGTCGAAGATGCCGACGTGACCGACGAGATCTTCACCCGCCTGATGGGCGACGTGGTGGAACCGCGCCGCGAATTCATCCAGGACAATGCCCTGAACGTGGCCAACCTCGACGTGTGACAAGGCCGGTCGCCCATCGTAACATCCCGCTTAACCTTGGCGTTTCCGCCGTCTAACACGACTATGTTCGGGTGCTTGCCCGATGGAGGCACGGGATGAAGGTCATGGGCGAGGGCGAAACGATCGAGCGGGCCGGATTCCTGATCCTGCTCGGCATGGTCACGGTCGCCCTGTTCTACATCGTGCTGCCCTTTGCCGGTTCGCTGCTGTGGGCGACGTTGGCCGCGATCATGTTCCAGCCGCTGTTCCAGCGCATCCTGCGGCGGCGGCCGGGCCGGCCGAACGAGGCCGCAATCGGCACGCTGCTGATCATCACCTTCGCCGTGATCCTGCCCGCTGTCGTGGTTGGCAGCGCCGTGGTGGAGGAAGCGGCGGGCATCCTGCTTGCCTTCCAGGAAGGCCGGATCGACCTGGCTGGCTGGTTCCGCCAGTTGCACGATATCCTGCCCGCCAATGTCCGGACCGCGATCGACGATGCCGGATGGGGCGATTTTGCCTCCGCCCGGGCCAGGGTCGAGGAATTCGTCAGCCAGAGCGCGGGAATGATCGCCCAGCAAGCGGTGGCCTTCGGCGGGGGGGCTTTCGGTGCGGTCCTTTCGTTCGGGGTGTGGCTCTACGTCACCTATTTCCTGCTGCGCGATGGCAGCCGGATCGGCCCGGCCGTGCTGGCAGGGCTGCCGGTGGAGCGCGGCATTGCGCAGCGCCTGGCGGAAAAGTTCATTGCGATCGTGCGGGCCACCATCAAGGGCTCGTTCGTGGTCGGTCTGGTCCAGGGCGCACTGGGCGCGATCACTTTCTGGATTGCCGGCCTACCGTCCGTCGCGCTGTTCGGCGTGCTGATGGCGATTTTCTCGTTCCTGCCCGCAATCGGCCCGGCGCTGGTGTGGGTTCCGGCTGCGATCTGGCTGCTGGCAACGGGCGCGATCTGGGAGGGCCTGGTGGTCATCTTTTCCGGCGTCGCGGTGATCGGCCTGGCTGACAACCTGCTGCGGCCGATGCTGGTGGGGCGTGACACCGGCATTCCGGACTGGATCATCCTCGTCACCACACTTGGCGGGATCGCGCTGCTGGGGCTTTCCGGCATCGTGCTGGGGCCGCTGGTGGCCGGCCTTTTCCTGGCGGGCTGGTCCATCGTGCACGAACAACGCGAAGCCGAGGCGGAGCTGGTCCACCCGGCGTGAAAGACTAACCTGTATCAAACTGACAGTCGCTCAGGTGCGGCGCTGTGCTTAGCCTGGCATCGATGACTGACCAGGCCGCCCTGCTCGCTTCCTTGTCCGACCGGCTCGCCATCGGCGATCTGCTGGCCCGCTATTGCCGCGGGATTGACCGCTGCGACGCCGAGGAGCTGCGCCGGGTTTTCACTGCCGACGCCCGGCTTGACTTCGGTGCCGGGCCGCAGCGGCGTGACGGGGCGATCGACCAGCTACTGGCCGGGCTCAGGGCCATGCGGCTGACCCACCACAGCATTGCCCAGTCGCTGGTGGAGATAGAGGGGGTCCGTGCCCGGGCCGAAACCTATGTCACCGCTTTCCACCTTGTCGGGATGCCTGGTCAGTGGACCGAAATGGTGGTCGGCGGGCGCTACCTCGACACCTTCGCACGGGTTGGCGAAGGCTGGCAGATTACCGAGCGGCTCTATGTGATGGACTGGAACCGCCAAGGCCCGGCCTCTATGCAGGAGAGCGGCGGGCTGTACGATACACTCCGGCGGCAGGGCGCACGCTGGCCGGATGATCCGTCCTGCGCCTGGCAGCACGAAGGGTGAGGCAGAAACCGACAGAAATTCTCGCCACCGTCATGCGGGCGGGCTAGTGCATGGCGCCATGAAGACTCTCCCGTTCCTGCTCGCCACGCTTGGCCTCTCGGCCTGTGCCACGCTCCCTGCTGAAAAGGCCCCACCGGCAACGGGCCCGGTCACGGTCAAGGTCATCGGACTGAACGACTTCCATGGGAACCTGGAGCCAATCCGGCGCCCCATCAGGGTCATCCAAAACGATGGAACCCGGCACGACATCCACGCCGCCGGAGCGGCCTGGCTTGCTTCGGCCGTCAACGCGGTGCGGGCGACCAGCGAGCACAGCCTCGCCATTGCCGCAGGCGACCTGATCGGCGGCAGCCCGCTGGTATCCTCGATCTTCCTCGACGAGCCCGCCATCGGCGCGATGAATCGGATCGGGCTGGATTTCAACGCAGTCGGCAACCACGAATTCGACCGGGGCTGGCAGGAATTGCGCCGGATGCAGCAGGGCGGGTGCGAGAAGCACACCATGCGGGAACCCTGCGCGGTCGAGAACCCGTTCCCCGGCGCGCAGTTCGGATTCCTCGCCGCCAATGTGATCACGCCGGACGGCAGCACCCTGTTCCCGGCCTATGGCGTGCGCCGGTTTGACACTGCCGTCGGGCCGCTTCCGGTAGGGGTGATCGGCCTGACGCTGAAGGATACGCCCACCCTGGTCACGCCGAGCGGGGTCGAGGGGCTGACCTTCATCGACGAGGCCGAAGCGATCAACCGGGCAGTGGCCGAACTCGACGCGCAAGGTGTGCGCGCCATCATCGTCTCGGTCCACCAGGGGCTCTACACCGAAGTCGGCTACAACGACCAGAGCTGCGGCGGGGTGCGCGGGCCGCTGCTCGACATTCTGGCCAAAGTCGATCCGCGGGTTGACCTGGTCATCTCCGGCCACACCCACAACGCCTATATCTGCGACTTTTCCGCGATTGACCCGTCGCGCACCTTCCTCGTCACCAGCGCCGGTTATGGCGGCTCGATGCTGACCGACATCACCCTCTCGCTTGACCCGGCGAGCGGCGACGTGATCGCGCGCTCGGCCAGCAATGTCGTGGTCCAAAGCACCGGCACCGACCGCGACGGCCAGACCGTTGCGGCAAACCCTGCCTTTCCGCAGTGGCAGGCGGACGCGGGCGTGGCCGCCTATGTTGCGCGTTATGTCGAAGCCGCGCGGAGCGAATCCGAGCGCCCGGTCGGGCGGATTGCCGGGGACGGGCGCAAGGGCGGCTCCACCGAAGAGACGCCGCTCGGCAACCTGATCGCCGATGCCCAACTGGCCGAGACCCGTTCGGCTGGCGCGCAGATCGCGATGATGAACAACTCCGGCATCCGCGCTGCGCTGGTCGCGCAGGCCGACGGAACGATCAGCTATGGCGACATCTATGCCGTCCAGCCGTTCGGCAACACGCTGGTGACCAAGAGCTTCACCGGCACCCAGCTGCTCGCCTTGCTGGAACAGCAGTTTGACGGCGGCGGCTTCGTCCAGACCTTCTCCTTTTCCGAAGGATTTGCCCTGGCCTATGACATGCGCCGCCCCGAAGGCAGCCGGGTGGTCAGCGCCACGCTGGATGGCCAGCCGATCGATCCGGCGCGCACCTATCGCGTCACGATGAACAGCTTCCTCGCCGCTGGCGGCGACAGCTTCACCTTGTTCACCGAAGGCACCGACACCGTCACCGCGCCGGTCGATCTCGACGCGATGGAGGCATGGCTGCGGGCGGTCGATGTCCGGACCCTGCCTCCGGTCGGGCGGGTCCGCGAAATTACCGGCTGATCAGCTTGCCACGCGCAGCCCGGTGACCCCGATAGCGCCGCGGTCGCCCCCGGCCAGCCCGGCAAACACCGTGTCAATGATGCAGGCGAGCTTGTCTTCGCTCAAGCGCTCGCTGAGCAGCATAAGCATCTGGGGCGAGGTGTAGCACACCACCATCTGGTTGATCAGGGTCAGCGCCCGGTCAATCGACAGGCCGGGGAGATAACCTTCTGCCTGGGCTTCGGCGATCAGCACGCTGAGATAATGGTCAGCCAGATCAATGTAGCCGCGCACCTGTTCGAACCGTTCGGTGCCCAGTTCCACACACAGGGCAAACAGCGCCGGGTCCTGCCGGAACCGCTCCACTTCGATGCGGAAACGGCGGGCGAAGAATTCGAAGAACTTGCGCTGGACCGGCAGACTGGAGGCGATCACCTCCTCCATGATCGCCACGTCCGCAGCGTACCACTGCTCGACCGCAGCATCGAACAGGTCGCTCTCTTCAGGGAACAGCTCGTCGATCCTGGCGCGTGAGGTGCGCGTATGAGCCACCAGATCGGCCTTGCCGATCATCGTGCCGCGCTCGGCCATCAGCACCAGGGCAAGGTCCGTCAGCTCGCGTCGCAGGGCCTTCCTGTCGCTGACCCTGTCGCTGGTCGTCATCATCGCCTCCCGATTGCTCTGCCAATGTAGGCGAAGCAGCCGGTGAGGTGAAGGGGAGCCGACGTGCGAAGCGGCGAAATTATCCGTTTCGGCCAGGTGTCCGCGGGGGCCAGGGCAGGAAAGCCGAAGTGCGGGCGATGTAATCGGCATACTTGTCACCACGCTTCTTCTTCATCCCCGCCTCCAGCAGCGCCGCGCCCGACCATTTCGTCAGCGTGAAGGTGAGGAACACCGGGCCGAGCACGGTGTAGAGCGCCCACTCCCAGCCGACCGCCGCCGTCACCAGCCAGATGCCCCACCAGGCGCAGGCATCGCCGAAATAGTTGGGATGGCGGGTATAGCGCCACAGGCCGGTATCGAGGATTGTCCCCTCGTTGGCGGGATCGGCCTTGAAGCGGGCCAGTTGCCAGTCGCCCACCCATTCGAAGAATATGCCGACACCCCACAGCGCCACGCCAGCCCAGGCCAGCGGCGGAATCGCGTCGACTTGCCCGGCGGCGAGAATGCCGACCTGCGCCGGGCTGGAAACGAGGAACAGCAGCACCGCCTGCATCAGCCAGACCTTTGTCAGCGCGGCCGAAGCGAAGCGGCCGGCCTCGCGGTCCTTCTTCATGATCCGGATGTAGCGCGGGTCCTCCCCGTGCCGCCACCAGCGGCGCAGCAGATAGATGCCGAGACGAAAGCCCCAGGCGGCGGTCATCGCCATGATCAGCGTGCCCAGCATTCCCGGTCCGCCCGGCACGTGCAGCCAGCTCGCCACCGCCAGCAGGCCCATTCCGGCCCCCCAGAAGGCATCGATGAACGAGACATCGTTGATCCTGACCGAGATCAGCCACAGGACCAGCACGATCGCGAGCAGGATCGCGGCGTTGAGGGCAAGCAGTTCGATCATTCTCCACCTTCCTTCAGCAGGCGCTGTGCCTGCGCTTCCAGCACTTTGTAACGGCCATAGTCGGGGAGCTTGGAGCGCATGAACGCCGCCAATTTCGCCAGATCCTCGGCATAGTTGCCGCTGGGCCAGACCGGCGGACCGAAGCCGAGGATCCGGCGCTCGTTGCAGACCCAGGCGGGTACGATCGGCACGCCTGCCGCCATGGCGATATGGTAGAAGCCGGACCGCCATTCCCCCTTGCTGGAGCGCGTGCCCTCGACCGCAATCACCAGGGCCAGTCGCTCGCGCCGGGCAAATTCCTCTGCCACCTGCTGCGTCACGTTGGCGCGCCGGGTTCGGTCCACCGAAATACCGCCCATGTCGTACATGAAGTTCTTCATCACGCCCTTGAACAGCGTGTGCTTGCCCATGAAATTGGGCTCGACCCCCTCGGCTGCAGTGGCGCCGGTGAAGAAGACGAAATCCCAGTTGGAGGTGTGCGGCGCTCCGGCGATCACATACTTGGGCAGGTCAGGCAGGTGGCCGTCAAGCCTCCATCCCTTCCAGTTGTAAATGCCGATGATGATCCGCCGCACCAGGCGCGACAGGAACGAACGCTTTCGCGACACGTGCGATGACAATGAACCCTCTCCCCCGGCTGCGATTCCTAGCAGTTACGCAAGGGAATGCGAGAAAGTTTCACCGGCTGGCGCACCAAACCACCGCCAGCGTGATCGCAAGCGCGAGGACCAGCTTTGCCGCCATGCCATAGACCAGCCAGCGGGGTATCCCGGCAGGGCGCTGCGGGGTATCGTCACTGTCCGCCGTCACATCCGGAACACGCCAAACGCGGGCCGCTCGGGGATCGGCGCCTCAAGACACGCCGCCAGCGCAAGCCCCAGCACATCGCGGGTCTGCACCGGGTCGACCACCCCGTCGTCCCACAGGCGGGCGGTGGCGTAGTAGGGGTTGCCTTCGTCCTCGTATTTCTGGCGGATCGGCGCCTTGAAGGCCTCGGTTGCGGCCTCGTCCCAGCTGTCCGCATCGCGGTGGACGGTAGCCAGCACGCTGGCCGCCTGTTCTCCGCCCATCACCGAGATTCGCGCATTGGGCCAGGTGAACAGGAAGCGGGGCGAATAGGCCCGCCCGCACATCCCGTAATTGCCCGCGCCAAAGCTGCCGCCGATCACCACGGTGACCTTGGGGACGGTCGCGGTGGCGACCGCTGTCACCAGCTTCGCGCCATGCTTGGCGATGCCTTCCGCCTCGTACTTTCCGCCGACCATGAAGCCGCTGATATTCTGGAGGAACAGCAGCGGGATGCGGCGCTGGCAGGCGAGTTCGATGAAATGCGCGCCCTTCTGTGCGCTTTCGGAAAACAGCACGCCGTTGTTGGCGAGGATCGCGACCGGCATCCCCCAGATATGCGCGAACCCGCACACCAGCGTGCTGCCGTAGTGCGCCTTGAACTCATGGAATTCGCTGCCGTCGACCAGCCGCGCAATCACTTCCTTGACGTCATAGGGCGCGCGCACGTCATCGGGGATAATGGCGTAGAGGTCATCCGCATCGAATTTGGGCGGGCGCGGGTCTTTCAGCGCGACGTCCGCCGCCGCCCCGGCGTTCGCGCCGAGGTGGCTGACGATATCGCGCACGATGGTGAGCGCGTGCTCGTCATTCTCGGCCAGATGATCGACCACGCCCGATTTCTTCGCGTGCAGATCGCCGCCGCCCAGATCCTCGGCGCTGATCTCCTCGCCCGTCGCGGCCTTCACCAGCGGCGGGCCGGCGAGGAAGATCGTGCCCTGGTTGCGCACGATCACGCTCTCGTCAGACATCGCGGGAACGTAAGCGCCCCCCGCAGTGCAGCTTCCCATCACGCAGGCGATCTGCGGGATGCCGAGCGCGGACATATTGGCCTGATTGAAGAAGATCCGCCCGAAGTGGTCGCGGTCCGGGAACACCTCGGCCTGATGCGGCAGGTTCGCGCCGCCGGAATCGACGAGGTAGATGCACGGCAGGCGGTTCTCAGCTGCGATCTCCTGCGCGCGCAGGTGCTTCTTGACCGTCATCGGGTAATAGGTGCCGCCCTTCACGGTCGCGTCATTGCACACGATCATGCACTGGCGGCCCGAAACGCGGCCTACCCCGCAGATGATCGATGCGCCGTTGACGTCACCCTCGTACATGCCGTTCGCGGCAAGCTGCCCGATCTCGAGGAAGGGCGAGCCCGGATCGAGCAGCCGCTCGACCCGCTCGCGGGGGAGAAGCTTGCCGCGCGAGACGTGGCGTTCGCGCGACTTTTCCGTTCCACCCAGCGAAGCCTCGGCCACAGCGGTGCGAAGCTGCTGCGCGAGCGCATTGTTATGCGCGAAGCGGGCCTTGGCCTCCGGGCTCTCGCGATCGAGTTTCGAAGTGAGAACAGGTGCGGTCATAAAAAGGTTTGTCCTTCACGCAATTCGATAGCGCCGATGCAATCGATCCGTCCCCCGGCATCGACGAATTCGGCGGGCTTCATCTCCCGCGATACGGCCATCTCCGCAGCATCGCACCAAGGGCAATGGAATTTCAACTCGGGCGGTCGGTAGCGCTTCCGGAAGGTCGCGAAGTCGAGTCCTGCGGCCGATGGTCCACGCTCGATCACTCTGGCCAGCCTTGCCGACCGCAAATCTCCGCCTGGTCCGGCATGCTCCAAAGCACCTTGCGGGATGCGGAACAAAGAGAGCCGCGACCCGGCGCGATCTCCTGCGCAAGACAGTCCGTCCGTGGCCATGTCGGTGTCGCCGCTATACCGGAAATGCGGGTGATGCGCGCCACAAACCGGACACACCAGCAGCAGTACGGTGCCCTCGATGATCATCTGCCCGCCTGGATCGCCTTGCGCCCGGTCGACATGGGCCAGTGCTCGGGCACGCCCCTCACACTCACCGTTTCCGCACAAACTCGGCCCGCAGCACGAGGCCCTTGATGCCGGGGTATTTGCAGTCGATTTCCTGCGCGTCGCCGGTCAGGCGGATCGATTTGATCAGCGTGCCCTGCTTCAAGGTCTGGCCTGCGCCTTTAACCTCCAGATCCTTGATCAGCGTCACCGCATCGCCATCGGCCAGCAGGTTGCCGACCGCGTCGCGCACTTCCACCCGCTCGGCGTCGGAATGCCTCGCCGCCAGTTCCGACGCGGGCAACCATTCGCCACTCGCCTCGTCATAGACGTAGTCTTCGTCGCTCATCACCCGGCCGCTCCGATCAGTTCGCGCCCGATCAGCATCCGGCGGATTTCGTTGGTGCCTGCACCGATATCGAGCAGCTTGGCATCCCGCAGGTAGCGTTCGACCGGCCAGTCCTTGGTATAGCCCGCCCCGCCCAATGCCTGGACTGCCTCGCCCGCAACGCGGAAAGCGTTTTCAGACGCCAGCAGGATCACCCCTGCCGCATCGAAGCGCGTCGTCTGCCCGGCGTCACAGGCCTTTGCCACCGCATAGGTGTAAGCGCGGGCCGATTGCAGGGCGACATACATATCGGCGACCTTGGCCTGCATCAGCTGGAAGCTGCCGATGGGTTTGCCGAACTGCTTGCGCTCCCGCAGGTAGGGGATCACCGTGTCGAGGCACGCCTGCATGATGCCCAATTGCAACCCGGCCAGCACCACGCGCTCGTAATCCAGCCCGCTCATCAGCACGCCGACCCCGCCGTTGACCGGGCCCATCACGTTTTCTTCCGGCACTTCGCAATCGCTGAACACCAGCTCGGCAGTGGGGCTGCCGCGCATCCCCATCTTGTCGATCTTCTGGCCGATGGAGAAGCCGGGCATGCCCTTTTCGATCAGGAAGGCGGTGATGCCGCGGCTGCCGGCGCTGCCATCGGTCTTGGCATAGACCACCAGGGTATCGGCATAAGGCGCGTTGGTGATCCAGAACTTGGTGCCGTTGAGGACGTAGCCGCCCTGAACGGCGTCGGCCTTCAGCTTCATCGAGACCACGTCCGATCCCGCGCCCGCTTCCGACATCGCGAGGCTGCCGACGTGTTCGCCGGAGATCAGCCGGGGCAGATACTTTGCCTTCTGTTCGTCGTTCCCCCAGCGGCGGATCTGGTTGATGCACAGGTTGGAATGCGCGCCGTAGCTGAGGCCGATGCTGGCGCTGGCGCGGCTCACTTCCTCCACTGCGATCACGTGCTCAAGATAGCCGAGGCCGAGGCCGCCCCATTCTTCCTCCACGGTCAGCCCGTGCAGGCCCAGTTCGCCCATCGCAGTCCACAGCTCATCGCGGGGGAACCAGTCCTCGGCATCGGCCCTGGCAGCCAGCGGAGCAATCCGTTCGTCAGCGAAGCGGCTGACGCTCTCGCGGATCATCTCCGCGCTTTCGCCAAGCTGGAAGTCGAAATGGGGGGTCGCGCGCATGGTTGCTCCTGAAACTTTTCTGCCGCATAGCCACAAGCGCGGGGATCGGCAATTGATGCGGCGCTTGGAATCGATTCGAGCCCGTTCATCCTGTCGGCCGGAATTGCAGCAGGGTCCATATGTCGCAGCGTGAGATTTCCACCCGGCCACCCGGCGGCGTTGTGCCTGCGGGCGGGGTTTTTGCGCCTTACGGGATCGAGGCGCTGGAGGACGATCCGGAGCTCGCCGCAATCTGCGAATTCGCCTGCAAGCTGATCGATGCGCCCATCGCTGTCGTCAGCCTGATCGACGAGGAACGGGAACGGGTGCTGGCGGGCACCGGCCGGGCCGAGCGCGAATTGCCCCATGCGGACAGTCTCTGCGCGCGCGCAGCCAAGTTTCAGGGCCTGATCGTATCGGAAGACGTGCAGGCCGACAGCCGGTTTGATCCCCTGCCCGCAGGTTCGGACATCCGGTTCTACGCCGGGATGCCGCTCATCTCGCCGGAGGGCCACACGCTCGGCGCCCTGTGCGTAATGGACCGCCAGCCCCGGCCGGGCGGCCTCGACGCCATGCAGCGGCAGGGCATGGAGGTTCTGGCGCAGGCGATCATGCGCCGCCTTGGCCACCGCCGTGAAGGCCTGGCCCGCGAAAAGGAAATGGCTGTCACCCTGCGCCGGATCGGGCGCATGGCTGATGGCATCCCGGCGATCACCTGGACCTGCTCACCCAAATTCGAATTCGACTATTTCAATGGCCGTTGGCGCGAATTTACCGGCGAGGACCCGCCGTGCGACAATGAAGGCTGGCGTGCGTTCCTCCACCCGGACGATGCGGATGAGGCGATGAACCACTGGGCCGAGATGAGCAAGGCTGGCGAGCCCTACGAGAGCGAGTACCGGATGCGCCACGTCTCGGGCGAATGGCGCTGGGTGCTGAGCCGCGCTGTGCCGATGCAGAAGCGCGACGGTTCGATCGAGCGCTGGTTCGGCACGGTGACCGATATCGACGAGCAGCGCGCGCTGTCCGAGCAGAGCGAGCTGCTCGCGCACGAGCTCTCGCACCGGATCAAGAACATCTTCGCGGTGATCGCCAGCCTGGTCGCCCTGCGCGGCCGACAGCATCCGGCAGGGCAGGCTTTCGCCGCCGAGCTGGCCGAGGCCATTGCGGCGCTTGGCAGGGCGTATGACTATATCCGCCCCTCGGGCGGGCGCCATGGCCACCGGCTGGTCGGCCTGCTGAAGGATCTGCTCGCGCCCTACCTGGCGGACGGAAAGGAGCGGATCACCTTTCACGGCGACGATTGCCGGCTGGGCGAAAGCGCGGCCACCCCGCTGGCACTGGTGTTTCACGAGCTGGCCACCAATTCGGCCAAGTACGGCGCCCTGTCGCGGCAGGAAGGCAGGGTTACCCTGACAATGCACACTGACGGCGAGGCCGGCACGATCCGGATCAACTGGCTGGAAAGCGGCGGGCCCGCACCGGAATCACAAGGCAGCGAGGGTTTCGGCTCGCGCCTGATCCGGATGGCGGTGGAGGGCCAGTTGCGCGGCCGGATCGAGCGCCACTGGCTCGATGACGGGGTGGCGGTCGAGGTTACCGTCCCGTTGGAGGCCTTGCAGCGCTAGCTGGCAATCCGGCTGGCGATCACCGCGTCTGCACGAGGCAGCAATCGGGGATGGCGGGCACGCGAAGCTCGCGCACCCGCCCCTCTCCGATCAGAAGTCGACGCTGACGCGCCCGTAGACAAACCGGCCGCTGAAGCCGAACGGCGACTGCGACGAGTAGGGCAGGAAGGCATTGTTCGCCCCGAACGGCGCAACGAACGGCAGGCGGTCAGGATACTGATCGAGCAGGTTGTTCGCACCAACAGCAAGCTGCAGGGTCTCGATCGGATTGAAGCGCACTTCCAGATCGACCACCGTTTCAGGCGACATCGTCAGGTCGTTGTTCGCGGCACCCTTGGGCACGGCGATGTCCGTCGTCGTGCCCGGCAGGAACACGCTGCCATAGCGGTTGGCACGGGCGGTCAGACCGACGGGGCCGTATTCCCAGTCTAGCCCGATGTTCAGCTTGTTGGAAGGCTGGCCATCAGTGAGGCGGAAGGATTCCGGGCGGGCAAACAGGCGCCCGGTGCCGAAAATCCCGAAGCTGCGGCGATCAGTGATTTCCGTGTCGTTGATGTTGTAACCGGCCGTCAGCGTGATCGCGCCGATGCCGAAATCGGGCATACGATAGCTGGCGACCACATCGACGCCCTGCGTGCGGGTGTCGATGCCATTGATGAAGAACCGGGCCGAAGTGCCTGCAACGTTGGCCGCTTGCAGCAGGGCAACCACGTCGGCACCCTGCAGGTTCTCGGTCAGAGTGATGCGGTCGTTGATCTTGATGTTGTAGTAATCGACCGTGACGCTGAGCCGCGGGATCATGTTGAAAACGAGGCCGCCACCGATGTTGACCGACTTTTCGGCCTCCAGCGGTTCCGCGCCCAGTGCCACGGCAATGGGCGAGCCGACCGGGAAGGTGCCGACTTCAATCAGGGTGCCGTTCACATTGTTGGTGCTGGTGGCCGAGAAGAACTGCTGGGCCATGCCGGGCGCGCGGAAGCCGGTCGAAATCGACCCGCGGAACGCGAGGCCGTCCACCGGCTCCAGCCGGGCCGCCAGCTTGCCGTTCAGCGTGCCGCCGAAGTCCGAGAAGTTCTCATATCGGCCCGCGACCTGCACGTTCAGCATTTCGCTGATGTCGGTGTCGAGCTCGAGATAGACGGCAAAGCTGTCGCGCGATGCGTCAACTGCGGTGCTCGGGCTGAAGCCCGGGAACACCTGGGCACCCGGCGCGGCACCGTTGGTGAAGGCAAACGGACCGGCGACATAGCTGCCCAGCTCGCCCGGAACGATCTTGTAGTTCTCGTTGCGCCATTCGCCGCCGAACGCCAGCGAGGTTTCGCCGATGCCCAGATCGATGGCGCGCTGCACGTCCAGGTTGACCGAAGTCTGGCCCGACCGCAGCCCGCCGGCGTAGAATTTGCGCGCGCTGGCCGCGCCGCCCAGCGAGGTGTTGACGGTGTTCGAGATGTCATAGTCGAGCGTGTTGGAACCATAGTTGATCGAAAGATCGAAGTTCCACTCGCCGGATTCGCCGCGAATCCCGCCTGCAACCGCCTTGTCGCGGATCTCGCTGTTGATCAGCGGCAGGAAGCCGTCGGGATAGATGGGAATGAAGGTCGTCGTGCTGGCCGACCAGTCACGGTTGCGGGGGTCATTGGACCGGCGATAGAAACCTGCGCCGTTGCCATCGCGCACGCCGTAGCTGCCGAAGGCGTAAAGCTCCAGGCTGTCACCCAGGTCTGCTCCGGCGTTGACGAAGAAGTTGAAATCCTTCGATTCGCCATCGCCGAACCGGTGGCTGTAGCGGTCAATCGTCGCCTCGCGCGGGTCGCCTGCAGCCACGTACTGGCGCCGCAGATCGGCACCCGAGCGGTTGGTGGGCGAGCGATCCTTGTACTCGGCAGTGAGGTTCAGATAGCCGGTTGCCCCGACCGGCAGGCCGATGTTGCTGGCAATCGTATAGGTATCGCCGTCGCGACGCTTGCGGTCCTCGCCGGTGAAGGTGATCGCCGGATTGTCGCTGGCGCCCGTGGTGGGCGAAACGCTGGCGACCTGGGCCACGCCGTCCATCTCGGTGATGTACTTGCCGAAGCTCGCCTGGGCGCGGCCGCCTTCACGCTTCTTGAGCTGGATGTTGATCACGCCGGCAATGGCGTCGGAACCGTACTGGGAGGCAGCACCGTCACGCAGCACTTCGATCCGGTCGATGGCCAGCGGCGGAATGGTGTTCATGTCGACACCCGCCGACCCGCGACCGACCGAACCGTTGAGGTTGAGCAGCGAGGACAGGTGGCGGCGCTTGCCGTTGACCAGCACCAGCACCTGGTCCGGCGCAAGGCCGCGCAGGGTGGCGGGGCGCAGCGAGTCGGTGCCATCGGTCAGCGAAGGCTGCGGGAAGTTGAACGAAGGGACCAGGTTGTTGAGCAGCCGGTTGGTCTCGGTCGAGCCCTGGTTGAGCAGCGCTTCGGACCCGATCACGTCAATCGGCACAGCGCTGTCAGCAATCGTGCGGTCGGTCCGCCGGGTGCCGGTCACGATGATCAGCGGATCATCGGCGTTATCGGCAGATGCGCCGGCATCCTGGGCCATGGCCGGAGCGGCCAGCGTTGCGGCGGCGATCGCGAAGGCGGCTGCGCCGGTGCAGAACGAATGGCGTTGCGACATATTCTAAACTCCCCTGAAACGTCCAACCCAAGCTTTGGGGGACGCAAAACGGCGGGGCAATCGCGCGGCAGGAGGCTGGCGCCGAATTTCCGGCGGTGTTGCAACAGTGTTACAATCTTGCCCTGTGAGCGATCACCTGGGGCCGATTGTTACGACGGCAACTAAAGCGGGTTGCCATCCTTGTCGCGGTAGATCTCGCGGCGGCCGACGTGGTTGGCGGGTCCGACGAGGCCTTCTTCCTCCATCCGCTCGATCCACTTGGCGGCGGTGTTGTAGCCCACGCCCATCTGGCGCTGGAGCCACGATCCGCTCGCCTTCTGGTTCTCGAACACGATCTGGCAGGCCTGGCGGAACTTGCGCTCCTCCGGATTGTCCGAGGCGGTCAGTTCGTCGTCATAGCCATAGGCGAAGCCTTCCTCCGGCTCCTCCGTCACCGCATCGACATAGTCGGGCTTGCCCTGCCCGCGCCAATGATCGGCCACCCGCTCGACCTCCTCGTCGCTGACAAACGGGCCGTGCACGCGCAACAGCGCGCCGGTGTTGGGCTTGTAGAGCATGTCGCCCTTGCCCAGCAGCTGCTCTGCCCCCTGCTCGCCCAGGATGGTGCGGCTGTCGATCCGGCTGGTCACCTTGAAACTGATCCGGGTCGGCAGGTTGGCCTTGATGACGCCGGTGATGACATCGACCGAGGGGCGCTGCGTGGCCATGATCAGGTGGATGCCCGCCGCGCGGCTCTTCTGGCTGAGCCGCTGGATCAGCACCTCGATTTCCTTGCCCACGGTGACCATCAGGTCGGCCAGTTCGTCGACGATCAGCACGATCAGCGGCAGCGGCTGGAAATCGAGCTGCTCTTCCTCGTAGAGTTCCTCGCCCGTTTCCGGGTCGAAACCGGTCTGCACCCGCCGCCCGAGCGGGGTGCCCTTGGCGGCTGCGGCGCGGACTTTCTCGTTGAAGGAGTTGATGTTGCGCGAGCTGATGCTCGACATCATCCGGTAGCGCCGCTCCATCTCCTCGACCGCCCACTTCAAGGCCCGGACCGATTTGGCCGGCTCGGTGACCACCGGGCTGAGGAGGTGGGGGATGTCGTCGTAGGTCTTCAGCTCCAGCACCTTGGGATCGACCAGGATCAGGCGGCACTCTTCGGGCGTGAAGCGGTAGAGCAGCGAAAGCAGGATGGTGTTGAGGCCGACCGACTTGCCCGACCCCGTGGTGCCCGCCACCAGCAGGTGAGGCATGGCGGCAAGGTCGGCCACGATCGGTTCGCCCGCGATATCCTTGCCCAGGATGATCGGCAGGTTGCCCTTCGATTCGGCAAAGGCCGCGCAAGACGCCAGTTCGCGGAAGCTGACCATCTGCCGGTCCGCATTGGGCAGTTCGATCCCCATCACGGTGCGCCCGGGAATGGGGCTGACGCGAGCGCTGATCGCGCTCATGTTGCGCGCGATGTCTTCCGCAAGCCCGACCACGCGGCTGGCCTTGATGCCGGGGGCGGGCTCCAGCTCGTACATCGTCACCACCGGGCCGGTGCGGACGGCAGTAATCTCGCCCTTGACGTTGAAATCGTCGAGCACGGTTTCGAGCAGGCGGGCATTGCGCTCCAGCGCCAGCTTGTCGAGCTTGACCGTCTTGTCGGGCGGGGCCTGTTCGAGCAGATCGATGCTGGGCAGCTGATAATTGGCAAACATGTCGCGCTGCCTCGCCGCTGCGGGCGAGGCTTTGCGTGGCGGGGCAGAGGGATCGGTGATTTCAGGCGCGCGGCGGGCGGGCTGCTCGATCACCGGTTCGGCGTCCCGGCCCTGGCGGCGGGCCTTGGTTGGGGGCGCTGCCTCGTCTTCCCCGGCATCGTCCAGCGCGGGGCGGGCCCGGCGCGGGATGGCCGGCCAGGGCAGATCGCGCATGAAGCCGGGCAAGGTCAGCAGCGAGCGCCAGTCGAGTGCGAAGACCCGGGTCGCCAGCGTGGCACCGCCCGCGAGGCACAGGAGCGCCAGCCCCAGCGTCGTCCAGCTTTGCGCCGCTTCCGGCAGGCGCCCGGCGACCGCGCCGATTGCGGCCGAGCCGAGCAGCCCGGTCACGCCGCCAAGGGAGGCGGGCAGCGCACCGCCCGGGCCGCTGAAAGCGAGCGAGAGCACGGTTGACAGGAGCGCCATGGCCAGCAGCAGGACGGCCACCGGCCGCCACCAGCGGGTGCGGTCATCCGCCTCCTCGTCCTCGACTTCGCGCCACAGCTTGCGCGCCCCGATATAGAGCAGCGGCAGCAGGAGCAGACCGGGCAGGCCGAACAGGAACAGCACCCGTTCCGAAGCCCAGGCTCCGCTTGCCCCCATCCAATTGGCGATGGCCGTGCCATCGGCGGCGGTCGATGGGCTGGGATCGGTCTGGGTATAGCTGGCAAGGGCAAGGGCGAGAAAGACCATTGCCGCAAGCAGCGCCCCCGCACCCGCCATCTGGCTGGCGCGGCGCAGCGAGCGGCGGAAGGCAGCCTTCCAGTCCGCCTGTGGTGCTTTTCCGATTGCCCGCGTGGCCATGCGCCGATCCCTGCTTCCCTCTGACGTGGCACCATGAATCCGGGCGGACTCCGCGTCAAGCACGCAGCTGCGAGACGACAGTCAGGCGAGCCCGTCAATCGCCCCCCAGCGCGGCCAGTTCAGCGCGCGCGCACCTTCGGCTGTCATGCCGCCCAGTGCGATGACAGGGACCAGTGCCTGCTGCGCCAGCACGGTGAAGCCATGGATACCCAGCACGCCCGCCCCCGGATGGGTGCGGGTGGGAAACACCGGCGAAAGGAACACCCCGTCAAGCTGCGCCTGATTGGCTGCCTGCAGCTCGTCACCATCATGCGCCGTGCCGAGGCGCAGTCCGCCCGCCTGCGACGCGATCCGGGCCACGCTGCCGTAAACACCGTCAGCGCCCCAGCCCGCCCCCCATTTCGCGCCGTTTGCGGCATCGCCCGCCAGAACAACTGTGTGCCCGTGCGCGCGGGCCAGCGCCGCCAGCTGGTCAAACCGGGCGCGGCGCTCCGGCCCGGCAAGATGGTAGTGCCGGAAGACGAAGCCGGAGCCATGCGGCAACCGTGCCAGTGCCCCCTCCAGAGCCGCATCGTTGCGGGCATCGCTGAAGAGCCACAGCAGGGGAAGGGTCTGGCGCGAAGACATCGGGGCACTATAGCGCATTGCCATGCAGATAGCTTCCTCCCCGCTCGACCAGGTCCACACCAGCATTGCCCGGGCCTGCAAGGCCTCGCGCCGTGACCCCGCTGACGTGACCCTGATTGCGGTCAGCAAGACGCAAGGGCCCGGAGCGATCCTTCCCCTGCTCGAACAGGGCCAGCGGGTGTTCGGCGAGAACCGGGTGCAGGAAGCGCAGGGCAAATGGCCCGCGTTGAAGGCGCAGTTTCCCGATATCAGCCTGCATCTGGTCGGCCAGCTTCAGTCGAACAAGGCCGATGACGCTGTCGTCCTGTTCGATTGCATCCATTCGGTGGACCGGCCGAGCCTGGTCACGGCGCTGGGCAAGGCGATGGACAAGGCCGGCAAGCGTGTGCCGTGTTTCGTCCAGGTCAATGTGGGCGAGGAAGACCAGAAGGGTGGCTGCGCGCTGGCCGATCTGCCGGCCCTGCTCGATCAGGCCCGTGCGGCAGGCATTCCGCTGGCCGGGCTGATGTGCGTGCCGCCGGCCGGGATCGAGCCGGCCCCGTTCTTCGCTCTGCTGGCGAAGCTGGCGGCAGACAACGGCCTCTCCGGGCTCAGCATGGGCATGAGCGGTGATTTCGAGACCGCCGTCATGCTCGGCGCCAGCCACGTGCGGGTTGGCACGGCGCTGTTTGGCGAGCGGTCCTAGTACGCGAAAAGAGGGGCGCCTCTTGCGAGACGCCCCCCATGTTCTCCCGTCAGGAAGCTCGGATCAGAAGCTGCCGCGCAGGGTGATCCCGTAGGTCCGGGGCTCGGCAAGGAAGGCCGAGTAGGTCTGCTGCGGTGCCACGAACGGCGTGTTGAACGCCACCTGGGTGTACTGCTTGTCAAACAGGTTCTGGACCCAGCCTTCGATCGCGAACCGGTCGGCGATGTTGGTCACCCCGATGCGGCCATTGACCACGACGAAGCCATCCTGCTCCTTGCCATAAAGCAGATCGGAGCCGGTGTTGTAGTCGCCGGTCATGCGGGCGTTGACGAACACCAGGCCGCGCATCCCCGAGGCACTGATTTCCGGGGTCCACGAGGCCGAGGCCGTTGCGGTGATTTCCGGTGCGTTCGACATGTTGTCGCCCGGCAGCAGGCGCAGCGCCGGATCCAGCGGCGCGCCGGTATCTCTGCCGATCAGGTCGTTCTCGAACTTGGTGTCGGCATACGTCAGGCCAAGCGTGAAACCGAGATCCGGAATCGGGTTGATCGTGGCTTCCATTTCGAAACCTTGCGCGATCACGCCGGGCTGGATCTGGTCGGGAGAGCAGGCCCCGGTGGCGGCGCTGGCGTCGCGATCAGCCCCGTTCAGGGCAGTGCCGCAGCTGTTGACGTTCTGGACCAGGAAGACCGAGCCGTTGAACGTGTTGAGCTGGAAGTTGCTGAATTCCTGACGGAAGGCTGCAACGCTGAGGCCGAACTCGCGAGTCGAGTACTTGGCGCCGATTTCAAAGGCCTTGACCGTCTCTTCCTCGAACTGGAGGTTCGAGACGTTGACGGTATTGCGGTTGAAGAACACCGGGTTGGCCAGGGCCGAACGGTCAAGGTTGAAACCGCCAGCCTTGTAGCCGCGCGAGTACGACGCGTAGGTCATCAGGTCCGGGGTCGGCTTCCAGCTCAGGATTGCCGTACCGGTGAACTCGTCCTCGTCACGCTTGTCGGACAGCGACAGGCCATCCAGTTCGGCGCTCGAATTGCCCTGGCAGGACAGCGCAATCAGGCCGCCGGCAAGACCCGCCAGCGGGCCGCTCAGCAACGGGCTGAGGCGGGCGCGGTTGGTCGGGCAGAAGGTGTTGTCGTTGCCGAAGGTTGCATCGAACTTCTTGGTTTCGTTGGTGTACCGCAGGCCCAGCGTCAGATCGAGCGTATCGGTGATGCGGAAGATGTTGTGAGTGAAGAGGGCGAAGTTCTCGCTCTTCTGGTTGTAGACGTCACCCGTGCCGCCACGGTCGCGGACCTGGGCCAGCGTATCGAGGCCGGCGAAGATCAGCGGCGTTGCCGCGCCGAACGCACCAGCGCCGCCATTGGCAGCCTGGAGGGCACCGCGGCCACCGGCGCTGAGACAGCCGGTGCTGCCCGGCGAAACCAGCGCCGGGTTGATTGCCAGCACGATGCGGCACGGCGCGAACGCACCATACTGCGTGCCGAAGCGCAGGTTGTCGCGCGTCTGCAGCTTCTCGTTGGCGTAGAAGCCGCCAACCAGCCAGTCGACCCGGTCGTCGAACAGGCTGCCCTGCAGACGGATTTCCTGGGTGAAGGTCTTGAACTCGCGCGCACCGGCGTTGGGGCCGGGGGTGCGATAGAGCAGGTCGACCGTGGTGTAGTCGGCGTCCGAGCCCTGGAAGTTGGAGTATTCCCGATAGCCCGTGATCGAGGTCAGTGTGACCGCGCCCAGTTCCCAGTTCAGCTCGCCCGAGATGCCGTAATCTTCGGTTTCGCCCTGATAGCTGCGACCGGCGGTGGGGTAGATGTTGCGGTTGAACGTGCTCTGGCTCAGCCCCAGCGGGTTCTGTCCGAGAGCGAGCAGGATCGGCACGATCGGGTTGCTGGTGCTGGTCAGGGCGCCGCCGGTGGTCGGCCGGGCGAACGAATCAAGCCCGGGGCTGACCCGCGCCAGCGGGGCAAAGTCCGGCTGCACGAAGGTGGCGGCGCAGCAGGCCTCGTCCTTCTTCGAATAGTCGCCGACCAGGCGGAAGCTGACAGAGTCACTCGGCTCGAACAGCATCTGGGCACGCACCAGGTAACGATCACGGTCGTTGATCCGGGTGCCGTTGGTCACGTCGTTGTAGAAGCCGTCACGCTTGAAATAGACGCCGTCGACCCGGGCCGCGATGGTGTCGCTCAGGGGGGCGTTGATCCCGCCTTCGATGCGCATGGCATCGAAGTTGCCATAGGTGAACGCGCCATAGCCGCTCAGCTCGAATTCGGGCGGGGCCGTGTAGACGCTGATCATGCCGGCCGAGGAGTTGCGGCCACCCAGCGTGCCCTGCGGGCCGCGCAGGATTTCGATCCGGTCGATCGGACCAAGCTCGCTCAGCGCATTGCCCGAGCGCGAACGGTAGACGCCATCGACGAACACCGCGACCGAGCTTTCGAGGCCGGGGTTGTCACCCACCGTGCCGATCCCGCGGATACGGGCCGAGCCGTTCGCTTCGTTACCGGTGGAGGAAACCAGCAGCGACGGGGCGACCTGGTTCAGTTCGCGGATGTCGGTGGTGCCGGACTTGGCCAGCATCTCGCCCGAGACCGCCGAAATGGCGACCGGAACATCGGCCAGCGACTGTTCGCGGCCCTGGGCGGTGACGACGATGATGTTGCTGTCATCGTCGGTCGTGCCCGCATCCTGTGCCAGCGCATAGTGCGGCAAGAATGCAGTGGCCACTCCGGCGAGGGCGAGCGCACGTAGGGTAAGGTTGGCCTTCATCATCTTCTCCTGCTTGGGCGATTGGTCGCTTTACGTCAGCGTTAACCGCAACCGCGCAGTTTGGGAATCGGCTACTCTGTCAACTGCACATTTTGGCTGACGAGTGTTGCGTCTATGCCTCTTGCAGCGCCGCCTGGCGTTCGTCGCTCGCGGCATCGAGCAGGGCCTCCTCGATCGCGTCCTTGCGCGCCCTGGCTTCCACTTTCGCCCCGATCAGGTCGGTCACGTAGAACGTGTCCACCGCCCGCTCGCCATAGGCGGTGACATGGGCCGAATGGACCATCAGCTGGCTTTCGAACAGGGCGCGGGCGAGCCGGTTGAGCAGCGCCGGCCGGTCCCGCGCGCTGACTTCGATCACGGTGAAGCGATTGGAGGCGCTGTTGTCGAAGGTGACCCGCGGACGGACTTCGAACGCGTGCGAACGGGTGATCGGCAGAGGACGCTGCGCCAGCTTGGGCACCAGTTCGACCCGGTTGGCCAGGGCATCGCCGATCGACTTTTCAATCCGGGCCAGCTGGCGAGGCTCCTCGAACGGGCGGCCATGCGGGTCCTGCACCAGGAAATTGTCGACCGCCCAGCCGCTCGAACTGGTGTGGATGCGCGCGTCGATGATGTTCGCGCCGGCGAGGTGGATGCCGCCGGCAATGCGGTAGAACAGGCCCGGATGGTCTGCCGCGATGACCGTCACCAGCGTCGCCCCACGCGCCGGGTAAACCTCGCAGTGGACAGACAGCTGCTCCTTTGCTTCCTGCGCCTCGGCAAACTGGACCAGGTTGAGTGCGACGATGTCCTCCGGCTCGGCAATCCAGTAGGCATCGCCCAGCGTGCCCTCGAACCGGTCGACCAGCGGTGCCTGTCCGGCCAGCGCGGCGCGGACCGCATCCTTCTTCGCCGCCACCCGGGCCTCGCGCCCGTGGCGCATGTGGCCCAGCCGCAGCCGTTCCTGCGCCGCATCGAACAGTTCGCCCAGCAACTGCCGCTTCCAGCTGTTCCAGGTGCCGGGGCCGACCGCGCGGATATCGACCGCAGTCAGGATCAGCAGGTGGCGCAGCCGCTCGATGCTCTGCACCTCGGCACAGAAATCCTCGATCGTCTTGGGATCGGTCAGGTCCCGCTTGAAGGCCGTCGCGCTCATCAGCAGATGCTTGGCGACCAGCCAGGCGACCAGCTCGGTCTCGTGCTCGTCCAGGCCGAAGCGCGGGCACAGTTCCTCCGCCACTTCGGCCCCCAGCACCGAATGGTCGCCGCCGCGCCCCTTGGCGATATCGTGCAGCAGCACCGAGACATAGGCCGCCCGGCGGGAGTTGATCTTGTGGACCAGCCGGCTTGATCGCGGATGGTCTTCGGTCAGTTCGCCGCGCTCGATCTTCGACAGCAGCCCGATTGCGCGGATGGTGTGTTCGTCCACCGTGTAGTGGTGGTACATGTCGAACTGCATCTGCGCGTTGACCTTGCCGAAATCGGGCACGAAGCGGCCGAACACGCCCGCTTCGTTCATCCACCGCAGCACGGCCTCGGGGTCATTGCGGCCTGACAGCAGGTCGACGAACAGGGCATTGGCCCGCGGATCATTGCGGACCTTGTCTCTGATCAGGCCGGAATCGCGGTTGGCCTGGCGCATCGCCTCCGGGTGGACTTCCAGCCCGTTGGCCTCGGCCAGCTGGAAGATCTCGATCAGCCGCACCGGATCCTGACGGAACCAGTCATCGCTGGGCGCGGCAATGCGGCCGCCGAACACCCGGTAGCCTTTCAGGCTGCGGGCGCGGGCGGTGAAGCCGGCAAAGAACCCGCGCCGAAGGCGGTTCTGGGCGAACTCCTCATCGATATGGGCCAGGAACACGCCGGTCAGGCTGCCGACCCGTTTTGCCTGGATGAAGTAGTACTGCATGAACCGCTCGACCGCGCTCTTGCCCGGACGGTCGGCGAACTTCATCCGCTGCGCCACGGCCCGCTGCTGGTCGAAGGTCAACCGGTCCTCCGCCCGGCCGGTCAGGGCATGGAGATGGCAGCGCACCGCCAGCATGAAGCCCTCGGCCCGGCGGAAGCTGCGATATTCCCCCGCGCTCAGCAGCCCGACCTCGACCAGTTCGGAAGCCGAACGGACCTTGTGGATATACTTGCCGATCCAGTAGAGCGTCTGCAGGTCGCGCAGCCCGCCCTTGCCATCCTTGACGTTGGGCTCGACGACATAGCGGCTGTCGCCCATGCGCTTGTGCCGGGCATTGCGCTCGGCCAGTTTCTCGCTGACGAACTGCCTCTCGCTGCCGGTCACCACTTCGGCCCAGAACCGGCGCCGGGCTTCATCGAACAGGTCGCGGTCACCCCACAGGTAACGGCCCTCGAGCAGGGCAGTCCGGATGGTGAGGTCGTCACGCGCCATGCGGACCATATCATCAGGCGTGCGGCTGGAATGGCCCACCTTGAGGCCCAGATCCCACAGGAAATAGAGCATTGCCTCGATCACCTGCTCGCACCAGGGCGCGCGGCGGGTGGGCGTGAGGAAGGCAATGTCGACGTCCGACTGGGGCGCCATTTCCGCCCGGCCATAACCGCCCACCGCCAGGATCGAGAGCCGTTCGCCGGAAGATCGGTTCGCCAGCGGATAGACGTCGGCCACCACGTGGTCGTGGATCAGGCGCACGATCTGGTCGATCAGGAAAGCATGGCCACCGGTGCATTCGTGCCCGGCCGAAGGCGCTGCCTCCAACCGCCGGTCCAGCTCCTGCCGCCCCGCATCAAGCGCATCGCGCAGCAGGGCCACGACCTGCGGGCGGGCACTGTCGCCCTGCTCCGCCGCCAGCGCCGCAATCTGCGCGGCGAGCGTCCGGCGATCGAGAATCGCGCGCTGACGGGGAATGGTCTGGCGGTTCAAGCGGCGAGGAACTCCTGGGTGTACTTTTCCCGCAGCGAACGCTTGTCGATCTTCTGGGTGCCAAGGCGTGGCAGGGTGTCATCCGCCCGCCAGTAGACCACCGGCTGCTTGAACGGGGCGAGCCGGGTGGCGAGGAAATCGCGCAGCTCGGCCTCGGACAGGTCGCGGCCCGGCTTGGTCAGGAAGACCGCGCCGACAATCTCGCCATAGCGTTCGTCCGGCAGGCCGAAGACCGAGCATTCGGCGATCGCGTCATGGGCATAGATCGCGTCTTCCACCTCGATGCAGGTCACGTTCTCGCCCCCGCGGATGATGATATCCCTCTTCCGGTCGACGATGAAGAGGTAGCCGTCCTCGTCCAGCCGCCCCAGATCGCCCGTGCGGAAATACATGTCGTCGGTGAAGGCGGCGGCCGTCGCGTCTTGGTTGTTCCAGTAGCCCAGGAAATTGCAGACCGAGCGGATGCAGACCTCGCCCACGCTACCCTGCGCCACCGGCTTTCCGGCATCGTCGAGGATGGCGAGATCGACCAGCGGGCGGCTCGGCTTGCCGGTGCTGGAAGGCTTGGCGAGATAGTTCTCGTTGAAGTTGCCGCAGCCCACGCCGTTGGTTTCGGTGAGGCCATAGCCGAGCAGCGGGAAACCGTCCGGAAAGGCGTCCCTGATCTTGGTGACGTGCTCCGGCGGACGCGGTGCGCCGCCGCCGGCCCAGCCCTTGCAGGTCGAGGTGTCGAACTTGTCGCGGTCAGGGTGGGTCGCCATTTCGTAGGTCATCAGCGGCACGCCGGCGAAATAGCTGACTTTCTCGTGATCGATCAGGCGCAGCGCCTCGCCCGCATCCCACTTGGCCATCAGCACGATCTTGCGGCCCAGCGCGAAGCTCTGGAGGAACAGCGGCACTTCGCCGGTTACATGGAACAGCGGCACGGCCAGGAGGGCGCAGGCCTGGGTGGTCGGCGCATTGCCGCCCGCATCGAGATAGCTGAACGCCATGAGCGACTGGAGCGCATAGCTCATCGCCCCGTGCACGACGCCGCGGTGATCGGAATAGGCCCCCTTGGAGCGACCGGTCGAACCGGAGGTGTAAAGCAGCGTCGCCAGGTCGTCCGGCCCCAGATCGGGCAGCGTCACCGCCGCCGGATCACCCCAGACATTGGCGAGGCCTTCGGCAGGCTCGCAATCATGGCTGAACAGCACGACTTCGGCGCCGTGCTCGATCCCGTCGAGCCGCGCGGCACGGGCCGTATCGGCCAGTACCAGCCTGGCTTCGACCAGGTCCACAGCATCGGCCAGTTCCTCGCCATTGGAAAACCCGTTGAGCAAGGTGGCGCAGCCGCCCGCCATGATGACGCCCATGTAGAGCACGATCCAGTTGGCCGAATTGCGCGCCGCGATCCCGACACGGTCGCCCCGCTTGAGGCTGTGGCGGACCAGCAACCCGGCCGCGACGTGGCGGGCAGCATCGTAAGTCTGCCCGAAAGTGAGGCGGCATTCGCCATCGACCAGGAACACCGCATCCTTGTGCTGCATGCAGTAGTGGCCGAAGTAATGCGCCAGGCTTGGCGGCGCATTCTTCAGCGCCGGAATGGACACACCCTTGCGTTCGAACGGGACGGTTTCAGCAGGCGCGCCCGGCGCGGTGAGCCGGTCCATGATGGCATCAAGGGTCGTGTCGAGCTCAGTCGGCATTTTTGTCCTCTCCATTGCGTGATCGGGCAAGACTTTCCCTGCGGGGTTTCGTCAAACCCCCGGCTGTGCCAAAGCCGCTGGAAAAGCCGGACCTGTCAGTTTGATCCATACCTAGGGGCTTCCCATCGTGCTGTCACTACTTGCCGCCACGTCAATCGCAGCAACCGGAACCGAACCTGCCATGCAGTGGATCGACCTTGGCCTGACCAAGGGGATCGACCTCGGTTTATTCGAACTGCGCTGGTACAGCCTGGCCTATCTCGCCGGGATCGTGCTCGGTTACTGGCACCTGACGCGGATGATCAAGGCACCGGGCGCGCCGATGGCGCAGCGCCATGCGGAGGACCTGTTCTTCTACTGCACGCTCGGCATCATCCTGGGCGGCCGGTTCGGCTATGCCCTGTTCTATCGCCCGGAACTGTTCGTCAGCTTCGGCGGAGACGGCTGGGTCAGCTGGGAACTGCTCCGGTTGTGGGACGGCGGGATGAGCTTCCACGGCGGGGTACTGGGCGTGCTGGCGGCGATCGCCTGGGTCGGCCTGCGCGCCGGGCTCAGCTTCCTGCGGGTGGCCGACTATATCGCCGTCTGCGTGCCGTTCGGGATGTTCTTCGGGCGGCTCGCCAACTTCGTCAACGGCGAGCTGTGGGGCCGCGCCACCGATGTTGCCTGGGCGATGGAGTTCTGCGACCTGCGCCACAGCGAGACCGAATGCCTGACGAGCGGCCTCGCCCGCCACCCCAGCCAGCTTTACCAGGCCGGGCTGGAAGGCCTGGCGCTGATCGTGATCCTGCTCTACCTGTTCTGGCGCACCCGCGCGCGCTACCGCCCGGGCTTGCTGGTCGGCGTGTTCACCCTCGGCATGGGCGTGGCCCGGTTCGTCAACGAATTCTTCCGTGAACCAGACGCGCACCTGCAGGAATTCGCCGCCGAGACCGGCCTGTCGATGGGCCAGTGGCTGACCATTCCGATGTTCGCGGTGGGCCTGTTCCTGATCGTGCGCGCACTGCGACGGCCGGAGCTGGCCGGCGGGCCGCCCCCGGCCTGACGCCCCGGGCAGGACGACCATGGGAGAGGATGACCAGCCGCTCGGCGCGATCTTCCGGCGCCTGATCCGCAACACCGGGCCAATCAGCGTCGCCCAGTTCATGGGCGAGAGCAACGCGCGCTACTATGGCGGGAAGGACCCGCTCGGCCTTGCCGGGGATTTCGTCACCGCGCCCGAGATCAGCCAGATGTTCGGCGAGCTGATCGGGCTGTGGTGCGCCGACATGTGGGTGCGGGCCGGGCGCGTCGAGCCGGTCCATTATGTCGAGCTGGGGCCGGGGCGCGGCACGCTGGCGAAGGATGCCCTGCGCGCCAGCCACCGTTACGGGTTTACGCCGCGGGTCCACTTTGTCGAAACCTCGCAGGCGTTGAAGGACGTGCAGCTGGAAACGCTGCCCGGCGCAGTCTGGCATCATGATCTGTCGACCATCCCGGTCGACGGGCCGGTCCTGCTGGTGGCGAACGAATTTCTCGATGCCCTGCCGATCCGGCAACTGGTGAAGACCGGCGCGGGCTGGCGCGAGCGGATGGTGGGGCTGGAGGATGACCGGTTCGTGTTCGTCGCCGGCAGCCAGCCGATGGACAGCGCCGTTCCGGCCGACCTGCGCGAAGCCGCCGAGGGCACCGTGCTCGAAACCTGCCCGGGGGCTGCGGCCACTGTCTACGAAGTGGCAGGGCGGCTGCGCGAACAGGGCGGGGCCGCGTTGTTCATCGACTATGGCCATGCCGAAACGCGCGCCGGGTCCACCCTTCAGGCCGTAGCGCAGCACCGCAAGGTCGATCCCTTCGCCGATCCCGGCGAGGCGGACCTGACTGCGCTGGTCGATTTCGCCACGCTGGCGCGGGTGGCGCAGTCGCGCGATGCCCGCCATCTCGGCACGGTCGGCCAGGGTGACTGGTTGCGGGCGCTGGGCATCGAGGCCCGTGCTGACGCGCTCGCCACGCGCGCACCCCATTTGCGCAGCGAAATTGCCCAGGCACGCGACCGGCTGATTGCCGACGACCAGATGGGTCGGTTGTTCAAGGTCATGGGGCTCGCCGCGCCGCACTGGCCCGATGGTGCCGGCTTCGCAGTGGCCGGTCAGCCCTGACGGCGCGTTGCGGCGGCCCCGGCGGCCACGCGGGCAATATCGGTCAGCCCCTGCGCCAGCAGGACTTCGGCGGCCTGGCTGTTGCCGATCAGCTCGCGGTGCAGCCCGGTCAGGCGGTCCACCAGCCGTGACAGCCGCTCCCCCCGCCAGATGCCAAGCTGGACCTCGATCTCGCGCTCTTCCTTGAAGAAGATCCGCCGCGCCTTGGTCTCGCTGGAAACAAAGCCGCGCACGTTCGGGCTGTTGCCGAGCCGGGCGGCAAGCTGGGCCAGCTGCGCCGCGCGCCGCTCGACCGCCAGCAGCACGCCGACCGGATTGAGCGACAGTTCGCGCATCCGCGCAATCTCGCCCGAGAGCCGCGCCCTGTCTCCGCCCAGCGCGGCGTTGACGATCGGACTGAGGCTGTCCTCCTCGCTCGCCGCGCCGATTGCGTCGAGCGCAGCCGCATCGGCAGCCCGGGGCGATTGCGGCGATGCGTCCAGGTAGAGCGCCAGCTTGTCGACTTCCGACTGGGCCAGCCGCAGGTCGAACAGGCAGGCGCCGGCGATCCGTTCCGCCAGATTGCCGCCCAGCTTCAGACCCGCCGCATCGCCCATCTGCCGCACGGCAAAGACAACATCGCCCAGCTCCGGCGGGTAGAACATTGCCACCAGCGAATCGCTGCGCGCCTCCAGCAGCTTGGCGGTGCGCGACTTGTCGGTGGCTCCGCTGGCGACGATCAGTACCGGACAGGCCTCTCCCTGGCCGGTCAGGTGGTTGCCGACCGCCTCGCACGCCTCGTCGCCCTGAGCCCGGACCAGGATATGGCGGCTCCCGCCGAACAGCGAACTGGACCGCGCCTCGTCCGCCAGCAGCACCGGATCGCGGCGGATGTCAGCGCCGGACAGTTCGACCCGCTCACCCGCATCGGGCAGGAGATCGACCACCGTCTTGACTGCCGCCCAGGCGCCTGATTCGTCAGGCCCGCAAAAGAAGAACACCTTGCAGGTGCGCGCCGCATCACGCGCGGCCTTGGCAAAATTCTTCTGGTTGGTCTTCACCGGTTCCCGTCACTGGCCCCCATCACTGGACCCCGTCACTGGCCTTTACGCAGTGTCAGCGCAATCTGGGTCGCTATCCGGCCGGATACCTCGCGCGCCAGGTTTTCCAGCGCAGTCTGCTCGGCAGCGATCGTGGCGTATTCGCTGGAGACCACATCGATCCCGGCATCCGATCCGGCGGTCGCATCGAGCAGGATGTCCCCGCTGGCCAGGTCGACCAGCTGGTAGCGCGCGCGCAGGATGCGCCGCTCTCGCCCGATGGTGTCATCGTTCAGCACACCCAGCCCTTCGAGCCGGTCATCGAGCCGCACGTCGAGCCGGTAACGCGGCGCGGCCTCACCGGCTGCGCCAAGCCGGTCAATCAGGGCATTGCGGACCAGCCACCCTGCCCGCCCTTCGATCATCGGCACCTCAATCGCCGCCAGCCCCTGCGCCACCGCGCCCTGGCTGCCGCCTGCATACATCGGCGAAAGCCCGCAGGCAGAGAGCGACAGAAGTGCCAGACAGAGGGCAGAAGCGCGGATCACGTGACGATATTCACCAGCCTGTCGGGCACCACGATCACCTTGCGGACCGGCGCCCCGTCAATCGAACGCTGCACTTTCTCGCTGGCAAGGGCAAGCGCTTCGAGCTCCTCGCGCGGCAGGCCCTTGGGTGCGGTCAGCGTGTCGCGCAGCTTGCCCATGTGCTGGACGGCTATGGTGACCTCGTCCTCGACCAGCAGTGCCGGATCGACTTCGGGCCAGTCGGCCAGGGCCACCAGGCCGGTTCCATCCATCGCTGCCCAGCCTTCTTCGGCCAGGTGCGGCATCATCGGCGAGGCCAGCTGCGCCATGGTGCGGATGGCATGGCTGCGGCTGGCAGACGGAGCCGCCTTGTCGACCGCGCTGGCGAGTTCATAGAGCCGCGCAACCGCCTTGTTGAATGACAGCGCCTCGATATCCTCGGCGACTGCCGCGACGGTCTGGTGCAGCTTGCGCAGCAAGGCCTGATCCTCGCCCTGCGCCGCAGCATCATACTGGCCGAACAGGCGCCACAGCCGTTGGACGAAGCGCCAGCACCCTTCGATGCCCGCTTCGGACCACGGCAGGTCACGTTCCGGCGGGCTGTCACTCAGCATGAACCAGCGCACGGCGTCTGCACCGTATCTGGCGATGATCGCGTCCGGGTCGACCACGTTTTTCTTCGACTTGGACATCTTGATCACCCGGCCGATCTCGACCGGGAAACCGTCTGCCCGCAGCACGGCGGAATCGCTGCGCCGCTCCACGTCATCGGGCATGAAATAGCTGCGCTGGCCATTGTCCGGGTCGCGCCGCGAATAGGTCTCGTGCGTCACCATGCCTTGCGTGAACAGGCTGGCGAAGGGCTCGGCAAAATCGAGCTTGCCGGTGTGCTGCAGCGCGCGGGTCCAGAAGCGGGCATAGAGCAGGTGCAGGATCGCGTGTTCGATCCCGCCGATATACTGTTCGACCGGGAGCCATTTCGCCACTTCCTCAGGGTCGAACGGCCGGTCAGCCGGCTGGCTGGCGAAACGCAGGAAATACCACGAGCTGTCGACGAAGGTGTCGAGCGTGTCGGTCTCCCGCTCCGCGTTGCCCCCGCATTTGGGGCACTGGGTGTGTTTCCAGGTCGGGTGGCGCAGCAGCGGGTTGCCGGGGGTCTGGAAGTCGACGTCCTCGGGCAGGGTGACGGGCAGCTGGTCCTTCGGTACCGGCACCACTCCGCAGGAATGACAATGGATGAACGGGATCGGGGTGCCCCAGTAACGCTGGCGGGACACGCCCCAGTCACGCAGGCGCCACACGGTCGTGCCCTTGCCCCAGCCTTCGCGCTCGGCCCGGCCGATCACTTCCTGCTTGGCGGCATCGACCTCCATCCCGTCAAGGAACTGCGAATTGACGAGCACCCCATCGCCCGCTTCGGCTTCGGTGCCGAACGGCACAGCGGCGTCGGCCAGGCTCGCGGCGACGACCCGCGGGATCGGCAGGCGGTACTTGGTGGCGAATTCGAAATCCCGCTGGTCATGCCCCGGCACCGCCATGATCGCGCCGGTGCCATAGTCCATCAGCACGAAATTGGCGATGAAGACCGGAAGGTTCGCCCCGGTGAACGGGTGGCGGGCGGAAAGGCCGGTGTCGAACCCGAGCTTCTCTGCCGTCTCCAGCTCCGCCGCAGTGGTGCCGCCCTTCTTGCAGCGGTCGATGAACTTGCCGGCTTCGCAATTGTTCATCGCCACGCCCTGCGCGACCGGGTGGTCAGGCGCGACCGCCACGAAGGTGGCGCCGAAGATCGTGTCCGGGCGGGTGGTATAGACCGGCAGCCGCTCACCGTTGCTGAGCTCGAACGCGAATTCGAGGCCCTGCGATTTGCCGATCCAGTTTTCCTGCATCAGCCGGACCTTTTCCGGCCAGGTGTCGAGCGTGCCGAGCCCGTCGAGCAGGTCTTCGGCGAAGTGGGTGATCTTGAGGAACCACTGATCGAGCTTGCGCTTTTCCACCTCGGCGCCCGAACGCCAGCCCTTGCCATCGATCACCTGCTCGTTGGCCAGCACGGTCATGTCGACCGGGTCCCAGTTGACCTCGCTGGTGCGGCGGTAAACCAGCCCGGCCTCATAGAGGTCGAGGAACAGCGCCTGTTCGTGGCCGTAATATTCCGGGTCACAGGTGGCGAATTCGCGGCTCCAGTCGAGCGCGAAGCCGATCCGCTTGAGCTGCGCCTTCATGTTGGCGATGTTCTCGCGGGTCCAGCCGCCGGGGTGGACGCCCTTTTCCATCGCCGCATTCTCGGCCGGCATCCCGAAGGCGTCCCACCCCATCGGGTGGAGCACCTCGAACCCGCGCATCCGCTTGTAGCGCGCCAGCACGTCACCCATGGTGTAATTGCGCACGTGGCCGATGTGGATGCGCCCGCTGGGATAGGGGAACATCTCCAGCACGTAGCTCTTGGGCTTGGCGCTGTTGCTGTCAGCCTCGAAGCAGCGCGCCTCGTCCCAGGCACGCTGCCAGCGGCCGTCGGCCTGCGACGGATCGAAACGGGTGTCGGTCATGGCGGGGACGAAATCTTAGCCGCGAATCGCCTGGCGGCGCAGGTCGCGCGCCTTGGTCAGGATAATATCCTCGAGCCGCTGCACGGTTGCAGCCTGGACCGGGGCATCGACCCAGCCACTGCCCTGCGAGACCTGGCGGCTGGCCGCCACGCGCACGGCGTCGGCCCGCAGGTCCTGATCGAGGATCGCCACGGTCATCTTGACCCGCTCACCCGGATTGGCCGGGTTGACGTACCAGTCGGTCACGATCACGCCGCCGGCGCTGTCTGCCTGCAGGAGGGGTGCGAAGCTGACCGCTTCCAGCGCAGCGCGCCAGAGGTAGGAGTTGACGCCGATGGTCGTCACCTGGCTGGCGGCAAGGTCGGCGCGCGGGCGCTCCCGCCCTCCGCACGCGGCAAGCGCGACCAGCGCCGTGCCGAGGACCAGCGAGCGTGCGATCGTCCGGCCGGACAGGGAAATGCGGGGCATCGCGATTGAGGCGGTCATGGCAGAGTGGCTTCCTTCAACTGTCTTGCGGTCTCTATAGCCTGCACGGCGCGCTCGGCAAGGCGCGGGGTGCAGGAATGCATCGCCGCTCCGGACAGGGGCGCGAACGGGGCGGCCAACAGGCCAGGGATAGCGGCGAACAGCGTGAACTGTGCCTGAATCCTCGCACGCATCCGCCCGGCCATCCCCGCGGCCTGTGTGCCGGATGCAACACTTTGAAAACAGACTGGGGCCACAGACCGGAAAGAGTCGCCAAGCCGTTGTCATGAATCTATCAAAACCGACGGCTAGACGAGCGCGACTCGGATCGGCACACCATGCCGGTCAGTCCATGTTCAGGCACCAAATGCTTGAATGACGGTTTAAGCCATACGGGGAAGGAACGGCAAGGCAGGCACATGGCACGCGTACGGGGCACTTCAGGCATGGGCAGCATTGCGCCGGCGCTGATCGCTGCGGCGCTGTTTGCCGTGCCGACTGCCGGCCTTGCGCTGGCCGGGCTCGACGCGGGCCTGGGCGCATCCGACACGATCCAGGCCACGCCCTTCACCCCCGCCAATGTCGATCCCGCGCTGGCCCGCCGCGTGCAGGACCGGATTGCCGCGCGGGGCAAGGCGATCCGTTTCACTCCGGCCGGCGCTGTCGCCGACGGGGAAAGCATGGTGACCGTGGCTGTCCGCGTCGATGGCGACACTGCCCGTGCGATTTCGGTCCGCTCGGCTCTGGCCGGGGTGCAGGGCGAAGCCGGCACCCGCAGTGTCACGCTGGCCGGCACCCGTTACAACCTCGGCATTGCGCGCGGCTACCAGAGCTTCGCCAAGCCGCAGGTACCGTCGATCTCCACCGGTCTGCGCGATGTCGCCATGCCTGACCTGGCTGATTTCAAGCCTTCGGAAGGCGCGGCGGACAAGCCAAGCCGCTTCCAGCCGCGGATCGCCCTCGAAACCGCCGAGACCAAGGGCCGCGCCCGCGGCACGCTGGAAGGGCTGGGTGAACAGTCGCTTGACGTGGGCGGTGCCTACCGCGTGACCCGCAATCTCAACGTGACCGCCGGGGTCCGCCTGTCGCAGGAACGTGACCGTCTCGCCCCGCTCAGCGACGGGCTGGAAGACGACAAGGCCGTTTACGTCGGCACCCAGTTCCGGTTCTGAAAGCCGCAGCTTGCCGCTGAATTCGTATGAGAGACCCCGCCCCGGCGGGGTTTTTCTTTGTCTGGTGCGAATCGCTCGCCTAGACTTTCCGTCGGGTCAAACTGACCGCGAAGTCACACTGGCCGTAAGGTCAAACCGGCATACGGGAGCGGAATCATGGGAAGAGTAGCGATTGTCACGGGCGGCACGCGCGGCATTGGTGAGGCGATCTGCCAGCGGCTGAAGAAGCAGGGGCACACCGTGATCGCCAACTATGCCGGCAACGAGGAAAAGGCCAAGGCCTTCACCGCCAAGACCGGCATCCCCGCCTACCGCTGGGACGTGGGTGACCATGAAGCCTGCCTGGCCGGATGCGCGCAGGTGGCCCGAGAACACGGGCCGGTCGATATCGTGGTCAACAACGCCGGCATCACCCGTGACGGTACGATGCACAAGATGACCTTCGATGACTGGAACGATGTCATGCGCATCAACCTGGGCGGCTGCTTCAACATGGCCAAGGCGACTTTCCCCGGAATGCGGGAGCGCGGCTGGGGCCGGATCGTCAACATCGGGTCCATCAACGGCCAGGCCGGGCAATACGGCCAGGTCAACTATGCCGCCGCCAAAAGCGGCATCCACGGCTTCACCAAGGCGCTGGCGCAGGAAGGCGCCAAGTTCGGGGTCACCGTCAACGCGATTGCGCCCGGGTATATCGACACCGACATGGTCGCCGCCGTTCCCCCGCCGGTGCTGGAAAAGATCGTCGCCAAGATCCCGGTCGGCCGTCTGGGCCAGGCAGAGGAAATCGCCCGCGGCGTGGCCTTCCTGACATCCGAGAACGGCGGCTTCGTGACCGGCTCCACGATGAGCATCAACGGCGGCCAGCATATGTATTGATGGCGGGAGGCGGCGGGCAGGCATCCGGCCTGATCGCCGCTTCGCCGCATCGGCGGCCATGCCAGAAGGCTAGGCCGACGCCGCCTCTTCAACAGCACAGCCATCGGCCCGGTCATCTTCGGGGACCGGCAGCGCGACATCGATGCTCGCAGCGAAGGCTTTCAGCAATTCGCTGTCAAAGTGGCCTTTCGACGCCACCATTTCCTCCAGCGCCCGGGCAGGCGACCAGGCCGCCTTGTAGGCACGGTTGGACGTGAGGGCGTCATAGACATCGCAGATCGCCCCCATGCGCGCGATGGTCGGAATCTGCGCCTCTGACAGACCGAGCGGATAGCCCGAGCCATCGATTTTCTCGTGATGCAGGTGAGCGACTTCCACTGCTGCGGCGGGCAGATCAGGGATATCCTGCAGGATCAGGAAGCCTTCGTGCGCGTGAGACTTGACCAGGGTGAATTCATCATCGGTCAGCGATCCCCGCTTGTGCAGCACTTCGCCGGGAACCCGCATCTTGCCGACATCGTGCAGCAGCCCCGCCAGTCCGCAGTCTCGCGCTTCGGCCTCGGGCATGCCGAGCTGGCGGGCAAGTTTCAGCATCAGCGCACAGACGGCCACCGAATGAAGATAGGTGTACTCGTCCGCCGTTTTCATCCGCACCGCATCGAGCAGCATATGCTCCCCGCGCTCGAACATCTCGTCGATTTCCGTGACCAGCCCGATCGCCTCTTCGACCGGAACGGACTTGCCCAGCCGGGCGGTGTCGAAAAGCTCCCGCACAACGGTTTTGGCACGCGCGACGGTGCGGATCGCCCGATCCTGCGCCGCGCGCTCGGCTGCACCGGGCGAGCCTGAGCTGGCGATCACCCGCCGGCGGGGGGCCTTCGCCGGCCTCTCCCCGATGCTCTCGACAAGCAGGGGCCGGGGTTCGCGCTGGGGTTCGCGCTGGGGTTCGGGCACTTCCTCATCAACCGGTCCGCAACCCAGCTCGTCATCGATTTCGACAAAGGGAATGGCGCAAGTGCGGAGCGCATCGACATCGGACTGGGCGGTGAGCTTGAAGCGGCTGCGCCAGAAGGGATGACGGAAGAAGGAGCCGCCGAGCGCGTGGATGTACATTCCAAGCCGAACCTGATTGGGATTGATCCGCCTGAGCACGTCCCTCGACCTCCGCTGCCGCTTTCATGCGAGCGGTGCGATTACCTGCAAGGTCGGCATTGACCGGCTACCCCGGCCCTCGTTGGAACCGCGTAGGCCTGGCCGCAGGTTTCCTTAACGCTGATGCCTGGCTTTTTCGCTGCAACCGCCTGCAATCGGTGAAACGCTTCACCGGGGTTCAATCGGTATGGATGATCGACACCTTTGTGCCCCGATCCGAACTCTCGGTATGCACTTCGGCATCGAGCTGTTTTGCAAGCGCTTCCACAATTCCCGTGCCAAGGCCCGGCCTGGCGTCAGCTTCTGCCCCCATCCCGTTGCCGTTGTCATCGACCGACAGGGTCCACGATCCGTCGCTGCGCAGGTAATCCACCTCGATATGGCCCTGCTGCAGCCGGCCGGGGAAGGCGTGCTTCAAGGCGTTGATGACCAGTTCGGTCACGATCAGGCCCAGACTTACCGCCGCATTGGCGGACGCCGCCACGTCCTCAATCGAGGTGCCGATGCTGATCCGGTCGGGATCGTCGATCATCGAGGCACCGATGCTCGCACACAGGTCCCGCATATATTTCCTGAGCTCGACCTCATCCGAATTCCGGACGGCGAGCTGGGACTGGAGCGTGGCAATCGACATCACCCGGTTGTGCGCATCATGCAGGTGAAGCCGGGTTTCCTCGGACTGGACCCGCCGTGCGCTCTGCATCAGCACGCTGGCGATGATCTGCAGGCTGTTGGCCACCCGGTGCTGCAATTCGCGCAGCAGGATGTCATTGCGCAGGACCAGTTCGTCCTTGAGCTTTTCCGCCAGGCGGGCGGAGGTGACGTCGGTTACGGCAAGGACAATCCGGTTCACTTCGCCTTTGCCGTAATCGAGCTTGTGCGCGTTCAGGATGAGGCAGGCGGTATCGTGGCCGTCACGCTCCAGCCGCATCTCGTACGCCTCGATCGCCGCTGCTCCTTCGAAGGTGGCGCGCAGGAGCGAATTGAGTTGCGGCACATTCCATTCGCCCTTGCCGATGTCCGCCAGCCTGGTTCCGTTGACCGACGCTGGATCGATCCCGAACGCGCTGCAGAAAGACGCACTGGCTCCGACCACGGTCAGGTCATCCGCCAGCAGGACCAGCGGCGCCTGCGACGATTCCAGCAGGGCGAGCGACAGCCGGGTAGCCGCGTCGACCAGCGGGGCAGTGGATGAAGTCATGGCCAGGGCCTTTGGAGTACGGGGTCTCTCAGGGTGAGAGCTCGCCCCGATCGGGCTGCCGGATCAGTCAGCTTGGGCGAGAGCGATCACTCACCGCTATACGACGCTTTCCGGCAAAACCGGCGGCAATTCGAAAATTGCCTGATTATGCAGGCTTTCCAGTGCGCTCCAGTGCCAGTCGCACGATTGCGATCAGGTCGCTGGCCCGGAAAGGCTTGAGCAACAGCAGGTGATCCGGGTTTCGCTGGACCAGCTTTTGCGGGCTCCCGGTCACAAACACCACCGGGATGGGCGGACCGCTGCAAATCGCGTCCACCGCATCAATTCCGCTGCCCGGGTTCAGTTCGACATCGGCTGTGATCAGGTCAGGGCATCTGCTGCGGGCACAGGCCACGGCATCATCCGCGCAAGCGGCGAACTCGAAGGAGGTAAAGCCGCATTCGAGCAGGGAGTCCTCGATCAGCATGGCAATCAGAGGTTCGTCTTCGATGATCAGGGCGTGGATCGCGGCTCTCCCGGCTGCCGAACACGCTGCAAAGCTTCAGGGGTGAAGCGATCAAACGTGGTCCGGACCCTGCCCTAACGGACGGTGAGCCTGTTCGTTGCACTTTTCTTGCGCAAGTTTGTTCCGCCGGATCGGCGGAGGGGCTGCCGGCTTCCGGCGCCAATCGTGAAGCCCCTCCAGGCTCATCCGAAGCGGCCGCGACGCGGCGGAATTCCAGCCAGATCCTGCGCCCCCGTCTTTCCGCGAAAAACAATCCTCGTCCGCAGAGACTCGCCCGGCGCACCCCTCAATCGAACATGATGCCCACTACCTTCCACGCGCTGTCTTCCCACGCCAGCGAGAGGTTCTCGGTCTGCGCGGTGCCGTTGGCGTAGGTCGAACGAAACTTGATCAGACGGTAGCCTTCCGGCGGGGCGGGCACGAATTCATCGCCGACAATATTGCGCGTAACAGTCTCGCCCAGCGGCGTGCGAACCCGCCGGGAGACTTCGGTCCAGCGTTCCAGGGAATTGAGCGTGCGGAACTGCGCGCCGGTGGCGGCGTAGCTTTCGGCCCAGCGGCCCTCGTCGAGCAGGATCAGGAATTGTTCTGCTGCGCGGGCAGGGGTGGCTTCGGCGGCCTGGGCGAGAGCCCCGGTGCCACCGCCTGCGCTGTTCGGCAGCAAAGCGACGGGAGATGCAGGCAGAAGCAGCGCGGCAAGGATCAGGGACATGGCAAACACTCCGGTTCCGATGACAGCGAAGCGGCGCTTCGCCCACCGCCCTGTGGCGGCTGCCCCACTTGCCCCGGTGTCAGCCGCAGCCGCATCCCCGATTGACTTGTCCCCCAGCAATTCGGGGGCCGCGCCCTCCGCTGCATGCACGATCCGGGCTGCCTCGCGGCTGCTGGTCACGCCCAGTTTGCGCCGCGCGTCGCGCAGCCGCTCGTTTACCGTGTGGACCGACAGGCCCAGCGCACGGGCCGATGACTTGGCATCGTGCCCGCGCAGCAGCAGGCGCAAGGTAGCCTTCTCCTTGTCGGTGAGGCGTTCGTAGGCGGTCATGCCATTCGGTCTAGGCTTCGGTGCCCGAGGCCTCCACCCCGAATTTTTCGTACCCGTTGCGGCGCGCAAGCGGCTATCGGGTTGCCATGCCTGCTCCCTACCACCCGCCGGTGAAACGCTCGGTCGAGATCGCCGGGCACAAGACTTCGGTCAGCCTGGAGCCGCTGTTCTGGGACATGCTGCGCGCGGCTGCTGCCGCAGAGGGGCTTCCCCTCAACGCCTTGGTGGCGCGGATCGATGAAGAGCGGATCGCCAGCGCCACACCCTGCGGGCTGGCCGCGGCGGTCCGGCTGTGGCTGGTCACGCGCCGCACACACGAAAGGGACGACGGGATCGCTCCCGCCGCCCCCCGGGACCGCTGACCGGAGACGGTCAGCAATCGGTGCATACTCAGTAGTTGGCCGGCGGATCGCTGGCGGGGAAGCTCTGGTCGAGCTCCTCGTCGGTCTTGGTCCAGCCAGACTGCTTGTCGCGCATGGAATCCGCTCCAGCGGTGCGGATAGTCGCGTCGCCCTGGTTTCCGGCGAAGGCCGGCTGGGTCGATGAGGCGTGGTTCTTCTCGTAATACTTGTAACCGGCGTAGCCGATGCCGGCGAGAGCGGCGAGCTTGATGATCATGATGAAATTCCTTTCTGCCCGCTCAACGCGCCATCGGCAGAAGGGTTCACGCCAATCGTCAGCTGTCGCCCACCCGTTCGATATCCGCGCCGACCAGCTGGAGCTTTTCCTCCAGCCGCTCATAGCCGCGGTCGAGGTGGTAGATCCGGCGCACGACAGTTTCGCCCTCGGCTGCGAGCGCGGCGATGATCAGGCTCATCGAGGCGCGCAGGTCCGTCGCCATGACTTCCGCGCCGGTCAGCCGGTCCACCCCCTTGACGATCGCGGTGCGCCCCTCGGTCTCGATGTCCGCGCCCATGCGGCGCAGCTCGGGCACGTGCATGTAGCGGTTCTCGAAGATCGTTTCCTTGAGCACGCTGGTGCCCTGGGCCTTGCACACCAGCGCCATCAGCTGGGCCTGCATGTCGGTGGCGAGACCGGGATAGGGCGCGGTGGTGAGGTTGGCAGGCCTGAGCGGACCTTCTGCAGCCACCCGCAGGCCCTTTTTGGTTTCCTCCACCGTCACGCCGATGGCGCGCAGGGCATGGATGGTCGCCTGCATCTCGCCTGCGTTGGCCCCTTCGAGGAACACGTCGCCCCCGGTGATGGCGGCGGCGCAGGCGTAGGAACCGGCCTCGATCCGGTCAGCCATCACCCGATAGGTCGCCCCGTGCAGGCGCTTGACCCCGTGGATGGTGAGGTCCGAGGTGCCGATTCCTTCGATCTCCGCGCCCATTGCCACCAGCAGGTTGCACAGGTCGACGATTTCCGGCTCGCGCGCAGCGTTGAACAGGCGGCAGGTGCCGTTGGCCAGCACGGCCGCCATCACCGCGTTCTCGGTCGCGCCGACCGAAACCACGGGGAAGTCGAACTCGCCCCCCGGCAACCCGCCATCAGGCGCAATCGCCTTCACATAGCCCGCAGCGAGCTCGATCACCGCGCCGAACGCGGCCAGCGCCTGAAGGTGGAGGTCGATCGGCCGGTCACCAATGGCGCAGCCGCCCGGCAGCGAGACCGTCGCCTCGCCCATCCGCGCCAGCATCGGGCCAAGCACCAGGATCGAGGCGCGCATCTTGCGCACCAGGTCATAGGGAGCGACGGTGGAGGTGATCCGGGTCGCCTCCATGCTCATCACCCGCCCGAAATCTTCGGGGCGCGTGCCCTGGATCACGGTGGTGACCCCGAACTGGTTCATCAGGTGCTGGAACCCGTCGATATCGGCCAGGCGCGGCAGGTTGCGCAGGGTGACCGGTTCCTCGGTCAGCAGGGCGCAGGGGATCAGGGTCAGTGCGGAGTTCTTCGCGCCTGAGATCGGGATGGTGCCGGAAAGGCGATTCCCGCCCCGGATGATAAGCTTGTCCATGGGCCAGCGTTTAGCCGGAATCGCGCTTCACGCAACTGTCACGCAGAGCGGCGATGGAGGCGGCAGTTGCGCGGCGGGAACCCCCGTCCTATCGCGAGGTTCCATGACCATGCAGACATCGACCGGCCACAAGCCCATCCGTACCGCCGTGTTCCCCGTTGCCGGGCTCGGCACCCGTTTCCTGCCCGCGACCAAGGCAATCCCCAAGGAGATGCTGCCGATCGTCGACCGCCCGCTGATCCAGTATGCGGTGGACGAAGCGCGCGAGGCGGGGATCGAGCAGATGATCTTCGTCACCGGGCGCGGCAAGAGCGCGATCGAGGACCATTTCGACATCGCCTTCGAGCTGGAAAAGACCATGTCCGAACGCGGCAAGAGCCTGGCCGTGCTCGAACCGACCCGGCTCGGCCCCGGCAACTGCGCCTATGTCCGCCAGCAGGAACCGCTCGGCCTGGGCCACGCGATCTGGTGCGCCCGCTCGATCGTGGGGGATGAACCCTTCGCGATCTTCCTGCCCGACGAATTCATGCACGCCCACCCCGGCGGGGATGGCTGCATGAAGCAGATGGTGGAAGCCTACAACGAAGTGGGCGGCAACCTGCTGTCGGTGCTGGAAGTGCCGCGGGAACAGGTGTCCAGCTACGGCGTGATCGATCCGGGCGCCGAGGTATCAGGGGGGCAAGGCACTTTGACCGAAGTGCGCGGGCTGGTGGAAAAGCCCCGGGTCGATCAGGCCCCATCAAACAAGATCATTTCCGGGCGCTATATCCTCCAGCCCGAAGTGATGCGGGTGCTGGAACGCCAGGAAAAGGGTGCCGGCGGCGAAATCCAGCTGACCGACGCGATGGCGCAGATGATCGGCACCCAGCCGTTCCACGCCGTGACCTTCAACGGCCGCCGGTTCGATTGCGGCAGCAAACTCGGCTTCGTCGAGGCGACCCTTGCGCTGGCACTGGAGCGCGAGGACATGGGCGCCGACGTGCGGGCGATGGCCCAAAGACTTCTGCAATAACGCGGCTGCTGGGGTGGGCCGCTGCCGGGCAGGGCCCGGGTGAGACAAACACTCAGATTTCCCGCGCCGTGACCGAAGTTCCGTTGAGGGTTATCGCGCCGTCCTGATAAAGCAGCGCAACTTCGGGGCCGACCAGCTTGGGAGCAAGTCGGCGCAGCACCGCGCCGTTGACTCTGATGGGCGACGGCCAAGAGCCTTCGGCGGGAATATCGCAGGCCATCTGCGCGGTACGAAAGGAAAGTCCCTCGGCGCACCGCATTATCACGACGTCCGGTTCAAGCTTGATGCCGTGCAGGCGCAGACCTGCCCTGGTGCGGACGAAACCGATCGCTTCGAGCAGGTCGTCCTTCGTCAGGGTGGCTCGCCAGACTGGATCACTCATGCAGCATGGTCCCCCTCGTTTCGATCCAGCGCCCGCATTGCGGCGGTGATCGCGTTCGCAACCCTCGCATTTTCCTACACCCCTCCCCCGCGCTATCGTGCGCGCCATGGCCCGGTTCCGCCCGCCCCTCGCCCGCTTCGCTGGTGCGCTAAAAGCGCCCAAAGCGCGGGCGCGCGCCGGGCGGACTTTTTTGGTCCAGGACTGTGTAACAAGTGGTCCATGTCTCGCGGCGGCGGCGGATTGGCCCTCGGCCGGTCCTACAGGGCGGCCTGACCGCGAAACGGGGCTAGTTGAGCGTCAGCCCGCCATCGACCACCAGCGTCTGCCCCAGCACGTAGGCGCTGAGCGGCGAGGCGAGGAACAGGGCAGCCCCGGCCATGTCCGCCGGCGTGCCCATGCGATGCAGGGGAATGCGGGCGAGCGCGCCGGCCATGCGGTCCGGATGGTCGGTGGTGACCCTGGTCATCTTGGTGGCGACAAAGCCGGGGGCAATGCCGTTGACGCGGATGCCCTCGCCCGCCCAGGCCGCCGCCAGGGTGCGGACCAGCGCCACCGCGGCCGCCTTGGACGCGGCATAGGCCGGGTTGCCGATGGTCGCATGGAAGGCAGCGGTGGAGCTGACCACGATGAGCGCGCCGCCAGCCGCACCAAGAGCAGGCTGGAACTTGCGGGCACAGTCCATCACCGAATGGAGGTTGACGTCCACCACCCGGTGCCAGCCTTCGCGCTGGAACTCGGCCCGGCGATACTCGACCGCGCCCTGACAGGTGACCAGCACGTCGAGCCGGTCCATGCCCTGGGCGGCGTCAATCGCCGCAGGGTCGGAGACGTCGACCTGCTCGTATGCGAGACCGGTCATGTCGCTGCCCGGCTCATCGGCATAGTCGGCGGCAGAGGCGCGGGTGCCCCAGACGCGGACCTCGGCCCCGCGCGCCCGGAACGCCTGCGCAATGCCGTTGCCGATGCCGCTGGAGCCGCCGACCACCAGCGCGCGCTTGCCGGTCAGGTCGAGCGGGTCGGCCGTGCTCGCGCCGCTCACGCTGGGGTGAACCGCAGGGGCAGGGTCTTGAGCCCGCCGACGAAGGTGCTGCTGGCGCGTGCTGGCTCACCCGCCAGCTCGATCGTGCCGAGGCGGTCAAGCAGTGCCTCGAACAGGATCCGCATCTCCAGCCGCGCCAGGTGCAGGCCGAGGCACTGGTGCGCCCCCGCCCCGAACGCCAGGTGGCGGTTGGGGCTGCGGGCGGCGTCGAACTTGCGGGGCTCTGCGAACTGCGCAGGGTCATGGTTGGCGGCGACGTAGTTCATCATCAGCCAGTCGCCCTTGCGGATCGGCTGTCCGCTGAGCTCGGTATCCACCGCCGCAGTGCGCATGAAGTGCTGCACCGGGGTGGTCCAGCGGATCGCTTCCTCGACAATGCCGGGGAGCAGCGAGCGATCGGCCTTGACCCGCGCCCACTGGCCAGGGTCCTGCGCCAGGGCGAGCATGGCTCCGGCGGTGCTGGCGCTGGTGGTGTCATGCCCGGCGGTGGCGACGATGATGTAGTAGCCCGCCATATCCCGCTCCGGCAGCGGTGCGCCGTCGACGGTGGCATTGGCGATCACGCTGGCGACATCGTCGGTCGGGTTGGCGCGGCGATCGCGGGCGATCTGGGCGAAGTACTCCTCGAAGCTCTTGACCGCGCCCGCCACCAGCATGGTGACCTGCTCCGGCGTCATGTTGTCCATCCCGGTGCCGGACAGGTCCTTGTCCTGCCCTCCGAACATCTGCTGGGTCAGCATCAGCATGCGCGGCTCGTCCTCCTCCGGGACGCCGAGGATCTGCATCACCACGTGGAGCGGATAGGGCGCGGAAACGAGCTTGCAGAAGTCCGCTTCCGGCCCGCTTTCCAGCAGCCGGTCAACCGTGCGGTGGGCAAGGTCGCGGATCTCCGCTTCCAGCCGCGCCAGGTTGCGCGGCATGAACCACTCTTGGGTCAGCTTGCGGTACTTGGGGTGGACCGGGGCATCGAACACCACCAGCGAATCGACCAGCATGTTGCTGCCCGTGGCCGCCCGGGAGAACTCGATCGCGGCGTTCAGGCTGAACACCACCGGGCGCGGGTTGTTGAGGAAGGTCGCGTTGTCCTTGCTCATCCGCATCACGTCATCGTAGCGGGTGACCAGCCAGAACGGCTCGAACAGGCCTTCGGTCTCGGGCACGATCTTCGCCACCGGCGTTTCGGCGCGGAGCCGGTCGAAGGTGTCGAGCAGCGGGCTCCAGGCAGCATAGCTGTGCGGATCGATCACCTCGCGGGCGACATCTGCGGACAGAACGGGTTCGCTCACGCTCGCCATCACAAGGCCTCCAGTGCGGCGCGGGCCGCGTATTCATCGCGCAGTTCGCGCTTGTACAGCTTGCCGTTGGCCTCGCGCGGCAGATCAGGCCGGAAGTCAAACAGGCGCGGCATCTTGATGCGAGAGAGGCTGGGGGCGAGGAACTCGCGCAGTTCCTGCTCCAGCTCCGGCCCGGCCTCGGCCATGTCCATCGGCTGGACCACTGCCACCACCTGTTCGCCCAGATCCGGCTCCGGCGCGCCGATCACAGCAGCGTCCATCACCTTGGGATGGGTGACCAGCAGGTTCTCGATCTCCTGCGGGTAGATGTTGACCCCGCCGGAGATGATCATGTGGCTCTTGCGGTCAGTCAGGTAGAGGAAGCCGTCTTCGTCGACATGGCCGATGTCGCCCAGGGTCATCCAGCCCCTGGGATGCATGGCATCGGCAGTCTTGTCGGGATCGTTGTGGTAGGTCGGCAGGATGTCGTTCTCGAAGTAGATCAGCCCGTCCGTGCCTGCCGGCACCTCCTCGCCATCCGGGCCGACCACGTGGAGCTTGCCGTGGATCGCGCGGCCGACCGTGCCGGGGTGGGTCAGCCAGTCGGGACTGCGGACCATGGTCATGCCGATGCTTTCGGAACCGGCATAATACTCGTTAACGATCGGGCCCCACCATTCGATCATCGCCTGCTTGACCGGGACCGGACAAGGCGCCGCAGCGTGGAGCGCACGCTGGTGGCTGGAGAGGTCATAGCGGGTGCGCACTTCTTCCGGCAGCTTGAGCATCCGCACGAAGTGGGTCGGCACCCACTGGCTGTCAGTCACCCGGTATTTCTCGATCGCGGCGAGCGCCGCTTCGGGATCGAACTTCTCCATCACCACCACGGTCGCACCGAGGCGCTGGACCGTGCTGCACCAGCCGATCGGGGCGGCGTGGTAAAGCGGCGCGGGCGAAAGGTAGATCATGCTGCCATCCGACGGCATCCCTGCCCCCATCGTGGCGAGCATCACCAGCGGGTTGAGCGCGAGGATATCGGGATCAGCCGGCGGCGCGGGGCGGATGCCCTTGGGGCGGCCGGTCGTGCCGGAGCTGTAGAGCATGACCATCCCCGGGGCCTGGTCGGCAATCGGTTCCGCTGGCTGCGCGGCCAGTGCAGCTTCGAAATCGTCCCCCCCGTCAGAGCCGATCACCAGCGTCGGCACGTCGGCCCCTGCATCCGGCAAGGCCTCCAGCACCTCGGCGAACCTGGTCGAACTGATCAGCAGTTTCGCTTCGCTGTCCTTGAGGATGTAGGCGATTTCAGGCGGGGTGAGGCGGGTGGAGACCGGCACCAGCATGGTGCCGGCGCGCTGCGATCCCCACACCAGTTGCAGGTAAAGCGCGTTGTTTTCGAGCAGGACTGCAAAGGCATCGTTGGGGCCAAGGCCATGTGCCCGCAGCAGGTGGGCGAAGCGGTTGGCAGTGGCGTCCATCTCCCCGTAGGTCACCACCTCGCCGCTGGATGCCATGATGATGGCAGGGTGGTCAGGGCGGTTCTGGGCATGGGCAATCGGATGCATCGGGTCAGGCTCTCTCCATCGCGGCGCTTGGTGCACCATCTGTTGCGATTCGAAACCTACCGTGCCGCCACGCTCCGGCAAGAAAAAAGGGCCGCCGGTTCGACCGGCAGCCCCTTTTTTGACAGAGTTTGGTGCGGCTTGCGCCGGAAGCGATGTCTTATTCGCCGCCGCCCTGACCGCCGCGGCCGGTAGCGAGAGCGAAGGCCTGCTGGGCTTCCGATTCGACCATGTAGGGAACCGGATTGACCGCTGCACCGGCGATGCGGACTTCATAATGGAGATGCGGGCCGGTGGAACGGCCGGTCGAGCCGACATAGCCGATGATTTCGCCCTTCTTGACCCGCTGGCCGGATTCAACCGCGAGACGCGAAAGGTGGGCATAGCGGGTCTGCATCTCGGCACCGTGCTCGATCGCAATGTACAGGCCATAGCTGCTGAACCAGTCGGCGCGGCTGACGATGCCGTCGGCAGTGGCGTAAACCGGTGTGCCAGTGGGTGCAGAAAGATCGATGCCTGCGTGACTGCGGCGACCGCCGAGGACGGGGTGAGTGCGCATTCCGAAGTTGCTCGACATGCGGGCATCTTCCAGCGGCATCCGTGACGGGATCGAAATGCCGGTCAGCGGGCCTGCGGTGGTGGTTTCGGTTTCGTCCGTACCGTCAAGCGCGCGCCACTGCGAGAACAGCTGGCGGAACTGCGTATCGCCGGAAAGGCCCCCGGCACGGTTGTCCTGGATGGGTGCGGTGACATCAGCGGCAGCGGAAGCGCTGCTGTTTGCCAGAGCGGGCTGAGCTGCCAGCGCCAGCGGTGCGAGACCAAGAAGCGCGACCAATCGGGTCAGGCGCGAGAATAGGGTGTTTGCGACCAAGGTTTTGTCCGTCCTTTGCTGGCAGCGCCCCAGCTGCCGACCCCGTTTTTTGACCCCTGCCCCGAAGGGCCGATGCCAGTGCTATTTTCTTTCACGAACGCACCGGAACCTGTCGGCCGTTCGTGTGTTGGGGGGGTTGTGCAGCATCAGGATTAATCCGCAAGGCTGGCATAGAAACCGCGCGACAGACCGGCTGCAAGACGCGCCGAGTCGTTGAACGGCGGCTTAACGCTGCCGTGAAAGTGGCGGGCGACCAATGTTTTCCAGCGGGATTCGGGCGATTCACGCCGCCCCTGGCAGTGCGCGATGAAATGCTTTGTGCCGACGCCAACGTGCCGGATTTCATCGTCAAGGATTCGTTGCAGGATCCGCGCACCTTGCTCATCGCCTTGCATCCGGACCCGTTCAAGCGTTGCCGGCGTGACATCGAGCCCGCGGGCTTCAAGCACCATCGGCACCACGGCAAGGCGGGCCGCGACATCATGCGCGGTATCGCGCGCAGCCTGCCACAGGCCGCCGTGCGCTGGCAGGGCACCGTAATGGCTGCCCAGGCTCCGCAACTTGCGATCGAGCAGGGCGAAATGCATCGCTTCATCCGCCGCCACCGCCAGAAAATCCGACACGAAGCCCTGCCCCATCTCCTCCCCGAACCGCCCCGCCATGTCCAGCGCGAGGTCGATCGCGACGAATTCGATATGGGCCAGCGCATGCCAAAGGGCGACGCGGCCCTGTTGCGATCCCTTGCGCCGCCGGGGCATCTGCGCCGGGGACAGCAGCTCAGGGTGTGCGGGCCGGGCCGGCTCGTCGGGCATGGCACCGTCGAATGCGAAGGTAAGCCGCCCCTGCCGCCAGCCGCGCGCGACGTCCCGCGCCGCCATGGCCTTGGCGCGGGGCTCTGCGGTGAGCAGCGCGGCCCGGATGGCAGCACCGACGCCGGTCAAAGCGCTTTCGCCGCCTCCAGCACTTCGGCCGCATGGCCCTTGACCTTCACTTTCGGCCAGACTTGCGCAATCCGGCCCTCGGCATCGACCAGCACAGTGGTGCGGACCATGCCCATGTAGGTCTTGCCGTACATGCTCTTTTCCGCCCACACGCCAAGCGCATCGGACAGGCCGCCGGTTTCGGCATCGCTCGCCAGCGGCACCGTCAGCCCGTGCTTGTCGATGAACTTGCGGTGCTTCGCCGGCGGATCCTTGCTTACGCCGAGCAGCGCAGCACCCGCCGCTTCGAATTCCCCCTTGAGCGCGGAAAAGTCCTTTGCCTCATTGGTGCAGCCCGGCGTGTCGTCCTTGGGGTAGAAGAACAGCACCAGCTTGCGCCCGCGAAAATCGGACGGTTTGACCGTGCCGCCATCCGGCGTTTCCATCGCAATGTCGGGCAGCAGGTCGCCGGTGGCGGGAAAATCGCTCATCAATCCATCTCCAGTTCGGTTTCGAAGTGCTGGCGCCAGGCGCGCGCCACGCGATGTCGTGCTTCGTTGCAGGCTTGCAAGAGGCCGGCGGCATTGTCGTGCCCGCACGCGCGCGCCAGCACCTGGTCGGCAGGCGCGGGCGGGACGGCGAGGTCCGGGGCCAGCAGGCGGGTAGCGACCAGCATCCGCGTCAGCAGGTCGTGCGCCCCCTGCAAGGCCGGATCGAGCAGGCCCGCCGCCACCAGGCGCCTGGTCGCCAGCCCGAGATCGGGGGAGAACGCCACCCGCTCGCGCAATTGCAGATAGTGGACCAGGAATTCCAGGTCGACCAGCGCCCCGCGCAGCAGCTTGGCATCCAATGGCCCGCGCGGCGGCTTGCTGGCGGCCATGTCGCCGCGCATCTTCAGCACATCGGCCCGCAGGCCGGCCGGATCGCGTTCGCGCATCAGCACCGTCTCGATCGCCTGCTCGACCTCGGCCCGCGCCGCCTCGCCGCCAACCAGCACCCGCGCGCGGGTCAGCGCCATGTGTTCCCAGGTCCAGGCATCCTCGCGCTGGTAGCGGGCAAAGCTTTCGATGCTGGCTGCGAGCGGCCCCTGCGTGCCCTGCGGGCGCAGCCGCGTATCGACTTCATAGAGCGCGCCCTGCGCGGTCGGTACGCTGAGGGCGGCGCTGACCCGCTGAGCCAGACGGTTGAAATAGAGCGTTGCCCCCAGCGGGCGGCGCCCATCCGATTCGCCCTCGTGTGTGCCGGAGAAGAGATAGACAATGTCGAGATCGGACGCATGGGTGAGCAGGCCCCCGCCGAAACGCCCGAACCCCAGCACCAGGAGTTCGCTCCCGGCAATCCTGCCATGCTCGCGGGCAAATTCCTGCGCCGCCGCCTCGCTGGCCAGCTGCAAGGCCGCCTCGGCATAGCGTGACAGGGCGCGGGCGATATCGAGCGGGTCGTGCACCGCCTCGATCAGCTGCACTCCCAGCGCGAAGCGCGCTTCGCCGGTGACCAGCCGAATGCGGTCGAGCAATTGCTCATACCCTTCGTCGCGCTCGGTGCGGGCCATCTTGGCCTTCAGGACGGCAGTCGATCCGGGCAGGTCGAGCGCGCTCTGGTCGATCAGTGTATCGAGCAGGTCGGGCCGCCGCCCCAGCTCGTCAGCCAGCGGCGGAGCGAGCGTGAGGATCCGTACCAGCTGGTCCAGCAGGCCGGGCCGCGCTTCGAGCAGGCGGAACAGGTTGATCGCGCTCGACGCCCTTTCCAGCACGTGTTCCCACCTCAGCAAGGCGCGTTCCGGCTCGGGTGCTTCGGCCAGCGCCTCCAGCAGACGCGGCAACAGGCTGGCGAAGGCGGCCTGAGCCGACGGGCTGCGCAGCGCGCGGATATGCCCGTCCTGCCAGCCGTCAATCCGCAGCGCCAGCGCCTCCGGATCGGCATAGCCCAGTTCGGCCAGACGGGACGGGAGGGCACCGGCAGCCCTATGTCCGGTTGCCGATTCCACCCCGATCAGCCGGTCGAACCGCTCGGCCACCTGCGCCGTCACGCCGGCCAGCTCTTCCAGCAGCGCCGCACCATCAGCGAGGCCATCCAGCCGCGCTACCCGGTCAAGCGCCTCACCGCCGGGCAGGGTATGGGTCTGCTGGTCCTCCAGCATCTGCAACCGGTGCTCAACCGTGCGCAACCGGTCGTAGCTTGTCCCCAGCACCATGGCGTCGTCGGCCGAGACCAGCCCGGCGGCGGCCACTGCGTCGAGCGTCGCCCGTACGCCGCGCAGCCGCAGCGAAGGATCGCGCCCGCCATGGATCAGCTGGTGGGTCTGGGCGAAGAACTCGACCTCGCGGATGCCGCCGCGCCCCTGCTTGAGGTTGAACCCGGGCTGCGGGCCGAGCGGGCCGGTGTAAGTCTCGCGGATGCGTGCGGTAAGCCGCCCGATCTCCTCGATCGCGCCGAAATCGAGGCTGCGCCGCCACACGAACGGGCGGATCGCGGCGAGGAATGCCTCGCCCGCCGGAATGTCGCCGGCGCAGGCCCGCGCGCGGATGAACGCCGCCCGCTCCCACGCCAGTGCCGAGCTTTCGTAATGCGACAGGGCCGCATTGTACGAGATCGCCAGCGGGCTGACTTCGGACGCCGGGCGCAGGCGCAGATCGACCCGGAAGACATAGCCTTCGGCCGTGCTCTCGGCGAGGGTGCGGACGATTTCACGAGCATAGCGCTGGGCCGCCTCGCCCGGTTCGTCCCGTTCGCGCCGGGGCAGGGTGTCGGGATCGTAAAGCAGGATCGGATCGATATCCGAGCTGTAGTTCAGTTCCCCCGCACCGTGCTTGCCCAGCGCCAGTGCGATGAACCCGCGCGGCTCCTGGTCCGTGCGCCGCAAAACCGCATCGCGGATTGCGGCATCGAGCGCGCGGTCGGCCAGCGCGGACAGTTCTCCGGTCACCTGCGCGAGCGGGAAGGCTCCGGCCAGGTCGCTGATGGCCAGCACCAGCGCCACCCCCAGCCGCTCGCGCCGCAGGGCCACGCCGACATCGTCGATCCCTTCGCCGGAGGCCCGGGCGCGTTGCAGGGCTTCCTCGCCCCGCCCCGCTTCCAGCAACTCTGCCAGATCGGGGCGCCGCTCCAGCGCCATGGCGAGGAACGGCGCGTGGGCGCGGGCGCGTTCGGCAGCAGAGGTCCAGTCCGGGCTCATGCCAGCGTCCCTGCCCCGCTCCGCCGGGCGAGGCAAGCCCGCCAACCTTGCGACATGGCTCCGCCTGCTGCAAAGGTGCAGTCACGACGCATTCCAAGGTACGAGGAACACCGCTGATGAACCGCTTTGTACTGGCTGCCGCCACCGCTGCCGCGCTGGGCGCCTGCAGCGCGAGCACCGAACAGGCCGGACTGGATATTCCCGCCATCGAGGCGGGTGAACTGTCGCAGACGACCATGGTCGACATTACCCGCGAGCTGAGCTCCGACGCATTCGAGGGGCGGATGCCGGGATCGCCCGGGGAAGAGAAGACCGTCGCCCTGCTGACCGAGCGGTTCCAGGCCGCCGGGCTGGAGCCGGGCAACAACGGCAGCTGGGTGCAGAAAGTGCCGCTGGTGGAGATCACCGGGCGCGATTACGCCCCGCTGTCGATCAAGGGCCAGGGCGTGAACCTGTCCTTCCAGTACCAGCAGGACTGGGTCGGTGTGACCTACCGCGAGGAAGCCGCAACGGCACTGGCTGACAGCGAACTGGTTTTCGTAGGCTACGGCATCGTCGCCCCTGAAAAGGGCTGGAACGACTATGCCGGGATCGACATGAAGGGGAAGACCGCCGTCATCCTGGTCAACGATCCTGATTTTGCTACCGAAGGCCTCGAAGGGCCGTTCAATGGCAAGGCGATGACCTATTACGGCCGCTGGAGCTACAAGTATGAGGAAGCCGCCCGGCAGGGTGCGGCAGGCGCGATCATCGTCCATGACACGGCGCCCGCCTCCTACGGCTGGAATGTGGTCGAATCGAGCTGGTCCGGGCCGCAGGCCTATGCCCAGCGGGGGGAGAATGCCCCGCCGCTGACGCAGATGAACGCCTGGGTGCAGAAGGGCGTGGCCGAGCAGATTGCCAAGGCAGCAGGCAAGGATCTCGCCACCCTGTCCGCCGAAGCGGCGAAAAAGGGTTTCAAGCCGATGCCGCTGGGGCTGACCGTGTCGACCAGCTTCCAGAGCGACATCCGCACGTTCGAATCGCAGAACGTGATCGGGATCCTGCGCGGCAAGACCCGGCCGGAAGAATACGTCATCCACACCGCGCACTGGGATCACCTCGGCCGGTGCACACCCGCCCCCGACGGCGACGACATCTGCAACGGTGCGGTCGACAATGCCACCGGCACTGCGGCCCTGGTCGCGCTGGCGGAAGCCCACGCCAAGGCCGGAGCACCCGATCGCAGCCTGGTGTTCCTGGCCGTGACAGCCGAGGAATCGGGCCTTCTCGGCGCGCATTACTATGCCGAGAACCCGGTCTTCCCGCTCAGCCAGACCGTGGGCGGCATCAACATGGACGCCTTTCTGGTGGGCGGGACGTCGAAGGACGTGACGGCCGTCGGCCTCGGCAAGTCGCAGCTAGACGAATTCCTCGAAAACGCGCTGACGGCCGACGGGCGCACGGTCACCCCGGACCCGAACCCGGAAGCGGGCTATTACTACCGCTCCGATCACTTTGCCTTTGCCAAGCGCGGAGTGCCGTTCCTCTATGTCGACGGTGGCGAGGATCTGGCCGAGGGCGGGCGCGAGGCCGGCGCGGCACTGGCGGCGGAATACCGCGACAAGCGCTATCACGGCCCGAAGGACGAATTCGACGAGAACTGGGACTGGTCGGGCGTAATGGCCGACCTGCAGCTGTTCTACCGCATCGGCCGGATGCTGGCGGAAAGCGCGAGCTGGCCCAACTGGAACGAGGGCGACGAATTCCGCGCCATCCGCGATCAAAGCTGCGCGGCCGGCGCAGGGTGTGGCAGCTGACCGGTCCAGTTGGAGCGGTACCGGTGACTGCATTGATGCCGCCCGAATGGGCGCCGCAAAGCTGGCTGTGGGTCGGTTTCCCGCACGATGCGGAGGAATGGCCGGGCTACCTTGCGCGTGCACAGGAACAGATGGCGGCCTTCGCCAGCGCGGTGGCTGAGAGCGGGCAGGACGTGCGGCTGCTGGTCCGCGACGAGGCCAACGAGGCCCGGGCGAAGGCGCTCTGCTCAGCCTCCGTCACGCTGGAGCGGCGGGTCTATGGCGACGTCTGGCTGCGCGACACCGGACCCTTGGTGCGGGCCGATGGTTCCGGGCTGCGCTGCCGCTTCAACGGCTGGGGTGGCAAGTACCTGATGGAGGGCGACCAGACAATCGGCGCCGAACTGGCGCGTGATGCCGGGTTGCCTGTCGTGGAGAGCGACTGGGTGCTGGAAGGCGGCGCGATTGACGGCGATGGCACCGGTCTGGTCGCCACCACGGAGCAATGCCTGCTCAATCCCAACCGCAACCCGCACCTGTCACGCGATCAGATCGAGACGCGGCTGGCCCGCGATCTCGGCTTTACCCGCGTGCTGTGGCTGGTTGACGGGTTGATCAACGATCATACCGACGGGCACGTCGACAACCTCGCCCGCTTCGTCGCCCCCAACCTGCTCGCCCTGCCGCGCGCGACCGGCACCGACGATCCGAACGCCGCGATCTATGCTGATGCGAAGACGCGGGCAGAGGGCATGGGGGTCAAAGTGGAAGAAATTCCCTCACCCGGCCTGATCGAACGAGACGGACGGATCGAGCCTGCCAGCTATGCCAACTTTGCGATCACCACCCGCCTGGTGGTCGTGCCGACGTTCGGCTCTCCTCACGATACCGACGGCGTGGCGGCCATTGCCGCGCTGTTTCCTGATCGGGACACGGTCGGCCTGCCCGCCGATGCCGTGCTGGCAGGGGGCGGGGGTTTCCATTGCGCGAGCCAGCAGATGCCCGTGCTTTAACGATTGGTTTACCGGCGCGGGGCCAATGTGAACCGATGGCTCACGCTCTTGCCCTTGCCCGCAATGCGACGCTGAATGTGTCGCGGGACTGGCTGCGCCCGATGCTGGTGGTCGGCTGTGGTCTGGCGCTGGTGTTCGCGCGTCAGCCGCTGCCGTTCTGATCAGAACAGCCGGATAAGGGCGGCCACGGCCGCTCCGCCCAGCACCAGGCCGACCACGCTGCGCCAGAGCGGATCGCTCACTTTGCCGGAGGCTTTTGCGCCGAGCCAGTTGCCCAGCAGGACCATGGGAAAGAGCGCTGCGGCGAGCAGGGGATGGCGCATTTCCATGATCCCCAGTACGCTTGCCGAGAGCAGTCCGGCCAGCCCGGCAACGGTGAACACCAGCATCATTGACGCCTTGGCCGTCTCGCGCGGAATGTCGCGCCCGACATAGTAGGGCACCACCGGCGGCCCCGGCATCCCGGCATATCCGGTCATCAGCCCGCTGACCACGCCGACTCCACCCGTTACCAGCGGGCCATGATGGAGGGCTCTACGCCGAGGGAGGAGAATCGCAGCGAAGGCTGACAGGGCGATCAGCGCGATCACCAGCCGGGCAATGTCCGGACCGGTGGCGGCAAGGGCAAAAAGACCCAGAGGAGTAAGCAGCAGCACCAGGCCCGAAAGGTGGAATGCGCTGCGCTCCGCCCCGCGCACCAGCCGCCGGATTTCGGTCAGCCCGATGAAGAGGGACAGGAAATTGGCCACAACCACCGATTCAACCGGCGGCAGGGCCAGCGCCAGCACCGGCACCAGCAGGATCGCCATGCCGAAGCCCGCCAGCCCGCGCACATAGGCCGAGCCAAGCGTCGCCAGCAGAGCGATTGTGACCTGTGTCCAGGTCAGGCCGAGCCCGGCCAGCAATTCTGTCAGAAACTCTGGCAGGGGAAGATCAATGATTGGCGTGGGGGTCGGCAGCCGCTGATGCATCGGCACCCGCACCGGCCGATTCCATGATCGCGTTGCGGACCCGCAGCCAGCGCTCCATTTCCTCGATCTCGGCCTGCTGCGTGGCGATCACGCGGGTGGCGAGCTCCCTGACCTTCTCGTCGGTGCCGTATTTCAGCGCCACTTCGCTCATCTCCACCGCACCGCGATGGTGGGCCAGCATCCCCTGCATGAAGGCAACGTCAGGATCGGCGTCCACCGTCGTCATCCCCTCGTGCATGCGCTGACTGGCCGCATCGTAGGCGGCCTGAGCTTCAGTCATTGCCGGAGCGGCAGCGCCCTCTGCTGTGTCGGTGGCCGGTTCACCGGAACAGGCGGCCAGAACGAGGGCCAGGGCCAGAGCTGCAATCATCCGCATCATCAGTCTCCCTTGCGCAGATCGGGCGGCGTCGCCTCGGCGCGGAGCATGGCAATCGCTTCGTCCAGTGTCATCACCTTCTGGTGCTCGGCGCCCAGCGTGCGGACGGCGACTTTGCCTTCCTCCGCCTCGCGCTTGCCGACCACCAGCAGGTGCGGCACCTTGGCGAGGCTGTGCTCGCGCACCTTGTAGTTGATCTTCTCGTTGCGCAGGTCGGTCTCCACCCGGATTCCTGCGCTGTCCAGCTTCGCCGTGACATCGCGGGCATAGTCGTCGGCATCGGAGACGATCGTTGCCACCACCGCCTGCACCGGAGCGAGCCACGCCGGCATCCGTCCGGCATAGTGCTCGATCAGGATGCCGATGAAGCGCTCATACGAACCGAAAATCGCGCGGTGGAGCATGACCGGGCGGTGCTTGCCGCCGTCCTCGCCGACATAGGTCGCATCGAGCCGTTCGGGCAGCACCCGGTCGGACTGGATCGTGCCGACCTGCCAGGTCCGCCCGATCGCATCGGTCAGGTGCCATTCGAGCTTCGGCGCGTAGAACGCGCCCTCGCCCGGCAGTTCTTCCCATTCGAGGCCGTTGGCGGTCAAAGCATCGCGCAATTCCTGCTCGGCCTTGTCCCAGTCGGCATCGGACCCGAACCGCTTGTCCGGGCGCAGGGCCAGCTTGATATCGTAGGTGAAGCCGAAATCGCGATAGACGCTGTCGGCCAGCGCGATGAAGTCCTGCACTTCGGCCACCACCTGGCCTTCGGTGCAGAAGATGTGCGCATCGTCCTGCGTGAACTGGCGCACCCGCATCAGCCCGTGCAGCGCGCCGTGGGGTTCGTTACGGTGGCAGCAGCCCATCTCGCCCAGCCGGACCGGCAGGTCGCGGTAGGATGTGATGCCCTGCTTGAACACCATCACGTGGGCCGGGCAGTTCATCGGCTTGATCGCCAGCCATTCGGCGTCATCGGCCACCTTGGGAGAGGCTGCGCCGCTCTCTTCGTCGACATCGGGCACGATGTCGGGGACGGCGAACATGTTCTGCGCGTACTTGCCCCAGTGGCCGGACTGGGTCCACTGGCGCACGTCCATCAGCTGCGGGGTCTTGATCTCGCGGTAGCCCGCGCCGTCCATCTTGCGGCGCATATAGGCCTCCAGCTCGCGCCAGATGCGGTAGCCCTTGGGATGCCAGAAGACGCTGCCGTGGGCCTCTTCCTGCAAGTGGAACAGGTCCATCTCGCGCCCCAGCTTGCGGTGGTCGCGCTTGGCGGCCTCCTCCAGCCGGTGAAGGTGCGCATCAAGCTGCTTCTTGTTCAGCCAGCCCGTGCCGTAGATGCGCGTCAGCTGGGCATTGTTCTGGTCACCGCGCCAATAGGCACCGGCAACCCGCATCAGCTTGAAAGCCTGCGGGTCGAGCTTGCCGGTGCTGGGAAGGTGCGGGCCGCGGCACATGTCGAGCCAGTCTTCGCCGCTCCAGTAGACCGTCAGTTCCTCGCCCTCAGGCAGTTCTTTCGCCCATTCGGCCTTGAAGCTCTCGCCCTCACCTGCCCACTTGGCGATCAGCGCCTCGCGGCTCCACACTTCGCGGCGCAGCGGCTTGTCGGCGCGGATGATGCGGCGCATTTCTTCCTCGATCGCAGGCAGATCGTCCATGCTGAACGGCTCGCGCGTGTCGGGGGCCTTCACGTCGTAATAGAACCCGTCATCGGTTGCCGGGCCGAAGGTGATCTGCGTGCCCGGGAACAACGCCTGTACCGCTTCGGCAAGGACATGGGCATAGTCGTGCCGGGCCAGTTCGAGCGCGTCGGCTTCGTCGCGTGATGTGACCAGCGCCAGCTGCGCATCGCCTTCGAACGGCCGGGTCAGGTCGCGCAGTTCCCCGTCCACGCGCGCCGCGAGCGCCGCCTTGGCAAGGCCCGGGCCGATCGCAGCCGCGACGTCGAGCGGGGTCGAGCCCTGCGGCATCTCGCGCACCGAGCCATCGGGCAGGCTGATCTTGAGCAATTCCGTCATCGTATCCGTCCGTTCGTTTCGCGGGCGGCGCCTGAAGCCACGCCCGTTTCCGGGCGCCATGGCACAGGGCCGCGCGCGCTTGAAGCGGCGTTTTCATTCAATCCGGTTTCGGGAGGAAACGCCAGCCACCCGAAACCGGGTGGCGGCGGAAACGATTAGTTCGCGTCCGACCGCCCCCGGAGGGCCGGGGTGGTGGTAGTCGTCACACGGGTGTCGGGCCGTTGCATGAGACTGCGGATAGCGGAATGCCGGTGTCGCTTCAACCGGCATCAAAGCGGTTGCTGCCCGCCATGCTTGCCATGCTGTGCGATCCCGCCAGCCGGGTCGAGCGTTCACGCACGCCGGCCATCATCCGCCATTCGCAGCTGGCGCGGGTGGGCGTCAGCTCGACCGCCATATAACCGCGGCGGCTGGTTTCGGCCCAGGAGAGCTGCGGATTGTCGCTGACCATGGCCTTGGACAGATCAGCCGGAGCAATCGTGGTGAGATAGCTTTCGAACCCGGGCGAGGTGACGCTCTGCCCGGCGAACTCGATCCCGGCCGCTTCGCCTGCGTGTTCAAGCTGGAACGCCCAGGCGTTGTGGGTGTCCCCGGTCAGGGTCACGAGGTTGGCATCCGCCTCCCGAGCCGCGGCAAGCAGCCGTTCGCGCGCGGCGGGATATCCGTCCCAGGCGTCCATGTTGGCCGGCAGGCCAGCACGGCTGGCGGCAGCGGCGGCCAGCAACCGGCCGCGCAACCAGTCCGGCGCTTCCCCTGCGAGCCCTTCGACCAGTTCGGCCGGCGAGGCAAAGCGGCCCATCACCACCTGCTGGGCCAGCACCTGCCACGTCCTGCCTGACCTGCGCGAAGACTTCAGCCCGTCGGCCAGCCACAGTTCCTGCGCATCGCCCAGCACGGTCCGGGCCGGATCGGCATAGGCGCCTTCGCGGAAGGCGGTGAGGCGGGCGATCATCTCGTCACGGCCCGCCGCACCTTTGAGCAATTCTGCCAGACTGGGCGGCTGCGAGCGCGCGGTCAGCCGCGTTTCCAGCCGGAACAGCGTGGCAAGCTCGCCAATCTCGTAGCGTGCCCACGGCTCGTCCGAGACCGGCAGCCATTCGCGGTAGGCGCGCATCGCCGCGCCTTTGCGCACCTGCCAGTCGCCCTCGGTGTCGGGCTGGTGATTTTCCGCGCCATCGGCATAGCTGTCGTTGGTGCTCTCGTGGTCATCCCACCCCATCGCCATCGGCCATAGCTGGTGCAGGCGGCGCAGGTCGGGATCGGCGCGATAGGCGGCATGGCGCAGGCGATAGTCGGCCAGCGTCACCGTCTCGTGGTCGGGCCACAGGCGGCGGCCGTCCATCATCCTGTCGGGATAGGTGCCCTCGGGATATTCGTAGAGATAGTCGCCCGTGTGGACGACCATGTCGAAATCGCCGGCCTCGGCCGCATGGGCATAGGCGTTGAACCAGCCAAAGCCCAGGTTGGCGCAGCTGAATACCGCCATTCGCCAGCGCGCCACCGGGCCATCGGGCAGGGTGCGGGTGCGGCCAACGTCGGACATGGAGCCGTCGGGTGCGATGAAGCGGTAATAGTACCACTGCCCCGGCGCGAGCCCTTCGGCGACAGCCTTGGCGCACCAGTCCCGCGCCGGGCTGGCCTTGGCGAAGCCTTCGCTGGCGATCCGGGTGAAGTTCTCGTCCTCGGCCACCTGCCATTCAAGCGCGATCTCCGCCTCGCCGACGCAGCGTGTCCACAGCAGCACGGTGTTCTGCCCCGGCTCGCCGCTGGCAACCCCATGGGTAAAGCCGCCACCCGGCGCCTGCGCGCCGAGCGGCGCAGCGGCCAGCCCCATGCCGATCATCCCGCCCTTGAGCAGCTGGCGGCGGTCGAGCGCGTGGCCCCTTGCCCGGTCCTGCGGTTCGGTCGGAATCATCGCGCGCTCCTCTGCCTGGACATCCAGTTCCCTCGCCCACTGGCTAGTCCGGATGAAACTCTGATGACAGGGAGAATTTCGGCACAGCCGACCGCTTGCGTCTTATGGAAAGGGTGCTTGACACGATTTGGAGATAATGACAAAGGTCCTTTCCATATTTGAAAGGACACTTGACCATGAATCGATATCGGGAAGCACTTGTCTGGGCCGGGGTAATCATGGCGATTGCGCTGCTGGACTTCGACACAGGCGTGGCCACCGCACTTATCGGAGGGGTCACGATAGTCGCCCTCAACTCGCTTTACCGGCGCGACCGGGCAACGTGCGGATCGTGCCGCGCAGGAAGGTCCTGAATCATGGCACAGCCCAGGAGCCCCGCAGCGCGCCGCTATGTCCGCCGCCTCGCCGTGTTGATGACGGTCTATCTGGCGGTCCTGTTTGCCGCCGTCTGGCTGTTCCGCAACGACATGGTATCGGGTGCAGGCGCCTGGCCGCTGGCGATTGCCCCCGCACTGCCGGTCATTGGCGTGTTCTGGGCAGTGATGCGCTTCATCGTCGAGGAAACGGACGAGTTCATCCGGATGCTGATCGTGCGCCAGTGCATGGTCGCGACCGGTTTCTGCCTGACGATCATGACAATCTGGGAATTCCTCCAGAACTTCGAAGTGGTACCGGCCGGCAACGGCGGGTTCGGGGCGGCTTTCTTCTGGTTCGTCGGCCTGGGGGTAGGGGCGCTCTACAACAAGCTGACCATGGGCACGGCCGGGACCTGCGCGTGAAGAACCGGCTCAAGGTGCTGCGCGCCGAGCGGAACTGGAGCCAGCAGGATCTGGCCGAGCGGCTCGAGGTCAGCCGCCAGAGCGTGAACGCGATCGAAACCGGCCGGTATGACCCGTCCTTGCCCCTGGCTTTCCGGATCGCCGACGTGTTTGCCCTGCCGATCGAGGCCATCTTCCAGCGGGAGAACGAAGGATGAAGGCCCTGCTCGCTTTCCTTTTTATGGCCCTCGCCCTCGGCGGATGTGGCCAGGAAAGCCGGTCCCCGGACAACGAACCGCTTGTCCTGCCTGCTCTGTACTGACTTGCCATCGACCGCCGGGCAGGGGCATGGCAGCAGGATGAGCGCGCACCGTTTCCACACCCTGCCCGATGGGCGCCGGATCGCTTACCGTCATATACCCGGCACCGGCCCGACCCTGGTGTTCCTGCCCGGCTATATGTCCGACATGAGCGGCGGCAAGGCGACTGCGGTGTTCGACCACGCCCGATCACGGGGCCGCGCCTGCCTGCTCCTAGACTTCTCCGGGTGCGGCCTCAGCGATGGCACTTTCGCCGAGGGCACGCTCACGCGCTGGGCTGACGAAGTCATCGCCCTCGTCGAGGCACTGGTTGACGGGCCGGTCGTGCTGATCGGCTCCAGCATGGGCGGCTGGCTCATGCTGCTGGTGGCAGAAGCGCTGGGTCAGCGGGTTGCCGGCCTGATCGGAATTGCCGCTGCGCCGGATTTTTCCGAATGGGGGTATGACGCAGCTCAGCAGGCACGGCTCGAACAGGGCGAGACGGTGTTCGAGGACAACCCTTATGGCCCGGAACCGACCCCCACCCACGCCACGTTCTGGTGCGACGCACAGAGCCGGCTGATGCTGGACCGCACCATCCTGATCGAATGCCCGGTCCGCCTGATCCACGGCCAGTGCGACACGGACGTGCCATGGGAAACGAGCCTCAGGCTGGCCGACGCGCTGCTTTCAGACGCGGTACAGGTCACGCTGGTCAAGGACGGGGATCACCGCTTGTCGCGCGAGCAGGACATTGCCCTGTTGCTGCGCACCATCGAAAACCTGTGAGCCACCGCCCATGTTGATCGCCAGCCTGATCCTTCCCCTGCTGATGCAGGTTGGGCCCAACCCGGCCCTGGCCCTTCCCCCGGCCGTGCCCGAGGAACTCGTCGAGCAGCGCCGGCTGAACCGGGAACGGCAGCGCCCGCCGCTGGCCATTGTCGAAAGCGATCCGGTCCAGTCCTGCAGGGCCCGGGTGGCCGGGAATGCCGAGGGCGTCCTGCTGGAGGCGCAGGCCCGGTTCGACCGGGCCGCCGGACTGGACCGGGCCATTGCCGGGCACTGCCTGGGCCTTGCCCAGGCCGAGCTGGGACGGTGGCCGGAAGCGGCCGACGCGTTCAGGAATGCCAGAGAGGCCCTGCCATCCGATCAGGCAGCCTATGGCGCGCGCCTGGGGCTGGCGACCGCTGCCGCCGAACTCGCAGCAGGCCGCGCCCAGGCCGCACTGGATGAACTCGCACGGATTGACCCGGGCAGCGACCGGCAACTGGCCGGGGCCATCGCCATCGACCGGTCGCGCGCACTGGTTGCGCTCGGACGGCAGGATGACGCTGCCGAAGCGCTCCTGCAGGCTCGCACCGCCGACCCGGACAACGACGAGGCCTGGCTGCTCTCCGCCACCCTCTCGCGCAGGATGGGCCAGCTTGACGCGGCTCAGGCGCAGATCGAACGCGCCGCGATCCTGCGCCCGATTGGGCCGGAAATCGGGCTTGAGGCCGGGGTCATCGCGGCGCTGGCGGGCCGGGATGAAGCGGCGCTGCGCAGCTGGCAATCCGTGCTCCAGTCCGCGCCCGGCACCCCTGCCGCCTTGACGGCGGCCGAATATATCGCGCAGGTACGGGGGAATGATCCCGCTATCCGTCCTCGATCTGGTCCCGGTGCGCGAAGGCGGCACGCTGGAGCAGGCCTTCGCCGCCACTGTCGCGCTGGCCCAGGCCGCCGAGCGTTTGGGCTACCGCCGGTTCTGGGTGGCCGAGCACCACGCGATGGACGGGATTGCCGGCGGTGCAACGTCAGTCGTCCTCGCCCACATCGGCACGCTGACCCGGTCGATCCGGATCGGCTCGGGCGGGATCATGCTGCCCAACCACACGCCGTTCCAGATCGCCGAGCAGTTCGGCACCCTCGCTGCGATGTTCCCGGGCCGGGTCGACCTCGGCCTTGGCCGCGCGCCCGGTGCCGGGCCGGAACTGCAGCGCGCCCTGCGCAAGGACCTGCACCGTGCGGCCGAGACGTTCCCGCAGGACGTAGCCGAATTGCGGGCACTGCTGACCGGCGAGCCGGAACTGGCGATCCGGGCCACGCCGGGCCACGGCGCCGATGTCGCGATGTGGATGCTGGGGTCGAGCCTGTTCGGTGCGCAACTCGCCGCAATGATGGGCCTGCCTTATGCTTTTGCAGCCCATTTCGCGCCCGACCACCTCGATACGGCGCTGGCGCTGTATCGGCGCGATTTCCGCCCTTCGCCCGATCTCGCCGAACCCTATGTCATGGTCGCCATGTCGGTCATCTGTGACGAGACCGACGCCGGGGCCGAACTGCTGGCCAGTTCGCAGGCGCAGAGCTTTGTCCGGCTCCGCACGGGCAATCCGGGCAAGCTGCCACCGCCGGTCGCGGGATATCGCGACAGCCTCCCGGCACCGGCGCAGGCCATGCTCGCCCATCTCGGCCAGGCCAGTGCGATCGGTGCGCCCGCCACGGTCCGCGAGGCCATCGGCCGCTTCGTCGAGCGGACCGGGGCGGAGGAGATCATCGTCTCGGGGTCCACCTTCGACCCTGAGGCGAGAATACGCTCGCTGGAACTGACCGTGGATGCGCTAGCGAGTTAATACCCACGCCAACCCGCTACGTCCGCAAGGTTTCCTCTGCTATGGATGGCCCTCACGCATTGGCTTGCCCTTAGGGAAGGGAAGGCCTATCGGCGCAGTATTGTTGCAGCGTCCAGCAATAATGTGCTGGTCGACAGATGAGGGCGCACAGGCCCCGCGGAGCAGGACGAATGGCTTCCACCAAGGGCACTTCACCCCGGTCTTCAAAGGGCCGGACTTCGACCGCCAAGCCATCCGATGCCGTGCCACAGCGCCGGCTGGCGCCCGATCATCCGCTGGCACAGGCACTCGCCGGTCAGATGCGCGATGCCGTCCTGCCCGGTGATACCCAGTTCAACCCGGCCGAACTGGCCGATGCCGCCGCCTTTCTGGCCGATGCCGCCGCCCGGCGGGAACCGGGCGAGCCGGTGGTCCGTCTCCTGTCTGCCACCGAAGGCCGGCGGATGCTGCGGATTGCCCTGGTGAACGACAACCAGCCATTCCTGGTCGATTCGGTCGCAGCGACCATCGCCGCCCACGGCATTGCGATCGACCGGCTGGTCCATCCGGTCGTCGCTGTCCGCCGCAGCGCCGAAGGCACGCTCGAGGACATCGGCGAAGAGGCCGGCGACGGAAGCGGCCTTGTGCCCGAATCGATGATCTATCTCGAAACCGACCGGGTCGATGCCCGGTTGCGGCGCGACCTGGAAAAGGCGCTGCGCCAGGCGCTGGCCGACGTTCACGTGGCCGTGCGCGACTGGCCAAAACTGCGTGAGGCCATGCGGGCCGACGCCGCCGGGATGGCCGACCGCGAGGCTGCGGCCCTGCTCGAATGGCTTGAAGGCGGCATGTTGACACAGCTCGGCCACATGACCCGGCACCGCGATTGCAGCCACTCCGCCCTGCTGGGCGTGTGCCGCCGCAGCGCGAGGGACATTCTGGCCGAGGCTTCGTGTGACCGCGCCTTCGACTGGTTCGATGACCCGAAAAAGGGCGCAAAGCGCGATCTCCTTGTCATCAAGGCCAACCGGATCAGCCTGGTGCATCGCCGCGTACCGCTGGACCTGTTCATCGTCCCGGTGCGCGAAGCGGGCAAGGTTACCGCGCTGTCGATCCATGCCGGGGTATGGACCAGCGCGGCGCTGGCCGCGTCACCCGGCCAGGTCCCGGTGCTGCGGGCCCATGTCGCTGCGCTGATGGACAAGCTCGACCTTGATCCCTCGGGCCATGCCGGAAAGTCGCTGGTCCATGCCCTGACCGCGCTCCCGCACGACCTGACCATCGGCTTTGCCAGCCGCGACATCGAGCGGGTTTCGACCGCGATGATGAGCCTGGTGGACCGGCCCCGCCCCCGCCTGGCTCTGGTCGAAGCGCCGCTGGCGCGCCACCTGTTCGCCTTCGTGTGGATGCCGCGCGACCTGCTCTCGACTCAGATCAGGCTGCAAATCCAGCAACTGGTCGAACAGGGCACCGGTGCCGACCTGCTGGACTGGAGCCTCCAGGTCGAAGGCAGCACGCTCGCCATGCTGCGCTTCGTGCTCGACATGCGCGGCGAGCGCGAGGCCCGGCACGACGAGGCCGCGCTCGACAGCCAGCTTCAGACCCTGCTGCGCGGCTGGGGCGAGGCAGTCGAATCGGAACTGGCGCTGACCATGGAGCAGGGCCGCGCCGCTGCCTTTGCCAACCGGTTCGCTGACGCTTTCCCGACTGGCTACCGGGCGCACTACGGCCCGCGCGAAGCGGCGCTCGACATTGGCCGGCTGCGCGATGCGCAACTGGCCGAAGGCGAGGCCTCGCGCCCCGGCCCGCACCGCGCGGCACGCCTGTTCACCCTGCCGGAAGACCATGCCGGGGAACTGCGGCTCAAGCTCTACGAACACGAAGGTTCGCTGCCGCTGTCCGATGCCGTGCCTGCGCTTGAAAATTTTGGTTTCCGCGTGCTGGAGGAAAACCCGACCAGCCTGGCCGGGGGCAAACTCGGGACAATCCACGATTTCCGGCTGGCCCTGCCAGCGGGAGATACGGCAGCGCCATTGCTCGAGCGCGCCGACACAATCGAGCGGGCCATTGCCACGGTGCTCAACCAGCAGGCCGAGAACGATCCGTTCAACCGGCTGGTGACCGGAACCGGCCTGTCTGCCGGCGAAGCCGACTGGCTGCGCGCGTTCTATCGCTATCTGCGGCAGACCGGCATGGGTTACACCATCTACACCGTGGTCGATGCGCTGTACCGTGCGCCGCAGGTCACCCGGGGCCTGATCGCCCTGTTCCGCGCCCGGCACGAGCCCGGCTTCGGCGGAGGTCGCGAGAAAGCGGCCGGGGAGGCCCGCAGCGCCATCCGACAGGGCCTTGCCCGCGTTACCGCGATCAACGACGACCGCTTGCTCCGGCTCTATCTGGCGCTGATCGAAGCCATTCTGCGCACCAACGCCTTTGCCGCTGCGGGCGAGGAAGCCCTTGCCTTCAAGATCGACAGCGCGCTGGTACCCGGCCTCCCCCGCCCGGTGCCATGGCGGGAAATCTGGGTCTATTCGCGCCGGGTGGAGGGCATTCACCTGCGCTCCGGCCCGGTTGCCCGGGGCGGTCTGCGCTGGTCCGACCGCCGCGACGATTTCCGCACCGAAATCCTCGGACTGATGAAGGCCCAGCGGGTCAAGAACGCCGTCATTGTGCCGACCGGGGCCAAGGGCGGGTTCTATCCCAAGCAGCTGCCCCACCCGGCGATCGACCGTGACGGCTGGGCGGCTGAAGGGCAGGCGAGCTACGAGGTGTTCATCCGCACCCTGCTTTCGATCACCGACAACATTGTCGATGGCAAAATCGTCCATCCTGTCGATGTCGAAATCAACGATGGCGAAGATCCCTATTTCGTCGTTGCAGCCGACAAGGGCACCGCGCGGTTCTCCGATATCGCCAACGCCATTGCCGAAGCACACGACTTCTGGCTCGATGATGCCTTCGCCTCGGGCGGATCCAACGGTTACGACCACAAGGCGATGGGCATCACCGCCAGGGGCGCCTGGGTCTCGGTCCAGCGGCACTTCCTCGAAATGGGTGTCGACGTGCAGCGCGATCCGGTGCGGGTGGCGGGCTGCGGAGACATGTCCGGTGACGTGTTCGGCAATGGTATGCTGCTGTCGAAATCGATCCTGCTGGTCGCGGCATTCGACCATCGTCACATCTTCATTGACCCTGATCCCGACGCGGCGGCCAGCTGGAAAGAGCGCAGCCGCATGTTCGCCCTGCCCCGCTCGAGCTGGGACGACTATGACAAGTCGCTCATTTCCAGGGGCGGCGGTGTCTGGCCGCGCAGCGCCAAGACGATCAAGCTGCCCAAGGCGGCGGCGGCGGCACTCGGGCTGGAGCCGGGCGACTACGAACCCGACACGCTGATTTCCGCCATTCTCAGGGCACCGGTCGACCTGCTGTGGTTCGGCGGCATCGGCACCTATGTGAAGGCCAACCATGAAAACAACGTCGCTGTCGGCGATCCGGCCAACGATGCCCTTCGGGTCGATGCGGCTGACGTGCGCGCAAAGGTGATCGGGGAAGGCGCGAACCTGGGCGTGACCCAGGCCGCGCGGATCGAATTCGCCCTCAGCGCCAACGGGCGGATCAATACCGACTTCATCGACAATTCGGCCGGGGTCGATTGTTCCGACAACGAGGTCAACATCAAGATCGCGCTCGCCGCCGCAAAACGCGCCGGCAAACTGTCCGAAAAGGCACGGATCAAGCTGCTCGCGGAAATGACCGACGAAGTGGCCGCGATCGTGCTCGAGGACAACCGGTTGCAGGCACTGGCGCTGTCGATCGCGGAAACCGGCGGGCCGCGTGCGATGGCTGCGCAGATGCACCTGATCGACACGCTAGAAGCGGGCGGCAACCTCGACCGGCGGACCGAAGGACTGGCTGACAACCAGACCCTGCAGCGGCGGGCAGCAGACGGCCAAGGGTTGACCAGGCCGGAGCTTGCGGTGCTGCTTTCGTCGTCCAAGCTGGTCCTGCAGGATGCAATCGAAACGAGCACTTTGCCGGATGACCCGGCGCTCGAAAGCACTCTGTTCGGTGCCTTCCCGGCCCCGATGCGGAGCAAGTTCAAGGCACAGATCGCCAGCCACCGCCTGCGACGCGAAATCATCGCCACCAAGCTGGCCAACCGCATCGTCAACCGGCTGGGGATCATCCATCCGTTCGAGCTGGCGGAAGAAGAAGGGGTCGATCTGAGCCAGGTTGCCGCCGCCTTCGTGACGGTCGAATCGCTGTTCGGACTCGACCAGCTGTGGTCGTCACTGGAAACGACCGCCATGCCCGAGGCAGCACGGCTCATGCTGTTCGACCGGCTCGCCGCTGCGGTGGGCAACCTGATGTCGGATGTCCTGCGCACCGCGGCCGGGCAGGTCGCGCCGAGCCGGATGATTGCCGACCTGGGCAAGGGCGTGCGCATTCTGGCCGAAGCGACAGACGGCCTGCTGTCGGCCGAATCGAAAACCCAGTCCAAGCGGTTGCGCGACCATTTCTCCGCCAGCGGCGCCCCCGAACGGCTGGCGGCACAAGTGGCGCTGCTCTACGACTGCGATGGCTCGGTGGGCCTGGCGCGGCTGGCGCAGGAGACCGGCATTGATCCGGTCGCACTTACCCGCGGCTTTACCTCCCTTGGCGCGGCGCTCGGGCTCGACTGGGCCCAGTCGACTGCCGCTCTGATGAACCCGTCCGACGTGTGGGAACGGCTGCTGGTGGACGGGCTGGCGCGCGACTTCCAGCAGATGCGGCTCGACCTGCTGCGGCGGCTGGCCGCTCGCAAGGGTGCCAGGAAGGACCTGGCCGAAGCGGTCGCCCGCTGGTCCGAAGACCATGGGCCGGCAGTCCGCCAGTTCCGGACAATGGTCAGCCGGGCCCAGTCGCAAACGCCGGTCGCGCCAGCCATGCTGGCCCAGATCGCCAGCATGGCGCGCAACCTGCTGGTCCGCTGAACGCTTGACGGCACGCCGTTTTGCGGCGAACCGCTTGCCCCATGGACCGGGCAGATGTGATCATAGTGGGAACCGGGCATGGCGGCGCACAGGCTGCCATTGCCCTGCGGCAGGCTGGCTTTGCAGGATCGATCCTGATGATCGGCCGCGACAGCGAGCCGCCCTACGAGCGTCCGCCGCTGTCGAAGGAATACTTCGCCGGTGACAAACCGTTCGAGCGGATCTGCATCCGCCCTGTCCAGTTCTGGGCTGACAAGCAGATCACCCTGCGCCTCCAGACGGAAGTCACCGGCATCGATGCCGCGGCGCACACCCTCACCTTGGGTGACGGCACTGCGCTTGGCTACGGCAAGCTGATCTGGGCTGCCGGCGGGGACCCGCGCCGCATGTCCTGCCCGGGGGCAGATCTCGGCGGCGTCCATGCCGTGCGCACCCGTGCCGATGTCGATGCCATGAGCCGCGAGCTGGCCGCTGGCGCGCGCCGCGTAGTGGTTATCGGAGGCGGATACATCGGCCTCGAAGCGGCTGCCGTGCTGCGCAAGTTCGATTGCGACGTCACTCTGGTGGAAATGCTGCCGCGCGTGCTCGCCCGGGTCGCCGGTCCGGAACTGAGCGCCTTTTACGAGGCAGAGCACCAGGCGCACGGGGTGGATCTCCGGCTGGAAACCGGGGTTGATGCGCTGGTGGGCGACAATGGCAAGGTGACCGGCGTCACGCTCTCCACCGGAGAGACCATCCCCGCCGACATGGTCGTGGTCGGTATCGGCATTATCCCGAGCGTCGGCCCCCTCATTTCCGCCGGAGCGTCGGGGGCCAACGGGATCGATGTCGACGAATATTGCCGCACCACTCTCGACGATATCTACGCCATTGGTGACTGCGCTGCCCATGCCAGCGCCTATGCCGACGGGGCCGTGATCAGGGTCGAATCGGTCCAGAACGCCAACGACATGGCGACCGTTGCGGCAAAGCACATCTGTGGGGAGGAGGTTCCCTACCGGGCATTCCCGTGGTTCTGGTCGAACCAGTATGACCTCAAGCTGCAGACGGCCGGGCTGTCGCTGGGATATGACGAAACCGTGGTGCGGGGCGACCCGGCCACGCGGTCGTTCTCGGTGGTCTATCTGAAGCAGGCGCGGGTGATCGCGCTCGACTGCGTCAACATGACCAAGGATTATGTCCAGGGCCGCAAGCTGGTGGAAGCGCGGGCTGCGCCCGAGCGGGCCTTGCTGGCCGACGCAGCCGTGCCGCTCAAGGAACTACTGCCAGCCGGCTGAGCGCCCAGCGCGCCGCATCTGCGACGGCCGGGTCAGGATCGGCTTGCAGCGCCTGAACCGCGCCGACCAGTCCCGCATCGCTGCTGTTGCCCGCTGCGTAGAGGCAGTTGCGCACGAACCGGTCGCGCCCGATCCGCTTGATCGGCGATCCCGAAAACAGGGCGCGGAACCCCGCATCGTCCAGTGCAAGGAAGTCTGCCAGCCGCGGTGCCACCAGCTCTGCCCGGGGCAGAAAGGCCATGTGTCGGGCGGCCGCATCGGCGAACTTGTTCCACGGGCAAACGGCCAGGCAATCATCACAACCATAGATGCGGTTGCCCAGAGCTGCGCGGAATTCCTCCGGCACCGGCCCCTTGTGCTCGATCGTGAGGTAGGAAATGCACCGCCGCGCATCGAGCACATAAGGCCGGGGGAAGGCCTGCGTGGGGCATGCCGTCTGGCAGGCCGTACACGAACCGCACCGGTCGGGATGCTCGCTGTCAGGCTGCAGCTCGAGCGTGGTGTAGATCGCGCCGAGAAACAGCCAGCTGCCGTGCGTCGGGCTGACCAGATTGGTGTGCTTGCCCTGCCAGCCCAGCCCTGCTGCCTGCCCCAGCGGCTTTTCCATCACCGGCGCGGTATCGACGAACACCTTCAGTTGCGCCTCCGGCGCCCGTGCAACCAGCCACCGGGCCAGCGCCTTCAGGGCCTTCTTGACCGTGTCGTGATAGTCGCGCCCCTGAGCATAGACCGAAATCCGCGCCCGGTCCGGTTGCGCTTCCAGGGCCAGCGGATCATGCGTCGGAGCATAGCTCATGCCCAGCGCAATCACGCTGCGCGCTTCGGGCCACATGGCCTGCGGGCCGCGCCGGACTTCGGCACGATCCTCCATCCAGCCCATCGAGCCATGGTGACCAAGCTGGAGCCACTCGGCCAGGCGGGAAGCGCGGACGGGATCGTCAGCGGCAGGCGCGATCCCGCAAGCCGCAAACCCGAGCCGGGCCGCCTCCTGCTTGAGTTCACCGGCAAGTTGCCCGGCTACCGCGCTGTTAACCATGTTTGGCATTGCCCTCGTTCATCGCTCAAGGTTAACCGCGCAGCATGGATATGGCGACAGGCGATCTCACCCTTCCCGCAACCGACGGGCGCGCCCTCGCCATCGAGGCGCGCGGGCTGGTCAAGCGGTTTGACGGCGTGGCGGCGGTCAACGGGGTCGACATCAGCGTATCCGAAGGGGCAATCTATGGCATTCTTGGCCCCAATGGCGCGGGCAAGACCACCACTTTGCGCATGTTGCTGGGCATCATCGACCCGGACAAAGGCACCCGTCGGATGCTGGGGCATGACAATCCGCAGGATATTGCGCGGCTGGTGGGCTACCTTCCCGAGGAACGGGGTCTCTACCCCTCGATGAAAGCCTACGAGGCGATCGCGTTCATGGGTGCACTGCGAGGGGTGCCGCTCAAGGTCGGCCGCGAACGGGGTCGGGAGCTGCTGGAAGGACACGGCATGGGCGAGGCGGCGGACAAGCAGATCCGCCAGCTGAGCAAGGGGATGGCCCAGACGGTCCAGTTGCTCGGCACACTGGTGCACCAGCCGAGGCTGGTGGTGTTCGACGAACCGTTCAGCGGGCTCGACGCGATCAACCAGGGCAAGCTGGAACGGCTGATCCGCAGCCTCGCCGAGCAGGGCACGACCGTCATCTTCTCGACCCACGTCATCGCCCATGCCGAACGACTGTGCGAAGGCGTGGCGATTATTGCCGGCGGCAAGGTGCCCTTTGCGGGCAAGGTCGATGACGCGCGTGACCGCATCCCGGCTCAGGTGCGGCTGGAGACCCGGATGCGCGAGGGCCGCTGGCTCGAGGCACTGCCCGCAGATGTCCGACGCGAGGGGGACTTCTGGCACTTCTCCCTGCCGGAAAGCGGGATCGAGCCCTTGCTGCGCGCCCTGATCGAAGGCGAGGCAGGCATCCTGTCGCTGTCGATCGAACGCGCTGGCTTGCACGATGCCTTTGTCCACATTGCCGGGGAAGCGGTCGCCCGGGAAATGGCCCGGACCAGCGAAGGAGACGCCGCATGAGCGCGCAGCCCGCCCGTTCGCGGCTGTCGATCTGGCAGGCCGCCTTCGTCATCGCCCGGCGTGATTTCGTCGCCATCCTGTTCAGCCGGGCCTTCATCTTCTTCCTGCTCGGGCCGCTGTTCCCGGTCATGGTCGGCGCACTGGCCGGCGGGATCGGCAGCGAAGTCCAGCAGCAGGCGACCAGCAGCGCAGTGGGCATTGCCATGAACGAGGCCGATACGGCCGCCATGCTCGAAGCGCACCGGCAGCTTGCCGATGAACTGGGGCCGGTCATGCCGGCGATGAAGCCGGTGGTGGAAGCGCACCGCGACGCCGGGTTCGATGCCGCCGCAATGCTGGAAGCGCGAATGGGTGACTATGCCGCAATCGTCAGCGGCACACCGGCCCAGCCGCGTCTCGCCGGGACGCAGGAACAGGTGGACCGGCTGGGCGGCCGGGTCGCGCTGGTGGCTGCCAGTGCCATTGGCAATGCCCCGCGCGCCTTTCCCGAACTGGCCACGCAGGTCGTGACCACCAGCGGCGCGAGCGAAAAGGTTGACCGGGTCCGCACCGCCCAGGCGGGGCAGCTGCTCCTGTTCCTGCTGATCATGCTGCTGGCCGGAATGGTTCTTTCGAACCTGGTCGAGGAGAAAGGCAACAAGATCATCGAGGTTCTGGCTGCTGCCATTCCGATGGATGCGGTGTTCCTGGGCAAGCTGTTCGCCATGCTCGCGGTCTCCTTTGTCGGGATCGTGGTCTGGGGCTCGGCCGGTGTGGCAGCCTTCGCGCTCGGTGCCGTGGATGGCGGGACGCTGACCGAGCCGGCAGTCGGCTGGCCACTGTTTTTCGTGCTCGGCGTGGTCTATTTCGCCATGGGCTACCTGCTGCTTGGCTCGCTGTTCCTGACCATCGGCGCCATGGCGTCGACCGTGCGGGAGGTGCAGACGCTGTCGATGCCGGTCACCATGATGCAGCTGATGGTGTTCTTCTTCGCCAGCTATGCCCTCGCCAGGCCTGGTTCGTGGCAGGAACTGGCGGCAGCCGTGTTCCCGCTCAGCTCCCCCTTCGCCATGCTGGCCCGCGCAGCGCAGTTCGGCGAGGTCTGGCCCCACTTGGTGGCGCTGGCCTGGCAGGCGCTGTTCGTTGCCATCCTGGTCAAGGGCGGGGCCACCCTGTTCCGGCGGCGGGTGATGCAGTCCGGTCCGCGGACCTCCGGCAGAAAGGCGTGGTTCGCCCGCAAGGCCAAGGCATAAGTCCCGAATCGCAACTGGCTATTGACATTGCGGTAAGTAACGGGTGCAATCCTGCCCAAGCGACTCCCCGGCCAAGGGGGGCGAAGCAGGAGAGAATGCATGGCCACCATCGCCCCGGAAACCGGCGCCCCGGAAAAGCCGCAATGGCGCACTGAACCATCCGCGTACCAGGCGCTGAAGGATTTTCTCGCCCACAATCCGCAGGGGATGCCACCGCACGAGCATCCCTACGATGTCAGCCGCAGCGACATCTATGTCGAAGACCGGTGGCAGCCGATCTTCGCCGAGATGCGTGCCAAGGGCCCGCTGCACTTTGTTCCGCACAGCCCTTACGGTGCCTACTGGAACGTGGTCAGCCACAAGGCGATCCAGCACATCGAGGCCTTGCCCGAGCTTTACTCCTCAAGCTGGGAACACGGCGGGATTACCATTCTGGAGCGTGACGAAGGCGTCGAAGGCCGCGAGCTGCCGATGTTCATCGCGATGGACCGGCCCAAGCACACCGGCCAGCGCCGCACGGTCGCGCCCAAGTTCACCCCGGGCGAGATCACCAAGATGGAAGTGGAGGTGCGCCAACGCACTGCCGAACTGCTCGACAGCCTGCCGCGCGGCGAGGTGTTCGACTGGGTCGACAAGGTCTCGATCGAACTGACCACCGGCATGCTGGCAATCCTGTTCGGCTTCCCGTGGGAAGATCGCCGCCTGCTGACCTTCTGGAGCGACTGGGCGGGCGATACCGAAATCGCGCTGGTCCCCGAGCTGGGCAACGATCGGGAAATGGTGCTGCAGGAAATGGCGGCCTATTTCCAGCAACTGTGGATGCAGCGCAGCCAGGAAGAACCGGGATCGGACCTGATCTCGATGATGATCCATTCGCCCGCCATGAACCAGATGAGCCCGCGCGAATTCATGGGCAACCTGGTCCTGCTGATTGTCGGCGGCAACGACACCACGCGCAACACCATGAGCGGGATCATCCATGCCTTCGATAGCTTCCCTGACCAGCGCAAGCTGTTCGAGCAGAATCCTGACCTCATCCCCAATGCGGTGCAGGAGTGCCTGCGCTTCCAGACCCCGCTCGCCCATATGCGGCGCACGGTGACGGAAGATCACGAGCTGTTTGGCGAGCAGTTGAAAACCGGCGACAAGCTGATCCTGTGGTATCTTTCGGCCAACCGCGACACCGAGGTTTTCGCCAACCCCGACAAGCTGGACATCACCCGCGAAAACGCGCGGCGGCACCTTTCCTTCGGTTACGGCATCCACCGCTGCATCGGCGCGCGCCTCGCCGAATTGCAGCTCAAGATACTGCTGGAAGAAATGCACAAGCGCCGGATGCGGGTGCACGTGGCGGGCGACGTCGAGCGGGTCCAGGCGAACTTCGTCCACGGCTTCCGCAAGCTCGAGGTCGAGATCACCAACTTCTGAACCTGGGAAACGAAACCTTTGCCCGCCTCGCCGCGTATCTGGTAAGACACGCCGCAAGGAAGCCGATCATGACCACACGCCCCACTATCACGACTCGGCGCCGCCTGCTCGGCTGGCTCGGACTAGGCAGCGGTGCGGCCGTCCTTGCAGGATGCGGGGTCGACCGCGCGGAAGCGAAGGAATTCCCGGTCAGGCTGAGCGATGCCGAATGGAAGCGCAAGCTGACCGGAGAACAATACCGCATCCTGCGGCAGGCGGGCACCGAGCGGTCATACTCCTCGCCGCTCGACAAGGAAAAGCGCAAGGGTACCTTCCACTGCGCCGGTTGCGGCAATGCGCTTTATGCCTCGGCGGTGAAATACGACAGCGGCACCGGCTGGCCCAGTTTCTGGCGGGCCCTGCCCGGCGCGGTTGGCACCTCGACCGATTACAAGATCGGCTTGCCCCGCACCGAAGTCCATTGCGCCGACTGCGGCGGGCACCTGGGGCACATCTTCAACGATGGCCCCCGCCCGACCGGCAAACGGCACTGCATCAACGGGGTGGCGATGGTGTTTCGTCCAGCCTGACGCGATAGACACGGAACTCCGGGGTCGAAAGCGCGTCCACCGGTTCCAGCCAGTTCGGTCCCGAGTCACTTGCCAGCAGCGCAGCCAGCCCTTCCGGATGCCGGGCAGCATAGAGCGCCGGTTCCGCCAGATCGGTGCAGAGCGCCAGATAATCCGCGCCATGGCTGGCGACGACCGCGCGCGCATGGTCCGGTGGCGCGATGAACGCCCGGATCACATCAGCCATCGCTGCTTCTGCCCGGTGGTGGCTGGTGGCGACCACCGCATGCCGGGTTTCCAGCAGGATGGCCGGCCCCATATCGAGCGGGGCGAAGACAACGCCGCGAGGAAGGATGCGGAGCGAAGCCGCCCGGTCACGGACATCGCAGGCCGCGCTGGCAACACTGGCCGGGCGGGACACGGAGACTGCCGGACTCAGCTGGTTTGCGACAGTGACCGGCGCACTCGGGACCAGCACCAGTACGATCATCAGGGCCGCAGCGCCCCTGAGCCCCAGACCGGAAGCGGCGCGCATCCTGCCGAGCAGGCGGACCGCAAGCCATCCCAGCGGAACGGCCGCAATGACGGCCGCGAACGCGAGCGAACGGGATACCAGCAGGCCCAGCACCAGCGCCCCGAGCAGCACGGCGGCATGTTCGGCCCACCATACCCGGGCGGCACCCGTGCTCTGCCGCCACAGCATGGCGCAGGCTGCCAGCGCCGCAACCATCTGCACCATGGCCGGGAGGAACTCGGCCGCTGGCCTTTGCCACAGCGGCTGGCCCTCGGCGATGTGAACATACCAGTAGTCACGCACCAGCGGGTCGAGCCCGGCAAACGGCGGGGCAAGGCACTGCGGCGCGATCAGGGCCAGGGCGCCCACCCCGGCAAGGCCGGTCAACGCCAGCCCGGCAGCGATCACCGCTCGCGTCGGCTTTGTTGCGGCAAGGCCGGTTGCCCCGAGCGCAATCACGGCAAAGAATACCAGTTGCGGCGGACTCACCGCATCGCACCATGCGCTGGGCGCACCTGTGCCGCGCGTGGCCAGGAAAAGGACAACCAGTCCGATCGCCAGGACCTGCAGGTAGGTGATAAGCCAGATTGCGGCATGGGGCTTTCGCCACCAGCGGGCCGCCAGCACAGCGGCAAGAATCGCGGCGATCGGCAGCAGTTCGAGCGACACGGACATCCCGAAGGCCATGGCCGCTCCGGCCAGAGCCGCGCCGCCCCGGGCATGGCTGCCGGCGATCGCGAGCATGGCCAGCGCAACACTGGCAACCTGCCAGCCATGGTGATCGATCCGCATTGGCTGGAGCTGCATGAGCAGGGCGGGGATGAACCCGCAGACCAGGCAGGCAAACAAGACCACCTCGCCGCCGCACAGCCGCGCTGCGAGCTTGCCGACGCACCACAGCACCGCGCCCAGCGTCAGCAAGGGTACGATCACCAGCGCCGCCCCCTCACCAAGCAGGAGCGTCACGGTGAGCAAGGGAATGTCCACCAGCCGGGACCAGTGCATCGGGGTGCCCGTGGGCGGGTCGATCCGGTACTGGACCATGTCGAACCAGCCTTGCCCGCCAATCAGGTCGCGCACCTGCACCAACCGCAAGGCGTCGTCGGGGTCGGGCAATTGCCCGGACATGATGCGGGAGGCTGCGGTGATTGTCAGGATGGCGGACAGGATGAGCCATGCCAGCAATACGGTGCGGCCAGTGGTTTTGTCGCTGGAGATCGCGCCGGTCATCAGGGGAACTGTTACCCGGTTGCCCGGAACACGATCCGGCTGCGCAACAGCCAGGTGGCCGCAAAGCTGACTGCGATGGCCAAGATCTTGGCAAGGCGCGGATCGAACCCCGCCAGTTCGCCTGCACCGACGATAGCGGTGGTCAGTGCCAGCCCGACCAGGGCCGAACCGACAAACAGCGCTTTCTGCCGGGTCCGGTCCGGGCCGCGCTCAGCCACCCGCCCCACAAACACCGCGCGGCTGGAGATCAGCCAGTGCGTCACGATACCCAGTGAATAGCCCAGTGCGGAGGCCGGGGCGGCAGCAAGGCCGGCCGCGAGCAGGAGCAGGAACAGTCCGATGTCGACCGCCAGTGCGGCGACACTTGCCAGGCCATAGCGCAGCAGGCGCAAATCCGTCATGCGGGTAAGAAGCTGGTGCACTCGGGTCCCCCTGCAACGCCGTTACCGGTTCATTGCCGTTTCCGGTTAACAAAGCGTCAACAGGCGGTTACGCGAGCGGTTGGAATGCCCATTCCGGCAGATTTCGGGCGGATTTGGGGCGAGCGGGCTGCGGGCAAGCGGGCAATGCGTGGACAGCGGGGGTGATTGACAGGGTGGACGACAGGACAATCGGCAGGATCTACTGGGCCATGCTGGCACTAGGCACCTGCGCCATGTTCGCCTATCTGACCAGCGTCGGCCGCTGGCCCTTTTCGCCCGACGGCGATGTCGTCATCACCGACTTCGCGACCGTCTGGGCGGCCGGCGTTCGCGCCCTCGAAGGCCTGCCCTCGTTAGTCTACGACCATCCTGTGCACGAAGCCTATTATGCCCGCCTGATCGGTGAACCGGCGGCGAGCGGGCTGACCTTCGGCTATCCGCCCACAGCCCTGCTGCTGTTCGCTCGGCTTGGCCTGCTGCCTTATGGCACAGCCCTGCTGCTTTACCTTCTGCTCGGCATGACGGCATGGTTCATCGTGCTGCGGCACATCACGCGCGACTGGCTGACCGCGCTTGCCATGGCGCTGGCCTGGGGGGGTGCGAGCCAGACGATCCTGCTCGGCCAGAACGGTTTTCTGACCGCGAGCCTGATCGGCGGCGGCTTGCTGCTGCTGCCGCGCCGCCCGGTGCTGGCGGGCATCCTGTTCGGGGTGCTCGCCATCAAGCCCCATCTCGGGCTGGCACTGGCACTGTTCCTGCTGGTGCGGCGCGACTGGCGGGCGATCCAGGCGGCGGTTGCCACCCTGCTGGCGATGGTGATGGCGACGATCGTGCTCTGGGGCCCGCGCCTCTGGCTCGATTTCCTCGCAGGCAGCCGGAAAGTGGCCGATATGGTCGCAGAGCGGGTGGACACGATCATCGCGGGCAAGATGCAATCAGCCTTTGCCTTGGCCGTGGAGCAGCTTCCGGTGGCGGCCGCCCTGCTGGTCCACGCAGTTTTCGCGGTAACGGCGCTGGGGCTGATGGTGCTGGTGGTGCACCGCGCTGCGCGGTTCGAGATCCAGGCGGCCGCTGCCATTGCCGCGACCGTGCTGGTGACGCCCTACTCGTTTCTTTACGACTGCACGATGCTGACCGCTGCGGCAGGGTTTCTGCTGGCAGGGCCCGCGAGCCGATCGGAACGGAATGCTGTACTGCTGGCTATGGCCCTGCCGGGAATGTGGTTCTTCACGGCGGAACCCTTTGTGCCGCTGACCGGCCTGCTGCTGCTCGTCCTGTGCCTGCGACAGGCCCCGAAGGAAGCCGGGTCTAGGCCGCCTCGCGTCCGGGACCGGCTGGCCTGATCCGCTCGGGCACATCACGCACCGACGCGAGCGCTGCCGCCTGGTCAGGGGTGACTGCCTCGCGGGCGGGCAGCGCCGCTTCGGCACCTTCATGGCCTGCTTCGTGGTACTCGGCGTCCTCGTTGACACACCAGGTGTCATAAACACGCCGTCCGGCGAGGATGTTCTCTACCGTCAGCATGGCGGTCATCATCGCATGGTCCTGATTGTTGTAGCGGTGCATCCCGTTGCGCCCGACGAGGTGCAGGGTCGGATGCTTCTCTTCCAGCTCATGGCGCATCGCCGAAACATTGGCGGCGTAGCTTTCATCATAGACCGGGTAGGCCTTTTCCTGCCGCACAACGGCACCGCCGCGCACGCGCGCCGGATCGACCAGACCCAGAATTGCCATTTCTCGTTTGGCCAGTTCGATCAGGTCAGCATCGGCCATCGACCACAGGCCATCTCCCTCGAAGCAGAAATACTCCAGACCAACGCAGGCCATGGCTTCGTCCGGCACCATCTCCGGTGACCACGAGCGGAAATTCTGGACCCGGCCGACCTTCACCTTGCTGTCGTGGATATAGATCCAGTTGTCCGGAAACAGGTCTTCGCCTTCGACCATCAGTGCCACGGTCAGAAAATCGCGGTACTTGAGGTTCGAAGCGTTCCATGTCGTATCCGGCAGTGGATGGAGGCGCGCAGCCAGTTCCCGCATCGGGGCGGAGCTGATCGCGTGAGCCGCCCTGATCACGATCTTCCCGTCGGGGCCGTTGGCCGTCATGCGCCAGCCGCCATTGCCATCCGACGCCAGCTGCTCGAGCGCATGGCCCATCAGCACCTGGCCCCTGCCGCTGGCGACAATCCGGTCACGTGCGGCATCCCACATCATCCCGGGGCCAAGCCGCGGGTAGCGGAAGGTTTCGAGCAGCGTCTTGACCGCCTGCCCGTCATTGGGGCGCTTGTTGAGGCCCAGCGAGCGCTTGAGCCCGTCCGTCACCGCGCCCCAGAGCGAGAGGCCCTTGATCCGCTGGGCGGCCCAGTCGGCGCTCATCTCGTTGCAGGGCATGCCCCACACCTTCTCGGTGTAGGTCTTGAAGAAGATCGAATAGAGTTTCTGGCCGAACTGATTGGTGGTCCAGTCCTCGAAGCTCTTGACGGTGCGGACCGGGAACAGCTTGTAGCGCAGGTAGCTCACCATGCAGAGGGTGGAGCGCCACACGCCAAGGTTCCACAGCGCCTCGAAGGCACGCAGCGGATAGCTGTAGAACTTGCCCTCGTAATAGATGCGGCTCATTCGCGGACGCTGGATGAAATCGTCGGGCAGGATCTCGTTCCACAGGTCGACGACCTGCTGCGACTTGGAGAAGAAGCGGTGCCCGCCAATATCGAAGCGGTAGCCTTCATGTTCGACCGTGCGGCTGATCCCGCCGACGTACGTACCGTCCTTCTCGATGATCGCGACGGTCTTGCCAGCTTTGGCCAGGAGGTAACCGGCGGTGAGGCCGGCAGGCCCCGCCCCGATGATCGCCACGTCAACCGTTGTTCCCTCAACTGCTGGCAACCCACCTGCGTTCGTCATAGTCCGATGCCCCTGATTAAACCGGTCATCGGCAAGTGAAGGAAAATGGTAAGCGGAAGGTTAACGGCTCAGCAGCGAAGGACTTTGCAGGCGCGCAGCGATCTGGGCGAAGTCGCCGAGCGAGAAGGTATCCTCGAACACCAGCCCGAACTGGGAATCTCGCCGCCAGCGAACCTTGGCCCGTATCTCGGGCAAATACCCTGATTCCAGCCGCACCATCTGGATCAGGGCAAGCCTCACGTCGCACTCGATCCGTGCTCCCTGCTGGGAAAGATTGCGGATCATGGCTGGATGCTTCTGACCAAGCACCGCGAGGTTGACCGGCAGGTCGATCCCGATCCGCAGCTTGCGCTTGCGATAGCTTCCGATTTCGTTGACCAGCGCGGCCACGTCGATCGGCTCTTCGAACTGAAATCCGGCCTCGTTGTCCCGGTCCCACACCCGGTGCATGGTCACCCGCATGCCGGTTTCGGTTTCCAGCACGGCAGCTTCGCCCATCGGCAGCGGATGGAACATTCGCACACTGACCCCGCTGGCTGAAACGTCACGGATGACGCAGACGAATTCGCCCTCAGGCATCGCCAGCTTTGCCGGCCGGATCAGCAATGTCACACGCGGCGCCGCGCGGAGTTCCTCGGAGCCGGGCCCCGACGCCCTTATGACAGTCTCTAGCACACCACGTTCCATCACTCTGCGATCCGCACCTGACCTGCCAGGCAAGCCGAGGTGTAGTTTGCCTACCCTTGTGCGGCCGCTTGTGTGCGCAAGGGTTTAAGGTTCGCCATGGGGCAGCATCGGCATTTCTGCCTAAACGCCGGTAAACTTCAGGGTAGATGAATTGCGCCTAGTAAGACGATGACAGCCAGTCGAAAACCGAGACATGCAGCGGCCTTTCGAACTCTATCCCGATCGAGCTGGTGTCCTGCCAGCGGACCCGCGCCAGCAATGGTCCGATGCCCTGAAAGCTGATCTGAACAGTCGTCCCGGTCTCGAAACAGGGCGACAGGCCCTGGACCCGTGCCCCGGTCAGGGAGATGTCAGTCACCTTCACCCCAGCGGCGAACCCGTTGCCGACACGCAGAAACCCCGCTGCCACGAAGCGGCGGCGTTCCGTCGAGCGGACCGGCGGCAATTTTGACGGCGGCTCGCCATGATCCTCTTCCAATGTCCGTTCCCTCGAAGCGTTCGTGCGACCCGCTTTCGATCAGCTTTGTCCGTCCATCACGGCCGTCCCGGGTTGCCCGGCGACAAGCTTGTTTCGAGGGCAAGAAATAGGCGAATGGCTGCTGGAAAAGGTTGATGGAAACAGTCAACAGGACGTTAAAATGCTCTCATCCGTGACCTCGCCGACCAGAGAGACGGCCCGGAAAAGCGGGCGTCTGGCGATAAACATGTGTCAAAGCAGAATCTTAACGCACGACCGGACCGGCTTAAGACGTCAGGGCCGCCTTATTCGGTCGCCGGATGGTGCGGGTGGCGGGACTCGAACCCGCACGATCGAGGATCAGGGGATTTTAAGTCCCCGGCGTCTACCATTCCGCCACACCCGCGCACGACCGGCCAAGCCCTATACGGGCAGTGTGGAAAGGCAAGCGGGGGAAATGCCGGTCAGTCGGCGTTGAGGCGGTCGCGGATTTCCTTGCCCGGCTTGAAATAGGGGACGCGCTTGCCGGGCACAGAGACCGGCTCGCCGGTGCGGGGGTTGCGGCCCTGCCGCGGCTCACGTGACCGGATGGAGAAAGCGCCGAAACCGCGCAGTTCCACCCGCCCGCCATCGACCAGCCGGTTGGTGATTTCCTCGAAAAAGATGTCGACCACCTTTTCCACTTCATCCGCGCGCAGGTCGGGGTTTTCCTTGGCCAGCGCCTGAACCAGCTCAGATCGGATCATTCCACTACTCCCGCCGACCGGCTGGTTGGAGGCAGCCTGACCAGCTTGCCCACGCGAACCGCAGTCGTTGTTCCCTGTAAAGCGCCCCGAGACGACTTTGTGCCAAAGTTGTCACGGATTGGCAATCCGCCATTGTGTCGTTTTTATCCCATGGGCTGGGCTCAGCGGCGTTCGAGCAACTCTGCCGGCTCGATCCCGAGCTGCTCCATCCGGGCGCGGATCTCCGGCCATTCGCGCTCGATGAACTGGGTGCGTTCCCGGGCGCGAAGCCGATCCGCGGCCCCCGGTACCACGTACATCCCCACCCCGCGCTGCACCTCGACCAGGCCATCCGACTGGAACTGCTGGTAGGCTTTCGCCACTGTCAGCGGATTGGCCCCCTGCTGCGCAGCATAGGCGCGCACTGACGGCAACATCTGGCCTTCGGCATATTCACCGCCAATGATGGCTGCGGCAATCTGGTCGCGCAGCTTGAGATAGACCGGGCGGCTCTGCTGGGGCATCCGAAGTTCTCCGTTCACTGCGTCAGTGCCATAATACAGCGCGGCGCACAAGGCGCGCTCCGTGGAAAACAGGGCGAGCCGGGCGGTTTCGTGTGAAACTACGCTTCACACGGGCGATTGAGGCGCTAGGGTGCGCGGCTTCAGGCAAACTGATTGCCAATGACAAAGCCTTCGGGGGAAGCAGCCAAGTGACACTGGAACAGATCATCGTCACCGTCGCAGCAGCATTTTTGGTGCTGCTGCTGATCGGTGGCGCAGCCATCGTGACCTCACCCAAGCCGGAATTTGCAGGACATCCCAAGGGGCTGTTCGTGCTGTTCTTCGCCGAAATGTGGGAGCGCTTTTCCTATTACGGGATGCGGGCACTGCTGATCTTCTACCTGACCCAGCACTGGCTCTACAACGACGAGAAAGCCTCGGTCATCTACGGTGCCTACACTGCGCTGGTCTATATCGCGCCGGTCCTCGGCGGCTATCTGGCAGACAAGTACCTGGGCCAGCGCAAGGCGGTGCTGTTCGGGGCGGTGCTGCTGACCTTCGGGCACTTCTTCATGGCGTTCGAAGGCGACGGCTCGCTGGGCCAGGCCAATCCGATGATCGACGTGTTCTGGCTCGCGCTGGCCTTCATCATCGTCGGTTCTGGCTTCCTGAAAGCCAACATCTCCGTGATCGTCGGGCAGCTCTATCCGCGCACCGACATCCGGCGCGACGGTGCCTACACGATCTTCTACATGGGCATCAACGTGGGCGCGGCGGTCGGCACGATCATCGCCGGATACCTCGGCCAGACCTATGGCTGGGCCTACGGATTCGGCGCGGCTGGTTTCGGCATGTTGCTGGGCCTCATCGTGTTCATCGTGTTCAAGCCGCTCCTGCTCGGCAAGGGCGAGAGCAGCGTGCCGGAAAAGCTGGCCAGCCCGTTCATGGGCATCAAGTTCGAATGGTTCCTCTATCTCGTCGGCGTCGGCGCGGTGGCGGTGACCTGGTGGCTGGTGCAGAACCAGGCAATTGTCGGCAGCATCCTGGGCGTGTTCGGCGGATTGCTGGTCGCCTTCGTGATCTGGGAAGCAATCAAGATCGGCGGCCACGACCGGGACCGGATATTCGCCGCGATCTTCCTGATCATCGGCTCGATCCTGTTCTGGGCCCTGTTCGAGCAGGCCGGTTCCAGCCTCAACCTGTTCACTGACCGCTATGTCGACCGGCAGGGGGTTTCGGCCTCGATCTTCCAGTCGATCAACCCGATCTACATCATCTTGCTCGCACCGCTGTTCGCAGGGCTGTGGACCTGGCTTGCCCGCAAGGGTCTGGAACCATCGACTCCGGCGAAGTTCGGCCTGGCGATCATCCAGCTCGGCGCAGGCTTCCTGGTGCTGGTGGCCGGTGCAAACGCGGTGGGCATGGAAGCGATGACGCCGGTGATCTTCGTGTTCCTGATCTACCTTCTGCACACCACCGGCGAGCTGTGCCTCAGTCCGGTCGGCCTCAGCGCGATGAACCGTCTTGCCCCGGCTCACATGGCATCGCTGATCATGGGCACCTGGTTCTTCGCGTCAGCAACCGGCAACTTCGCGGCCGGCCTGATTGCGGCAGCAACCGGCTCGGAAGCCGCGTCGGGCGAAGGCGCTGCCAAGGAAACCGTGCTCGCGGTTTACAGCCAGATCGGCTGGGTGGCAGTCGGCGTGGGGGTTGCGGTCATCGTGATCAGCCCGGTCATCCGCAAGATGATGCACCTCGACACCCTGCGTGATGACGATGTCGGCAATGATCTTGCCGGGCAAAGCGAGGCAGGTCTCGAAGCGCAGCAGGCTGGCGTTCATCCCGCCACCCGCCCGTAAAATCCCGTCAGCCGGAGAAGCACGACCCATGCGCTATCGCACGTTCACCGCCATCGGGGGGGCGCTGGCCCTCTCTGCCTGCACCACTAACGGGACGCCGGACACAGTTGCTTCGGCATCATCGGGCCCGTCCGCCACGAAGGGCGAGGCGCCCTATGCCTCGACCTACAAACCCTATCCCGGCGCGGCGACCGCGCTGGTCGGGGCGACAGTGTTTGATGGCGCCGGACAGCGTATCGACAATGGTACGGTGCTGTTCAGCGAGGGCAAAGTGGTTGCAGTCGGCGGTGCGGACCTCGCCATCCCGGCGGGCTACACCCGGGTCGATGGGACCGGCAAATACGTCACCCCCGGCATCATCGACATTCACAGCCATCTGGGCGACTACCCGACGCCGTCGGTCGAAGCGCATTCGGATGGCAATGAGGCGACCAGCCCGGCCACGCCCGAAGTCTGGGCGGAGCACTCGGTCTGGCCGCAGGACCCGGGCTTCACCCGCGCGCTCGCCAATGGCGGGATCACCTCGCTGCAGATCCTGCCGGGCTCGGCCAACCTGTTTGGCGGGCGCACCGTCACGCTCAAGAACGTGGCCTCGCGCACCGTGCAGGGGATGAAGTTCCCCGGCGCGCCCAACGGCCTGAAGATGGCCTGCGGCGAAAACCCCAAGCGGGTCTATGGCGGGAAGGGCCGCGCCCCCTCCACCCGGATGGGCAACTTCGCGGTCAACCGCCAAACCTGGTTCGACGCCAAGGCCTATGACGGCAAGAAGCGCGATCTCGCCAAGGAAACCCTGAAGGGCGTGCTCGACGGGGAAATCCTGGTCCACAACCACTGCTACCGGGCCGACGAAATGGCGCTGGTGCTCGATATGGCCAAAGAGATGGGCTACAAGGTCACCGCCTTCCATCACGCCGTCGAGAGTTACAAGATCGGCGATCTGCTGCGCGAAAGCGACGTCTGCTCGGCCATCTGGGCTGACTGGTACGGCTTCAAGATGGAAAGCTACGACGGCATTCCGGAAAACGGTGCGCTGCTCTATCAGGCCGGCGCCTGCGTGGTGATCCACTCGGATGACGAGAACGGCATCCAGCGGCTCAACCAGGAAGCGGCCAAGGCACAGGCCGCGGGCAAGCGCGCAGGGATCGCCATTGCCGATGCCGAAGTGATCCGCTGGATCACGCTCAATGCAGCCAAAGCGATGGGGATCGACGACCAGACGGGCAGCCTCGCACCTGGCAAGATGGCCGACGTAGTGCTGTGGAACGCCAATCCGCTGTCGGTCTATGCGCGGCCGGAAAAAGTCTGGGTGGACGGTGCCCTGCTGTTCGACGCGAACGATCCCAAACGGCGACCGGTGAGCGACTTCGAACTCGGCCAGCCCGGCGAAGGAGACGTGAAATGATCCGGACCACGCTTCTCGCCACTGCGGCAGCTTTTGCTTTTGGCGCTCTCGCTGCCCCGGCCACCGCGCAGGATATCGCCATCACCAATGCTACGGTTGCAACCGGTGACGGCAGCGCGCCGATGGAAGGCGCAACGGTCGTCATCCGCGGCGGCAAGGTTGTTGCCGCGGGGCGCGGCGTTGCCGTGCCGGCCGGAACGCGCACGATCGACGGTGCTGGCAAATGGGTCACCCCCGGAATCTTCATGCCGGTCACCGACCTGGGCCTGGCCGATGTCGAAGGGGTGGGTGACAGCAACGATACCCGCGCAGCCCGGTCGCGTTTCAGTGCCGCGCTCGATGCCTCAACCGCCGTCAACTATGCCTCGCAGCACATCGCCGTCAGCCGGGCCGGCGGAGTAACCCGGGCCTCGATCGTGACCGCCCCCGGCGGCGCGATTTTTGCCGGTCAGGGCGCGGTGATCGACACCGGTGCCGACCGCAACGCGGTGGTCGCGTCACGGGCATTCCAGATGGTGACGCTGGGCGAAGCCGCCGCTCGGATCGCCGGAGGCAGCCGCGTGGCCGCCTATGCCGAACTGGCCAACGCCCTGCGCGAAGCAGGCGAGTTTGCGGCGGGGCGCTGGCAGGGCGACGGCAATCTGCTGACCCGCGCCGACGCCGAAGCCCTCGCCCCGGTGGTTACGGGCGCGCAGCCGCTCTATGTCCATGTCGAGCGCGCGGCTGACATTCGTGCGGTGCTCAGCTTGCCCCGGCGATATCCAAAGCTGAAGCTGGTTCTTCTGGGCGTGTCCGAAGGCTGGATCGTGGCGGACGACATCGCCGCGGCCGGTGTGCCGGTGATCGCCGATCCGCTGGACAACCTGCCGGCCAGCTTCGAACAGCTCGGCGCGACTCACAGCAATGTCGGGCGCATGGTCCAGGCCGGGGTCAAGGTGGCACTTGGCGGCCTGTCAGGCGGAATTACCGGGCCGCGTATTGCCCCGCAGTTTGCCGGCAACCTCGTGGCGCTGTCGCAGGTACCGGGAGCCACAGGGCTGACCTGGGGGCAGGCCTTTGCCAGCATATCCTCGATCCCGGCCGAGATTTCCGGCTTTGGCGGCCGGTTCGGTGTCCTCAGTGCAGGGGCCGCCGGCGATCTGGTAGTCTGGGATGGCGACCCGCTGGAAGTCTCCTCCGCGCCGGTTCAGGTTTTCATCGACGGGATCGAGCAACCCCTCGACAGCCATCAGACCCGGCTGCGGGATCGGTACCGCGATCTCGACGAGGGAACCCTGCCGAAGGCCTACGACTGGTAGCTCCCCACCTGCGCGGCCGGCTTGACTGGCCGGTTGCAACCTCCCGGCGCCCGGCGCATTATTGCGCCGGATTGGGAGAGCAGGGTTATGGACGGTAATTTGCTGGCTCTGGTGGCTGCGAGTGTGGCTTTTGTCGGTACGCACTTTGCCATGTCGCACCCGCTGCGGGCCGGGCTGGTGCGGATGCTGGGTGAGAAGGGATTCCAAGGGGTATATTCCCTGGTCAGCATCGGCACCTTCGCGTGGATGTATCTCGCGTTCAAGGACGCTCCGGCAACCACTCCGCTCTGGCCCGGATTCGGCGATGTCAGCTGGGCCATCGGCACGCTGGTGGCCCTTGTTGCCATGGTCCTGTTCGCCGGATCATTGCTCGGGCGCAACCCGGCCCTGCCAATGCCGGGCGCAGAGGCTGCGGCCCGGGCGGAGCCGGCAGGCGTATTCCGCATCACCCGCCATCCGATGATGTGGGGCTTCGCGCTGTGGGCGGTGAGCCACATTGTTGCGGCACCAACGGCGCGCACCTTGGTTGTCGCCACCGCCATTCTCGTGCTGGCACTGGTCGGCAGCCATTTGCAGGATCGCAAGAAGCAGGTGCTGATGGGCGCCGCCTGGAAGGAATGGGAAAGCCGGACGCGCTACTGGCCTCGCTGGAGTGCGCTGGCTTCAGCGGGTTTCCTGCCTTGGGCCGTCGGGCTGGTGCTATGGCTGGCCCTGAGCTGGGCCCACCTGCCTGCCGGAGGCATCCCCGCTGGCCTGTGGCGCTGGATCGGCTGAACCAGAGGATGCCACGTGACTGAAGCGACCAGCCGCATATTCCATGTCAGCGACGTCCATTTCGGCGTCGAGGACGAAGACGCGCTGGACTGGTTCGCCGCTGCAGTGGCTGACGAGCGACCGGACGCAGTCATCTGCACCGGTGACCTGACCCAGCGGGCGACCCATCGCCAGTATGCCATGGCGGGCAAATGGTTTGCCTCCCTGGAGACGCCGATCATGCTCCAGCCGGGCAACCACGACATGCCCTATTACAATCTGTGGGAACGCTTCCGGGCCCCCTATGCGCGTTATGGCACTCTGGAAGCTGCAGTCGGCAGCGAGTTGTCGCTCGCCCATGCCCTCGTCGTGCCGTTCGACACCAATGTCCGTGCGCAGATGCGCTGGCCCTGGTCCGACGGAGTGGTCCGGCGGCGCAAGCTTGAAGCGGCGCTCGCGCGGCTTGAGGCATTGCGCAATGATCCGCGCCCCAAGCTGGTGGCCTGCCACCACCCTTTGCTCCCGGCTGAAGACGGCCTCCGCAACCCGACGGTAAGGGGTGACATGGCCTTTGCGGCCCTTGCCGAGGCCGGGGCGAGCGTTGTGCTCTCCGGCCACGTCCATCGTCCGTTCGATCTGGTCCGGGCGCGGGGCAACCGGCCCCTGCGGATGATCGGGGCGGGCACCCTCTCGACGCGGCTGCGCGGAGCAGCACCTTCCTACAACCTCGTAACAGTAAGCGCGCTCGGTACCATCGATGTCCAGCGGCGCGATTTCGTGCGCGCCTGACATGGTTCTGGCCTGAAACGCAAAAGGGCGGCCACCGGGGCCGCCCTTTCGTCTGGTAGTTTGCGTTCGATCAGCGCTTCGAGAACTGGAAGCTCCGGCGAGCCTTGGCCCGGCCGTACTTCTTGCGCTCGACCACGCGGCTGTCGCGGGTCAGGAAGCCGGCTGCCTTGACCGTGGTCCGCAGCGCGGGTTCGTACTTCGACAGGGCCTGGGCGATGCCATGCTTGACTGCACCAGCCTGGCCGGAAAGGCCGCCGCCCTTGACGGTGGCCACGACATCGTACTGACCCGTGCGATCGGTGATCCCGAACGGCTGGTTGATAATCAGGCGCAGGGTAGGACGGGCAAAGTACACGTCCTGATCGCGGCCATTGATGGTGATCTTGCCGGTACCGGGCTTGACCCAGACGCGGGCAACCGCATCCTTGCGGCGACCGGTGGCGTAGGCGCGGCCCTGCTTGTCCAGTTCCTGCTCACGCAGCGGCGCGGTGTTGGTGGCGACGACTGCGGCATCGGCTTCCGGGGCGTCGCCCGCGATATCCTTCAGGTCCGCGAGATCGGACACGGTGTTGGTTTCATCAGCCATTACGCGTTAGCCTTGTTCTTGCGGTTCATGGAGGCAACGTCGAGCACTTCGGGCTGCTGCCCGGCATGGGGATGCTCGGTGCCGGCATAGAGGTGCAGCGCCTTCATCTGCGCCCGGCCCAGCGGACCGCGCGGGATCATGCGCTCGACCGCCTTCTCCAGCACGCGCTCGGGAAAGCGACCTTCCAGCACCTTGGCGGGAGTCGTTTCCTTGATGCCGCCGGGGTGGCCGGTGTGCTTGTAATAGATCTTGTTGGTCATCTTGCGGCCGGTGAACTTCACCTTGTCCGCATTGATGACGATCACCTGGTCACCGCAATCGACGTGGGGGGTGAAGCTGGGCTTGTGCTTCCCGCGCAGGATGTTGGCGATGATCGCGGCGACCCGGCCGACGACGAGGCCGTCGGCATCGATCAGGTGCCATTTCTTTTCGACCTCTGCCGGCTTGATCGACCGGGTGGTCTTGCTGAGCGCCTTCATGGCTGGGTGTTCCTTGGTTGGTCCTGGAATCGCAGAACCACGCGCGGTGGCCTGCGAAGGTGGCGCCATTTGTCGCGCAGCCGCCCGTTAGTCAAGCTATTCCGCCCGTTTGCCCGGAGGTAAAATAATACCGTCAGGTTCCGGGCGAGAGGAAGAACGCCTCGACGCCGACACGCCGGTCCCCGCCAAAGCGGGTTTCAACCTGCCGTTCGAACCGCTCAAGCAGGCCAGTCCGGGGATCGCTGAGGGCGACGGTTCTGACCCTTACAACGCCCAAGGTGCCATCGGGCAGATCGACCGTCCGCTCATCGGTGCGGTCCTGCGTTCCGGGTGCGAACAGGGTGGGCGGCCAGGCCGCGAGCGCCGCCTGACCTGCCTGTTGCAGGGTGTCGAGGAACCGGTTTCCCTGCTCTTTTCCAGCCGTATCCCGAGCCCGGTCAACCGTCAGCAGCTGCCGGACCTGGTCCACTGCCTGCGCAACCACCTCATCAGCCTGCCCCGCCGGGGCAAAAGCCATGACTCCCGTCTGGTCGAGCATGATCGGGAACATCCCCTCCTCGATCCGGTCCTGTTCGAGCTGCGCCAGGAAGGCCAGACTGGGTGGCGCGTCGACCGTAACCTCCGCCTGCCGCCCGGCAACCAGAAACCCGCCTTCTTGCGAGGTCAGCTCGATCGTCCAGGCACGCTCGACCATGAGCGTGGCACCGGCACCCAGCTGGCGGCTCACCCGCCGCGCCAGCCGGTAAGTCCCGGCCTGCGGCCGGAACACGGGTGGAGCCCCGGCACTAAGCGGCCTGGTCGCAGGAAGCAGGGCCCACGCCGGCAGCAACGCGAGGCAGCCGAGCAAGGTCTGGCGGCGGTTCATCCGTGAGCTTCCGGTGTAGTCGCTGCGGCCAGCCAGGCCCGTGTCGCCGTTCCTGCTTCCGCGCAGAGCCAGCCGACCACCGCCGGAGCGTCATAGGGATGGAGCGTCTCGATCCGGGCAACCGCCTCAGCCAGCCGGCTCGCATCGGTCTTGAACAGGGCGCCGCATTCGGCCGCCTGCCCCCGCTCACCCTGCCAGATGAACAGCGAAGTCATTCCGTCAAGCAGGTTGGCGCAGGCAATCAGGCCTTCGTCCAGCAACTGGCCGGCAACTGCGGCAGCCGAGGCCTGGTCTGGGAAGGGGCACCAGACCAGCGCTGTCACGCGCGCCGCCCGACCACGTGCATCCCCCAGGCCGTCGCTGCCACCAGCAAGGCCCCCACGCCCTGGTGGGCGGTCGCTAACCACAGCTCCACTCCGGTCCAGACGGTTGCGATGCCGAGGATGATCTGCACGCCAAACGCCGAATGGATGGCCACAGATGCCCGCCGGTCAGTCGCACGGGTCTTGCGTGCGAGCACCACCAGCGCCACCACCGCCACCCAGGCCCACCAGCGGTGGAGAAAATGGAGCAGGAAGGGATCGTGCGTCAGCGCCCACCAGGCCCCGCGCGACAGATCGTACTCTGGCACGAAGCGGTCCTGCATCAGCGGCCAGGTATCGGACACGAGCCCCGCATTCAGCCCTGCTACCCATGCCCCGAGCAGGAGCTGGATGAACAGCACCAGCGCCACCACGAAGGAAAGACCAGTCAGCCGTGCCGGTCGCGCCGCAGGATCGCGCGCCAACTGGCGAAGGTCCAGCGCCGTCCAGACGAGGCCTCCAAGGGTGAAGAGTGCCGTGAGCAGGTGGATCGAAAGCCAGAAATGACTCACATCGGTCATCTCTGTGGACAGGCCGGAGCGGACCATGAACCAGCCGAAAACGCCCTGTAGCCCGCCCAGGGCGAGCAGCGCCAGCAACCGGCCTTTGTAGCCGGCCGGAATGGATCCCTTCAGCCAGAACCAGGCCAGCGGCAGGCCGTAAGCCAGGCCGATCACACGCCCGAGCAGGCGGTGGAACCACTCCCAGAAGAAGATGAACTTGAACGCGGCAAGGTCCATGCCCGCCGGACCGGATTCGTTGATGTATTCGCCGGTCTGGCGATAGAGCGCGAATTCCGCTTCCCACTGCGCTTCGGTCAGGGGCGGAATCGTGCCGGTCACCGGCTTCCATTCGGTGATGGAAAGCCCCGATTCGGTCAGTCGGGTAATGCCACCGACGATCACCATGACCAACACCAGCCCGGCAACCGCCATCAGCCAGCGCACCAGGGCCTGCGGTTGCCCCAGGCTGCCTTGCAGCGCCGCGTTGCTGCGGACCAGCGTCATCGATTGCGTTGTCATCGCTGGCCTGTCTGCGGTGCGCCTCGCCCTTGTGCAAGGGTGATTTTCGCAACACGTCTTGCGAAACGATACACTATTACATACATCGCACCCATCGTGACAAAGGCCTATTCCTCGATTCGTGAACGGTTCGACCGGGTAGGTGTCGTTCTTTCGGGCCTGTGCGCAGCCCATTGTCTCGCCAGCATCGCGGTGCTCAGCGCTTTCGGAATCGGCGGGGAGTTCCTGCTTGCCCCTGAAATCCACAAATGGGGGCTTGCCATTGCGCTGGTGGTGGCGGGCGTGGCTATCGGCTGGGGCGCGGTGCAGCATCGCAGGGCCGGTCCGTTCGTCATCGCCATGACCGGGCTTTCCTTCATGGGCGGAGCCCTGGCGCTGCCGCACGGGATTGAGGAATCTGTGCTGACCATGATCGGCGTAGGACTGGTTTCGCTAGGCCACGTCCTCAACCTGCGCTGCTCTGCCTGATTTTTGACAGGCACCCAGCCGCGGGATCGGCCTTGCGCCCCGGCGGATGGACGCTATTTCCCACGCTGACATGACCATATCCATCACCGTCAACGGCGAGCCGCGCCGGACCACCGCCCCGACCATCGCTGCGCTTGCGACCGAGCTGGAACTCGATCCGGCCAAGGTCGCGGTGGAGCGCAACGGCGAGATCGTGCCGCGCTCTACCCTGGCACACACCGCGCTGTCGGAAGGGGACGTGCTGGAGATCGTGCATTTCGTCGGCGGCGGCGATCACCCGGACACTTGGGCCCCGGATACTTGGACCGTCGCCGGGCGCACATTCCGCAGCCGCCTGATCGTCGGCACCGGCAAGTATCGCGACTTCGAGCAGAATGCCGCAGCAGTCGAGGCATCGGGGGCCGAGATCGTCACGGTTGCGGTCCGCCGGGTCAATGTCAGCGATCCCAAGGCGCCCATGCTGACCGACTACATCGACCCTAACAAGATCACCTACCTGCCCAACACCGCCGGGTGCTTCACCGCGGAGGATGCGATCCGCACGCTGCGGCTCGCACGCGAGGCGGGGGGCTGGGATCTGGTGAAGCTGGAAGTGCTGGGCGAGGCACGCACGCTCTATCCCAACATGGTCGAAACGATCCGCGCCTGCGAAGTCCTGGCAAAGGAAGGTTTCCTGCCGATGGTCTACTGCACCGATGATCCCATTGCCGCAAAGCAGCTGGAAGAGGCCGGCGCAGTGGCGGTCATGCCGCTGGGCGCTCCGATCGGATCAGGCCTCGGCATCCAGAACCGGGTGACCATCCGGCTGATTGTCGAAGGTGCCAATGTGCCAGTGCTGGTCGACGCCGGGGTCGGAACGGCGAGCGATGCGGCAGTGGCGATGGAACTCGGCTGTGACGGGGTGCTGATGAACACCGCGATTGCCGAGGCGAAAGATCCGCTCCGTATGGCGCGGGCGATGAAGCTGGCGGTCGAGGCCGGGCGCGATGCCTATCTCGCTGGCCGGATGGCCACCCGCAAATATGCCGATCCTTCCAGCCCCCTGGCCGGCCTGATCTGACCAACGCAGGCGCGGGGCATCCCGCCTCGCCACAGGAACAAACCCGCGTGGGGCCCGTTGGTGTGTCATAAGCTGTTGAGAATCGGCAGCTACGAGACACGAAAGGAACCATATCATGGGTGAACTTACTGATCGCGCCAAAGGCATGACCAACGAAGCCGTCGGCAACACCAAGCAGGCCGCCGGCAAGGCGACCGACAACCACGACCTGCACGCCAAGGGCGTGGCGCAGGAGCGCAAGGGCGAAGCCCAGCAGGTCAAGGGCAAGGTTAAAGGTGCCCTCGGCGACGACGTCTGATCGGATCAGCACGTAAGATTAGTGGGGTCGCGGTTCGCCGTGACCCCCTTTTTATGGGCATGACACGCCCCCCTTTGGTTACCCGATGTTAACCACGCTGCGCGACACTCGGCAGGCAACAGGGAAAATGCCGCCATGTCGACCACCCACACTGCTTCGATGACCATCTCCGAGATGCGCGAGTTCGCCAGCTTCACCTCGGCAGAACAGCGCTACATCCGCCGCAGCCTCGATATCGGGCTGGGGCGCCAGGATGCTTTCAAACTGTGGGCACGCGACGCCGGCGAGAACGCCGCCATTCGCAGCCAGTATGTCGCTTACCAGGAACTGAAAGTCCTGCGCGCCAGCGTGCCCGACCAGACCGGGTTCGAGAGCATCGAACACTTCATTGGCAAACTGACCCGGGTGGCCGCATTCGATCTTGCGCAGGAACGGCTCGACTGCTTCTCAGCTTTCCGCTTCCTTTACGAGCGCCTGCTCGGCGCCGAAGCGCGCCCGTGGCTGCCAAGTGCCTTCTGCGCCGCCGCCGCGCTGCCGCAGATCCGCCCGAGCCGCCGCAAGATGTTACTCCAGTCGCTCAGCGAAGCCGCCGCCACTGCCCCGGGCTGGAGCGAGCGGGCACCAAGTTTCTATCCGGAATTTATCGAGAAAGAGGCGGCCTAGATAGCCGGCAGGCAAGGCGTGGGGCCGAGCTGTCCGGCCAACCTTACCCCCGATACAACCCGTCCAGCCGCTCCGCGTATCGCTCCCTGATCTTGTGACGGCGGATCTTCATCGAGGGGGTCATTTCCTCGTTCTCGATCGTGAAGGCTTCATCGGCGAAGGCGAAGCTGCGGACCTTTTCGATCACTGACAGGTCCTTGTTGACCCGGTCGACCGCCGCGCGGACCGCGCTCTTGAAGGCGGGCAGGCCCTGCAGTTCCTTCAGGTCGAACTTCTCGCCATTGGCCTTGGCCCATTCAAGCGCCCATTCGGCATCGGGCACGATCAGCCCGACGATGTAAGGCCGCCGGTCACCCACCACCATCGCCTGGGCGATCTCGGACTGGAGCGTCAGCATTCCCTCGATCTTCTGCGGAGCGACATTGTCGCCCTTGTCGTTGACGATCATGTCTTTCTTGCGGTCGGTGATCTTGATCCGGCCCTTGGCATCAAGATGGCCGATATCGCCGGTATGGAGCCACCCGTTCTGGAGCGCACGGGCGCTTTCCGCCTCGTTCTGCCAGTAGCCGTGCATGACCAGTTCACCGCGTACGAGGATTTCGCCGTCCTCGGCAATCCTGACCTCGACCCCCTCCATCGGCGGGCCGACAGTGTCCATGGCGATGCCGACGCTTGGGCGGTTGCAGCTGATCACCGGGCCGCTTTCGGTCTGGCCGTAGCCCTGCAGCATGGTCAGGCCCATTGCCTCGAAGAACACACCGACATCAGGGTTAAGCGGCGCGCCGCCGGAAACCATCGCCTTGATCCGACCACCAAACCGGGCACGGATTTTGGGACGGAGCGATTTTTCGAGAATGAAATTCATCGGCTTGTCGATGAGGCGCCCCTTGCCGCCGGCTTCGCGCTCACCGATCCGCAAGGCGCGGTCCATCAGGAAGTTGGCGACCCGGCCCTGTTTCTCGACCTGCTTCATGATCCGCTGGCGCAGCACCTCGAACAGGCGCGGAACCACCACCATGATGGTGGGCCGGGTTTCCTCGATATTGCTGGCGAGCTTCTCCAGCCCTTCCGAGTAGTAGATCTGTGCGCCGACCCCGATCGGAAGATATTGCCCGCCGGTGTGCTCGTAGGCGTGGCTCAAGGGCAGGAACGAGAGGAACCGCTCCTCGTCATCCAGGCCGAAATCGTTGACCAGGATTTCCGCCGCGCCCTTCACGTTGCACAGGATCATGCCGTGGTGCTGCCTGACCCCGCGCGGCGCGCCGCCGGTGCCGCTGGTGTAGATCAGGCAGGCAAGGTCCCGTCGGCCGATCCCGGCCATGCGCGCGTCCACGGACTTTCGCGCGGCTGCGGCATCGCCTTTCACCAGCTCTGCCCAATGGTGGATCTGCAAGTCACCGGCCTGCATCTGCCGTAGTCCATCAATCGCAATCACGTGCGCCGCAGTGCCGGTGCGCATGATCGCCGGGAGCAGGGTGGCGGAGAGCTTCTCGGTCGACACGATCACCGCGCGCGAACCGGAATTGTCGAGAATATGGGCGTGGTCGCGCTCGGTATTGGTGGTGTAGGTCGGCACCGTCACGCAGCCCGCAGCCATGATCGCCAGGTCCGCCAGGCACCATTCCGGGCGGTTCTCGCTCACCAGCATGACCCGGTCGCCCGCGTTCAGTCCGATGGCGCGCAGGCTTTCTGCCAGCAGGCAGACCCGGTCCGCCGCCTCGCGCCAGCTGATCGTCTGCCACGCACCATCGCGCTTGGCCCCGAGGAACGGTCTGTCACCCCCTTCGTCCGCGCGCTGGAGAAACAGCTGGACCAGGTTTGCGGCATTATCGAGATCGGAAAGCTGCACTTTCGAAGGCTCCTGCACCCGTTCTGATGACGGACTTATCCGGTGCGGTTTACGCAGCGGCGCCCGGTATCTCAAGCGGCATCACGTGCGGCCACAGATGCACTCAAGGCAGTTCGAGCTGCGCCTCAAGCCGGGGATCGCGCGCGCTCTGCCAGCTGCCCCCGCGCCACAGCACCGCGTTGGCCTTGACCGGCGCTTCGCGTGCAAACGGCTGCGGCTGGCCGAGCGCAAGGAAGGCCGGGATTGCCCGTTCCAGCCAGGTGCCCTGCTCCACCAGGGTGCGCTCTCCGAATGACATCAGGAAAGGCAGGCCCAGCGCCGCTTCGGCATCGAGCCCGAAGTCGATCACGCCGATGATCGATCGCGCGGTCTGCACCGGAATCGTCGGCCCACCAGCCGCGCCGACTGCCAGCAGGGGGGTGCCGTCCGGCGCCCACACCAGCATCGGCGACATCGAGCTGCGCGGCCGCTTGCCGCCTTCGACCCGGTTGGCCACCAGCCGGCCTTCGACCATGGGCGACCGGCTGAAATCGGTCAGTTCGTTGTTCAGGTAGAACCCGCCGAACATCAGCCCGGAGCCGAACGCCCCTTCAATGGTCGAAGTGTAGCTGATCATCGTGTTCGATGCATCGACCACGGCGAAGTGGGTGGTGCCGCGCTCTTCCGGCTCATCGCCATCGGCCAGCGCCAGCGGCGCACCGGCGGGCCGGCCCGCTTCCACCTTGGCCATGGCACGCGCCGGATCGATCAGGGCACTGCGGCTGGCGAGGTAGGCCGGGTCGAGCAATCCCGCGACCGGCACGGAGACAAAATCGGCATCCGCCACGTAGAGCTCGCGGTCGGCATAGGCGAGCCGCTGCGCTTCAAGGAACAGGTGCCATGTAACCGGGCTCTCGGCCCCGTAGGCGGACAGATCGAACCGCTCGAGCATCGCCAGCATCTGCAGGATCGCGATCCCGCCCGAGGTCGGGGGCCCCATTCCGCAGATCCGGTGGCGGCGGTAGGTCGTGCACAACGCCTCGCGCGGCTTGGCCTGGTAGCCAGCGACATCGCCAGCCGTCATCGCACCCTCACGGGGTGTCGACTGGGCCACGGTTTGCGCCATCGATTCAGCCCGGTCGCCCCGATAGAATGCCGGTGCCCCGCCCGCGGCGACGGCCTCGAAGGTTCGCGCAAGGTCTTCATTCACCACCAGCGTTCCGACCGGAAGCGGATTACCGTCGGCTCCGAAGAACAGGGCTCGGCCGGTGTCAGTGAGGGCCGCACGATCCTTGGAGGAACTGAGGGAATTGTGCAGGCGCGGATTCATCCGGAAGCCTTCGCGCGCGAGGCGGATGGCCGGATCGAACAGCCGGGCCCACGGCAACTTGCCGTGCTCCGCATGGGCCTTGGCCGCGAGCGCAATATTGCCCGGAACCCCGACGCTGAGCCCGCTGCGGACCGACTCGATAAACGGCGGCAGCGTACCGTCAGGTTTGAGGAACCATTCCGGCGTCGCCCCGGCCGGGGCAGTTTCGCGCCCGTCGTACGTCGTCACATCGCCGTCAGCCGTCCCCCGCACCAGGAACCCGCCGCCCCCGATGCCGGAGCTTTGCGGCTCGACTACGGTCAAGGCCAGCATTGTGGCGATCGCTGCGTCGGTGGCGCTGCCGCCGGCCCGCAGCATTTCGTAGCCGGCCTCTTCCGCCCGGGGATCGGCAGCGCTGACCGCGCCAAGCTGCACCTGAGGGGCAAGCGGGGCTTCAGCAGGAAGGGTCGCGCACCCGGCAAGGGCGAGGGCAGCGAGCAGCGGCGTGGTGAACGAGCGGATCATTCCGCCAGCGCTATTCGCTTCCGACCGCTTCGGCAATGCTTGCAAAGCCATCGCGTTTCATGAGCCGCTCCAGCCCGCTGACGATCCGGCGCGGCAGGCCGGGGCCTTCATAGACCATTGCGCTGTAAAGCTGGACCAGGCTGGCCCCCGCGCGGATCCGCGCCCAGGCATCGTCGGCGCTGGCAATTCCGCCCACGCCGACCAGCGGCATGGCCCCGCCGGTCGCGGAACGGAAATCGCGCACGCGCTGCTGGGCCAGATCGCGCAAGGGCGCGCCAGACAGACCACCAGCCTCTCCTGCATGACGTGAAGCAAGCACCGGCCGGGAGATGGTCGTGTTGGAAACGATCAGCGCCCCCAGCCGCTTGTCCATTGCGATCCTGCCAATGGCATCGATGTCAGCCGGTTCCAGATCGGGCGCAACCTTCAGGAAAACGGGCGGGCCCTGGTCTCCGCGCGCCTCAAGCACGGCATCAAGAAGCGCGGTTAGCGCGCCCTCGTCCTGCAGGGCGCGCAGGCCGGGCGTGTTGGGACTGGAAATGTTGACCGCAAGGTAGGTGGCATGGGGGGCCATCGCCCGTGTCATCACCGCATAATCGGCAATCCGGTCAGGCGAATCCTTGTTCGCCCCGATGTTGATGCCCAGCACGCCTGCCCGGCCCATGCGCCGCTCGAGACGCTGCACGGCAGCATCCCGGCCGCCGTTGTTGAACCCCATCCGGTTGATCACGGCCCGGTCCTCTACCAGCCGGAACAGGCGCGGCTGCGGGTTGCCAGCCTGGGGCAAAGGGGTGATCGAGCCGACCTCGACGAAACCGAACCCCAGGCCCAGCAGAGGGTCAGGAACCTCTGCATCCTTGTCAAACCCGGCAGCCATCCCGAGCGGGTTGGGAAAGTCGATACCGGCAACCTCGATGGCGAGTGCTCCCCGGCGGGGAGGGGTTCGTGAGGGGCTCAGCTTGAGCGCCTCGACGGTCAGGCGATGGGCCTGTTCCGAATCGAGAGCAAATAGGGCCGGACGGAAAAGCGGGAAGAGCATGGCCAAGTCTATGGCAAGCAGGGCAACCTGTGTCGAGCGTGTCGCATTCCTACAACTTGTTGCGTGTTCGAACAGCATTTGTAACGAATGTGGCGCGGAAACTGTCGCTTACATACAATCGTATTGCGTCCCTCTGGAGTAGCTAACCCTTGCGACCCGAAGGGCTCGACGCAGCGATGCAGAGAGTTCCTCTACTTCAAGGGGCGGCCTGGAAACGGGCCGCCCTTTTTTTGCGCGCTTCGGCGCTGCATACTGGCCATTGCCGGAACGGTGGGGCACAGTTGGCGAGAACCTGAACATCGCGGAGATACGATGCGCCTTCTCACCCCCCTTGCCGCAAGCCTTTTCGCACTCGCTACCGCCGGGTGCGTCACCAGTCAGTCCGAGCCGGTCACTACGGCTGCCACCGGCGAGGCCCCGGTGCCGGCTCTGGCCGGCCTGTTCGAAGACTATGACGCTGCCCAGCTGGCCCTGTCACCCATGGGCAAATCCTATCGCGGGGTCCGCGACGAGGACTACGGGAAGTGGGACGACATGTCGCCGGCAGCCGACGAGCGGGCGCACGCCTTGCTTCAGGATACCGCTGCCCGGATGCGAACAGCTTACGATCCCGCCAGCCTGCCGCAGGCCGATGCCCTGTCGTGGCGGCTGTTTGACGGTTTGGCCAAGCGCCGCGCCTCGCTCCATCCCTTTCGGGGTTATGGCTACATCTTCGACCAGATGAACGGCGCGCAGAGCCAGTTGCCGGCTTTCCTGATCAACATCCACCGGGTCTCGAATCAGGATGAGGCGACCGCCTACGTCAGCCGCATCGAAGGACTCGGCACCGCCCTCGATACCTTGACCGCCGAATCGCGTGCCCGGGCAGAGCAGGGCGTAATGCCGCCCAGCTGGGTCTACCCCTACGTCATCTCGGACATTCGCAACCTGCTCGAGGTCGGCAGCGGCAATGCCGTGCTCGAGGACTTCGAAGGCAAAGTCGCAGCGCTGAAACTGCCCGAGGCAGAGGCATCCGCTCTCAAAGAGCGCGCCCGCAACGGCTGGGAAAGCTCGGCCCGCCCCGCTTACCGCCGCCTGCTGGCCGAGATGGAGCGGCAGCAGGCGATCGCACCCACCGATGACGGCGTGTGGCGCTTCCCCGATGGTGACAAGTATTACTCCGCCCTGCTCGCGAGCTACACCACGACGGACCTGACGGCGGATCAGATCCACGATATCGGCCTGCGCGAGGTTGACCGCATTCACGGCGAAATGCGCACGATCATGGGCCAGGTCGGCTTCACCGGCACGCTGAAGGAATTCTTCGACTACACCCGCACAGACCCGCGCTTCTACCACACCAGCCGCGAAGACTATCTCGCGGATGCGGAGCGGTTCATGGCCGCCATGGAAGCGAAGCTCCCCGAATACTTCTCGACGCTGCCGAAGGACCCGCTGGTGATCAAGCCGGTCGAGGCGTTCCGTGAAAAGAGCGCAGGCAAGGCCTTCTACCAGCGCCCTGCCCCCGACGGATCGCGCCCCGGCACCTATTACGTCAACCTCTACAACCTCAACGACATGTCGAAGAATGAACTGGAGGCGCTGGCCTATCACGAGGGGGTACCGGGCCATCATCTGCAGCTGTCGATCCAGACCGGGCTGGGCAATGTGCCGCCGTTCCGCCGCTTCGGTGGCGTGACCGCCTATTCCGAAGGCTGGGGCCTTTATACGGAGGAACTGGGCAAGGACATGGGCTTCTACACCGATCCCTATTCGGACTTCGGGCGCCTGGGGATGGAGCTGTGGCGGGCCGCCCGGCTGGTGGTCGATACGGGCATTCACCACAAACGGTGGAGCCGCGAACGGGCGATCCAGTATCTGGCCGACAACACCCCCAACCCTGACGGTGATATCCGCAAGGCGATCGAACGCTATGTCGTCTATCCCGGTCAGGCGACCGCCTACATGATCGGCAAGCTCAAGATCATGGAACTGCGTGCCGCAGCCCGCGCGGAACTGGGCGACCGGTTCGACATTCGCGGTTTCCACGAGGTGATCCTGTCAAGCGGGCCTGTGCCGCTTGATATCATGGAGGAAAACGTCCGCGCCTGGATTGCCGCGCGGAAAGCGAACTGAAGGCAGGCGGAACCGGCCCACCCCGTGCCGGTTCCGCAGATGGCGAGTGCGCCACGGGGCCGGGTCGCGCCGGAACACAGGTGGGTTCGATGGACGGGGGATCGGTAAACCCGGAACAGATTGCGGCGGGGGCAGAGGATTGGCTCACCCCGCCCGCGCTGCTGCAACTGGACTATATCCCCCCGCCCGACGCGCTGGTGCCGTTCGTCACCACATTCTATCATTTCCGCTGCGAAGAACGGGATATTCGCGATGTCCAGCCAGCGGCGGTCGGCCACGTGCTGGTGTTCCTGGCGGGCGAGGGCGAGATGTTGTTCGAGGGCGGACGGCGGGATAGCTCGCACCCGGTCTCGGTCCTCACCCCCGGCAGCCAGGCTGCGCCGATCGCGGTAAACGGGCCGTTCTACTGCATCGGCGCGGCGCTCTCCCCGCTTGGATGGGCTGCGCTGACCGGCCTCCACGCGGGCGACTGGTCGGACCGGCTTGTGGCAGCAGACGAACTTTTCGGCCCAGAGATAGTGACCCTCGGCGACAAAATGCGCGCAGACTATGGCGCAGGCCGGGCCAGCGGGGCCTCCCTGTGTGCGGAACTCGGGGCGTTCCTGCTCCCGCGGCTGCGCCCGGTAAACCCGCGCCATGCAGCCCTGATCCGCAATGTCGCTGAGTGGCTGGGCACTTCGCTCACACCCGAAATCGAGGACCTGGTGCGGCAGAGCGGCTATTCTGTCCGCCAGCTCCAGCGCCTGTGCGAGCGCTATTTCGGGCTGCCGCCGGTGCGACTGGCGCGCAAATACCGCGCCCTGCGCGTGGTCGCCCTGCTCGGCCAGCCCGACGTGCCGGACGCACTGGTCGCGGAACTGGTGGACCATTTCTATGACCAGTCGCACATGATCCGGGAAATCCGGACCTTTGCCGGGCGCACGCCAGGGCGCCTGCTGGGCGACGATGGCTCGATCCTCAGTGCCCTGCTCGACATCCGGAATTTTCGCGAAATCACGCCGCAGGTGGCGGCCATGCCCCCCCTTGCAAGTGGCAGCGAGGACGACTAGCTGGAATTCGGAACGAATCAGTCTGAATTGCAGTCAGGATTTCATGCGACTCTCCAATCTGGCCGACTACGCCGTTGTCACAATGAGCGCCGCTGCGCGCCATTGCGGCGGCGCGCGCACCAGTGCGGCAGAGCTGGCAGCGGAGACTGGCCTGCCGGTACCGACAGTGCAGAAGCTGGTCAGCAAACTGTCGGCTGCGGGACTTTTGCGCTCGGTGCGCGGGGCCAGAGGCGGGCTGCAACTGGCCCGCCCGGCGGCCGCGATCACCCTGGCCGATATCGTCGAGGCCATCGAAGGCCCGGTGGCGCTGACCGCCTGCGTCGAGCAGGGCAAGCATGATTGCGCCTACGAGCACAGCTGCACGGTCAGGCCGCACTGGAGCCCGGTCAACGCGGCGGTGCGCGGCGCGCTGGCAGGCATCACCCTGACCCAACTGGCGAGACCGGCACAGACAATGAGTGAAGTGGCATGAGCGAAGAAATCGAAGTGAAGGCCAAGCCGGAAGCGCCGAAGACACCGGAGACAGATGTCCAGGCGCGTGAGGCCGCGGCCAAGGCGGCCGATTACGAGCATGGCTGGTCGGCCGAAATCGACACCGAATTTGCCGAGAAGGGTCTGACGGAAGACACCGTCCGCTTCATCTCGGGCAAGAAGGGCGAGCCGGAATGGATGCTCGAATGGCGCCTCAAGGCCTTCCGCCTGTGGCAGACCATGGCCGAGCCGGACTGGGCCAAGGTCGGCTATCCCGCCATCGATTACCAGGGCGCCTATTACTACGCCGCGCCCAAGCCCAAGCCCAAATTGGGATCGCTCGATGAAGTCGATCCCGAGATCCTCGCGGTGTACAAGAAACTCGGCATCCCGATCGAGGAGCAGAAAGTGCTCGCCGGGGTGGAGGGCGCGCGCAAGGTCGCGGTCGATGCCGTGTTCGACAGCGTCAGCGTCGCCACCACCTTTCGCGAGGAACTGAAGCGCGCCGGGGTGATCTTCCTCTCGATCAGCGAAGCGGTGAAGGAATATCCGGAGCTGGTGAAGAAGTGGCTCGGCAAGGTTGTGCCGATGCACGACAACTTCTTCGCCACCCTGAACTGCGCGGTCTTTTCCGACGGCACTTTCGTCTACATCCCGGAAGGCGTGCGCTGCCCGATGGAGCTCTCCACCTATTTCCGCATCAATGCGGAGAATACCGGCCAGTTCGAACGCACCCTGATCATCGCCGAGAAGGGCAGCTACGTCAGCTACCTGGAAGGCTGCACCGCGCCGATGCGGGATGAAAACCAGCTCCACGCCGCCGTGGTCGAGCTGGTCGCGCTGGACGATGCCGAGATCAAGTATTCCACGGTGCAGAACTGGTATCCCGGCAATGCCGAAGGGATGGGCGGAATCTACAACTTCGTCACCAAGCGGGGCCTGTGCCAGGGCGCGCGCAGCAAGATTTCCTGGACCCAGGTCGAGACCGGCTCTGCCGTCACTTGGAAATATCCCAGCTGCGTCCTCAACGGCGAGGATAGCGTCGGCGAGTTCTACTCGGTCGCCGTGACCAACAATTTCCAGCAGGCCGATACCGGCACCAAGATGATCCACAACGGCAAAGGCAGCCGCTCCACCATCATCTCCAAGGGCATTTCGGCGGGCAAGTCGAACAACACCTATCGCGGCCTCGTCCGCGTGGGCGCCAACGCCGACAACGTGCGCAACTTCACCCAGTGCGACAGCCTGCTGCTGGGCGACCAGTGCGGCGCGCACACCGTGCCCTATATCGAGGTGAAGAACCCGACCGCGCAGATCGAGCACGAGGCAACCACCAGCAAGATTTCCGATGACCAGCTGTTCTACGCCATGCAACGCGGCCTCGGCATCGAGGAAGCCGTGGCGCTGATCGTCAACGGCTTTGCGAAGGAGGTGCTGAAAGAGTTGCCGATGGAATTCGCGGTCGAAGCGCAGAAGCTGCTGGCGATCAGCCTTGAAGGCTCGGTTGGATGATTATCCTTTCGTCCCCCATCATTGCGAGCGGCAAAGCCGCGCGGCAATCCAGTGCGAGCACAAACCGCTCTGGTGTGACCAAAGCTGAGCTCGAGAAAACTTCATGACCACCCGCAAAACCCTCGCCCTCAACCCCGAAGCGGCCACCGCCGAAGCCCCCGCGCTCAAAAAGAAGGGCCGCGGGTGGGAGATTTCGGAATCCCGCCTCGATGCGCTGCACGAGCAGGCGCGCGAAATGCGGCGGCATTCGTCGGAAGCGCACAAGGCGCTGGCCGAGAAATTCGCCAAGGCTGACCTGGGCCGTTACAAGTTCACCCGCCATGCGGTGGTCGGCAGCGCGATTGTCGATTTCAACTGCCACGTTCTCGGCATGGCGATCGCGATTGACGAGGAAGGGCAGAACGATGCCCTCGCCAAGCGGCGTGACAAGAGCCTGGAAAGCGTCGGCATCCGGGTAATGCGGATTGCGGCGAAGGACGTGCTGGAAGACATGGACGCCGTGCTCGCCCGGATCACCGCCGGCATGCGCCTGCGCATCGGCGACCGGAAGGATGCCGCCCGCGCCCACAAGGAAGCCAATCCGAAGCAGGACTATTCCCGGCCCAAGCCGCGCCCCGCGCCGCGCAAGGGACCGGGCGACAGGAAGCCGCGATGATCCGCGCGCTAACCCTTGGTCTCGCTCTGTGCGCCGCCGTGCCGGCGGCCGCAGAAGGTAACGCAGCGGAACTGGCCGGAAGCCGCCTGCGCGGCTGCCTGCTGGCGGGGGCAAGCGCGGCGCCGCAGACCGGCCTGCGCGAGGCAGTGATCTCGGTCCGCTCGTTCTGCACACCCCAGATCAAGCGGGTGCAGGGCGACCGGGTCAAGGCCGCCACCGCCGGCCTTTCCGGCGAGGCCCGCAAAGCCGCCGAGGACAGCGCGATCCGTGCGCTCAATGACGAAATCGCCCTGGCCATTGCCAATTTTACCGGACTGACGATCTGACCATGCTCGAAATCACCAACCTTCACGCCACCGTTGCCGATAAGCCGATTCTCAAGGGCCTGACCCTGACCGTGCCCGCTGGCGAAATCCATGCGATCATGGGGCCGAACGGCGCGGGCAAGTCCACGCTGTCCTACGTGCTCGGCGGGCGGCCCGGTTACGAAGTGACCGGTGGCAGCGTCACCTTCAACGGGATTGACCTGCTCGACCTGGAACCGCACGAACGCGCCGCCGCCGGCCTGTTCCTCGGCTTCCAGTACCCGGTCGAGATCCCCGGCGTTTCCAACGTCCAGTTCCTGCGTGAGGCATTGAATGCCCAGCGCACGGCTCGGGGCGAAGAACCGCTCTCGGGCGGCGATTTCCTCAAGCTGGCCAAGGCGAAGGCAGCCCTGCTCAAGCTCGACATGGACATGCTAAAGCGGCAGGTGAACGTCGGCTTTTCCGGCGGCGAGAAGAAGCGCGCCGAGATGGTCCAGATGGGCATTCTCGACCCGAAATTCGCCGTGCTTGACGAGACCGACTCCGGCCTCGACATCGACGCGCTCAAGGTGGTCGGCGAAGGGATCAACACGATCATGCGCAGCCCCGACAAGGCGGTGCTGCTGATCACCCATTACCAGCGCCTGCTCGACTACGTGAAGCCGGACAAGGTCCATGTTCTGGCCGGGGGCCGAATCGTCCAGGGCGGCGGACCGGAACTGGCGCTGCGCCTGGAGAGCGAAGGCTATGACGCGGTCATGGCACCAGAGAGCGCAAATGCCTGAGGCAGGGGCACTGGAACGGCCGACCACGCGGGACGAAGCCTGGCGCTATGCCGACGGCGCATTGCTGGCGGAGCTGCCGCTCGACTATCTGCAGCACTGGGGCACCACACATGTGCCGCCGGGGGAAACGAAGCACTTCAACGCATTCCATCACTCCGGCCCGCAGGCCTCGGGCGGATCGGTCCACCGGGCCCGTGTCCATGTCGGCGCGGGCGGGCGCTACGAACACTTCGAGATCAATGCCAGCCACACCGAGTACAGCCGCATCGAGCTCGAAGTGACGCTGGAAGAAGGCGCGCATTTCGAATTCGGCGCGGTGACAATCGGCAACCGGAATGCGCGGCAGGAATTCGTCACCCGCGTGATCCACAAGGCTCCGAACGCCACCTCCAATCAGGTCGTGCGCGCCGTGCAGGGCGGGCAATCGACCGGCAACTACCTCGGCCGGATCGAAGTCGCGCGCGATGCGCAGAAGACCGACGCGGCGCAGAATTTCCGCGCCATCCTGCTTGAGCGAGGCGCCAGCGCCAACGCCAAACCGGAACTCGAGATTTTCGCGGACGACGTCAAATGCGCGCATGGCGCAGCGATCGGCCAGCTTGATCAGGCGGCGGCCTACTACATGGCGGCGCGCGGCATTCCGCCCGAAGCGGCGCGCAAGCTGCTGGTGCAGGCCTTCATCGCCGATGCGCTGGCCGCAATCGAGGACCGGCGGATTGCCGACCGTATGCTCGAACGCGCACTGGAACAGCTCGACGGGGCGGCGCTGTGAATGCCGTGACCAATCTTGCTGCCGCGCACCGCGCCGATTTCCCCGGGCTGTTCACGCCTGAGGGCAAGCCGTGGCACTATCTCGATACTGCCGCCACTGCGCAGAAACCGCGCGCGGTGATCGATGCGATGGCTCGCGCCATGGGCGAGGACTACGCCACCGTCCACCGCGGGGTCTATGCCCGCTCGGCCGAAATGACGCGGGCGTTCGAGGCAGCGCGGACCCGCGTGGCCCGCTTCATCGGGGCAGGCAGCGACAACGAAATCGTGTTCGTGCGCGGCGCGACCGAGGGGATCAACCTCGTCGCACAAAGCTGGGGTGGGGAGAACCTGAAGCCCGGCGACCGGATCATGCTCAGCGTGCTGGAGCATCATTCGAACATTGTACCGTGGCAGATGGTGGCGACACGCACCGGAGCCGTGATCGACGTCTGCCCGCTGACCGATGATGGCCGGATCGACCTCGACTGGCTCGAAGCGAACCTGAGCGAGCAGCACAAGATCGTGGCGCTGTCGCACGTTTCTAACGTGCTCGGCTCCGTTCTGGGGGCGAAGCGCGCCGCGAAGGCCGCGCACGCGGTTGGCGCCAAGCTGCTTCTCGACGGGTGCCAGGCCGCGCCCCGGATGCGGCTGGCGATGGCAGAACTGGACTGCGATTTTTACGTGTTCTCCGGGCACAAGCTCTACGGCCCGACCGGGGTTGGCGTGTTGTGGGCGCGCGAGGAACTGCTCCAGGCCATGCCCCCGTGGCAGGGCGGCGGAGCGATGATCGACCGGGTCACGTTTGAGCAGACCACCTACGCCCCCGCCCCGCAGCGGTTCGAGGCCGGCACGCCGATGATCACCGAAGTGATCGCGCTGCATGCCGCGATCGATTTCGTCGAGCCGTTCGGGATGGAAGCCCTGTTCGCGCACGAAAGCGCCCTCGCCGCACAGGCCCGTGATGCCCTGCGCGAGGTCAACACGATCCGCCTGTTCGGACCCGAGCAGAGCGCGGGGATCGTCAGCTTTGCCATGGAGGGGGTGCATCCGCACGACATCGGCACCATATTGGACGAAGAAGGTGTGGCTATTCGCGCCGGGCACCACTGCGCCCAGCCGCTGATGGACCATCTCGGCGTACCCGCCACCGCCAGGGCCAGCTTCGGGCTCTATTCGGATGAAAGCGATCTTGCAGCGCTGATGCGCGGGATCGAACGCGTACAGAGGATTTTCGGATGAGCGAACAGTCCCGCTTTTCAGTTGAGGAAGTCGACGCCGTCACTCCCCCGCCCCGGGCGAAAGTGGAGGATGCGGTGATCGAAACTGCCGCCGAGAAGCTTGAGCGCAAGCGCGACTACCTGGAGGGCTTCCTCCAGCAGAAGCCGCAGGCGGCCACCCCCGGCGAACCCGGCGGAGAGCTTTACGAAGCGGTGGTTGCGGCGCTGAAGGAGATTTTCGACCCGGAAATTCCGGTCAACATCTACGATCTCGGCCTGATCTACGGGGTCGAGGTCTCGCCCGATGCAGACGTCGTCATAACCATGACGCTGACCACCCCGCATTGCCCGGTGGCAGAATCCATGCCGGGCGAAGTGGAACTTCGCGCCGCCAGCGTACCCGGCGTGCGCGATGCCGAGGTCAACCTGGTGTGGGATCCGCCCTGGGGCCCGGACCGGATGAGTGATGAGGCCCGGCTCGAACTGGGAATGCTGTGATGACCGAGACCAAGACCCGCCCCGCCCAAAGGCCTGCTCCTAGGGCGGCCGTGGTGCTGACGCCCGCGGCCGAAGCCCGTATCGCCGACCTGATGGCCAAGGCCCCCGAACGCGCGATCGGGGTCAAGCTGTCGACCCCGCGCCGGGGCTGCTCTGGCCTTGCCTACTCGGTCGATTACGTCACCGAAGAGGTCAAGTTCGACGAAAAGATCGAAACCCCCGGCGGCACGTTCTACATCGACGGGGCCAGCGTGCTCTACCTGATCGGCAGCACGATGGACTGGGTCGAGGACGACTTCACTGCAGGATTCGTCTTCACCAACCCCAACGCCAAGGGCGCCTGCGGCTGCGGCGAGAGCTTCATGGTCTAGGCCCTCAGGGTCTAACCGAGGTCGGCCGCCACCCGGTCCAGCAGCGCCCGCTCCAGCGCGTCGATTTCGTCATCGGCGTTGATCATCGTATCGAGCCAGCGCTTCTCGTTTTCGGTGACGAGATTGCCGGACGCCTCCAGTTCGGTGAACCCGACCGGATCAGGCTTGCGGCCGAACACTTTGCCGAAATGGTTGAACGCCTGCGGCACTTCGCGGGCCATGGCCCCCATGAACCGGCCCACGCTTGGCCGGTCGTTGCCAATGAACCGCTCCAGCTCCTTCATCCGCTCATAGCTCAGCTGGGCATTGGTGAGAGTGAACCCGCGCAGGTAATTGGCCACGCCATCGACAAACAATCTTGGCCATTCAGGCGAATTGTCCGCTGCCAGCGTCGCATCCTTGATCCGGAACAGCATTTCCGCCTCGAACCGGCTCACCGCAGCCGGGCCGTGTCCGCCGCTGGCGAACACCAGCCGCCGCATCAACCGGCATTCGGCCCCGCTGACATGGGTATCTGACAGTTCGCCCCCGCACCGGGTTGGGCCAGTGCCGGTCAGCACTGCCGCTTCGATCTGAGCCAGAGCGTAATGCTTGAGACTTTCCGGCACGTTCTGCGCCCGCTCGATCACCCGGACCAGCAGTTCGAGCTCGGCCATGGTCTCCAGCCGGCCATCCTGGTCAATCGCCTGCATCAGCCATTGCGCTTCGTCCTCGCTGCACATGCCGCGCGGCTCGCTGCCGTTGAGGACAAACTCGCCGATCGCCTCGACGAAGAAATCGACCCATTCGCCGCTCGGGCGGGTAATGGCCCGGTTGATCGCGAAGATCGCCTCGGCCTCGCCCGGGCTGACCTGCCCGTCGCCCCAGCCAAGGCGGCGCAGCGCCAGCACCTCGTGCGGGGTGATTTCACCATCGGCGGAAACCGACCGGGCAAGGTCGGCGAATTGCATGGTCATGGCGCGCGTGATCCTGTGCTGCTCACGCGGACCATGCCACCGGTTCGGTTAAATCGGGGTTACCCGAGGGGCAGCCAGTCAGCGGCGCAACAAGGCGCGGACACAGGCAACCCGGTCGACATCGAGGCCGTCCGATGCCCGCCGCGCCTCGACATAGGTGGCGGTCGGCTCTGCCCCGGGGCTGAGCGGATAGAGCCACACATCTAGCACGCACGATTCGCCGCTGAACTGCAGCTTGCGCGCATCGCCTTCGCGCACATCGAGCCTGGGCGCGCCAAGCTGCCGCGACAACGCGTTCGCATTGGAGCCGATCAGGCCCTCTATCCCGGGCAGGCTCATGACCCGGGGCGCGCGAAATCCGGTGCTGACCGCCGCCGGAGGTGGAGCCGGGCGGGTCGCCGGCGGAGCCGCCTGACCGGCCGCCCCGCCCGATGGCGGCGCAGTGCTGACCGGGACGGCGCTGTTGGCACCGCAGGCGGCAAGCAGCGGCAGGGTGACAAGAGCGAGAAACTTACGCATGGGATAGAGCCCCCGGGCGGCGGTGAACAAGGTGGGTGGCGGCGGCTGCGCCAAGCACCGGCACCAGCAGATTGACGAACGGCACTGCCATCAGGGCGGCCACAAACCCGCCCAGCGCAAATCGCTGCAAGCCGGTCACCGGCGGTTTTGCCTCAGGCCCTTCGCTGTGACGCAGCCAGACCATCTCGGTCAGCTCGCGCCCGAGCAGCCAGCCATTGACCAGCCAGAACAGCAGGGCGGTGCCAACCCCCGTGACCAGCAGCACCAGCGCCACCGGCAATATGGCAAGATTGACCAGCAGCGCCCGCGCCAGCGAGCGCAGCCCGTCTCCCAGCGATTGCCCCAACGAGCGCGGCCGCGCTGCCTGCCGGGCCAGGGGATAGTGGCGCGCCTCCACCGCCGCGACAATGTCTTCGGCGAAGAATTGGAGCACCATCACCGCCACCAGCCGGAACAGCAGCCAGCCCCCGATCACCGTCAGCACGGCGGCAATCAGCCCGCTCAGCCCGGCGGCAACGGTGCCTGCGTCCCACTGCGCCAGCAGGTGAGACAGCCCGTACCAGGCGGCGAGGCCGACCACGGCAAACACCGCCACCGTCAGGAACACCGTCTTCAGGAGAATGCGCAGCACCGGCCCGTCTGCCAGCTGGGGCAGCGCGCGGAGCAAGGCGGAAAGGGCAGCATTCATCCCGCGCGCTGTGCCGTGTGTGCCGGACCGCCGTCAATCGCAAAGGCTGCGGAAAGCCTTGGCCCGGGGCCTGCAAGCGGCTAGGCGCGCGGCCGACCTGTTTCCCCAGACCTGAAAGCGCCCGAGTGACCGAACCCCGTTATGACGTGATCGCGATCGGCAATGCCATCGTCGATGTAATGGCTGCCTGCCAGGACGAGCTGATCGAGGAGCTGGGCCTCAGCAAGGGCGGGATGACCCTGGTTGACAGTGCGCGGGCGCAGGAACTTTACGATGCCATGGGCCCGGCGCGGGAGATTTCCGGCGGCTCGGCAGCCAATACGCTGGCCGGTCTTTCGGCTCTGGGTGCGCAATGCGCCTTCATCGGCCAGGTCGCCGCAGACCAGCTGGGCGAAGTCTTCGCGCACGATATCCGCGCAGTCGGAATCGATTTCGACACCCCGCCGCGCGACCGCGAGCCGCCCACGGCCCGGTGCCTGATCTTCGTCACGCCCGACGCCCAGCGGACCATGAACACGTTCCTCGGGGCCAGCCAGTACCTGCCGCCGGTGGCGCTTGACGCCGAGGCGGTGGCGGCGGCCAAAGTGCTCTACCTTGAAGGCTACCTGTGGGATCCGGAAGAGCCGCGCGCGGCCATGCGCCGGGCCATCGAGGCGGCCCGGGCAGCCGGACGCAAGGTCGCCTTCACCCTGTCCGAGGTCTTCGTGATCGAGCGGCACGGCGATGATTTCCGCGCGCTGATCGAGGATGGCCTGATCGATATCCTGTTCGCCAACCACCTTGAGCTGGCCGCATTGACCGGCGAAAGCGATTTCGAGGCGGGCATTGCCGCGCTCTCTCCCAAGGTGCCGGTGCTGGTGGTGACCCGCAGCGCCGAAGGCGCCGTGGCCGTGGCTGGAGGCGCAAGAGCCGAAGTTCCGGCCGAGCCGATCGACAAGGTGGTCGACACCACCGGGGCCGGTGATCTGTTCGCTGCCGGGTTCCTCTACGGCCATGTCAACGGCGAGCCGCTGGAACGCTGCCTGCGCCGCGGCGCGATCGCCGCTTGCGAAATCATCAGCCACTATGGCGCGCGGCCGGAAGCCGACCTCCGGGCGCTGATGGCGGAAAAGCTCGGCTAGGCTGACAGCACCGGCGAGGACGCGCCCTCAACTGCGCGACCGGCCGTTGGCAGGTGTGCGTGCTCAGGCGGGGCGCGTTCAGGCCAGGGCGTGCTCAGACATTGTCCCGCCGGGCGGCAGACCGTCCGGCGATGTAGCCATAAGTCAGCGCCGGGCCGAGCGTACCGCCTGCACCCGCATAGATCCCGCCGGTCGGGCAGGCGATGGCGTTGCCAGCGCCATAGAGGCCCGGGATCGGTGCACCGTCATGGCCCAGGATGCGCCCTGAACCATCGGTGCGCGGGCCGCCGTTGGTGCCCAGCAGGCCCGCCCTGATCTCGACCGCATGGAACGGCCCCTGCGACACCGGCCCGAGGGTGACGGCCGTGCCGGAGCGGCTGCGGTCACCGTAGAAATGGTCATAGGCACTGGTGCCGCGGCCGAAATCGGGATCGTGACCCGCTTCGGCATGGGTGTTGAACCGGGCGACAGTGTTTGCCAGCGCCGCCGGATCAAGGCCGATTGTCACGGCGAGTTCCTCGATCGTGTCCGCGCTTGCCACCCAGTCAGGCAGTGGCTGGCCCGGCATCCGGGTGCCGAGCGGATAGCGCTCCGCAAACTGCGCATCGAACACCAGCCAGGCCGGCAGGTTGCGGTAATCATAGCTGGCCGGATCGAACTGGTGGAACACCCCGCCCAGCGCGGAATAGTTGGCGGCTTCGTTGCAGAACCGTTCCCCGAACCGGTTCACCATCAGCGAATGGGGCACGGTGCGCTCGATCAGCACGATCTGGGCGCGCTGCTCGCCGCCGGGCCAGGGCGCGTCCGGCGTGACCAGGGTCGGCGCCCACCACGCACTGGTCATGTTGCCGAGCTTGGCCCCGGCCGCCATCGCCAGCGCAAGCCCCTCGCCGCGCGCAGTGGGCGGGCTGGCGGGGGCATCGGCCGGACCGCGCAGGAACGCCTGCCGCATCTCTGCATCCCATTCGAATCCCCCGGTTGCCACGATCACGCCCTGGCGGGCTCGCAGGGTGAGGGGCTTGCCGTCCCGTTCCGCCTCGACCCCTGCGATCCGGCCATCCTCGCGCAGCAGCTGCTGCGTGGTGACGCCGAGCAGGGGCTCGATCCCACGGTCAAGGCAGGCCTTGAGCAGGCGCGCGACCATGGCCTGGCCAAAACCGCACAGCCGCTCTGCCATGCGCTGGCCGAGCACTTCGGGCGCAACCATCTCGGTCGCCCCGCCGAGCGGGGTTTCCCGCAGCATCAGCGGCTTGGGCTCCTCGATCGCGTAGATCCGGTCAGCCCACTCGCCCAGTTCGCCCAGCGCGAACAGGTCATGATCGAGCGCGCGGCTGCCCTGCGGCTTCGCGCCGGGGCGGTCGAGATAATAGTCAGGGTAGCCGGGCAGCACGGCCACCTTGAGCGCGCCGATTTCCGCGAGGAACGCCAGCGCCTCGGGGCCGGTGCCGACGAAAGCCTCCAGCGTCTCGTCAACCAGATCGCCATGATCAAGGCTGCGGAAATAGGCGAGCGCATCGTCCTTGCTGTCGGCCATGCCGGCCGCGCGCATCCACGGGTTGTCCGCCACCCAGATGACCCCGCCCGATATGGCGGAGGTTCCGCCGATCCGGCCAAACCGTTCGACCAGCTGCACGTCTGCGCCGGATTCGCGCGCGGCCAAGGCGGCGGCCATGCCGGCCGCGCCGGTGCCAAGAACAATAACGTCGGTGTCGATGGTTTCGCTCATGCGCACGACTAAGCGCGCAACAGGGCCGTGCGCCAACCCTCCATTTTGGCACCCCCCAAATTGGCAAGGTGCGTCGCTTCGCCTTTGGCCTTACCCGTCATTGCGAGCCGCGAAGCGGCGCGGCAATCCAGAGCCCCCGCGTGCCACCCTGGATTGCCGCGTCGCCTGCGGCTCCTCGCAATGACGGGGAGAGTCGAGACATGAAGCTGCAAGGGAAAATCGCCGCCATTACCGGGGGGACCGCAGGGCTGGGTCGCGGGATTGCCGAAGCCTTCCTTGCCGAAGGGGCAAGCGTCGCCTTGATGGCGCGGGGCGCAGAAAAAGGGCAGAAAGTGCTGGCCGAACTCGGCGCGGGCGAGCGGGCCATTTTCATCCCGGGCGACGCCATGGTGCAGGCCGATATCGAGGGCTTTGTCGACAAGGCGGTCGCCCACTTCGGGCGGGTCGATATCCTGGTCAACAACGCAGGCGGCGCCGGCGACCTGCAACCGCTGGTCGATCTGAGCGATGCGGCGTTCGACGAAGCGATGAAGTGGAACGTCTATTCCACCTTCTGGGCCACCCGCCGCGCGCTGAAAACCATGCTGGCGCAAAAATGGGGCCGGGTGATCAACATCTCCAGCATGGAGGGCAAGCACGGCAAGCCGGTCTTCACCGCCTACACCGCTGCCAAGCACGCCATCAACGGGATGACCAAGTCGCTGGCGCGCGAGGTCGGCACCGAAGGGGTTACCGCCAACTGCATCTGCCCCGGGCTGGTCATCACCGACATCATCAAGAACAGCGGCCCTGCCACGGCCAAGGCGATGGGCATGGAGTTCGAGGAGATGATCGCGATGTTCGCCGCCGAAGCCGCGATCAAGCGCCCCAACACGGTGGAGGAAGTGGCTGCGGTGGCCGTGCTGCTCGCCTCTGACGCCGGTGCCGGAATTACCGGCGCGGCAATCAGCGTCGACGGTGGAACCGCGCAGTATTGAGGCGCGTCAGCCTTCCCCTTGCAGCTTCGCCATCGCCGCCCCGATCGAGCGTTCCAGGTCGGCCGCCTGCGGGTTACCGCGCAAGGTAAGACCGCCGTTGGGCTGGATGTTCTGCCCGGTCACGAACGCCTCGTCGCTGCACAGCCACAGGCAGGCATGGGCGACGTCCTCGCTGGTGTTGAGGCGGCCCAGCGGATAGCGCGGCAGGAAGGCATCGACCAGGCCCGGCACCTTGAAGCTGTCAGACGTCATCGGGCTTTCGGTGAAGGCAGGGGAAACGGTGTTGGCCTTGATCCCGTATTGCCCGAAATCGTTCGCCACGCAGCGGATCAGCGCCTCTGACCCGGCCTTGGTGCCGATATAGGCCGCGTGGTTGCCGATCACCGCATGGGTCGTGGCCGAGGACAGCGAAATCAGCGACCCGCCCGAGGGCGTCTGGCTGACCATCTGCTTGACGAACGCCTGGAGGAAGTGGTGCACCCCCTTGAACTGCAGGTCGACGATCTGGTCCAGCTGTTCTTCGGTGATCTCCAGCAGGTTGGCCAGCAGGCCCCAGCCGCTGGTGTTGACCGCCGCATCCACCCGGCCCATTTTCGCGGCCGCCGTTTCCGCCAATGCGTGAACCTCGGCATGGCTGGTTATGTCGCACAGCGCGTAGTGGCCGCCGATTTCGTCGGCCAGTTCCCTGAGCGGGCCTTCCTTGCGCCCGGCGACCATGACTTCGGCCCCTTCCTGCGCGAACAGGCGGGCGACCGTCTGCCCCATGTTGTCCTTGCTCGCGGCGCCGAGAATGACCGCCTTCTTGCCCTGCAGCCTGCCCATCATGCTCTCCTCCATCAGATTGGCCCCGAGCCTAGAGCGGTTGACGCTGCGGCGCCCTTGCCAAAAGTGTCCATTGTTTCGCCAGGGCCAAAGCGCCGATAGGCTCGGCCAGAGGAAAAGGGAGAGCTGCCATGTACAACGGGCCACTGGAGGATCGCCTGGCGATCCGCGAACTGCACGAGATCTATGCCGACGGCGTAGTGCGGATCGATGCCGAGACCTGGGGCTCGGTCTGGGCGGAAGACGCGCACTGGAACCTGATGGGCCACACGGTGGACGGCAAGGCCGCGATCGTGGAGATGTGGAAAGGCGCAATGGGCGGGCTGGAGGCGGTCAGCTTCCAGTGCGTGCCCTGCGCGATCGAAGTGGACGGCGACCGGGCCACAGGCCGGGTCCAGACCCAGGAAATTCTCAAAAGCAAGGACGGGACCACCCGGCACGTGGGCGGCCTTTATGAAGACAAGCTGGCCAGGATCGGTGGACGCTGGTTCTACACCAGCCGCGTGTTCCGGATCGTCGCCGAATTCCAGCCAAAGGAGGGCTGACCCGATGGCCAAGATACTGATTTCCGCCCAGATCGATCTCGATCCCGCGCAGCGCGAAGAAGCGCTGAAGAGTGCCCGCCCGTTCATCGATGCCGCGCTGGCCGAGAAGGGCTGCATCCATTACGACTGGAGCGCCGACCTCAGCAATCCCTCCCGCGTCAACGTGTTCGAGGAATGGGAAAGCGAGGAAGACCTTGCTGCCCATTTCCGCGACCCGGCCTATACCGGGATGCGTGACCATATCGGCCAGTTCGGGCTGACAGGCGCAGTCAGCAGGAAGTACCGGGTCGATGCCGAAGGGCCGGTCTACAACGATCAGGGTGTCGCGACCGAGGACTTCGGCTGACGCACCCTTGAAAGTCTTGGCCGCGATCCTCGCCGGTGGCCAGTCGCGCCGCTTCGGCAGCGACAAGGCGCTGGCGCTGGTCAATGGTGAACGCCTGATCGACCGGGTTGCGGGTGTGCTGCGCCCGCAGGCCGATGCGCTGGTGGTGTGCGGGCGCGAAGACCCGTCCTTCACCTGCCTGCCTGACTGGCCAGAGCCAGGCCTCGGCCCGCTCGGCGGGCTCAATGCCGCGCTCCGCCATGCCCGGGCCGAAGGGTTCGATGCGGTGCTGAGCACGAGCTGCGACGTGCCCAACCTGCCCTCTGGCCTGCGAGCCGTGCTGTCCGGCGACGGGGCAAGCTGTGCCGCCGACCAGCCCGTGGTCGGCTGGTGGCCAGCCTCGCTGGCGGGCGATCTCGACGCCTATCTCGCCGGGGGTGGCCGCGCGCTCTACGGATTTGCCGAACGGGTCGGCGCGCGGCAGGTCAGGTTCGACCCGCCGCTCGCCAATGTGAACCGCCCCGAAGATCTGCGCTAGAGCTTGAGCAGCTGCTTGCCGCGGTTCTTGCCGCTGAACAGCCGCTGCAGCGTGTCGGGCGCGTTCTCGAACCCGTGCTGGATGTCTTCCTGCCAGGTCAGGCGGCCGTCCTTGACAAACCCCTCCAGCCGCCTGCGGATCGCAGGAAACTCGCTGGCCCAGTCGAGCACGATGAAGCCCGCCATGGTGCCGCGCCGGAACACCAGGTTGAAATAGTTCTGCGGCCCGGCGGGAAGCGAGCCAGTCTCGTAGCGGCTGATCCCGCCGCAGATCACCACCCGCGCGCCGGTGGCGATCTCGCCCAGCATGTCGTTGAGGATGCTGCCGCCGACGTTGTCGAAGATCACGTCGACCCCGCGCGGGCAATGCTGCTTGATCTGGGCGCGAACGCTGCCCGCCTTGTAATCGATGGCTGCGTCATAGCCCGCTTCCTCGACCAGCCAGCGGCACTTGTCCTCGCCCCCGGCGATGCCGACCACGCGGCACCCGGCGATCTTGGCCAGCTGGCCGACGATCGAGCCGGTCGCACCCGCTGCGCCCGATACCAGCACGGTATCGCCCGAAACGGGCCGCCCCACCTTGAACAGCCCGCACCATGCAGTGACGCCGGTCGTGCCGAGGATCGACAGCACAGAAGTGGGCGAAAGATCGGTCTCGACTTTGGTGAGATCCTTCCCGTCGGAAACCAGGTATTCGGTCCAGCCGGTGCTGCCGAACACCAGATCCCCCACCGCGAACTTCGGATGGTTGCTGGCCACGATTTCGCAGATGCCGCTGCCGCGCATCACATCGCCGATCGCCATCGGGGCGACGTAATCGGCAATGTTCTCCATCCAGCCCTTCTGCGCCGGATCGAAACCGAGGTAGAGCGTCTTCAGGAGCACTTCGCCTTCGCCGGGTTCGGCCAGCTTCGTTTCTGCCAGCTTGAAATCGCTGTCCTCGATCCCGCGACCGCGCGGATGTCCGTTCAAGAGCCACTGGCGGGTGGTGACAGGCATTGGGATGCTCCTCGGATTGGCTGTGGCGAGCCTATTGCGGGGCCGGACAGTGCCAAGCCACGGCCAAAAGTGCCAGTCGAGAGCCGCCCGCGTCCTGCTAGTGTGCGCTGGGGAAAATGGAGCGCATCATGGGCATCGAGACACACAAGACGTTCTGCCGCTTCTGCCACGCCAACTGCGCCATGCTGGTCGATGTCGAGACCGGGCCGGAAGGCAGGCGGGTGCTGGAGGTGCGCGGCGATCCGGACGATCCGGCTTACGGCGGCTATACCTGCATCAAGGGGCGCCAGCTGCCCGAATCGCACAATGCGCCGCACCGGCTGATCCATTCGCAGGTGCGCGGGGAAGACGGCCAGTTCCGCGACACCCCGATGCCGGAGGCGCTGGCCCATGTCGCGGGCGAGCTGCGCCGGATCATCGATACCTACGGCCCCAATTCGGTCGCCCTGTTCATGGGCTCGGGCGGCTACCAGAACAGTTCAGCCTGGGCCGCGACCTACAGCCTCGCCCAGGCGATCGGGACGCGCAATTACTACACCTCGGTCACGCTCGACCAGCCGGCCAAGGTCTTCACCACGGCGCGCTATGGCAAGTGGCTGGGCGGAACCAACACCTTCAGCGACAGCGATGTGGCGCTGCTGGTCGGCAACAACCCGATGGTCTCGCATTACTCGCCGCCGGGCGGGGTGCCGCCGTTCAGCCCCTCGCGCCGGATTCGCGACCGGCAGAAGGCCGGCCTCAAGCTGATCGTCGCCGACCCGCGCGAGACCGAAGTCGGTGCGCTGGCAGACATCTACCTTCCGGTAAAGCCGGGCGAGGACCCGGCGCTGCTCGCCGGGATGCTCAACGTCATCATTTCGGAAGAGCTGTACGACCGCAATTTCGTTGCCGCGCATGTTGACGGGTTCGACGACCTGAAGGCAGCCGTCGAAGCCTTCACTCCCGATGTTGCCGCAGCGCGCGCAGGGGTCGACCAGGGCCAGCTGGTGGCTGCCGCGCGGATGTTTGCCCAGGCCCAGAAAGGCTGCGCGGTGACCGGCACCGGCCCCGAAATGGCCGGCAACGGCACCCTGACCGAATACCTCGTCACCTGCCTCAACACGCTGTGCGCGCGTTTCCCCCAGGAAGGCGACAAGGCGGCCATCCCCGGCGTGTTCACCGCCCAGGGGCCACGCCGGGCGCAGGTCGGCCCGAAGATGCCGATGTACGGCGCCGAAGGCATGGCGAAGTCGCGTTTCCGCGGGCTTGGCCAGCTCGGGCTGGAAATGCCCTGCAATGTGCTGGCAGACGAAATCCTCACCCCCGGCGACGGGCAGGTGCGGGCGCTGATCTCGGTCGGCGGCAACCCGGTGGTGGGCTTCCCCAACCAGGCCAAGATGGTCCGCGCGCTCGATGATCTGGAGCTGTTCGTCCAGATCGACCCGTGGATGAGCGCCAGCGCCAAACGCGCCGACGTGATCCTTGCGCCCAAGCAGTGCCTGGAGCGGGAGGATATCACCAACCTCAGCGAATGGTGGCACGAGCGGCCCTATGCCCGCTATGTCGAGCCGGTGGCCGATGCGCCGGGCGACGTGATTGACGAATACGAAATGATGTGGACCATCGCCAAGCACTTGGGCGTGACCATGGAACTGGCGGGCGGCCCGCTGCCGATGGATCGGGATACCCCGCCGCCCAAGGAGCTGTTCCTCGACCTGATGACGGCCGGATGCCTGGTCCCGCCCAGCAAGGTTCGGCGCGATGCGCAGGCCGCCGGCGGCGCGGCAGTGGTCTATGATGAACTGCACCCGCTGGTCGGCCCGGCCGATCCGGAAGCGCAGGAACGGTTCGATCTCGCCGCCGGGGCCATGCCCGCCGAGCTCGCAAAATACGGCGCTGACGAAGCCCGCCGCGCGGGGTTCGATTTCCGCCTGATCTCGCGCCGTTCCAAGACCCGGTTCAACTCGATCGGCCATCCCTTGAGCAAGCTGCGCGCCAAGACCACCACCAACCCGGCCTACATCCATCCCGATGATCTGGCCGAGCTGGGGATTGCCGAAGGCTCGATTGTCGAAATCAGCAGCGCGCACGCCACCATTCACGGGGTGGTCAAGGCGAGTGACAAGGTGCGCCGGGGCCTCGTCTCGATGGCCCATGCCTATGGCGATGCCGATGCCGGCAAGCACGACGTGCGCGAGCGCGGTTCCTCGACCAACCGGCTGACCAGCGACGAAGTCGATTTCGACCCGATTACCGGGCAGGCCCTGCAAAGCGCGATCCCCGTGCGGATTGCTGCCGCCTGACCTCTGCGAACGAAGGATGATACATGCCTGACAACCGCCGTTTCCTCCTCCGGCGCCGCCCGGACGGCACCCCGGTGCGCGAGGACTTCGAACTCGTCACCGAGCCCACGCCGGAACTGGCGGAGGGCGAATTCCTGATCCGCAACCACTATGCCTCGCTCGACCCGGCGATGCGGGGGTGGATGGACGCGGAAGGCAACTATATGCCGCCGATCCCGCTCGATGCTCCGGTCCGGGCCAGCACCATCGGGGTAGTGGAGGAAAGCCGCGCCGAGGGCTTTGCGCCGGGTCAGTGGGTCATGGGCCTCAACGCCATCGAGGACTATTCGATTGGCGTGGCAGGCGGCTTTGCCCAGCCGATTGACCCCTCGCTGGTGCCGAGCGTTACCAACTACCTGTCGATCTTCGGCGCGGTCGGTATGACCGCCTACTTCGGTTTCCTCGAGGTGTGCGAGCCGAAGGAGGGCGAGACGGTTCTCGTCACCGGAGCGGCGGGTGCAGTCGGATCGATTGTCGGCCAGCTGGCGAAGATCAGAGGCTGCCGCGCCATCGGCATTGCCGGCGGACCGGAGAAATGCGCGCGGCTGGTCGAACGCTACGGCTTCGATGCGGCGATCGACTATCGCGGCAAGGACGAAGCCGCGCTGACCCGCGCGATTGCTGAAGCCGCGCCTGATGGCGTCGACGTGATCTTCGAGAATGTCGGCGGGATCATCCTCGATGCGGGCCTCATGAACCTCAATCTCAAGGGCCGGGTCGGACTGTGCGGCCTGATCAGCGAATACAACACCGAGCCGCGCGGCATCCGCAACCTGTGGCAGCTGATCGTCAAGCGCGCGGACATCCGGGGGCTGCTGGTGGCGGACTATGTCCCCCGCTTCGGTGAAGGCGCGGCGAAGATGGGCGAATGGGTCGCCGCCGGAAAGATCGTGACCGACGAGCATGTCGATGAGGGGATTGAGAACACCTTCGATTCCTTCATGCGGCTGTTCGCTGGCTCCAACCAGGGCAAGATGATCCTGAAGATCGCCTGATGAGGCGGCTGCTGGTCCTCTCGGGCGGCCACCCTTACGAGGAAGCGCCATTCGCCGCGCTGCTGGCCAGCCTTGAAGGGTGGCAGGTGACCCACCTGGTTCACCCCGAGGCCGAAAAGGCTGTGGCCGACGGCGCAGCGGCCGAGGCTGACGCAATCCTGTTTTACGACATGCCCGGCTATACCTTTGCCGAGGGCACGGTGACCACGCGCCCGCCGTCAGAGGGCTACAAGGCCGCGATCCGCGCCCACTTTGCCGCCGGGAGGGGCGCGGTCGCCTGGCACCATGCGCTGGCCGGATGGGCCGAGTGGCCCGAATGGGCAGAGATGGTTGGCGGGCGGTTCCTGTACCAGCCGGGCGAAACACGCGGGCTGGCCATGCCCGATTCCGGCTATCGCCATGATGTTGCCTACACCGCCGAGGTGCTGGCCGATCACGCGGTCACCGCCGGTCTGCCGAACACTTTCGAACTGTGCGACGAGCTCTATCTCGCCCCGGTGTTCGAGGACCGGGTCGAGCCGCTGCTGCGCGCGCGCCATGCTTTCGTGGCCGGGAACTTCTATTCCGCCGCGCTGGCAGTGGGCGGGCAGATGTTCAGCAATGCCGGATGGGAGCATCCCCCGGGCAGCGATCTGATCGCCTGGCACCGCACGGTCGGCAATGGCCGGCTGGTCTACCTGCAACCGGGCGACGGACCGGCCACATACGCCAATCCCCATGTCCGCCAACTGCTTGGCAATGCACTGGATTTCCTGTCCGCCCCGCCCGCCTAACATTTTGACGCAATGCCACGGGCCAAGGTGCTGGCTAGGGTCTGGCCATCACGCACCGGAGTGGGATTTTGCGGCCATGAACAAGCCAGTCAACAACCGCCATGTCTTCGCCCCTGAGACACTGGTCGATCCGTTCGATTTCTACGCCGAGACCCATGCGGCAGGCACCAGGATCGAGCATCTGCCCGACATGGGCACTTATGTGGTCTATTCCTACGACCTGTGCAGCGAAGCAACAATGAAACCGGAGGTGTTCTCCAACGATTTCACCGCGCTGATGGGGGCCGATGACGACGAAATCCGCGCCATCCTGGCCGAGGGGTGGGACAATCCGCCGACCCTGCTGACCGCCGACCACCCGGTCCACACCCGCAACCGCAAACTCGTCAATCTCGCTTTCTCCGCGCCGCGCGTGAACGCCATCGAGGCCGACATGCGTGCCAAGTCGATCGAGCTGATCGCCGGGTTTGCCGACCGGGGCGAATGCGAGTTCGTGGAAGATTTCGCCATCCCCCTGCCGGTGGCGATGATCGCCCAGCAGATCGGGCTCGACAACGATCCCAAGCAGGTCAAGGACTGGTCCGACGCGGCGGTTGACCGGTTCAGCCAGATGGTCAACCGGGAGCGGGTGCTCGAGTGCGCGCGCAGCCTGGTCGCCTTCCAGAAGTACATGAAGAGCAAGATCGACGAGCGCCGCGCGCACGGCGGCGATGACCTGCTCGCCGATCTCGTTGCCGCCCGCGTCGAAGGTGAAACGCCGCTGACCGACGAGGAAATCATGTCGATCATGCAGCAGTTCATGGTCGCGGGGAACGAGACCACCACCTCGACCCTGGCCGGCGGGCTGCTCCAGCTGATCCGCAACCCGGACCAGATGGAGAAAGCAGTCGCCGCCGCCGGGGGCAAGGATCCCAAGGTGATCATGAACCTGGTCGAGGAGGCCCTGCGCTACGAAACGCCGACCGCCGGCATGTGGCGCATCGTCAAGCAGGATACCGAGCTTGGCGGCATGGCGATCCCGGCGGGAGCGGTTGTGCAGCTGCGTTATGCTGCCGCCAACCGTGATCCGGCCCGGTTCGAGAACCCCGACAAGTTCGACATCGAACGCACCAATGCCCGCGCCCACCTCGCTTTCGGCAAGGGCCCGCACATGTGCGTCGGCAACATGCTCAGCCGCAAGGAAATGCTGGTCGCGTTTGACGAGCTGCTCAGCCGCCTGACCGATTTCAAGGTGGCCGACGAAAGCGGCATCGCCATCCTGCCGAACATCCTGCTGCGCGGGGTCACCCGGCTGCCGATCACTTTCGGACGTGCTGCATGAACTTCGACCTCTCCGAAGAGCAGGACATGTTCCGCGCCGCAGTCGAGCGGTTCGTGCAACCGGTCGATACCGAATTCCGGCGCCGCCTGCGCGCCCACGCCAACGGCTATGACCGGGCGCGGTGGAGCGAACTGGCCGAGCTCGGCCTGCTGGCCCTTGCAGTTGACGACGCGGCCGGCGGCATGGGCGGCGGGCCGATCGACCTGGCGCTGGTGGCCGAAGCGCTGGGGCGCGGCAATGCGCCCGACCCGTGGCTGGAAAACGGCGTCCTGCCTGCGCGGATTCTCGCCGCAAGCGGGCAGCAGGCCTTGCTTGACCAGGTGCTTTCGGGCCAGTCGATCGTGGCCTGCGCACTGGCCGAACGGAGCCAGCGCTACAGCCTCATCGCCAAGGGCATGACCGCCCGAACCCAGGGGGACGGCTTCGTCCTTTCGGGCGAGAAGACTTTCGTGTTGGGCGGGGCCATGGCCGACTGGCTGGTGATCTCGGCCGATTGCGGCGGAGAAACTGCGCTGTTCCTGGTGCCCGGCGATGCTGCCGGGCTGGAGCGCCGCCCCTACCGCCTCGCCGATGGCAGCATGGCCTGCGAATTGCGCTGCCTCAATGTAAGCCTGGGCAGCGAGGCGCGCCTCTCGCTCGGGCTCGCCGGGCTGCTGGCGATCGTTGACGATGTCCGCCTGCTGGCCTCGGCCGAAATGCTTGGCCTCGCCCAGCGGCTGTTCGATGACACGCTCGATTATGTGAAGCAGCGCGAGCAGTTCGGGGTGGCGCTCGGCACCTTCCAGGCACTCCAGCACCGGCTGGTCGAATGCTACAGCGCGCTCGAACAGGCGCGCTCGATGCTCTATCGCGCGGCCCTGGCCGACCATACTGACCCGGTCGCCTGGCATCGTTCCTGTGCCGGAGCCAAGGCATTCATCGGCGAACAGGCTGACCAGGTCGCGCGCGAGGCAGTGCAGATGCACGGCGGCATGGGCGTGACCGACGAGCTTGCCATCGGCCACGCGATGAAGCGCGTGCTGCTGCTCAGCCGCCTGTTCGGCGATGCCGACAGCGCCCTGGCCGAATACGCAGCCAAGTTCTCGGAGGCCGCATGACCGCCCTGACCCCGATCGACCCCGCGCTGTGGAGCGACGAGCCGGAACCGCACCTGATGGGCGGGCGCCTGCCCAATGGCGAGATCGTGTTCCCGATGCCGGTGGGCGACGCGGCGCGCGATGTGGAGCCTTGCAAGCTCTCCCGCAAGGGCACGCTCTGGTCATGGACGCGGCAGGATTTCTGCCCGAAGGAACCCTACGAAGGCCCCGGCTCAGGTCCGGAAGACGGCCCGCAGGACTTCAAGCCCTACCTGATCGGTTATGTCGAGCTGCCCGGCGAAGTGATCGTCGAGACCCGCATCGTCGATGCTGTGCTGGAGGATCTCACGCTTGGCATGGCGATGGAATTCTGCGTGGTGCCGTTCAACGACCGCCACACCACTTTCGCCTTCCGGCCGGAGCAATAATCATGGGCGAGAATGTCTACATCATCGGCGCCGGGATCCACCCCTTCGGGCGCACAGACGGCCGGTCAGGCCGCGAGCAGGGGGTCTATGCCGTGCGCGAGGCACTGGCCGATGCCGGGCTGGACTGGCCCGACATCGAATGCGCCTATGGCGGCAGCGCAGCAGCGGGCAATGCCGACATCATGGTCAACGAGCTGGGTCTGACCAGCCTGCCGTTCACCAATGTCGCCAACGGCTGCGCCACCGGGGGCAGCTCGGTCGCGGCGGCGCAGCAGGCGATTGCCAGCGGGGCCTATGACCTGGCGCTGGCGGTCGGGTTCGACAAGCATCCGCGCGGCGCGTTCAACGCCCATCCGAAGGACTATGGCCTGCCCGAGTGGTACGGCCAGACCGGCATGATGCTGACCACGCAGTTCTTCGCGCTGAAGATCCAGCGCTACATGCAGCTGCACGGCATTTCCCGCACCACCCTGGGCCGGGTGGCGGAAAAGGCGTTCCGCAACGGCACCATGACGCCGCATGCCTGGCGCCGCAGCGAAGTCGATCTGGAGACGATCCTCAACGCCCCGATGGTCAACGATCCGCTGACCAAGTACATGTTCTGCTCCCCCAGCGAAGGCGGGGTTGCACTGATCCTAGCCAGCGAGACAAAGATGCGGCAGCTGGGCGCGGATGGCGTCAAAGTGGCAAAGATCGCGGTCAAGACCCGTCCGCCAGACAGCTTCGAGGTGTTCCAGGCCGGGGTCAGCGTGCGCGAGGGCGGCAAGCCGACTGTCCTGGCCAGCAAGGCCGCGTTCGAGGGTGCAGGGATCGGCCCGGACGAAATTGACGTCGCCCAATTGCAGGACACCGAAAGCGGCGCCGAGATCATGCACATGGCCGAGAACGGTTTCTGCCGGGACGGCGAGCAGGAAGAGTGGCTCGCCAATGGCTGGTCGCAAATCGGCGGCAGGCTGCCGATCAACACCGATGGTGGCTGCATCGCCTGCGGGGAGCCGATCGGCGCCTCTGGCCTGCGCCAGGTCTACGAGAACGTGCAGCAGCTGCGGGGCCGCTGCGGCGAGCGGCAGGTGGCGGGCGCGAAGACCGCTTACAGCCACGTCTACGGCGCACCGGGCATGAGCGCGGTCGCGATTCTGCAAAGGTAAGGCGGGCAATATGGGGCGCATGAGCGGAAAGGTTGCGCTGGTCAGCGGCGGGGCCGAGGGTATCGGTGCTGCGGTGGCGCGGCTGATCGTCGCCGAAGGCGGCAGCGTGATGCTGTGTGACCTGCAACTGGGCAAGGCCCGCGCGCTGGCGGCGGAACTGGGCGATCATGCCGATGCCTTCCAGCTCGACGTGCGCGAATTCGGCCAGTGGGAGGCGGCGGTCGCCGCCACGGTGGCGCGTTTCGGCAAGCTGACGGTGCTGTGCAACATTGCCGGAATTTCCGAGCCGGGCAACGTGGTCGATGGCACACTCGACGTGTGGCACCGCACCGTCGACATCAACCTCAACGGCCCGTTCTACGGTTGCCGCGCGGCCATCCCGGCGATGGAAGCGAGCGGCGAGGCCTGCGCGATTGTCAACATCGGCTCGATGATCGCGATCCGCCCGGCCGCCTTCGTCGCCGCCTACAGCGCCTCCAAGGCAGGACTGGTCGGGCTGACCCGCTCGATAGCGCTCGATTGCGCGGCGCGCGGCGTGCCGATCAGGGCCAACATGGTCCACCCTGGCGCAATCCGCACGCCGATGTATGACCGCTACAAATACTCCGGTGCCGACACGCCGGAGAACATCGAGACGAACTTTGCCGCGACCCACCCGATGAACCGCATCGGCGAACCCGAAGAAGTGGCCCGGGCGGTCGTCTTCCTTGCCTCCGACGAGGCCAGTTTCACCACCGGGGTCGACTTCACCGTCGACGGCGGCGGATCGATCAGGAGTTGATGAGCATGGGCAGCCAACCCGCCACCCGCATCGACGCGCACTTCGTTGCTGCGGGCAAGTATCACGACATCGACTATGCCCGGCTGGAGGTGCTCAAGCTGCTGATGGAGCATCCGCAGATTCGCACCACGGTGGCGGCGGACTATTCCGGGCTGGAGCGGCTCGATGCCTGCCGATTCCTCGTCACCTACACCTGCGACCTGGTGCCCACAGCGGAACAGGCGCAGCAGATCAGGGCCTGGCTGGAAAAGGGCGGCAAGTGGCTGGCGCTGCACGGCACCAATTCGATCCTGGTGTTCACCGAAGGCGGGGTCGACTGCCCCGATGACCGGCCCGACGTGATGGAAATGCTCGGCACCCAGTTCAAGGCCCACCCGCCGATCGGCCCGTTCAAAGTCGAGGTGGTCGACCGTGACCACGAGTTCACCCGCGGGATCGACGACTTCGAGATCGTCGACGAGCTCTACCTGTCCTACACCACCGCGCCGATCCACACGCTGATGCAGACCACCTTCGAAGGCAAGGCGACCGGCTTCACCGCGGAGAAGTGGGACAAGACGGTAGTGCCGCTGCTCTACACCCGCGATATCGGCAGGGGCCGCATCTCGTACAATGCGCTGGGCCATTGTCGCGGCCACTACGACCTGCCCGGCATGGCCGATTTCTACCCGCACAAGGAACTGTGTGCGTGGAACTACGATGTCTACTACGACCTGTTGCGGCGCGGGATAACCTGGGCGATGAGGGACGACGGCCAGGACAGCGGGCGGGAAGGAGCCTGAACCGATGGATATGGAATTTTCCGCCGAAGACCTGGCCTTCCGCGAGGAAGTGCGCGCCTTTCTGGCCGACAACCTGCCCGAACGGCTGAAGGAAGGCGCACGGCGCACGCCCGGCGTGTTTGTCGAGCCCGATATCGGGATGGAATGGCACCGGATTCTCTACCGCAAGGGCTGGGTTGCCTATCACTGGCCCAAGGAAGATGGCGGCACCGGCTGGAGCCCCACGCAGAAGTTCATCTTCGAGAAGGAATGCGCGCTGGCGGGCGCGCCCGGCATTTCCATTCTCGGCCTGCGGCTGGTCGGCCCGGTGATCTGCGCCTTCGGTACGCCCGAGCAGAAGGCGCGCTTCCTGCCGCGCATCCTGTCGGGCGAGGATTACTGGTGCCAGGGCTATTCCGAGCCAGGCAGCGGGTCAGACCTCGCCTCGCTGCGCACCGCCGCGCGGCTGGAAGGCGACGAATACGTGGTCAACGGATCGAAGATCTGGACCACCCACGCGCACCACGCCGACTGGATCTTCGCGCTGGTGCGAACCAACCCGGACGTCAAGAAGCAGCAGGGCATCACTTTCCTGCTGCTGGAAATGAACCAGCCGGGGGTGGAGATTTCTCCGATCCTGTCGATGAGCGGTGACCACGAGGTCAACCAGGTGTTTTTCACCGATGCCCGCACCCATGTGTCGAATCGCATTGGCGAAGAAGGCCAGGGCTGGACCATCGCCAAGTTCCTGCTGGAAAACGAGCGCGGCGGATCATGCTTTGCCCCGCGTCTGCTCCAGCACATCGCCGAGCTTGAGCGGCTGGCCCAGGAACAACCCTCCGGCGTCAACGGCGCAATTGCGCACGATGCTCGTTTCCGTGACCGGCTGGCCCGCACCCGGCTGGAGGCTGAAGCGCTCGAAGTGACCGAGCTGCGCATCCTGGCCGAACTGGCCAAGGGCCGCGCGCCCGGGCCGCAGACCTCGCTGACCAAGCTGCTGGGCGCCAACATCGGCCAGGCGGTCGATACCCTGCGGCTCGAACTGCTCGGCTACGACGCGCTGCAACTTCCGGCCGAGCGCCCGCTCTACGGGAACGAGGCGCCCGAGCCGGTCGGCAGCGAGATGGCCCAGGTGGCAATGGGCAACTATCTCAACAACCGCGCCTCGACCATTTTCGGCGGCTCGAACGAAGTGCAGAAGAACATTATCGCCAAGACCGTGCTGGGGCTGTGAAAGCTGGCCAAACCTCGTCATTGCGAGGAGTGAAACGACGCGGCAATCCAGAGCCGTTGCGCACTCCGCGCTGACCTGCCGCGCCGCCGGCGGCGGCTCGCAATGACGATCTGAGAAGGAATGACAATGGACATATCGAAGCTCATGTTCCGTGACGGCCTGATGGCGAACGAGCGCATCCTGGTGACGGGCGGCGGCACCGGGCTGGGCCGGGAAATGGCCGAGGCGTTCCTCGAACTCGGTGCCACGGTCTACATCTGCGGGCGGCGGCTGAACAAGCTGGAGGAAACCGCGCAGGAACTGATCACGGCGCACGCCGGTGCCTCGGGCGGCAAGGTAATTCCGCTGGCCTGCGACATCCGCGATGCCGAGGCCATCGATACGATGATCAATGCGATCTGGCAGGACGGGCCGCTGACCGGGCTGGTCAACAATGCGGCCGGAAACTTCATCAGCCGGACCGAGGATCTTTCCGTCAATGGCTTCAACGCGATTGCCGACATCGTGTTTCGCGGCACGTTCTACGTCACCCACAATATCGGCAAGCGAATCATTGCCGAGAAGGGCCGCCTGAACGTGATCTCGATCCTCACCACCTGGGTGTGGAACGGCTCGGCCTTCGTGCTGCCTTCGGCCATGTCGAAAAGCGCGATCAACACCATGACCCAGTCCCTCGCGGTCGAATGGGGGCGCTACAACATGCGCTTCAATGCCATTGCCCCGGGCCTGTTCCCGACCAAGGGGATGAGCGCGCGGCTTTCGCCCGGCGGGCGCGGGGGCAATTCGAACAACGAGATCAACCCGATGGGCCGCCACGGCGAAATGCACGAACTGGCCAATCTGGCGGTGTTCCTGATGGGGCCGGGGGCAGAATATGTGAACGGCCAGACCATCGCCATCGACGGCGCGGGCTACCAGGCCACCGGCGGCACCTTCTGGAGCACGCTGCAGGGCCTCGGCGACGCCGAATGGGAAGGCCTGCGCGCGATGATCAAGGGCACCAACGCCAAGGACAAGGCCGAACGCGCCACGGGGTGAGGGAGCGCTGAGGCCTGGCCTGGCGCGCGCGCGAGCTTGAACCCTTACTCAACACCTTCGTCACCCCGGACCTGATCCGGGGTGACGTATTCCCGCGATTTTAGCCTGATCTTGGAAGTTGTTGGCTGTCCCGCCAACCTTTCCCACGTCGATTAGCGTTGCCCGAGGCTACCCCGCCGCCGCTTCCGCCAGCGCCTGCGCCGTCTTGTAGTCAGGCTTGCCGTTGTTGAGCCGCAGCGACTGCGCGGTGAACACATAGAGCCGCGGCACTTTGTATCCGGCCAGGCCAGCGCGGGCGCGGGCATCAAGCTGCGCCTCCAGGTCCGGCGCGTCCGCTTCAGGCTGCACCACTGCCGCAATCCTGCGGCCGAAGCGCGCATCGGGCACGCCGACAACCCGCACGTCGTGCACACCGGGATGCTCCTGCAGCACCGCTTCCACTTCCTCGGGGAAGACTTTCTCGCCGCCGGTGTTGATGCACATGTTGTCCCGCCCGATGAACTCCATTGTCCCGTCCGCGCCCCAGCGCGCACGATCGCCGGTCATCAGCCAGCGCTTGCCGCCGATTACCGGGAAGGTCTGGGCATTCTTTTCATCCTCGCCGAGATAACCCAGTGGCAGGGGGCCGGAGCGGGCGACGATCCCCACCCCGTCACTGCCCTGCGGCACTTCCGCCAGATTCTCGTCGAACAGCCTGGTCTCGCGGCCGGGAATGGCGGCGAACTTGCCGCCCCCGCTCGATCCCTGGACCGTGGTGACCACCACTGCCGTGCCCGCGCTCTCACTCGATCCGAGCGCGTCGACGATCATCATCGCCGGATGGACCGCCAGCAACCGCTGCTTGTTGGCGAGCGAGAACACCGCGCCCGAGGAGGTGATCTGTCGCACGCTCACCATCGCTTGCGGCCCGTCGGCGCGTTTCTCCAATGCTTCGGCCAGCGGCAGGGCGAAAGCATCGCCGACAAACGAGATCGAGCGCGCGCCGTGCTGCCGCACTGCATCAATCGCCAGATCGGCATCGAAGCTCTTTGCCGGCAGGGTCGCCAGCGTCCCGCCCTTGAGCAGGTGGATCACCGCCGCAAACTGCCCCGCCCCGTGCATCAGCGGGCTGAGCAGCAGCAGGGGCGCGCTGCTGGCGGGATGGTCCGGGCCGATTTTCGCGGCTTCGGCCACATGGCTTGCGAGCGAGGGCGTGATGAACGGCGGCTCTCCCGGTGCCCGCATCCATGTTCCCACCCCGAACGCCTGCCAGGCCGCGCCGTGCGGCCACATCACCGCCTTGGGCATCCCCGTGGTGCCGCCGGTCGCGGTGTAGAACAGGGCATCGGGATCGCGGTGGACGGCAAACCCGGCGGGCAGCGGGGTGGCGCACAGCGCCTGCCATCCGGCATCGGCGGGGTCGGCCACGATCGGCTCCAGCGCACCTTCCGGCATCGCCTGGGCAGCGCGCCCGGCAAACTCGCTTTCCACGAATAGCGCCTTCAGGCCGAAGCGGGCGAAGATGTCCGCCAGTTCGCGCTCCTTGTAGTGGTAATTCACGTTAACCGGGATCACGCCCGCCTTGGCGCAGCCGAAATAGGCCAGCATGTAGTCCGGCCCGTTGCGCAGCATCTGCCCGGCGGCATCGCCCGGTTTCAGCCCGCGCGCGGCAAGGCCGGCGGCGATCCGATCCGTCAGCGCATCGAGCTCGCACCAGGTCACCAACCGATCGCCGTGCAGCAGTGCCGGGCGGTCAGCGGGGATGGCCTGCGCCAGCGCTTTCAACGCAAAACCGAAATTCTCGCCCTGCCAGGTCATCGCTTTCTCCCTTGCCTCGGGCGGTGGCTAGCCGCGCCCATCCCCCCCTTCCCCTACGCAAAATAACAGGGGGTCGCACCCCTGAGCGTGATAGAGTGTTGTCCGAATCGCACTTACCGGGAGCTTTTGTTGCATGGCGGGCAATGTCATCGAACTTCGCACCCCTCACGGCCGGGAACAGCTCGACCAGTTGCTCGAGCAGGTCACCATCCGGTGCCCCGAGGATATCCATGACGCCGCGCTGGTCATGGCCCGCGTGGCACAGGAACGCGGGATGCAGGTCGCCATGTGCGACGACATTTCCTCCAAGGAACCGATGCTCGATGCCGATGGCACGGTGCTCAATGCCGACATCTTCCGCTGGCTCGACGATGGGGCGCGCTGGTGGGAAGATCACAGGCTGGCGCTCTATTCGCCGCTGCCGCGCGCCTGCCGGTATGAAAGCGAGCCGTTCTGGGTCAACCGCCACGGGTTCAACACCCGCTGGCGCAACGTCTATCTGGAAGAAATCGACCTGCACGATTTCGAGAAGCGCGCACTGTGCAAGGCCGCCATCGTGGTGCCGGTGCACCTGCCGTTCGGGCAGATTTCCGCCAACAGCTTCATCAGCATGGACCGCGACAAGGAAGACCTGACCGAGGAATTCGCACTCCACGGATCGCTGTTCTCGCAGCTGACCCGCCGGTTCGTGGCCGGCTATGTCCAAGCCAACCGCACCAAACGGCGGATCCCGTCGGACTGCGTCCTGTCCAAGCGCGAAGTCGAGTGCCTGCGCTGGGCGGCAATCGGCAAGACCGACAAGGAAATCAGCATGATCCTGAGCCGGAGCCATGCCACGATCCGTTACCACATCCACCGCGCGGGCGAGAAACTGGACTCGGTCAACCGTGCGCAGACCATCTTCAAGGCGGGCCAGCTGGGCTATCTGGGCGCGTCGGCTTAGCGGCGAGCATCTCGCCTGGTTTGCCGGCACCGGGCCACATGTGGTCCGCAAGGGCGACCTTCCGCCCGCAGCGTCGCGACCTTCAGGTCATATGAGCGAGGATTTCGCACGCCGGGTGGCGTACGGGCATCACAAACCGATTACCCGAACCGCCGCACCGGATCGCTACCGTCCCAGTTCTCGCTCGCAGCCTTGATGATCGCGAACAAGTCCGGCCCTTCGGTCGAGCGTTCCAGCACTTCGACCAGAGTGCCCGGGCCGCCTCTCCCGTTCTTGGCCCCCGGATCGGCATAGATAACCTTCTTCCCCCCGAATGACCCTTCGATCACGATCTCTGCCCCGTGAGCCTCGCAGGCCGCATAGGCCCCGGCGATATCGTCAACCAGCAGGCAGACATGGTGCAGCCCGTTGCCGGTTGAGCCATATTCGCCGCGATAGATAGACGGGTGCTCGTCACGCGGGCGGATCAATTCGATCTGCATGTCGCCCCAATAGGCGAGCGCGAGATCGAACACCGCATCGGTCGGCTGCCCCCGGTATTTCATTCCGTCGAGATGAATGCCTTCGATCAGATAGAACGGACCCACTCCCATGACTTCGGTCCAGTGTTTCAGCGCGGCGTCGAAATCCTCCGGCACCCACGCCAGCTGCATGATCGGACCGAGGGCGGAGAACGACTTGGGCAGGCCCATCTTGAATTCCTCACAGATACGCTAGGATGCGCGGCCCACGATGTGCGATAGGTTTGCCCCATAACACTGCGTAAATTGCGAGGAGAGGCACCCGGCCATGAACGAGATCAGCAACATCGCACCGGATGGTCAGCGGGCGGACCGCTGCCCGGGGATGAGCTATACCGACATGCTCGAAGGCGACACCCGGCGTGCGCCCGACTATCTGTTCGAGGAAACCCATCCCGACATGCCGACCGACCCGCTGTCGGTCGAGCCCTATATCAGCGAAGACTTCGCCCGCCTGGAACGAGAGCGGATGTGGCCCAATGTCTGGCTGTTCGCGGCCCGCGTGGATGAAATGCCCGAACCGGGTGACACCGTGGTGTTCGAGATCAACGACAAGTCGTTCCTGCTGGTGCGCCAGCAGGATGGCGCGGTGCGCGCGTTCTACAACGCCTGCCTCCACCGCGGGCGCAAGCTGCGGACCAAAGGCGGCAAGACACCCAACCTGCGCTGCAACTTCCACGGCTTCACCTGGAACAACGACGGGTCCTTGAAGGAAATCCCCTGTGCCTGGGATTTCAAGCACCTTGAAGACAAGGACATGAGCCTGCCCGAAGTGCGGGTGAACGTGTGGCAGGGCTTCGTGATGATCACGGAGAATGAAACCCTGCCCGACTTTGCCGAATGGCTCGGCTCGCCCGCCTCGCATTATGACCGCTACGATTTCGAGAACCGCTATACCGGCATGTGGGTGAAGAAGCGGATCCCGGCCAACTGGAAGGCGACAGCGGAGGCCTTCATGGAAGCCTGGCACTCAGTCACCACCCACCCGCAGCTGCTGCCGTTCCTGGGCGATGCCAACACCCGCTACGACCTGATCGGTGACAACTTCAACCGCGCGATCACGCCGTCAGGCGTCCTGTCCCCCCACATGAAGGGCAAGGACCAGATGTATGTGCTGGAGAAGATGAACGAGTTCTCCGGCGGCAGCGACGCCAGCACCAACCGCCGCTTCAACGCAACCGAACTGCCCGACGATATCGACGCCGATGACCCGCTGATGGCGCGCAAGGTACTGGCCGAAGCCGGGCGCAAGGGGTTCGCGCAGCAATACGGCTACGACTATTCCGACGCTTCGGACACCGAGATCCTCGATAACTTCACCTACAACATCTTCCCCAACTTCAGCCCCTGGATCGGCTACCTGCCGACGCTGGTCTATCGCTGGCTGCCAGGTGACACGCCGGACTGGTGCACGATGGAAATCCGCCTGCTGTTCCCCACGCCCAAGGGCGAGCCGCGGCCGCGCTCGGTCGAATGCACCACCATCCCCGATGACGAGCCATTCAGCTGGGCGACCGACAAGATGGGCGCTGCGCTGGCGAACGTGTTCGATCAGGACATGGCCAACCTGCCGCATGTGCAGACGGGCATGAAGACGATGAAGCAGGGGCTGATGGAGCTGGGCAAGTACCAGGACAGCCGGGTGCGCCACTTCCAGACCACGCTGATGAAGTACATCAACGGCGAACTGCCGGCCTGAGGTGGGGTTTTCGTTCGACCTGACCGGCCGCACCGCGCTGGTTACCGGGGCATCCTCCGGGCTGGGGGAGCGGTTCGGCCGCATCCTCGCCGCCTCGGGCGCGAAGGTTGCGCTCGCCGCGCGCCGGGCCGACCGGCTCGAGGCACTGGCGCAGCGGATCGGACCGAGCGCCGCCGCCGTGCAGATGGACGTGGCGCGCGAGGCTGACGTGATCGCGGGCTATGATGCCGCCGAAGCCGCATTCGGCACGGTGGTCGACACCGTGATCGCCAATGCCGGGATCGACGGGGCGGGCCTTGCCACCGAAATGCCCGAGGACGAGATCGAGCACACCCTCAACGTCAACCTCAAGGGCGCGATCCTGACCGCGCGCGAGGGCGCCAGGCGGATGATGGCGGCAGGCGTGGGCGCTGACGGGCGCAAGGGCGGCCGGATCGTGCTGATCGCCTCGATCACTGCGTTCGAAGCCTCGCCCGGTCTGGTCGCCTACAGCGCCAGCAAGGCGGGCGTGGTCCAGGCTGCCAAGAGCCTCGCGCGCGAGTGGGCCCGCAAGGGCATCTGCATCAACACCATTTCCCCCGGCTATATCCGCACCGCGATCAACGACGCATGGTTCGACACCGACCCCGGGAAGGCGCAGGTCGCCCGCTGGCCGCGCAAGCGCCTGATGGGGCAGGAAGGGCTCGATGCCATGCTGCTGTTCCTGTGCTCCGACGCAGCCGAATTCGTGACCGGGGCCGACTTCGTGCTGGATGATGGCCAAACGTTATGATGCGTTTTCCGCCGTTGCTGACGCAATCGGAAAAGCACGCTCAGACGCCGCGCGGGCTTGGTCACGGTTGCCGTTCCCTGCGTTCCGGTAACCGTTCCAAATGACCCGTCGCGCCCTCTCGCTCGCGGCCGGGGTGCTGCCTGAAGCGACCCCGGCGCAGCTGGTCGAGGCGGCGGCCTATGGCGGGTTCGACATGGGCGGGATGTGGGCCGAGCGCGACAGCTGGACCCCCGCCACCACCCGCGCGGTGCGGCGGCAATGCGGTGAGGCCGGCGTCACCCTGCTCGACCTCGAAGTCGCATGGATCACGCCTGGGCCGCCCGACCCGTGGCTGACCGAACTGGTGGACATCGCTGCCGAGCTCGGCGCGGCCAACCTGCTGTGCGTTTCCAGCGACCCCGATGCTGCCGCGACCGTCGCCAAGTTTCAGGCGATGGTCGACCGGGCCAAGGGCACCGGGGTGCGGATCAATCTCGAATTCGGGCTGTTCACCGAAGTGAAGACGATCCACGCCGCACGCGCGATCCTTGAACAGGTCGAGGGCGCAGCCAAGGCACTGCTGGTCGATACCCTGCACTGGTCCCGCTCGGGCGGCACGGCGGCGGACCTGGCCGCCATCCCGCGCGAATGGCTGAGCTATTGCCAGCCATGCGACGCCCCCGCCGCCCCGCCGGATCTGTCGAACTTCGACGCGATCATCGACGATGCGATCAACCGCCGGATGCCGCTCGGCCACGGCGGGCTGGCGGTGGGCGCGATGCTCGATGCCCTGCCCGATCACCTCCCGCTGGCCGTCGAGGAACGCTCCGCCACCCTGCGCGACGCCTTCCCCGACCTCAACGCCCGCGCCCGCGAAGTGGCGCGGACAAGCCGGGCCTGGCTGGAGGGCCGAGGTTAGCAGGCCTGGTCGGCTAGGCCGGATTTTCGGCCAAGACAGGCGATCCGGTCGCGACCCCATACCGGAATTCGCGGATCAAGATCCGCCGATCAGCCGCGGAACGCCGGGGTAAGGCCAGAACTGCGCTGCCGGCAGCCGCTGGCTTAGCGCCACGATCCGTTTCTCGCCCCGTTCCACTGCCGCTTTGCTGGCGCTGTGGGCGACGAGGCGCGAGAAGGATCGATCGTACGCATCGGCCAGCCCGATGACTGGGGCTTACTCCCCATTCTGCGCGCAGTGCTTGAGCCGCTCGATCATCCAGCGGCCGGCCGGGCCCGGCGGTTCGGCTGTCCTGTAGACCGCTGACATGGTGAGCGTCGCTCCGCCGGGCGGGACGTTCTGGATGGACAATTCCGTCAGGCGTCCGTCCTCAAGTTCCTGCTTCACTATGTGATAAGGCATGCCGCCCCAGCCGAGGCCGCGCAGCAGGAAGGCGTGCTTGGTCGCCAGATCGGCAAGCCGCCATGTCGAATCTGCCATCACCCCAAACTGCTGTCCGTCTGAAAGGTGCGAACGGTCGGTCAGGACAAGCTGGGTATGTCGCACCAGCTCCTCAGCCGGGATGACACCCCTGTATTGGCTGAGCGGGTGGTTGGCCGCCGCCACCATCAGCACCTTCACCTCCGCTACGCGTTCGGCGGTCAGTCCTGGCGGCAGCACCGGCAGCGACCCGACAATGCCGAACCCCGCCCGACCTTCCAGCACGGGCTGCACCGCCGAACCGAGCGCCTCGACATAAAGGCGCAGCGGGGTGGAGGGAAACGCGGTGCCGAATTGCTCAGCCACATCGGCGACCAAGTCGATCGGCACGAACACATCGACGACAGCGATCAGTTCCGGCTCCAACCCGCCCGAAATGCCCTTGGCTCGAGCGCGCAATTCATCGAGCGCCGTTACCACCTTGCGGGCGTCGGCGATCAGGACAGCGCCTTCTGGCGTGAGCCGGGGATAGCGATTGGTCCGGTCGAACAGCACCACCGACAATTGCGCTTCGAGATTGGCGATGGATTCGCTGACCGCCGGCTGCGTACGCCGCAGTGCCCGCGCGGCTGACGAAAAGCTGCCTTCGTCCACCACGGCGATGAACGCGCGCAATTGTCCGAGTGATACTGCGTCGATCGACAAAGCCCCTCCCATCGGGAAATGCGATGGATGCGATCGGATAATAGAGGCTTTGCCTGTCACCGCAAGCGTGGCATTTCCTCTCCACCAGGTCGGGACGGTCCCGGGGCGAAGCCCGAACAGACCGCATCATCGCCCCTAAGTGTCAGCGTGATTGCTACACACCATTGAAGGATTGCCGCCGTGCCCACCAGTTCCCGCTTTGTCGTTACCGTTCACGCCCTTGCCGCAATGGCTGTGAGCGACGGCACGCCGATGCGCTCGGCTGACCTTGCAGGGTCAGCCAGCACGAGCGCGGTCGTTATCCGCGGCTTGCTGTCCCGTTTGCACCAGGCCGGGCTGACGACATCGCAATTGGGCGCTGGCGGCGGTGCCTTGCTGGCAAAGCCTGCCGCCCGCATCCGGCTGCTCGACGTTTACAAGGCGGTCGAAGACACCAGATTGTTCACGCTGCATCGCCTGCAACCGATGGATCGGTGCGCGGTTGGCAGCAACATACAGGACGCGCTGCGGCCCGTTCTGGATCGGGCCATGGCGGCGATGGAGGCAGAGCTTGCCCAAGTAACCATCGCCGACGTGGCGGCAGAGGTCGCTCGTCTGGGCAAGTTCACGATCCCGCTCAAGTGGGCCTGATTTGCCTATAAATGTAGGCACCTCACTTACACATTCACTCTTCAGTTTCGGTCCGGTTAGCCCATGGGGCGCTGCCGACTGGCGTCTCCTTGCCCCACATTCAAAGGAAATATGACATGACTATCGGTATCATCGGATCGGGCGCTCTCGGCTCCAACGTCGCCCGCGCGCTTGCCAAGGTCGGCATGACGGCCATCATCGCCAACAAGCGCGGACCGGCCTCGCTCGCCGCGCTGGTCGAGGAACTGGGCGAGACCATCACCGCCGGCACTGTCGCCGAGGCGGCGAGCGCCGACATGGTCCTGCTGGCAATGCCCTGGGTCGCGCTCGAAGATGTGCTGGGCGATCTTCCCGCCTGGGACAACCGCATTGTGATCGACGGCACGAACCCCGTTCTGTTCCTCGAATCGGGCTCGCCGGAAGCCAGCGATCCGACCAATCCCCTCGCCGCCTATGGCATCAAGGCCGTTGATCTGGGTGGTACCCATTCCAGCGCGGTGGTTGCCGGACTCGTGCCGGGCGCCCGTGTGGTGAAGGCGTTCAACCATCTCGACGTCAACGTGCTGCCCGAGCCGAAGACCGCAGGCGGCCAACGCGTCCTGTTCTACTCGGGCGACAATACCGACGCCAAGGCGCAGGTCCGCGCGATCCTTGAAGCCATCGGCTTCGTAGCGATCGATCTCGGCACGCTCGACGTTGGCGGGCCGCTCGCATCGCTCCCCTTCGGTGCGCTCGCCATGCACAATTTCGTGCGCATCTGACGTGCCGGCCCGCCGCTCCATACGGATCGGCGGGCCAGCAACCGTCTCAAAGAGATCAATCTGGCGGCACGGATCGGAAATCCAGCGAAGGAAGCCGCCATTCAGGAAACCACCCAACATCCGCCATGTGCACAGCCCTGTCTCGCGCTCGCAAGCGGATCGGCATTTCCTACACGCGCCCGGTCGACTAAGCGGCCAATTCGCTCTTTCCCATCGTGACATCGCTCCACCGCGCAGATGGCGCACAGGCGCTGTTCTCGCGCTTGCCCCGGCAGTGTCCGCCAGCCACACCGGCGTCTATCAAATTGACGTTACATGATAAATGCCCGTCCGGCGAAGGTGACACCGTGTCACCTTTGTCACCCGGTGCCGCGTCCTGGCTGGGCCTTGCTGATCAGGAGTAGGGCGCGTCCCAGTCCTTGCTCCGCGCCCAGTCGATCAGGCTGGTCGGCTCCACCCCCAACAGATCGCGCGCGGCCTGCGGGTCGACCAACAGCGGCGAGGTGGCCTGCGCGTTGTACCAGGCGTAGAACTTCGCCATGCCGTTGTAGACGCTGCCTTCGGGCACTTCAGGCGATCCGGTCACCAGCACGCTCATCCGGCTGGCGAATTCCTCCGGCTTGAGGCTCTCGAACCGGATCGGCCGGGCAAGAGCTTCGCTCAGCCGCTCCGCAACCTCGTCGCCTACCAGCGCTTCGGGCCCGCCCAGCGGTACGTGCTGCCCGTCAGCGCGATCAGTCTGCAATGCACGGGTCATCGCCTGCGCCACGTCCTCCAGGCAGACCCAGCTGATCGTCAGCCCCGGCCCGGCCGGATAGGCGAACACCCCCTCGCGCATGATCAGCGGGCGGGTCCAGGCGCGGTACATATTGTCCATGAACACCACCGGCTCGATGAACACGCACGGGATGCCGGTTGCTTCCAGCGCCGCCTCGATGTCGCGCCGCCCGTCATGGGCAGACAGTGCGAGGTCGTGATTCGCCACGAAACAGGCGGTGTTGAACACGATCTTCTTCAGCCCCGCCCGGCTGGCACCCTCGGCGATAGCTCCGCCAAAACTGGCGGCACGGTCCCGGTCGAACTCGAACGGCAGGTGGAATGCCGCCGCATCCTGCCCGGCAAAGGCGACCGCCATGGCGTCGGCGTCGGTAATGTCGGCATGGACGGTCGGCAGGTCGGGGAACGGCGTGCCTGCCATGGCGCCCGCGCGCCGCACCCCGGCGGTGACCGAAAACCCGGCCCGCAGCAGCGCCGCGACGAGCGGTTGGCCCTGGTCGGCCGGTGCGCCCAGGACGCAGACTTTCTCTATTGTCATCGGCGTGTCCCGCTCAGGCTTCCGCGGCGATTTCCGCGCTGTCGAAATAGTGGATGCGGTGTTCCCGCAGCAGCCCGTCCTCGAACTTGCCGACTTCGCTCAGCGTCTGGGTGAAGGTCCGCCCGGTCTTCTTCGACGTCATGGTCAAGCTGAGGATCACCGCAGCGTAGGTTTCACCGCCGATGATCTCGTGGATCTCCACCTTGGCGTCAGCCCAGGTGCCGTACATAGCGGCAGACAGGCGCTGGAGCGCGTCCCGGCCCTTCCACTCGCCGGCGAACGGCAGCGATTCTGCCTCGTAGATCACGATCTCGGGATGCAGCCGCTCGGCGACCGCATCCCAGTCCCGCTGGCCGGCGAGCCGGTAGATATCGGCCAGAAGTTCGGCCGGTTTGCGTCCTAGTTGTCCTACGGTTTCACTACTTGAGGACGACATCATTCGATAACGCCGATCAGGTCACCCACCTTGTAGACATGGCCTTCCTCACCCGTCGGGCGCAGCGTGCCGCTGGCCTGGGCCTGCACCTCCACGGTCGTCTTGTCAGTTTCCACAGTGTAGAGCACCTCGCCCGCACTGACCTGTTCGCCATCGCCGAACATCCATTCGACCAGCGTCATTTCCTGCGCGCTCATGCCCAGCTTGGGGATGCGGATTTCCTCGGCCATCGCTCAGTCTTTCCCCACACTCGCCTTGATCTGGGCGACGATATCCGCCTTGTTCGGGATCCAGGCCTGCTCCAGATGGCTGGCGAAGGGCACGGCGGAAAAGGTGCCGCCGATCCGCCGGACCGGGCCCTTGAGGCTGTCCCAGCACTTTTCCTGGATATTGGCGGCGAGTTCGGCCCCGGTGCCGAACGGGCGAACCGCTTCATGCAGAGTGAGCGCACGGCCGGTCTTGCGGACCGAGGCCAGCACCGTCGCCTCGTCGTAAGGCGCGATGGTGCGCAGGTCGATCACCTCGACGCTGATACCTTCCTTCTCGAGGTCGGCGGCCACGCTGAGCGCATCGAGCACGGTGCGGCCATAGGTGATGATCGAAATGTCGCTGCCCTCGCGCGCAACCGCCGCCTTGCCCAGCGGCACGCGGTAGCCCGGGCCCGGGTCTTCGGACTTGAGGCCGTAGCACAGGATGTTCTCGATGAAGATCACCGGATCGTTGGCATCGATGCTGGCGCGCATCAACCCGCGCGCGTCCGCCGCATTGCTCGGCGTGACCACGTGGATGCCCGCGACGTGGGCGAACCACGCCTCCAGCATGTCCGAATGCTGCCCGCCGAAGCCGACCCCGACCCCGGTGGTGGTGCGGATCACGATCGGGCACGGGGTCTGCCCGCCGCTCATGAAGCGCAGCTTGGCCGCGTGGTTGACGATCTGGTCCATGCACACACCGACGAAGTTCATCAGCATGATCTCGGCAATCGGGCGCTGCCCGGCGAGCGCAGCGCCAACCGCCGCGCCAATGATCGCGGTTTCCGAAATCGGGGTCGCGCGGATGCGATTTTCGCCATATTTCTCGCTGAGGCCCGAGGTAATCTTGAACACCCCGCCGCCCTGCTTGGCGGCGACATCTTCACCGAGGCAGAACACGCCCGGATCGTCGGCCATGGCCTCGTCGATGGCGAGGTTGAGGGCCTGAGTCATGGTAATTTCGGCCATCAGTTCACCTCCTCCAGCACGTCTTTGTAGATCTCGCTCACATCCGGCAGCGGCGCGGCCAGCGCATGCTCCACCGCCGCGTCAATCTCGGCGTTGATGCCATCGACGATGCTGTCGAGCTCTTCTTCGGTGAACTGGTGCTCCAGCATGACCTTGCGCAGCTTGGGCAGCGGGTCTTCCGCCGCCATCTCGGCCAGATGCTCGGGTGGCATGTAGGAGAAGTCCGAGCCGAAGAAGTGGCCCATCATGCGGTAGCACATAGCTTCGACAAGGCTGGGCCCTTCACCCCGGCGGGCGCGGTCAACCGCTTCCTTCACCGCTGGGTAGACTTCGTGGACATTGTTCCCGTCCACCGTCACCCCCGGCATCCCGTACCCGGCGGCGCGGCTGGCGATGTTGGGGCTGTCGGTGTGATCGGCATAGGCGGTATGCTCGCCGTAGCGGTTGTTCTGGCACAGGAACACCACCGGCAGCTTGTACAGCTGGGCCATGTTCATCGCTTCGTGGAAGCCGCCGATATTGGCCGCGCCGTCGCCGAAGCTGACCAGCGTTACGCGCCCGTCACCGTTGTTCTGGCTCGCCATGGCCAGGCCGTTGGCGATTGGGAGACCGGAGCCGACCACTCCGGTCGTCACCATGATCCCGGTTTCCGGATCGGTGATGTGCATGGTCCCGCCCTTGCCCTTGCAGGTGCCGGTCGCCTTGCCGAGGCATTCGCCCCACCACTTCTCGATCGGGATGCCCTTGGCGGTCTGCTCGCCCTGCCCGCGATAGGTGCACACGACGTAGTCGTCCTTCTCAAGCGCGGCCATCGCCGCGGCGGAGACCAGTTCCTGCCCGCGTACGCAGTAATACATCACCGCGACCTTGCCCTGCATCAGCAGGGCACGGAATTTTTCGTCCGTCCGGTTCACTTTCATCGTGCGGGTGTAGATGTCGAGCAGCTTGTCGCGGTCGATCTCTTTGGCATTTGCGGCCATGGGGAGTTTCCTGCCTTGTTGGGTTGGATCAGAACTGCACGCGCTGGGTGAACCCGCCATCGACCACCACGTTGGAGCCGGTCATGTAGGGCACTGCCGGGCTGGCGACGAAGACGATCGCTTTCGCCACTTCCTCGTCATTGCCGAAGCGGCCCATCGGCATCTTGGCCAGGGTCGCGTCAAACAGCGGCTTCATGTGCTCCTCGATCACTTCCCAGTTGCCGCCCTTGTAGTAGATGGCGCCGGGGCTGACCGTGTTCACGCGGATGCCCTTGCCGGCATAGGCCTGGGAAAGCTGCGAGGCATAAGTGATCAGCGCCGCCTTCATGGCGTTGAACGGGTTGGGGCCGATAAAGGTCTCAAGCGCCGCTGTGGACGACATCATCACGATCGAGCCTGTGTCGGATTTCTCCAGATGCGGGGTCAGTGCCTCCACGCCCAGCGCCGCGCCGAGAATGTCCATGTCAAGGCAGGCCTGCCAGTCACCGGTGCCGCCTGTGCCCGAGGACGATGCGGTGTGGATGAAGATATCGCACCCGCCCAGTTCCTGCGCCGCCTTTTCCAGCCACGCCTTGTAGGCATCGCCGCCCGAAGCCATGTCGAACACTTCGGCAAACACCTTGCCCTGCCCGGCGGCATCGATCGCGGCCTTGGCCGCCTCGATCTTGTCTTCCTTGCGGCTGAAGAAGGCGACATCGGCACCCTCGGCGGCAAACAGCTTGAGCGAAGCCAGACCCAGCCCGTGCGCCCCGCCGTTCATGATGACTTTCTTGCCCTTGAGCCCCAGATCCATGGCGCAATTCTCCCTTATGCGTGAAAGGGTAGCACTATCGGAGCGGCGGCCTGCCGGTAATGGTCAAAAATGTGGGGATGGACGTTGCGTTTCGCTCACGCGGAGGGGTTTCGACCGAAATGCATCCATTGGATGGCTTTCGCGTGGCCGAAACTGGTGCTGCTGGGGAGGATTGAACTCCCGACCTCACCCTTACCAAGGGTGCGCTCTACCACTGAGCTACAGCAGCCCGCTCGCGAAGTGGCGCGCCTATCGTTGTGCAGGGGCGCAATGTCAAGCCGCGCATGCGCAGGAGAGCCTCTTTGCAGTGCTGCCGCTTCGCGACTTGAGCGCGGATGCGATTATCGGCAAGGCATTCGGGATGGGTGACCCGACCAGCAAGAAGCTCTCGCGTGAGGACCGACTCGCCGCCAAGCTGCGCGAAAACCTGCGGCGCCGAAAGGCTCAGGCCCGGGGCCTCGCGCCCGCCATCGATTCCGAATCGGGCGAAAGCGGGCTTCCCAAACCCGGCGACGCGGGCTAACCCGCCGTGCTCCCGACCCAACCGGAGCTGCCCCACGTGCCTACCCTGATCCTCGTCCGCCATGGCCAGAGCCAGTGGAACCTCGAAAACCGCTTCACCGGCTGGTGGGATGTCGACCTGACCGAGAAAGGCGTGGCCGAGGCCATCGCAGCGGGTGAGCTGCTGGCGCACAAGGGCATTCTCCCGACCCGTGCCTTCACCTCGCTCCAGACCCGCGCGATCAAGACCCTCAACCTGGCGCTGGAAGCCTGCGGGCGGCTGTGGATCCCGGTCACCAAGGACTGGCGCCTGAACGAGCGGCATTATGGCGGCCTGACCGGGCTCGACAAGCAGGAGACGCGCGAGCAGCACGGCGAGGAGCAGGTCCACGTCTGGCGCCGCAGTTTCGATGTGCCGCCCCCAGCGATGGAGCCGGGCAGCACCTTCGATCTCGCCGCCGATCCGCGCTACGCCGGCATTGACGTGCCGCAGACCGAAAGCCTGAAACTCACCATCGAGCGGGTACTGCCTTACTGGGAAGCGGACATCCTGCCGGTGCTGGCCAGCGGTGAGACCGTGATCATTTCCGCCCATGGCAACAGCCTGCGCGCACTGGTCAAGCACCTCTCCGGCATTTCCGATGAAGACATCACCGATCTGGAGATCCCGACCGGACAGCCGATTGTCTACGAGTTCGATGCCAAGATGCAGCCGGGCGAACGGCGCTACCTGAAGGACCTGTAAGATGAGCCAGGGGGGGGCAAAGGTCGCCGCGAAAGTCGCCATCGTGATGGGCAGCCAGTCCGACTGGCCGACCATGCGCTGTGCGGCCCAGGCACTTGACGAGCTGGGCGTGGCCTATGACGCACAGATCGTCTCGGCCCACCGCACGCCGGACCGGATGTTCCAGTTTGCCCGCAGCGCCGAATCAGAAGGTTTCCGGATCATCATCGCCGGGGCGGGGGGCGCAGCGCACCTGCCCGGGATGATTGCCGCGCTCACCCACCTGCCGGTGCTGGGTGTACCCGTGCAGTCAAAGGCATTGTCAGGGCAGGACAGCCTGCTGTCGATCGTGCAGATGCCCGCAGGGGTGCCCACCGCGACTTTTGCCATCGGCGAGCCGGGCGCAACCAATGCCGGCCTGTTCGCCGCCGCGATCCTCGCCCTGGAAGACGAAAGCCTGTCACAGCGGCTGCAGGCCTGGCGCAATGCCCGGCGTGATGCAGTAACCGAGCGGCCGCAGGACTGATGCGAGCGAAGAATGCTTAAGCCCGGGAGCACCATCGGCATCCTCGGCGGCGGCCAGCTCGGCCGGATGCTGGCGATGGCCGCCGCGCAGCTGGGCTACCGCTGCATTGCCTATGCGCCGGAAAAAGACCCGGTTGCGGGCGATGTCTGCGCCGACCTGTTCACCAATGACTGGCACGATGCCAAGGCGATGGCCGCCTTCGCCCAGAAGTGCGACGTCATCACCTGGGAGTTCGAGAATGTCCCGGTCGAACCGCTCGCCCCGCTGACCCAGCGCCTGGCACCGCACCCGCGCGCGCTGGAAACCGCGCAGGACCGGGTGCTGGAGAAGCGTTTCGTCGAGAACCTCGGCGGGCGGCCTGCACCGTGGAAAGCGGTCGACGATCGGGGTGACCTGATGGAAGCGATCGAGCGGATCGGCACCCCCGGCATCCTCAAGACCCGGCGCGACGGCTACGACGGCAAGGGCCAGTGGCGCATGGCCTCGGCCCGCGATGCGGAGGGCTTCAACCGCACGGGCACCCCGCTGGTCTATGAAGGGCTGGTTGCGTTCGAGGCGGAATTCTCGGTCATCCTGGTGCGCGGCAAGGACGGTGCGGTGCGATACTGGGACAGCCCGCACAATGTCCACGAGAGCGGCATCCTGGCCCGCTCCAGCTTGCCCGCTCCGGCGGTGGTGACCGAGCAGGTCGAATCCGCCCGCGCATTGGCGAAGCAGGTTGCCGATGCGCTCGACTATGTCGGGGTTCTGACGTGCGAGTTCTTCGCCACGAGACAGGGCCCGGTGTTCAACGAAATGGCCCCGCGGGTGCACAATTCGGGCCACTGGACCATTGAAGGTGCGGCCACCAGCCAGTTCGAGAACCACATCCGCGCGATCTGCGGCCTGCCGCTGGGCGACACTGCGACCACCGGCAGCGCCGTCGCGATGGAGAACATTATCGGCAAGGCGGCGGCCAAGGCGCACGCGTTCCTGGCCGACCCGGACGCGCACCTGCACCTATACGGCAAGGCCACCGCGCGCGAAGGGCGCAAGATGGGCCATGTGACGCGGGTCACCCACGGCTGATGACGGCTGCAGTCCGCCCCGGCCTGTTCCTGATCATGGCCCGCGCCGCCAACGGGGTGATTGGGGCGGGCGGCGCGATGCCCTGGCATCTGCCGGCCGACCTGAAGCGGTTCAAGGCCCTCACCATCGGCAAACCCATGATCATGGGCCGCAAGACTTTCGACAGTCTTCCGGGCCTGCTTCCGGGCCGCCGCCATATAGTGCTGACCCGGCAGCAGGGATGGCAGGCCGAGGGGGCGGAGGTTGCCCGCAGTGCCGATGACGCTCTCGCGCTCACCGGACCGGGCGAGATCGCGGTGATCGGCGGGGCGGAGGTCTATCGCCTGTTCCTGCCGCTGGCCGAACGGATCGAGCTGACCCAGCTTGACGCAGAACATGCAGGCGATGCCATGATCGACCCGCCGGGCGCCGACTGGACCGAAGCGGCGCGCGAGGAACACGAGGGCTTCGCATTCCTGACGTATCTCCGCGCGGGCGCCGCCACATGAGGTTCCTCGACCACCGCGAGCCGCTGCCCGAACCCCTGCGCGGGGCGATTGTCGCGCTCGGCAATTTTGACGGGTTCCACCTCGGCCACCAGGCGGTGGCGGGGGAGGCGATTGCCTGGGCGCGGGCCGAGGGCCGCCCGGCCATCGTCGCCACCTTCGATCCCCATCCGGTACGCTTCTTCCGCCCGGAGATCGCGCCGTTCCGCCTGACCACGCTGGAGCAGCGGCAGGAGCTTTACCTCGCCGCCGGGGCCACCGCGATGCTGGTATTCCACTTCGACGCCGCGCTCGCTGGGACCACAGCGGAACAATTCGTGCGCGGCATCCTCGGTGAGCATCTCGGCGCGGCGGGGGTCGTGACCGGCGAGGATTTCACCTTCGGCAAGGGGCGCGGCGGCAGTGTGAGCGTGCTGCGCGAAATCGGCGCGGAAATCGGCATGGCCACCCGCACGGTCGGCCCGGTCATGGACGCGGGCGTGCCGGTGTCCTCCAGCCGGGTGCGCGATGCCCTGCGCGCCGGAGATCCGCAGGAAGCGGCGCGGCTGCTCACCCGCCCTTTCGCCATTCGCGGCGTGGTGGAGCATGGCGACAAGCGCGGCCGCACTATCGGCTATCCCACCGCCAACCTCGCGATCGAGAACTACCTGCGCCCGCGTTACGGCATCTACGCGGTGACAGGCCGGGTGCTGGCGAGCGGCGAAGTGCTGCAAGGCGCGGCCAATATCGGCGTACGCCCGCAGTTCTCACCGCCCAAGGAACTGCTCGAACCGCACTTCTTCGATTTTGCGGGTGACCTCTACGGGCAGGAAATCGAGATCGCCTTCCATCACTTCCTGCGCCCTGAGGCGAAGTTCGACAGCCTCGAGGCGCTGATCGCGCAGATGGACAAGGATTGCGCGGAGGCGCGGCGGCTTCTAAGCGCGCCGGAGCCATGACCGAACAAACCAAGCGCGATTACCGCGACACCGTCTTCCTGCCGAAGACCGAGTTTCCGATGAAGGCCGGCCTTCCGCAGAAGGAGCCGGGCATGGCCGCGCGCTGGGAGGCCGAAGGGCTCTACCGCCAGCTGCGCGAGAGCCGCGCCGGGCGCGAGAGCTTCATCCTCCACGATGGCCCGCCCTACGCCAATGGCGACATGCACATCGGCCACGCGCTCAACCACGTGCTGAAGGACATGGTCTGCCGCACGCAGAACCTGCTGGGCAAGGACGCGCCTTACGTACCCGGATGGGATTGCCACGGGCTCCCCATCGAATGGAAGGTCGAGGAAGCCTACCGCAAGGCGAAGAAGGCCAAACCCGTGCTCAGCGGCGCAGGCCGCGACGAGGCGGAGGTCAAGGCGTTCCGCGACGAATGCCGCGCCTATGCGCAGGGCTGGGTCGACACCCAGCGCGAACAATTGAAGCGGCTAGGCATCATGGGCGACTGGGACAATCCCTACCTCACCATGCAGAAGGACAGCGAGGCGATCATCGTCGCCGAACTGCTCAAGCTGGCCGAAGCGGGCACGCTCTATCGCGGGGCCAAGCCGGTGATGTGGAGCCCGGTCGAAGAAACCGCGCTGGCCGAGGCGGAGGTTGAGTACGAGGACATCACCTCCACCCAGATCGACGTGGCGTTCGAGATTGTTGAGTCGCCGATCCCCGAGCTGGTCGGCGCGCACGCGGTGATCTGGACGACGACGCCGTGGACGATCCCGGTGAACCAGGCTTTGGCCTATGGGCCGGAGGTCGAGTACAGGCTGATCCAATGGCAGGGGCGCAACCTCCTAGTTGCCGACAAGCTCGTCGCAGATGTTTGGCAAAGGTTAAGGGGGTGGCGAACTTTTAGCACCGTGTCCGACGAAAATGGGCCGATCCTCGAAGTCATCGAGTATAATGATTCACCACCATTGGCCATGGGCCCAAAGATCAAAGGCGCCGACCTCGCCGGCACCCTCGCCCGCCACCCGATGCACCACCTCGGCGGGTTCTACGCCACCCCTCGTCCGCTGCTCCCCGGCGATTTCGTCACCACCGACAGCGGCACCGGCCTTGTCCACATGGCGCCCGATCACGGCGAGGACGACTTCGAGCTGTGCAAGGCACACGGCATCGAACCGGTGTTCGCGGTCCGCAACGACGGGCGTTACCGCGATGACTGGGCCTGGCTCGGCGGAGCCGACGAACGGCGCATGTCGGTCATCAACCCCAAGTTCAACGCGCCCGACGGCCCGATCTGTTCGGACCTGCGCGAGGCCGGCGCGCTGCTTGCGGCGAGCGCGGATTATCAGCACTCCTACCCGCATTCGTGGCGCTCCAAGGCCAAGGTGATCTTCCGCTGCACTCCGCAGTGGTTCGTGCCGATGGACCGCCCGCTCACCCACCTGCCTGCCAAGACCCCGGCGGAAAAGGCATGGGAAGGCGAAGGCGGCCGGGTCGACCCGGCGGATGAAACCCCGTGCGCCTCCCCCACCTTGCGCGAAGCGGCGCTGGCCGAAATCGAGCGGGTCCGCTTCTTCCCGGAAAAGGGCCGCAACCGGATCGGCTCCATGGTCGCCGGGCGGCCGGACTGGGTGCTGAGCCGCCAGCGCGCCTGGGGTGTGCCGATCACCTTGTTCGTGCGGCCTGACGGCACCTATCTCAACGATCCGGCAGTCAACGCCCGCATTGTCGCGGCGGTGCGGGACGAGGGCATGGACGCCTGGAACAGCGCCAACAAGGGCCCGTTCCTCGGACCCGACCACAACCCCGACCAGTTCGAGATGGTAACCGACATTCTCGACGTGTGGTTCGATTCGGGCACCACCCATGCCTTCGTGCTGGAAAGCGGCCGCTGGCCCGCGCTGCGCTGGCCGGCCGACCTCTACCTCGAAGGCAGCGACCAGCATCGTGGCTGGTTCCAGTCGAGCCTGCTGGAATCCTGCGCCACCCGCGGCCGCGCGCCCTATGACCAGGTGCTGACCCACGGCTTCACCATGGCCAGCGACGGGCGCAAGATGTCCAAGAGCCTCGGCAACACCATCGACCCGATCAAGGTGATGGAGAACTACGGCGCGGACATTATCCGGCTGTGGGCGCTGTCGGTCGACTTCACCGAGGATCACCGGATCGGCGATGAAATCCTCAAAGGGGTGGGCGACCAGTATCGCAAGCTGCGCAACACGTTCCGCTACCTGCTCGGCGCGCTCGACGGGTTCAGCGAAGCGGAGCGGGTGGCGGTGGAGGCCATGCCGGAGCTGGAGTGGTACGTGCTCCACATGCTAAAGATCGTCGATGGCCACCTCCGCGTCGCCGCTACTGAATACGACTTCAACACCTATGTCCGCACGCTGAGCGACTTCTGCAACGAGGACCTCTCCGCGTTCTTCTTCGATATCCGCAAGGACTGCCTCTATTGCGACGCGGCGGATGATCCCAAGCGGATGGCCTACCGCACCGTGCTCGATACGCTGTTCCACGCGCTGGTGCGCTACGCCGCGCCGGTGCTGGTGTTCACGGCGGAGGAAGTGTGGGGCACGCGCTATCCCGACGGCGGGAGCGTGCACCTGCTGGAATGGCCCGACCTGCCTGAAGTAGGTACCAATTCCAAATTGATGAAAGCATGGCAGGCCCTGCGCAACTTGCGCCAACAAGTGACCGAGGCAATCGAGCCCTATCGCCGTGACAAGACGATCCGTTCGGGCCTTGAGGCGCTTGTGACTGTGCCGGGTGACGCGGTGCCCGGAGGGATAAACGACGCCGCGCTGGCCGAACTGTTCATCACCGCGACAGTCGCGCGCGGGCAAGGATCCGTGGTGATCGTCACCCCCACCACCGACCCCAAATGCGGCCGCTGCTGGCGTCATCTTCCCGAAGTGGCGGAAGACGGAGCTTTGTGCCATCGTTGCGACACGGTGGTTTCCGGCACGGGAGAGACGGCATGAGCGTTATCTGGCGCAACCGGGTAATCGGGCTGCTGTTCGCGGTTGCGCTCTACGTGGTCGACCAGCTGCTCAAGAGCCATGTGGTCGATACGCTGGGCATGAAGCTGGGCGATAGCCGGGAAATCGTCTCGTTCTTCAATTTCACCCTGACGCACAATTACGGCATCTCACTGGGCATGTTCCAGGCGACGTCGATGGAGATGCGCTGGATCCTGGTGGCGGTGACCGGGCTGATTGCCCTGGTCGTGCTGGTGTGGATGCTGCGGGAGCAGGTGCTGGGCGATATCCTGGGCCTGTCGCTGATCCTCGGCGGGGCGCTCGGCAACATCCATGACCGCTATAATCTGGGCTATGTGGTCGACTATGCCGACCTCCACTTCGGCGACTTCCGGCCCTTCCTGATCTTCAACGTGGCGGACGCGGCAATCACCATCGGCGTGGTGATTATCCTTGCCCGTTCCTTCCTTGTGCGCGAAAAAGCGCCCAATCCTGACGAACAACCGGCCGGAAAGGCCGCGGAGAATGGTACCCATGCGTAAGATCAGTACCCTCATCCTTCTCGCCGGCGGCAGCGCCATGCTGGCTGCCTGTGGCAGCAGCGGCGGCATTCTCGGCCGTGACCGGCCCGATGAATTCGCCGTGCAGCGCCAGGCCCCGCTGGTGGTCCCGCCTGATTTCAACCTCGTTCCCCCCGCCCCCGGCGCCCCGCGCCCGGCCGAAGGCACGGCAGCCGAGCAGACGCTCGATGCCCTGTTCGGCGGCCCGGCCCCGCGCAGCGCGATCGAAACCAGCGCGCTCGACCGTGCCGGTGCCCCGGAAGCCGGCATCCGCACCACGGTGGGCGATCCCGGCACCAACACGGTTGCCAAGGGCTCGATCACCCGCGACATCGTCGCTGCACCTGAAGGCGACGGCCAGTTCGCACAGGCCGTGATCCCTGGCTGATGTGAGGCAGGCGCATCCGCGCCTGTGCCTCCCCTCTGGTCCGGCCCCGCAGTCCAGTCGCAGAAGATTTCGCGGCAGGGCGCGCAGGCCGGATCACATGCTCGGACGAAATCAGCCCGCTTCGCTGGAGACGAGCAATTTATCGATCTTGCGCCCGTCCATGTCGACCACCTCGAAACGCCAGCCCTGGTCGATGAAGTACTCGCCTTCTTCAGGCAGATTGCGCAGCACCGCCAGGACATAGCCGGCCACGGTGCCGAATTCGCGGCCTTCGCCGTAATCGAGCCCCAGCCGGTCAGCCAGCGCATCGGCGCTCATCGCACCCGAAACCAGCAGCGATCCATCCTCGCGCTCGACAATCTCCGGCTCATCACCCGGGTCCTGGTCGCTGGCAAACTGGCCGACAATCGCCGTCATCAGGTCGACCGGCGTGACCAGCCCGTCAAGGTGGCCATATTCGTCATGAACCATGGCCATGGCAATCTCGGACTGCTGCAGCACGCGCAGGGCATCCATCGCGTCAAGCTGGTCAGGGACAACTTCCGCCCTGCGCATGAGTGCGGCCAGCTCGATCGGGCGACCGGCCAGCAATTGCACCAGCACTTCGCGTACCCTGACAACGCCCAGAACCTTGTCAGGCGAACCGTCGGCGACGGGGAGCAGCGAATGGGGGCTCTGCGCAATGGCGGCACGGATCGCCGCTTCGTCAGCTCCGATGTCGAGCCAGTCAATCTCGCGCCGCGGGGTCATCAGCTCGCGCACCGGGCGCTCGGCCAGTCTGACCACGCCGGTCAGGATCTGGCTCTGCTCCTTCTCGATCACGCCGGAGCGGGTCGCATCGGCAAAGATCATCTGCAGCTCTTCCGCCGTCACGCTCGATTCGCCTGCCGCACGGATCCGCATCAGCCGCATGAGCAGGCTGGACGAGGTGTCGAGCAGCCAGACGAGCGGAGCCGCAATGCGGGCCAGCCAAGCCATCGGCAGGGCCATCACTGTCGCGATCGGCACCGCGTTGCGCAGCGCAATCTGCTTGGGAACGAGTTCGCCTACCACCAGGCTGGCGTAAGTCGTCAGGGCAATCACCAGGGCAAAGCCTGCCTCGGCCGACCATTTCAGCGGCACCCCCAGCGCAGCGAGCCGCTCGCCCACCGGACCGCCCAGGCTTGCCCCGGAATAAGCCCCCGCAATGATGCCGACGAGAGTGATCCCGATCTGGACAGTTGAAAGGAACTTGCCCGGATCATTGGCCAGGGACAGAGCGGTGGTCGCCGCTCGGCTACCGCGCGCGGCCTTGCCTTGCAGCTGGGCGGTCTTGGCGGAAACGATCGCGAGCTCGGACATGGCGAACACGCCATTGGTCACGATCAGGCCCGCGATGATCAGCAGGTCGGTCCATGGAAAGGGTGTCACCTTCTCACCCCTAGCATATATTTCGTTCCGCACCAGTGTGCTGGGAACAAGCAGCGAGCCGGAGGATTGTTTCGAACAGCTGGCGTTAATGTGGTGCGGACGATATCGCCACGGGGTTTGCCGGGTCTCACGGTAGCCACTCCGTCAAAAAAGAAAATTGAGGAAGGGACTGAATTATGAACACATCCAAGAGTTTTGTTGCCGGATTGGCAGCGATTTCACTGGTCACCGTTTCAGGCTGCGTGACCGATCCGAACACGGGCGAACAGAAGATCTCCCGCACCGCGATCGGCGGGGTCGGCGGTGCTGCCGCAGGCGCTCTTCTGGGCGGTCTGATTGGCGGGAAGACCGGCCGGATCATCGGCGCGGTGGGTGGCGGCGCAGTGGGCGGCGTCGTCGGATACCGGATGGACCAGCAGATCAGGGAACTGCGCGAACAGACCGCCGGCTCGGGCGTAGATGTGTCGGAAGTCGATGGCGCAATCCTGGTCAACCTGCCTGACGGCGTCACTTTCGCCACCGGCAGCTCGGCCATTACCCCGGGCTTCCAGCGGCTGCTCGACAATGTCGCCGCAAGCCTGGTGCAGTATCCGAACAGCCTGGTCGATGTGTACGGCCACACTGACACGGTCGGCTCGACCAGCTCGAACCAGACATTGTCGGAAAGGCGCGCACAGGCCGTGTCGAACTATCTCGTCTCGCGCGGGGTCAACTCGGCCCGGATCCGCTGGGCCGGATTCGGCGAAACACAGCTCAAGGTTCCGACTGGCGACAACGTCAATGAGCCGATGAACCGCCGGGTCGAAGTCAAGATCATCCCTCTGACTCAGGCAGAGATTGACGCGGCGCGCTGATCAGCGCCGTTCAGCAAGCTCCCAGCGAGCGGAAGAGGGGTCGGTCGCGCCAGCGGTCGGCCCCTCCTCTTTTTTTGGTACCCGGCCCGGTCAGATTGTTCGCGGTGCGAGGACCGTCGCGCGCTCTGCCAGATGCGCCACCGCATCCCCGTGGATAGCGGGCGCGCTGACCAGCAGCCCGAAAGCGCGGGGATCACGCTTGTTGTAATTGAGAGGCGCGCCAAACGCGTCGGTTACCGCCGCGCCAGCTTCGCGCGCGATCAGGGCCGCAGCGGCAATGTCCCACTCGTATCCCCAGCGCAGCGTGGCGACGAGGTCGGCCCGGTCATCGGCCACCATGGCAATCCGCAGTGCAATCGAATTGGGTTTATCGACCAGGGTCAGCACCCGGTCCACTTTGGCGAGCGAATCGGCCGGGACCCGTGCTCCTGCGAACCCGGGACGGCGTGAGGCGGACAGCGCCGAGCCATTCAGCCAGGCGCCCTGTCCGGCTATGCCGAGCCAGCTTTCGCTGCGGGCTGGCGCTTCGAGCATGCCGATCAACGGACGTCCGGCGCTGATGAGGGCAACCGAGACAGCCCAGCCGCTCTTGCCCTTCAGGAAATCGCGGGTGCCGTCGATCGGATCGACCAGCCAGATCAGGCCCCGCTCCAGCCGTTCCGGCGCGTCCACGGTCTCCTCAGAAAGCCAGCCGGCAGAGGGCAGCAGGCGGCCCAGTTCGCGTTTGAGGAAGGCGTCAACTGCCAGGTCGGCTGCGCAAACCGGGCTGCCGGGCTCTTTTTCCCAGCTCTCTACCGTATTGCCCGCACCCGGCCAGGCGTCATAGGCGATCCGGCCCGCTTCGCGGACAATCTGGCCGAGCTGCTGGTGATCAATCATGCCTTCATGCAATTGCTAGCCAAAGGCACACTTTTCAAGCGGGGCAATCCATGCTTATGCCGCGCCGCAACACTTGTCCCCACCCACGAAGCGGAAATTGCCTCTCATGAACATCCACGAATACCAGGCCAAGGAACTGCTCGCGAAATACGGCATCGCCATCCCGGCCGGCCACGCTGCGCTGAGCGTTGAGGAAGCCGTCGCAGGGGCGAAGCAACTTCCCGGACCGCTCTATGTGGTCAAGGCGCAGATTCATGCCGGCGGACGCGGCAAGGGCAAGTTCAAGGAACTGGGCGCGGATGCCAAGGGCGGTGTGCGCCTGGCCAAGAGCCTCGAGGAAGTCGAAGCCAACGCGAAAGAAATGCTCGGCAATACGCTCGTCACCATTCAGACGGGCGATGCCGGCAAACAGGTCAACCGCCTCTACGTGACCGACGGGGTCGACATCGCGAAGGAATACTACCTTTCGCTACTGGTTGATCGCGCCACCGGCCGGGTCGCTTTCGTCGTCTCGACCGAAGGCGGGATGGACATCGAAGCAGTCGCGCACGACACGCCGGAGAAGATCACCACCTTCACCGTCGATCCGGCGCAGGGCTTCCAGCCGCATCATGGCCGCGCGGTCGCATTCGCCCTCAAGCTCAAGGGCGATCTCAACAAGCAGGCTCAGGTCCTGGCGCGGCAGCTCTATGATGCATTTATCGCCACCGACTGCTCGATGCTCGAAATCAACCCGCTGGTGGAAAGCGACGACGGCAGGCTGCTGGTGCTGGACGCCAAGATGAGCTTCGATTCGAACGCCCTCTACCGCCACAAGGACATCGAAGCGCTGCGCGACGAGACCGAGGAAGACCCGGCGGAAGTCGAAGCGAGCGAATACGATCTCGCCTACATCAAGCTCGACGGAAATATCGGCTGCATGGTCAACGGCGCAGGCCTGGCCATGGCGACGATGGACATCATCAAGCTGAATGGCGCGTTCCCGGCGAACTTCCTCGACGTGGGCGGCGGTGCCACCACCGAAAAGGTGACCGCAGCGTTCAAGATCATTCTGAAAGATCCCGCGGTCGAGGGCATCCTGGTCAACATCTTCGGCGGGATCATGAAGTGCGACGTCATCGCAAACGGCATCGTGCAGGCGGCTAAGGACGTGAACCTGCAGGTTCCGCTGGTGGTCCGACTTGAGGGCACCAACGTCAACGAAGGCAAGGCCATTCTCGACAATTCGGGCCTCGCCATCGTCAGCGCCGACGATCTGGGCGATGCCGCCCGCAAGATCGTGGCCGAAGTGAAGAAGGCGGCCTGAGCCACAGGCCGCCATGGAAACCCCGGTGGATGTGTTGACGTTTACGGAAACGTCAGCTAGTCCAGCAAGATTGAATTTCTCGAGAGGAAGGACATTCCCATGAAAATCCTCGTCCCCGTCAAGCGGGTGATCGATTACAACGTCAAGCCGCGCGTCAAGGCGGATGGCACGGGTGTTGACCTGGCCAACGTCAAGATGAGCATGAACCCGTTCGACGAGATCGCCGTCGAAGAAGCGATCCGCCTGAAGGAAAAGGGCGCAGCGACCGAGATCGTGGTGGTCAGCATCGGCCCGGCCAAGGCGCAGGAAACACTCCGCACTGCGCTCGCCATGGGCGCGGACCGGGCGATCCTTGTCGAGAGCGAGGACGAGGTCGAGCCGCTCGCCGTGGCCAAGATCCTCAAGGCCATCGCCGATGAGGAAGCGCCGGGCCTCATCATCCTTGGCAAGCAGTCGATCAGCGACGATTCGAACCAGACCGGGCAGATGCTCGCCGCGCTGATGGGTCGCCCGCAGGGCACCTTTGCCAACACGGTCGAAGTCGATGGCGATCACGTGACTGTGAAGCGCGAGATCGACGGCGGCCTGGAGACGGTCAAGCTGGCCATGCCCGCGATCGTCACCACCGACCTGCGCCTGAACGAGCCGCGCTATGCCTCGCTGCCGAACATCATGAAAGCCAAGCAGAAGCCGCTCGCGAACAAGACCCCGGCTGATTACGGCGTCGACACCGCGCCGCGGCTCAAGACGCTGACCGTCACCGAACCTCCGGTCCGCAGCGCCGGGATCAAGGTCGCTGACGTCGATGAACTGGTCGCCAAGATCAAGGCGCTCGGCATCGCCTGAGCCACGCAGATACAAAGGACACAGACATGAAGACTCTCGTTCTGGTCGAACATGACAATGCGTCGGTGAAGGACGCGACCCTGGCTGCGGTTACCGCCGCGGGAAAGCTGGGCGAAGTGCACCTGCTTGTCGCTGGCTCTGGCTGCGCCGGGGTGGCCGATCAGGCCGCGAAGATCGCAGGCGTGCGCAAGGTTCATCTGGCCGATGACGCTGCCTACGAACACCAGCTGGCCGAGAACGTCGCGCCGCTCGTCGCTGAACTGATGGGCCACCACGACGCGTTCGTTGCGCCTGCCACCACCAGTGGCAAGAACATCGCTCCGCGCGTCGCCGCTCTGCTCGACGTGATGCAGGTATCGGAAATCCTGTCGGTTGAAGGCCCGAAGACCTTCACCCGCCCGATCTATGCCGGCAACGCCATTGCCACGGTCGAATCGACCGACGCGAAGGTCGTGCTGACCGTGCGCGGCACTGCGTTCGAGAAGGCCGCCACCGAAGGCGGCAGCGCCACGATCGAGGCAGTATCCGGCGCAGGCGATGCCGGGCTCTCCAGCTTCGTCGGCTCGGAAATCGCCAAGAGCGAGCGCCCCGAACTGACCAGCGCCAAGGTGATCGTCTCCGGCGGCCGCGCGCTGAAGGATGCCGCGACGTTCGAGGAAGTGATCATCCCGCTGGCCGACAAGCTCGGTGCCGGTGTCGGCGCCAGCCGCGCGGCAGTCGACGCGGGCTATGTGCCGAACGATTACCAGGTCGGCCAGACCGGGAAGATCGTCGCCCCGGAAGTCTACATCGCGGTCGGGATCTCCGGTGCGATCCAGCATCTTGCGGGCATGAAGGACTCCAAGACCATCATCGCCATCAACAAGGACGAGGATGCCCCGATCTTCCAGGTGGCCGACATCGGCCTGGTCGGTGACCTGTTCAAGATCGTCCCGGAACTGACCGGCAAGCTTTGACCAGCTGAGCCCCTTCGAATAAGGCCGCGCGCTTTTCCAAAGTGCGCGGCCTTTGGCTGTCATGGACGGCGCTCGAACAACCTTATCGGTTCGCCGCCGTACTCCGTGTTGCGCAATGGTTCGAAGCCCAGCTTGTCGGCCAGGCGGATCGATGGCGCGTTGGCCGGATCGATCATGCACACTGTGCGACAGCGGCCATGGGCGCCATCGAACCAAGCGTAGATCGCGCGCATCGCCTCCTCGGCATAGCCATGCCCTCCCGCTTCGACTGACAGGATCCAACCGGCTTCAGGCTGGTCGTCAAAATCTGCGCCCAGGCCCCGGAAGGAGTGGAAGATCCCGCAATTGCCAAGCAGGCTGTCGTCGCCGCCCCGGCGGCGCAGCATGAGAATGCCATAACCATAGAGCTGCCAGCTGCCGGCATTGCGGGCAAAGCGCATGAAATGGTCCACCATGGTCGGCGCCGGGCCGAGATAGCGGTTCGTTTGCGGGTGCGAGACGATTTCGAACATCGGCGCAAGATCGTCAGCGGTTGGCAGCCATAGCTCCAGCCGCTCGGTGACGAGGAACGGCGCAGTCGTCACAATACGCTGTCGAGCGCGTGGATCGTCAGACCCACCAGACCGCCCACCAGGGTGCCGTTGATGCGGATGAACTGCAGGTCGCGCCCCACAGCGTTTTCGATCCGGCTGGTGATGGTCACTGCATCCCACCGGCGCACGGTTTCGCTGACCAGGCGGACGATCTGATCGCCATAGCGGGTCGCCACCCCCACTGCCGTGCGGCGCGCAAAGCGGTTGATCTGGTTCTGCAGCACAGGATCATCCCGCAAGGCCTTGCCCAGCTCGGCCAGGTTGCTGCCGACCCAGCCGTCGAGCGTCTTGTCAGGATTGCGGGCCATGGCGATGAGCGACTGACGAAGACGCTCCCACACGCCCTCCCACCAGGCCGCTACCGCCGGATTGTCGAGCAACTCGCGCTTGATCCGCTCCACCCGTTCCTGCGTGTCGGGATCATGGACCAGATCGTGTGCGACTTTCTCCAGCCCTTCCTCGATCTTGTTGCGCAGAGGGTGCTCGGGATCGACCAGCACTTCGGCCAGTAACTTGTAGAGCCCGTCCAGCACCGAATTGGCGAGACGCTCGTCAAGCCCGGTGAAACGCAGCAGCGCGTTGGCCCGGTCATGGATCATGGAACGGACCATCTGCTCGTTGTCTTCCAGCGTCAGCCCGGCCCAGCGGATCATCGAATCCATCAGCGGCAGGTGTCGCTTGTCGGCAATTGCCGCCGTCAGCATCTGGCCAAGGAGCGGGGCAACCTCGAGCCGTTCCAGCTGATGCTTGAGCCCTGCCTTGACCTGCCCGCCGAGCCGATCCGGATCGAGTGATTCGAGCACGCCCGCGAGCAGCTCTGCTGCGCCCGTGCCGATCCGGCTCTGCGCGCCGCCGCCTGGCTGGAGCAGGAAATCGCCCGCCGCCCCGGCCATGTTCATGCTCTGCATCCGCCGCGCGACCACGGCGGGGGTTAGGAAGTACTCGCGCAGGAACTGCGCCATGGTGTCAGCGATCCGGTCCTTGTTTTCCGGAATGATCGCCGTGTGGGGAATCGGAATGCCGAGCGGGTGGCGGAACAGCGCGGTGACCGCGAACCAGTCTGCCAGACCGCCCACCATGGCCGCCTCGGCGAAAGCGTTGAGATAGCCCCAGGCCGGGTGGAGATTGAGGAATTGCTTCGACAGCAGGAAAAGGCCCGCCATCGCCACCAGCATCAGGGTCGCGGTTATCCGCATTCGGCGGGCGCGATCAGGCGGCAGGGGTATCCGGCGCAGCCGACCCGGCCGGCGGTCTGCCAGCGGGGAGGGGATAGTTCTGGTCGGTGCCGGTTGCGTCACTCTGCCGGCAACGCTTCGCCATCCGTCCGGTTCTCGTCACCGGGACGATAGGTGAGGAAACGATTGCGCAGCATCGGGCCCACCCGCTTCTCGAACCCATCTGCCAGGCTGAACCCGGCCGGCACGATCAGCAGGGTCAGCAGGGTGGACAGGATCAGCCCGCCAATCACCACCGTGCCCATCGGCGCACGCCATGCCCCGTCGCCCGTGAGGGAAATCGCTGTCGGCACCATACCGGCAGTCATCGCGACGGTGGTCATGACGATAGGCTGCGCACGCTTGCGCCCGGCCTCGACGATCGCCGCGAACTTCTCCGTCCCGCGCTGCATTTCCTCGATCGCGAAATCGATCAGCAGGATCGAGTTCTTCGAGACGATCCCGAACAGCATCAGCGTGCCAATCAGCACCGGCATCGAGATGGGCTGCCCAATCATCCACAAGGCGATCAGTCCGCCAAGCGGGGCCAGGAACAGCGAGGCCATGTTGACCAGCGGCGAAACGAAGCGGTGGTACAGCAGCACCAGCACCGCGAACACCAGCAGCACCCCGGCAACCAGGGCAATCTGGAAGTTTGCCGCCATTTCCTGCTGCCACTGATCCGCCCCGAACGGTGCGTTGGTCACGCCCGATGGCAGGTCCTGCATGATCGGCAGCTTCTGCACCGCCTGGTCCACGTCACCCTTGGCTGCGCCGGGGGCAAGGTCAGCCCCGACGAAGATGCGGCGGTTCTGGTTGTAGCGCTGGATCTGGGTCGGGCCGGAACCGAAGTCGATCTCCGCCACCCGTTCCAGCGGCACAGAGCCCCCGCCCCCAGTCGGAACCGGCAAGTTGCGGATGGTCGAAAGATCCTGCCTTGCCGATTCGGGCAGCCTCACCCGGATCGGGATCTGCCGGTCGGACAGGGAGAACTTGGCGGCGTTCTGGTCAATGTCGCCCAGGGTCGCGATGCGGATAGTCTGGCTGAGCGCAGCCGTGGTCACGCCGAGACTGGCAGCGAGGTCGAGCCGGGGAGTAATCACGACCTCGGGGCGGCGCTGGTCCGCCTCGACGCGGGGCGCGACCACGCCTTTGATGGACTTCATCTGCTCCGCCAGCGTGGTCGCCGTGCTGTTGAGCAGTTCCGGATCGGAACCGGACAGCATGACCGAGACCGGACGCCCCGTCCCGCCGCCGCCACCGCCCTGGAAACTGAAGAACGAAACCCGCGCATCGGCAATGTTCTGGAAGGCAGGCGTCAGTTCGCGCTCGAATTCCTGCTGGGTGATGTCACGATCGCGCTTGAGCGTGATGAACACGCGCCCGTTGCCTTCGTTGACCCGCTGCAGGGCGGCCTCGACCTCGGGACGCTGGTTGACAATCGCGGCCACCTGGTCCGCTACCGCTTCCGTTTGCCGCAGCGTGGTGCCCGGCACCATTTCGATCCGCACCTGGGTATAGTCACCGTTGATGTCGGGGAAGAACTGTGCCGGCAGCGAGGCGCCAATCATGACTGTCAGCGCCAGCGAGCCAAGCCCGATACCCATCATCCAGCTGCGGTGGTCATGCATCCGGGCGCGGAACCGACCCAGGCGGTACGCAAACCACTGCGAAAAATGGCGTCCGAGAACCGGCGCAATAAGCCGCAGCAGGAACGCGACGAGACGGGTGGCGAACCATGCTGCAACAGTGGCAACGCCAAGGGCTGCCAGCATCAGGCCGAAAGCCAGTATGAAGCCGATGATCTGGCCCAGGAACCCGGGCAGGAACGTGAGCATGCCCTTCCAGGTGGCGATATCCACGGCCGGACCGGCGACGCTGGCAAGGCCAGTCAGCACGGCGAACACTGTGCCGAAAAACACCGCGCCCAGCAGCAGGAAGAGCACTGTCCCGATCAGCACGTGCCACCAGCGACCCCGCACGGGCTCCAGTTGCGCCCGCATGGCATCGGCCGTTCCGGTGTTGAGCGTCCAGCGCAACAGCCGCTCGTAGCGGTCCATCATCGGCCCTTCGCCGTGGCTGGCATGGCCCTTGGCCTTGAGGAAATAGGCCGCGACCATGGGCGTGATCATGCGCGCGACGAGCAGGCTCATCAGCACGGAGGCAACCACCGTAAGCCCGAAATTCTTGAAGAACTGGCCGGAAACACCCGGCATCAGGCCGACCGGGAGGAACACCGCCACGATCGAGAAGGTGGTCGCGACCACCGGCAGGCCGATTTCGTCAGCTGCGTCGATCGAGGCCTGATAGGCACTCTTTCCCATTCGCATGTGTCTGACGATGTTTTCGATTTCCACGATGGCATCATCGACCAGCACCCCGGCGACCAGCCCCAGCGCGAGCAGCGAGAGCGTGTTGAGCGTGAACCCGAGCAGGTCCATGAACCAGAATGTGGGGATCGCCGAGAGAGGTATGGCGAGCGCCGCGATGATGGTCGCGCGCCAGTCCCGCAGGAAGAAAAAGACCACCACGACAGCAAGGATGGCCCCTTCCACCATGGCTGCCATCGAACTGGAATATTGCGCCTTGGTATAATCGACCGAAGTGAACAGAGGCGTGAAGGTCACACCCGGGTTCTCTTCTGCCATCGCGTCCATTTCCGCGACAGCCGAATCATAGACCGAAACGTCAGACGCGCCGCGGGCGCGGCTGATGCCGAAGGTGACGACCTGTTTGCCGTTGATCTTGCCCATCGAGCGTATTTCGCCGTAGCTGTCGCGCACGTCGGCGATATCGGCCAGTTTGATCGTCCGACCCCCGCCCAGCGAGATCCGGGTCTGCGACAGGGCAAAGGCGGTGTCGGCGTTGCCGAGCACCCGCACCGACTGGCGCGATCCGGCGATTTCGGCAACCCCGCCGGCGGCATCGACATTGACCTGGCGCAGAGCGGCGTTGATCTGGCTGGCGGTCGCCCCGAACGACTGCATCCGGGCCGGATCGAGCGTCACGAGGATCTCGCGGCTGACCCCGCCGCCGCGCGATACGTCCGCCATGCCTTCAATGGTCAGCAGGCGCTTGGCCACCGAATCGTCGATGAACCAGCTGAGCTGTTCGATGGTCATGTCCGGCGCGGTGACGGCGAAATAACCGATCGGGTCGGACGAGGTCTGCACCCGTGAGACCTGCGGCTCAAGGATCCCTTCAGGAAGCTCGCCCCGGGTCTGATCAATCGCGGCTTTCACCTCGTTGACCGCCTGCCCGATGTCGCTGCCGATTTCGAATTCAACAAAGGTACTCGACGAGCCTTCACGGGCCGTCGAATTGATGTTCTTCACCCCTTCGACCCCGCGGATCGCCGATTCGACCCGCTGGGTGATCTGGTTCTCGATTTCCGACGGCGCGGCCCCCGGCTGGGCAATATTGACCGAGACGGCGGGGAATTCGATGTCGGGGTCGTTCTGGACCTCCATGTCCGCAAAACTCAGGATCCCTGCCAGCGTCAGCGCGAGGAACAGGATGATTGGAACGATCGGGTTGCGGATCGACCAGGCTGAGATGTTACGGAAGTTCATGGGAAATCAGCTCCCCGCCTTGGCAAGTACGGGCCGGATCGTCTCGCCCGGCGAGAGGAACCCGCCGGCCCGCAGGACGACCTTCTCGGTTCCGGCGAGCCCCTTGACCACGGCAATGCCGTTGGCGCTGACCAGACCTGTTTCCACCCGGCGCCGCTCGACCTTGTTTTCCTTGCCGACGATGTAGACGAAGCTGCCTTCATCATCCGACAGGATCGCGCTTTCCGGCAGAACCGGCGCTACGACAGTACCGCTCGAAATCGTGGCCGTGGCAAATCCGCCGGGCCGCAGTTCAGGGGCATAGGGCAGCGCGATACGCGCCGTACCCTGGCGCCGCTGCGCGTCGATAACCGGAGCCAACTGCCAGACCTGGCCGGTGAAATCCTTGTCCGTGCCCACCGGCCGGATCGTTGCCGCAACTCCGGTCGAGAGCTGCGCCAGTTCGACTTCGCCGACTTCGGCCAGCAATTCCATCTCACCGCCACGGGCGATCGTAAACAGGGCCGGCGTGCCAGCACCGACAGTCTGCCCCGGCTCGACAGCGCGGGTCAGCAGGAGCCCGGCAGCCGGGGCAACGATGTTGAGGCGGGCATTGCGGGCGAGGAGTTCGCGGTATTGCGCTTCGGCCACCTTCACCCGCGCGGCAGCGGCATCGCGCGTCGCGGTCAGGCGATCAACGTCTGCCTTGGAGATGAACCCGCGCTCGACCAGCTGCAGCGCGCGGTCGAGATTGGCCTGGGCGAGCCGCGCATCCGAACGCGCGACTTCGATCTGGGCCGAGGAACTCTGCGCCTGCTGGACCTGAACCGACCGGTCAATCACGGCCAGCACCTGCCCCTGGCTGACCCACTGGCCAGCCTCGACGGGGACAGATACCACGCGCCCGCCTTCACCCACCACGCCAACCGGCATTTCACGGCGCGCAGCGAGCGTTCCGGTGGCGGTGATCATGCCGGCAATCGTGGTCTGCCCCGGTGCTATGACGGTAATCGCAGGCCGCTGGCTCGCATCGTCGCCGGCTCCAACTGCGCCGTTCTCACCGCCAGCCACCAGGAAATACATCGCAAGTGCCCCGGCGAACAGGATGGCAATCCCGATGGCAATCCACTTCTTGCGGCTTGCGGCAGGGGCATCATCGAACTGGCTGATATCGGGCCGGTATGCTTCGGCAGCTTCGGACCGGATCGTGGTTTCGTAGTTCATCGCGCAGCACAGCCCTGTGGTTACCGGAAGTGTATTATCGGTATATATCACCGCGTGCAAGGCCTAGCCTTGCCAGTGCCATAGCGCAATTGCAGGCTCGACCGATGACATTTCTGCCCGACGAAAGCCAAATGCAAAACGGCGGGGCGCTCCTGATGGAGCACCCCGCCGCATGAGGCAACATGATCTTCCGGACTTACCGGACGCGACCACGCTGAATGAGGTTGACGATCGCCAGCAGGATAATCGCGCCCAGAATGGCGATTACGAACGAGCCGAGATCGAAGGTCTGGATGCTTCCGCCGAAGCCAAGCAGCGGCGCCAGCAGGGCGTTACCGATCAGCGCGCCGACGATGCCGACGATAATATTGGCGATGATTCCCATCGAACCGTCGCGGTTCATGACCAGGCTCGCAAGCCAGCCGGCAACCCCGCCGACGATAATAGCAATAATCCAACCCATGGTAGCGTCCTCCTGTTATTCCGTGTTGTCGATTGCCCTGTGAAACGGCGGTACGACGGAACGGTTCCCCGCTACTTTGCGGACGAAGGCGGGAGGAGGCTTACTTTCTTTCTGGCTGGTCGGAGTAGGACCGGGACACTCAGTACTTGAGCTGGCGCTCGTAGAGATCGCGGTAGTGCTGGATACGGGTCACCCGGAGGCCCTGCATTCCGGAGCGGTCAACCGCGCGCTGCCACGAGGCAAACTCCTCGAGGGTCAGGTTGTAGCGCTCCAGCACTTCGTCGATGGTGAGCAGCCCGCCATTCACGGCAGCGACGACCTCGGCCTTGCGACGCACGACCCAACGGCGGGTGTTCGGCGGCGGCAGGTCAGCCACCGTCAGCGGCTCCCCGAGCGGGCCGATTACCTGGGCCGGGCGGATTTTCTGGTTCTCGATCATCGCATCTCTCGGTCGGCCGGCGCACTGCCAGCGCTTGATGCCGCAACATTGCGCCCGGCGCCTTTGCCATCGGCTAAACCGGTTGGGTTAACAGAAGGCCCGTTTGCGTTAAGGGGTTCACGCTCGACCGACACAAACCGGCCAAAGCTCCCGCCATCACATCCGCGCTCAGGCTGCAGCGTGCCGCGCAGGTCACGCGCAGCGGCGAGTCGAGCCGCAAGGTCAGACCAGGCTGGCACGCGCAGCCCGCCCTCGCGGGCGCCCTCTTCTCGGGCGAAAATCGGCGGAAGGGATTCCATCATGGAACATGCCTTAGGCCCCTGCAGGTCAAGATCGGGTAAAGCGCCGGTTTACTCCGGGTTAGGAATGCCTAACGCCATACAAGGACGGCGAGCATAGGCCTGTTGCGGTGGCGGGTGGCGGGAACCGGCCGGGCCGTGTATGGGCCGCCCCGCCATGAATGCCCCAGACCATTCCTTCGCAGCCAGCCTCGACCCTGCCGCACTGTTCGATCTGCCGCGCCCTGCATCCCAATGCCGGATTGTCGTCGCCATGTCGGGCGGGGTCGACTCGTCCGTCGTCGCGGCTCTGGCCGCCGCCAGCGGGGCGGAGGTGATCGGCGTCACTCTGCAGCTTTACGACTATGGCGCTGCGACCGGGCGCAAAGGGGCGTGCTGCGCCGGAGACGACATAGCCGACGCCCGTTCCGTGGCAGACCGGCTCGGGATCGCGCATTATGTCTTCGACCATGAAAGCGCCTTCCGCGAGGACGTGGTCGAACAGTTCGCGGATGAATATCTCGCGGGTCGCACACCAGTCCCCTGCATCCGCTGCAACATGGGGCCGAAGTTCACCGACCTGTTCCGCATGGCGCGCGAGCTGGGCGCAGATTGTCTCGCCACGGGCCACTATGTCCAGCGGGTCCGCGATCCGGCCGGAGCGGAACTTCATCGAGCACTCGATCCTGCGCGCGATCAGTCCTATTTCCTGTACGGCACGACCGAAGACCAGCTGGAATACCTCCGCTTCCCCCTGGGCGGCCTACCCAAATCCGAAGTCCGCCAGCTGGCAGAAGGCGCCGGGCTGCGCAACGCGGCCAAGCCGGATAGTCAGGACATCTGCTTTGTCCCCGATGGCGACTACGCCCGGATCGTCACCCGCCTGCGGCCCGAAGGGGCAAGGGCGGGCTCAATTGTGCATGCCGCAACCGGGGCCGTGCTGGGCGAGCACAAGGGCATTGTCCATTTCACCGTGGGCCAGCGCAAGGGGCTGGAAATCGGCGGCCAGCCGGAACCACTCTACGTGGTCGGCATCGATGCGGAGCGAGCGGAAGTACAGGTCGGCCCCAGGCGCCTGCTGGCCGTCAGCGCGGCGCGGCTGACGGAAACCAACCGCATAGGTCCGCTGCCCGATGCGGGCCTCACGGCCAAGGTCCGCAGCCTCGCCAAGCCGGTGCCGATAAAGCTTGATGGCCCACTGGGCGATGGACAAGCCACCCGGATCGTTTTCGCCGAGCCGGAATTCGGCGTATCGCCCGGGCAAGCTGCAGTGATCTATTCCGGCGAACGCGTGGTCGGGGGCGGCTGGATCGACTCGACCGATCCGTGACGGTTCTTCGCCCAACATTCAGGACGGGTGATCATGTGCCTGGCGTCTTGCACCAGGGCGGTTGGCAAGGCCGCGCGAGCCGGTTAGACCGCAACAGCATCTGACCGGATGCCGAGTGTACAAGAAAGAAGCCGAAAAAATGAAGGACTCCAGCACCAGCCGCGTGCCGGCCTGGCTCCTCCTGGCGCTGCTGGCGCTTGTCGTTCTCGGTCTCGGCGGAAGCTCGCGACCTGATGCCATCCAGAACGTTGCCCTGCGCCCGCTGGTGGCCCTGTTCCTCGTTCCGGCCATATACTACCTGCGGATCGAAGCAGTACGCGAGGCCAGGATGCTGGTCGGGCTGCTCGCGCTTCTCCTGCTGTGGATGGCGCTCCAGCTCGTCCCGTTGCCGCCATCTGTCTGGCAAGCGTTGCCCGGCCGTGCGTCGGTTGCCGAGCTTGATGGGCTGACCGGGCTTGACGGCGCGTGGCGTCCGATCTCCCTGGCGCCTGACAGGGGCTGGAATGCATGGGTGAGCCTGGTCGTGCCGATGACGGCGCTTTTGCTGGCCATTGCGCTTCGCGCAAAGACTACCCTGCTGCTCGCCATGGTGGCCGGAATGGGCGTGGTAAATGCCCTCATGGGCCTGATCCAGGTAACCGGCCTGGGCAACGAAGCTTTCTATTTCTATCGCCACACCACGATCGGAATGCCTGCCGGCCTGTTTGCCAACGAGAACCATGCCGCCGCGCTTTCTGCCATCGCTCTCCTCGCCATTGCGCGGCTGCATTCCGGACCACACGACATGCCCTTGCCCATGTGGTTCAGGGCTTTGCTGGCCCCATCCTTCATCGTTGTCGTGCTCACAGTGCTGGTCGGGGGATCGAGGGCGGGAATCGCACTGACGGGATTGGCGATCCTGCTGGCATTGGTGATCGTCTGGGTCGGCTCGAACCAGCGGAGGGCCGCATCCGGCAGAGCGCGGCGACAGCCCTGGATAGCCCGCCACCCGCGCCTTCTGCTGGCCGGCTTTGCCCTGGGGATGCTCGGCCTCGTGTTCCTCTTTCTGGGCCTAGAGCGCGCTATGGGCCTCGAAGGCCTGCTGGAGGCCAATGCATTCGAGGACCTGCGCTGGGAGCTTTCCCCCATCCTGCTGCGCATGGCCGCAGAGCACTGGTTGTTCGGAATAGGGTTCGGCGGCTTCGAGGAGGTCTATCATGTTTACGAACCCGACGCCCTTCTCATGCCGCAGTACGTCAACCAGGCGCACAACGATTGGGCCCAACTCGTAATTGAGGGCGGCCTGCCGGGCGTCGCCCTTCTGCTCGCCTTGCTCGGGTGGATGGGCCGGGTGCTGTGGCGCATCCGCACAAGCGGCAGGTTGGCCTTTAGCGAACTTGCATTCTGGTGCGGGACGATCCTGATCATGGCGGTCAGTTCAGTCGTCGACTACCCTTTGCGGACGCCGCTTTTCCAGCTGGCCGCGGTGTGGTTGCTGGTCGCCTTCACCACCGAAAGCCGACGGTCGGGAGAGGCCGATGTGCGCCCGGCTGACCGTGGTGCGGGGTGAAACCACTTGGCCTGCGACCAAAATTGTTTAAGGCGCAGGATAACAATTCGAAAGGGCACCATGGCTCGCGAACTACGCGGTATTCTGGCGCTGGCAGCAGTACTCCTGTCAGCTGGTTGCGCAACGGACCGGACGTTCGGTACCGCCAGCTCGGTTGAGGTCACCACCCTTGACGAACTGCCTGCACCGGTCGGTGAGGGCGGTTATGTCATTGGTCCTGAGCAGGTGATCGAGATCGCGGTGTCCGAAGCGCCAACCTTGACCGGCTCTTATCTCACGGACGCAAACGGCAACGTCCAGTTTCCTCTGCTCGGCACGGTTGCGGTCGGCGGCCTTTCGCCCTCCGCCGCATCGCAGCTGATCGCCGACCGGCTGCGCGGCCGCTTCGTGCTTGACCCGCAGGTCAGGGTGATACCGAAGGATTATGCCTCCCCCACGATTTCGGTCGGTGGCCAGGTGACGAAGCCGGGTTCCTATCCCGCCGTCGGCGTGACCACGCTGCTTCGTGCGGTCAACGAGGCAGGCGGGATGACGCGGTATGCGCAGCTGGACGACGTGCTGGTGATGCGGACGGTCCAGGGGCAGAAATATATCGGCGTTTACAACCTCGGCGCGATCGAGCGTGGAAACTATCCCGATCCCCGCCTCTACGCCAATGACATCGTGATGGTCGGCGATTCCCCGGGCCGTCGCCGCATCGAGATGCTGCTGCAGTTCCTTCCTCTCCTGTCTACGTCGGCCATTCTGATCGACCGCGTCGGCAACTGAATCGAGACACCCCTGTGACCCAGCACTCTACAGATCTGACCGTCGACACGACCGGAGCCGGCCTGCTCGGCAAGGAAGAGCGGGACCAGTTGAACGTCGTGCTCGAGCGTTACTGGATCGAGGCGAAGCAGCTCAAATACTGGCTGGTCGGAATCATGGGCCTGGCGCTGTTGATCGGGCTTCTCGTCACGCTGCTTTCAACCAACCTGTACCGCGCGACCGCCAAGGTGGAGATTTCACAGGTAACGGCCAACGTAACGGCGATCGATCCGCTCGAAACCGAAGGGGTGGTGTCGGAACTCCAGTACCTCAACACCCAGTATGAACTCATGGAATCCGAGTTCATGGCGAAGAGGGTCATTGAAGCGGGGAATCTTCTGCGCGACGAGCGGTTTCTGACTGCCTTCAAGCTCCACACCGAGGTTCAGCCGTCGGCCCGAGCAATCGAACGCATCCTGCTCGAAAACATCGTGATCGAACCGCTGCGTCAGTCCGCTCTGGTCGATATGCGCTTCTCCAGCCCTTCTCCGGTGGTTTCGCGCGACATAACCAACCTTTGGGCGCAGGAATTCATTGCCGCCAACTACGAGAAGCGGTTCGGCGCCAACATCGAAGCGCGCCAGTTCCTGGAGCGCCAGATCGCAGAGTTGCGGGATCGACTCGCAGTCTCCGAACGCGAACTGGTCACCTATGCCAATGCGAACGAGATTCTGGTGCTTGAGACCCGCACCAATGATTCGCCCAGCGCGGGCGCTACGGCCAGCCAGACCTTGATCGCAACCGACCTGACCAGCCTGAATTCCTCCCTGGCCCAGGCGACCGCTGAACGGATCACCGCCGAAGCGGCAGTGCAGGCACAGGCCATACCGGAGCAGGACGGGCGGGGCACATTGCGTAACCGGCTGGCCGAAGCCGAGGCCGAGCTCGCGCGCCTGCAAACCAATTTCGGGCCGGGCTATCCCCAGCTGAGGGAAAAGCAGGCCGAAGTGGCCTCGCTCCGCTCCGCGCTGGCAGACGGGCGCAGTCTTGGAGCGCGAGATCTGTCATCGGTCATGCAGGCGGCCCGCCAGAAGGAAGCGCAACTGCGCCAGGCGGTCCAGCAAGCCAAGAACCGGTTCCTTGGTCAGCAGCAGCAGAGCATCCAGTACGGCATCCTCAAGCGCGAGGTCGACACCAATCGCGAACTCTACGACGCGCTGTTGCAGCGCTACAAAGAACTCGAAGCCGCCGGCGCCGGCCAGAACAATATCAAGCTGATCGACGAGGCCAGCCTGCCGCCCAGCCCTTATGCCCCATCGCTTCCGCTCAATCTGCTGGTGGCTTTGCTTGGCGGGGCACTGGTTGCCGCCGGGATGGTGTTTATCCGCAGCACGCTCAGCCAGACGCTCCGGGATCCGCACGATGTCGAACGCAGGCTGAGCCTGCCACTGCTCGGCCTGATTCCGGACATCGGCACTGACGAGCCGGAAAAGGAACTGACCATACGCTGGTCGGAACTGAACGAAGCCTACCGCACCGCCCGAACGAACCTGTCGTTCCTGACTCCACAGGGCGCGCCGCGTTCGCTGATGATCACCTCTTCGGTACCCGCCGAAGGGAAGAGCATCACCTCTATCGCGCTGGCCACAAGTTTTGCGCAACTCGGCAAACGAACGCTGCTGATCGACGCCGACTTACGTAATTCACGGCTCGCGGCCCGCCTCGATCTGGAGCAGGGCAAGTCTGATCGGGGTACGGGTCTCTCCGCACTCCTGACTGGTAACGGCGAGCTCAGTACTTCGACCCTGCCGGTTGCCACCCTCGGGTTCGACGTACTCCTGTCTGGCCACAAACCACCCAACCCCGCCGAGTTGCTCGCAAGCGAGAGCATGCCTGCAATCATCCGTGCTGCCCTCGAAGTCTATGACCAGATTATCGTCGACGGCCCACCGATGCTTTCACTGGCTGACGCACCTGAACTTGGCAGATCTGTCGCCGGGGTTGTGTTCGTGATCGAAGCGAAGCGGGTCAAACTCCGGGCCATCGAGACAGCGATCCGCCGCCTTCAGCGGTCCGGTGCCAAGGTGTTCGGCGCCCTGGTCACGAAGCTTGACGAAAGCAGCTCGGATTACGGCTACGGTTACGGCTATGGTTATGGCTACGGTTACGGTCAGCCAGCCAAGAGCGACGGCGAGCCCTAATGCGCGTTGCTCGGCCCGGGCGACTGGGGGCTGCCGTTGTCATCAGCCTGCTTGTCTCGGCAATTGTTGGAGCGATCACAACAGGTTCAGTCGCCTCACGGTCGAACCCGGTCCTTGCCCAGGCCGTATCTCCTTTCAGCTGCGAAGCGAAGGACTTGCTGGCTTTTGCCACGTTTCAGGCCAGCATTTCCCAACCGACTGAACTGACTACGCCGACGAGACGGGCTGCGCCTTTGGCAAAAGTTGCACTGCGTTGCGCACCGCTGATGCCGCGGTCCCGCGCCATACTCGCCATGGCCGCCGCAGAGGGGCCTGCAAGGGCGCAGATCCTGCTCAAGGCGGAGCAAATGAACCGCCGGGAAATTTTGCTGCAGGGGCTGGTATTGCAGGAGCATCTCGCCAATCGTGACGTCGGAGCGACGACGGCGACGCTGGATCGGATCCTTCGTGTTCACCCGGCACACGAGGCAGATTTTTTTCCTATTCTCGTCAACGCCTTGGCCGATTTCGACGGCGTCGATGAGCTGGCCGAAGTGCTTGATGGCAGCGCGCCCTGGCATCAGCGCTTTCTCGACCATGCAGTTAATCAACCAAATGCCCTATTGGGATTAGCAGCACTCTATCCCAAAATCGAGAATACCACTGAGAGGTTCGATATTATTCTTGTTGGAAGTCTTGCGAGGGCTGGCTCATTGGATGAGGCTTGGTCTGTTTATCGTCGGGCACACAGCAGTAGGAGAGAACAACCGATAGATCATACGGCCCGCCGGTGGAACCAACAAATGCCTCCTTTCGATTGGCGCTACGCCGATTCAACTGGCATTCGTGTGCAACCGAGCATTTCCTTGATGGACCTCCAAATTTCCATCCTCCCAGGGTACGGCGGAATTTTAGCACAGCGAACATTCCACTCGAATGGTAAATCACTGTCTTTACAAGTCTCTCATAATATCGCTCCAAGTTCGCAACTACGCAACTTTCGTGTGTCCGCCGAATGCGCCCAGAACGGAGATTTGCTAATAAATGAAACACTTGAAGCAAGAACTATAAATTGGAACCTCCCATCGCGCGCGAAAGAGTGTAGGTTTATAGTACTCAAAATCACGGGGCGAGTTTTCTCATTTGAATCTCCCGTCCATGGCGAAATATCGGTTTTTGATATTAAACCTGTTTCGATTTAAAATTCGTTTCGGATCCGCAATTCGAATGGGATTTAATTGATGAATTCGATGTTCGCCCAGCTTTTGGCAAGCTTGCGCTCATCCGAGGTATTTTTTACTTTAAAACAGCCTCGCCATAAAATTCGCTTCCTTGAATGCGACTCTCGAACGACACAATGAACAAATCCGCAATTAACGTCTTTGCGCAGGAATGGAGTTAGCTCAATGATCGACCGCAGTATAAAACGAGTTTTGATAACCGGCGGCACAGGATCCTTTGGGAAGACGATGGTTCGTGAACTTCTAGCAGGCGAAATTGAGGAGGTCCGTATATTCAGCAGAGACGAAGAGAAGCAAGATACGTTGAGAAGTGAATTGAGCGACCCAAGGGCGAAATTTTTCATCGGAGATGTAAGAGACCGCGAAAGCATTGACCGTGCAACGCGCGGCGTAGATGCGATTTTTCATGCAGCGGCATTGAAGCAGGTGCCAAGCTGCGAGTTTTTCCCCTTGGAGGCAGTCCGCACCAACATCGTTGGTTCAGAAAATGTCATTCGTACAGCGATTGAAAACGGAGTTCAAAGTCTCGTATGCCTCTCGACTGATAAGGCTGTCCACCCAATTAATGCCATGGGCGTGTCGAAGGCGATGATGGAGAAGCTGGCGCAAGCTGCGGCCCGGGAAATAGGACCCGATGGGGCGACGACCATCAGCTGCGTGAGATACGGCAATGTCATGTGTTCGCGCGGGTCGGTCATTCCTCTGTTCATCAGACAAATCAAGGCAAGCCAGCCAATTACCATTACTGAACCCACTATGTCGCGGTTCTTAATGCCGCTGCGTGACAGCGTCGCACTGGTGCGTTTCGCGTTCTCGAATGCCGAGCAAGGCGATCTCTTCATCAAGAAGGCATCGGCCTCAACGGTTGCCGATCTGGCGACAGCGATGGTACAACTTTTCCGAGTACCCGATCATCCGATCAAACTGATCGGTTGGCGCCACGCTGAAAAACTCTATGAAACGCTCGCCAGCGCCCAAGAGTTGGCACAAAGCGATGATCTTGGAGATTACTTTCGCATACGCATGGACCGTCGTGATTTAAATTATGCTGCATACATTAGTGAAGGTACCGAATATACAGCCCGATTTGAGGACTATCATTCACATAATACAAATCAACTTGACGTTTCCGGTGTAAAGGATTTGCTCATGTCATTAGAGGAAGTCAGATCTGAGCTTGCCTCTTGGAAGGATTTTAATTGATGAAGGTCGTCATTACAGGTGCGAGCGGGCTTCTTGGGCACCATGCCGCTGTGCGCCTGCATGCTGCAAATTGCGCCGCACGATTTAACAAGCTACCCGAGCCATACGTATTGATCCCACTAGATCGCGCGCAGTTCCAAAACGATGCGCATCTCACGTCAGCCTTGGCGAGCGCCGATGCCGTGCTCCATTTTGCCGGAGTTAATCGTGCGAGCGAAGCTGAGGTGGCTAATGCCAATCCCGCGATGGCAACACGCCTTATAGAGACTTGCGAACAGGTCGGAGTGAGACCGCACATTGTGTATGCGAATTCCACTCACGCCGCCAACGACACCGTATATGGCAATTCAAAGCGAATTGCCGGCGCGATTCTAGCCCGCGGCGGCGGACCGTTCACGGATCTTGTGCTCCCCCATATCTTCGGAGAAGGGGCGCGGCCGGACTACAACACTGTCACAGCGACATTCATTTCTCGGGCAATCGCCGGGGACCCTCCAGCAATCAATTCGGACGGCCAGGTCGATTTGATGCACGCTGGTGCGGCGGCCCAGATGGCCATTGATGCGATCGCTGAGCAAAAGACAGGCCGGCTTGTGCCAACCGGCCGTCCAATGTCCGTATCTCAACTCTGGTCCCGCATTTTGAAATTTCACAATAGCTATTCAGGCGGGCTCTTTCCCGATCTGGACGATCCCTTCGATCTGGCTCTCTTTAACAGTTACCGTGCAGCGCTCTTTCCGAGCTGTTACCCAATGCAGCTGAAGCTGAACAGCGACACGCGGGGTACATTGTTCGAAGCAGCCAAGGGAGGGGGTGGTGGGCAAACCTTTCTAAGTTGGACCTATCCAGGCATCACGCGAGGCAATCACTTCCATCTGGACAAGGTCGAACGATTCCTTGTTGTAGAGGGTGATGCGATAATTCGCATCCGCCCCGTTCTTGGAGATTGCGTGTGGCAATGCCGGGTTAGCGGTCAACTGCCCGTAGCGATAGACATGCCAACGCTGCACACCCACAGCATCGAAAACGTCGGCGACAAAGAGCTCTTGACGCTTTTTTGGACGAATGCGGTATTTGATCCCGAATTGCCAGACACGTACGCTGACCCAGTCCTCGGAGCAATTTGATGGCTCGTCTTAAGATCATGACCATTCTAGGCACTCGGCCCGAGATTATCAGGCTTTCCCGAGTGATGGCGCGTCTGGATGTCTTTACTGACCATGTCATCGTTCATACCGGCCAGAATTGGGATTTCGAGCTGAACGAGTTGTTTTTCGATGATCTCGGCGTTCGCCAGCCTGACCATTTTTTGGGTACCGGTGGTGGTACACTAGGTGAAACGCTCGGAAAGATCCTGACCGAATGTGAAAAAGTTCTCGCTATCGAAAAGCCAGATGCGGTGCTGGTTCTTGGCGATACCAACTCAGCCATTTCGGCGATCATGGCACGTCGCATGAAAGTGCCAGTCTATCACATGGAGGCTGGGAATCGTTCATTTGATCGCAACGTCCCGGAGGAAACGAATCGGAAACTGGTCGATCACATCGCCGATTTCAATCTGGTTTATACCGAACATGCACGCCGCCACCTGTTATCAGAAGGCGTGCCGCACCGCCGCATCTACCTCACAGGATCCCCAATCCGCGAGGTACTCGATTACTATAAAGACCAAATTGCAGCTTCTGACGTCCTGCAACGTTTGGGCTTATCAGCCCGTGAATATTTTATCGTCTCGCTACATCGTGAGGAAAATGTCGATCATGAATGGCGATTGCGCGAGCTGCTCGACGCCCTCAACAGACTTGCGGCGACGCATGATATGCCCGTGATTGTGTCGACTCATCCTCGCACACGCAAGCGACTTGAGGCACTGCACGCCACCACGATTGATCCGCGAGTCCAGTACATGATCCCCTTTGGGTTTCACGACTACAACGCTCTCCAGCAGAATTGTTTTTGCGCGGTTTCGGACAGCGGGACCATAGCCGAGGAAAGCTCGATGCTTGGCTTCCCCGCGATTTCTCCGCGCGACGCCATTGAACGGCCGGAAGGACTCGATGTTGGATGCCTAATCATCACTGGAGTTGATTCGAATACAATCCTGTCAGCCGTTGACGCAGTTACCAGCATGTTCGCCGAACGTCTCGCTTACGGTAGGCCCCACCCCGTTCCGGCCGACTATACAATCACCAACACGTCCGAAAGGGTGGTAAGTTTGATACTGGGCACAGCTCGTCTTTCAAACAGTTGGGACGGGATACGGGCGAATGACATGGCGAGATCATCTTGATCGTGCGCTGTATATACGGATCCCACGAGCTATTATTTAGTTATTGAGAGCGGAATCGGGTGAGTCCACTGTAGTTGGAGAAAAGCGGGGTTGGACTGTTTGCGACGGGATTGGCACGTGAGGACAATTATCTACGTCGGTGGGTTCGAGCTGCCGGATCGCAACGCGGCTGCGCAACGCGTAGCGAACAACGCCAAAATTCTGCAGTCTCTCGGTTACCGTGTGGTCTTAATAGGAGTGAGCCGCCAGCGCCCCTATGATCGCCGGCTCTATCCAGCGCATTGCACCGTCGCCGGAGTTGATGCGTGGGAAATCGGCTATCCGCTTGCTCAGAGAGAGTGGTTTGATGCCATTTCTGCGGTCTGGCCGTTAACCCGTGCCGTGGAGCAAGGCGTCGCCGCTCCTGACAATGTGGCCGCGGTGATTTGCTACAACCATCCGGCGGTAGCGCAGGCGAGAATTGCTCGACTAGCGCGCGGTTGGGGCGCGGCCGCTTTGGCCGATTGCACGGAATGGTATGCCCGCCGACCCTGGACCAGCCCTGCCAACGCTGTGAAGAATATAGACGTCGGCTTACGGATGCACGCCGTCAACCGGCGGATGGATGGCCTGATCACCACGGCACCTTTCATCAGCCGGCACTATGCTGGCGCTGGCCAGCCGATCATCGAGATCCCCACCCTGATCGAACCGCCGCCAGATGGATCTCCTGCTCCCCTTCCGCCCGGAGGACCGCTACCACTGGCCGCAATTGCATCTGGCTTCGGTGCCGCGAAGCGTCCGTCTGATATTCATGACCGGATCGACTGGATTATTGACCTGCTTGATGCGGTAGCCGCGCGGGGTGTAGACTTTCGTTTGCGTATCATCGGGGTTGATCGTGACGCTTACCTGCTTCTCTTCCCGCACCATGTAGCGGTGCTGGACCGGTTGGGCCCGCGCGTGGAGATGATGGGCCGACTACCCCGATCAGATGTGCTGGAGCTGCTTGCCGCATCAGCATTCTCGTTCGTGCTGCGGCATGAAAGCCGCGTGACATTGGCAGGCTTTCCAACGAAGTACTCCGAATCAATTACTTATGGAACGCCGTGTATCATCAATGCTCTGCCCAGTGTCAGAGCCTATCATGTCGAGGGCCAGACAGGCTTCTCCATCGACCCGCGCAATGGAGCCGAGGCAGTCGAGGCATTGCGACGCGTGCTGACGATGGATCGGGTTGCGATCGACGCGATGAAGCAGTATTGCCGCACGAGTGCGGTGTTCCAGGCGTCCACATTCGAGCCCGCCATGCAGACCTTCCTTCAATCAATCGGGGTAGCGCCGAGAACATGACCCCGTATCGGTTAAAGAACGCCCTGCTTGCGCCGTATCGTATGCTGCACGCCAAGCTCGATCCGGTAGGGTATGCGCAGTCCATCGGTGTGCGTATGCTGGGCCACGTTACGATATACGGGAGCAGCTATGATATGTTCAGCACAGAGCCTTATCTTGTGACCCTGCACGACAACGTGTTCATCAGCATCGGTGCCCGATTTATCTGTCATGATGGCGGCGTATTGCCTTTCCGCCGGGTCGAGCCCACCCTTGACCTTGCTGCTCCGATTACCGTCGAGGCCAACTGTTTCATCGGGACAGGCGCATTGATCATGCGTGGGGTAACAATCGGTAATAACTGCATTGTGGCCGCAAACGCCGTTGTCACCAAAGACGTGCCGGAAGGCACGATTGTGGGTGGGAACCCCGCCCGCGCCATCAGATCGACCGCTGAATACCTGGCAGCAGCGAGGACTCGGTCACTGGGTATTGGTCACATGGACGGAGACCGGAAACACCGGGAGTACAAGCGCATCTTTGGCATTGGCGACGATCAGTGACGAGGCCTCCGGCTCAATTGGCGACGTTTGGCACCTACACCCCTCTCAAGATCACAATCGCATATTTAGCAGCTACCTTCGCCTTGGTTGTGTTCGGGCCGGTGGACTATCTCGACATGCCGATCGGACTGACTGCGACATTCCTGCTAGCGGTCAGTGCGGCGATCGTGATTGGATATTCGATAGGTTCCCATGGCGGGCCAGTGCCGCGCGGCGACCCCCGCCGCACATCGTCAATCGTCCGCAAGCTTTTCGATCTGTCGCTGGCCATCGCACTGATTGCGATCATAGTCTCCATCATCGAGGCGCTTCTATCAGGTGCTGCCAACCTGAGCTTTTCCGGATTGGGGGAGGCTTATACAGCTGGATATGAGGGCTATGAACGTAATACAGGAAACTACTCAGCTTATTTCATTATTTACTCGTTGACATTACCTTTCACTTTCATTTCGTCCATTTGGGGGATTTATTATTTCAGAACGCTCGGCTGGAAAAGGGCCGGGTTGGTTGTTTTGCTTATTTTCTCGAATCTATTATTTCATGTACTTTTTTCGGGAAAGCAAAAGCAAGTGGGAGATCTGCTGATATATCTCAGTGCGGTCTTGATGATAAAATACGCTATCCGGGCGCGCCGGATAGACTTCAAGATGATCTTTGCCTCGATTTTTGCGGGGCTGCTCGCAGTGATGCTATTCGTCATCGTCCTTGGGCAGCGGTACGCGGCGCTGGGGGTGGATGCCGGCAACATCAACCAGCGCATTCTATACCGTGTAGCGTTCGATCAGGATCATCTTGTCTTCAAGTTGTTCGGCCCGGATCATGGGCTGAGCCTCGCTCTGTTCAGCACCTATCTGTCGCAGGGATATTACGGGCTGGGGCTGGCGATGCAGACGGACTGGGTCTGGACCCGGTTCAGCGGTTTTTCCTATTCGCTGTCGGTCCTTGTCAGCCGATTTTTGGGCTTTGAATGGCAATGGCCCAATACGCTGCTGCACCGCACCGGGCTGGAAACCGGCTGGGACGAAACTAAGTGGCACACGGTGTTTACCCATTTCGCCACGGATTTTACGTGGCCCGGGACGGTGGTCCTATTCGGAATCTTCGCGTTTGCCTATGCCCGTTGCTGGCTGACAGCAGTGCGTTTTCAGAATCCCTTCGCGATTTTGCTCTTTGCGCTGTTAACCATGGGCATGTTCTTTATGCCAGCCAACAACCAGTTGCTGCATTCACCTGGTCAGCTATTTACATTGTTAATGGTAGTATTTCTCTATCTAGCGAACGCTGGCCGCAGTTTTTTGCCCAACCCTATCGGCCGATCCAATCGTCCCTTTCAGACCAATAGGCATGCCACGGCAACGTGATAACAGCGTCATGATCTCGATCTGGATCCTGCTGTTGACCATTGCCGCTAAGCTGACGGCCGTGATCAAGGACGTCATCTTTGCCGGAGCATTTGGCGCAGGTGTAGACTCCGACGCATATTTTATCGCTAACCAGCTGCCCGGCATCGTTTGGTTATCTATTTACGGCACGATCGTCGCAGTATTCTTGCCACAATATGTGCAGGCGATGGCTAACCCGGCCGCTGCTGCTCGATTGGCCAACCAGACGGTCCGCTTTTATGCCTATGCTGCCGTGGTTCTCGCCGCGATGTGCTGGCTGGCAGCAGAATGGCTGGTTCTGCTGATCGCGCCAGCGGCTGACCAGCCGACCCGCGATCTGGCGACCCAGCTTACCCGGATCATGGTGCTCGGATTTGTATTGACCGGGTACGTGGGCGTTCAGAGCGCCATTCAGCAGGCCCACCGCAGCTTCTTGCCACCACTCGCCGTGCCGGTCATCAACAATGCCATCGCCACTGGCGCAGTCGTGCTCGCGTGGCTGTGGAGCGACGTAACCATCGCAGTGATAGGTGCGGTGAGCGCATATCTGGTGCAAGCAGTGATCCAACGCACTCAGACGCGGCGGTTCTATCGCACCGAGTGGAGTTGGCGCGTATCAGCCGATGTTTGGAAGCGACTTTCGCTCTTGTCCGGACCGGTACTGCTAGCGGTAGTGCTCGATCAGGTTAACCTCCTGGTGGCGAACGCCCTGGCATCCGGTTTTGGAACCGGCGCTATATCGCAGCTGAATTATGCCAGTCGGCTGACATTGCTCGTGGCAGGGGTGTTCTCATTTCTGGTTTCCTATCTCTTTTTTCCGGCACTTGCCTCTCATGCTAGCAAAGGCGAAGATGCGGCAAATGCACGGCTTCTGGCACGCGCGCTGGGTATGATCCTTACGGTTACCGCGCCTGTCGCGGCAGCGGCCATGGCCATGCGCAGCGACATCATCTCCCTCATTTATGCGCGGGGGGCTTTCAGCACCGACAACGTGACAGTGACGGCCGGTTTATTCGGCCTGCTAGGTTTGGGGATAATATTTATCTCGATGCGCGAGCTTTTAAATAGACTATTCTTCTCCTATCAGAAAACCTCTTATCCATTAATAATCGGATTGTCCGCTGTTTCGGTAAATATCGGCAGCAGTATATTTCTCTCGCGTCAGTTCGGCATATTTGGGATTGCAGCCGGTTCTTCAATTTCGGCTGCCTTCTTTTTCGCAGGGCAAATCATATTGATCCTGCTCTGGAAACCTCACCTTCTTAGTCGCGATATCGCAACCTACTTTATATCGGCGTGTGGAGCCGCAGCTGGCGCCTTTATGGTCGGGTCTGCGCTGGCCGAGGCTCTGGCATATTTGGCACTGCCGATCCGGCTGATCGCCGGGAGTATGGCGATTATGGCCATTTATGCCCTGCTGTTGATCCTGTTGTTACTCATTTGCGGAATGTCACCGCCGCGGTTCGTGCAGAAAATGCGGGGCACAGCGCCGAATGCCTCGAATATGTAGCATTACAGCCCCATGTGCTCCATCAATGCCGCGTTTACTGAGTCAACCGCGAATTTCTCCCGCGCCAGCGCGAGCGAGGCCGCCCCGTAACGGCTGCGAAGGCCGCCATCACTGCCGAGCCGCTCCATCGCTGCCTCCAGCGCTTTGGCATCCCGCACAGGCACAAGCAGCCCGTTATGGTCCTGCACCACAGTCTCGCGGCAGCCCGGAGCGTTGGTGGTGATGACGGGCCGGCCCATGGCCATGGCTTCAAGCACGCTACGCGGCGTCCCTTCACGGTACGAAGGCAGGACATAGGCGCTGGCTTGCCGCATGGCCGGGCGGATATCGTCCAGCTCGCCAAGAAACTCGATGCCGCCCTCCTGACAGCGGGCCAGTTCGGCTGCCGAAACGCCATCGGGACCCTGGTCGAGAAAACCCACCAGCAGGAAGCGCCAGTTGGGGTAGCGCCGCTTCAATGACAGCGCGGCGGCGGCATATTCCCGCACCCCCTTGGCCACCAACAGGCGGGCAATCATCAGGAAGACCGGAGCATCGGGCAGCGGCGCAGAGGAATAATGGGCAAGGTCGACCCCCGATCCGTTGACCATCCGGGCCTTGCCCGGATCGGCCAAACATCCGGCTGCAACCATGTCGGCCACGTCGTCGCCGTTCTGGAAGATCACCTGCTCGTTCGCATCCGTCGCCAGCCGATAGAGCAGCCGCGATAGCCGCATCGCCTGCTTCTGCACGAAAGTGCCGCTGTCGTAGAAGGCAAAGCCGAGACCGGTCACCATCGAGACGCTGCGGATGCCGAGCGAGCGCGCGGCGAGCGAGCCGAAGACATTGGGTTTGATGGTGTAGCCGATCACCAGGTCGGGCCGGACGCGCTGCATCAGCCGCCTGAGCGCGAGGAAATAGGCCGCCTGTCCACCGAGCCCGAGCCCGGTGCGCGAGAGTGGCAACTCATGGACCGTCGCACCCCACTGCGATAGCTGCCCCGCCACGGCGGGCGGCACATCGGGTGCGGTGCAATGGACACTGTGACCGCGCGCAATCATCGCCTGGATGAATGGGCCCCGGAACCTGATCAGCGAGGGGGCATAGGAGCCATTGAGGAGGACGATCATCGTTTTAACGGACGCGCCGGATTGCCGACCCAGGTTTCGCCTGCTGGCACATCCTTCGTCACCACTGCTCCCATGCCGATGATCGCGCCTGCGCCGATGGTCAGTGGCTTGTCGGGTGCTCCCTGACGCAGAATTGCGCCGGTTCCAATGTAGGCATGGTCATGCACATACACATTGCCGTTGCAATGCACACCGGGCGCAAAGGTCACATAGTCGCCAATCACGCAATCATGGGCTACATAGGAATAGATGTTGGCGTGGAAATGCCGGCCAATGCTGGCATTAGACGTGACCTGAACGTAACCGCAGAGGATTGCCCCTTCAGCTATCTGGTTACCATCGCCGACCAGTACCGAAGGGTCGATCAGGCTCGGCGTCGGAATTCCGGACTCAGCGCAGCGACGGTCGAGCTTCTGCCGCGTATGCGAATTAGCGATAGCGATAGCTACCGACTTCTCACCGTCCAGCGTCAGGAAGTCGTCCCAACCGAACACCGCCTCGCCGTTCGCCAAGGTCCCGCGGGCCATATCGTCGATAAAGACCATGCGAGTACCCGGTGAGGCCATCCGTCGAGCAAGCGGCAGGACTTCCCGTCCAAAACCGCTGGCCCCGTAAATTCCTATGATCATCTGTTCTCTCCCTTGGTGCCCTCGAACCGGGGCATGGTGGCCTCACCGGCCGCGCTGATCCCGTCGCGCTGCAACACCTTGAGCGCGGTCATTGCGAGTATTTTCAGGTCGAGCGCCATTGAGCGCCGCTCGACATAGTCGATGTCAAAGGCAAACTTCTGTTCCCAGCTGATCGCATTGCGGCCGTTAACCTGCGCCCAGCCGGTTACCCCCGGCCGCACCTCGTGGCGGCGGGCCTGCTCCGGGGCATAGAGCGGCAGGTATTCCATCAGGAGCGGGCGCGGGCCGACGAAGCTCATCTCGCCGCGCAGGATGTTGATCAGCTCGGGCAGTTCATCGAGACTGCTGGCACGCAGGAACCGGCCGAACCGGGTCAGCCGCTCCGCATCGGGCAGCAGCGATCCGTCAGGCCCACGCGCATCCGTCATCGTGCGAAATTTGAGGATCTCGAAGGGCTTGCCGTGCATTCCCGGCCGTTGCTGGCGGAACAGCACGGGCGATCCAAGCTTGACCCGGACGAGCACCGCCGTCCCCAGCAAAACCGGAGCGAGCACCACAAGCAGTACGCCGGCCAGCACGAGATCGAAGAGGCGTTTCACAATGCTGCCCCACCCGTCGCGTACCAGGCCCGATTGAGCAAACGCCTTCGCAGCCGTGCCCAAGGCGTGGGCCGGTGGGGACTTGTTGGCGGCGTTGATGCCAAGTGGCAAACTCCCTCGCTGTAGGCGTAGCCCTCTATGGGCTCCAGCCCGCGCGGGCAAGCGCGTTACCGGGCTCGGAGAACCTGCTAACGCTTGATTTGTGCCCGGCATTCGGGCAACCGACACGCCCGGAACGCGGACCAACCGGTCAGCGAACGGACAGGACATCCCATGCTCGGCACATCGGTGGCTCCCTGGCCATCCTACAGCCAGGACGAAGCGGATCGGGTGGCGGCAATCTTGCTGTCAGGCCGGGTAAACCAATGGACCGGCGAGGAAGTGCGCGCGTTCGAACGCGAGTTCGCGCAATTTGCCGGGACCGCGCATGCGATCGCGCTCGCCAACGGGACACTGGCACTGGACCTTGCCCTGAAGGGCCTGGGGATAGGCCCAGGCGACGAAGTCATCGTTACCCCGCGCACTTTCATCGCCTCTGTTTCCTGCGTGGTCAACGCGGGCGCGACACCCGTGTTTGCCGATGTCGATCGTGACAGCGGCAATATCTCGCCCGCCACTATTGCCCCTTGCCTCACCGAGCGCACGAAGGCGATCATCCCGGTTCATCTGGCCGGCTGGCCGTGCGACATGTCCGGGATCATGGCCCTGGCCGAATCGCGCGGGCTCTATGTGATTGAGGACTGCGCCCAGGCGCATGGGGCAATGGTAGACGGGCGTCCGGTGGGCAGCATCGGCCACGCCGGAGCATGGTCGTTCTGCCAGGACAAGATCATGACGACCGGCGGCGAGGGCGGGATGGTAACCTGCAATGATGCCGACCTGTGGGCGCGCATGTGGTCATTCAAGGACCACGGAAAATCCTACGAGGCCGTGTTCCATCGCGAACATCCGCCGGGCTTCCGCTGGCTGCACGAGTCCATCGGGACGAACTGGCGCATGCTTGAAATGCAGGCGGCGATCGGCCGTATCCAGCTCGGCCGGATGCTGGAATGGAGTGCGCGACGCAAAGCCATCGCAGCCCGTTATGCCGAGATGCTCGAGCCGTTTGCCCATGGCGTTCGCGCTCCGCAGCCTGCTCCCGAACTAACCCACGCTTGGTACCGCTTCTACGCATATGTTGTGCCCGAATCGCTGGCTCCGGGCTGGAGCCGGGACCGGATCGTGTCCGAGGTCGCAGCCAGGGGCGTGCCCCTGCTGCATGGCAGCTGTTCCGAAGTCTACCTCGAGAAAGCCTTCGACGGCACCGGCTGGCGGCCTCTGCAGCGCCTCCCCAACGCCCGGGAGCTGGGGGAAACGAGCCTGATGTTCCTGACCCATCCAACCCTTACCGATACCGATGTTGACCGCATCTGCGATGCGGTTGGTTCGGTCCTCAGCCAAGCCATCGCCTGACCATTGAACCGCGCCGCTGGCGCCGTTAAAGCCGCGCGCGGTCCCGGCCTGGACCACCCCCAATCCCTGCGAGGAGAAACACAGTGACGAACAGCCTTAGCCATGTGACCGTGATCGGTCTGGGCTACGTCGGATTGCCCCTTGCCGTGGCACTGGCCAAGAAGTTCCCCACCACCGGTCTCGACGTTGACCGCAAGCGCGTGGCGGAGCTTCACACAAACCATGACCGTACCGGCGAAATCGAGCCGGACCGTCTAGCTGCCTCCTCGCTGGCGGTAACAGCCGAGCCCGCCGAGTGCCCGCCATCCGATTTCTACATCGTCACCGTGCCGACCCCGATCGACGAGGCCAACCGGCCGGATCTTTCCATTGTCCGCGCGGCATCCCGCACAGTCGGTGCGATGGTGCGCCAGGCGGTTGACGCCGGACTGACCCCGATCGTTGTCTACGAGAGCACGGTCTATCCCGGCGTGACCGAAGACATCTGCGGGCCAATCCTGGAGGAAGTGTCCGGCAAGCGTTGCGGGCAGGATTTCTTCCTCGGCTACAGCCCGGAGCGGATCAATCCGGGCGACCGCGAGCACACCATCGACCGGATCACCAAGGTCGTCTCCGGCCAGACGCCCGAGGTGCTGGACAAGGTTTCCGATCTTTATTCGGCCGTGACCACCGGCGGCACGTTCCGCGCCGCCTCGATCAAGGCAGCAGAAGCGGCCAAGGTAATCGAGAACGCGCAGCGCGATATCAACATCGCCTTCATGAACGAAATCGCCCAGATCTTCGGCAAGATGGACCTTTCCGTGTGGGACGTGCTGGCCGCGGCCAACACCAAATGGAACTTCCTGCCCTTCACGCCGGGTCTGGTGGGTGGCCACTGCATCGGGGTCGATCCCTACTACCTCTCGCACCGCGCCGAAGAGCTGGGCCATGACCCCAAGGTTATCCTGGCCGGACGGGACGTGAACGACGGTATGGCTGACTGGGTTGCCAGCCAGCTTCACGCCGCCTGCGGCGAGAAAGCCGGCAAGGCGCTGGTCTTGGGCCTGACCTTCAAGGAAAACGTCCCCGACCTGCGCAACTCCAAGGTCGCCGACCTGATCGGCAGCCTGGCCAGCCGCGGCCACACCGTGACCGTGCATGACCCGCGCGCCGATGCGGCCGAGGCAGAGCACGAGTACAGCCTGACGCTGGATAGTGATGCCCTGTCCCGCCAGTACGACCTGGTCCTGCTCGCCGTGCCGCACAGCGAGTACATCGACATGGGTGAAACCGCGCTGCGCGGCCTGCTGGCCGAAGGCGGCGTCCTGGCCGACATCAAGGGCGTGCTGGCAAACGCCGATTTCAGGCTCTGAGAGGACTTACAATGCGCAAGGTACTCGTCACCGGCAGCGCCGGGTTCATCGGCTTTCATCTGTCGCGCCTGCTGCTCGAGGAAGGCTTTGCCGTCGTCGGCTTTGACGGGATGACCGACTACTATGATGTACGGATCAAGGAGCGGCGGCACCAGATGCTGCTCCAGAACCAGCATTTCAGCGCCCACATCGGGATGCTGGAGGACTTCGACCGGCTCCACGCCCTGTGCATGGAAGAAAAGCCGGACGTCATCGTCCATCTCGCGGCACAGGCCGGGGTGCGCTACAGCCTAGAGAACCCGCGCGCCTATCTCGATGCCAACATCATCGGCACCTTCAACGTGATGGAATGCGCGCGCGAGCTGGGCGTCGATCACCTGCTGATGGCCTCGACCAGTTCGGTCTACGGTGCCAACGAAGACATGCCGTTCGACGAGCTGGAGCGGGTCGAGACGCCGATGACCTTCTATGCCGCGACCAAAAAGGCCAACGAATCGATGGGCCACAGCTATGCCCACCTGTGGAATCTGCCGACCACGATGTTCCGGTTCTTCACGGTCTATGGCCCGTGGGGCCGCCCGGACATGGCGCTGTTCAAGTTCACCAAGGGAATCCTGAACGGCGAGCCGATCGACATCTACAACCACGGTGAGATGTACCGCGATTTCACTTACGTCACCGATCTGGTGCGCGGCATCCGCCTGCTGATCGACGCAGCCCCGGTACGCCCTGACAGCCGCGCGGACATTCCCGAAGGCGACAGTCTCTCCCCGGTCGCGCCCTTCCGGGTGGTCAACATCGGCAACAGCGACAAGGTCCGCCTGCTCGACTTCATCGAAGCGATCGAACAGGAATGCGGGATCGAGGCCAAGCGCAACTACATGGACATGCAGAAAGGCGACGTCCCCGCAACCTGGGCCAACGCCGACCTGCTCAAGCGTCTGACCGGGTACAAGCCCGAGACCGGCTATCGCGAGGGCATCCGCCAGTTCGTCGCCTGGTACCGGGATTACTACGCGGTCTGATCAACTCGCCAGACGCAGGCCCGGCTTGCTCGGCTCCATTGAGGAATCGGGCCAGATTCCGCGCGTGTCATAGACCACCGCGCTGGCGCGTTCTTCCAATGGCACCACGCGGAACACGTCGTGGTCGACCAACACGATCAGCACGCCGCAGGTCTCCAGCGCAGTGTCGAGGTCGACCAGCTCTGCGCCGGTGCCGTCGAATTCCTTCGGCAGCGCGGTGGCATAGGGCTCCACCACGTTGACCCGCTCGCCAAACTCGCGCGCGAGACTGGCCGCGACATAGCGCGCCGGACTTTCGCGGAAATCGTCGATATTGGCCTTGAAGGCGAGGCCCATGCAGGCAACCGGGACGCCCGGATTGGCCTCGATCAGAGCAGTTGCGCGCGCCAGCACGTGGTGCATCTTGGCATCGTTGATCTCGCGCGCGGCGCGGATGATGCGCGATTGCTCCGGTGCGCCATGGACGATGAACCACGGATCGACCGCAATGCAGTGCCCGCCAACGCCTGGACCGGGCTGGAGAATGTTCACGCGCGGGTGCCGGTTGGCGAGGCGGATCACTTCCCACACGTCGAGGCCCATTGTGTCGGCAATCATCGACAGTTCGTTGGCGAAGGCGATGTTGACGTCGCGGAAGCTGTTTTCGACCAGCTTGGTCATCTCCGCGCTGCGGGCATCGGTGGTGACGCAGGTGCCGCGCACGAACAGCTTGTAGAAAGCCAGCGCCTTGCGCGCACAGCGGGGCGTGATGCCGCCGATCGAACGGTCGTTGTGGGTCAGTTCCTCGAGGATCCGCCCCGGCAGCACCCGCTCGGGGCAGTAGGAAATGGCGACATCGGGCGTGTCAGTCGTTTTGCCCGGTAGCTTGAGGTCGGGGCGCAGTCCGGCGATCAGGTCCCGCATCGCTTCTGTCGTGCCGACCGGCGAGGTCGATTCGAGAATCACGCAGTCACCCTTTTTGAGCACGCCGGCCACTTCGGTTGCGGCCGCCATGACATAGGAGACGTCAGGGGTGTGCTGGCCGTCCTTCGCAAACGGGGTGGGGACCGCAATCACGAACACGTCAGCGGGGACGATCTGAGTCGAAGCGCGCAAGAGCCCGCGCTGGACGACGCCGCGGACCAGGCCGTCGAGATCGACTTCCTCGATATGGATCTCGCCCCGATTGATCGTGTCGACCACATGGTCGGACACGTCGATCCCGGTCACCCGGCAATTGGCCCGCGCGATAATCGCGGCGGTCGGCAGGCCGATATAGCCGAGCCCGATGACGCAGACGGTTGGTTTGGTATCGCCCTGCATGAAATTCCTGCCTCCGGTGGTCTGGCACCGCCATAGGCAGGGGTGGTAAATATGCCGTTTACCCGGCCAGTCCTCGATCGGCGAGAAGCTCGGCGATGCGCTGGCTCGATTTGCCGTCACCGAAGGGATTGTGCGCCCGGGCCATCGCCTCGTAGGCATCGGTATCATCGAGCAGGCGGGTGGTTTCCGCGACGATCCGGTCAGCGTCTGTCCCGACCAGGCGCGCTGTTCCTGCCGCCACCCCTTCGGGCCGCTCAGTCGTCTCGCGCATCACCAGCACCGGTTTGCCTAGGGCCGGCGCTTCTTCCTGCACCCCGCCGCTGTCGGTCAGCATCAGCGTGCTGATTGCGATGAGGCGGGCAAAGTGCGGATAATCGAGCGGTTCGATCAGCGCCACATTATCGAGGCCGGCCAGTTCAGCGTTCATCACCGCACGGACGTTGGGGTTGAGATGGACCGGGAAGATCACCGCCACATCGGGCCTCGCGGCCAGCCGCTTCACGGCGTCGGCAATGCCGCGCATCCCCTCACCGAAGTTCTCGCGTCGATGGCTGGTCATGCCGATGATCCGCTTGCCGGCAAACCGCTGCTCGAGCCCGGCCAGCCCCTGTGCGAGAGAGGGTTCCTGCGCGATTCGCGCCGTGATCCAGTGCAGCGCGTCGATCACCGTGTTACCGGTGACGTGGATCGTGGCGGGATCAATATTCTCCCGCCGCAAGGCCTCTGCGGCCGTTTCGGTGGGAGCGAAGTGGAGCGCGGCGAAGCTGCCGATCACCTTGCGATTGACCTCTTCGGGCCAGGGATGGTGGATGTTCCCGCTGCGCAGGCCCGCTTCGACATGGACCACCGGAATCTTGCGGTAATAGGCCGCAAGCGCGCCGCACATGGCCGTGGCCGTATCACCCTGGACCACCACCACGTCGGGTTTCTCCAGGTCCATCACCGCACCGAGCCCGGTGAGCAAGCGGGCTGTGAGCGCATCGAGCGTCTGATCCGGCTGCATGACGTCGAGATCGTGGTGCGGCACCACTCCTGCAATTTCGAGCACCTGATCGAGCATGCCGCGGTGCTGGCCGGACACGCAGGTGCGGGACCGGAAGCGAGGATCGTCTTCCAGTGCATGGATCAACGGAAACAGTTTTATGGCTTCCGGCCGGGTGCCGAAAACGGTGAGGATGGTGCGGGGTGTGCTCATGCGCCCGCCCCTAGCGCAATTTGGTTAACGCCCCATAGGCAGCGGCAGAGCGGCCTCTACTGGCCGTCAGGTCCTGGGGCGGTTTCTTCGGAAACCGGGCGCTCGTTTGGCAGTTCAGCCGCACGTTCCCGTTCCAGGCGCTCCATATATTCGCGTTCGATCTGCTCGACCCGCGCCTGCTGCTCGGCGGCTGTCTGGTCGATTTGCGACAACCGGTCAGCCCGGGCGGACGCAATCAGCTCGCTGAAACGGATGTCGGCTCCATCGGCCCGATCGCCATAAGCGGCGCGGATCATCTGCTGGGTGCACCCGGTGAATCCGCCCACCCCGGCGGGCGAGCACGACATGGTGCCAAAGTCGCCGATCATCTCCAGCTTCTCGACCCGCTGGGTCCAGGCCGTGTTGGCGGGATCTTCGCTGAAGCGCAGGTTGGGCGGAATGCGGAACCGATCTTCCTCGGGCATGCGGGCTACAACGCAAATCTCGCCCGCCGGGCATTCCGGCGCGGCATCGTCTCCATAGACGATCGACATCCGCACGTCGTCGGTAACGGCATCCTGCGCGGCCAGTGGCAAAGCGAGTGCCATGCCTGCTAGGCTGAGGGCGGCGGTGAGGCGGTTCATGGCCAGGCTCCTTGTCGTTCCTGCGTGGGCGCACGGCTATCGGCGCCGGTTCCGGAAAAGCGCTATATAGGCGCTCCCGGCACTGAACTCCAGATGAAGCGGGTCAGATGCGCTCGGCAAGACGGATTGCAACCCGGCAGCCGAGCCGGATCGCGCCCGACAGGAGCGGGTAGGCCGGTGCCCGTTCCGCCCCAGCCGCCAGAGCCGCATCGCGGTGATCGCGTTCGTCCTCGCGGAACTCGGCAATCATCCCGGCAAGTTCCGGGTCAGCATTGGTCGATTCCAGCTCGTCCAGCTGTTCGGAATAGTGCCGGTCGATCTCCTCTTCGACCGCTGCGGTGCAGGCCATCGCTGCTTCCGGGCCGAGCAGGGCCGTGCCTGCGCCCAGGGCAAAGCCTGCGGCCGACCAGAACGGCTGCAACACCGTGGGGCGTACCCCGCGCCGCGCCATCAGGGCATCGAACTTGGCCCGGTGAACCGCTTCCTGTTCTGCCATGTGGCGGATCTCGGCAGAAAGCGGATGCCGGTCACCCATGACGGCCAGCTGCCCGGCGTAAATGCGGGTCGCACCGAATTCGCCCGCCTGATCGACCCGGATCATCCGGTCGGTCGCGGGACGGGCATCGCCGGAAGACGTGTGGGGGGCAGGCATCAGCGGTGGCGCTCCTTGGTCAGCAAAGCCAAGATGGCGATCCCGGCCCCGGTCGAAAAGAGAAAATTGAAGCCGGCCAGCGAAATGCCCAGCAGCGTCCATGGGGCCGCATCGCAGCGGACCAGCGGCGCCGCCAGAATATTGTCGAGCGCGCTGCCCCCGCCATCCGGCACTGCCGTGGCGCAACCGGTGATGCCTTCCCACCAGCCATATTCAACGCCGGCATGGAAACCGCCGATCAGCCCCGAGGCCAGCACTGCCAGCCCCGCGAGGGAAACCCACAGGCGGGCCGGAGGCAGGCGAAACGCGACAACAGCCAGCGCAACCGCCAGGAAATGGGGATAGCGCTGCCACCAGCACATTTCACAGGGGTAGAGCCCCAAGCCCAGTTCCGAAATGTAAGCCCCCGCCAGCAGCAGGGCCGGAACGCCGAGTGCCAAGCGGCGCGCCACGACCAGACGATCGGAAGTCAACTGGGCAGCCCCCCGGATCAGTTGCGACGAACGATGGTGCCGCCAGACGTACGGCGCAAGGTCTCCATCGCGTAATGAAGCTGGAAGTCTTCCACCCCCTGTTCCTTCAACTGGGCCGAGGTCAGCTGGAAGCGCGGGTCGTCGCGCTTGTCCCGTTCGAGCTCTTCGTCTTTCAGTGAGGCTTCATTGACGAGGTGGCCGCGCAGGTCCGATTCGCGCATCAGAAAACGAGCGCGTTTCTCCCGGTCCGGATCCGACAGCTGCGGCACCGCAATGTCCGGCTTGATCCCGCCTTCCTGTACCGAATTCCCGGCCGGGGTGTAGTAACGGGCCGTAGTCAGCTTAAGCGCGGCATCGTTGCCCAGCGGCAGCAGTGTCTGCACGCTGCCCTTGCCAAAGCTGCGGTCGCCCATGATCACGGCGCGGCGATGGTCCTGCAGTGCACCGGCAACAATTTCGGATGCCGAAGCGGAACCGGCGTCAATCAGCACCACCATCGGTACGTTCTTGGCAATCTCGCCGGGGAAGATCGTCTCGGCATCATAGGAGAACGATTCGCTGCGCAACCTGCCCCGCTGGGACACGATCCGCCCGCTCGACAGGAACAGGTCGCTCAGCGCCACTGCTTCGTCGAGCGAACCACCCGGATTGGACCGCATATCGAGTACCAGCCCCGACAGGCCGCCGCGCGCCTCGGCATCGAGCGCCTTCCAGGCCGCGAAGACGTCCGAGCCGACGTCGCGCGAAAATTCGTTGACGGTGATGACGCCGATCCCGCCCGCTTCCAGCTTGTGCGTGACTGGTTCAAGCTCGATCACCCCGCGGGTAACCGTCACGTCGAACGGCTCGTCCCGGCCAGGCCGGAAAAGTGTCAGCCGGATGCTGGTTCCCGCCGGGCCGCGCATCTGCCGCACCGCGTCGTCCAGATCACCGCCGTAAATCAGCTTACCATCGAGATGGGTGATGAAATCGCCCGCCTTGACCCCTGCATCCATTGCCGGGCTGCCCCGGAACGGCGAGATCACCTTGACCGCCCCGTCTTCCATCTGGACCGACAGGCCGAGGCCCGAATAGTTGCCGTCGATCATGGTTTCGAGCCGCTGCAACGATGCACCGTCAAGATAGCCGGAATGCGGATCGAGCGACGCCAGCATGCCATCGATGGCCCCGCGGATCAGCTTTTCATCCTCGACGGGCTCGACATAGCTGGTCTTGATCCGCTGGTAGACGGCAAACAGGCGCGAAAACTCCGGCCCGGCGCGCCCGTCAACCTGGGCCATTCCGGCGGTCGTGGCCGGGATGATGGCCACGGCAGTGACCAGGGCAGCAGACTTGAGGAAGGCGGCGAACTTCATGGGCATGGGACTCCTGATCGTCCTATCCTATCCCCTGCACCGGCTTAACGCCAGATGACCTTTCCGGGGCTGTACCATGCGGGGGCGGCGCTGCATTGCGTCAGCGCAGCTGATCGAGCGGATTGACCGGCTTCCCGTTGCGGCGAAGTTCCAGGTTGATCAAAGGCGTGCCTGCCCCGGCGACACCGAGCGGGGCGCCGCCCACCAGCATATCACCCACCGCGACATCGGTTCGTGCAAGGCCGGTAACCAGGCTGACCCAGCCGCCATCATGTTCGACAATCACGATTCGGCCATACCCGCGATAAGGGCCGGCAAACGCTACCCGTCCGCCGGCAGGCGTCACCACCTGCGCTCCGCTGCGGGGTGCAATGGCGATGCCCTTGCTGACGAGGCCGGTGCCCAGCACCGAGCCGAAGCCTGTCACCGTGCGGCCGCTTACAGGTAACTGGTATCCCTCGGGCGCCCCGGTCGAAAGAGCTGACGGGGCGGTTTCACCAACCTCCGCGATGCGCGGCTGGGCCGGGCGAAGGACCGGCCCGGGCAAGGCGGCGAGATCGGCGCGCAATCCGGCAGCTTCGTCCAGCTGCTCGACCAGAGCATCGAGATCACGCGCTTCTTCGGCCATGGCCAGCGCGCGCTCGCTTTCCCGGGCAGACGCGCTGTTGGCCTGACGTGAGGCAAGCCGCTGGCGGGTTTCCAGTGCCGCCAGCCGCTGGCGCCGATCGGCCAGCTCGTCTTCGTTTGTGCGCAGGGCGGCCAGAGCCTGCCGCGCTTCGCGCTCCAATCGTCGGCCACGGTCGATTTCAGCCCGCAGGGCTGACGTGCGCCGCCTCACCTCGGGCATTGTCGTCTCCAGCATGGCGCTGAGATAGACGGTTTCCCGCAGCGAGCCGGGCCTCAGGGCGGAAAGCGCCACTGGCCGCCGGGCCAGTTTCTGCAAGGCGGCCGTCAGGCGAAGGAGCGGTTCGCGCCTCTCGGCAAGGCGGCGCTCAAGCTGGCCGCGCTGCCCGTCGATCAGGCTGAGCCGCGCTTCGGCTGCGTCAATCCCCGCCTCGGCCTGCTGGATCCGGGCCGCGAGAGCGGCTGCTTCGCGCGCGGTCTTCTCGGCCGCTTCGGTCGCTGCCCGCGCTTCGCGCTCCAGCCGGACGCTGCGCCGTTCGGCCTCGGCTGCCTGGGCCTGCGCGCGAGCCAGCGCGGCGCGCGTTTCAGCGGGCTGGACAAAGGCGGCATCCCGCTGGGCCAGACCGGCCGCAGCCAGGCTGGCCAGTATCGGCACGATGATCAGAAAGGCGCGGGGTCTGGACACCGGGTCACCCTGCCCGATGATAGGGGTGCCCGGCAAGGATGGTGGTGGCGCGGTAGATCTGCTCCATCAGCATCGCCCGGGCGAGAAGATGGGGCCAGGTGGCCTTGCCGAAGGCAAGCAGGAGATCGGCCTGTTCCCGCTCTGCGCTGCTATGGCCGTCTGCCGCGCCAAGCACGAAGCGCGTCTCGCGGACACCGTCGTCCCGCCAGCGGCCAAGCTGCCGGGCCAGTTGGTCCGAATCGAGGTCGCGCCCCCGTTCGTCCAGCAGGACCAGCCTTGCAGGGCTGCCCAGGTCAGGCGCCTTGCCGCCCGAATCAGGCAGTTCGGTCAGCTTGAGCGGCCAGCTGATCCGCCTGGCGTAACGCTCGACCAGATCTGCTTCAGGCGACCGGCCGAGCTTGCCCCGGGCAACGACGTGCAGCAGCATGGACTGTCGGCTTCAGGCCGGGCCCGTTGCCGCTGTCAGGGGCGCATCGCCGAAGGCCCACATCCGTTCCAGATTGTAGAAACTGCGCACTTCGGGCCGGAACAGGTGGACGACCACATCGCCCGCATCGATCAGGACCCAGTCGGCTGCAGGCAGGCCTTCCAGCCGCACGGGGCCGAGGCCCGCCTGCTTGATCTTTTCCGCCAGTTTCTGCGCCATGGCGGCGACCTGACGGGTGGAGCGGCCCGACGCGATGACCATGTGATCGGCAATGGTGGACTTCCCCGCCAGCGGAATGGAGACGAGGTCCTGCGCCTGGTCCTCGTCGAGCTGGCCGATTACCAGCGCATGGAGCGATCCGGGTTCGGTTTCGATGTCAGTCACAGGCCGGGTTCCGGGAAAATCCGGCGGCAGATGGGTTTGCGCCTCGGTCATGGGCGAATACGGTGCTCCTGTAGGGTGAGGTAAGGGGAAGGGAGGGACGGGTGAGCGGCATGGCGACCTAGCGCCCTCCGCTAACGTCGATGAGCTGGCGGGTGATTGAATCCCGGACGGACTGGTCAGACATGCGCATCGCCCATTCAGGATCGGCCCGGCGGATGTCGGTGGCCGAGCGGCTGTCAGGATCAAAGCGGAGGATTGCCAGTGCCGGTGAACTCCATTTGCCCGGTCGGGAAAGGCTGGTCGGCGGAACACGGAACCGCCGGAGCCAGGCCATCGCTGGGCTGGCGAAAGCGGATGCATCATAACCCGGCCGGGCGATAATCGCAATCGGCATAGTCCGCGCGATCCGGCGCCAGTCGCGCCAGAGGTGGAACTGGGCCAGATTGTCCGCTCCCATCAACCAGACGAACTGCTGGCGGGGATAGCGGCGGCGCAGCGCAGCGAGAGTATCGACCGTGAAGCGCGTGCCCATTGCCTGCTCGATCGCGGTCACCCGGATCGGTGCCCGCCGGGCCGCCCGAACCGCCGCGTGCATCCGCTTGGCAAGGGGGGCCATACCAGCCCGGGGCTTGAGCGGGTTGCCCGGCGACACCAGCCACCACACCTCGTCGAGACCCAGCGCTTCGAGCGCGAACAGGCTAATCCGACGGTGGCCTCCATGGGCCGGGTTGAAGCTGCCTCCGAGCAGGCCGATCCGCTGCGCTTTCACACGCTGGCCTTCACGGGCGGGTCTGCCCGGTGCCGCGCACCTGCCACTTGTAGGTCGTCAGCCCTTCCAGTGCGACAGGTCCGCGCGCATGAAGCCGCCCGGTCGCGATGCCGATCTCCGCCCCCAGTCCGAATTCGCCCCCATCGGCATACTGGGTCGAGGCGTTGACCATGACGATTGCCGAATCGACCTCGTCGAGGAAGCGTTCGGCGGCGGCGTCATCCTGAGTCACGATCGCTTCGGTGTGGCCAGAGCTGTGCCGGGCGATGTGGTCCATCGCTGCATCCAGCCCGTCGACCACGGCGACTGACAGGATCGCGTCGAGGTATTCGGTGCCCCAGTCGGCTTCCGCCGCAGGCAGGATGCGCGGATCGAGCGCCCGCGCGCGGGGATCACCGCGCAGTTCGCAACCACCTTCGATAAGTGCTGCACAGACTTGCTGCGCGCCAGCGAACCGCGCATCGATCAGCAGGGTTTCCATGGCCCCGCAGATGCCGGTCCGGCGCAGCTTGGCATTGACCGCGATCGCCTGCGCCATTGCCGGATCGGCGTCGTGATGGAGGTAAGTGTGGCAGATCCCGTCGAGGTGGGCGAGCACCGGCACCCGGGCATCGGCCTGGACCCGGGCCACCAGGCCCTTGCCGCCGCGCGGAACGATCATGTCGATCAGGCCCGCTGCCGCGAGCATGGCGCCGACCACTGCCCGATCCTGATCAGGGACAAGCTGGACCGCAGCAGACGGAACGCCGCCTTCGGTCAGGCCGCGAACCATGGCTGCATGGATGGCGCGGTTGGAATGGACCGCTTCGCTTCCCCCGCGCAGCAGCACGGCGTTGCCCGAGCGGACGCACAATGCCGCAGCATCGGCCGTCACGTTGGGGCGGCTCTCGTAGATGATCCCGATCAGGCCGATCGGGATGCGGACCCTGCTCAGGCGCAATCCGCTGGGTTGCTCGCTCTGGTCGATGATCTCGCCCACCGGATCAGGCAGAGCCGCAACCTGCTCCACCGCATCGGCGATCCCCGCCAGCCTGGCGGAGTCGAGTCGCAACCGGTCAAGCATGGCTGGGGCCAGACCAGCTGCAGCACCGGCCGCCAGATCGACTTCATTGGCTGCAAGAATCCCGTCTTCAGCCAGCCGAAGGGCTGCCGCAGCAGCGCGCAGGGCGTGAGCCTTTGCAGCGTCGCTCATCTGCGCCAGCTGGCGCTGGGCCTGACGCCCCTCCCGCGCCAGACTGGCGACGATTTCAGCGGGTGTCGATAGGGTGGTTTGGACAGTCATCAGCGCTCCCTAGCAAGCCGAATCGGACCTGTCAGGCAGCGAGTATCGATTCCCTCAGCGGATGACGGTAATGAGCCGCGCAAGCGCCCATCTCCGATTGGTTCCCGCCGCAATCCTCGTTTCATCGCGCGACTCCGTCGGCTCGCCCCTCTGTCAGGTTAACCGATTCGACCTGTCAGAATTGGTCTGTTACGGGCCCGCCAACGAAAACGCAGGGACGTGGGGTCGCCGCATTGAAAACATCTCTTGCCGCAGGCAGATGGCAAAGCCGCCTGCGTGACTGGTTTCCGGACCGCGAGTTCTTCATGCGGTCCAATGGCCAGGTTCGCTTCATCAGGATTTCGTCGAAGGTCCAGCTCGTCGCTGCCGGCATCGCGCTTGTTGCGTTGCTGGCCTGGGCCATCTCGCTCGCGGTCATGGGCTGGGCGCAATATCGCGCGCAAGCTGACCGCTGGTCGCTGCTGGAACGCGAAGCTCAGGTCGCCCAATCGGAAGAGCGGGTCAACGCCTATCGCGACAACCTGAGCGACGTGACCGAAGACCTCGCCAAGCGCCAGCAGTTCCTCGAACAGATGGTCGAAGCTCTGCCCGAAGATGTCACGCCCGACGACACGGTGACCGATTCGTCGAGCGAGTCGGCGGCCACGATCGACAAAGTCAGCAGCGCGATACCCGAAGCAGGCGAACTGGCCCGGATCGAAGCGCGGCAACTGGCACTGGTGGAGCGGTTGACCCGCTTCGCCGACGGCCGTGCCAGCCGCGCGGCCATTGCGATCCGCAAGCTCGGGCTCGATCCTGCCGTGATGCTCCGGGCGGCTGACCAGGATGCCGTGGGCGGTCCGCTCGAACTCCTGGCTACCGGCCGCGATGGCACGATCGATCCGCGGTTCGAGCGGCTCGGCCTCAGCCTCGCACGGATGTCAGCTCTGGAACGCGGGCTCGATGGCATTCCCCAGGTGCGGCCTGCTGCCATCGCCGAGATTTCTTCCAGCTTCGGCTATCGCCGCGATCCTTTTACCCGCGGAGCAGCGATGCATTCGGGGATCGATTTCCGGGGGCCGATCGGTGCGCCGATCTATGCCGCTGCCGATGGCGTGGTCACCTTCGTCGGTGTGAAGTCGGGTTATGGCAACACGGTGGAGATCAGCCACGGCAACGGCATGATGACCCGCTACGCGCACATGTCACGCTTCGCCGCCCGGACGGGGCAGAAAGTTGCCGCCGGGGACCAGATCGGCGGAATCGGCAACACCGGCCGTTCAACCGGCCCGCACCTGCACTTCGAGGTCCGTATAAACGATCGCGCGGTCAACCCACGCCCCTTCCTGGAGATGGCACCCAATGTTCTCGAAGAAGCCCGCCGAGACCCGGCAAGCGCCCGGGCACTCGCCCGCAACAAGACAGGGCAGGCACGTGGCCAGCAGTAGTTCCACTTTCTCCGTGATCGGCGCGGACGTGACGATACGCGGCGATGTCATCGCTTCGACCGAACTCCATGTCGATGGATCGATCGAAGGCGACATCCAGTGCGCCTCGCTGGTTCAGGGCGAAAGCAGCACGATTACCGGCGCAGTGACGGCGGAAAGCGCCCGGCTGGCTGGCCGCGTAGTCGGCAGCATCACGGCGCGCGAGCTGGTCGTGCTGCGCTCGGCGCGGATCGAGGGCGATGTGCACTACGATGCGCTGACCATCGAACAGGGGGCACAGGTCGACGGCCGCTTTGCCCACCGCGTCCCTGGCAAGACGGACAGTGGTAAAGTTGCCGAGCCGGTCCTGACCCTCGCCAACTGAGCGTTTACAGCACTTCCGCGCGCAGGGCCTTGCGGTCTAGCTTGCCGATGATGGTGCGCGGCAAGGCATCTCGGACGACGACCTGATCGACCCGCTCGTGCTTGCCGACGCGGGTGTTGAGCCATTGCTTGAGCGAATCGGCATCTGCCGCCCCGGGTTCCACCAGAGTTATGTAAACGCGGGGGACTTCGCCCAGATATTCGTCGGGCACTCCGATCACCAGCGCTTCCTTGACCGCCGGGTTCTGCAGGATCACGTCCTCGACCTGGCTGGGGAAGACCTTGAACCCGCCCACCGCGATCATGTCCTTGATCCGGTCGACAATCTCGAGGAAGCCGTCCGCATCGATGGTAGCGACATCGCCTGTCCGCAGCCACCGCTTGCCCTGGTGTTCGACAAACACCTCGGCATCGGTTTCCGGACGGTTCCAGTAACCGCGCATCACCTGGGGCCCGTGGATGGCCAGTTCTCCCGGCTCGCCCTCCGGCGCCAGCCGTGTCGGGTCACCCTTGTCCAGCAGCAGCACCTCGGTGCCGGCCACGACCTGCCCGATGGTGCCTTTCTTGCGCGTTCCTTCGTAGGGGTTGGCCGACACCACACCCGCGCTTTCCGTCAGGCCATATCCCTCGACCAGCCGCACCCCCGTCACCGCCTCGAAGCGGTCGTGCACCGGCGCGGGCATGGGGGCTCCGCCAGAGATGCAGACCTTGAGCGAGGACAGGTCGGTCTTTGCAAGGTCCGGATGGTCCAGCATCGCCTGGAACATCGTCGGCACGCCGGGAAAGCCGGTGGTGCGATACTTCTGGATAGTGCGCAGGACCTGCTTCGTCTCGAACCGGGGGACCATGGCGATCGACGCGCCCGTCGCTACGGCGTGGTTGAGTAGCGCGGTATTGGCGAAGACATGGAAAAAGGGCAGCGCGCCCATGAACACTTCCTTGTCGACCTGGCCAAACGGGTTGATGGCCGCGACCTGCTGGGCGTTCATCACCAGCTGGCTGTGGCCGAGCATCGCGCCCTTCGGCCGCCCCGTCGTACCACCGGTATATTGCAGCAAGGCGAGGTCGGTGGCGGGATCCAGTGGAACCGGGACCGGTTCGGCCAAGGGCGTGCAGTCCTGCCAGGGCAGTACATTGCCGCTCCATTCGACCCTGGCGATCTTGCTCCGGCCGAGTGTCCTGAGCAGCAGGCCCTTGGCCCACGGCAGCATCTGCGCCAGCGATCCGACCACCAGCGTATCGAGCGAAGACCCTGCCAGCACCGCCTGCGCGGTCGCATGAAGCTCAGGCACATCAAGTGTGACCAGCAGCCGGGTGCCACTGTCCTCAACCTGCCAGGCCAGTTCTTCGACCGTATAGAGCGGTGAAAAGTTGACGACGATCGCCCCCGCCATCATCGCTCCGTAATAGGCCGAGGCATAGATCGGCACGTTGGGCAGGAACAGGCCGACCCGGTCGCCTTTGGTCACGCCAAGCGCCTGCAGACCCGCCGCGAACTGCTGCGCCTCGGCAAAGATTTCGCCGTAACTGTAGGTCCGGCCAAGGAAATGCAGGAAGGGCGCCTGCGGGTTGGCGCTGGTTGACCGCTCCAGCAACTGGGGCAGCGTCATCAGCGCAAAGCGCGTGTCCCACGGGGTCGGGTGATGGTAGGGGAGCTTGCTTACATCCATGTCAGCATGGATGACGCATCCCCTTCACCCGTTCAAGCGCAAACGGCGCAGCAGGTTTGCCCGGACCGGAACCAGACCCCGGACCAACGGCTTGCGAGAGCGCCGCTTACTCGCCGCTGGCTTCACCGGCCCGCTTGGCTTCGAGCCAGGCTGCGGCTTCCGCTTCCTGCGCTGCCTCGGCAGCGGCCTTGCCGGCCTCTTCGCGTTCAGCGCGCAGTTCCGCAATCAGCTTGTCGCGATCGGAGGTGTCTTCTGCCGCAATCTCGGCCAGCTCGGGCGCCTCGGCGGTGCCGGCCTTCTTGGCAGCCTTGGCCACCATCGCGTCAAGTTCGCGCTGCGAACACAGGCCGAGTGTAACGGGATCCTTCGGCTGAATGTTGGCGATGTTCCAGTGGCTGCGATCACGGATCGCCGCAATCGTGTTGCGCGTGGTCCCGATCAGCTTGCCGATCTGCGCGTCAGTGATTTCCGGATGGTTGCGCAGGATCCAGGCGATGCCGTCGGGCTTGTCCTGCCGCTTGGACACCGGAGTGTAGCGCGGACCCTTGGTGCGGGTCGCCTCGACCGGAGCCTTCTGCATCTTGAGGCGATAGGCGGGATCGGCCTGACCGCGCTCGATTTCGGCCAGCGTCAGTTCGCCCGAATGCAACGGATCACGCCCGGTGTACTTGCTGCCGGCCAGATCGTCAGCCATGGCCTGCACTTCGAGGATGTGGATGCCGCAGAAATCAGCGATCTGTTCAAAGCTGAGCGCGGTGTTGTCAACTAGCCAGGTGGCAGTGGCATGCGGCATCAGCGGGGTGGGTTGGGCCATTGTCGTTTTCCTGAGAATAAAGGGCCTGAAAATAGAAGGGCCGCCCCTTTCCGGAGCGGCCACGCTGGCGCGATCTAGGCCATGCGCGGCCTGAGGGCAAGCGCTTAGGCGGTCAGGGCCGCTTCGTCCAAGGCCACCAGCCCGGCAACGAACTGGTCGGTCGCCGCTTCCCAGCTGAACTGGGTAGCATAAGCAATGCAGGCGCGGCGGTCGCAATACAGCGCGGCGTCGATCGCCCGTTCGAGCTGTTCGGACAGCGCGCCGACAGCCTCGGTGACCACGTCTACCGGGCCCGGCACGGGATAGGCCGCGACTGGCGTGCCGCAGGCAAGCGCCTCGATCATGACCAGACCGAACGTGTCGGTCCGGCTGGGAAAGACGAACACGTCGGCCCCGGCAAAGCAGCCGGCCAGCTCGGCCCCGCTGCGGCGGCCAAGAAAGTGCGCCTGGGGAAAGCGGGCCTGCAACGAAGCAAGCTCCGGCCCGTCACCGACCACCACTTTGCTGCCAAGGTAAGGGCAGGCAAGAAATGCCTCGATGTTCTTCTCCACGGCCACCCGCCCGACATAGAGCTGGATCGGGCGGGGCAGGTCTGCAAACAAGCCGGGCGGCTTGGCATCAGGCGTGAAACAGGCCAGATCGACACCCCGGCTCCAGTGGTGCAGCCGGTCCAGGCCGTTGGCGCGCAGTTCCTGGCGGATCGAGCCGGTTGCGACCATGATCCGCTGCGCCGGGCGGTGAAACCAGCGAATATAGTGCCAGAACAGAGAGGGCGAGAGGCCGGTCCGCCGAGCCACATAATCCGGGAACTGGGTGTGGTAGGCAGTCGTGAACGGAATGCCTCCGGCAACGCAATAGCGCCGCGCGGCGATGCCGAGCGGCCCCTCGGTCGCTATGTGAACCGCATCGGGGTTGTGGGCAGCAAGCTGTGCGGCAACCGCACCTGGGCGCGGCAGAGCGAGGCGGATTTCCGGATAGGTCGGGCAGGGCAGGGACCGAAACTGGTCCGGTGCCACCACCATGATGTCATGGCCACGCGCGCGCAGCAGATCGCAGGTGGCCGTCAATGTACGGACGACGCCGTTCATCTGGGGCAACCATGCATCCGTGACGATGGCGATCCGCTGGGGGAACGGTGCGCATGCAGCGTCTCCGAAGGGAAAGCCGGTCATCCGGTTCACGCCGCGCGCCTTTCGACCTCGATGTCAGCCTCGACCCGTTCCAGCTCGCGGCGGGCGATTTCCTCGGGCCAGTGGAGCAGTTCCATCCGGCCATCGAAATGCTCCACCAGCGCGGTGCACCCTTCGACCCAGTCGCCATCATTGTAGTATTCGATCCCGTCAAAATCCCGGATTTCCGCGGTATGGATGTGGCCGCATACCACTCCATCCACACCGCGTTCCCCAGCCGCACGCGCGACCACTTCCTCATAGCGGGAAATGAACTCGACCGCGTTCTTGACCTTGTGCTTGGCGACCTTCGACAGTGACCAATAGGGCAGGTTGAAGGCCCGGCGGACCACATTGACCCAGTGGTTCAGCCCCATGAGCAGGTGGTAGAGCGCGTCGCCCACGAAGGCGAGCCAGCGATGTGCCAACATGACCGTGTCGAACTCGTCGCCATGCAACACCATCAGGCGCCGCCCATCCGCAGTGCTGTGAAAGGCCGCGCGGCGGATTTCGACACCGCCGAAGTTCATCCCGGTGAACTGGCGGAACATCTCGTCATGGTTGCCGGGGATATAGACGATGCGCGTGCCGCGCCGGGCGCGCTTGAGGATGCGGCGGACAATATCGTTGTGGGCGGCGGGCCAGTAGAACTTCTTCTTCAGCCGCCAGCCGTCGATGATGTCGCCGACGAGGTACATCGTCTCGCTGTCGGTATGGTCGAGGAAATCGATCAGCAGCTCGGCATTGCAGCCTTTGGTGCCCAGGTGAATATCGCTGATCCAGATGGTGCGATAGCGCCGCCGCCCGGTGGCGGGCACCATCGCCCGGCGCGCCGACGGGCTGATTTGCGGAACAGGCAAGCGGTCGATAGCCATGGGGGCCTCCGGGGCTGGCGGTCTCGCCCGGAGCATATGACGCGGCATTGTGACACCCTCACCGCAATCGCGTGACGGTTGCGAGTCAGCCGCGGCGTGGCTGTCAGTCCATTGTCACAAAGCCGGGCAGCGCCGCCACCCGTTGCAGCCACGCCCCGATCGCCGGATAATCAGCCAGACCGAAGCCGCCTTCCTCTGCCTTGTGGGTATAGGCATAGAGGGCCACGTCGGCCAGCGTGGCGCCTGCCCCCACGAACCAGTGCTGCCTGGCCAGGTGTTCGTCCATCACCTTCAGTGCGTCGCATCCGGCAATCCGCTTGGGCATCATCTGGGCTCGCTGCGCATCGGTCAGCTTCGCTTCTCCGACAAAACGCAGCCAGAAGCGCAAGGTCGCGATGTTCGGTTCGTGGTTGTACTGTTCGAAGAACATCCAGCGCAGCATGTCGGCACGCCCGAACCGGTCAGCAGGGATGAGCGGCGATCCTTCGGCCAGATACCAGCAGGCCGCATTGCTTTCCGGCAGAAAGCGCGCGGTTGCGCCTTCGCCGATCTGCAGCACTGGAATGCGGCCATTGGCATTGACTGTACCGAGAAATTCGGCCGTGCGTGTCTGCCCTTGCATGATGTCGTACTGGCGCAGATCAAGCGGCACGCCGAGCAGTGCGGCGGTGAGCCTGATCTTGTAGCAATTGCCGCTGCGCGGGTCCTCGTGAAGGGTAAACCTGTCAGCCATCCCCGCTCACCTCCAGCACGATCTTGCCGACATGTTCGCCCGCTTCCATCCGCGCGTGGGCACCGGCTGCGTCCGCCAAGCGATAGGTCCGGTCCATCACCGGGCGAAGCGTGCCATCGGCGAACAGCGGCCAGGCGTTGCGCTCTATTTCACCTGCCAGCAGCGTCTTGAACACATCCGAGCGCGGGCGCAGGGTTGATCCGGTCAGGGTGAGGCGGCGGCTCATGATCACCGCCATGTTGAGTTCGGCTGTCATCCCTCCCAGCACCGCGATGGTCACGTGGCGGCCGTCCTCGGCCAGGCATTTCAGATTACGCGGCACATAGGTGCCCGACACCATGTCGAGCACGACTTCGACCCCCCTGCCGCCGGTGAATGTCTTCACCGACTCGACGAAATCGGCTTCGCGGTAATTGATGGAAAGATCTGCACCGCAGGCCCGCGAGGCAGCGCACTTGGCCTCGTCCCCGCAGGTGGTGATGACACTGAGCCCGAATGCCTTGCCCAGCATGGTCGCCATGGTGCCGATGCCGCTGGTGCCGCCATGCACCAGCAGGGTCTCGCCTTCCCTCGCCCAGCCCCGCTCGAACACGTTGTGCCACACGGTAAACAGCGTTTCGGGAATGGCCGCCGCCTCGGCCAGGGGCATGGTGCCGGGTACGGTGAGGCAATGGCCGATATGGGCGAGGCAGTATTCAGCATATCCGCCGCCGGAGACGAGCGCGCAGACCCGCTCGCCCAGATAATCTTCCGGCACGCCGCTGCCGACCGCGACAATCTCGCCCGCCACTTCCAGCCCCGGAACGGGTGAGGCACCGGGAGGCGGGGGATAAAGGCCCTGGCGCTGGATCGCGTCCGGCCGGTTGACCCCGGCATAGGCAACCCGGATCAGCACCTGCCCTTCGCCCGGCGATGGCACTGCCAGCTGTTCAGTCCGCAGCACCTCTGGCCCGCCGGGTTTGTCGAAGCCGACAGCCGTCATTCTTTCGGGCAACTGGCTAACCATGTGAACCCCCGGTTGTGGCATAGGGGCGACAGGCCCCGACCGCGAACAGCACCTAGCCCTGCGGTCCGTTGACAGCAAGCCGCCTGTCTTGCGATGATGCACCCCGATGGACCTCGACGAACTCCCCCGCCCCAAGGGCGATGCCGCGAGCCGCCTCGCCGCCGAGGATCTCTCACCCTATTCGCACGAGGAACTGGGTGAACGGATCGCGTTGCTCGAGGCCGAGATTGCCAGGGTCCGGGCGCATCGCGAAAAGGCCGCAGCACACCGCTCTGCGGCAGACGCTTTGTTCGGAAAGCCAGGCAATTGACCGGTGGGACTCGCAACCTTTGCGACGTGTCCCATATAAGTCCGGAACCCGTTCGTCGCCCCTGCTCCCCGTGTACGGGGAAGCCGCCTTCAGCCAGGAAAGGCACCTGAATGCCCAGCTTTGCCCAGAACCTCGAGAAGACGCTCCATGCCGCGCTCGGCAATGCATCGGAACGGCGCCATGAATATGCCACGCTGGAGCACCTGCTTCTGGCGCTGGTCGACGACGAAGACGCCGCCCAGGTAATGCATGCCTGCGGGGTCGACGTGTCGGAACTGGGCGAGGTGGTGAAACAATACCTCGATCAGGAATACCAGTCCCTGAAGACGGATGACGATGCCGATCCGCAACCGACCGCGGGCTTCCAGCGGGTCATCCAGCGCGCCATCCTGCATGTCCAGTCCAGCGGCAAAGATACGGTAACCGGTGCCAACGTGCTGGTTGCGCTGTTCTCCGAACGCGATTCCTACGCGGTCTATTTCCTCCAGCAGCAGGATATGAGCCGTCTCGACGCGGTCAGCTTCATCAGCCACGGGATCGGCAAGGGCGGCAAACAGATCGAGAGCCGTTCGCCCAAAGGTGCCGAGGCCAAGGAAGAGCAGGAAGCCAAGAGCGACGGCAACAAGAAGGAAACCGCGCTCGACCAGTTCACCGTCAACCTCAATCTCAAGGCAGAAAACGGCAAGATCGATCCGCTGATCGGGCGCGGCCCGGAAGTGGACCGGACGATCCAGATCCTGTGCCGCCGCAGCAAGAACAACCCGCTCTATGTTGGCGATCCCGGGGTGGGAAAGACCGCGATTGCGGAAGGCCTGGCGCGCAAGATCGTGGAAGGCGAAGTGCCCGAGGTTCTGCGCGATGCCGTGATCTACTCGCTCGACATGGGCGCGCTGCTGGCTGGCACCCGCTATCGCGGCGATTTCGAGGAGCGCCTGAAGCAGGTCGTCAATGAACTCGAACAGATGCCGGAAGCGGTGCTGTTCATCGACGAAATCCACACCGTGATCGGGGCAGGTGCGACCAGCGGCGGGGCGATGGATGCCTCCAACCTGCTGAAGCCCGCGCTCTCCAGCGGGGCGATCCGCTGCATCGGCTCGACCACCTACAAGGAGTTCCGCAACCACTTCGAGAAAGACCGCGCACTGCTGCGCCGGTTCCAGAAAATCGATGTGAACGAGCCGACCGTCGAGGATACGATCAAGATCCTCAGGGGCCTGAAAAGTGCCTTCGAATCGCACCATAAGGTCACTTACACCCCGGATGCGATCAAGACCGCGGTGGAGCTTTCGGCCCGCTACATCAACGACCGCAAGCTGCCCGACAAAGCAATTGATGTGATTGACGAGGTCGGGGCGATGCAGATGCTGGTGCCGCCGAACCGGCGCAAGAAGAAGATCACCGCGCGCGAGATCGAAGCGGTGATTGCCACCATGGCACGCATCCCGCCCAAGACCGTTTCCAGCGATGACAAGAAGGCGCTGGAGAACCTTGAGCGTGATCTCAAGCATGTCGTGTTCGGGCAGGACGAGGCGATCCACCGCCTCTCCACCGCGATGAAGCTCAGCCGGGCGGGCCTGCGCGATCCGGACAAGCCGATCGGCAGCTTCCTGTTCAGCGGCCCGACCGGTGTCGGCAAGACCGAGGTTGCGCGCCAGCTGGCCAGCATCATGGGCATTGAACTCAAGCGGTTCGACATGTCGGAATACATGGAGCGGCACTCGGTCAGCCGGCTGATCGGCGCACCTCCGGGTTATGTCGGCTATGACCAGGGCGGCCTGCTGACCGATGCGATAGACCAGAACCCGCATTGCGTGCTGCTGCTCGACGAAATCGAGAAGGCCCACCCTGACCTGTTCAACATCCTGCTTCAGGTCATGGATAACGGCCGGCTGACCGATCACCACGGCAAGACGGTCGATTTCCGCAACGTGGTGCTGATCATGACCACCAATGCCGGTGCCGCGCAGATGGCAAGCCAGGGCATCGGCTTCGGCGATGTGTCGAAGGAAGATGCTGGCGAGGAAGCGGTCAAAAAGATGTTCACGCCGGAATTCCGCAACCGGCTGGATGCGATCGTGCCCTTTGCCTATCTCGGCAAGGAAACCGTCGGCCGGGTGGTTGACAAGTTCATCCTTCAGCTGGAGCTGCAGCTGGCGGAGCAGAACGTCCACATCCAGTTTGACCAGGATGCAAGGAAGTGGCTCGGCGACAAGGGGTACGACAAACTGTACGGTGCCCGCCCGATGTCCCGCCTGATCCAGGAAAAGATCAAGCAGCCGCTGGCTGAGGAACTGCTGTTCGGCAAGCTTACCGATGGCGGAGAGGTGCATGTCAGCATCAAGGACGGCAAGCCGAGTTTTGAACTGACCCCCGCTCCGCCGAAGGTCAAAGCGGTGAAGAAGAAGCCGGCAGGAACGAAGAAGCCTGCCTCCAAGGCTCCGGAAGGTGAAAGCGGGGCCTGAGCGACCGCATACGCTTGTGGCCTGGCTTGGGGTCAGCGGAACGCTAGGGCTGACCAGGCTTTGAGCATCTGATGATGGCCCCCTTTTCCTGGATCCGGCCCGAGCCGTGGGGGATCCATGTTGTCCCTGCCGATTGCTGGGTCGATCCCGCCAGGGCGGTTGACCGGGCGCTGGTGACGCACGGCCATGCCGACCACGCACGCGGCGGGCATGGCACGACCATGGCCACGCCCGAGACGCTGGCGATCATGGAGCTACGCTATGCCACGCGTGAGGGCGCGGTGCCGGTCGGCTATGGCGAGACGGTGCGACTGCCCGGCGGCGTCGACGCAACCTTCATCCCGGCCGGACATGTGCTTGGCAGCGCCCAGATCCTGCTTGAGCATGCGGGTGAAAAGGTCATCATTACAGGTGATTACAAGCGACGTCATGACCCGACCTGTTTGCCGTTCAGGATTACGCCATGTGACGTATTCATTACCGAAGCGACCTTCGGCCTGCCGCTGTTCACCCATCCGCCCATCGGCGAGGAGATCGCCAGGCTGCTCGGCCAGCTGGGCGCCGAACCGGATCGCTGCGTGCTGGTCGGTGCTTACGCCTTGGGCAAAGCGCAACGGGTGATTGCGGAGCTGCGCGCGGCAGGGCACGGCCAGACCATCTGGATCCATGGCGCAATGGAGAAGATGTGCAGGCTCTACGAAGAGCATGGCGTGCCGCTGGGTGATCTGCGCCTCGTCAGCGACGCAAAGAAGGATGAACTTCGCGGCCAGATCGTGGTCTGCCCGCCCGCCGCACTGAACGACCGCTGGAGCCGTCGCCTGCCTGACCCGGTCACCGCGATGGCGAGCGGCTGGATGCGCGTGCGACAGCGTGCCCGCCAGCGTGGTGTGGAGCTGCCGCTGGTGATCTCCGACCACGCCGACTGGCATGAGCTCACCACCACGGTCGAACAGGTCAACCCGCAGGAAACCTGGATCACCCATGGGCGCGAGGATGCGCTGCTGCGCTGGTGCGAGCTTCACCAGCGCAAGGCACGCGCGCTGGCGCTGGTAGGCTATGAGGACGAGGACGATTAGCCGGTGGAACGCTTCGCCGCCCTGCTCGATGCACTCGTCTACACCACCAGCCGCAACCGCAAGCTGGCGCTGATCGCTGCTTACTTGCGCAAAACCCCGGACCCTGACCGGGGCTGGGCGCTCGCCGCTCTGACTGGCGGGCTCGACTTCCCGGCAGTCAAAAGCTCAACCATCCGTGCGCTGATGATGGAGCGGGTTGACCCGGTGCTGTGGACGCTCAGCCGCGACTTTGTCGGCGATACAGCCGAGACCGCCAGCCTGCTCTGGCCGGCGCCGGGTCGCGCCCCCTCTCCCCCGACGGTGAGCGAGGCCGTTGAGCTGCTGTCGAGCATGACCCGCAAGACCGTGGGCACAGACCTCGCCGCGCTTTTGGACCGGCTTGATGCCCCGGGCCGCTTCGCCCTGCTCAAGCTCGCCACCGGCGGGATGCGGATCGGCGTATCCAGCCGCCTGGCCAAAACCGCCTTCGCAAAGGCATTCGCGGTCGAGGTCGAACAGGTCGAGGAATACTGGCACGGCCTTGCCCCGCCCTACCCGGAGCTGTTTGCCTGGGCGGCAGAGGGAGCGCCGCCGCCCGACATCGACAACCTGCCGACCTTTCGCCCGTTCATGCTCGCCCATCCGCTCGAGGGCGGCACGGTCGCTCTGGCCGATTATGCGGCGGAATGGAAATGGGATGGAATCCGGGTCCAGCTGGTCCGGGCAGGTGACCAGACGCGGTTGTTCTCCCGCTCCGGCGATGACATCTCCGCCACGTTCCCCGAATTGCTTGACGGCCTTCCGTTCCCGGTGGTGCTTGACGGCGAATTGCTCGTGCGCGGCGTGCACCAGGGCGGCGAAGCGGGGGGCGCTGCCAGTTTCAACGCGCTGCAGCAGCGGCTCGGCCGCAAGGTTGTGAGCAAGGCGATGCTGCGCGACTATCCCGCGTTCGTGCGGCTCTACGACGTGCTGATAGCCGACGGGCGCGACTGGCGCGCGCAGCCGTGGCACGAACGGCGCGCGGCACTCGAGGCGCTGATACCGCGCCTGCCAGCGGCGCATTTCGACCTCAGCGACATAGTGACGGCGCGCGATTTCGACCATCTGGCGCAAATCCGGGCCGGCGCGCGGGACGAGGCCATCGAGGGGCTGATGCTCAAGCGGCGCGACAGCCCCTATGTCGCCGGGCGCAAGGTCGGCCTGTGGTACAAGTGGAAACGCGATCCGCTGCTGGTCGATTGCGTGCTGATGTATGCCCAGCGCGGCAGCGGCAAGCGCTCCAGCTTCTATTCCGACTACACCTTCGGATGCTGGGATGGCGATCCGGACAAGGGTGCGGAGCTCCTCCCGGTCGGCAAGGCCTATTCCGGTTTTACCGACGAGGAACTGAATCGGCTGGATCGTCACGTGCGGCAAAACACCGTGAACCGCTTCGGCCCGGTGCGCGAGACCAACCGCAGCCTGGTGTTCGAGGTGGCCTTCGACAGCGTCCATGCCAGCAAGCGGCACAAGAGCGGCCTCGCCATGCGTTTCCCCCGCATCCACCGCATTCGCTGGGACAAGCCGGTTCACGAGGCAGATCGCATCGAGACCTTGCGCGCCTTGATCTGCGACTGAGTTTGCGCTCGATCAAGGCTTTGATTCGAAATCCGGGCGACAGGCACACTGTCCCTCCGTGCCCAAGGAAAGCACGCCATGAACGCCGAGTCCGCCCCTCCGAGCACACCCTACGTCGCCCTCGGCGGAAGCGAGGTGATCGGCCGGATCGTTGATCGGTTCTACGATCTGATGGACACAGAGCCGCAATATCGCCCGCTGCGGGCGATGCACGCGGAAGATTTGACGCCGATGCGGGTCTCGCTCGCTGGTTGGCTCTGTGCCTGGGCCGGAGGCCCGCGCGACTGGTTCGAGCAGAACCCAGGCAAATGCATGATGAGCGCCCACCGGGGACTGCGCGTAAACCACGAGACGGCAACACAGTGGGCCGATGCGATAGCGCGTGCGGTTGCGGAGTGCGGACCGGCGGACCAGGCACTGGGCAAAGCCATGGCCGAACGGCTGGAACTGATGGCCCAGGCAATGGCCCGCCCCTAGTCTCGCCTGTGCAGGCATTTCGCGCTAGACTGGGACGATGCATCGCTTCGACCGCCCGCGCCGCGCTCTGGCCATCGCCGCCGCCGGGCTGGCGGGCATGGTCGATGCGGCCGGCTTCCTCGCGGCTGACCGGTACTTCGTTTCGTTCATGTCCGGCAACACCACCCGTTTCGGGGTCGACCTGGTCGAAGCGCCCCAGCGTGCCTGGGTGCCCGCCGCGCTGATCGCAGGCTTCGTGCTCGGGGTGTGTGGCGGAGCCCTGGTCGCTCATGCTGCCGGCGCACGACGCAAGCCGGCGGTTCTGGGCAGCGTGGCGGTGCTGCTCGCACTCGCCGCCCTTGCCCAGGCAGGCGGCAGCGTGGGCGCGATGATGGCGCTGCTGGTTCTGGCCATGGGCGCGCTCAACAACACGTTCCAGCGGGATGGCGAAGTCGCCGTCGGGTTGACCTACATGACCGGAGCGCTGGTCAAGCTGGGGCAGGGGCTGGCCGCGCGACTGACCGGCAAAGCGGCAACGGGATGGAGCGACTGGGGGTTGCTGTGGTTCGGCCTTGCAGCCGGTGCCGCTCTGGGCGCGGCGGGATGGCTTTACCTGCCCGCCCTGGTGCTGTGGGGGGCGGCGCTCTACGCCGCCTTTCTCACCTTCACTGCGATGCAGCTGCGCTAGGGCCCGACCACCTGCACCAGCTTGGTTCGCCCGGTTGCGCCGCGCAACATGCGGAGGCGTGACGTCGGCAGGCCGAGCGCGTCAGCGAGCAGGGCGAGCACCGCCTCGTTCGCTTCACCGTCCTGGGGTTGGGCCCGCACCCTGACCAGAATCACACCCGCGCCAAGCGCAATACCTTCGGTCCGGGCACCGGGCGTAACCCTGAGTGCGAGCCGCCCTTCGCCATCGGCCAGCGCGAGGATGGATTCTCGGGAAGGAAGATCAGGTCTGGGTCGCGCCATCAAAGCGCGGCAGCAACCGCCACCGCATGGTGCTTGGCGTTCTCGGCATAGTGCGCGACGCCAATTCGCATTCCGGCAATGGCCGCGTCATCGAGTTCGCGCAGCGGCTTCGCGGGGCGTCCCGCCCACAACATCCGCGGTTCCATCACCTTGCCTTCGGTCAGCATCGCGCCAGCGGCCAGCATGGCATCCGAGCCAACCACTGCCTTGTTCATCACGATTGCGCCCAGGCCGACAAAGCCCCGATCGTGGATCGTGCAGCCATGGACCATCGCCATGTGGCCGATCAGCACATCATCGCCGATCACCAGCGGCGAACCGACCGGATCGCCCGGGCGGGGCGGATCGCAGTGGAGCACGCTGCCGTCCTGCACATTGGTCCGCTCGCCAATCCTGATCGTAAACACATCGGCCCGCAGGACACAGTTGTACCAGATCGAACTCCCTGCGCCGATGACGACATCGCCGATAATGGTCGAGCCGGGGGCCACGAACGCGGTTTCGTGTATTTGCGGCGTCTTGCCGTGGATCGGGATGATATTCACGCCGGGGCGGTGAGGGGTCATGGTCGGCTCTCCCAGGTTGGCCGGTCAACAGAGTACACGATAGTGTCCCGCCACGGCGGATCGTACCGGTGGTCGGCATAGTCGAGGTCTGCGCGTCGGCCCATCCAGAGTCGTTTCATCAGGCCCCAGCTGGCGCTGTTGCCCTCCACCGTCAACGCGACCACCTCCTCTGCGCCGAACCGCTCGAACGCCAGCGCGAGGGCCGCCTGCGCGGCCTCTTTCGCATAGCCATGGCCCCAGGCATCTTCGCGCAGGCGCCAGCCGATCTCGATCGCACCTGTGACGGTCGAGCCGGGTGCGTCAGCGCGCTTCAAACCACAGAAACCCAGCAACGCGCCGTCAGCCTTGCGCTCGACCGGCCAGAAGCAGAAACCGTTGCGGGCGGCGCATTGCTCGACCCGGCCACGCTGCATCGCCATGCCATCCACGCCGAGCACCCCGCCCAGCCATTCCATGACGGCGGGCGTATTGGTTACGCGGAAAAACTCCGCCCAGTCGGCGTCGCCGCGCCAGTCGCGCAGCACCAGCCGGTCTGTTTCGCAGCGGAAAGCTTCAGCCATGGAGCAGGCGCGCGGCATGGGCGGCATGGTAGGTGAGCACGCCCGAACAACCCGCACGCTTGAACGCTGTCAGCGTTTCCAGCACCAAGGCATCGCGATCACCGGCCCCCGCTGCCGCAGCCGCTTCGATCATCGCGTATTCGCCGCTGACCTGGTAGGCAAACACCGGAACTTCGAACCGCTCCTTCACCCGGCGGACAATATCGAGGTAGGGCAAGCCGGGTTTGACCATGACGCTGTCTGCCCCTTCGGCAAGATCGAGCGCGACTTCGCGCAGCGCCTCCTCGCCGTTGGCGGGATCCATCTGGTAGCTCTTCTTGTCGCCCTTGAGCAGCCCGCCCGAACCGACCGCGTCGCGAAACGGGCCGTAGAAGGCGCTGGCGTACTTGGCGGCGTAGCTCATGATCTGGACGTTGTGATGCCCGGCCATTTCCAGCGCCATGCGGATTGCCCTGACCCGCCCGTCCATCATGTCGGAGGGGGCGATCACGTCTGCCCCGGCATTGGCCTGGTTTACGGCCTGGTCGACCAGTACGGCCACGGTGTCATCATTGATCACATAACCACGCTCGCCAAGCAGGCCATCCTGGCCGTGGCTGGTATAGGGGTCGAGCGCTACATCCGTGAGCACGCCAATATCGTGTCCGCAGGCATCCTTGATGGCCTTGATCGCCCGGCACATCAGGTTGTCGTGATTGAGCGCTTCGGCTCCGTCGTCACTGCGCCGGTCAGCCGGGGTGTTGGGGAACAGCGCCACACAGGGAATGCCGAGTGCGGCCGCTTCCTTGGCCCGCGCAGCAATGCCATCGACCGACCAGCGCGATACGCCCGGCAGGCTGGCGATCGGCTCCTCCACGCCGGAACCACTGGTCACGAACAGGGGCCAGATCAGATCGGCCGGAGCCAGAACCGTTTCACGATGGAGAGCGCGGCTCCAGCCATGGGCGCGAGGCCGGCGGAGGCGGAGATTGGGATAGGCTGGTGTCATGGCCGACTACCTGCCGCAATCCCGCAGCCGGCGCAATCCGCACCGAACAACGGGGCGATGATGTCAGGGCAGGGCCGTCACGGCAGGCGGCGCGCCTGGTCGAGCCGGTCAATTTCGCGCGCCGGTTCCTCGTTGGCGTTCTCCACCGCAGTGGGCGCCAGATCGACCAGCGCCGCACCCGGAGCAACCGTCTTGAGGCTGGCAAGCGTGGCGCGGAACCGGCGCAGTTCCTCGCCGCCGAGCTGAGCCCGGGTAACGAACGACACGGAAGCCGGGTTCACGGCCCGCCCGCCGCGATACATTTCGTAATGCAGGTGCGCGCCGGTGGAGAGACCGGTCGATCCGACATAGCCGATCACCTGGCCCCGGCGGACGCTTTGCCCTGCGCGCACCGCCATGCGGCTCATGTGGCAATAGCGGGTCGACAGTCCCCCGCCGTGCTCAAGACGGACTGCAATCCCGCAACCGCCCATCCGGCCGGCACCTGAAACGCGCCCGTCGGTCACCGCAACGATCGGCGTGCCGTGCCCGGCAGCAAAATCCATCCCGCTGTGCATCCGGCGATAGCCAAGGATGGGATGCCGCCGCATCCCGAAATTCGAACTGATCCGCCCTGGAACGGGGGCGAGCAGGCCGGCGCGCTGTTCGCCCACCCCCGATGCCTCGTAGAACCGGCCGTCCTTGCCCCAGCGCATCAGCTGGACCTGCGGTTTGTCGCCCCGGTCCACCCCGGCATAGACCAGCCGCCCGGCCTCACGCTCCCCGGTGGCAGCCCGGCGGTACTGGACGATCAGGTCGAAGGTATCGCTCGCCCGCACGCTCCGCTCCATGTCGACTTGGTCGTTGATCGCGGCGAGATACTGCTGCACCGCGCTGGGCGGGGCGCCGGCAGCGCGGAGCGACCGGTACAGGCTGCGCCCGACGTTTCCGCGAATACGCAAAGGGGTGTCATCCACCCGGATCGGCTTGCGTGTCAGCACCAGGCCGTTTTCGCCGCGCGAGACTTCCAGCGCCAGATCGAACCGGGCGCGAAAGGCGAGGGAATCGAGCGGGCGTGGCTGGCCGGGACTGGTCCTGCGGCCGAGGGTGATGTCGACCTGGGTGCCGGGGGTGACATCGGTCAGGTCAATGGCGTTCGACACCAGCCCCAGCACCCGGCTGGCGTCCGCCCCGCCGACCCCGGCACGCTCCAGCATCCGGGCAAAACTGTCCCCGCGAGAAAGGGTGGCCAGCAGCTGCTGGGTTGGCCGCTCCGGCGCCGACCGGAGCGGCTTGACGTCGAGCGTCGCGCCCATATGCCGGCCGCTGTCCCCACCCAGGGCAAGCGGCATGATCATGTGGCTGCGAAATTCATCCCGCGCAGGCTCGTCAATCAGCATGGCGGGCGCCGCCTCGAGCGGGCCGAAACTGGGCCAGAACCCTATCGCCAGGGCACTCAGCCCGATCAGGGTGCCAAGCCCGCGAAACCAGGTGCGGCTGCCGATCCCGCTCGCCAGATCCGGGGTCAGGTTCAGCCGTTCGAGCCGGTCAGAGACATCGTGTCGCCACGAATCGTAGCGCTCCAGCATGGTACCGGTCCGCTGGAGGATGCGGGGGCGCGGATCAGGCGCCAGCTGGGTGTGGGCCAGAGCAACCGCGCGCCAGCCACCCTGGTCGGCCAGCGCCGCCTCGATCCCGGCAACATCGCGCTCGCTGTACACGCGCTTATTCTCCCAGAGGTACTGGCGGCACGCCTGCACCCGACCCAAGCGGCCCCTATGGCCGGGTTTCCTGCACGATTAAAGTTAAGTCCGCTTTAAGACGCGACCAGCCGAGTCTCCTGCCGGACAGACTGTGGGGCGAACCGCTAGCACGCTTGTTTGGGCTGCAATGCGCTGCCACATTGCCCCCGTGACCGACAGCACGATCAAGGCGGTTCTCGGGCCCACCAACACCGGGAAGACGCATCTCGCGATCGAGCGGATGTGCGCCCATTCGAGCGGCGCGATCGGCTTTCCCCTGCGCTTGCTGGCCCGCGAGGTCTATGACCGGGTGGTTGCGCAGAAGGGCGCCGGCCAGGTGGCCCTGATCACCGGCGAAGAACGGATTGAGCCGGCAAACGCCCGCTATTTCTGCTGCACAGTCGAAGCCATGCCCCGCTCCGCCGGAGACCATGCCTTTCTCGCTCTCGACGAAGCCCAGCTGGCGGCCGACCCCGAGCGCGGCCATGTGTTCACGGACCGCCTGCTCCATGCCCGCGGACGTGAGGAAACCATGCTGCTCGGCGCAGCCACGCTCGAACCCCTGGTGCGCAGCCTCCTGCCTAGGGCCGAGATCGTCTCCCGCCCGCGCTTTTCTACCTTGACCCATATCGGCCCGCGCAAATTGTCGCGCCTGCCGCCGCGCAGTGCGATCGTCGCGTTTTCGGCGGACCAGGTCTATGCCGTGGCCGAAATGCTGCGCCGGTTTCGCGGGGGCGCGGCGGTCGTGATGGGCGCGCTCAGCCCCGAAACCCGCAACCGGCAGGTTGCCTTGTTCCAGTCAGGCGAGGTGGACTACATCGTGGCCACCGATGCCATCGGGATGGGCCTCAACCTTGACGTCACCCATGTTGCCTTTGCCGGCCTTACCAAGTTCGACGGGCGCAAGCAGCGCCGCCTGTTCCCGGCGGAAATGGCGCAGATCGCGGGGCGGGCGGGGCGGCATCACAAGGATGGCACCTTCGGAACCCTGGCAGGGCAGCAGGGCGGCTCCCCGGAGTTCACCGAAGAAGAAATCTACGCCATCGAGGAGCACCGTTTCGCGCCGCTGACCCGGTTGTTCTGGCGTGAATCCGAACTGGTGTTCGATTCGCTGAGCACACTGATCGACGATCTGGAACGGCCGCCCGACGAACCCGAACTCGCCGCTGCGCCCGAGGCGATTGATCTCGCCGTCCTGAAACGGCTGGCGGCCGAGCCGCTGGCCCATGACGTGCGCGGAACAGCACTGGTCCGGCATTTCTGGGAGGCTTGCTCGTTGCCGGATTTCCGCCAGTCAGGCGCAGATACGCATGCCCGCTTCGTTGCGCGCCTGTGGCAGGATCTGCGGCACGGGCATCTCGGCGCCGACTATGTGGCGGCGCGCATTGCCGAACTCGACAGCGTGACCGGCGATATCCATGCCCTGCAGGGGCGGATCGCCGCCATCCGCAGCTGGGCCTATATCTGCCAGCGCCCGGACTGGGTGCTGGCGCGTGATGAAATGGCTGCCCGTGCGCGGGGAGTGGAAGCGCGGTTGTCCGATGCGCTACACGCCCGCCTGACCGAACGATTCGTCAACCGGAGGACCGCTATCCTGATGAAGACGCTGGGACAGGATGCCGCCTTGCTGCTGGTGGCATGCGCACAGGATGGCACGGTGACCGTCGAAGGTGAAGCCATCGGCCGGATGGAGGGCTTTGCCTTCTCGGTCGACCACCGCGCCACTCACGAGGATCGCCGGATGCTGCTGGCAGCCGGGGAGAAATCCCTACCGCGCCTGCTGGCGGAGCGAGCCGACGCGCTGGTCGCGAGCGAATTCGCGGGCGTGGAACTGGCGCAAGGTACGCTTCGCTGGGATGGACGGGTACTGGCAACCCTGGAGGCAGCCACGGACATCCTGCACCCGCGCCTGGTGCCGGCGCGGGATCTGACCCCACTGCCGGAGCCGGCCCGCCAGCGCCTGCTGTCAGGACTAGAGGCCTGGCTGGCCGGCCAGCTCAGACCGCTCGCGCCTCTCGCAGCACTGCAGGTGGCGGCCCGGGATCCGGCTGCCGGATCGCAGGCCCGCGCCCTGTTGCTGACACTGGTGGCGGGGCACGGCTATGTCTCCCGCGAACAGGCCGGGCTGGAGCATCTGCCCAAGGATCTGCGCCCGTTCCTGCGGCGGCTCGGCGTCACCTTTGGCGCACTCGACGTCTTTGCGCGCGAACTGCTCAAACCTGCCCCCCGCCGCCTGCTCCAGGCGCTGGGGCTGGACCGCAGGCCGATCAACCCCGACATGGTGCCAGTTCTCAAGGGGGCGGCCCCCCTGCCGTCCGGCTATCGCCCGGCAGGAGACCAGCGCGTGCGGCTCGACATTGCGGAAAAACTGCTGCGGGCCGCCCATGACGCACGCAGCGCAGCCGCCGCAGGCCGTGATCCCCGCCGGGCCCGGTTCCGGATCGATCCTGCACTCGCCATTTCGACCGGGCTGGAGCTGGCCAGCTTTCACCGGTTGCTCGGCGCGGCAGGGTTTCGCCGCCTGCCTGCGCGCACGCTTGCGGCCGGAGTTGCCGGTCCCCCGGCGCCCGACAAATGGGAATGGCGTCCTGTGCGCAGGGATATCCGCAAGACAGAAGGCCCGGCGAAGCCCGCGGCGGGCAATGCCTTTGCGGCCCTGGCAGACCTGGTGCGCTGATGCGGGTCGACCTGTTGCTTTGCCGGTTGCGGTTCGTGAAGACCCGCTCCCGCGCTCAGCAACTGGCCGAAAGCGGGCAGATCCGCTGCAACGGACTGCGGATCCTTCGCCCCAGCCATCCGGTTGCCATTGGCGACGTACTGACGATTCCCGGCCCTGCGGGCGTAATCGTGGCCGCGATTATCGCCCTGCCCGCGCGGCGCGGCCCGCCCCTGGAAGCGCGCTCCCATTATCGCGAGCTTGACCGGCATGGCGAAACCGCGATAGCGGGCGGTGAAGGGCCAATTCTCAAGGGGAACGTTTCGCCATGACCTACGTCGTCACCGACGCCTGCATCAAGTGCAAGTACACCGACTGCGTCGAGGTCTGTCCGGTCGATTGCTTCTATGAAGGCGAGAACATGCTCGTCATCAATCCCAGCGAATGCATCGATTGCGGCGTGTGCGAGCCGGAATGCCCGGCCGAGGCGATCCTGCCCGACACCGAGAGCGGACTGGAGCAATGGCTGGAGCTGAACGCCAAGTATTCAGCGGAGTGGCCTAACATCACCAGCCAGAAAGAACCTCTCGCCGAGGCCGACGAGCACAAGGGCGAGGATGGCAAGTTCGAGAAGTATTTCTCGACCGAGCCGGGCGAGGGCGACTGAGCCGGACCAGGCGATAGCGCGGGCAAACAGCCCCGGGGCGCAGCTTTGGCCACCCCTCGGCAGCGGTTGACGCAAGGGACTCGCAATTTTGTTGCGAATGCGCTATATAATGCGTCAACCCCGCCGGTATTCTTCCGGCGACAGGTGAAAACCTACGGAAAGGCAGGGTCTCTCGCGACCGTTCAGGCAAGTGTCGACCGTACCGCACCCGGTCCGGACGCCAGCTTTCCTGACCCGCCGCCGACAGCCTGCCCGCGAGGAAAGGAACACGCATGGAAGCCAAGGCACTTGCCTTCGACGTTGGCGATTACGTTGTCTATCCCAAGCACGGCGTCGGCCGTGTGATCGAACTGCAGCAGGAAGAAATCGCCGGCATGCAGCTTGAACTCTATGTACTGCGTTTCGAGAAAGAGCGCATGACCCTGCGGGTCCCGACCAACAAGGTCGAAGCGATCGGAATGCGCAAGCTTTCCAGCGACAAGACCCTGAAGGAGGCGATGGAAACGCTCAAGGGCAAGCCCCGGGTCAAGCGGACCATGTGGAGCCGCCGTGCCCAGGAATACGAAGCGAAGATCAATTCGGGCGATCTCGTCTCTATCGCCGAAGTGACCCGCGACCTGTTCCGCCCGGAAGACCAGCCCGAGCAGAGCTATTCGGAACGGCAGATCTTCGAAGCGGCCTCCAGCCGCCTCGCGCGCGAACTGGCGGCGATGGAAAAGACCGACGAGCCCGCAGCACTCGAGAAAATCCTCAACGTGCTGCGCGAACATGCCCCGCAATATTACGAGAACACCGAAGAAGCCTGACCGGCTTCACGGCTGGCACATCACCAGGAGGGGCTGCCTGCAAGGGCGGCCCCTTTTTTCTGCGGCCGACCGGGTTTGCTTGAACTTGCTCCTTTGGTGTATTATATCACCAACACGGCAAGAGGAGAGCATCCCATGAAGTTCGACAAGTTCATCCGCGCCATCGCCCCTGTGGCAGCCATCGCGCTGGCTGCGGGTCTGGCGGGCTGCAAGGACATGAACATCTCCATCAACGACGAAGATGGCGTGCCGCTGTCCGAACTCGACATGAGCGGCGATGCGCCCAGCGAACTGGTCCTGGCGGGGCCCGACAGCGTGGTCGTCACCACTGGAAATGCCCTCGCCATCGACCTCGAAGGGGATGAGCGGGCGGTAGAAGCCCTGCGCTTCACGTTGAAGGATGGCACGCTCGGAATCCTGCGTCAGCGAGGCACCGGCAACATCGACGGCAAGCTTGCCACCGTCCGGGTGACCATGCCGCTGCCGGAAAAGATCGTTATCGCCGGATCAGGCGGCGTTGCCGCGCAGGGCCTTGCCCGGACGGCGGAGGTGACAATCGCCGGGTCTGGCAGGCTGGATGTGGCTTATGCGGACAGCGATACGCTCGACGTCAACGTGGTCGGCTCCGGCACCTTCGGGGCGGCAGGCGTGGTCAAGACGCTCGATCTCACCGTGGCCGGGTCCGGAAGCATGGATGCGCCGGGCCTGAAGGCGGACGATGCCAAGGTGACGATCCTGGGTTCGGGGGATGCCGATTTCGCTTCGGACGGCACGGTTACAGCCAAGGTCATGGGTTCGGGCGATGTCACCGTCAGCGGCAGCGCCACCTGCACGGTAGAGGCGATGGGCGCAGGCAAGGTCACGTGCCGGCCTGCTGGAACCACGGCGGAGTAAAGACCGCTCCTGCACAGGGCGCGTTCATGATAGGGGGCTCAGGTTGGTTCCGGAGCCCCTTGTCATGCAGTACGTTCGCCTGATCATCGCTTGCGCCCCCCTGGCCTTGGGGGGTTGCGTTGCAAAAACTGCCTTCGATGTCGTGACAGCGCCGGTGCGCGTGGCCGGCAAGGCCGTTGATCTCGCCACCACCAGCCAGTCCGAAGCGGACGAGAAACGCGGGCGAGCCTTGCGCCAGCGCGAGGAAGAGATCGGCCGGCTCCAGCGGCGTTATGAAGACCAGCTTGACGATTGCAATGACGGCAAGCAGCGCGCCTGCAGCGAAGCGCAGACAACATACGGGGAACTCCAGACTCTGCTGCGCGACGCGCCAGACCGCTAGGCCGCAGCGCGGCGCAGGCGGTCGTTGATTGCCTTGCCTACGCCGATTTCGGGCACCGGTGCCACCGCGATGCGCGGATGGGCAGCAAGGGCGGCCTCGTGAAGGCAAGCATAGAGACGGCGTGCAGCTTCATCGAGGTCAGCGGACTGCGACAGGTTGCAATCACAGGCTATTGGTCCGAATCCGATCATGAACTCGCCTGGACCAGCCCGTTCCGCCTTGAGCCGAACCGGCTTGCCCGGCGCGTAGTGACTGGCCAGCTGCCCCGGCGCTTCGATCGCCTCTGTGGGAGGCGCCACTGAACCCAGGTCAATCGGACCGGGTCGGAGCACATCCACTTCACCATCCCGCCGAACCGCCGCAATGGTCGATTCGAGTCCGGCCGCGCATGAGCCCCCGTCAAGGACGAGGTCGATCCGCCCGTCGAGCGAGGCAAGCACGTGCGCGGCGCAGGTCGGGCTGATGAACCCGCTGCGGTTGGCCGAGGGCGCCGCGAGCGGAAATTCGACCGCTTGCAGCACCGCCCGCATCACCGGGTGAGCCGGGGCGCGCACTGCCAGGGTCGGCAGCCCCGCACTCACGGCCGGCGCAAGCCCGGCATCAGCGCGCAGTGGCAGCACCAGCGTGAGCGGCCCGGGCCAGTGTTGCTGGGCCAGGCCTTTCGACACCATGTCGAATTCGACATAGGCAGCAGCCTGCCGAATATCGGCAACATGGACAATCAGGGGATTGAAGTCTGGCCGCCCCTTGGCTGCATAGATCCGCGCAACCGCATCCGGATCATCCGCGCGGGCAGCGAGGCCATAGACCGTCTCGGTCGGCAGCGCGACCAGTCCGCCTGCGCGCAGGACAGCGGCCGCACGCGCGATTCCCGCAGCATCGGCGGCCAGCACTTCCGTAGCGTTCTTGCCCGTCATGGGTGCGCGCTATAGGTGATGCTGCGCCCACTCAAGAGCTTTACCCAAGAGGATATCCCAGCTGTGACTCCTTTCGTGCCTCCGACTCAGGACCAATTGCTCGCCATCCGGACCAATGCCGGGATCGGCGAACTGGCGCAGAGCGAGCGTTTTGCTGCAGCTGAGCCCGATCTGGTCGATGCCATCGTCGAAGGCGTCGGCGCGCTGGCGGCGGGCGAATGGGCGCCGCTCAACCGGATCGGCGATCTGGAAGGCGCGGTGCTGGAGAATGGCGTGGTCCGCCTCCCTGCCGGGTTTGCCGAAGCCTATAATCTCTACGTCGAGCAGGGCTGGAACGCGATTGCCAGCCCGCCGGAGTTTGGCGGACAGGGCATGCCCTTTACGCTGGCCTGCAACGTGCTGGAAAACCTCGGCACGGCCAACATGGCATTCAATCTCCTGCCGATGCTGTCGGTCGGCGCGATCGACGCGCTGGAGAACCATGGCAGCGCCGCGCAGAAGGAAAAATACCTGCCCCGCCTGGTCAGCGGCGAATGGTCCGGCACGATGAACCTGACCGAGCCCCAGGCCGGAAGCGATGTCGGCGCCCTGCGCGCCACCGCCACGCCCATCATTGGTGGTCCCCACGCCGGCAAATACCTGATCCAGGGCCAGAAGATCTACATCACCTGGGGCGAGCACGAACTGGCGAGCAACATCATCCATCTGGTTCTGGCCCGCCTCCCCGGTGCGCCTGAAGGAACCCGGGGCATCTCGCTGTTCATCGTGCCCAAGTACCACGTCAATGACGACGGATCGCTCGGCGGGCGCAACGACCTCAAGTGCGTCAGCCTTGAACACAAGCTGGGCATCAATGCCTCCCCGACCTGCGTGATGAGCTATGGCGACAGCGGCGAATGCGTGGGCGAGCTGGTCGGTGCGGAGAACCGGGGTCTCGCTGCCATGTTCACCATGATGAACAACGCCCGGATCAACGTCGGCAACCAGGGCGTGCAGATTGCCGAGCGCGCCACCCAGCAGGCGCTCGCCTATGCGCGGGACCGGGTGCAGTCCGCCCGGGCCGGTTCGCCGGACAAGAGCCCTGTGGCAATTATCGAGCACCCGGACGTGCGCCGCACCCTGATCCGGATGAAGGCCCTGACCGAAGCCGCCCGCGCCCTGCTCTATTACACGGCCGGGCTGGTCGATCGCGGGGCGCTGGGAGATGCCGCTGCAGGAAACCGGGCTGACCTGCTGGTGCCGATGCTCAAGGCCTGGGGAACCGACATCGGGGTGGAGGTTGCCAGCCTTGGCGTGCAGGTCCACGGCGGGATGGGTTTCGTCGAGGAAACCGGCGCAGCCCAGCACTATCGCGATGCCCGCATCGCCCCGATCTACGAAGGAACCAACGGCATCCAGGCGGCAGATCTGGTTACCCGCAAGCTGGGCCTGGAAAATGGCGGGGTCATGGCCGCCCTGATGGACGAGATCGCACGCGACGCTGCTGCCGAACCCGCGCTGGCCGGGCTGGCCCGCGATTGTGCCGCCATCGCCCAGTGGATGCAGGGCGAAGCCAGCCTCGATGACCGCCTGGCCGGAAGCGTACCGTTCTGCACCATGTGTGCGGTCGCCGTGGCCGGTTGGCAGCTGCTGCGCCAGCTCAGCGCGGTGGAAGCGGGCGCGATGCCTTCACTCGCCGCAACCAAGCGCGTGACGGCCCGCTTCTTCCTTGACCGGATCGTGCCGGAAGCAGCGGGCCTCAAAGGCTCGGCAACCGCCGGGGCCGATGCGCTCTACAGCCTGACCGCCGAACAGCTGGCAGGCTGACCCGGTGGCCGTTGATCCAGCCGACCCGCTTGCCCGGATAGCCGCCGCGCTCGAGCGGATGGCACCGCTCAGCGGGCAGGCAGGCACTGACTGGACGGCGGCTCCGGCCTATATCTGGAGCGCACAGGGCGTGCGCCCGGTCCCCCTGATCGAGGCCCCGCCGCTCGACGTTCTCATGGGCATCGACCGGCAGAAAGACATTGTTCTCACCAATCTCCAGCGCCATGCTGCCGGATCGGCGGCGCATGATATGTTCCTGTGGGGCGCGCGCGGAATGGGCAAGTCAGCGCTGCTGAGAGCGACCGCACTGGCCGTCCAGCGGGAATGCGGCAGTGCGCTGGCGCTGGTCCAGGTGGCGGGCGATGCGCTCGACAGCCTGCCCGCGCTCTTCAACCAGCTTGCCCGCGTGTCGCGGCAGTTCCTCGTGTACATCGACGATCTCGGCTTTGCCGACGGCGACCTGCAGGGGCCGCGCCGTCTGCGCAGCTGGCTGGATGGCGGAGTCGAGGCTCGGCCCGGCAACGTGCGGATCGCCGTGACCTCCAACCGCCGGGCGATCGTTCCACGCGAGGCAGGCGAACAGGATGACCCGATCAATCCGCGCGACGCGGTCGATGACCGGCTGGCGCTGGCCGACCGGTTCGGAATTGCGTTGGGTTTCCACGCCTGCGACCAGGCGACTTATCTCGCGATTGTTGCTGCCTATGCAGGGCACCTCGATCTCGCCTGGGACGAGGCCGATGCGCTGGAATGGGCCAAGCGGCGGGGCGCCCGGTCAGGCCGGGTTGCCTGGCACTACATCACCGAGCTTGCCGGGCGCGCCGGTCAGGCGCTCAGGCTCTAGCGCGGATCGTCGCGAAACGAGGCAGCGGTGCCGCCCAGCTCGCGCTGCGGCGGCAAGGAACGGGTACGGATCCGCTCGATCGCAGGGCGGGGCTCAGCCCCGGTTGCGACCACCCGCCAGATGATTCCGGCGGTATCGTCACTGATCAGCAGCGCGCCATCACCGGCCCATTCCACCCAGGTCGGGCGCCCGCGCGTCGTGCCATCGCCGGTGAGGAAGCCGGTCAGCACCGGCACGGGCTTGCCCTGCGGATTGCCACGCGCATCGAACGGGACGAAGACCACGTCGTAACCCGAAGGGGGTTTGCGGTTCCACGAGCCGTGGCGGGCAATGAACGCGCCGCGGCCGAAGGTCTGGCCCATGCGATCCCCCTCGGCCGAAAACACCAGCCCCAGCGCAGCCACGTGCGGCCCGAGCGCATATTCGGGCTTGCGGGTATATTCCATCAGGTACTGCGGCATGGGCACCTCGACCCGTTCGTCGATGTTCTCGCGCCAGTAGACCCAGGGCCAGCCGTACTGTGCGCCGATCGGGACATTGGTGAGATAGTCAGGCACCAGGTCGGACCCCAGCATGTCGCGCTCGTTGACCGTGGTCCACAGCTCGCCGTTCCAGGGGTTCCAGTCGAGGCCGTTCGGATTGCGCAGCCCGGCCGCGAAGGGCCGGTTGCTGCCGGTGGCAAGGTCAAGCTCATGAATCATGGCCCGGCCTTCCTCGACCTCCATCCCCTGTTCGCCGATGTTGGAGACAGAGCCGACCGCGATGTAGAGCTTCGTGCCGTCCGGGCTCAGCTCGATATTGCGCATCCAGTGGCCGCCGCCGCCGGGCAGATCCATCAGCTTGCGGCCTGCGCCGCTCAGCGTGGCCGCGCCGAGCTGGTAATCGAAGGCCAGCACGGCATTGTGGTTGGCCACATACAGCGTGCCCTCGTTCCAGGCGATGCCTGACGGCGAATCAAGCGCGTCAGTCAGAACCTGCCGGACCTCGGCCGTGCCATCACCGTCCGCATCGCGCAGGAGCACCAGCTGGTTGGGCGAATCTCCCTTGGCCCCGGCGCGGCTCATCAGCAGGTCGGCAATCCAGCCGGTGATCCCGCCGCCGCCCTCGCTCTTCGGAGCGCGGGTCAGGGTGACCAGCACGTCGCCGTTGGGCAGGGTGTGGATCACCCGGGGATGTTCCAGCCCCTCGGCAAACCGCATGACCGCAAGACCCTCGGCCGCTTCGGGCAGTTCACCGTCCTGCCAGCCGATCGGCCTGGCGATCCGCACGGTCGGGAACATCTCGGATTTCGCTTCCTGCAGGGTCGGGTCAGTACCGGTGACCGCCTCGACCGGGAGGTCGGCCTTGTCGCCCCGGTAAACCCAGAAGGCGAAACCGCCGAGGATGAGAAGGAAGACCAGCAGGCCGATGAGGAGTTTGCGCGCTATGCTCATGGGCGGCAGGCATAAGGCGCAGGCGGGCTTGCGGCAATCCTGCAAGTGGCTAGGACTGGCCCGATGTACGATTTCGCGCCCGATCCCTCGCTCGCCAAGCCCGAACGCTATCGCCAGCTGGTGGCAGCGGCCGACGCGCTCACCGCAGGCGAGCCTGACAGTGTCGCCAATATGGCCAATGTCGCGGCGCTGCTGTGGGAGTTCCTGCCCGATCTCAACTGGGCAGGATTCTATCGCATGGTAGAGGGCGAACTGGTGCTGGGACCCTTCGTGGGCCGGCCCGCCTGCATCCGCATTCCGCTCGGCAAAGGCGTGTGCGGGACGGCAGCATCCCAGGGTGAGACCCAGCTGGTGAAGGATGTCCACGCTTTTCCCGGCCACATTGCCTGCGATGCGGCCAGCCAGTCGGAACTGGTCGTGCCGGTGCTGCGGGCTGGCACCGTGACGGCAGTGATCGACCTCGACAGCCCCCTGACGGCACGGTTCGACCACGACGATGCCGCAGGCATCGAGGCCCTTGCAAGGCTCCTCGCTGACCGGATCTGAGCCTTCCGCAAAAGACCGCCCCGAATCGGGACAGGTCACTGGAAAGCGTGTGTTTCTGCCCGATGCGATGGTAGATTTTCCCTTAACGCGCCCGAGAATCAGTCTCGCGGCGCCTGCCAACCGGGGATTTCGCATGACCGCACGCCGCCTGTTTTCACTGGGCCTGCTTGGCTGCACCGCTGCAGTCGCCGCACCTGCCCTGGCACAACCGGAAATGACCCAGGACGAGCCGGGTGTGTACGAATATGCCCGCCCCGCCCCGCCCCAGGCGCCGGTGATCTATGAGCACCAGCCGGTGATCCAGCCCCTGCCCGCGCCGGTCGTGACCCGGCCCGTCGTCCAGGCAGTGCCCCAGGCATACCAGGACGAACAGGCCTACGAGGTCGAGGAAGTCTGCGTTTGCGACCCGGCCGAACAGTCTCGCCAGACCGTCGTCTACCCGCCCCAGGCTCTGCCCTATCCCCATCAGGCCGTGGCCAGCCCGGGCTACCCGATGCCCCCTGCCATGCCAGTGCAGCCGCAACCTTCGTACGACCGCGAAGCCTGGTTGGATCAGTGCCGTGCGCAATACCGCGACAACCGTGGGCGGCGCGATGGCGCCATCGGCGGCGGGCTGCTCGGCGCAGCAGTCGGCGGGCTTATCGGCAACCGTGTTGCTGACGGCAACCGGCTGACCGGCACCCTGCTCGGCGCAGGCGTTGGCGGAATCGCTGGTGCCGTCGCAGGATCAGCAATCGGCAATTCGAGCGACCAGCGCCGCGCTGCGGATGAATGCGAAATCTACCTCGACCGCTATCTTGCCGCCGCTCAGAGCCAGCAAGGCTACTACGGTTACCCCGCCTACGCCTATGGCTATGGCTACCCTGCCAATGGCTATGGCTATGGCTACCCCGCCTACGGTTACGGGCAGACGATGCAGATGAGCTACGTCCCCGTGCTGATCCAGGTGCCCCAGCGGGCCGTAGTTCGCGAGACGGTGACCGAGGAATGGGTGGAAGTGCCGCTCCAGTATGCTCCGGCGGCTACGCGTAAGGTCCAGCGTCGTCCTGCCCCGGCGCCCAAGCCGGTCAAGGTGAAGACCCGGTACGTCAAGAGCCGCTAGGGGCCGGACACCGCCGGCGCCGCCCCGGCACGGGCTATGGTCAACGGGCCCGGCTCCAGCCGGATAACGCCCAGCCGGGCAATATCGGTCAGCCGGTCGAGCGTGATCGAAACGGGGATTGTCTCACGCACCTCCAGCTTGCGGGCCACGGCCGGGGTCAGGCGAAGGCGGTACTGACCATAGGGCACGCGGTCGAACAGGAAGAACCCGTCGTATTCGCTCAGGGTTGAGGCCACCACCGCTCCCTTGCGATCAACCAGCTCCAGCTCCGCGCCGGCCTGTGGCGTTCCGTTCGGGGTAAGGAGCGTACCTTCTACTTCGCCCGAAGGCGAGATCGGCAGGAGCACTTCCGTGGCCACACCCGGTCGCGGCACGACCACGACCCCCTTGCTGGCGGGAACAAGAAACGGGTCGTCCAGCGAGGACAGATCAACACCCACCAGCACCGGCTGGAACGGGGCAAGGCCATCGACCACCGCCTTGCCGTTTTCGCCCGTCACCGCGTCGCGGAAACGCAGGCCGGCCTCCACCATTACGCCCTCGATCGGCTCTTCACCCGGCGAAAGGCGGCCGTCCCCGTCATCATCGCGGAATACCGTGACCGAGGCCTGGCCATTGCGGGCAAGGCGCTGGCTGGTCATCCGCACGCCCCCCCTGGCCGGGTCCGGGCCGAGACTGAAGGCGAGCGAAACATTGGCACCGATCCCGCCATTGGTGGCATAGCTTGCATCGGCTCTGAGAGCGAACCGCCTGAAATCGCGAGTGTACCCAAGCGTGAAGTCGGTCGTCCCGGTGGCGGTTTCAAACTCGGCCTCGAAGTTGAGATCCGATTTGTCATCGAGCCGCTTGCCGGTCGACAGGCGGGCCCGCTCAAGCCCCTTGTCCGGGCCATCGAGGACGAAATCCGCCCCGGCCCGCAACGGCAGCCCGAACAGGCGGCGGCTGGCGAGAAGGCGCAGCCGGGTTCCCGGATCGTTGCCCGCGCTGCCCGATTCGCGGCGCAGCTCCGCCCTCAGGCTGGTGCCCAGCACGCGCGCGCTGGTGCCCAGAAACCATTCGTTAACCTTTGACCCGTCGCGGCGCTCGATCCGGCTGACCCCGGCTTGGATTGGCAGGACAAATTTTCCCATTTTCAACGAGGTATCAGCCCGCAGCCCCGCCCGGTAGTTCAGCGTATCGCTGCCGAAATCGCTCTGGAAGGCACCTGTGACCCAGGCGGCGTTGGCCGCAAGGTTGACCGGCCCCACCTTGCCAAGGGCGGTTGCCTCGACGAAGAAACCAGCGCCGAGTTCGTGCGCGCCAGCCAGTTGCACCTGCATTGCGCCGAAGGTGCGTTGCAGATTGGCCTCCAGGTATTGTCGTCTTTTGCCGGAGAGCACGAAGCTCTGGTAGCCGAGGGCAACGCTGGTGCGCTCGTCCAGCCCGCGCTCGACCCCCACGCCCCAGCGCCAGTGGCCGGAATCGGGCAGGACGAATCGCTTGCGCAGCTCGATCAGGTCGCGGTCCTGCTGGACAATGCCGCCCCAATAGAAAGTCTTGCCAGGCTGGACCATCTCCCGGCCCACCGGAACGTCTTCCCGCACCCGGCGGACCTGGCCTTGCGGGCCATAGAGCACGATCTCGAACTCGTTGCGGCCGAACTGCAGGTCAATCTCATCGAACAGGTAGCGTCCGCTACCATCTTCCTGCTGGAAGGCGATCAGCTGGCCATTGCGATAGAGTTCGGCATCCCACCCGGCGGGCAGGGCACCGCGCAGGGTGGTGGTGGCAAAGCGCGCCGAGGCGCCAAGCGGCCGGTTGCCGATAAATGCGCCCCGGCCGACCACGCTGCGGCCGGTCAACTGCCCGGGCAGCAGTTCGACATCGCCGGCGGCGACACGGGTCGCACTGAGCGGTCCGAGCAGCCCGCCTTCAGGCTGGTTGCGATAGGCGGTGACGCGCAGGGACTGGGGCTGGAGCCGGTCATCCGATGCCAGGCGGGCAGTGTAGCTAGCCTTGCCCAGCTCCCCTGCAGCCGTCATTTCGTAGCGGACCGAGCGGGTGGTCGTGCCCGATACGCTGCTGGCGCGGGCCTGAAGGTTCACATCGACTGAAGGGGTCCGCCAGAGCCGGTATTCGGCGTCGGCCCTCGGGAAAGCTGCCAGATCGAAAGTCTGCGAAGGCTTGCGAAGTCGCGCGGCGCGACTTCTGCGCTCGATTGCCTCGATAAACGGCAGTTTCGCGGCGTTATCGATCCGGATTGCCGAATTGTAGAGGTCGGCAGTCATGCCCACCCCGAACCAGCGCGAGAGCGCCTCCAGCCGGACACACCAGCCCTCGGGAGTATCGAGGATCTCATCTTGGATCGGCGCTGCGCCTGTGTTCTTGTTTTGTACCGTATTTGAGTCGCGGTCGATCACGAAGGTCTGGTCTTCCGAGAACAGCCAGCCGGTTGCGCGGCGCGACTTCTTGTCGAGGCGCACCGGCAGATCGAACGACTGGATGACGTCACCCAGATCGAGGCACACACCGCGGTCGGTCTGGTAGCCGCGGACTTCGTTGAGGAATTCATGCTTGCCGACGGTGAACTTCATCAACAGCGCATCATCGTCGCTCGCCTGCCAGCGCGATTGTGCCAGGGCCGGCGCAGACGCGCCAAGCGCCACCGCAGCGAGTGCGATGGCGCCAAGCGCAGGTTGGCCAAATGCCCTGGGTGCGAAGCGCGACATGGATATGACCCGGCGGGGTGCTGGTCCGTGTTCTGCTAGAGGACCGTGTCGATGGCAGCGATCAGGCCGCCTCCGGCAGCGGCGGCTTCACGGTATTCGATCCGCACCGGGCCGTTGAGGCGGGCAGCCTCGTCATTGGCGACGGGCAGGTTGAATTCGCGGGAAGGAACCTCGGCATAGACCGCCAGCCCGCGCGCGGCATAGAGCAGCTCGCCGCTTCCCTGACGCAGGATCTGGAGATCACCATAGGTCGAGGCCTGACCGGCGCGGTTGACCGTCACCCGGATTTCACTGCGCTCCCCTGCACGCTCGATGCGCGGCTGTTCCAGCGCCGCCTTGGCTTCAAGCTGGCCATGACGCACGATGATGGGGATAGTCACCCCATATACCGGCACCAACTTCAGTTTGAGGCCCGGCTCGCTTGCTTCCTCGTCGGTCACCTTGACCGGGCGCGGGATGGCACGGAACGCCATGTGGACGCGATACTCGCCATCCGGCAGCTCTGCCCCTGGACGAGCCGAAAGGCGGACGGCCTGAGGCTGGCCTGGCGGCAGGGTGATGCGACGCGGAGCGTAGCGGATCATTTCCAGCGCAGCGAGTTCGATGGCATTGGCCTGGTCCGGCTCGACATCGATCAATCCGCCCTCGGGCGTCATCCGGCGCAGTTCCAGTTCCACCCGGTAGGTGGCCTCCTCACTGCCGATGTTGCTCAGGATCACTTCCGTGCCGCGCCTGCCATCCAGGATGACCCGGGTCGGGGCGACCAGCAGGTCACCCTGGGCCTTTGCGGGTAGTGCTGGCAGGGTACCAGCGAGGGCAATGGCGACAATTGCGGCATAGCGGGCCAGCTTGCCCGGCAGGCGATGATTCGAGCCTGTGGTCTTCATGTGTTCGGCGTCCCTTTCCTCACCCCTAAGGGGAATCCCTGATGGTCGCCGAAAGGATTAGGACAGCGTGGTTAAGATGCTCCTAACCATAGGAAGCGCGGCGCAATGCCTTGGCCTGAACACCAACAGGGGCGCATCCGTTGCCGGATACGCCCCTGCCGAAGGCTCGCGCTCGGGGCCAAAGCCCCGACCATGCGGCTTATTCGTAGTCGACGGTCACGTCGAAGTTCACGCTGTAGGTGCCTTCGACTTCCGATCCGTCAAACGTGGCGGTGCCGCCGACTGCAAAGGCAGCCTCGCCCACACCCGTGGCCGTACCGCCACCGGCGAGGCCGGCATCCGCGATATCAACGTAGTGCTTGCCGCTGAGCGCATCGAAGGCGGCATCCGTGGTGAAGCTGTCGAGCTCGATTTCGACCGATGCGGCAACCGCGCCGCCCGAAACGAGAGCAGCAGAATCGCTGTGCAGCATCACCAGTGCACCGCCCGACGTATCCGGCAGGTCGATGAAGAGGCGCTTGCCGATGGTGCCACCGTCGATCGAGAACGCCGCAGCCGAATTCGTGCCGTGGCAGACGAAGCCCGCGCCGCAGGACAGAACGCCCGCAGCCGAGACGGTCACATCACCGCCGGCCGGATCCACGACGATCGCACCGAAATCGAGGTCGGCGTCCTTGGTGACGGTGAAGGCCTGCACCACGTCGGCGGTGGCAGTGGCGGTGGCGGTTTCAGCGGCGTTGGCGGCCGAAGCGAGTGCCATAGCGGCGATGGCAGCGCCGGCAGCGCCCATACGAAGTGTCTTGATCATTGAACCTGGTCCCTTTGCAAGCATGGTCTTGTCCCGTCCGGGGCAGGCCGATTCGGCACCCCCCGTGGGACAGGTTTGCGACCCGTCCCTTCCATGCTTGTACAAACCCTTAGTTCAGCCTTTACTGTCGGGTATGGTTAACAGAGCGGGGCCGCGCGTTAACGAAGTCCACTGAGACTTTGGCGTTTTATATCGGTAATTCAGGCAGTTATTGCGATGAAAACGAGCCTAGATGTCCCCGCCGGTGAGACGCTGGCAGATGAGATCAAGCTGATCAAGCGACCGGTAGCGAATTGTCACCGTTCCGGATCTGGGGTCCGTATCCGTCTTGATCCGGACCGGAAGTCCCAGAAATTCCTCCAGATGACCCTGAACCGCGGCGATGTCTGCGTCCTTGGCCGGATCGCGCGAGGTGCGCGAACGGCGTGAATCGCGCGCGGGCGCGTTGGCCGCCTTGACCAGTGCCTCCGTGTCCCGGACTGACATTTTCCCGGCAACGACCTGCCGGGCGAGCTCCACCGCCCGGTCGTGGCCAATCAGGGCCCGTGCGTGGCCCATCGACAGCGCCCCCTGCTCGACCAGATCGAGCACTTCAGCCGGCAGAGCGAGCAGTCGCTGGAGATTGGCAACGTGGCTGCGGGATTTGTCCACCAGCCGCGCAATCTCGGCCTGGGTGAGTGCCTCGACTTCCGACAGGCGGTGATAGGCGCGCGCCTCCTCGACCGGGTTGAGGTCTTCGCGCTGGATATTCTCGATCAGGGCGAGCGCCATGGCGTCGTGATCGTCGAGCTCGCGCACCAGGGCGGGGATTTCGTGCAGCCGCGCCCGCTGCGCCGCACGCCACCGCCGCTCCCCCGCCACCAGTTGGTAGCGGCCGTTGGCCAGCGGGCGCACAATGACCGGCTGGATTACCCCGCGCGCGGAAATCGAGGCGGCAAGCTCGTCGAGCGCCGCTTCGTCGAAATGCCGCCGTGGCTGGCCGGGCAAGGGTTCGATTGCGGCGACCGCCAGCGAAGCAAGACCGGAAACTTGCGGCGTCTCGGCAATCAGGCCCGCCTCTTCCGGCCGGGAGGAAGACGTGGTACTGATGAGGGGTTCCTCACGGCGGGTTTCCCCCAGCAAGGCGCCAAGCCCTTTGCCCAGGCGCTTGCCGCGCTCAGCCGCCGGGCGCGCAGGCACGGAATAGCGGATCGGATCAGATGGGTCGCTCATGCTGCTTTCCTTTGCGCGGGAAGGCGCCCGATAAGCTCGCGCGCGAGGGCGATATAAGCCCTGCTTCCCGGGCAGGAATGGTCGTAGACGAGTGCGGGCAGACCATGGCTCGGGGCTTCTGACAGGCGGACGTTGCGCGGGATGACGGCTTCGAACACGAGCCCGCCGAGGCAATCGCGCACATCGTCTGCCACCTGGTCCGTCAGACGGTTGCGCCGGTCGAACATGGTCAGGACAACCCCGATGATGCCGAGGTCAGGGTTAAAGCGTTGCTGCACCCGCTCGACCGTCTGGAGCAGCTGGCTGAGGCCCTCAAGAGCGAAGAACTCGCACTGAAGGGGCACGAGCAAGGTATTGGCGGCGTTAAGCGCGTTAAGCGTGAGCAAACCGAGCGAAGGCGGGCAATCGATAAAGCAGATGTCATGCCCACTGTGACCGGAAAGCACCGTGCGCAGACGCTCGGTGCGATCCTGCACCGAAACCAGCTCTACCTCCGCCCCGGACAGATCTACCGTCGCTGGCACGATATCGAGGCCGGGAATCGCCGTCGGCACGACACATTCGGCCAGCGGGGCCTGCTCTACCAGCAGATCATAACTGGACGATTCGCGGGCTGAACCGGGAATGCCGAGCCCGGTCGAGGCGTTGCCCTGCGGATCAAGGTCAATCAGCAGCGTCTTCCACCCGGTGGCAGCCATGGCAGTGGCAATGTTAATTGCCGTAGTGGTCTTGCCCACTCCACCCTTCTGATTGGCGATCGCAATTGTGATCATAGCTTGCCCCGTCTGATCATGGCCTGTGCCTCTTTGTTCAATCGGCCAACGACGATTCCCGCGTCAGGGTCGGTCAGCGATTGTTCCACGTGAAACGTCTGGCGAATCCAGTCTGGCATGTCATGCAATTCCTGCGCCGCAGATCGCCCCTTCGGCAACAGGTACATGGTACGCTCTGTGGAAAAGCGGGTCGACAACCGGTATGTTGCGGCAAGCGGCGCGAAAGCTCGCGCGGAAATGACCGCCACGGGTGCGGTTTCGACCTGCTCAAGACGCCGCCCTTCGATTCGGCAGGCAGCAAGACCAAGCTCGCCCACGATCCGTTCCAGCCAATCGATTCGCTTGCGCCGACTTTCGACCAGAGTGATTTCCTGGCCGGACTGAAGGATGGCGATAATAAGACCCGGAAAACCTGCACCACTGCCGAGGTCGAGCCACGGGCCCGCTGTTTCACGTGGAACATGGGCAAGCAGTTGGGCGCTGTCGGCAATATGTCTGCACCAAACGTGGGGTAGAGAGGCCGCAGCAACCAGATTCTGCCGCCCGTTCTCCTCACCCAGCCGGGCAGTGAACAGATCCAGCTGGTCCATGATCACCGGATCATTGACCAGGCCCGCCACATAGGCCCGGGCCTCAGTCTCATTGCGGATCATGCCGCCTCTCTCGCGATCTTGCGCGCATGCACCAGGACAGCCGATAACGCGGCGGGCGTAATGCCCTGAACGCGACCTGCAGCGGCGAGCGTGGCAGGGCATGCCGCGCTCAGTCGTTCGATCATCTCGTTCGAGAGTCCCGGTACCGCCGAATAGGGGAAATCCGCCGCTAGGGAGACCGCTTCACTGGACCTCAAGTCCCTCAGTTCGGAATCCTGTCGAGCGAGATAGGGCGCATAGGCAGCATCCTCGATTGCCTCGTTAGCTGCATCATCTTCAGAGGCGGCTTCCGGCGGTAGCCAGTAGGAGAGCATAGACCTCGGCAGCCCCCCCTGCGAAATCCATTCGCCCACCGAGCGGCTCCCGGCATCACGCCGCACCGGAACACCGGCGTCTGCCAGGGTACTTCCGGTGACGGTGCGCGCCAGTGCGCTTTGCCAGTGCTGCAGGCGATCCTGGTAACCGGCGAACCATCGCAACCGATCAGAGCCAACGCAGCCCGCCTTGATGGCGAGGGGTGTCAGTCTGGACGAAGCGTTGTTGGCCCGCAGACGCAAACGGTATTCGGCCCGGGCCGTCAGCATTCGATAAGGCTCGGTCACCCCGTGAAGGGTGAGATCGTCCACCATGACAGCCATGTAGGAATTCGCCCGGTCAAGCGCGGCGGGTTCGGTGCCTCTCACCAAAGCAGCGGCGTGCATTCCCGCAACCAGCCCTTGGGCCGCCGCCTCCTCATATCCGGTCGTGCCGTTGATCTGCCCTGCGCAGAAGAGGCCGGGGATGGCACGGCATTCCAGACCGGTCGTCAGCGCCCGGGGATCGATATGGTCGTATTCGACGGCATAACCGGGAACGACCATTTCAACGGCCCCCAGCCCCGCCATGGACCGCAGCATCTCCAACTGCACATCGGTGGGCAGCGAGGTACTGATGCCGTTGGGATAAACCAGATGACTGTCCAGCCCTTCCGGCTCCAGAAAGACCTGATGGCCATCGCGATCGCCGAAGCGGTGGATTTTGTCTTCGATGGAGGGGCAGTATCGCGGGCCAGCCGCCCCGATCGCACCGCTGAACAAGGGCGACCGGTGCAGATTGGCCCGGATGATATCGTGGCTGCGGGCATTGGTCCGGGTGATGGCGCAGAAAACCTGGGGCAAAGCCCTTTTCCCGCTCATCGGCGACATGGTCCAGCAGCCATCGTCAGACGGTTGCTCTTCAAGAGCAGCCCAGTCGATGGTCCGGCCATCGAGCCGGGGGGGCGTGCCGGTCTTCAGCCGGGCCATCGGCAAATCGGCGGCCCGCAACTGCTCTGCCAGCCGCCGTGCAGCATTCTCCCCGATCCGCCCGCCCTCAAGCCGCTCTTCGCCCCGGAACAAAGTGCCGCCAAGGAAGGTGCCCGTGCACAGGACAACCGCCCCTGACACAAGCTCGGTGCCATCAGCGAGGTCCAGACCAGCGATACGGCCACCCTCCAACCTGAGCGCGGCCGCCTCCCCCTCGATCAGGGTCAATCCTGCGTGCGACCGGACCATGTGCTGGATCGCAGCCTTGAAGCGTTTCCGATCGGCTTGTACCCGGGGGCCCCAGACGGCGCTGCCCTTGGACATGTTGAGCATCCGATAGTGGATGGCCCCAGCATCCGCCGCTCGCCCGATTATCCCGTCAAAGGCGTCCACTTCGCGAACCAGATGCCCCTTCCCCAGACCGCCAATGGCCGGGTTGCAGCTCATGGCTCCGATCGCCTTCAGATCAAACGAGACGAGGCCGACCCGCGCGCCCATGCGCGCTGCAACACAGGCTGCTTCGACGCCGGCATGTCCGCCGCCGACCACAAGGATATCGTAATGGTGCATGGAAGCTCGTTAGCGCACCACAGGCGGATTTTCCAGAACCGCTTACTGGTGTTTCACGTGAAACATCATTTCCCGATGCAGAAGCGCCCGAACAAAGCATCAAGCATATCTTCGGTCGAAGCGCGTCCGGTAAGGCGATCAAGCGATACCCGCGCCAGCCGGAGTTTCTCAGCGGTCAGGAGCAAATCCTCGCCTTCAGCAATTGCCCCCAGACCTGATGCCGCTTCGCCAAGCAAGCCATGCTGCCGCGCATTGAGAGCAACATCGCCCGGCTTCGGCATTGCGGCAAGTGCATGGTTCACCAGCGAGCGGCGCAAGGCATCGACACCCGCCCCCGTCATTGCTGATACCCTGTGGTGCGCATGGTGTTTGGCAGGCGCGGCAAGATCGGTCTTGGTTTCGATCTCCCAGGCGGCAGCCGGCCCCTGCCCTTCTGGGCCGAGCCAAAGCACGCAATCGGCCCGCAGAAGTTCTGCTTCTGCTTTCGCTATCCCGACCTGTTCGATCGGATCAGCCGTCTGGCTGCGCAGGCCCGCGGTGTCCACGAAAGTGAACGGCACACCCGCGAGTGCCACATTGCGCTCGATCACATCGCGCGTGGTGCCCGCTGTCGGCGCTGTTATGGCCGCCTCTGTCTCGATCAGAGCATTGAAAAGACTGGATTTCCCTGCATTTGGCGGGCCGGCGAGCACGATCCGGAAGCCTTCCCGCAGCATTTCCGCGCGTGGCCGCGCCAGCCAGTCCGCCAGCTGAGCAGCCAGTTCCCGGACATCACGCAAAAAGGCCGCACTGAGCCCCGAGACATCATCTTCGTCGGAGAAATCCAGCACGGCCTCGATCGCAGCAGACAACCGCAGGACCTCTTCCCGCCAGCTCTCCACTTGCCGTGACAGGGCGCCCCCGGCGGCTGCCAGTGCCGACCGGCGCTGCAGTTCGGTCTCGGCCACCAACAGGTCAGCCAACCCTTCTGCCTCGGCCAGATCGATACGGCCATTGGCGAAGGCACGCCGGGTGAACTCGCCTGGTTCCGCTTTCCGGTGCCCGGGCAAACCCGCCAGGGCCTGTTCAACCGCCGCCACCACGGCACGGCCGCCGTGCAGATGCAGCTCAGTCAGATCCTCACCCGTCGCCGTGCCCGGGCCGGGCAGCCACAGCACCAGCGCCTGGTCAAGCAGGTCGCCACTGGCATCGCGCAGGGTTCGGGCTACGGCGCGGCGCGGCGGCGGCAGTGACCCGGCGAGCGCCGCCAGCGCCTCACCAGCCTTTGGCCCGCTGATCCGGACGACCGCGATCGCAGCGGGCGGTGCGCCGCTCGACAAGGCGAAGATGGTATCCACTGGCAGGGCGGCGCAGGTCAGTCGCCCTTGGCGGGCTTGCCTCCGGACGAGGAATTGGCGGCGCCCTCCACAAAGCTCTGGAACATCTTCAGGCCCAGTTGCCCCATCGGTGCCAGCTGCTTGGCATATTGCTGCAACTGATCGGGGTTGCTCACGCCCTTCATCGCCTTGGTCAGGGCATCGACATAGACATCGTTCGCTTTGCCGACATCCGGCAAGCCCATGAAGGTGCGCGCTTCTTCCGGTGTGCAGTCGATCTCGATCTGGACCTTCATGGCAATTTTCTCCCTTGTTCGCCTCAAGCTGGGTTTGGCAAAGCCACGCCGCAAGGGCTAGACTGCTCCGCAGCACACCATTCCTGCCGCAAGCGAAAAGGATATACGAGCATGAGCGAGACCGTCACCATCAAAACGCTGGATGAGACCGCCAGCTTTGCCGCTTATGTCTCGCGCCCTGCGGGCACACCCAAGGCGGCGATCATCGTGATCCAGGAGATCTTCGGGGTCAACGAGGGTATCCGCCGCAAGTGCGATCACTGGGCTGGCCTGGGCTATCTTGCCGTCGCGCCGGACCTGTTCTGGATGCTTGAGCCCGGCCTCGAACTCGACGCCGATGTCGAGGATGAATTCAACAAGGCCCTGGGTCTGTTCGGGCAGTACAATCCGGATGACGGGGTGAAGGACATCGAAGCCACGATTCACTGGATCCGCCGCGAAGCCGGCGTCGCCAAGGTGGGCTGCGTCGGTTACTGTCTCGGCGGCAAGCTCGCCTACATGGCGGCCGCCCGCACCGATGTCGACGCATCGGTCGGCTACTACGGGGTGATGATCGACCAGATGCTGGCCGAGAAGCACGCCATTGCCAAACCCCTCATGCTCCATGTTCCGACCGCCGATCACTTCGTCAGCCCCGAAGCACAAAAGGCCATGCATGAAGGCCTGGACGACCATCCCCGGGTAACGCTGCACGATTACGAAGGGCTCGATCATGGCTTCGCCGCAGAAACCGGCAAACGGCGGAACGAACAGGGTGCCCGGCTCGCCGACAGCCGCACCGAAGCGTTCTTTGCCGAGCACCTTGCGTGAGCGGGTCAGACAACCTCGCCCGCTGGCACGCCTATATGGACGGTGGATCCGATCCCGCCGTCCTCGCCGGCATGCTGGCCAATGACGCCGTGTTCCATTCACCCGTGGTCCACACGCCCCAGGCAGGCAAGGCCAAGGTCATGGCCTATCTCGGCGCCGCCAGCCATGTGTTCGGGACCGGCACCTTCCGCTACGTGCGCGAACTGGTCGACGGCAGGGAGATGATGCTCGAATTCGTGGCGGAGATAGACGGAATTACAATCAATGGCGTCGACATCATCCGGTTCGACGCGGACGGTCAGATCACAGACTTCAAGGTCATGGTCAGGCCGCTCAAGGCGATGAACAAGATCTGGGAAATGATGGCCGCGCAACTTGCCCGAGCAACACCCTGACAGCGATCAGTTCAACATCGCAAAATTGAGGATGAGCCGGCGGACGTGCGGATCGAGGGCTTGCGGCAGTTCCCCGTCAAGCCGCTCATGCCGCGCCTCCCCTGGTTCGCCCAGGGCAATCCGCTTCATCCACCAGGCATCACAGGCCCGGGCCTCGATCCCTTCGTCATAGAGCCGCGAAATGCCCTGGTGGCGCGAATCGTGCTCTACCCGGCGCATGATCCGCTCGAGCTCATCCTGCTCGCCCTCCAGCAGCTGGAGAAAATTGCGGCCGTTGTAGAGGAGCAGCCCGGTCACGCCCGCTGCCGGGTTGTTCCGCTCGCAAGAGCCCAGGATCGCCGCCAGATCTTCAGCGGGAACCTGCACCGCCGTGCTGATGTAAAGATACTGCCGCATGCCTCAAGCCCCCTCTAAGCCCCCGCCAAGCATCGCCGCTGTTAATCGGCGATGCCACTGGCTATCGACCGACTCAAGCATTTCATGACAATAATTGACGATTGCGGCAGCGGCCTACTGGTTCATCGATGCGAAGAAATCTTCGTTCGATTTGGAATCCTTCATCTTGTCGAGCAGGAATTCCATCGCATCGATCGTGCCCATCTGCATCAGAATGCGGCGCAGGACCCACATTTTCGACATGATGTCCTTCGAAACCAGCAGTTCTTCCTTGCGGGTGCCGGACTTGCCGACATCGAGCGCAGGGAAAATCCGCTTGTCGGCTACCTTGCGGTCGAGCACGATTTCGCTGTTGCCGGTGCCCTTGAACTCTTCGAAGATAACCTCGTCCATGCGGCTGCCGGTATCGATCAGGGCCGTGGCGATGATCGAAAGCGAACCGCCCTCCTCGATATTGCGGGCTGCCCCGAAGAAGCGCTTGGGGCGCTGCAGCGCATTGGCATCGACACCGCCGGTCAGCACCTTGCCTGACGACGGCACCACGGTGTTGTAGGCGCGGCCGAGGCGAGTGATCGAATCGAGCAGGATCACCACGTCCTTCTTGTGCTCGACCAGGCGCTTGGCCTTCTCGATCACCATTTCAGCAACCTGCACGTGGCGGGTGGCAGGCTCGTCGAAGGTCGAGGAAATCACTTCGCCCTTCACGCTGCGCTGCATGTCGGTCACTTCCTCGGGCCGTTCGTCGACCAGCAGGACGATCAGGAACACCTCGGGGTGATTGTCGGTAATCGCCTTGGCGATGTTCTGCAGCAGCACCGTCTTGCCGGTTCGCGGCGGCGCAACGATCAAGGCGCGCTGGCCCTTGCCCTGGGGCGAGATGAGATCGATCACCCGCGCCGACTTGTCCTTGACCGTCGGATCACTCGAATCGAGGATCAGACGTTCATCCGGATAGAGCGGGGTCAGGTTGTCGAAATTGGTACGGAGCCGCACTGCATCAGGATCGTCGAAGTTGACGCTGGTCAGGCTGGTCAGGGCGAAATACCGCTCGCCATCACGGGGTGCGCGAATTTCACCTTCCACCGTGTCACCCGTGCGCAGGCCCCATTTGCGGACCTGGTTGGGAGAGACGTAAATATCGTCCGGACCGGCCAGGTAATTTGCTTCCGGGCTGCGCAGGAAACCGAAACCGTCCTGCATGACCTCGATGGTCCCGATCCCCATGATCGGTTCCTCGTACTCCTCGTCTTCGGCCAACTCGCGCAGAATGCAGAACATCAGGTCCTGCCGGCGCATGGTGCTCGCCCCTTCGACGCCGAGTTCTTCGGCCATTCCGACCAGCTCGGCCGGTGCTTTCGCTTTGAGATCTTTCAGGTGCATGTGTCTTTGTCCAACAGGGGAATGGCCGGCGGGATACTGTGGCTCGGGTCAAGGGGCTTGGAGAAAGCAGACCCGGGTCCGCTTCAGGAGCGGGCCACTACCGGATGGTGGGCACGAAATATGCCAGCACGGCGCGCGCGTCAATGCGCTTGGCACGGCAGGCTGATGGACTGCCTCAGAAAGGCTTGACGACCACCAGCACCACAACGATCGCCAGGACGATTGCGGGAAACTCACCCCACAGGCGCAGCTGCTTCTCGCTGAGCGGCCGCGCGCCGGCCACCATGCGCCGGGCCTGCATGACCAGCCAACCGTGATAGCCCGACAGAGCCAGCACCAGCAGCAGCTTGGCATGGAACCAGCCCTGGCTGAAAGCACCGATCGAGCCCGCCAGGGCAAACCCCAACAGCCAGGTGACGATCAGGCTCGGCGTCAGGATGATCTTGCGCAGCAGGCCCATCCGCCGGTCCCACTCCGCCGCTTCAGGCGATCCGGCAGCCGCGGAGTGCAGGTAGAGCATCTGGCGCGGGAGCATGAACAGCCCAGCCATCCAGAAGACCATGAAGATGATATGGCCGGCCTTGAGCCAGTAGTAGGTCATCGAGAGGACGTCCTGCATAGGGGGAATGTAGGCGCTTGGAGCGGGTTCGTCACCCCTGCCATGCGCGGACCGTGGCGACAAGCTGCTCGACATGATCAATCGGCGTAAACTGGCTGATGCCATGCCCCAGGTTGAACACATGCGGCCGGTCGGCAAAAGCGGCCAGGACTGTCCGGGTGCGGACCGTCAGAGCGTCCCCACCGGCCAGCAGCAGGAGAGGATCGAGATTGCCTTGCACCGGCATTCCCTCCGGCAGGTTGGCCGTGACCCTGCGCGGGTCCAGCGTTTCGTCGATCCCGACCGCATCAACGCCGGTTTCCCGGGCATAGGCAGCCAGCTTTTCGCCGGAACCCTTGGGAAAGCCGATCACCGGCACGCCGGGGCGCGCGGCATGGATGGCTGCGGCAAGCCGGGCATTGGGGGCAATGACCCAGCGTTCGTACTGATCCGGGGCGAGGCTCCCGGCCCAGCTGTCAAACAGTTGCACCGCTTCGACGCCTGCATCGATCTGGCCGATCAGGTAATCGACTGTGGCGGTCTCGATCGCTTCGAGCAGTGCCCCGAACGCTGCCGGATCGCGATAGGCCAGCGCCCGGGCTTCACCCTGGTCCTTCGATCCCTGCCCGGCCACCATGTAGGTCGCTACTGTCCAGGGAGACCCTGCAAAGCCGAGCATGGTCGTTTCCGGACCGAGCAGTGCACGGCACCGCTCGACCGTTCCGTACACGGGCGCCAGGCGCTCAGGCATGGCTTCCAGCGCCTGCCATGCCCCGTCGACCAGTTGGGGCGCCAGACGCGGGCCTTCGCCAGCCTCGAACCACAGATCCTGCCCCATGGCGTGGGGAATCACCAGAATGTCGGAAAACAGGATCGCCCCGTCGAAACCGAAACGGCGGATCGGCTGGAGAGTAATCTCCGCGGCCGCTTCGCTGTCATAGGCCAGTTCCAGGAAACCGCCCTTTTCTGCCCGCAAAGCCCGATACTCTGGCAGATACCGCCCGGCCTGCCGCATGAGCCACAGGGGAACCTTCCCGGTGCGCTTGCCGTTCAGGGTATCGAGCAGGATTCCGGGCATAGAGTCAGGTCCAATCCAATAAAATAAAGAGTCTTTAAGAAGGTTGCTGGAGTCTGTTGGCCCTGTGGATATCGGGGACAGAGGTTCCTTGCCGGATTTCTCCCGCTTTGAACAGGCTACACGCCAGCCCGAATCGCGGCAATGCTTGAGTCAAACGGAGTTTATGCCCGCTATCCCTAGCCGGTGGGAAACCGGGTCGGCCTGTCGACAACAGGGCTGTCTGCGGACTCGCACTGGGCATGGAATCGCGCACCGAACTTGTCGCCAGCTTCATCCCGTGGTTTATCCGCCCCCTTACCCACAGCGCCCAACACGCGGATTGCCCCTGTCCAGATGAGCCGTCTCCACCTTCACCTCGTATCCGATTCCACCGGGGAAACGCTGGAGATGGTCGCCAAGGCGGCGCTTGCCCAGTTCGAGGATACCGAGATCGTTCGCCATTTCTGGCCGATGGTGCGGTCGCGCCAGCATCTTGACCGGATCGTGCCCGATCTGGCTGCAAGCCCGGGGCTGGTGCTTTACACGCTGGTCAATCCCGACACCCGCGCCCGGCTGGAAGAGCATTGCCGCCAACTCGGCCTGCCTTCCGTTGCCGCGCTCGATGCAGTCACCGCCGCGCTCGAAGCGCAGCTCGGGCAGGAGGCGGTCGGCCGCCCGGGGCGCCAGCATCTGATGGATGAGGCCTATTTCCGCCGGGTCGAGGCCATCCATTACACCATCGCGCACGACGATGGGGTCGGCTGGGAAAACTGGGAGCAGGCCGATATCGTCCTCGCCGGCGTCAGCCGCACCTCCAAGACCCCGACCAGCATCTACCTCGCCAACCGGGGGTTCAAGACCGCCAACATACCGCTGGTCGTGGAGAGCCCGCCGCCTGCGGCCCTGTTTGCGCTGCGCAAACCGCTGGTGGTGGGTCTGACAACCGCGCCCGAGCGCCTGGTGCAGGTGCGGCGCAACCGCCTGCTAAGCCTCAACGAGAACGCCGAGACGGCCTATGTCGACAACGAGCGGGTCCGGGCCGAGGTCCAGTTTGCCCGGCGCATGTTTGCCGATAACGGATGGCCGGTGATCGATGTCACCCGCCGCTCGATCGAGGAAACCGCGGCAGCGGTGATCCGTCTGCACGGCGAGCGTGACCGCAAGGGCGACCTGCCCGAGCCGGGGCAGGGGCCGGTATGATTGTCCTTGCCTCGAAAAGCGCCTCGCGCCGGGCTATGCTCGATGCGGCAGGGGTGCCCTTCACGTCCATCCCGGCACAGGTTGACGAGCGCGCCCTGGAGGCGTCGCTCACCGGCGCTGCTCCCGCCGAGATTGCTCTGGCCCTGGCCCGGGCCAAGGCCCTGGCTCTTTCCCCACCCGGACAGATCGTATTGGGAAGCGATTCGCTGGTCAGCGTGGCCGGGCGCCGTTTCGACAAACCGGCCAGCCGGGAACAAGCGGCCGAACACCTGCGGTTTTTCTCGGGGAAGGTGATGGAACTCCATTCGGCAGCGGCGCTGCAGCGCGATGGTGTGCTGCTATGGTCCCGAGCCGACCTGGCCCTGCTGCAGGTGCGGGAACTGTCGGATGCGTTCATCGAGGATTACCTCGGGCATGAATGGCCGGCGGTGGCGGGCTGCGTCGGGGTGTTTCGGATCGAGGCGCGCGGGGTCCAGTTGTTCGAGCGGATCGAAGGCGATCACTTCACTGTGCTGGGGATGCCGCTGCTGCTGGTGCTGGGTGCCCTGCGCGCGCACGGGGGCCTCCCGGCATGAGTATCCCTTATGCCGAAGTGATCGGTGACCCCATTGCCCAGTCGAAGTCTCCGGCGATCCACAATTTCTGGCTCGGTAGGCTGGGCCTCGAAGCCGAATATCGCGCCTGCCACGTCCGGCCGGATGAACTGGCGGACTATCTCGCCGCCCGCCGCGCCGAACCTGCCTGGCGCGGATGCAATGTCACCATGCCGCACAAGCAGGCGGTGATGCCGCTGCTTGACAGAGTCGAGCCGCCTGCCGACGCTATCGGCGCGGTCAACACGATCTATCGCGCGTCTGACCGGTCGCTGACGGGGACCAACACCGATGCGGCAGGGTTTCTCGAACCGCTCGCTGCCGATCTGGCGCAGACCCACTACTTTCGCATGGCGCGCATCCTAGGCACCGGCGGGGCGGCGCGGGCGATCATCTCCGCTCTGGCAGGCCGCGGTTTCACGCTGGTGGTGGCCGGGCGCGATCCGGCCAAGGCGCGGGCCCTGCTCGAAGAACTTGCACCGACGGGGGAGCATCACGCGATCAACCTGACCCATTTCGCCGACCCGACCGATTTCGCCTTCGGTGACCGCAAGCAGTGCCTCGATCTGGTCATCAACGCGTCGTCGCTCGGGATGCAAGGGCAGCCGCAGTTGGCCTTCGACTGGAGCCATGCGCCCCCTGGCAGTATCGCCTATGATATCGTCACCGCCCCGCTCGATACGGCCTTCCTGCAAGGCGCGCGGGCGGCGGGGCACCGAACCATCGACGGGCTTTCCATGCTGATCGGGCAGGCGGCGGCAGCGTTCGGGCGATTCTTTGGCCAGGCTGCCCCGCGCGAGCACGACGGCGACCTGCGGGAGCTGCTGACCCGATGACACGGCCGCTTATCATTGGCCTGACCGGCTCGATCGGGATGGGCAAATCGACTGTTGCCGCCATGTTCGAGGAACTGGGCGTGCCGGTGTTCGATGCCGATGCCGAAGTGCACCGGTTGCAAGGCCCGGGCGGGCGGCTGCTGCCTGCAATCGAGGCTGCTTTTCCCGGTACGACCGGCCCCGGCGGGGTCGATCGGGCGCAGCTCGGGGCGCAGGTGTTCGGCAACAACGAGGCGCTCGCCCGGCTGGAACAGATCGTCCACCCCGCCGTCGCTGCGGCTCGTCAGACTTTCCTGATCGAACACGCCGCCCAGCCGATGGTGGTGTTCGACATCCCGCTGTTGTTCGAGAAAGGCGGCGCCGCCCAGGTCGACCGGGTGGTGGTGGTATCGGCTCCGGCCGAAGTCCAGCGCGCGCGGGTTCTGGCCCGTCAGGGCATGACACCGGAGAAATTTGCCCAGATCCTCGCCCGCCAGGTGCCCGACGCGGAAAAGCGCGCGTCCGCCCACCATGTCATCGACACCGGCACCTCGCTTGCGGAAACCCGTGCCACAGTCCGGGCGCTGGTAAACGAACTGCAACAATCCGGCTGCTGAAACCCTTGCGCTGGGCCGCAAGGCGTCCGATACAGTAAGGAATGCGGGAAATCGTTTTCGACACCGAAACCACCGGGCTTGATCCCCACAGCGGGGACCGGATGGTGGAAATCGGATGTGTCGAACTGGTCAACCGGGTGGAAACCGGTGCCACCTTCCATGCCTACTTCAACCCGCAGCGCGATATGCCCGCCCAGGCGGAAGCCGTCCACGGCCTTTCCAGTGCATTCCTGGCTGATAAACCCCTGTTCGGTGCGCGGGCGGCGGAACTTCTCGGCTTTCTGGGCGATGCGCCGCTGATTGCTCACAATGCGTCATTCGATTTCGGCTTCCTCAACGCTGAACTGGCAGCTTGCGGCATGGCCGCGGTGAGCCTTGACCGGATGGTCGATACCGTGGCGATCGCCCGCCGCAAGCATCCCGGGGCGAAGCTGTCGCTCGATGCGCTGTGCAGCCGCTACGGGGTCGACCGCAGCCACCGGGTCAAGCACGGGGCCCTGCTTGATGCCGAACTGCTGGCGCAAGTCTATGTCGAGCTGACCGGAGGCCGCCAGATCGGCCTTGAACTCGCGGCTGACAGTCCACGCCAGGACAATGTCGTCAGCATTGCGGCTTCCGTGCTGGTCGAGCGCGTTTATCGCGCACCTCGGCCGCATGCGGCCAGTGCTGCGGAACATGAACGGCACCAGGCGTTTATCCGGCAGATGCGATCGCCCATCTGGGGCACACCCGGGCCGTAAGGCCCTTCAAACAGGAGATGAGACAAATGGACATCAGGGTTTCGGGCCATCAGATGGACACCGGTGCGGCTCTACAGGATCATGTCTCCGACCGGCTCAGCGCCATTGTCGAGAAGTACTTCGGACGGGCGATTTCCTCGCAGGTGACGTTCGGCAAGGCGCCGGCCGGGATGTACAGCTGCGATATCGTCACCCACGTGATGCAGGGCCTGATCCTCAAGGCCAACGCGGTGGCGCAGGATGCCCATGTCGCGCTCGACCAGGCGGCAGAGAAGATCGACAAGCAGTTGCGCCGCTACAAGCGCCGCCTCAACGACCGGCACGAGCAGACCGCCCACGCCCTGCGCGAGGAAGAAGCCAGCTACCGGATCTTTGCGGCACCCGACGCCGATGTCGAAATCGACCATGACGAGCAGGACGACGATGCGGGCGCTCCGGCAATCATCGCCGAGACGACCGCCGATATCCCGGAGGCCAGCGTGGCCGACGCCGTCATGATGCTTGACCTGCGCCATACCAACGCCCTGCTGTTCAAAAACGCTGGCACCGGCCGTCATAATATGGTCTATCGGCGCAACGATGGCTCGATCGGCTGGGTCGAGCCTCGGTAAGCCGAGGGATGGCGCAGCGTCGCCATCCGGCATTCATCAGCGGGGGAGCACATTTCAGCAGGGGCTAGCCAGCCTCTTTCCTCAAATCGTGCCTCATGAAGTCTGGTCCATGGATATCAATTTCACTCTGTCCCCCCAGGCCGTTGCCATTGGTACCGCCAATGGCAAACCGGCCATCCTTGTTGCGATCGCTGCGCAGTTCGCGCGCGCTTACGGGCTTGATCTGGCAATGGTGCTTGAAGCGCTGGAGGAGCGGGAGAAGCTCGGCAGCACTGGTTTCGGGCGCGGGGTGGCTCTCCCTCACGCCCGGATCGAGGGAATCCATCGCCCGGTTGCGGCCGTGCTGAAGCTGAGCGCCCCCGTGGGGTTCGAGGCCGCTGATGACATGCCGGTCGAGCTGGTGTTCGGTCTGCTCTCGCCGGTTAATGCCGGGGCGACACACCTTCACGCCCTGGCGGAAATTTCGCGCCTGATGCGCGATGATGCGCTCCGCGAGTCCCTGTTCGAGGCCAACAACGCGGAAGCGATCTTTGCCTTGCTGACCAATGTTTCGGATCGTGACGCGGCCTGAGCCAGCCAAGGGAGCCGCGCTGCATTTCCGGGCGCTGGAATCACTTTATGCCCATGCGCCGATCAATGACCTGTTCGCATCCACCCTGGAGATCGCGGGCGAAGGGCTCGCGCGCATCCGCTTCGACGTGACCGAGAATGTCTTCCACGCAGCCGGTGCGGCGCATGGCACGATCTATTTCAAGATGCTCGACGATGCCGCCTTCTATGCCGCGAACAGCCTGGTCACCGACCGGTTTCTGCTGACCACCGCCTTCAATCTCCATTTTACCAAGCCGGTCCGCGCCGGCCCGGTGGTGGCGGAAGGCTGCTGGGTCAGTGGCCGCCGGCGGGTGCTGGTGGCCGAGGCGCGGCTGATCGACCAGTCCGGCGACGAGATCGGACGCGGCACCGGCACTTTCATGCGCTCGCGCATTCCGCTGGCGGGTTTGCCCGGATACCGCGCCGATGGATGAGCGCCTGCCTGCCCATCTGGAAGTCAATGGCCTGATCCGTGCGGTCGAGGCAGCGGGCGGCTTTGCCACGGTGCTTGCCAAAGGTGAGCGGGACGCCGGGACCATCCTGCTGGTAACCATTGATCGCGGCGAAGGGGCGGCGCTGTTTGAACGGATGCCCCGCGCTGACGGATCACGGCCATTTGTTGCTGCAAAGCGGCAAAACAAGGAAAATCCGCAGGGATTCGAGGAATATCTGGCGCGCAGACGCGCGCAGGACCGCGATTGCTGGCAAATCGAACTGGATGTCCCGGATGGGGAACGGTTCATCGCATCGTGGAACGGTTAAGTTGACTTGCAAACCATTCCCGCTAGGGGCCCGTCCCACTTCGTAAGGCGCAGGCGGCCACGGCAACACTGAGGTTGCAGGGCAGGCACGCAGACGGGGGACGGCCGGCAGGCCAGAAATCGGACCCATCCTACAACGCAAGCAACGCACCCGGGTCCCAGCCTGCGACATGGCTCGTCAACCGCACGATTTGACGGACAGAATGACCATTGCCACCCGATACGCCAGCATGGCGGCGCTTGCCGCTGGACTGGTGATGACCGTCGCCGGAGCGGATCTCTCCGGCACTTATGCCCAGGCAGCCGTGACGCAAGATGCGCCCGTTGCCCGACCGACCGGCGAGACCATGCCGGTGTTCGTTTCCGAGGAAGTGGTCCAGCCGCTTCCCCCCGCTTCCGACAATCAGGCTGACGTCATCAGCGACACTGCAGAGGTCCGCGCGTCGTCGCTGGCCGAGCTGGTGGCCGCGACGGCGAACGATGTCCCCCTGTCCGATGAGCTCCGGTGCCTGGCCGGCGCGATCTATTTCGAAGCGCGCGGGGAACCGCTGCTGGGCCAGCTGGCCGTGGCCGAAGTGGTCATCAACCGCAGCAACTCGGGCCGCTTTCCGGCCACCTATTGCGGGGTCGTGCGTCAGCCCGGCCAGTTCTCGTTCGTGCGCAAGGGCGCTATCCCGCAGGCGCGGCTTGGCACCCAGGCCTGGCGCAACGCTGTGGCCCTGGCCCGGATTGCCCATTCCGGCGGCTGGCAAAGCCACGCTGACGATGCGCTCTATTTCCACGCCCGCTATGTTCGCCCCAGCTGGAGCCACCGCAAGCAGGCGCTCGCGACGATCGATTCGCACATTTTCTATCGCTGACCGGGAAACCCGGCTCACCAGGCCGAGTCCTCAATCGCGCAAGGTCACCCAGACCGGCGCGTGGTCGCTGGCCTTCTCGCGCCCGCGGTGCGCCTTGTCGACACCGGCCGCCTCCAGCCGGTCAGCCAGTTCGGGCGACAGCAGCAGGTGGTCGATGCGGAAGCCGTGGTCACGCTGCCACGCTCCGGCCTGGTAATCCCAGAAGGTCCACACCCCGCCGCGCGGGTTGAGGGTGGCGATCGCATCGGTCCATCCATCGCCGAGCAGACGTTGGTAGGCATCGCGCGATTCGGGCTGCATCAGTGCATCGCTTGCCATGGCTTTTGGCGACCACACGTCCTTGTCTTCGGGGATGACATTGTAATCGCCCACGACGGCGCAGGGGATTTCCAGCGCCCACAGCGCGGCCATGCGGGCGTGAAGCCGCTCCATCCAGGCCAGCTTGTAGTCGAACTTGGGCCCCGGCACCGGGTTGCCGTTGGGCAGGTAGATACACACCAAGCGGACGCCGCCGACATCCGCTTCGAGGTAGCGGGCCTGTTCATCGTCCGGTGCGCCGGGCAGGCCGCGCCGGATTTCCACGGGCGCTATACCGTCAGCGAGGATCGCCACCCCGTTGAAGCCTTTCTGGCCGTGCCAGATGGCGTGATAGCCGATCTTGGCGAACTCTTCGGCCGGGAAGCCTTCGTCCTGCGTCTTGATTTCCTGCAGGCAGGCAACGGTGGGCCGCGTTTCTGCGAGCCATTCGAGCAGGCGCGGGAGGCGCGCCTTGATACCGTTGATGTTGAAACTGGCGATGCGCATGGCGCAAGCTCTGCCCGATCCGGCCGGAAACGTCTAATTCAAATCCCGAAGCTGGAGCCGCAGCCGCAGCCCGCCGCCGCATTGGGGTTTTCCACCTTGAAGGCCGCCCCGCCAAGCGATTCGACGAAATCGACCACACTGCCGCTTACCAGATCGAGGCTGACCGGATCGACCACGAGACGGACGCCATCCGTCTCGCTTACCGTGTCGTCACTGTCCGGCCCGTCGGCCAGGTCGAACTTGTACTGAAAGCCCGAGCAACCGCCCCCTTCCACGGAAAGGCGCAATACCGCCGGCTTTGATTGCCGCGTGGCAATCCATGCGACACGCGCAGCGGCAGCGGGGGTTAACGATAGCATCTGGCCCATTTGCTCTATCTAGGTCACCCGGACCCTTACCTCAAGCCATGCGGATATAATCGCGCATGGCTGCAGCTTCGTGCTCGACCTCGTCGATCCGTGACTTCACCAGGTCGCCGATCGAAATGAAGCCGCACAGGATCTCGCCTTCCAGCACCGGCAGGTGGCGGATGCGGCGGCGCGTCATCAGCGAGAGCGCCTCCAGCACCTTGGTTTGCGGGGTCACGGTAATCGGCGGGGCGGTCATCACCTCGTCCACGCGCCGGTCGAGGCAGGCAGAGCCTTCCTCGGCCATGCGATAGACCACGTCGCGCTCGGAAAAGATGCCGACCACGCGGCCAGCCTCCATCACGGGCAAGGCACCGATCCGCCGCGAGGCCAGCAAGGCCACGACCTCGCGGACCGGGGCGCCGGTTGCACAACTGATGATATCTCTGCTGCTGCGCCCGGCAATCAGGTGGGCAATCTCCATCGACTCGCCTCCTTTTCAGCTACGATGGACAGGAGAATGACACGAAGCAGGCCGAATCACCAAATCGTGCCCGTTGCTATTCGGGCATGCTGGCCCCATCTGGCACCGATGGCCCGTAAATCCCCCCTCGATGACCCGCAGAAGGCTGCCTACGCCTGGGCGCGCTACCGCCGGTTGATGCGGTTCATGCTGCTGCTCACCATCGGTGTCGTCGCTCTTGCGCTGGCGCTGCTCTACAAGCAGGGCAGCGCTGCCACCGTGCACTTCTACATCGCGACGGCGCTTGGCATCGGCTTCACCATGCTGCTGACCGGCGGCCTGATGGGGCTGGTGTTCCTGTCGAGCGGAACCGGGCACGATGAAAGCGTGACCGACCTGTCGGACGAGCACGACCGCAAGGACTAACGAGGGCCCGGATCCGGGTCTGGCGCCGGGCTTGGTGCCGGGATTGGTCTCAGTCTTTCCGGACCGGCCGGATCCGGAATTCCTCCACGGGCTCCCCCGCGATCAGGTGGCGCTGGATGATCTGCTCGAGCACTTGCGGGCTGCACGAATGGTACCAGACATTATCCGGCCAGACGACGGCGACCGGGCCTGCGGTGCAGACCTGCAGGCAATCTGCCTTGGTCCGCTGGACCCGGCCCTGCGGCCCGACCAGGCCGAGTTCCTTGAGCCGCTGCTTGAGATAGGCCCAGGCCGCCTCCCCCTCTTCCCGGCGGCAGCAGCTCTGCTTCTCCGACATGCCGCACAGGAACAGGTGGCGCTCGATCCGGTCGCCGTTGATCTTGGCCAGACCCCTGCCCGCCAGCGCGGCTGTGTCGGGCCTGCTCATTCTGCAGGCCGGGCGACAGGTTCAGGTTTCAGCCAGCGGTCGAGCCAGTTGAACACGGTCTCGTGCCACTGAAGCGAGTTCTTCGCGCCGAGCACCCAGTGGTTTTCGTCCGGGAAGACCAGCAGCTGGGCGGGGATATTGCGCTCCTGCAGCGCGGTGAAGGCGCCCAGCCCCTGGGTATAGGGAACGCGGAAGTCCTTCTCACCCAGCACGACCAGCATCGGCGTGCGCCACTGGTCGACATGATGGACGGGGTTCCACTGCTCGTAGTTGGCAGTAGCTTCGGCATAGGATCCGCCGAAATCCCACCGCGGAAACCAGGATTCCTCGGTCGCATAGTAGAACGCCCGGGTGTCGAACAGGCCGTTGTGGTTGATCAGGCACTTGAACCGGTCAGGCCATTTGCCGGCGATCCAGTTCATCATGTAGCCGCCGTAGCTGGCCCCCATGGCGCAGGCGTTGCTGCCGTCGATCTGGGGGTCCTTCGCAAGAGCCGCACCAAGCCCTTTCTGCAGGTCTTCCAGCGGCTTGCCGCCCCAGTCGCGGTTGATGGCATCGGTGAAAGCCTGCCCGTAACCAGTGCTGCCGTGGAAATCGACCGAGATCACCGCATAGCCCTGGCTGGCCAGAACGCGAGGGTTCCAGCGGGTGGACCAGCCATCGTCGAAAGAACCCTGGGGCCCGCCATGCACATAGAGCACAGCCGGCAGCTTCCCGGAATGGTTCTCGGGCCGGGTGATCTGGCCCCACACCGTGGCCCCTCCGGCTCCGGCAAAGCTGAACCGCGTGGTTCGGGTGGCGGCCATGGCGCCCATGCGTGCCGTTGCCACCGAGGTGACCGGCATGGCCTGCCGGGCGCCGCTTGACAGGAACAGTTCGGATGGCGCGCCGATCGAATTGCGGCTGAACAGCAGGCGGCCCCCTGGCAGGGGCGTCAGATCGCCGATCCGCCCCTCGTTACCGGGTATAAGGTCGAGCTTCTCGACTGCGCCGGTGCGCGGATCGATGCGGAAAGCGGGCGTATCGAGCACGTCCTGTGCAGTGCCGATCAGCCAGCGCGAATCGGGGGTCCAGGCGAGTGCGCCGAATGAACGGTCGAAATTACCGGTCAGCGCGCGGGTGCGGCCGGAGCGCAGATCGCGCAGCCACACCACCAGCCGGTCTGCCTCGTACCCGGGCCGCGCCATGGCGGTCCAGGCAAGCCATCTGCCATCAGGCGAGGGGGTGGGTGCAAGATCCATCGCCGCATTGGCTGCGGTCAGATTGACCGGGGCCGTGGCATCCAGCGCGCGCCAGAACAGGTCGGTATTGGTTGAGCGCGGTTCTTCGATGCCGGCTTGCTTGGCGATGAAATAGACGCCCGATCCGTCGGGTGCCCAGACCACGTCCTCGTTCCCGCCAAACGGTTTGTGGGGTGTGTCTCCGACAAGCGCCCCTGCACCTGCCGGCCCGTCAAGCGGTGCGCCCTCGCCGGTCATGCCGTCAGGGCCGATCCCGAAAACGAAGCCGCGGCTGAAGGTACCGGGCGTTTCCCACTCGTCCCAGTGGCGGACGAATCCGTCAGCGCCGTCGTAAAGCCGCGCGCTGCCCGGACCGGGCAGATGGGCCTTTCCGTCATCCGCGCAGCCGAAAGTGGGGCAATCACGGGCGATATCTGCCCAGACGGCAATGGCATTGCCCTTGGGCGACAGCGCGTAGCCGGCAACGCTGATCGCGAAGCGGCTCATCTGTTCGGGTGCCTCGGGGGTTCCGTCACTGCCGATCGCGGCCCGCCAGACCTGCGTGGTCGGCTCGCCTTCCCCTCTGGCGGAGAGAAACCACAGCGCCCCGTCAGGCCCGAACGAGACTGCGCTTGCACTTCCGCCCAGATCGAGCGGCACGGGTTCGCGTTGCGGATCGGCCAGATCGCGCAGCCACAGGCGCGTGCTGCGCTTCAGGCTGTCCGGATCGGTCTCGGTCACCGGGTAGACCATCAGCCGCGCGTCTGGCGCGACGGCCGGGCTGCCAAGCCGGGGCAGGGTGACGAGGTCCTTCGCGGTCATTGGCGGCGCGTCCTGCGCTGCGGCAGAAGTGGAAGCAGCCGCAAGGCACGCGGCGAGGGCGATCAGGGACCCGATATGTTTTGTCATGGCGGCAGGCCTAATGCCCCGCGCGCGCCGTGCAAAGGGCTTTCGCCCCGCGGGCTCAGCCGCGCTTGCCGGCAATCCGGCTGATTTCGGCCTTCACCATCGTTTCGACCATGCCCGGCAGGTGCGTGTCCAGCCATTGCGCCAGCATCGGGCGCAGCATCTCGCGGACCAGGCCTTCCAGCGAGGTCTCGCCGGAACGGACGATCTGGGGGGGCACCCCGGGTTCGGCGATCATCGCGAGGGCCGCCAGATTCTCGCGCATCGAATCGCGCACCGACTCGGCAATCAGGGGGGAGTCGTCTTCTGCCGGGGTCGATGGATCGTGCTCGGCCGCCAGATCATCTTCGCCCAGTTCGAGCACCTCTTCCGCGTCATCGCCTTTGGCATCGCCCTTGGTGGCTGGCGCGATTATGCCCTGCGTCTCACGGCGGCGACGCTCTTCCAGTGCACCGACCCGGTTGTCGCGGGCGATCACTTTCTTGATCGATTCAAGGATTTCCTCGACCGATGCTTCCCCGTGCTGGCTCATGCTTGCCGCCCCTGCTTGTCGTGGTGAATCAGCGCGGAGGCGTGACGTCACCAGTGTTCGATCCGGGAACTGACGCATCGGGGGCGGGTATGTCAACGGTTCGTGTCGACCGGGCGACCGGATCGGGATCACGGTCCCAGTCCCACACCCGGCCATTGACCCGCTCGTAGTTCGTCAGCGGATCATACATCAGCCCCTCGTCGGCCAGGCCAAGGTCGCGCGCTTCGGCGCGCCCCATGGCGGCCAGCAGGCTGAAGCCGGCAACGTAGGCATTGCGGCGCGCCGTCACCAGCTGGGCCCGGGCCTGCAACAGCTCCTGTTCGGCATTGAGCACGTCGAGGATGGTCCGGTTGCCGATCGAGTTTTCGGCGCGCACACCCTCAAGGCTCAGTTCCGCCGACTGGACCGCCAGCTGCGAGCTTTCGATCACCTGGAGCGAGGCCTGGTAGCTGGAGAAGGCGGCGCGGGTCTGTGCGATCACATCGCGTTCGGCGGCGATTACCTGCTCCAGCGCGGCACTCTCGCGCTGGGTTGCGGCACGTTGGCGCGCGGCGGGCAGGCCGCCCTGGAAGATCGGGATGCTGAAACGAACCCCGGCATTGGCGGTGGTTTCGGTCTGGACCAGGCCCGGCGCCCCGCCGGCGAGCGTCCCAAAGTAATCGCTGTAGTCGAGCCCGGCGAACAGGCTGACGCTCGGCAGCCGTCCTGCTCCGGCCACCTCCACGTCATAGCCGGCGGCCTTGGCCTGCTGGCGCGCGGCGATCAGATCGGGGTTGTTTTCCAGCGCCGTGTCGACCGCAATCGCCGGACTGGCGGGAAGGTTGGGCAGCGGCGGCGGAGGCTCGAGGTTGACCGGTGCGGAGCCGACCAGCCGGATATAGGTCTCGCGTGCCTGGATCAGGGCCGCCTGGGCGTTGCGCAGGTCACCCACCGCCAGTGCCAGCCGCGATTCGGACTGGGCCACGTCAGTCCTGGTCAGGTCGCCGATCTCGAACCGGTCACGGGTCGCTTCCAGATTCACGGTCAGCACGTTGACCTGTCCGGCGGTGAGATCGGCCAGCGCCTGGGTCCGCAGCACGTCCATGTAGGCCGCCACCACTTGGCTGAAGATCGCCGATTCGGTCGCCCGCAGGTTGGCCTGTCCGGCCACCACCCGCTCCTTGGCTGCCCTGATGCCGTTCTTCACCGCGCCGCCGGAATAGATCGGAACGGTCAGGTCCGGGCCGACCTGCAGCACGCGTTCGGTCGGGGCGAAGGCGTTAGGCGAAGCTTTGACGAATTCGATATACTGCCCGCTGGCAGTAACGCTCGGCAGGCCTTGCGCGCGCTGGATGTTGGGGTTCTCGTCCTCCGCCCGCTGCTGGGCACGGGTGGCCTGCAGCGTCGGGTTGGTGGCATAGGCCTGAGCCAGCGCCTCGCGCAGGGTGTCTGCCTGGGCCGGTACGGCCAGCAGCGCAACCCCGGCCAGCAGGGCATTACGGGCCAGGCGGGTCAGCATGGTCAGAAACTCCAGCCTCTCGGCTTGTCGAACTCGCCCAGACGCGGGATGCCGATTTCGGCCAGGGGCAGCAGGGCAACGTCTGCCCCGGCGCGGCGGCCGATTGCCAGCCGGGTCACGCCATTGGCTACGGTGCCGGTCACGATCCTGCCGCCTTCGGCCAGCTGTGCGGCCAGTGAAGCGGGGATGGCCTCGGCAGCACCGTCAATCAGCAGCAGGGTGAAATTGCAGTGCCGGTGCAACGGGGCGACGGCCTCTTCAGGGCCGATCACGTCAACCGTGCCGACCAGCGGCCGGAGGAGTTCGGGCAGGTATCCGGCGCCGCTGTCCACCACCAGCACCCGGTCGGCCAGGTCCGGCTTGGCTTCGGCCAGCATCATGCCATAAAACAGTGGCGCAGCGAGGCGCCGGCCATTGTCGAGCGGGATTGCCCGGTCGATGTAGGCCACGGCGCGGGCTGCGTCGGGAACGAAGTCCTCCCGGGCGACGGCCCCCATGCGTTCCAGCACAAAGGGTTCGTTGACGCCGCTGGTGCGCAGCTGGCTGTCGATCATGGCCTTGCGGGCGGTAGTATGGTCAATCGTGGCGGTCTGCATGAAAGCTCTCTTCAGGCGCTTATGTGAGCCTCGTCAGGCTGTATTATATGAACAATACAGTTCGTCAATCCCCCGCACGGCGGGTGCTGTCGCCCTTAGGCGAGCCACTCTGCCGCGCCAAGCGCTTTGCTCCTTACCGAACGGGGCAGGCCCCATTCAGCGCGTGACCTAGGCAGGCCTGCGGCGTAAGGGACGCGGCAATCGACCGGAAGGAGCACAGCTTCGATGAGCGACATGACCATTATCCGCGAAAGCGACCTGATCGAAAGCGTGGCCGACGCGCTGCAGTTCATCTCGTACTATCACCCGATAGACTACATCCGCGCCCTGGGGGAGGCCTACAAGGCCGAGCAGGGCCCGGCGGCCAAGGACGCGATCGCGCAGATCCTGACCAACAGCCGGATGTGCGCGGAAGGCCACCGGCCGATCTGCCAGGACACCGGCATCGTCAACGTGTTCGTCAGATGGGGCCAGAACTGCCGACTGGATTCGGCCCTGAGCCTGCAGGACGTGGTCGATGAAGGGGTGCGGCGCGCCTACAACCATCCGGACAACAAGCTGCGCGCGTCGATCCTGGCCGATCCCGCCTTCACCCGCCGCAACACGCGCGACAACACGCCGTGCGTGCTCTCGGTCGAGATGGTGCCGGGTAACACTGTCAGCATCGATGTGGCAGCCAAGGGCGGCGGCAGCGAGAACAAGTCCAAGTTCAAGATGATGAACCCGAGCGACAATATCGTTGACTGGGTGGTCGAGCAGATCCCGGCGATGGGTGCCGGCTGGTGCCCGCCGGGGATGCTCGGCATCGGCATCGGCGGCACTGCCGAGCATTGCATGAAGCTGGCCAAATTGAGCCTGATGGAGCCGATCGACATGGCCCAGCTCAAGCTGCGCGGGGCGCAGACTGATATCGAGCAGCTGCGGATCGATATCTTCGACGCAGTCAACGCCATGGGCGTGGGTGCGCAGGGGCTGGGCGGGCTCTCGACCGTGCTTGACGTGAAGATCCTCGACGCGCCGTGCCACGCGGCCGGCAAGCCGGTGGCGATGATCCCCAATTGTGCTGCCACCCGCCACGCCCACTTCACGCTCGACGGAAGCGGCCCGGCCTACCTCGAGCAGCCCGATCTGGACCAGTGGCCTGACGTCCACTGGCAGCCGGATGCAGCCGCGAAGCGGGTCGATCTCGACACCCTGACGGCCGAAGAAGTGGCGGGCTGGAAGCACGGCGACCGGCTGTTGCTGAGCGGCAGGATGCTGACCGGGCGCGATGCCGCCCACAAGCGGATACAGGACATGCTGGCGCGCGGGGAGGAGCTCCCGGTCGATTTCCGCGGCCGCGCGATCTACTACGTCGGTCCGGTCGATCCGGTGATGGGCGAAGTCGTCGGTCCGGCCGGTCCGACCACCGCGACCCGGATGGACAAGTTCACCGAGATGATGCTCGACCTTGGCCTGCTGGCGATGATCGGCAAGGCGGAACGCGGCGCGGATGCGGTCGATGTGATCAGCCGGTTCAAGGTCGCTTACCTGATGGCGACCGGCGGCGCGGCCTATCTGGTGGCGCGCGCGATCAAGGAAGCGCGGGTGGTCGGATTCGAGGATCTCGGCATGGAAGCGATCTACGAATTCACGGTCGAGAACATGCCGGTCACGGTCGCGGTCGATGCCGCCGGGAACAACGTCCACAAGCTGGCCCCGGCCGAATGGCGCGAGCGGATTGCCCGGGAAGGTCTGCTGACGGCCGGATGACAGAGTTCGACGAAAGGGCGAGCCTGTCCGATGGGGGCGCTGGCTTGGAGTGGGCTCCCGCCGCTAGAGCGGGGCGGTAATGACCAGCCCCGTTCCAGAAAACGAAGTCGCCCGCGTGCCCGGTCGCACCGTGATGCTCTCGATCGTGTTGTTGTGGCTGTGCTACTTCCTGATCACCACCGTGCGCGGATCGATCATCGGGCTCGATTTCGACGGCGAGACATTGCAGCGACGGGCCATGGTGTGCGGGGCCGGGATCCTCGTGACTACCGTGATGTGGCTCGTCATCCGGTTGGTTGACCGGCAGGCGGTCTGGATCAAGGCACTTGTCTCGCCCTTGGTGGCCATCCCCGCCGCGCTGGCAATCGCACAGGCGAACCAATGGGCTTTTGCCGACATTCAGAGCCGCGCCATTCAGAAGATCGGCGCCGAGCAAGGCATCAAGCTCCGTCAGGACGAAGCGGGCAATATCCTGCTAGACCTGCCTGAGGCCGGGTCGACCGGGGCGGCGCAGGTGGGCGCGGGTGAAAACCTCAAAGCCGCTGTCGGTGGCCGGTCTGGCACCATCACCCTGGCCAAGGCACCCGCAGGGTTTGACCGCTGGCGGCAGCTGTCGGGCGTCGCGCTCAGTCCCTATTTCCTCCTCCTGGCATGGGCGGCGCTCTACCTTGCCTTGCTGGCCGGGGCGCAGGCCCGCGCCGCCGAACGACGCGAGGAGCGGTTCCGCAGCGCAGCCAAAGCGGCGGAGCTGCGATCCCTGCGCTACCAGGTCAATCCGCACTTCCTGTTCAACACATTGAATTCGCTGTCCTCGATGGTCATGACCGGCAAGACCGAACAGGCAGAGGCGATGATCCAGACCATCGCCAGTTTCTATCGCCACAGCCTTGCCGACGATGCCAGCGCCGATGTCATGCTGGCTGACGAGTTTGCCCTGCAGCAGCATTATCTCGACATCGAGGCGGTTCGCTTCCCTGACCGGTTGCGTCCGGTGTTCGAACTGCCTGACGGACTGGGCGAGGCGAGGGTGCCGGGGATGATCCTCCAGCCGCTGGTGGAGAATTCGGTCAAGTACGGCGTGGCCCCGGTCAATCGCCCGGTCACCCTCAAGGTGACGGCACGCGAAGAGTTCGGCCGGCTGGTGCTGGAAGTCTGCGATGACGGGCCCGGGGCGCCGCACGGCGCGAGCAATGGCTTCGGCATCGGGCTGGCCAATGTCCGTGACCGGCTCGAAGCGCGCTTCGGCAAGGAGGCCAGCCTGGTTTCCGGCCCGGTCGGGAACGGCTATCGTACCGAAATCCGCCTGCCGCTGGTGACCCATGTCTGACGAAGCCGCTGACGCCCCGCTCCGCACCCTGATCGTTGATGACGAACCGCTGGCGGTCGAGCGGCTGCAGGTCATCTGCGCCCGGATCCCGCACCTGGCGGTGGTCGGCACGGCCAGCGACGGCGCCGCGGCGCTGCGGCTGGTCGAGGCGCTTCATCCCGATCTCATCCTGCTCGACATGACCATGCCGGAACTCGATGGCCTGGGCGTGGCGCGAAAGCTGGCCCGGCGGGATCACCGGCCGGCCGTGATCTTCGTCACCGCGCACGACCATTTTGCGGTGGAGGCGTTCGATCTGGAAGCGGTCGATTATGTGCTGAAACCCGTTGCGCCGGACCGGCTCGACCGGGCAATCGAGCGCGCTCTGGCGCGGCGGGGAGAGCGCTCCCGCCCGGCGGGCGAATGGCTGGAAGAACTGTGGGTGCCCCACCGGTCGGAACTGCTGCGGATCGAGGTCGCCCAGGTCGGGCGGATCGATGCGGAGCGCGACTATGTGCGGCTCCATGTCAGCGATGGCGGTGATGCGACCCGCAGTTATCTGCTGTTGCAGACCATTGCCGGGCTCGAAAGCCGGCTCGATCCGGCGCGTTTCATCCGGATCCATCGCTCCACTATCCTGCGCAAGGACCGGATCAAGGGCCTTCGCCACGATGGCCTGGGCGTCTGGTCGGTGGAGCTGGAGGACGGGGAGGCCTTGCGGATCGGGCGGACCTATCTGCCGCGGGTCAAGGCCATGGCCGGGCGCTGAGCGCTTCAGGCGGTCCCTGGCAAGGTTCAGGACAGAAAAGCAGGACCCGGGCCGGGGGACTGGTCCGGCCCGGGTCCATCAGGTAGCGGCTGCGGGGTGTCAGCCGCCGAGCTGCTGTTCCGCCGCAGCGGCAGCAACCTGCTTCTTCGCCTCAGCCTTGGCCTGGCGGTAGCATCTGGTATCCTCGAGCGGGACGAGGCGGGTCCCGGTCCGCTGCTGGTCAAGGCCGCAGACCTTGCGGGCGGCGCGATCGATCCGTCGTTCAAGCGCAGCCTGGCCCTCCGGGTGGGAAAGATTGAGATCGGCGTATTGCACGCTGGTGGTGTTGGTCCGGGTTGCGACCTCGGCCGCGGCCGGGGCGATTGCAGTGAGTGATGCGAGTGTGCCGGCAAAGGCCAGCAGGGCCGCTTTCATGGGGGTTCTCATCGGTTTATCCTCCTTGTGCGGACCTTCCCGACGTGGGGGTGGAAGGCTTTCCGCAAGGATGGATATGCGCCTTCCAGACACGGCACGCTTGCCCGCATCGGCAGCTGGGTTAGTCGGTTCGACCGGCGCGGACCCGCCCGACGGACTGCGCAAACCGGCGGACGAAAGGTGTTTGGCAACCGACCGGCGGCAGGGCACAAGGCGGCTATGGCGTTGATCGTGACCTTCCTGCTCGGAATCGGCAACTTCGCGATGCACAAGGCAGTGCTGGAGAGCGGCCACCGGCTGCTTGGCCAGTTCGCGCTGGCGCCCGGCGGCAAGCCCAGGCGCGTCACGCTGCTGGTCGAGTTCATTATCCTGCTGGCCGCGATGCTGGGCACCGCCAACGGGCTGCCGGGCCTTGCCTTGGGCTACCTGCTCTACTCGCTCGCCAATGGTCTTTCGGCCTGGCTGATCCTGACCGGCCGGGTTTAGAACGGGCCGGGTTTAGAACGGGTCGGGTCTGGAACGGGCGGATCCGGGGCAGGCCTACTCGCCCCTGAACACCGGCGCGCGCTTTTCCAGCAGGGCATCGACCCCTTCCAGGTGGTCGGCGGTGACATGCATCAATGCCTGGGCGTTGGCGGCCATCTCCAGCGCGGTGTCGTAGGTGGTGTGCCGCCCCTGGCGCATCAGGTTCTTGGCCTGCCGCAAGGCGTGGGGCGGCATGGCCGCGACTTTGGCCGCCAGGGCCCGGGCTTCATCCATCAGGCTGTCCTGTGACACGACCCGGCTGACCAGACCCCAGTCGAGCGCGGTCGCGGCATCGATTACCTCGCCGGTATAGAACAGTTCGGCCGCGCGCGCCTCGCCGATAACCCGCGGCAGCACCCAGGTGCCGCCATCACCCGGGATGATCCCGAGCTTGAGGAAAGTGACGCCGAATTTCGCCTTGTCGCTGGCGATCCGCATGTCGGCAAGGCAGGCCAGATCGCATCCCAGCCCGATCGCCGGGCCGTTGACCGCCGCGATCAGGGGCACGCGCAGGCCGTAGAGCGCGCGCAGGATCTTGTGGATGTTGTTGCGATAGCCGTCGGCAATGGTCGGCGCGTTGCCGCCGAAATTGCCGGTCTTGTCCTTCATTGCCTTGATGTCGCCGCCAGCCGAGAACGCCCGCCCCGCCCCGGTCAGGATCACACAGCGCACGTCCATATCGGCATTGATCGCCTCGCAGGCGGCCACAAACGCATCCCCGTCGCCTGCGGCGCCCAGCGGGTTCATCGTCTCCGCCCGGTTGAGCGTGAGGATAGTGACGTGGTTGGCAGTGGAGATGCTGAGGAGGGTCATGGGCGAGGCATCCTTTCGCCCACCCCCATGCCATCACCCATCCACTTCGTCACCCCGGCCCCCGAGCCGGGGTCCAGCTTTTCTCCGGAACCCGCGCCACCTCGCCAGAACAGCGGGACCCCGGATCAAGTCCGGGGTGACGGTGCTAGTGAGGCCCCATGTCAAGCCATCGCCCGTAGTTGCGAATCGTTACCGGCCAGTTCTTCGGCCAATCAGGCAGGTTACTCTCGTGGAAGCCGCGCCGCTCGGCCCATTCGCGCGGCCAGTCCATACTGATGTCGTCATCGTCGATTGGCAGATCCTTGATGAGGTCGTCATCAGGGTGCGGCGTCAGCGAGGGCTCGTGAAACTTAAGGCAGGAGAGCGTCGTCTGCCAAAGAAAACGGGCGGCATCTTCAGAGACGTCGCTCACCATCAATTCCATGAACTGTGCTTCGGTGAGATTTGCCCGCCGGGCGTGTGTCGCCCGGATTTGCCGCCTGGTGTTCCGCCATGCCACACCAAACATGATCCCGAGGAAGCCTGCGACCGTGAATGTTGCCCAAAGCCAGTCAGGGACCAAGGACATAACACTCACCGAATTAGATCAAGCCCGCGCCTCTTCCACGCCCGCGCTGTTATGCCGCAGCGCTTTCAGCACGGTGTCGACGATATGCGGCGCGTTGAGCCCGGCTTCGTCGTACTGCTTTACCGGATCGTTCTGGTCCTGGAACGTGTCGGGCAGGCGCATGGTGCGGACCTTAAGGCCTGCATCAGTCAGGCCTTCATCGCTGGCGAAGGTCAGCACGTGAGCGCCGAGGCCGCCGATCGCGCCTTCTTCGATCGTCACCACCACTTCGTGGGTGCGCATCAGCTTCTCGATCAGTCCGGTATCGAGCGGCTTGACGAAGCGCAGGTCTGCGACCGTGGTGGACAGCCCCTTTGCGTCGAGCTGGTCGGCCGCCTTCAGCGCTTCGGCAAGACGGGTGCCGAGCGAGAGGATCGCCACCTTGGACCCTTCCCGTACCACCCGGCCCTTGCCGATTTCGAGTTTCTGCGGAACCTCCGGCAGGGCCACCCCCGTGCCATTGCCGCGCGGATAGCGGAAGGCGATCGGGCCGCTGTCGTGTTCGGCGGCGGTGTAGGTCATGTGGACCAGCTCCGCCTCGTCGGCCGCCGCCATCACCACCATGTTGGGCAGGGTGGCAAGGTAGGTGACGTCGAAGCTGCCGGCATGGGTCGCCCCGTCGGCGCCGACCAGCCCCGCGCGGTCAATCGCGAAACGGACGGGCAGGTTCTGGATGCACACATCGTGCACCACCTGGTCATAGGCGCGCTGGAGGAAGGTCGAATAGATCGCGCAGAACGGGCGCATCCCCTGTGCGGCGAGTCCGGCAGCAAAGGTCACCCCGTGCTGCTCGGCAATGCCGACGTCGAAGGCGCGAGTGGGGTGCGCCTTGGCGAAGCGGTCAATCCCCGTCCCGCTCGGCATGGCGGCGGTGATGGCGCAGATCAGCGGGTCAGTCACGGCCAGTTTGGCGAGGGTATCGCCGAACACGTTCTGGTAGGCGGGCGGGCCACCTGCGCTCTTCTTCTGTTCGCCGGTGACGACGTCGAACTTGACCACGCCGTGGTATTTGTCGGCGCTGTTTTCGGCCGGGGCATAGCCCTTGCCCTTCTGGGTCACGACATGGATCAGGCACGGGCCCTCGGCGGCGTCGCGCACGTTCTCCAGCACCGGCACCAGCTGGTCGAGATCGTGCCCGTCGATCGGGCCGACGTAGTAGAACCCCAGCTCTTCGAACAGGGTGCCGCCCATGGCCAGGCCGCGGGCGAATTCATCGGTCTTGCGCGCAGCGATGTGGAGCGGGCGGGGCAGCTTGCGGGCAAACCGCCTGGCAAGCTCGCGCAGGCCCAGGAACTGGCCGGAGGAGACGAGCCGGGCAAGGTAGGACGATAGCCCACCCACCGGCGGGGCAATCGACATGTCGTTGTCGTTGAGGATGACGACCAGCCGGTTACCGGCAGCCTCGGCGTTGTTCATCGCCTCGTAGGCCATGCCGGCACTCATCGCGCCGTCGCCGATCACGGCAATTCCGCGCCCCGGCTCATCCTTCATCTTGGCCGCCAGGGCAAAGCCGAGCGCGGCGCTGATCGAGGTGGAGGAGTGGGCCGCGCCGAACGGGTCGTATTCGCTTTCGCTACGCTTGGTGAAGCCTGAGAGGCCGCCACCCTGGCGCAGGGTGCGAATCCGGTCGCGCCGCCCGGTCAGGATCTTGTGCGGATAGCACTGGTGGCCGACATCCCATACCAGCTTGTCGGTCGGCGTATCGAATACGTAGTGGATCGCGACTGTCAGCTCGACCACGCCAAGGCCCGAGCCGAGATGGCCGCCGGATGTGCTGACGGCTGAAATGGTCTCGGCGCGAAGTTCATCGGCCAGCTGGCGCAATTCCTCGCGCGGGAGCCGTCGCAGATCGGCGGGCAGGTGGACCTGATCGAGTGTGGGGGTGGTCGGACGTTCGCTCATCGGCATTGCATACACATGCGAAGTGAGGCTGTCGATGAACCGGAATCAGGTGCCATGCCCTCAGCCCGCGCAGGCGGAGCACAGGCCGCGTACTTCGATGATCGGGCGGCGAATGGCAAAACCGGCTGAGACGGCTACCTCCCGAACCGCGCGGGATACACCGTCATGGTCGATATGGGTGGCTTCCCCGCATTCATCGCAGACCAGGAAGATGCAGTCATGCGCGCAGCCCGGGTGGCTGTTGGCGAGATAGGCGTTCGCGCTCTCCACCCTCAGCGCGAGGTTGTTGGTCACGAACAGGTCAAGGATGCGGTATACGCTGTTGGCTGCAACCCGCTTGCCGCGGCTGCGCGAAAGGTTGTCGGCGATGTCATAAGCGGAGGCAGGCCGGTCATGCCGGGCCAGTTCCTCGAACACCGCCTGGCGCATGCCGGTCCACTGTTCTCCGGCCCCCGTCAATGCCGCTTCGGCCGCTGCGACCAGTGCCTTGCCGCGGTGTTCATGATGCGAATGGTCGTGCATGGCACCGATATATGCGGCGCGCGGGCGGATTGCCAATCAGTTCCGCTGGAAGCTTGCCCGGAAATGATCGGGGTAAAGCACCTTGAGCGCGCGGACCTTGGGCGCATCCCACCGCACGATATAACCGTGCCGGGGGTTCTTCAGCATGAAGTCCTGGTGGTAGTCTTCCGCCTTGTGAAAGGCACGGTAGGGTTCGATCCCGGTTACGACCGGCTTTTTCCAGACGCCCGATGCTTCCATTTGTGCAAGGTAGGCTTGTGCCACCGCCCGCTGCTCTGCCCCGATCGGAACCAGCGCCGCCCGGTATTGTGCGCCAACATCAGGCCCCTGACGGTTGCGCAGGGTCGGGTCGGCGGTGACGGAAAAGAAGATGCGCAGCAGCTCGTCATAGCGGACCACGGCAGGATCGTAGACAATGCGCACGGCCTCGGCATGTTCGGTGGTGCCGGCAGATACCATGTCATAGTTGGCGGTTCTGGCGCTGCCACCGTGATAGCCGGACACCGCGCTGCTGACGCCCTTTACGTGGCTGAACACCCCCTCGACGCCCCAGAAACAGCCACCAGCGAAGATGGCGACCTTCTTACCCGGCTTTTCCTTGGCGATGCGCTTGGCCGCCGGGGCCTCGACCGCCTTTTCGCTTGCCTGGGCGGCGGGCTGGCACGATGCCAGCAGCAGCCCGAGGGCGGCAATCAGCGCTGCTGAGCGGATGACTCGACCGTTTCGGCGTGGGCGCTGGGCAGGAACTGCTCCTGGAACGAAGGCCCGATCTGCATGGCCACCAGCACCGCGCCAAGCGCAAAGCCGATGCCGAAGCTGCGATAGAGATCGGGTTTGAGGAGACCCATGCGGCGTTCCGTTCATATCTGTTCTGTTCCAGCAGTCACCTAACCCGGCAGCTCTTGCGGCAAAGTGAACGCGGAGTTGGTACCCGTTCATTCGCGCCAGTGCGCCAATGGTTACGGTGCACCGGCTGAATATTTCTCCGGTCAGTGCCGGAAGTGGCGCATCCCGGTGAAAACCATGGCCAGACCTGCATCGTCGGCTGCCGCAATCACCTCGTCATCTCGGATTGATCCGCCGGGCTGGATCACGGCGGTCGCGCCTGCTTCGGCCGCGGCCAGCAGACCGTCGGCGAAGGGGAAGAAGGCGTCAGAGGCAACCGCGCTCCCGACTGCGCGGCTCTGCGGCCAGCCGTATTTCTCAGCGGCTTCGGCGGCCTTCATCGCGGCGATCCGGCTTGAATCCCGCCGGTTCATCTGGCCGGCACCGATGCCGGCAGTTGCGCCGTTGTTGGCGTAGACAATCGCGTTGGACTTGACGTGGCGGGCCACGGTCCAGGCGAACAGGCAGTCCTTCAATTCCTGCTCGGTCGGCGCGCGTCTGGTAACCACTTTCAGGTCAGCGGCGGAAATCGCCCCGTTGTCGCGCGTCTGGACCAGCAGTCCGCCCGTGATCGGCTTGACCGACAGACCGCCCCGGCGCGGATCGGGCAGGTCCCCGGTCACCAGCAGGCGCAGGTTCTTCTTTCTGGCAAAGGCGGCGCGGGCTTCCTCGCTGACCGAAGGCGCGATCACCACTTCGGTAAAGATTTCGCAGATCGCCTCGGCGGTCGCGCCGTCGAGCTCGGTGTTGACGCAGACGATTCCGCCGAACGCCGACACGCTGTCGCACGCGAGCGCTTCGTGCCACGCCTCAAGCAGGCTGCCGCGTTGGGCAACGCCGCAGGGGTTGGCGTGCTTGACGATGACGACTGCCGGTTGTGCCCCGCGAAACTCGGCGGCGAGTTCCAGCGCCGCGTCGGCATCGTTGTAGTTGTTGTAGCTCAGTTCCTTGCCCTGAAGCTGCTCGGCCTGGGCAATCCCGCGCGTATGCGGCCCGGCGGGGGTGTAGAGCGCGGCCTGCTGGTGCGGGTTTTCACCATAGCGCAGCACGACCGGTGCCTTGCCGTTGACCGCCAGCATGTCGGGGAACAGTTGCCCCTGGTCAGCGAAGGCGAACCACTGGCTGATCATGCTGTCGTAGGTGGCGGTCAGGGCATAGGCCTTGGCCGCACAGCGGCGGCGGAAAGCGAGCGAGGTGGCTCCCTGTTTCGCTTCCAGTTCGCCCAACAGTTCGGCGTAGTCAGCGGGGTCAGTCGCAATGGTGACGAATTGGTGATTTTTCGCTGCCGAGCGAACCATACTGGGCCCGCCGATGTCGATGTTCTCGATGATCTCGTCGCGATCCGCGCCGCGCGCCACGGTTGCCTCGAACGGGTAGAGGTTGACCACCACCAAATCGATCGCACCGATCGCGTGGTCTGCCATGGCCGCGGCATGTTCGGGATTGTCGCGCACCGCCAGCAGGCCGCCGTGGACCTTGGGGTGCAGCGTCTTGACCCGCCCGTCCATCATCTCCGGAAAGCCGGTCAGGTCGGAAATGTCGAGCACCGTCAGGCCAGCTTCGCGCAAGGCCTTGGCCGTGCCCCCGGTCGAGACCAGTTCGACGCCACGAGCCGCAAGCGCAGTGCCCAGCTCTACCAATCCGGTCTTGTCGGACACTGACAACAGTGCCCGGCCGATCTTGACGTCGTCCACGTGAAACTATCCCATCTTCTTGAGCAGCCAGGAGAAAGTACCCCCGCTGCGCGGCGCCATCCCTTCGATGACGAGTTGCTGGATCGGGTGCGGGCGGCCCTGCCCGTCCACCCACATGCTTTCCTCCACCGCAAGCGCCGCCGCATTGGCATCGCCCGCCATGCGGAACTGCCAGTAGGACCCGTCAGGCAGGGCAAGCCCTGCACCCTTGCGGTCTTCCGACAGCCCGATTTCAATACCCGGCCCGATATGGAACCGGATCGCGTAGCCGACCTTGCCGCGCTTGCCCTTGCGGCCTGACGGGATCAGCAGATCCTCACCGCGCAGCTCGGTGCCGTTGTCGCGCATGATCAGGATGCGCCGATGGGTCAGGTTGTAGCGCGTGGCATAGCCATCGTGGCTGCCTTCGATCCGTGTCGCGCCGCCATTGCCCAGATCGAGCGCGCGGCGGTCAATCTCGACCTCGTTGACCCCGCTGCCCAGCTTGCCGCCGAGCAGGACAGCGGTGGAATTGGCGTTGTCGAGCACCAGCGTCGAATGGGCTGCACTCGCGCGCAGGCCCTGCTCGATCCGCACCGGCACCTGCCCTCCAGCCAATGCGGCGCCGCCGCAATTGACCACGATCCGCTGGCCGTCGGCGCTGAATTCGAACGCCAGGGTAGAGGCGCAGCCCCAGCGGGCGTGGCGGGCGAGCGGCGGCGGGGCGGCGTCGAAGATCAGCACCGACTTGCCGCCGCTGACCCGCTGGTAACCCCATTGGCGAACGTCCTTGAGCGGCCGGGTCCGCACGCCGCTGGCGTCGATCATGGCCGCGACCCGCGCCGCCGAGATTGCGCCCGAACCCTGCCAGTTGCCCAGGCCCCCGTCACTGTGGACCAGGCTGAGCAGGGGCGGCACCATCAGGGCCAGCATGGCCTGCAGCGCTTCGGGCGGATCGCGGTCAACCGCGCGGTAGCAGGCGGCAAGGTCAACCAGCAGGCCGATCACGTCCATCTGCGCGAGCGGGCTGCGCGACAGCACGCCGCCGTCCTCGCTCACCAGTTCACCCAGAGCGCGAACCAGCCCGGCCTCGCCATAGAGACGGCGCGGCTTACCCTCGGGCAGCAGCAGCCCTGCCGCCACGATGGCGCACCAGCCGGTTACCTCGCCCAGCCGGTCGGGCGCCCGGGTCACCGACTTGTCCAGCCAGCGGGCCGTCTCGGCAAAAGCCTTCAGGGCCTTGGAGCGAAGCCGCGCGTCATTGCCCGACAGGATAAGCGGAGCATGGACCAGCCAGGCGAGCAGCCGCTGTCCGGCATGTTCGATGTGCCATGCGGCGCCTTTGCCGGGCGCCGCGTTCTCGGCCAGCCAGAGCCCGAACACCCGCTCGGCAGTGGGCACGCATTGCTCGCGCGGCGCACTGGCAGCGAGGTCGCGCAGCCACGCGAAACCGTGGACGACCCGCTCGAAGGGCGGAGTCAGCCGGGCCACTGGCGAGAAATCCATCTGCGCGATCGGCGCCTTGACCCCGTGGACAAGGAAATGGCCGGCCCGCAAGGCCACACCCGCGGCTCGCTCACCGGCCAGCGGCGAGGCGACCGTGCCGAGCAGGCGCGGCTTGGCGGGCTTGGCGAAAGGGGAGGTCAGGGTGGAGCCGGGCACACCCAGGCGATACGCCAGCCGGATCAGACGCTCCCCTGCACCAAGGGAAGGCGGCGCAAAATCGGCCAGCGCCAGGGCCCGGCCCGGCTCCAGCAGGTTGCTCGTCTGCGGCGCGGCTTCCAGCAGGTGGCTTTCATGCCCTTCACCCAGCGGCAAGGCGATCGCTTCCTCGGTGGCAATCCGCCGGGCCTCGATCTCGCCGCGGGTCAGGGCCTCGCTCATCATCCCTGCCCCCGCAGGGCTGCGATATTGGCGGCATAGTGCCCCGGACCACCCTTGAAGGTGGCAGATCCGGCCACCAGCACATCGGCCCCGGCATCGACGCACTGGCGCGCGGTCTCGACATTGACGCCGCCATCCACTTCGAGATGGATCGGCCGGCCGGTGGCGTCGATCCGCCGGCGAATGGCCTCGACCTTGCGCAACTGGCTGTCGATGAAGCTCTGTCCCCCGAAGCCGGGATTGACGCTCATCACCAGCACGAGGTCTGCCAGGTCGAGCAGGTAATCGAGCGATTCAACCGGTGTGCCGGGATTGAGCACCACACCGGCCTTCTTCCCCAGGTTCCGGATGGCCTGAAGCGTGCGGTGGATGTGCGGCCCCGCTTCGGGATGAACAGTGATGATGTCTGCCCCGGCCTCGGCAAAGGCTTCGAGATAGGCATCGATGGGGGAAATCATCAGGTGGACGTCAAATGGCTTGTCCGTGTGGGGGCGCAGAGCCTTGACCACTGCCGGGCCGATGGTGATGTTGGGGACATAATGCCCGTCCATCACGTCCACGTGGATCCAGTCCGCCCCGGCCAGATCGATCGCACGCACTTCCTCCCCCAGCCGAGCGAAGTCGGCCGAAAGGATGGAAGGAGAGATCAAGGGTCGCGCCATTCTCACACTGGTTTGCTGCAGGCGTTTATCGGCCCTAGGGTCGCACCCGAACCGGAACAAGCGGGCGGGCGCGGTTTTTCCACACTGCTCCGCTGCCATTGTGCCTTGTGCGGGCAATTAAGGCGCAATTCAGGGCGCGGCCGCTATTTCCTTGCATCACTAGGCGCCGACAAACCGGAAGGGCAAACCGGAAGGGCAACCGGATTGGCCGGGGCTGATATGTGCTGCAACAGGCACGGGGCATTTCAGGAGTACGTGATGATCAAGGGTTACCGTTACGGTGCAATGGTGCTGGCAGCTGCGGGTCTGGCGGCTGCGCCTGCCGCTCAGGCGCAGTATCAGAACGAGGTCCCGCACAACCCCGCTTCCTGCAGCAGCGGCGGCCCGAAGATTCGGGTCAACGTCAGCGGCATCAAGGCGGCCAGGGGCACGATCCGGGTCCAGGCCTATTACGGCACCAAGGCTGACTGGCTGGAAAAGGGCAAGTGGCTGACCCGGGTCGAGGCCCCGGCCAGGGCGGGCACGATGACCTTCTGCCTCCCGGTTCCGCAAGCCGGAACTTATGGCGTGGCGGTGCGGCATGATCTCAACGGCAACGGCAAGACCGATCTGCGCGAGGATGGCGGGGCCATGTCCAACAACCCCAGCATCAATATCTTCAACCTCGGCAAGCCGAGCTACAAGAAGACCGCCTTCACTGTCGGCAGCGGCGTGACCACAATATCGATCGCGATGAAATACATGTGATCGGGGAAATGCATGTGATCGCGCGAGCGGGTCAGCCCCGGCGCGCGCGCCAGACCCGGTAAAGCACTGCCGGGGCCGCCAGCACAGGGTGCCGTTCGCGCCACGGTGTGACCGCGACCGGCACACCGGTATGGCGCTCGATCTTCCAGGCGGCGTAGCGTGCGGCCCCTTCGAAGGTGGTGCTGGCCTTGAGCAGGCGCAGCACGTTAAGCGGCTTGCCCAGCCGCCGGCGCTGGCTCCACCACCGGACGATGCCCTGGCGCACCTCTTGCGTCATCGCCGGGCGGAGCAGGTCGCCGTCGCGCGAAAAGCCGATCCCCTCCGCCGTCAGCGCCAGTGGGAGCAGGCCGTCGAAATGCTCGGCATTGACGGTCAGGATGGTATCCTCGCGCCCGGCTTGCTCGACCCGGAATTCGGCCCGATAGGTCGCCCGGAACAGTGCCCGCCAATATTCCTGTGCAGTGCCGGCTTCGGGCCCAAGCGCCACAGCCAGCCGTCCGGCAGTTCGTGCCGCTGCGCCGACGGCCTCGACAATCTCCGCCCGCGTGGCCTCGTCTGCCGCAAAGACCAGCGCGCTCGGCTGGACGAACCGCGCCCAGATGGTCGTATCCCGGCTTTCGCCCCGGCAGGCGCGGGCAAAGGTCTCCAGCGCCATGGTCGCCACCTTGGCACGCAGGGTAAGGCCTTCCGTCACGCACTCGTGATAGCTGACCCGGGGCCAGATACGGTCGCGCTGCGGGCCGGGCAGCAGCAAGTAAAAGTCCAGCACGCCGTCCAGTTCGCCCGTACGGAGGTTGGAACCATAGAACAGCGCAGCACAAGCGCCGGACGCCTCGGCCAGCTGGCGCGCGAATGCCGCAACCTCCGGCTTGACCGGTCGCTCCAGCTGCGCCGCCAGGCGGCTGGCGAGCGTTTCGTTCACGGCACCACGAAGCGCAAGGACGGGCCTTGCGAGACCCGATAGCGGCCTGGTGGAAAGGCCTCACCGTCCAGGATGTATTCGTCGGCAATGACGAGCTCGAACATATCGGCCGTGGAGTAATGCAGTCCGCGGCTGTCCGGATCCTTCAGCTTCAGGCCCGCCAGCAGCAGCGGCACCATCGCCAGCATGCGCCGGCCAGGCCGGTCAAGCGTGACGATCTTCAGGCCTTCGCGCAAAGCACCGAAAAGCCGGATACCGCCCGGGAACCGCTCCAGCGTGGAGGCCAGCATGATCGAGCGCCGCCCATCATATCCGGCACCGGCATGCGGCAGGGGGTTTCCTTCGCTGCCCAGACGCAGATCCATGCGGACACCTCGCCGCCACGGATTGGCGTCGCTGCCGAACAGTGCCTGAAGCACGCCCCAGCCCGCTGTCACCATCACCGCGAGGCTGTTGAATGCGCCGAGCCGGTGCGCTTCCTGCCCGGCACGCACGCCCGTGGCATAGCTGCCCGCGCCGAGAATGAAACCGGCCAGCGGTTCGCCGCCACCTTCGGCGGGCTCCACGATCAGGGGCCGCCGTGCGATCCGCTGGCCCTGGTCCCATGCATCGACCGCCCCTGCCAGCGTCCAGCCGGCGGGTGCCCCCAAATCGACGTTGAGGGCATTGGTCTTGCCCTTTGGCAAGACCGCCAGCTCAGGCCAGTCTTCGCCAAACACCGCCAGCCCGGCAGTCAAAACGTCCCGCACCGTGCCGTCGCCGCCATTGATCACCAGATATTCCACCCCGAGCGCGGCAAATTCTGACAGCGCAGCCCGGATTTCCTCGCGCTCGCGCGGTTCGGCCACATGGATGTTGGGACGACCGGCAATGTCGAGATCGCGGCCCCGGTTGCGGTGGCTGCGGGGGTTGTAGATGACGCCCACGACCGGTGGTGCGCCATCGCTGCGCCTGGCGTTGCCGGTCGTATCAATCTGAGGCACCATCGGGCGCCGCCTTTAGCCGCCCAGATGCGGCGCTGCACACTTTTTTTGCCGACGGCGGGGCAAGAGTGCGATAAAGTGCTGCTCATGCTGCATCCGGACCTGCTCGAAGCCGCCCGCTCCCTTTCAGACCGTATTGTCGCGCTGCGCCGCGCCATCCACGCCGAACCGGAACTGGGGCTGCATACGCCGCTCACCATGGCCAAGGTCCGCGCGGCGCTCGCGCACCTGCCGCTCGAATGGCGCGAAGGGCCATCGACCACGGGCCAGGTCGCGATCCTGCGCGGTGCGCGCGCCGGTGCCGCGGGCCATGGGCGGGTGCTGCTGCGCGGCGACATGGATGCGCTGCCGATGGACGAGCACACAGGGCTGCCGTTCGCCTCGACCATTCCCGGACGGATGCACGCCTGCGGGCACGATACCCACACCGCGATGCTGGTGGGGGCGGCCGAGATCCTCGCCGCGCGGCAGGGCGAGCTGGCGGGCGAGGTCATGTTCATGTTCCAGCCGGGGGAAGAGGGCTATCACGGGGCCCGCTTCATGCTCGATGACGGGCTGCTTGACCCGCTGCCCGACGCGGCCTTTGCGCTTCACATCATGCCCAATGCGCCGCACGGCGTAATCGGCGGCCGGGCGGGCCCCCTGCTCGCGGCCGCCGACCAGTTCGACATCGTGGTGACGGGGCGGGGCGGCCATGCCTCGATGCCGCATGACACGCGCGATCCCGTGCCGGCCGCCTGTGCCATCGTCTCGGCCATCCAGGCGATGGTCACCCGCCGGTTCAATGCCGCCGACGCGGTGGTGGCGACCGTCACCCAGATCAATGCCGGGACAGCGCACAATGTGATCGCGGATTTTGCGACCCTGCGCGGCACCCTGCGCAGCCTCTCGCCCGGGCATCGCGCCCAGCTCCATGCGCTGCTGCGCGAGGTCGCCAGCCACACCGCACAGGCTCACGGGGTCGAGGCCGAGGTGACGATCACCGAAGGCTTCCCGGTCACCATCTGCGATGCCCGCGCCGTCACGCTGGGAGCAGAGGTCACCCGCGCCACGCTGGGCGAGCAGGCCTGGCGCGACCTGCCGGCCCCGATCATGGGCGCGGAAGACTTTGCCTACGTGCTGGAGAAAGTGCCCGGCGCGATGTTCTTCCTCGGCGTGGCGCAGGAGGGTGAGGACTGGCGCCAGTGCTGTGCAATCCATTCGCCCCGGATGCATGTGGACGAAGCCGCCATGCCCAGCGGCACTGCCATCCTTGCCGGCTGCGCCCTGCAATTCCTCCAGCGGGGCTTCGCCTGACGTAACGGCAGCGGTTTACGCCGCAAAGCAAACCTGCCTAGGTTCCGCCCGAAGGCCGGACAGACCACGATTCGGCCACCTCTGGAGAGGATACCGATGTCCGGCAGCGAACCTTACCACCCGACCTATGGCGATGCGCTGGCTTTCCATGCCGCAGCCCGGCCCGAGCAGCCCGCGCTGCGCTATGGCGATACTGTCACCAGCTACCGCGATTACGACCGGCATGTGACGCAGGTCGCCAATGGCCTTGCGGCGATGGGGCTGAACCAGGGCGACCGGGTCGCCTATTTCGGCAAGAACAGCGATCATGCAGTCGAACTGGCGCTGGGCGCGGCGCGAGCGGGCATGGTATTCATTCCGATCATCTGGCGGCTGGCCCCGGCCGAGGTCGCATTCATCATGGCTGACTCCGGCGCACAGGTATTGTTCCGCGAGGATGAATTTGCCGATGTCGAATTCGACGGTCGAATTGTCTCGATGGAGCAGGATTTTGCCGCCTGGCGCGATGCCCAGAGCGACGCGGCGGTCACCACTGAAGTCGGCCCGCACGATCCCCTGCTCCAGCTCTACACATCCGGCACCACCGGCCTGCCCAAGGGCGTGGTGCTGAGCCACCACAACGGCACCCACCTGCGCCCCCTGATGAAGCAGCACGGGATTTACTGGTACTGCGCCGATCCGGGCGACAGCATCATCCTTGCCATGCCCTATGGCCATATTGCCGGGGTCGGCACGGCGCTGGGCGCTGTCCTGGGCGGGCAGGAACTGCTGATTCACCGCGAATTCGATCCGGTCCTGCTGATCGGCGATGTCGAGCGTTATCGGGTCAAGTGGCTGTTCCTCGTCCCTGCCGCGATTCGCTTGCTGCTGTCCCATCCGGCTGCGGCAAGCGCCGATTTCTCCAGCGTCCGCGGGCTCACCTATGGTGCCAGCCCGATTCCACTCGACCTGCTCAAGCAGGGAGTCGAGCGGCTCGGTTGCGATTTTGCCCAGCTTTACGGCCTGACCGAGACGTTCGGCACGGTCGTCAGCCTGTCGCCAGATGACCACAAGCCGGCAAACATCATCGGCCGCGAACGGGTTATGACGTCGGCAGGCAAGGCGCTGCCGGGCTCGGAAATTGCGATTCTCGACGAGAACCTCCAGCCGCTGCCCCCCGGCCAGATCGGCGAAGTGGCGATCCGCGGCGAATGCGTGATGCTCGGCTACTGGAACCGCCCGGAAGAGAATGCCAAGGCGCTGACGGGGGACGGCTGGTTCCGCACCGGCGATGCTGGCATCCTTGACGAAGAGGGCTACCTCTACATTCAGGACCGGATCAAGGACATGATCATCACCGGGGGCGAGAACGTCTATCCGGCGGAAGTGGAAAGCGCGGTGTTCGGCCATCCGGATATTGCCGACGTTGCCATCATCGGCGTGCCCGACGAAAAGTGGGGCGAAGCGGTGAAGGCGGTGGTGGTGCGACGGCCGGGCAGCGATCTCGACGAGAAGGGCGTGATCGCCTTTGCCAGGGAACGCATTGCCGGATTCAAGTGCCCCAAGTCGGTCGACTTCATCGAAGCCCTGCCGCGCAACCCCAGTGGCAAAATCCTCCGCCGCGAACTGCGGGCGCCTTACTGGGAAGGCAAGGAGCGAATGGTCAACTGAGCTCGCGGCTGATCTGCAGAAAAAATGGCGCACCCGACAGGATTCGAACCTGTGACCCCTGCCTTCGGAGGGCAGTACTCTATCCAGCTGAGCTACGGGTGCTCTGAGGCCGGCAAGGCCGACGAGGGGCGCGCTTAGCAAAGCAGGGCGGAGGTGGCCAGTGGAATATGGCGGGCGAAATTGCGGGCGACCTGTCAGCCGGCGGCCTGCGTCGGGCCGTGCATTTCGTGCGGTTATTAGCGATTTGGCAAGTGCCCTGCCGTAAGACTTGGCCGGCAACCATGACCAGCACTTCGCCCCACCCCGCCCAAAGCGGCTCTGTCGATCAGCGCACCTGGCAGGCGCTGAGCCTGCGCTGGGCTGCGCTGCACGATGCGGCGGCAGCTGTCGCGGCTCTCGCGGGGCTGGCACCCGAGGTGCCCGAGCACGCCGTCCGCGCCTTTCCCGGGCTCGCCCGCGATGCCGGCGCCCGCCGGTTTGCCGCGGTGGAACAGGGTGTGGCGGACATTGCAGCAATCATGCAGCCGGGCCTTGCGGCCTTGCTGGCGGTCAACGCGCGCGGGCAGGATGCCCGGGTTCCGGCGCTGGCCCTGTGGCAGGAATTCCACGCCGCGCGGGCCGCGGTGCTCGGACTGGTTCCGGCGGAAGGCACTTCACGCAGGAGTGCCTGACAGGCCGGGCGAGCGGCAAGGGTTGACCTTGTTCGCACTATGTTCCAATGCTTGAGGTATGCCCCGGCCTGCTCCTGCACCCTTTTCTCCGCCCGATCCGGTGCCAGCAACAGACGCCAGTGCCGTCGCCCGCGGCATCGCTCGCCTGTTTGCCCGCAACGATATCTGGTGCCTGCCCGAAATGCCCCTGCGCAACGGGCGCCGGGCCGACCTGATGGGCATCGATGCCAAGGGGCAGGTGGTGATCGTGGAGATCAAGGTCGCGCGGGCGGACCTGCTGGGAGACGGCAAGTGGCCCGATTACCTGGATTTCTGTGACCGGTTTTTCTGGGGCTTGCCCCCCTTGCTCGACCGTTCGCCACTGGAGGGTGCCGACTTCCGGCCTGATTGCTGCGGCGTGATCGTGGCGGACGGCTACGATGCGGAGATTCTTCGTCCTGCGCCGCTCCATCCGCTCGCGCCGGCCCGCCGCAAGGTCGAGGTCGAACGGCTGGCCCGCGCGGCGCTGCGCCGGCAGCTGGTCGCCCGCGATCCGGATTGTGCGCCCTGGGTGCCGTCCGAATAGTCGCTGGAGATAGGCTCTGTTCGCGTGGGCTTCGCTGCGGCATAGGCTGGCGCGCATGAATGTCGCACTTATTCTGGCTGTCGTGACCTCCGCCCTGGCAATGACCGCGATTGTCGCGCTGCGCTATCTTGTCACCAGCGGGGCCTTTGCCTGGGCCACCAGCCATGTCCGCCCGGGGCTCTACGCCCGACTAAGGCCGCAGATCCGGCGTGAGATCGGCTGGTCGCTGCTGTCCGCCGCGATCTACGGCGTACCGGCCGGGGTGGTCGCCTGGGGCTGGCAGGAACGTGGCTGGACGCAGATATACACCGGGTTCGGCGACTATCCGCTGTGGTACCTGCCGGTTTCGCTGTTCATCTACCTCTTCCTGCACGACACCTGGTTCTACTGGACGCACCGCTGGATGCACCGTCCGCGGTGGTTCCGCATCGCCCATGCCGTGCACCATGACAGCCGCCCGCCGACAGCCTGGGCGGCCATGAGCTTCCATCCGATCGAGGCGCTGACCGGTGCCTTCGTGATCCCGGCCCTGGTGTTCTTCGTCCCGGTTCACGTGGCGGTGCTCGGGCTGGTACTGGCCACCATGACTGTTATGGGGGTGACCAATCACATGGGCTGGGAAATGTTCCCCCGCGCTCTTGTTAACTCCAGGTTGGGCAACTGGCTGATAACGGCCAGCCACCATCAGCGTCATCACGAGCAATATCTATGCAACTATGGCCTCTATTTCCGTTTCTGGGATCGCCTGTGCAAGACCGATCGCGGCCTGTCCGACAGCTTTGCGCGCTAGCGCTGGCCGGCGGGGCGATGGTGCTGTCCGGCGCGGCCGAGCCGGCCGGGGTCGATGTGACGGTGACGGTGGCGGAGATTCGCTCCACCAAAGGGGTGGTGCGCGCCTGCATGACGACCGACGCCGGGAAATTCCCCCGGTGCCGCGGGGTTGCCGGGGCCCACAGCGCGGTCGTTCCGGCCAAGGGTTCGGTCACCCTCACCTTCACCGGTGTGCAGCCCGGCCGCTATGCCATTGCCCTGCTGCATGACGAGAACAGCAACGGCAAGGCCGACCGTGCGCTGGGAATGATGCCGAAGGAAGGGTTCGGCTTCTCGCGTGATGCCAAGGTCCAGATGGGGCCGCCCAAGTTCGGCGATGCGGTGTTCGAAGTCGGCGCGGCCCCGGTCAGGCAGTCGATCCGGATGCGATACATGCTCTGATCCTGTGCTGCCGGCACCATGACGTCATCCGGAAAGGTGTGCGCGCAACTTAACGGTATGTTTACCATGGCCCGCCAGAACAGGTTCTCGAACCACATGGGGGCTTGGCTCAGGTCATGGACACACTGCGCGGACACTTCGACGCATCACGGCTGGATGACGACGGGCGCGACGATTATCCCGGCGATGACGATACCGGAATCGAATCGCCACCGGCGGGCATCGGAACCGACGAACGCCGGATGCAGGTGCGCGCCTACAATTTCTGGGCGAGCCAGCTGCAGGATCGCAATTTTCCGTCGATCGAGGAACTCGAGCCGGACCAGTTGCCTGATTTCGGGCCCTACAGCGTGCTGCTCGACTTCTCCGCCGGGATCGACAACCCGGCCGTGCAATATCTCGGGCGCGAACTGGCGCGCGAATGCGGCACCGACAATGCAATCGGCCAGCTGTCGGATGTGCCTGCTCGCTCTCTGCTGAGCCGGATTACCGACCATTACCTCCAGATTATCGCAAACCAGGCGCCGATCGGATTCGAAGCCGAATTCGTCAACCAGCGCGGGGCAACGATTCTCTACCGGGGGATCCTGCTGCCGTTCTCAAGCGACGACGACACCATCGACTTCATTTACGGCGTGATCAACTGGAAGGAAATGGCCGACCAGATGACGTCGGACGAGCTCCTGCTGGAGATCGACCAGGCGCTGGAAGAAGCCGCCGATCCGGTCCCGCTGCCGCAACTCGGCCAGCAGGACATTGCATTTCCCGTGACCGACTGGGCCGATGGCCCTGGTGCCGTCGTGGCCGATTTGCCGCTGTCCACCTACGACGACGGCGAATTCGATGATGGCTATGACGGTGATCCGCTGCCGCAGCCCCTGTTCGGCATGGATGTCGAGGCGTTGCTGGAGGATGAGGACGACGATGATGCCGCCGAGGAGGATGTCGCCGAATCGCGCTTCGCCTCGTTGCTTGGTGCCTCGCCGCGCCCTTCGGGCGCTTATGATCCCGCAGAAGACGATTGGGCGGAAGAACCGGCCGGCTTCGACGTCGAACTCGACATCGACCAGGAAGCCGATTTGGCCGGATATGATGCCGAAATTGCCGTTGCCGACAGCGATCTGCCGGGCGCAGGGCATTCGCCGGGTCCGTTCGAGGCCGTGGTGGAACCGGGCGAGGCGGCCGATGGTGACGGCGCGAGCGCGCCTGAAGCAGGCTTTGCCGATGGTGCGGAAGACGGCCCCGTCGGCCTTTACGACTGTCTCGCGGCAGCGCGCGAGCTGGCCCACGCCGCCCGTAGCAGCGAGGATCGCAGCCGAGCCGCCTTGTACGAGGCAGTGGGCCGCGCTTACGATGTCAGCCTGGCTGCGATGGAAGAGCCGCAGGAATTTGCCGATCTGGTCGCCGAAAACGGCCTGACCGTGCAGGACCGCGCGCCGATGACGCCAGTCGTCAAGCTGGTGTTCGGTGCCGATTACGACAAGACCCGCCTGACCGAATATGCGGCCGTGCTGTCCCATGCGCATCGCAGCGGGATCGAGCGGGGCGGGTTGACGCGCTTTCTGCGCCAGGCCGAAGGCGGCCTCAAGGGGGTGGTCCAGGCCGAGCGCCGCCTCCGCCGCGAGGAAGCAGGCAAACCAGCCGAGGCCGCCGACGGCCCCCGCGAAGCACTGGCCCGCAAGTTGCGCGAGATGGAGCCACGTGGCTTCGGCGACATCGCCCCGGAGGGCAGTGAATTCGGCCTGGTGATGATCCGCCGGCTCGAAAGTGGCGAGATTGTCGTGCTCGGCGAAGTACCGGACGACGTGTCGCTGGTGGAGCGGGCCGCGCGCCGCCTGCTCGGCTGATCATTCACCCCTGAACAGCGATCCATCCGGTACCGTCGAAAAGCATGGCACCCCTCCTTGCTGCCCGCTAGAGGGAAGCCGGTATGGCTTTCGGCAGAGGAACACGGCGCATGGGCTGGATCGGCTGGACCGCTACCATCGTGCTCGTTCTGGTCGTGGCTCTGCTTGGCGCATGGCGATATGCCCACGCCACCGGTGCGGTCGGCCTGCTCGAATGGGCGGATCGCACGATCGGCACCACGCAAGGAACCGCCGTTGCGGCCAGCGGCGTCGCTTTCGGCGATGATCCTGCGCAAAGGCTCGACATCATTGCTCCCAACACACCGGGGCCGCACCCGGTGATCGTGTTTTTCCACGGCGGCGGCTGGCATTCGGGCAGGCCGGAAGACTACCGCTTCGTTGGCCGCACCTTCGCCCGCGCCGGCTATGTCGTGGTCCTGCCCGGCTATCGCCTTGGGCCCGAGGGCATCTACCCCCGCATGCTGGAGGACGGCGCGGCAGCACTGGCCTGGACCAACGCTGAGATTGCCCGCTTCGGCGGCGATCCCCGGCAGGTGATCCTGATGGGTCATTCCGCCGGCGCGCATACCGCAACGATGCTGGGGCTCGAGCGGCAGTGGCTGGGCCAGCAGGGCCTGCCCGATGGCTTCGTCAAGGCCGTCGTCGGCCTCGCCGGTCCCTACGATTTCCATCCCTTCACCAGCGATTCTGCCCGCAATGCGTTTGGCCACGTGCGCGATCCGGCGGCGACGCAGCCTATCACCTTCGTGCGCGGCGATGCCCCGCCGATGCTGCTGCTGACCGGCGATGCAGACACCACGGTGAAACCGCGCAACAGCCGCGTGCTGGCCAAGGCCCTGACCGACGCCGGGGCGCGGGCGGAACTGGTTATCCTGCCTCAGGTCGATCACGCCGGGCCCGTGCTCAAGCTGGCCCGCCCCTTTGCCAGAGACACGCGGGTGCGCGATGCCGCGCTCGGTTTCCTCGACACCCTGCCTGAGGCTTCAGTTCCGGTTCAGGCAGAAATGCGCTAGCCTGCCGCAATGCGCCTCCCCGCCCTCCTGTTCGCCCGCTGTCTTGCCATTCTCGCTGCGTTTTCGCTGGTGGCGACCCCGGCACAGGCGCAATCGATCCTGCGCGATGCGGAGACCGAGGCGCTGCTGCAGGACATGGCCGCTCCGCTGGTCGAGGCCGCCGGTCTCGCCCCGGGTAACGTCGACATCGTCCTGATCAACGACCGTTCGATCAACGCTTTCGTGGCGGGCGGCCAGGCGATCTACATTCACACCGGCCTGATTGAGGCGGCGGATACCGCCAACGAGGTGCAGGGCGTGATCGCCCACGAACTGGGCCACATCACCGGTGGGCACATCATCCGCTATGACGAAGGTGCCAGCAACGCGACCGGGATTTCGATCCTGTCCCTGCTGATCGGCGTCGGCGCCGCGCTGGCCGGGGCGGGTGACGCAGCGATCGGCGCGATCATGGCCGGGCAGCGTGCAGCAATGGGCAAATTCCTCGCCTTCACGCGGGTGCAGGAATCCTCTGCCGACGCGGCCGGGGCGGAATATCTTTCCCTTGCCGGGATTTCCGGGCGCGGCTCGCTGGCCTTCTTCAAGAAGCTGCAGAACCAGGAATTCCGCTACGGCGTGAGCCAGGATGACGAGCAGGCCTTCGTCCGCACCCACCCGCTGACCGGTGACCGGCTTTCCACCCTGCGTGATGTCTACGAAAGAGACCCGGCCTGGACAGCGCCTGACGATCCGGTGCTCCAGCGCCGGTTCGAGCGGATCAAGGCCAAGCTCTACGGCTATCAGGCAGAACCGCAGCGCGTGCTCCAGGCCTTTCCTGAACAGCGCCAGGATGTGCCGGCGCGCTATGCCCGGGCCTATGCCTGGCACAAGGAGGCCCTGATGGACAGGGCGCTGGTGGAGGTCGAGAGCCTGCTGGCAACCGATCCGGACGATCCCTATTTCCTCGAACTCAAGGGCCAGGTCCTGCTCGAATCGGGCCGCCCGGCTGAGGCCATCGCGCCCCTGCGCCGCGCGACCGAGCTGTCTTCCCACCAGCCGCTGATCGCGTCCATGTTCGGGCATGCCTTGCTGGCGACCGAGGATTCGAGCCATCACCCGGAGGCCGAGCGGGTCTTGCGGGCGGCGGTTTCGCGTGATCGCTACAACCCGTTTGCCTGGTACCAGCTGGGCGTGGTGTTTGCCGCACGGGGCGACATTCCCCGGGCGCGGCTCGCCAGCGCCGAACAGCAGGTCATGAGCCGGCAGTATACCCTTGCGCTGCGCAGTGCCCAGGCGGCCGAGGCAGGCCTGCCCCGGGGCACCCCCGACTGGATCCGGGCGCAGGACATTTCGCTCCAGGCCCGCGCTGCGCTTGAACAGCAGCGCGACCGCCGCTAGCCCCGGACACATGGCACGCACCCTGTTTCTCACCGCGCTGGTCGCGCTCCTGTCCGGCTTCGGCGGGGCGGCCCTGTGGTCGCTGAGCGGCCTGGGAGATAGCCAGGTGCGCCAGTACCTTGTCGCCAACCCCGATATCCTGCCTGAAATGGCCGAGGCGTTCGAGCAGCAGCAGTCGGCCAAGCGGCTCGCTGACGTGGGCGACGATGTCACCCGCGCTTTCCCCGGTGCGGTGCTGGGCAATCCGCAGGGCACGGTCACGCTGGTCGAGTTCACCGACTATGGCTGCACCTATTGCCGGACCAGCCTGCCGCACGTCGAGCAGCTGATTGCCGCCAATCCGCAGCTCAAGGTGGTGATCCGCGAATGGCCGATCTTCCAGGGCAGCGAGGAAGCCGCCCGGATGGCGCTGGCAGCGGCGAAGCAGGGCAAATACACCGCCTTCCACAACGCCATGTTCATCCAGGGTCCGCCCAATCCCGCGCGGGTGGAAGCGGCGGCACGCTCGGCCGGGCTCGATCTGGCAGCGGCCCGGGCCTATGCGGTCTCGCCTGAGGTCGATGTGGAGATCGCCCAGAACCGTGCCCTGGCAGATCAGCTCGGCTTCACCGGCACGCCCAGCTGGGTGGCAGGCGGGCAGACCCTGGTCGGCGCGGTCGGCCCGGAATCGCTGCAGCGGGCGATCGATCAGGCAAAGGGCACCTGAGATGCGCGCGCTGCTCGCGATCATCGCGGGCGCGATGCTTGTCTTGGCCAGCCCGCCACTGGCCCGCGCCGGGCAAGCTTCACCCTATCTGTTTCTCCAGCAGCGCGATCAGGCGCTGTTTCACGCCGGGTGGCGGCTGGTGACGGGCAACGCACCGTTCTGCACCCGCACGGTGCCGGCGACCGGGCTCCTGCTTCACGACGCCGCTACCTACCCCGATCCGCCCGCTGCCCGCGCCGCGCTTGGCCTTGCGGGGGACGTAGCGGTGCAGGCAGTGGCGGCTGGATCCCCGGCAGCTCGCAGCAACGTGCCGGTTGGCGCTACGCTGAAGCGGCTGGAGGCGCGCGATCTTGCCGCCGCGTTCCCGCCGTCGCAGCCGCCATGGCAGCGGCTTCTGGAAATCGAAGCCGCGCTGGAGCAGGCGCTGGCTCGCGCGGGCGAAGCCAAACTGACGTGGGAGGAGGCCGGCGGCAGCCTTGCCTCTGCTGCCGTTCGGTCGGTCCCCGCCTGTCACAGCCGGTTCGAAGTGACCGGAATCGGCGAGCGGGCTGCGGCAGACGGGGAACGGGTGCTGGTCGGGGACCGGTTCCCGGGGTTTGACTGGCCGGAGGAGGAATTCGCCGCTGCCGTGGCCCATGAACTGGCGCACAATCTGCTCGGCCACCGTGCCTGGCTGGACCGGCACGGGCGCAGCCGGAGCAATGTCCGCCGGACGGAGGAAGAAGCTGACCGCCTGGCCCCGTGGTTGCTGGCCAACGCGGGCTACGATCCCGCAGCCGCGGTGCGCATGATGCGCCGCTGGGGCCCGGACCACGGCGGGGGCTTGCTGCGCAAGCGCACCCACGCCGGGTGGGACGAACGCGCGGAGATGATCGCTGGCGAACTGCCGCTGATCGATCGCGCGCGGGCTAGTGAAGGCAGGGCTGACTGGTCTCGCTATTTCCGCCGGGAGACCGGCGGATAGCCCTTATTCGGCGGCTTCGGCCTGCGGTTCATCGAACTTGTAGAGCGTGCGCAGCGGGCGGGCCATGACCCGGCGGACCATCGGCTCGAAGAACGCAAGCGGCTCGCTCTGGTAGTCAGGGTCGAACGCGCACTGGTCATACTTCTCGCAGAATTCGGCGCAGGCCTCGAAATGCTCGTGATCGCGGAATTTCTCGCGCGAATTCTGGTCCATGCCGAGATAATGGAAGTAGTAATAGCCCTGGAAATGGCCGTGGTTCTGGCAGATCCAGTGCAGCTCCTCGCGCACGAACGGCTTGATGATCGCGGCGGCCACATCAGGGTGGTTGTAGCTTCCCAGGGTATCGCCGATGTCGTGCAGCAGGGCCATGACGACATATTGCTCGTCCCGCCCGTCGCGGTGCGCGCGGGTGGCGGTCTGCAGCGAATGCTCCAGCCGGTCGACCGGGAAGCCGCCGAAATCGCCATCGAGCAGGCGCAGGTGGTCAAGCACCCGGTCAGCCACGCCCGGGGCGAATTCCTTGAAATGTGTGCCGATGATCGCCCAGTCTTCGGCCGTGCCTTCCTTCATCGCCCGGAACTTCGCCCGTTCATGCGCGCCCTGTTCCAGCGTTTCGCCTGTGCTCATGGCCTCTCTCCTTCGGCGCAGAGTGTAGCGCACGCGCCCGGCAGCGCAAAACACATCTGACGCTCGTGCAGAAATCGGCTAAGACCGGCAGTGATGGCCCTGATGCCCTTTCAGCCCACGCCGTTCTTCGCCGACAAGAACCGGGCGTTCTGGACCCTGCAGTTCGCCGGCTGGGGCGGGGTGCTGCTGCTGCGCGCCATGTCGGCCTTTGCCAATGGCCAGCCCGCCAGTTTCCTGGTGCTGATCCTGATCACCACGATCACCGGCTTCTCGCTCAGCCTGCTGCTGTCGCCGATTTTCCGCCAGCTGATCAATCGCCGTCCGCTGGTCACCTGGGGCGCGACGACAGCGGTGCTGCTGGTCGCGGTCAGCCTCCACGCCTTCATCGACAGCTGGGTGCTGGGGCTTTACAGCAGCAATGCGGAAACGGGCTTTGCCCAGCTGTTCATCGGGATATTCTTCCTCAACCTGTCGCTGCTGGGGGCCTGGTCGGCGCTCTATTACGCGATCAACTTCTTCCTCCAGGTGGAGGAGCAGGCTGACCGGCTGGAGCGGCTGGAGGCGCAGGCCACCAGCGCGCAGCTCGCCATGCTGCGCTACCAGCTCAACCCGCATTTCCTGTTCAATACGCTGAATTCGATCAGCACGCTGGTGCTGCTCGAGCAGACCGAGCCGGCCAATGCCATGCTCACCCGCCTGTCGGGCTTCCTGCGCCATACCCTGCTGACCGAGCTGACCGGCACGATCCCACTGGCAGAGGAGGTCGAGACCCTGCAGCTCTATCTCGACATCGAGCGGATGCGGTTCGAGGAACGGCTGCGCACGCACTTCGATATCGAGCCTGCTGCCGAACAGGCCCTGCTGCCCGCCATGCTGCTGCAGCCGCTGGTCGAAAACGCCATCAAGTATGCCGTCACCCCGCAGGAAGAAGGCGCGCGAATCACCGTTTCGGCCAAGGTGCTGGGCAACCGGTTGCGGGTGGCGGTTTCCGACACCGGGCCCGGTGCGCAGGGCCCGGGGCGGCGCCCCCTGCCGGATGCGGTGACCGGGCGGCGCACTGTCTCGACCGGCGTCGGCCTGCCCAATATCCGCAACCGTCTGGCGCAGGCTTACGGCGAAGAGCACCGGTTCGAGATACGCACGCCTCCCGAAGGCGGGTTCACCGTCATCATCGAGATTCCCTATGAAACGGCGGAGAAAACTGCACCGATGTCGGCACCGACACGCATGGCAAGCGTTCCCGCTCCGAGCCAGCCCGGGCTGGCCGCTGCCCCCACTCCTGGAGCCCTGACATGACCATCCGCACTGTTCTCGTCGATGATGAAAAACTCGCCATCCAGGGCCTGCAACTGCGGCTCGAGCGGTTCGAGGACGTCGAGATCATCGCCACTTGCGCCAACGGGCGCGAGGCGATCCGCACGATCAAGACCGAAAAGCCCGATCTCGTCTTTCTCGACATCCAGATGCCGGGGTTTGACGGGTTTTCGGTGGTCAAGGGCGTGATGGAAATCGAGCCGCCGCTGTTCGTGTTCGTCACCGCCTTCGAGGAGCACGCCATTCGCGCGTTCGAGGCCAATGCGGTGAATTACCTGATGAAGCCGGTCGACGAGGTCAAGCTGGCCGACACGATCGAGCGGGTCCGCCAGCGGCTGGCCGAAAAGCGCGGGGTTGAGGAAGCTGAAAAGCTGATGACCGTGCTCAGCGAGGTTGCCCCCGAAGCGGCCGAGGAGTTCGTCGAGAGTGATGGATCGGCCGACAGCGCCGACCGGTTCGAGAAACTGATCAACATCAAGGACCGCGGGCAGATCTTCCGCGTCGAAGTGGCGTCGATCGAGCATATCGAAGCTGCCGGCGATTACATGTGCATCTACACCGGCGACAATTCGCTGATCCTGCGCGAGACGATGAAGGATCTGGAACGCCGGCTTGACCCGCGCACCTTCCAGCGGGTCCACCGCAGCACCATCGTCAACCTTGACCAGGTCCGCCAGGTCCGCCCCCACACCAATGGCGAATGCTTCCTGGTGCTGGAAAGCGGCGCCGAGGTGAAGGTTTCGCGCAGCTACCGCGATGTAGTTGCCCGCTTCGTGCACTGATTGAGGCGAAGCCGCATCCGCGGCTTCGTCCTCGCCAGACGCGCGGCAGAGCCCCGCCCGCTGCGGGCGACCTTGCGGAGCCTGCGGCTCCGTTTATGGGTAGGCTATGACCAGCTCTACTCTCCCCGGCTTCGATCTTGACCGCTTCGTGCGCGAAACCCTTGCCGAAGACCTGGGCGAAGGCCTTCCCGGCGGCGGCCGCGACGTTACCTCGCTCAGCGTGATTCCGGCCGACGCGCGCTTCTCGGGCGTGATGGACAGCCGCGATCCGATCGTCGTCGCCGGGCTGCCGATTGCCGAGGCCTTCTTCCGCGCGCTGGATCCCGAGATGGCGATCGAGCTGCTGGTCGGCGAGGGCGAGGAGGTGCCGCCAGGCACGGACCTGATGCGGCTGGAAGGCAATGCCCGCGCCATGCTGACGGCCGAGCGTAGCGCGCTCAACACCGTCCAGCACCTGTCCGGCATCGCCACCCTGACGCAGCGATATGTCCGCGCGATGGATAATCCCGCCTGCACCCTGCTCGATACCCGCAAGACCATCCCGGGTCTGCGTATCCTTGAAAAGTACGCGGTCCGCATGGGCGGGGGCAGCAACCACCGCATGGGGCTGTGGGATGCAGCGATGATCAAGGACAACCATGTGCTGGTGGCAGGCTCGGTTGGCGAGGCGGTGCGCCGCGCGGTCGAGGCCGGGGTCAGGGAAATCATCTGCGAGGTTGACCGGCTCGACCAGATCGAACCGGCGCTGGTGGCTGGCGCGACCCGCCTGCTGCTCGACAACATGGAACCCGAAACGCTTCGCACCGCCGTGTCGCTGGTCGGCGGGCGGGTGCCGACCGAGGCCAGCGGCGGGATCAACCTCCAGACCATCAAAGCCAAGGCGGCAACCGGCGTGAACTTCGTCTCGGTCGGCCGCCTGACCCAGAGCGCACCGGCCGCCGATATCGGGCTGGACTTCACCGCGCTGTGAGATTGGCCGCCGGACCACGCCCGTTATCGGTCCGACTGTTTGCCGCATCTTTCCTGTGTGCCGCGCTTATCGCCTTCCTGCGCGACCTGTCGGACTGGCAGCGGACCGCGGCGATGATGGCGGCCAAGGTTCCCGACATTTCCTGGACGTGGGATGCCGTGATCGTGCTGCTGTCGGCCCGGCTCTCGATTGCGCTCATTCCCATAGCCCTGGTGTGGTGCGCGGCCAGCAACTTCGCCCGCTGGATGGTGACCCTGCTTGCTCTGGGGAAACTGATCAATGTCCCCCATGCAATCGGTCTGTTGCGCAGCGGAGCCCCGATCGATCCGTGGTGGGCAGTGTCGACTGCGCTAAGCCTGCTTGCAGTGGGGTTCCTTTTCACGCCCGGCGCGCGCGAATGGTTCAGAACGAAGGGGGAAGATCGCGTTGCGGTTTTCAGTTAGCATCGGGCGCTGCCTCTGGCTCTCCGCGCTCCTTGGTGCAGCGCCGCTGCACGCCCAGGCCTATCAATGCCGGATGCCGGAGCGGATTACAGTCCCGCGCATCACGCCCGATGCCGGCGAGCGCCGTGTGCCCGTGACCGGCTATACCCTCGCGCTCAGCTGGGTGCCGGAGTTCTGCAAACCGCGCGAGGGCGAGCCCCGCCATGCAATGCAGTGTTCGGGTAGCAACGGCCGCTTCGGTCTGGTGGTCCACGGGCTGTGGCCGGAGGGGCGCAGCACCTGGCCGCAATGGTGCCGTAGCCCGCGCAGCGTCTCGCCGGTGGAGGCGCGGCAGAACCTGTGCATGATGCCCTCGGCCAATCTGGTCGCGCGCCAGTGGGCCAAGCACGGCAGCTGCATGGCGCGCACGCCGGAGGGCTATTTCAAGGCGACCCGGATCCTGTGGAACAGCCTGGCGCTGCCCGACCTCGACCGCCTCTCGCGCGAAGACGGGCTCACCGCCGGGCGGCTGCGCGAGGCATTCATCCTTTCGAACCCCCACTGGAAGCCGGAGATGATCGGAGTCCGCCTCAACCAGCGCGGCTGGCTGGAGGAACTGCGGCTATGCTACGGCAAGGACTTCATGCCGGCCCGGTGCGATGCCCGGCAATTGGGGGCCCGGGACAGCGCAGGTGTGAAGATCTGGCGGGGGTTGTGAACGGCCAGGACAGCCCGACTCCGGCTATTTCCTATGGGTTCCTAACAAGGTTATCATACCTACCCAGAGCACCAGAACTGCAAGGCTGGGCAGGATATAGAATCCAATCGCCAAGAGGTAATCTGCTAGCCTGATGGGGCCGACAAGCGCAGCGCCAATCGGAAACAAAACAGTTATGACGATGAAAACGATGGCCGCAGTGGCGGCTACGATGCGGCCCGCCGCTACTGCGCTTCGCTTCGCACTTCGCGAAAACACCAGCGGCAGCAAGTAGAACATACAAATTCCGGCTAGATATGGCGCGGCCTCGCTCAGATAACTTTCGGACACTTTACCGCCGCTCTCTGAAAAACCCGCGCAGCAATTCCGCCGCCTCGCTCTCACCCATGCCGGAATAGACTTCGGGACGGTGCAGGCATTGCGGCTGGTCGAACACCCGGGCGCCGTGTTCCACCGCGCCGCCCTTGGGGTCGCTGGCGGCGTAGTAGAGCGCGGCCAGTCGGGCATGGCTGATCGCGCCGGCACACATCGCGCAGGGCTCCAGCGTGGCCCACAGCTCGCACCCCTCCAGCCGCTCGTTGCCGAGCGCCAGTGCGGCGGCGCGAATCGCCACGATCTCGGCATGGGCGGTGGGATCGTTCGTGGCGCGCGGGGCATTGCGGCCCTCGCCGATCACCGCGCCATCCTTGACCACGACCGCGCCAACCGGCACTTCGCCCGCTGCGGCGGCTTCGCGGGCCAGCTCCAGCGCGCGCTGCATCGGGTGCGGGAGAGGCCAGCGGGTCATAGCTGCCGAGCTAGCGAGCGCGCCCCTCTCGCGCAACTTGCTTGACGATTCGGGATGCCAAGGCTAAGCGCGCCGCTTTCCGGGATACCCCGACAGAAACGCGGGCCTTCGACCTTGGTTGGCGGCCCCCACTGCAAACGGACGAGAAAAACCATGTCGCGCATCTGCGAACTGACCGGCAAGGGTCGCCAGGTTGGCCACAACGTGAGCCACGCCAACAACAAGACCAAGCGGGTGTTCCTGCCCAACCTGCAGAACGTCACGCTGATGAGCGAAAAGCTGGACCGCAGCTTCAAGTTCCGCGTCTCGACCCATGGCCTGCGCTCGGTCGAGCACAATGGCGGTCTCGACAACTGGCTGCTCAAGACCAATGACGAGAAGCTCTCGACCAATGCGCTCAAGGTGAAGCGCGAGCTGAAGAAGGCGGCAGCGGCCGCCTGATTGAGCTGTTATTCTGAAAGGCGCGCCGGGCTTGCCGGGCGCGCCTTTTGCGTGTCCGCCGGCCGCGTGTCGGGTGTCCAGCGCAGGCGGTAGAGCAGGGTCCGCTGCAGCGCGGCGCCATTGTCGTCCGAGATCAGCCACAGCGTCAGAGCGCCATCCGCGCGCGGCTCCACCGCCAGACCTTCGAAATTGTCGGTCGGCAGGTCCAGACCGAAGCGCGCCACTTCCACGCCCCGCCACTGGCCGCCCGCGCGAATCGCGGCCGGATCAGCGATGAGCAACCGGGCGGAGAAGCGCGGCGGGATGACACCTTCGATAGCCCGCAGAAGGATCAGCACCCGCCCGTCAGGCAGTGCCGCCATGTCCGTGGCGCGGTATGGCTTTGGCGGGACGAACGCGAACGATACCGATTCGGCACCATCCACCGGATCGCCCTCGAACAGCAGCGCCGGATAGCCTTCCCCCGCCCACTCCGGTGAGCCCTCACCCAGGATGATAAAACGCCCGTCGGCGAGGCGGGCCATGGCTTCCGGCCCGCGATTACCGAGCCAGCTTTGCATGCCCTCCGGAAGGATCCGTTCCGGGTCCCGCAGGGACAGATCGTGCCTGTCCACGCTGTTGGCCCCCTCGTAGGCAATCCATAGCCGACCGGTCGGCAGATCAATGGTCGCGGCCTCCGCATCGACCTGGCGCTTGTCGCTGATCGCCTCGCCGCCGATCACGCCGAACTGCGGGTCCGGCCCGTTTCGGCCGGGCGGGGTAAAGCGCAGCCAGCGGCCCCGGTCGCTGACCGCCAGCAAGGTGCCGTCGGGCAGGGCAACGAGGCCGGAATAGCCGTGGAAATGGCTGTTGGGGCTGGTCAGATGCCACACCCCTTCGATCATGATCTCCCCCGCCTGCCGGCTGGCCCCTGCCAGTGGTTCCATCCGTAGAATAGGGCGCAGGTCCTCGACCAGGCCCGGCCCGCGCAGCCAGGTGCCGGGCGCCAGGCCAGCGGCAATTACTGCCAGCAGGGCGAGCCGAACAGTCCGACGCATCGCGTTGGTCAGTTCATCGGGCCAGTGAACAGTAGCGGATCAAGCCGTGCGTCGCGCCACTTGAGGCCCCAGTGGAGGTGCGGCCCGGTGGTTCGCCCGGTCGCACCGATATTGCCGATGTACTGGCCCTGGCGCACCACGTCGCCCTCGCGCACCGCCAGCTTCGAGCAGTGCAGGAATGCGCTGTTGAGGCCGTTGCCGTGGTCGATGATCAGCAGATGTCCTTCGAGGCTGAACGGCGTTTGCGCCGCCAGCGTAACCACGCCGTCAGCCGGGGCGACGAACGGCGTGCCGCTGGTGCCGGTGGCGATGTCGATCCCCGAATGGTAGCTGGCCGGCTCGCCCTTGTAGATGCGCTGCGAGCCGAACCGGCCGGAGATCCGCCCCTTGAGCGGCCAGATGAACTGCTGGCGCCAACCCGCTACATCGTGGTCGATGCTGCGGGCGGCGTTGATCCGGGCCAGCTCCGGCCGGCGGCGCTCCATGAATGCCTCGGTTGCTCCGCCCGGCCGGCGAGCGACATTGACATGCTCGATCCGCCACTCGCGCGGGGATACGCTCAGGCTCTCGGTGACGGAACGGCCGTCGGCAAGCTGCGCCACCAGCACGCCCGGCCCGGTGGCATCGCGGTCGAACGCGGCAAAGAAGGTGCCGTCAGGAGCGAGCGGCAGCTTGCGGCCATCGAAGCGGAGCTCGACCGTTCCGGCCGGCGCGATGCCGCGCAACCAGCCGCCCTGGGTGCGCTCCCCTTCGAGCCGGGTGAACCCGGGGGCAGGCCGGTCAGGAAAGGCCGGTTTGGTCACGCCTGCTGGCGTTTCACTGGCGGGGACCACGGAGGTTTCGCTGCGGGCGCTGCCGCATCCGACCAGCGCGGCAAGCAACAGCAAGGCGGGAAATGCGCGCGTCGCCATCAGCTTTCGAGAAACCGCCGGGTGGCGATTTCGGGCGTGGCATAGGCTTCCTGCCGGTCGACTGACCAATAGCGCAGCTCTTCCAGCGGAATCACCGCGCCGCTGACTGCGCAGCGCACGTGTTGCCCATGGCGCAGCACCCGGAACCCGCTCGGTCCGTAGTGCAACTTCGCCTCGCTATTGCCTCGATTCATCAACATCCTGCGTTCCTAGCAGAGCCGGTTCAGCCGAACAAATCATCCTGCCGTGGCGGGGTGCCTTCCGGTTTCCGCTTTGCCCTGACCGGTTCCGTCTTCGCAGATGCCGGTTTGACCGGGCCTGAACCCGATGGCGAATCGGCTGGCATGACAGCCAGCGCGCCATCGGCAAAGGCAAGCTCCAGCCGGGCTTGTGCGGCGGCGGTGGCCCGATCGCGCACCAGCCTGCCCTCGCTATCGCGCACCAGCACGAAGCCGCGCTTGATCGGGGCCGTGGGATCAAGCGAGGCAAGCAGACGTCCGGTTCCCCCAAGCCGCTCAGCATCCCGGCCAAGGCGCTGGGTCAGCAGGGCAGGTGCCAGGCGAACACGGGCAAGCGCGTCGCGCGCGTCGCGGGCCGCCCGTTCCAGCGTGGCAGGCGCCAGCCGCAGCGCGCCGAGCCGCTCGCGCCCGCGCGCTGCCCGGTCGCCCAGCGCGCGGCGCAGGCGCTCGGACAGATCATCGAGCCGCTGGGCTTGCGGTTGCAGCAGCGCCTGCGGTGCGGGCAATCGCCGGGCCCGCACCTCCAGCCGCTCGCGCCCCAGCTGGACCGGGCGCAGGATCGCGCGCTGCTGGCGAGCGCGTAAGTCAGCCAGGGTGGCGGCCAGTTCCGCCCGGACCGGAACCGCCATTTCGGCGGCCGCTGTGGGTGTGGGCGCGCGCCGGTCAGCGGCGAAATCGCAGAGCGTGGTGTCGGTCTCGTGCCCGACCGCGCTGATGACCGGGATCGGTGATGCGGCGACCGCGCGCACCACTGCTTCCTCGTTGAAGCTCCACAGGTCCTCGATCGAGCCGCCCCCGCGTGCGACGATCAGCAGGTCGGGGCGCGGCACGCCACCGAGTTCGGGGCCGCCCTCGGGTATCGCGCCGAAGCCGCGCACGGCCGCAGCGACCTGTTCGGCGGCACCCTGCCCCTGGACCAGCACCGGCCAGACCAGCACGTGGCTGGGAAACCGGTCGGCGAGCCGGTGGAGGATATCGCGGATGACCGCGCCGGTCGGGCTGGTCACCACGCCGATCACGCGCGGCAGGAAAGGCAGGGCGCGCTTGCGGGATTCGTCGAACAGCCCTTCGGCGCCGAGCCGCTGGCGGGTCTTCTCCAGCAGCGCCAGCAGCGCGCCTTCGCCCGCGATTTCCATCGTTTCGATCACGATCTGGTATTTCGACCGGCCCGGATAGGTCGTCAGCTTGCCACTGGCGACCACTTCGATCCCGTCTTCGGGCAGGAACGAGAGCCGCCGCGCCCCGCCGCGCCACATTACCCCGTCGAGCACCGCATTTTCGTCTTTCAGGCAGCAGTAGAGGTGGCCCGAAGCCGCCCGCTTCACGCCTGACAGCTCGCCGCGCAGGCGCACGAAACCGAACCGGTCTTCCACCGTGCGCTTCAACTTCTGCGATAGCTCGGTGACGGTAAGCGGCGCGGCATTGTCCCCTTGCCGCGCGCGCGCTACCAGCCCGCCACTGTCGACGTCATCGGAATCGGAAGCGGCCATGAACATCCTTCTGCTGGGCTCGGGCGGGCGCGAACATGCGCTGGCGTGGAAGCTGGCGCAATCCCGCCTGCTGGCTGGCACTGAGGATAAGCTCTATGCTGCCCCGGGCAACCCCGGGATCGCGGACCATGCAACGTGCGTGGCGCTTGATGTGACCGACCATGGCGGTGTGATTGCCTTCTGCGAAGAGCACCGGATCGGCCTGGTCGTGGTCGGGCCGGAAGCGCCGCTGGTGGACGGGCTGGCCGATTCGCTCCGCGGCGAAGGCATTGCCGTGTTCGGTCCTTCCCGCGCTGCGGCGCAGCTGGAAGGAAGCAAGGGCTTCACCAAGGACCTGTGCCAGCGGGCCGGCATCCCCACGGCCGGGTATGTCCGCACCGCCTCGCTCGAAGAGGCCCGCCGCGCGCTGGGCGGTTTTGCGCCCCCCTATGTTCTCAAGGCCGACGGGCTGGCTGCGGGCAAGGGCGTGGTCATCGCTGACACGCGCGAGGAGGCCGAGGCAGCCCTGGCGGACATGTTCGGCGGCCAGTTCGGTGCCGCGGGTGCTGAGGTGGTGATCGAGGAGTTCATGGCGGGCGAGGAAGCGAGCTTCTTTGCCCTGACCGACGGCGCAACCGTGCTTCCGTTCGGCAGCGCGCAGGATCACAAGCGGGTGGGCGATGGTGATACCGGCCCCAATACCGGCGGGATGGGCGCCTACAGCCCGGCGCGGGTGCTCACCCCCACTCTCCACGGCGAAGTGCTGGAACGGATCATCCTGCCCACGGTGAGGACCATGGCGGAAGAAGGCACCCCCTATTCCGGCGTGCTGTTCGCCGGACTGATGCTGACCGACCAGGGCCCCAAGCTGATCGAATACAACTGCCGCTTCGGCGATCCCGAATGCCAGGTGCTGATGATGCGGCTGGAAAGCGATCTGGGCGAACTGATGTACGCCTGCGCCACCAATGCCCTGGCGAGCCAGCCGCCGGTCCGGCGCTCACGCCAGACCGCGCTGACCGTGGTGATGGCAGCGAGCGGCTATCCCGGCACGCCGGACAAGGGCGGGCAGATCGACCTGGATGCAGCCGAGACGGACGGGGCGAAGGTTTTTCACGCCGGCACTGCCCTTGATGAGCAGGGTGCGTTGGTCGCCAGCGGCGGGCGGGTCCTCAGCGTGACGGCAACGGGCAGCACGGTGACCGAGGCGCAGGCTGCGGCCTATGCCGCCGTCGACAAAATCGATTTCAAAAGCGGATTTTGCCGGCGCGATATCGGCTGGCGGGAAGTGGCGCGGGAACTGGCCGGGGAAGCGGGCTGAGGATCAGCCGTCCGCCTTGCGGTACGGCACGAAGTCCTCGAGGAAGACGACCCCAGTGAAGAAATTGCCGGTCCGGTCATGCGTGGTCACATTGTCAAGTTTGCACAGCTGGCCGGAACTGCCGTACTTTCGGATGACCAGATAATCGTTGTCATCCAGGCTGTCCGGGTTGCGGGTGCGATTGACCCACAGAGTCTTGCCCTGGCGATAGACCAGCGCGGTGCCGTCGATGACCTGCAGGTTGCCGCTGCCGAAGGTGTTGATGCAGCGTTCCGGCTCACCTGCAACGCGGCCTTCGAGCATTTTCGCAAGTTTGATCTCGCCCTTGCTCGGAGCTGGCGCTTCTTCCGCCGAGGCGGGCATGGCCAGCACGGCAAGAGCGGCGAACGGCATCAAGAACTTCATCGGTCAGCCTCCTGTCTGCAAGCGGTCAGTATCACCCGGAGATGAATCGGCCCGCCATGATGATATCATCGCCGGTATGCGATGAACCATCGATGACCGTTCGGCCGAAACTGCAAACTCAGTCCTGCGGGACCCGGAAGGTGCCCGATACACGCCCGCTGCTGGAGCCTGGCCCCTCGCCGGTCACACCGGACGAGCCCGAAGCGCGCCCGTCCACGCTGGAAAACCCGGTCCTCAGGTCGATCACCAGCCGCCCGCCGTTGAGCGTATCACCGCCGCGGCGCAGGCGGACATTGCCCGCCATGGTGATGATCCGCCGGTTGAAGTCGTAAACGGCCACGTCGCCGCTGGCGGCCTCATCGGCCCGGGTGACCTGGACTCCGCCGGTGGCCGTAATCCGCTGGATGCCGAGCGAGCCGGCATCCGAATAGTTGACGATCGTCCGCGCCGAGCGAACGCGCAGGCCGGCCTGCTGAATATCGACGCTGCCGGACAGGACCACGCGGTTCTGCCGGTCCTGCAACTCGATCCGGTCAGCCGCATAGGATACAGGTGCGTTGGAATTGTGCCCGGCGATCGCCTGCGCACCCGCCTGCATCCCGGCAAACAGGGCCAGCCCCCCGGCAAAACCGGCCAGTGCCCAGCGGGGCGCGTGCTTCCAGTGCGTGTTCATTGCGGCATCCTCAGTTGCCCCGGCACCATGCGCAGCCGCGCATTGCCGTCAAGCGTGATGGTTCGTTCCGACAGGTCTGCGGCCAAGCGGTCGGCGGAAAAGGTGCCCGCCGGGATTTCGCCCTCGACACCGCCATCGCCCGTCATGCGCTTCGACCTCAGGTCGATCGAGACATCGCGGGCGACCATGCGGTAACCGTCGGCGGCGGTCAGGCGCACTGGCCCGAACACCCGCATGACCTCGCTTTCGATCGTGTAGGCGCCCGATTCGGCCGAGAGCCTGGCGGGCCCTTCCGCCAGCAAGATCCGCGCGATGAGGTCATACATCCGGACAACCCCCTCGCTGCTCGATCGCTGGACCGCCTGCCCCGCCTGCAGGGAAAAGGGTCGTCCCTGGTCATCCTGCCCGCGATACATGGCGTTGGCGACGGCGAGGCGCTCGTCGATGACCGCCACCTTGTTGCGGTCGAGCAGGAAGCTCACCTCGCCGCGCGGGCTCAGCGGGGTGATGATCATCAGCGCCGCCAGCACGCCCACGCCCATCGGCAGGGCACGGGCGAGAAAGGCAATCAGCCGATCATGGCGCCCGCCGGGCGCGGCCATGTGCTGCCGCGCACTGCGCAGCGCCCGTGCCTGCTCGGTCTCGACATGATCCTCGATCACCATTGCCTTGCTTTGCCAGCCCTAGTCCTGCCTGCCTCATCCTTACATGTGGCTGAAGATATCCTGCTCGGCCCATCCGGCCAGATCGAGCCGGGCCCGGGTAGGCAGGAAATCGAATGCCGCCTGGGCAAGCTCCGTGCGCCCTTCGCGTGCCAGCCGCTCCACCAGGATGGCGTGCATCCGGTGGAGGAAGCGCACGTCGCTGGCAGCATAGTCGCGCTGTGCTTCGTTGATCACGGGCGCGCCCCAGTCGCTGGACTGCTGCTGCTTGGAAATGCTTTCGCCCAGCAGTTCCTCGACCAGGTTCTTGAGCCCGTGCCGGTCGGTATAGGTGCGGGTCAGCTTGCTGGCGATCTTGGTGCAGAATACCGGCGCGGCGGTGATGCCGAGATAATGCTCGATCGCGGCCAGGTCGAACCGGGCGAAGTGGAACAGTTTGAGCCGGGCCGGATCGGCCAGCACGGCCCGCAGGTTGGGCGCGGCATAGTCGCTCCCGACACGGAAGCGGACGAGGTGCTCGTCGCCCTTGCCGTCGCTGATCTGGACCAGACACAGCCGGTCGCGCGCGGTGACCAGACCCATTGTTTCGGTATCGACCGCCACCGGGCCGGGTGCGAGCACGCCTTCGGGCAAATCTTCTTCGTGGAAATGTACAGCCATAGGCCCCAGCCCTTAGGCGCATTGGGGATGGGAGGGAAGGCCCGCTGGCCCGGCGGCAGGCGCGCTGGTATCGGCGCGGGATGAGCGATGCCCTTCCTCCATCCTGGCGCGACGCGCTCGGCCCTGTGCTCGTCACGCCCGAGGCCCGCCGCCTGGGCGGGTGGCTGAAGGCAGAAGAGCAATCGGGCAAGCTGGTCTTCCCGCCGCGCGGCCAGCGGCTGGCGGCGCTCGCCGCAACGCCGCCTGAAGCGGTGCGGGTGGTGATCCTGGGGCAGGACCCGTACCACGGCCCGGGGCAGGCAATGGGGCTCAGCTTCTCGGTTCCGCGCGGGGCGGCCGTGCCGCCGTCGCTCGCCAATATCTACAAGGAGCTGGAGAGCGACCTCGGCTTGCCGCGCCCTGGGCACGGTGACCTGAGCGGATGGGCCCGGCAGGGCGTGTTGCTGCTCAATGCTACCCTGACGGTGGAGGCGCACAAGGCCGCGAGCCACGCCGGCAAGGGCTGGGAGGCCGTCACCGATGCCTGCGTGCAGGCGGTTGCTCAGGGCGGCGCTCCATGCGTCTTCATCCTGTGGGGCAGCCACGCCCAGGCCAAGGCTGCGCGGGTGCCGGAAATCGAGGATGGCGGGCGGCATCTGGTCATTCGCAGTCCGCATCCAAGCCCGTTGTCTGCCTATCGCGGCTTTTTCGGTTCGCGCCCGTTCAGCCGCGCCAATGCCTTTCTCGAGCAGCACGGCCGCGGCACAATCGACTGGCGCATCTGACCGCAAGGCTGGCATCCCGCAGGTGGCCTTGGCGAAGGCCCAACTTGCTGGCACAATCTCGGGACAGGGAGGGACGATGATGACAAGCAGGCTGGGAATGGCATCCCGATTGGGGGGCCGATTGAAGGGTTGCGCAATGGCGCTGGCCTTGGCGGCGCTGCCGGTGCTGCCCGCGCGGGCTGACACCCACGCCGGGGTCGGCGTGGAGCAGGCCGAGGCAGAAGAAGCGGAAGCGTCCCGCCAGCGAGCGGCGCTGGCTGAAGCGATGTCTCTGGGCGGGCTATGGATCGAAACCCAGCGCCGCTATGCGCGGATTCCGGCGATCTCGGTAGCTGTGGTGCGGGGCGAGCAGACCGTCTGGTCGCAGGGCTTCGGCACGATCGACCGGCAGCAGCGCGTGCCGGCCAGTGGCGACACGATCTATTCGATCTGCTCGATCTCCAAGCTGTTCACAGCCGTAGCGGTCATGCAGCAGTGGGAGGAAGGGCGCCTGCGGCTGGACGAGCCGGTCAGCAGCTACCTGCCCTGGGCCACCCTGGCCGCTGACGCGCGTGAAAGCGTGCCGGTCACGCTGCGGGGGCTCCTGACCCATTCGGCCGGATTGCCGCGCGAGTCGGCCCACCCTTACTGGACCGGGCCGGACTTTCCCTTCCCCACCCGTGAGGAAATCCGCAGCGGACTGCCGGGCCAGCCGTCGCTTTACCCTGCATCGACCACCTTCCAGTATTCCAACCTCGGCATCACCCTGGCGGGCGAGGCGGTCGAGGCAGCCAGCGGCGAGCCCTACGATGGCTACGTCACGGCCCGCATCCTTGCTCCGCTCGGCCTGGCCGACACCCGCCCGGGCATACCGGCAGGCCTCTATGGCAAGCAACTGGCAGTTGGCTGGGGCGCGCTGACCCCCGAGGGTGTCCGGCCCGAGGTCCGCCTGTTCGATCCCCGCGGGATCACGCCTGCGGCCGGCTTCAGTTCGACCGTGAACGACCTCGCCCGGTTTGCTGCCTGGCAGTTCCGCCTGCTGCGCACCGGGCAGGCCGAAGTGCTGCGCCCCTCCACTCTGCGCGAAATGCACCGGGTTCATTACATCACACCTGATCGCGAAACGAGCTGGGGCCTGGGCTTTGCTGCCTGGCAGATGGATGGCCGCAACTTCGTCGGCCACGGCGGCAGTTGCCCCGGCTATCGCAGCACGCTGATGGTCGAGCCCGCGTCCGAAACCGCCATAGCAGTCGCGATGAACGCGATGGACGATCCCGGCGTCTATGCGATGGGACTGGGCGGGCTGATGGCCAGCCGCCTGGACGCGAAGCCCTACGACGCGCCCGAGAGCGGCCCGGTCGAATTTGAGGCCTATGCCGGCTTCTACGGCGGGCAACCCTGGGGGCCGGACAGCGTGATCCTGCCCTGGGCGGGGGGGCTGGCCTGGGCCGAACTCGCCACCGGCGACCCGGCCGGCGACCTGACCCGGCTCAAGCCGCTCGGTGGTGACCGTTTCCGGGTCATGACCAGCAAGGGCGAAGAGCGCGACGTGGTCACGTTCGTGCGCGGCCCCGATGGACGAATCACCGGGGTCGAGCGGTTCGGGAACACGTCACCCCATCTGCGACCACTGGCTGCGGGGAGTACACGCCCATGAAGGAAGAAATGCCTGTCCTGCTCGATATCGCGGGCGGTGTCGCCACCGTTACGCTCAATCGCCCGCAGGCGATGAACGCGCTGAGCAAGGCCATGCGCCAGATGCTGCACGACGTGATGCACAGGGTCGATGCCGATGACAGCGTGCGCGCCGTGGTGCTGACCGGGGCGGGCGAGCGGGCCTTTACCGCCGGTCTCGACCTGAAGGAGCTGGGCTCCGACGCCTCGGCGCTCGGCGCGGCCAATGCCGAAAGCCCGGCCGACAATCCGGTCAAGGCGATCGAGCAGTGCCGCAAGCCGGTAATCGGGGCGATCAACGGGGTGGCGATTACCGGCGGCTTCGAGGTGGCGCTCGCCTGCGATGTGCTGGTGGCCAGCACCAACGCCCGCTTCGCCGATACCCATGCCCGGGTCGGCATCATGCCCGGATGGGGCCTGTCGCAGAAGCTGTCACGCATGATCGGGATTTCGCGGGCCAAGGAGCTGTCGTTCACCGGCAACTTCCTCGATGCCGGCACGGCGCAGGCCTGGGGTCTGGTCAACCATGTGGTCGAGCCCGGCGCATTGTTGCCGCTGGCGCAGCGGCTGGCTGGTGACATGGCCCAGATCGATCCGGCCTTCCTTGCCCGCTACAAGGCCCTGATCGACGAAGGTTATGCCGCCAGCTTTGCCGATGGCCTGACGCTGGAGGGCCGTCTGTCGAGCGCCGCCAATTCCGCGGTCCGGCCGGAAGAGGTCGAAGCCCGGCGCATGGCGGTGCAGGCGCGGGGGCGGGGCCAGGCCTGAAGCGCTTGCTTTTCGGCAGCCACACCCCTATGCGCGCGCCTTCCCGAAAGGGAGACCGTGCGGGAGGCAGGATGGAGCAATCCAGGTCTGCCGTCTCACCGCTTATCAGGAGAGCCGCAGCCCTGCCATCCGGCAGGCGGCTCGACAGTGTGAAAGGATATGGCCCCATGGCCAAGAAGATTGAAGGCTACATCAAGCTGCAGGTGCCTGCCGGCGCCGCCAACCCCTCCCCGCCGATCGGCCCTGCCCTGGGCCAGCGCGGCGTGAACATCATGGAATTCTGCAAGGCGTTCAACGCCGCGACCGACAGCCTGGAAAAGGGCATGCCGATCCCGACCGTGATCACCGTCTATGCCGACCGTTCGTTCACCTTCGTCACCAAGACCCCGCCAGCCTCCTACTTCCTCAAGAAGGCCGCCAACCTCAAGTCGGGCTCGAAGGAGCCGGGCAAGGTTGTCGCAGGCTCGGTGACCAAGGCTCAGGTGCGTGAAATCGCTGAAGCCAAGATGGCCGATCTCAATGCAAACGACGTCGACCAGGCGATGAAGATCATCGAAGGCTCCGCCCGCTCTATGGGCTTCGAAGTGGTGGAGGGCTAAGGACATGGCAAAGCAGACCAAGAAGCAGAAGACCCTCGCCGCGCTCGATGCTGAAAAGCTGTACGGGTTCGACGAAGCCGTCGCCAAGCTGCGCGAAATCGCCAGCAAGAAGTTCGACGAAACGCTCGAAGTGGCGATGAACCTGGGCGTCGATCCGCGTCATGCCGACCAGATGGTGCGCGGCATGGTGTCGCTGCCTTCGGGCACCGGCAAGGACGTGCGCGTGGCCGTGTTCGCACGCGGTGACAACGCCGACAAGGCGCTCGCTGCCGGGGCCGACAAGGTCGGCGCGGAAGACCTGATGGAAGACATGCAGGCCGGCAACCTCGACTATGACCGCGTGATTGCCACGCCGGACATGATGGGCGTGGTCGGCCGCCTCGGCAAGGTGCTGGGCCCCAAGGGCCTGATGCCGAACCCGAAGCTCGGCACGGTCACTCCCAACGTGGAACAGGCGGTCAAGGACGCCAAGGCCGGCCAGGTCGAATTCCGCGTCGAAAAGCAGGGCATCATCCATTCGGGCATCGGCAAGCTGTCGTTCTCCGACGATGCGCTGAAAGCCAACTTCAAGGCACTGACCGAAGCGGTGGTGAAGTCCAAGCCGAGCGGCGCGAAGGGCAAGTATGTCCGCAAGATCTCGCTCACCAGCACCATGGGCCCCGGCCTCAAGGTCGATCTGGGCGAAGTCGAAGGCGCGTAAGCTTTCTCCCATCCGGCCGTGGTCGGGTGATAATGAAAATCAGAAGGGCCGGGGGAGCGATCCTCCGGCCTTTTTGCATTTTTGCATTGCGCATAGCCTCGCGCCGGTGCGCGGTTGTCACGCCCGCCGATCCTGCTACCCTCCGGTTCGCGATCGCACATGCCAGAGGACCTGAAGGGGGTGCGATATGATTTTACGCCATCGTAAAGCTGTTGCTGCGCTTGTTGTGCTGGGCGCTGCGACCGGGGCAAACGCCACCGAGCCGCAGAAACACCGCATCACGACCCACACGACCGTAGCGGTCTGCTCCGGCGGTGACCCGTGCACGGACAGCAAGATCCCGCCGGAAAGCTACACCCGCCTGGTGGTCGAAAACATGATGGCTGGCACAGCGAGTCCGGGAGCCAATGACAAGCGGACTTGGTTCCGCCGGTTCACCTCCTCAAAGGACATCGTGTTCGAGGCCTCGCTGGCCACCGAAACCGGGCGATTCAAGGATGTCACCCCGCTGATCTACCGGCGCTATGTCAGCGCGCGCAAATCGGGCGAGAATTTCACCCGCGAGATGACCATGGATGATCGGCAATACCCGCTCTTCCTGGTCACCGGGGACCCGACCAGCCAGATCGCGCGCTTCACCTTCGACGCGCGGTTCGAAAGCAAGCCCTCGACCGATGCAGCGCAAATGTCGCTCGGTTTCCTCAGCAATGCGCTGAAGGCCGTCTCGCCCGGCTCGGCTGTGGTCACCTCGCTTACCTCGGAAAGTGCCGACAAGGTCGCCACCAAGGTGGACGAATCCTTTGGCAAGTTCTTCGCGGAAAGCGTCGGTGAAAAACTGCGCTTCGATGTCGATCTGTACCGCTTCAAGCCGATGGTCATCACGGCCTTTGGGGGGGCGAAGGAAGAACAGTCTCTCAAGCCCAACCTGATCATCGGGCAATGGCGCGTTTCCTTCGCCCCGGCGCGGCCTTCGATCTTTTCTTCGGTCGAATGTGTGGCCAACCAGAACACCGGCGCGTGCGACCCTACGCGCAAGAAAGCCGCGTTTGACGATGCAGTCACCCGGCCCAACGCCGTGCTTGCGTTCGCGCTGATCGACAAGGTCGGCAATTCAGGGACCGTGCTGAGCTATCTCAAGCAGCAGGACTGGTGGGCTTCCGATCTGGGGGCGCTGCAGGGCAGCGGCGAGTTTGCGGCCTTTTGCCGAAAGATCCGCGGCGCAATGGGCGAAATCGGCCTCAGCGACATTGACGGCAAGATCATTGCCTACTCGGTGTCGCAGTCAGGCACGGTGACCAATCGGGTCAAGACCGGGCTGCAAAATGAAGCGGACTGCAAGAGCTGAGCCTGGTTACCCCAGCATCGCCACCCCCACTGCGAGCGCCTGCTTGGTCCGCAGCGGCACCGTGGTAGCGTAGAGCACGTTGGACACGGCCTGCTCCACCAGTCGGGCGCCGCCAACTATCGGGTTCAGCGCCATGACCGGGGCTTCGCAGGAGCCCTCAAGGTGAGGCGCGGTTGCCGCGTACGTCCCGGTGCGGCAGCCCGGCATTGCGCCGAGGGCTTCGCAGAACCGCTCGAACCGGTGGGCGACCACCCGATTGCGGCGCACCCGGTCCCGGCTCATCAGCTCGAAGCTGTGCGAAACCAGCGTGACCGCACCAATCCCGTGGGCCTGGGCGTGTTCGACCAGGCCGGTCAGTTCTGGCAGGGTGAGGGCGGTGATCTGGCCATGGCGCAGGCTCCCGCCGAAGTCCTCGATGCAGGCAATCGGCACTTCGATCGTGCCATGGTGCAGCACCGGGCGGCGGATCTCGGCTCCCAGCGTGATGGCGCAGTCGCCCCGGCCCGCCAGCGCCGGAGCATGGCTGGTGTCATAGGGGATGCCGATGTCCGCCAGCGCCCGCAGGGTATCGTCGTTGGCGCCATAGTTGCCCGCGCGGAAAGCAGTCGGGCGGGGCGCGCCCGCCGCCATCAGCGTGTCTTGTGCCCATTCGAGAATGCGGCACTGTTCCTCGAACGGGAAGTGCTTGATGTGCTGACCTGAAAGCCCGTCCGCCAGTGTGCCAGCCAGCCCGTTGCCGGGGGCAAGGGCGAGCCATTCGGTATGGCAGTGCAGCTGGACATCGTGCCCGCGCGTGACGATCGGTGCGACCACGTCCTCGATTGCAGCCACCCCCCATACCAGCGCCGGCATGGGATCGACGAAGAACACGCCTTTCAGGCCATGCCGGTCCATCACCGCCATCTGGTATTCTATGCCGGCTGGCCCGCCCGCAGTCTCGCCCAGGATCGAGCGGGCGAAGTTATCCGCCCGCGACCCGGGGCCGCCTTCGCCGGGCAGGTTGGCCGCATATTCGGTGTCGATGGTGATATAGACTGCCGTCATCCGGCCACGGTAGCGCAGCAGGTTTAACGGATGGTTGTGATCAGACCTTCGGCAAGGTGCCGGACCGCGCTGCGCGATCCTGCCACAGCTCGCGGGCATAGGCCTGGAGATCGGCAACCTTGTCTACCTCATCAAGGATCTCGATGCCGAAGATGGTCTCGACCACGTCTTCCAGGGTAATCACCCCGACCATCGTGCCATATTCGTCGAACACCAGCATGAGCTGGTGGTGCTGCTCCACAAAGCGCTTGAAGACCCGGTCGATCGGCAGGGTATCGAGGGTGGTGGCAGCCGGCCTGACAACGCTTTCCAGCGTCTGGCCGCTGTCCGGCCCGAGATGGACGAATTTCTCGAGCACTTCCGACTTGATGACGAAACCGGTGATCTCGTCGGGAGTGCCGGCATAGATCGGGATGCGGGTGAACGGCTTGCCGCGGGTTGCCTGGAGAAAATCGTCCAGCGGCATGGTGCCCGGCAGCGAAAAGACCGCCCGGCGCGGAGTCATGATGTCGGCGGTCAGCACCTTGTCGAGGCCAAGCAGGTTGCGCAGCACATCGGATTCGCGTGAATGGATCTGACCGGACTCTTCGCCCATCCTCGCCACCGCCAGCAGTTCTTCGCGGTGTTGCGGCACATGCGCCGCCTTGCCGAAGGTAATGAGCCTGGTCAGCTGCTGCGAGAACCACACCAGCGGGGCCAGCGCCGTGATCATGACCGGCAGAACGCGGGCCACGAACGGGCCGAGGCCCGCTGCATAACGCGCCCCGATCGTCTTGGGGATGATCTCGGTCAGGACCAACACGGCCACGGTCAGCCCTGCTGCGAAAAAGGCCTGCGTCGCATTGCCGAAAATCCGCACATATTCAGCCCCGGCGCCGGCTGCACCCATGGTGTGCGCGACGGTGTTGAGTGTAAGGATAGCCGCAAGGGGGCGATCGACGTTCTGCTTGAGCTCGGCCAGCCGGTCAGCCCAGGTTGCCCCATTGGTCTTTGCCGTCTGGATCGCGCTGGGGGTCAAGGTCAGCAGCGCAGCCTCGAGCAGGGAACAGAGGAACGAGATCCCCAGCGCCATCCCGATGTAGATGACCAGCATGGTCATCGTCAGATCCCGCCTGGCGTCCAGGCAAAGCCCAGCCGGTCCAGCCCGGCGCACAGGTCGGCAAGGCAGGCGTCAAGCGCGGCCCGTTCGGTCGAGCGGACGACGAAGTTCGACCCGACCCGGCCTTCGCGGAAGAAGGGATAGCTCCCGATCTGGCACCCGTCGTGCGCCTTTTCGACATCGCGCAGCAGCACGGCAACCTCGCTTTCGGGGATGAACCCGCCCACGGTCTCGCTGATCAGCGGCGCACCGCCTTCGAGCTGCCCGGTCAGGGCATCGAGCATGCCCGCCGTGATATGCGGAACGCCCGCCATCAGGAACAGGTTGCCAAGGCGGATGCCCGGCGCGCCGGACATGCGGTTGGGGATCAGCTCGGCGCCTTCCGGCACGCGGGCCATGCGCAGGCGCCCTTCGTTCAGGCCGCCCTTGTCGGTGTAGTAGCGTTCGAGGATCGCCCGCGCTTCGGGATGGATGACCACCGGCACTCCGAGAGCAGCAGCGACGGCATCAACCGTGATGTCGTCATGCGTCGGGCCGATTCCGCCTGTGGTGAACAGATAATCGTTGCGCGCGCGCAGGGCATTGACCGCCTCGACGATCCGCTCCTCGATATCGGCCACCACCCGCACTTCGGCCAGGCGGATGCCCTGCACCTGCAGCCAGCTCGCCACCTGGGCGATGTTCTTGTCGTGGGTACGACCGGAAAGGATCTCGTCGCCGATCACGACGAGCGCGGCAGTGAAAATGCGCTGGCTCATGCCCGTCTGTTAGGCGAGCCTGACGGCGCGCGAAAGGGCCGATTTGCCTATTCCGCCGCCTCCAGCTGCTCCTCCGGCAACGCGGCGCTGGCTCCGGCCTTGCGGAAGGCGAGGATCCCGTCATCGACCGGCGCCTCGCGCAGAACCTTGCGGTCGTAGACATATTCCTGGTTCAGCCGCCAGGGATAGGCCGTCGCGCTCTTGGGCATGATGTGCTTGCCGCGCTGGATATAGCCGGATGAGAAATCGAACAGGTCGTCTTCTTCCAGGCCGTGGTTTTCGGCCAGCACCGGCACGGCCGTATCGACCCCGCGCTTGTCCATCTCGTTCAGCACCCGACAGACGAATTCGGAATTGATGTCTGCGCGCAAGGTCCAGCTTGCGTTGAGATAGCCGAACACCACCGCCAGGTTGGGCAGGTTGGAGAACATGCAGCCCTTGTAATAGAACCGCTCGTTGAACTGCACCGGCGTGCCATCCTGGGTGATCTCGATCTTGCCGGCCAGCGCAAGGTTGAGGCCGGTGGCGGTGACAACGATGTCGGCCTCCAGCTCTTCGCCCGTTTCCAGCTCCACCCCGTGCTTGAGGAAGCGCTTGATCCGCCCCGTCACCACGCTGGCCTTGCCGCGCTTCATCGCGCTGAACAGGTCGTCGTCGGGCACCAGGCACAGGCGCTGGTCCCACGGGTTGTAGGGCGGGGTGAAGGGGGCGAGGTCAAAATCCTGGCCCATCGACTTGCGGATGCGCTTGTGCAGCCCGTCCTTCACCTTCTGGGGCTTGTTGCGGGCCAGCTTGAAGCTGAAATCCTGCATCGTGATGTTCTTCCACCGCGTGATCCGGTAGGCCAGTTCCTCGGGCAGGATGGAGCGCAGGAAGTTCGCCAGCCGGTCCTTGGCCGGGCGCGAGAACATCCATGTGGGGGTGCGCTGGAGCATGGTCACATGCGCCGCCTTGTCTGCCATCGACGGCACGATGGTGACGGCCGTGGCGCCAGAGCCGATCACGACCACCTTCTTGCCGGTGTATTCAAGATCCTCGGGCCAGAACTGCGGATGGATCACCTGCCCGGCAAACTCACCGAGATCGAAGCCCGGATCGTAAGGCTGGTCGTAATCGTAGTAGCCCGATCCGAGATAGAGGAAGTTCGCCGTCATCTGCGTGTGCGAACCGTCATCCAGCTCCATCGTCACATGCCAGCGCGCCTCGTCACTGCGCCAGTTGGCGGAAACGACTTTGTGCCCGAAGCGGATGTGGCGGCGGATATCGCGTTCATCGACGATGCGGTTGAGGTAGTCCAGAATCGCGGGGGCATCGGCGATCGACTTCTCGTGCTTCCACGGTTCGAACACGAAGCCCAGCGTATGCATGTCGCTGTCCGAACGGATGCCGGGATAGCGGAACAGGTCCCAGGTACCGCCCAGGTTGGCACGCCGCTCGACGACCGCGTAGCTGCGGTCGGGACACATCATTTCCATGTGCGCCGCCATGCCGATACCTGAAATCCCCGCGCCGACGATCAGGACGTCGAAATCCGCCGGAATACCCGCCGATGTTGCCAACATATGCCTCTCCTCTTGACGGAAAGGTAAACCATCGCAGCCCGCTTGGCGAGTCTTGATGGCAGTTTGCAACTGACTGGTGGAGCAGGTGCCGCTATGGGCCTTGGCATGCCTTCACGAATAACCCTTGTCGCCGCGCTGCCCGCGCTTGCCCTGCCGATTGTGTTCGCCGCGCCGCTGGCCGCGCAGGAGCAACCTGCCGAGCCTGCCGAGGTAATCGTGGTGACCGGGCGGGGCCTGCCCGAGCCGCCAGCGTCACCCGCCTACGGTGCGGTCGACATCGCCCGTGAAACACTGGTTTCGGCCCCGTCCGGCCGGATCGAGGAAGTGCTGGGCGGGGTGGCCGGTTTCCAGCAGTTCCGCCGCTCGGACAGTCGATCAGCCAACCCCAGCGCGCAAGGCATCACCTTGCGGGCACTGGGCGGCAATGCCTCCAGCCGTGCGCTGGTGTTGCTGGACGGGGTGCCGATGGCCGATCCGTTCTTCGGCTATATCCCCCTTTCCGCGCTGGCGCCTGAGCGGCTCGGCAGCGTGCGGGTGACGCGCGGTGGCGGTTCCGGGCCATTCGGGGCTGGCGCGCTGGCGGGCACGATCGAGCTGACCAGTGCCGATGCGGCTGCGCTCGGCCCGGTCTCTGCCTCATTGCTCGCCAATGACCGGGGGGAAACCGAAGCCAGCGGCACTGTGGCGACGGCGCTCGGCGCAGGCTTCGTGACGCTGGGCGGGCGATGGGACCGGGGCGAAGGGTTTTTCACCACGCCTGACGACCAGCGTGTCGCCGCCAGCGTCCCGGCCGCATTCGACGCATGGTCGGCGCGCCTTCGCGCAGTCGCCCCGCTCACGCCCGATATCGAACTTCAGGCCAGCGGGCTGCTGTTCCGTGACGACCGTACGCTCCGCTTCGCCGGGGCAGACAGCATGAGCGAAGGGCAGGACGCCAGCGTGCGGCTGGTCGGGCGGGGGGCGTGGCAGTTCGATGCCCTGGCTTATGTGCAGGCGCGCAATTTCGCCAACGTGGTCATCAGCTCGACCCGATTCACCCGCACGCTCGACCAGCGCAATACGCCCTCGACCGGGCTGGGCGGCAAGCTGGAGTTGCGCCCCCCGGTAGGGCCGGATCATGTTCTCCGGCTTGGCGTGGATTATCGCCGGTCGTCGGGCGAATTGCAGGAAGAGGCCTACAACGCCTTCAGCGGGGCGCAGACCGAACGGCGCCGCGCGGGCGGCGTTACCAGCGATCTGGGGCTGTTTGCGGAACATGACTGGCGGATCGGCGCACTGGTGCTGACCGGCGGTGTGCGGGCCGACCGCAGCGTGATCGCAGACGGTTTCTACCGCGCCGTCACCCCGGCGGGCGCGGTCGTTTCGGAAACGATTGCGCCGGACCGTTCGGACTGGACGGTGACCTGGCGCGGCGGGGCCGCCTGGCAGGCCAGCGATGCGCTGCGCCTGCGCGCGGCGGCCTATCGCGGGCTGCGGCTGCCGGCCCTGAACGAACTCTATCGCCCCTTCGTGGTCTTCCCGGTCGTGACCCAGGCCAACGCCGATCTGCGAAACGAACGCTTGCTCGGCTTCGAGGCGGGCTTTGACCTGCGCCCGGCCCAAGGCGTCTCGCTGGGCCTGACCCTGTTCGACAACGAGGTGGAGGACGCGATCGCCAATGTGACCTTGGCACCCAACCTGCGCCAGCGGCAGAACCTGCCGGCGATCCGCGCGCGCGGGGTCGAGGCAACGCTTTCTGCCACGCGCGGGGCGATCGGGTTTGAAGGCGCGCTTGCCTGGACCGACGCAGAGGTGCTTGGCGAAGGCGCGTCCCTGCCGCTTGACGGATTCCGCCCGGCGCAGACGCCTCGCCTTGCCGGGTCTGTGGCGGTGGCATGGAAGCCCGCCCCGGGCTGGCTGCTGTCCGCCACGTTGCGCCATGTCGGCGCGCAGTTCGAGGACGACCTGGAAAGCGATGTCCTGCCTGCCGCAACCACTCTGGGCGCTTACGCCCAGGTGCCGCTGACCCAAAAGCTGGCGCTGGTGCTGCGCGGGGAGAATCTGACCGACGAGACGGTCGTCACCCGCAATTCAGGCGGCAGCGTTGACCTCGGCACGCCCCGCACCCTGTGGGCGGGGCTTCGCTGGGGCTACTGACGGGCAACCAGTCCCCGCTGCTCCGCCATCCCCATCGAGACCAGCAGCGGCCCGGTACCGTCAGGACTGTCCTGCCGCGCCTTGAAATCCGTCTTGCTGCCCATCCCGCGCCAGTTTGCCAGGATCAGGGACTGCGCCACAGCCCCGCCCAGCGTGGTGCCAGGGCCGGTGACGATGAACAGGTCAGGCGCGAACTCGCGGGCGGCGACGGCGATGGTGCGGGTGAAATCATAGGTTTCGGTGACCTGCTGGCCCAGCGTGTAGCCCCGCAAGGCGGCCATATTGGTCGCGTGAGGCCACCAGATTGCGCCGCGACCGTCGACGAGCGGCACCCGCGGCTGCCCGAACAGCGATTCGGGCAAGGCTGCCCGCCCCCGCTCGGCGACGGGTCCCTGCAGTTGGGTGTGGAACGCGGCGTGGTTGCCCAGGCGCATCGGGAACCGGCCCTCGACCGGCTCCGCCTCGGTTTCGAATGCCTTGAGCCCGGTCTCGTTGCCCGCCAGCACCAGCATGCCCCCAAGGTCGATCGACAGGGCCAGTACGTGCCCCTCGCGTGCGTCGATCTGCGCGACATGTTCGAGCAACGCCGCCTTGCGCGCGGGGTCCGGCACCCAGTCCGGCCCGAGAAAGGGATAGACCAGTTGCCCGCCGATCAGCGCCTGCTGCATCAGCGTGCCCATGGTGTTGGCAATGGTAAAGCCATCGGATGGCGTGACCGCCCCGGCGCAGGCGAGGGCGGAGTACCAGCCCATCGAATTGCCGGTCACCGCCACCACGTCGATCCGCTCGCGGTCGATTGAAAGGACATCGCCCAGCGTGGCGGCGAAGATCAGGCCGGAGGCGTTATCGCCGCGGGTGTGGCGGGCAAGGCTGAACCGTTCCGCCCCGTCGAGATCGCTGAGCGTATCCTGCCCCTGCGCAGCCCGCTCCGCGTTGAATGCTGCCAGCAGGGCGGGATCGGGGAAGTGTCGGCCGAGATAGCCCAGCTCATCCTTGTTGTAGGTGCCGCGCCCGGGGCAGACCAGCACCGCGGTCTTGCGGCTGCTCATGACTTGCCCCCTGTTAGCGCCATGGCTGCGGCCACGATACTGTCGGCCGAAGGCATGGTGGCGGCATAGGCCGGGCCGGTGGGGATGAAGCTGTCCTCGGCCACATGCCGCGCGATGGGCTTGTCGGTCCGCTCCGCCAGCAGCGCCATCAGTGCTTCGGCGAGACCGCCGGTCCGGCGTGTTTCATCGACGATCAGCACATGTGCTGCATCACCCAGCGCCGCGATAAGCGCTTCCTCCGGCAAGGGGTTGAGCCAGTGCAGGTCGATCACCCGTGCCGCGATCCCCTGCGCTTCCAGCCGCTTCTGGGCCTGGAGCGAGAGGTGCAAGCCGTTGGCATAGCTGACGATGGCGAGATCGCGCCCCGCGCCATGCGTGGTCACCTGGCCCAGCCCGATCCGCTCCGAAGGATCCGGATAGTGCCGCAACCACGCGCCATCGCCTGGCTCATGGAGGTCGCGCATCGGATAGAGCGCGATCGGCTCGAGGAACACGACCAGCCGCTGCTCCTCGCGCGCCAGCCGCACGCATTCGCGCAGCAGCCGCGCCGCGTCCGCCCCGTTGGAGGGGCAGCACAGGATTACGCCGGGCACATCGCGCAGCGCAGCGAATGAATTGTCGTTGTGGAAGTGTCCCCCAAACCCCTTTTGGTAGCCGAGCCCGGCGATCCGCAGCACCATCGGGTTGGTGAACTGGCCATTGGAGAAGAACGGCAGGGTCGCGCCTTCCCCCCGGATCTGGTCCTCGGCGTTGTGGTAATAGGCGAGGAACTGGATTTCCGGCACCGGAATCAGCCCGTTGTGCGCCATCCCCAGCGCCAGCCCGAGGATCGATTGCTCATCCAGCAGGGTATCGATCACCCGCGCCTTGCCGAACCGGGTGACCAGCTTCTGGGTCACGCCATAAACCCCGCCCTTGGCCCCGACATCCTCGCCCATCAGCGCGATCTCGCGGTGTTCGAGCATCAGGTCGGTCAGCGCCCAGTTGATGCACCGGCTCATGATCTGAGGTGATTCCATCGCCTTGAGGTCCGGCCCGAACGCTTCGGCCCGCGCTTCGGCAGAGGGGCCGTTGCTCGGCGCATTGTTGCGGCGGGGCGGAACCAGACTCGCCATCACCTCTTTCGCGGCCTTGAGGCGCGGGCGGGTGACGACCTCGGCGCGCGCCCGCTCGACCCGGGCCAGCGTCTCCTGGTAGATCGCCAGTGCTTGCTCGCGGTCCAGCGCGCCCGCCTCGCCAAGCAGGCGGACAGTGTGGAGCAGCGGATCGTTCGCCTCGTCCGCTTCGACCTCGGCCTTGGTCATGTAGGCGGTCTGGACGTCGGCGCCGGCGTGGCCATAGAGCCGCACCGTGCGGATGTGCAGGAAAGCGGGCTTGCGCCGCTTGCGAACATAGTCCGCCGCCTCGCGCGCGACGCGATAGGTTTCATAGATGTCGAGGCCGTCGCAGGCGAAATATCCCAGGTCCGGGCGGCGGGAGAAGTTGGCCGCGATCCAGCCCGATGGGGTGCGGGTGGAAATGCCGATGCCGTTGTCCTCGCACACCCACAGCACTGGCATGGGCACCTTCTGGTATGCCGTCCAGCAGCTGGTATTGATCGCCCCCTGCGCGGTCGAATGGTTGGCGCTGGCATCGCCGAAGCTGCACACCACGATGGCATCGTCGGGCAAAATTGCGTGCTCGGGCCTTACCCGCTTGGCGAGGCCGATCGAGTAGGCCGCACCGACCGCCTTGGGCAGGTGGCTGGCGATGGTCGAGGTCTGCGGCGGAATGGTCAGCGCGCGAGAGCCCAGCACCTTGTGCCGCCCCCCGCTGATCGGATCATCGCTCGAACAGGCGAAGCTCAGCAGCATGTCCCACAGGATGGACTGGCCCGGTACCTGATTGGCGCGCTCGATCTGGAACGCGGCATCGCGGTAATGGAGGAAGGCCATGTCGGTCGGTCGCAGCGCAGCGGCGACTGCCGCCATCCCCTCGTGTCCGGAGGAGCCGATGGTGTAGAACCCCTCCCCCGCCGCCTGCATCTTGCGGCTCACGATATCGAGCGCCCGGGTCAGGCAACCGCTGCGGTAGAGCTGCACCGCCTGCTGTGCCTCCAGCGGCCCCAGCGGCGGCTGTCCTGAAGGCAAGCTCCCCCCTGCGACGTGGCGCAGGAAATTCTCGTGTACGATAACGCTCCGGTCCATGCAGCCCGGCCATAAGGCCGAATGCGGGCTATGGAAACGGCGTCTTGCACCAGATGCTCCTGCACTGCGGCCAGGGTGTCGTGACATGCAAGTCCAATGTCAGGACAGACATAGGCACCATTCGCAAAATCCCCCGGGTTCTGTCACAGAACCCGGGGGAAGGTGCGTTGCCAGTCTGGCTGCTCCACCACTTCAGTGGTGCCGGCAGCCCGTTTCCCGATCAGAACCGGACACGCAGGCCTGCGCGAGCACCATAGGCTTCGAATTCGCTGCCCTTGGCGCCGTTGGCTTCGATGAAGCCGCTCACGCCATCTGCCGAGCCAACGTTCACGCCAATCACGGCTTCGCCATAGTCGCCGATCGCGCGGTTATCGATCCGCACGGTCTGGCCGTTGTTGGTAAAGTCGATGCTGTCATCGCCCTTGAATTCATGCACGTAGTTGCCACCCGCATAGAGCACCACGTTACCCACCGATTGGGTGGGGAAGCTGGCCCCGATGCGTGCGCCCAGCTTTCCGCGAAGGCCATCATCATCAAGAAATGCGATGGTCGAGTTCTGGACGACCAGGTCATCGAGGTTGGACCGGACGTAAGCGATTGTGCCCACCGGTTCGGCATAAAAGCTGTCCGACCCCAGGCGGAACCCGATCTCCGCCTGTGCGCCGTAGGCATCGCCCTTCAGGTCAGCCGCATACTGGCCAGTCTGGCTCCTGGAGTCAGCCTTGTAGAAGTCGTACTTCGCGAGCGCGTTGGCAAACAGGCCGCCGGCGTTGAAACTGGCGTAGAGACCCGCATTGAACGCATCGAACGAAACACGGTCACTCACCGCGTTGAAGTTCATCCGGGAGTTCAGATAGCCGCCCGTTACGCCGAAGGCGAAATTGCCGGATTCACCGGCAGCGCCGCCAAAGTCAAAGCCCAGCTGCCCGCCGAAATAATCCTGCTCATAGCCCAGGTCATAAGTCCGGTTCAAGTTGTTGACTGTCGCAACGTTGTCGCGCTCCTCAAGCGAGCCGTACATCTGTGCCCAGAGCCGTCCGCCCGAATCACCCGCGCCATTTGCCCATACACCATCGCGCAGTTCGCGCATGTGGGCCGACCAGGCGTCCGCTGACGTGTGCCAGAGGTTGCGTGATCCTTCGACGAACGAGGCCGCGCGGTACACCGCAGCCCCTGGCGCACCCACCAGTGCGAAGCTGTTGTTGGCCGGATTGAACACCAGGCCTGTTTCGATCAGGCCGAAGTTCTGATTTCCGTCCGCCAGCACGAAGGCGCCGCTTTGGGTTCCGGCTCCGCCCTGGACCAGCACCACCCCTGAATTGAGGACGGCTGGGCCATTGTAGGAGACCAGCAAATCGGTCGAGCCGGTCGCTGCTCCGCCGATGATCAGACGATCGGCACGGCCTTCCCCCGCAAGGCTGACATCAAGTCCAAGCTGACTTGCGCCGGTTCCTGTAAACGTACCGGGCAGGGTGAGCGTGTCCCCCGTCACGCCGTTGCGCAGATCGATAATCCCGCCGGCGTTGTTGAAGGCCTCAAGGCCTGCGAAGGTTGCCGTTGCCGCACTGGTTGTTCCCGAACGCAGGCGCACCGTCCCGGCATTGTTGAACACGTCGGTTCCGGCCCCGAAATCGGGATTCGGGCCAATCACGAAGGTGCCGCTGTTGTTAACCGCTTCGGCGCCAGCCGTGAACCGAAGGTCGCTGGTCAGCGTGCCGCTGTTGTTTACCGTCAGCGGCCCGCCGAATGCAGCAACAGCAAAGCCGTTGGGGTTTTCCTGGATCACCCCCGCGTTGTTCAGCGTGCTGCCGTTGGCGGACGTCAGGACGATGCCGTCTCCATCGGTGGCTGTGACATTACCGTTGGCGCCCACTGTGACCGTAGCGGTGTCTCCGCCAGTCACCACCACCGCGTCGGCGCCTGCACCTGTGGCCTGAACGCGGCCGCGAAGAGTAGCCGCCGCATCCCGGGTTGCGGTAACCAGCACTGCGTTAACACCTGCGCCGGATGCCGACACATTGTTAACGGTGGCCTGCGCATTGCCGCCTGTTGCTTCGGCCGTAACGGTGGCGGAGTCAGCGCCGTTGAAACCCGTTCCGCTGGTCGACGCCGTGCCGGTCACAACTGCCGCAGCGTTGGCACCGCTGGCGAAAACAGCGGCTCGCCCGGTTTCAGCGTTTGCCGAGAGTGCAGCGACAGTGCTGACGTTATTGGCGCTGACAGACGCGTCGCCGGTGTCCGAAGTCGCGAAGATCCCGCCGCCGCCGCTTCCGCTGGCGACAACCGAGCCGGTTGTGGTCACACGCACATCGCCGGTGTCGGAGCTTGCCGTGATCGCGGTTGAACCGGGCCCCGAGACGGAAACGTTTGTGCCCACGACGGTAACATCTCCGCCGGTGGAGATAGCAGACAGCCCGTCCGACCCCTCGCCCGTCGTCGTCAGGTTGGCGAACCGCACGTCCGTGTTGGTACCTGCGGCCCGAATGGCGGTGGAGAAATCGCCGTCAGTGCGCACATTGCCGGCTCTCAGGACAACGTCGCCATCGCTCGATTGCGCATCAATCGCGTTTGACAAGGCACCCGCCGTTGAAACGTTGCCCGATCCTGTCAGAGTCACGTCACCCAGAGCGCGGGCGAAGATCCCGGGTGCGTTGTCGCCGGTTACAGTGACGGTCCCTCCAGCATCAATCAGCACATTGCCCTGATCGGCACGGGCAAGGACGCCAGCCGAGGCCGGAGCCGAGGCGGTGACGGCTACGTCATCGACCGAGACCTCAACATCGCCAAACTGGCTGACAGCCAGAACACCGACCGCCTCCGTCCCGGAAACGGAGACCGGAGCGCTGGCATCGATTCGCACATCGCCGCTTCCGAGCGCGAGGAGGCCGGTGGCGACGCCCGCGCTGTTCACGCTGACAGACCCGTTTGTTGAAATCGTCGAGATTGAACTGCCACCAAGGTCATCCTCGAGCAGCGCGATGCCAAACGATGCACTGGCCGGATTGGTGTTTTCAATCGTGATCGCGCCACTGTTGCTAATGGTATTGCTGACGTTTGCGCCTGCGCTCTGCCCAAACAGGCCAAGGGCGGTGGTCTGCGAAGAAGCTACATCGATATCGCCGCTATTGATGATCGTCACGTCGCCGGCAGTCGAAACGGCAGCAATCCCGGCCGCGATGTCCTGGGGGCTGGGCCCGGAAAGGGTAATGTCGCCCCGGTTCGTAATCGACGCTTCGCCGTCCGAGGCAGCGAGAATGCCGATCCTTGAAGCGCTGATCGTGGCGCCGTTATCGACAGTGGCGGTACCGCCCGGCAGGGCTGAGATCACCGAGATGCCGTCCTGGAAACTGGCAAGAGAGGCGCCATCGGCCACATTGACAACCGCAGCTGCGCCCGGTGCGGCGGCAAGCAGCTGGACCGCATCACCTACGCTGGCGTCGACCACCACATCGTCTTCGACCTCGATCGTCAGATCATCGGCAGTCGCGTAGCGAATGCCGGTGCTGTAGGGGTTGCTCTCGTCGGTGCAGGTGACCGTTCCGCCGGAGGGCAGGCCACATTCATTCTGCGCGTATGCAGCTGAGGGCAGAGCAAGAATAGATAAACTGACCGCACCGATGGCCGAACCTGCCCGCAGCGATGTGAGGCTCAGTGTAGAATTACGTAGACGCTGATTAAGCGTTTTCCCCAATGGTGTTTCACCTAACGCTGAATTCTGGCGGTCTGTGACTTTATAAGTCGGGTTAGCTGATCTCATCGGACGATCCTCTTCAACTGGCAGGTGTTTGCAGGGCCCCCGGTTACTTTCGGGTGCCCGCCTACAACAAGGAGGGCCGTCCATCGTTCCCTTGCAGCAACAGAGCGCCGGGAATTAATTTAATCCAGAGGAGCGGAGCAGATCGCACTGCTCGGGATGATCGTGGCTTTCATCGACAGAATGCCGGTCGGGGCGCAGGATGCTGCGCCTCGCGGAGGCGTGGCATGCGGGTCTGGGGCGGACCGATGGCAATGGCCGGAAAAGCGACAGAGCCGCGCTCTTCAGCGATGCTGTTTCAGGCCTAACCGTCTGACTTATTCGGGAAAGAAGTGGTGCCGCTTACGTGACTCGAACACGTGACCCCATCATTACGAATGATGTGCTCTACCAACTGAGCTAAAGCGGCGCTCCGGGTGTCGTGCACCCTGAAATGTGGAGGCCCGAGCCGGAATCGAACCGGCGTGCAAGGATTTGCAGTCCTCTGCGTAACCACTCCGCCATCGGGCCTCGCCTGCCCCGGCGGGGAGGCAGGAAGCGGCCCCCTAGCGGCTCGCCCGCGCCAAGGCAATCCGCTTTGCTCCGCGATGCTATCGGATGACGCAATTTGGGGATGGCGGGGGCGGGGCAATTGGCTATGGCCCGCGGCCATGTCTGTCGCCGAACTCCTTGCCCCGCTCGATGGCCGTGCCGGCCCGATCCACCTGCCCGCAGCCCAGGAATGGATGCAGGGGCGCACTCTTTATGGCGGCGCCTCGGCATTGCTCGCCTACACCGCTGTCATCCGCGCCTTTCCGGACCTGCCGCCGCTTCGCGCGGCACAAGTCGCGTTTGTGGGCCCGGTGGGGGACACGGTAACGGTGCGGACCGAAATTGTCCGGGCCGGGCGCAACGTCGTGCAGGTCCGCAGCGAACTGCTGTGCGACGGCGCGGTGGCGCTCAGTGCGTTCTGGCTGTTCGGCACGGCGCGCGATCCCAATGCGCTCCATGCGCCTGTCGCACTTGCCCCCTGGCCCGACTTGCCGGACCAATCGCTTGGCAGCGACAAGGGGCCAGCTTTCATCGTCAACAACTTCGAACTGCGCCGGGCGCAAGCAGAACGCGGCTCCGGTGCCCCGACGGTGCGGCGCTGGTTGCGGCTGAAGCAGCCGACCGGGCTCGACCCCGTTTCCGACCTGGTCCTGCTCGGGGATACGCTGCCGCCCGGCGCGATGCGGGCTATGCAGCGGCTTGGCCCGATCAGTTCGATCAACTGGTCGTTCAATATCCTTGATCCGGAGCCGCGCACGCAAGATGGCTGGTGGCTGGGCGAAACCGCCAGCGAATGGGCCGACCACGGCTATTCAAGCGAGCGCCTCCGGCTGTGGAGCGCGGACGGGCGGCAGGTGCTTGCGGGAATGCAGTCCGTGGCGGTGTTCGGGTAGAGCCACCTGCGCCACGCCGGGCGCTGCATCACACCTCCTGAAAAGCCGGTTTGCGCCGCTCCATCTCGGCCATCACCGCTTCTACCTGGTTCTTGGAGCGGATGATGCCGTGCTGTTCGCGGCTTTCCTCCATCAGCAGGGTATCCGTGTCCGCCTCGGGCATCTTGGCCGCGAGCCGCTTGGCCGCACGGATGGCGTGCGGGTTCTTGCCTGTAATCAGGCGCGCGATTGCCATGGCCCGGTCGAGCGGGTTGTCCTCGACATGGGTCGCCAGGCCCAGGGCCTGCGCCTCGGCGCCGGAAAATTCGCGGTTGGTGTAGACCAGTTCGCGCAGGACATCATCGCGCACCAGCCCGCGCCACAGGGCGTAGCCGCCCATATCGGGCACGAGGCCCCATTTCAGTTCCATGATCGCCATTCGCGTGTCGGGCGCGACCACCCGGATGTCGGCCCCGCTGGCAATCTGCAGGCCGCCGCCAAAGCACACTCCGTGCACGGCAGCGATCACCGGCACGGGCAGCTTGCGCCATTGCATGGCTACCTGCTGCGCCCGGTTGGCGTTGCCGTGCGTGCGAACGGTCAGGTCAGGCTCGTCCGGGTCGGGGTTGCGGGCGAAATTGGACAGATCGAGCCCGGCGCAGAACGCCTTGCCTTCCCCCGACAGGACCACTGCCCGCAGCCCCTTGCGGTCATGCAGCGCATGGCCAGCCTCGATGATCCGCTCGAACATCTGCGGGTCGAGGGCGTTCATCTTGTCGGCGCGGGTCAGGCGGACGTGGGCAAGCCCGTCTTCAAGGAAATCGATCGCCACGCGTTCATTGGGGGCAAGGTCCATGCTGGTTATCCGGGTTGTGATTCCTGTCGTTCACCGTTGCCGATCAGGAGATAACTGTCCAGCGCTTCGCTGGCTGCCGTGGCGGGCAGGACAGGTATCGCTTCGGCATCGAGCCGGTATCCGCCGCCCGGATCTGTCACCACCAGGCCGGTTATTCCATGCGCGGCAAGCTTGCGCCGCAAGCGGAAGATGTGGACTTCGAGCGTATTGGTCTCCGGCTCATGCCGCAGGCGCCAGACATCGCGCAGCAGGACGGTGCGGCTGAGGCTCGTGCGTGGTGATTCTGCCAGCCGCCAGAGCAGGCCGAACTCGCGGGGATGGAGGCGCAGCCAGCGATCCTGCAGCCAGGCATCGCGGTGATAAAGGTCAAGCAGGAGCGGCCCTGCGCTGAGCTGGCGCGGGATCAGGCCGGCCGGAGTGTTCACAGATAGCCGCCGCCAGCCATGCTGAAACACCGTCCACGGGCAAAGATGAGATGATCGATCAGCTCGACTTCCAGCGCGGCGCCGAGATCGCGCAGCAGCGCGGTTGATCGAATGTCAGCCGCGCTCGGGCGGCAATTGCCGGAGGGGTGGTTGTGCGCCAGCAGCAGCCCTCCTGCTCCAAGAGCGAGGGCGCGTTCGAACAGGGGCCGCACCCGGCCGACCAGCCCGCCGGTCGCGCCATCCGAGAAAACCTCGTCGAACAGGTAATGGCGCCACTGGTCGCAGTAGATCACCCGAAGCGATTCGCGTCGCGAAAAGGCAAGGCAGGAATGCAGGTAGGCCAGCAGCGCCGGATCGCAGCTGTCGATCCGATATCCGTGGCGGCCGGACGCAGTGCTGCGGCAAGGGTGGCTCCAGGCGGATCGGACTGGCTTGACGGATTCGACCACAGCCATGGCACGGTCAGGCCGTTAGGGCCGCGTGCCGCCAGTCGCGATAGGGGCCGTGCCGACGTTGGCGCTGGACATGGGCCCCTATCCCGCAGGCCAGTATGACCAGCTGCAGGTACGACGGCGCGACTACCAGTATGCTGTAGGCAATCGGCGTGATCTGGGTGAACGAATCGCGCGCGATATGGGCGTTGACGGCAATCAGCTGGCAGGCGGCCAGACCCATCGGATAGAGCCGGTTGGCCCGCAACGCGATCGGCACGATTGCGGCAAGGACGGCGATATCCAGGGCAAAGTGCCAGCCGTCCACGGTTTCAAGCTCGATCGCGGGCGTTACGAGAAGGTGATAGAGCCGGTCAGCCACGAACATCCCCACGAAGGCCCAGGCGCAGGCCTTCTCGGGCCCGCCTCCTCTCCGCCACGCCCAGACGGCCAGTATTGCAAACAGGGCCATCTGGATCACGAAGCGATAGGGGAAGGCGAGGATGTCCATCGCGATCAGGCGTGCTCTGGAACGCCGCTTGCGGGCGCGGCTTGCGGGCGGGCCTGATCGGGCAGGCTGCCCTCCAGCGGCGTGATGATCTGTTCGTCGGGGCCGCAGACGATCCGGGCGACGTCGTTCAGATCCCCGTGCACCCGGAAGATGTTGCTGGACATGGACACGGCCTGGCTTTCGGCCTGGACCAGCCGCATGATCGCGCGCTGGCCGATATCGACCGGCACGTCGGGGTTCTGGCGGGCGAGCAGCATGGCTTGCTTGAGGCGGGCGAGGGCGATCATCGCCTCATCCGACACGGCCTCTGCCTCCCGGATCAGTTTGCGAAGGGTGAGGGCGTCTGCCCCGATCTTGTCCGACATGGTCACATCCCGCTTCTGCGCCAGCTGCGCCCGCTCGATGGCGCGCCGCTATGGAGCTTCGGGGACGACGACTTCAGTCCCTGCGAGCGCCTCGCTCACGGTGAGTGCTGCCGTCATCACCAGCAGGACTACGGCAACGATGCCGACGGTCAGGCCAGTGATGACGGCGAGGCGAAAGAGGACAGCGTTCTCGCCGTTGAGCACCCCGGGGACTACCCGGGGCTCGTGCTGGACAGACCATGGCGCCTCGATCGCAAGTGGCGCCACATCTGCCAGCACGAATTCCCCGGGTGCGACCCGGTCTTCTGGTTGCGGCAGATCTGCAGGCTCCGGCAGGTGAGAATTTCTGTATGCAGGTTTTCTGGAGGGCTGTGCGCCGGTGCTTCGCGCGCGCTCCACCAGTTCGCCCAGCGATTCCACGGCGTAAATATCCTTGAGCGCCCGGATGTGCTGGTTGACCCGGCTTTCCGATACCCCGAGTTCGGCAGCGATTACCTTGATCGGCACGCGCCGGTCGAGCCGTTCGAGGACGGCGCGCTGTTTTTCCGTCAGCCGGGGGCTCTGGCTGGCAGGCATGGGCGGTCTCCTGTTGCCGCCGCAGGGTAAGTCACTCGGTAACTTTACGCAAACCTTGCGGCACCGGCGCCCCGGCGGGGCTCAGGCCGCGCCGGCATTGATCCCCAGCGAGGCGAAATAGCGCCGGATGTTGCGCGCCGCCTGGCGCAGCCGCTGCTCGTTCTCGACCATGGCAATCCGGACATAGCCCTCGCCATCCTCGCCGTAGCCGACCCCCGGGGCCACCGCGACATCGGCATGGACCAGCAACTGCTTGGAGAACTCGAGGCTGCCCATTTCCCTGAGGGCAGGGGGCAAGGGGGCCCAGGCGAACATGCTGGCCGGCGGCGGCGGAATGTCCCATCCGGCCCGCCCGAACGCCTCGACCATCACGTCGCGCCGCTTGTGATAGAGCTGCCGGTTCTGCTCGACAATGTCTTGCGGGCCGTTGAGCGCGGCGCAGGCAGCCGCCTGAATCGGCGTGAAGGCCCCGTAATCGAGGTAGCTTTTCACCCGGGTCATGGCCGCGATCAGCGCCTGATTGCCGACGGCAAAACCCATCCGCCAGCCTGCCATGGAATAGGTCTTCGACATCGACGTGAATTCGACCGCCACGTCTTTCGCGCCCTTGACCTGCATGATCGACGGCGTCGGGTTCCCGTCGAAATAGAGTTCGGAGTAGGCCAGGTCCGACAGGATCCAGACCTTGTTCTCGCGCGCCCAGGCCACCAGCCGTTCGTAGAAGGCAAGGTCCACTGTTTCCGCCGTGGGGTTGGACGGGTAGTTGACCACCAGCAGGCTGGGGCGCGGCACGGTGAAGGCCATGGCCCGCTCCAGGCTGCGGAAGTAGTTTTCGTCGGGCGTGGTCGGCACGCTGCGGATCGTGGCCCCGGCGATGATGAAGCCGAAGGTGTGGATCGGATAGCTCGGGTTGGGCGCCAACACGACGTCGCCCGGTGCGGTGATCGCAGTGGCAAGACTGGCCAGACCCTCCTTCGAGCCCATGGTGACCACCACCTCACGCTCGGGGTCGAGCTCCACGCCAAAGCGGCGGGCGTAGTAGTTGGCCTGAGCGCGGCGCAGGCCGGGAATGCCCTTGGACTGCGAATAGCCGTGGGCATCGGGCTTGGCCGCCACTTCGCATAGCTTGTCGATCACGTGCTGGGGCGGGGGCTGGTCAGGATTGCCCATGCCGAGGTCGATGATATCCCGCCCGGACTGGCGGGCCGCGTGGCGCATCGTGTTCACCTCGGCGATCACGTACGGCGGCAGGCGCTTCATGCGGTAGAATTCGGTATCCATCGACTTTTCTCGGATTCAGGTCTTGGTTGCGGTATCTCGGGTGCAGCGACGCTTCAGGAGCCGCTGCACGGCGCGCTACCGCACGATGCATACGAATCCTAGGAGAATAGCGGTCGCAGAGGAAAGCGATTTTCGCTATTGCCCCATGGCATTGCCGCTTGGTGCAGGACTTGGGAGCTTCGCAGATGGCCGGACGTCAGGACCCCTTCGGTGCCCTGTTTGACATGCAGGGCGAAGCCATGCGGGAAATGTTTGCCGGTGTCGGACTGACAGGCCCGGACGCCGGCGCCGCAGCGTCCGGGCAAGACGGGCAGGGTGATCAATCCGCGTGGCTGGGCGTGGCGGGGCAGCTCCAGTCGATGTGGCTGTCGTTCCTTGCGGAAAAGGGGATGGATGGCACCGGCGTGCCCAATCCGCTCGATCCGGCGCAGTTCCTGCTGATGACTCAGGGCTGGGCCAAGGCTGCACCTTTCCAGCCGGAAGCCATGCAGCAGCTCGTGCAGGACGGGATGGATCTGTGGCAGGGTGTGCTCGGCTCCATGCTGGGCAAGAGTGAACCGGCCGCCAGTCTGCCGCGCAAGGATCGCCGCTTCGCTGACCCGGCCTGGACCGGGCACCCCGCATACACCCTGCTGCATCAGACTTACCTGATGGTGGCTGATTATCTGGTCAAGGCGGCCAGAGATGTCGACGGCGTGCCGGACGAGGGCAAGGCGCAGCTGCGGTTTGCCACTCAGGCGCTGGTCGATGCCATGAGCCCGGACAATTTCCTTGCCACCAATCCCGTGGTGCTCAAGCGCACGATCGAGACCGGCGGGCAGAACCTGGTCAAGGGGCTGGGCCACCTGATCAACGATCTCAGGCGCGGGCAACTGACCCACACCGATGCCGAAGCGTTTACGCTGGGCGAAAACCTGGCTGCCACGCCGGGCAAGGTGGTGCACGAGACGCGGCTCTTCCAGCTTATCCAGTACACACCCACCACCGACAAGGTTCTGGCGACCCCGCTGGTGATCTTCCCGCCGTGGATCAACCGGTTCTACATTCTCGACCTGACGCCCAAGAAGAGCTTCATCAAGTGGGCGGTCGATCAGGGTGTGAGCGTGTTCGTGGTCAGCTGGAAATCGGCCGATGCGAGCCTGGCTGACGTGGAATGGGATGATTACATCCGGGCCCAGATCGAAACGATCGACTTTGTCCGCGCCCGGCTCGACGTGCCCGCAGTCCACGCAATCGGCTATTGCGTGGCAGGCACGACGCTGGCGGCAACCCTGGCTATTCTGGCGCGGCGGGGCGAGGCGGAGAAAGTCCGCTCGGCCACGTTCTTCACCGCCCAGGTCGATTTCGAGCGGGCGGGCGAGCTGCTCAATTTCATCGACGACAAGCAGATGGAGCTGATCGGCTCGCTCTCGCCGGACGGCTATCTCGACGGGCGGTTCCTGGCAGCGACCTTCAATTCCTTGCGCGGCAAGGACCTGATCTGGAACTATGTCGTCAACAACTACCTGCTGGGGGAGGATTATCCGGCGTTCGACCTGCTTCACTGGAACGGGGATGTCACCAACCTGCCCGCGCGCTGGCATCTGGCCTACCTGCGCGATCTCTACCGCGACAACAAGCTGGTCAAGCCTGATGCCATGAGCGCGGATGGCACGCCGATCGACCTCGGGCTGGTCGAGACGCCGAGCTATGTCCAGGCTGGCAAGGAAGACCATATTGCGCCCGCTGAAAGCGTGTGGCGGATTACCGAGCATTTCAGTGGCGACGTCACGTTCCTGCTGGCCGGGTCAGGCCACATCGCGGGTGTGGTCAACCCGCCCGCAGCGGGCAAGTACCAGTACTGGACCGGCGACAGCAAAGCCGGGTCGCTCAAGGAATTCGTGGCGGGCGCGACCGAGCATCCGGGCAGCTGGTGGCCCAATTGGCTTGCCTGGCTGTGCAACCTGGACGGGACAACCGTGGCTGCCAAGGGCAAGCGGGTGCCGGGCGGCAAGGGTGACAGCGTGATCGAGGATGCGCCTGGGCGCTACGTCAAGACCCGGTAATTCTGAGGCAATCCGGATTATTGTGCACTGCACAAAAAACCCTTGACTTGGGCTTGCGAACGACTATTTTGTGCACTGCAACATAAAGGGCTTCGGCCCGCAGAGCACAGGATACCCGCACGATGGCCACCAAGCCCGAAAGCAAGATCGATGCAGCTGCCGAAAAGGCCTATGCCGAAGCGGCTGCCAAGAAGGCTGACACCGCGCCTGCTGCTGCAGACGTGACTCCTGCTGCTTCCGCCGCGCCGGTCGTGGCAGAGAAGGCTGCGGCCGCTCCGAAGGCCGAGGCCAAGGTTGCCGTCGCCAAGAAGGCGGCACCGAAAAAGGTCGCGGCCCGTAAGGCCGCCGTCAAGCAGCCCGCGCCCAAGAAGGCCCCTGCCCGGGTCGCCGCCAAGATCGCAACTCCCAAGACCACTGCGCCCAAGCGCCCGGTCGCGGCCGTCAAGGCCACTGAACTGAAGGACACCATCATGACCAAAGCCAAGACTACCGCCGCTGACTACACCGCCCAGGTCAAGGAAGGCCTCGCCACCGCCCAGGAACGCGCCAAGGCCGCCTACGAGAAGAGCACCGTGCTGGCCGCCGAAATGGGCGAGTTCAGCAAGGGCAACCTCGAAGCCGTCGTCGAATCGGGCAAAATCCTCGCTTCGGGCGTTCAGACCATGGCCAAGACTCAGTTCGAAGACGCCAAGGCAGCAGTCGAAGTGCTGACCGCCGACGTCAAGGAAATGACTGCCGTCAAGTCGCCGACCGACTTCGTCCAACTCCAGGGCAAGATCGCCAGCCGCAACTTCGACGCTGCCGTGGCGCAGCTGTCGAAGACCACGGAAGCCTGGGTCAAGCTCGCCAACGACACTTTCGCGCCGATTTCGAGCCGCGCTGCGGTGGCGATGGAAAAGGTCCGCAAGGCGGCCTGATCCTCGCAAGAGTTCAGCGAACCCGGGCGTCTCTCCTCTCCCTTGCCCGGGTTCAGCCTAACGGGCCGGATTGCCTTTCGGGGCAGTCCGGCCTTTTCTTTCGCACCAGGCATCTTGCGGTCGCCTGCTTGCTTACGATATTGGCCCTGCCATGATCCGAACCCCGAACCTCGCCGACACAGCCGCCGCGCCCGTCCGCGCCGCCGACGAACGTGACGGAGAGGTGCCTGGAGACGGGCAGACCGGCGTTGCCACCAAGGCCAAGGCCAAGTCGAAAAAGCCCAGCCAGTACAAAGTGCTGATGCTGAATGACGATTACACCCCGATGGAGTTCGTGGTGCTGGTGCTCAAGCGTTTCTTCCGGATGGATCTGGAACAGGCAACCCGGGTCATGCTGCACGTGCACCAGCGCGGCGTCGGCGTGTGCGGCATCTTCCCTTATGAAGTGGCCGAAACCAAGGTGAACCAGGTGATGGATTTCGCCCGCCAGAACCAGCATCCGCTCCAGTGCACGCTGGAAAAGGCCTGATCGCCCTTCGCTGGTCAGGCGGATTCGCCGGGCCACACCGTTCGAAAACCATGACAGGGCATGACCGGGCCGATTTTTCGCGCTAGGGCAGGCGCTTCAGCAAAGGACTGGCCGGGCCCCGCGTGTTCGAATTCATTCCCAAGATAGACCGCTACATCTTCCGCCTCGTGCTTTTGCCGATGCTCGGCGTGTTCGCGCTGGCCGCCTCCTTGCTGACACTCGACAAGATGCTGCGTCTGTTCGACTTCGTCGCCGTCGAAGGCGGCCCGATCGGCGTGGTGTTCAAAATGCTCGGCGCGCTGGTGCCCGAATATGCCAGCCTGGCGATCCCGCTCGGCCTGCTGCTCGGCATCCTGCTCGCCTTCCGCAAGCTCGCCACCAGCAGCGAGCTGGACGTGTTGCGGGCGGTGGGGCTGGGATACGGCCGACTGCTTCGGGTGCCCTATGCAATCACGGCCGTGCTGATGCTGGTCAATGTGGCGCTGGTGTTCTTCGTCCAGCCGGTCAGCCGCTACTATTACGAGCAGCTCGATTACGAGCTTCGGTCCGGCGCCTTGGGAGCGTCGATCAAGGTGGGTGAATTCACCACCCTGAAGGACCGGATGGCGCTGCGGATCGATGCGAGCGAGGATGATGGCCGCCGCCTGCAGGGCATCTTCGCCCGCGTTGCCAACAGCAAGGGGCAGGTGCTGTCCATCTCCGCGCGCGAGGGCAGCTTCCTGGCGACCTCGGACAGCCCGGACACGATCATCCTGCGCCTCACCGAAGGTACCATCGTGCAGGATACCGGGGGCGAGGGCACAACGCCCCGGGTGCTCAGCTTCAGCCGGCACGACCTGCCAATAGACTTGCCGCGGATCGAGGAATTCCGCGCCCGGGGCGATGTCGAACGCGAATATATCCTGCCCGAACTCCTGCGGGTGGGCTGGAGCGCGGAGGTCACGCCTGACAAGCGCGCGGCGAGCCAGGCCAGCTTCAATTTCCGGCTGGTGGAAGTGGTGATGATGGCGCTGATGCCACTGCTGGCAGTGGCGCTGGCGATCCCGCCCAAGCGGTCGAGCAGTGCGCTCGGAGTGTTCGTCTCGATCGTGATGGTCGTCTCCTATCACAAGGTGAACCAGTATGCGGAGGATGTCGCCGCGCTCGGGCGGGTCGATCCGGTGATCGCCTTGTGGGTGCCGATGCTGCTGTTCGCGGCCCTCATCGTGTGGATGTACTACCGCGTTGCTCATGTGCCCGGCGGGCAGGCCATCGGCGCGCTCGAGGTGTGGTTCGCCAAGCTGGGCAAGCGGCTCAAGACGCTGTTCCGGCGCAGGGCTCGCGCTGGCTCTCGCCTGGCTCCGGCGGAATAAGGCGCACCACGGACATGCAGCTGGATTTCTTTCCCTCTCGCACGCTGACGCTCTACCTGGCGCGCCTGTTCGTGTTGCGGATCATGGCCATGCTGGCCCTGCTGGTGCTGGTGCTGATGATGCTCGACCTGCTCGGCACGAGCGGCAAGATCATGGCGGTCGAGGGCAATGGCCAGGCCGAGCTGTGGCGCTATGTCTCCTTGCGGGTGCCGCAGCTGATCGCGCGGTTCCTGCCTTACTCGGTTCTTCTGGCCACGGTCATCACCCTGCTCGCGCTCAACCAAAACAGCGAGATCGTGGCGATGAAGGCGGCCGGAATGTCGGCGCATCAGGTACTTGCTCCTTTGTTCCTTGCCGCCGCGGCTGTTTCCCTGGCCAGTTTCGCCTTCAACGAACGGGTGGTCACGCGCGCCACCGCCACCCTGAAGGCCTGGGAAGGCGCTCAGTTCGGCCCGGTTCCGCAAGAGGTGGGCGCCCGCAGCAATGTCTATTTCGCCGACGGCAATGACGTGCTCAGTGCGGCAACGATGACCGGCTCAGGCGAGACAATGGCCCTGCAGGACGTGACGTTCTATCGCCGCACCGCCGCCGGTACGCTGACCGAGCAGTTCCGCGCTCCGCGGGCGACGTATGCTGCTCCGGGCTGGGAGCTGGTCGGGGCGGAACGCTTCGACGTAGCGGCCGCCCGTACCGACCGGGTCGAGCGGATCGTGGTGGGAGAAGGCTTGACGATCGAACAGATCGAGCTCGACAGCGTCGATCCCGATGCACAGGGATTCTTCGCATTGCGGGAATCGATCGAGGCCTATGAGCGCGTGGGCCGCCGGACCAGCGAGCTCGAGGCAAAGTGGTGGCACAAGCTGGCTGGCCCGCTGTCTGCCATGCTGATGCCCCTGCTTGGGGCGGTGGCGGCTTTCGGGCTGGCGCGTTCGGGCCAGTTGTTCGTCCGCGCGCTCATCGCGATGGCGCTGGGCTTTGCCTACTTCGTGGTCGACAACGCCGCTCTGGCGATGGGCAGCTTCGGGGGTTATCCTCCGCTCCTCGCGGCGTGGGCGCCCTTCTTCCTGTTCCTGCTGATCGGGGAAACCGTGCTGGTTCGGACCGAAGAGTGAGCGCCGACTGGCACTTGCGGCTCGCCCGGCCAGAAGATGCAGCCCTGATGCCTGCCATCGAAGCGCGCGCCGGCAGGCTGTTCCAGGCGGTTGAAGGTCTTGCGGACATAGCGGGCCAGCACACTGTGCCGGTGGAGCAGCTGCAACGCCTGATCCGCAAGGGGCACTGCCTCGTCGCCCATGTCGATGACAGGATGGCAGGCTGGCTGGCCAATGAGCCGTTCGGCCGGGAACTGCACATCCGGGAATTCAACGTCGATCCCGACTTCCAGCAGCAGGGGATTGGGTCCGGCTTGCTCCGCGCCTGCCTGATCGACGCTGTCAATTGCGGCTTCCGGGCAGTCACCCTTACCACGTTTCGCGACGTTCCCTGGAACGCGCCGTTCTATGCCCGCCTGGGGTTCGAGGAGGTCACTGCACTGGACGCCCATCCGCGACTGGCAGGTCAACTGGCGGCCGAATCCGGGCACGGCCTGCCTGCCGACCGGCGCTGCGTAATGATCCGCTTTCTCGGTTGAACGCCTAGCGCGCCCGCATCGTGCTGCGGGCAATCCGGCTGACCAGATGCACCATGCCGGGATGATTGGCCCCGTCATAGGTGGAGCCGGCGCCGAGTTCGCGCTTCAGCCTGCGATGTGCCTCAGGCAGCGCGTGGTACGGCATGCTCGGCATCAGGTGATGGAGCGCATGATAGCGCAGGCCCACCGGTGCCCAGATTTCCGCCGCCAGCCCGGGGGGCGGTACGTTGACCGAATCGAGGAACTGCGCCGTTACCGTCATGGCTTCGCCTTCGTTCTCCCACAGGTGGGCCACCAGGGTACGGAGCTGGTTGAGCACGGCCGTCAGCGAGAGCACGGCCAGCGCCACCAGCAACGGCTTCCAGCCAACCAGCGCGGGGCTTGCGAGCAGCGCTACTGCCCAGACCGCGCCAGCGGCCTCCTGCCACAGAACCTGGCGGCGAAAGGCGCCTTCGGGCGGCTTGCGGCGGAAATCGGGATTGATCGACAATGAGGATGCCCGCTCCCACACCATCGTGCGCAGCGGCGGAATCAATGCGCCCAGGGGTACCAGCAGGCCGAACCGGATCAGCAGACCGATCGGCGCCAGCAGCGCGATGAGGACGAACAGCGGCAGGCTCCACGGCTTCATCAATGCCAGCGGGAGGTATTCCGGATCCTCGACCGTGCCATATTGGGTGCGCTTGTGGTGCAGGGTGTGCACTCCCTCGTACATGAAGGAGGGCATCAGCATCGGCACCCCGACCATCAGGTTCCAGCCCAGCCGGAACCCGGGCAGTGCATCGCGGTGGATATGGGTGAGTTCGTGAATGAACAGCAAGGCCCGGTAGAGCGCCAGCGCCGACACCAGACCAAGTGCGACGGCCAGCGGAACGCTCTCCACCAGTATGGCACCTGCCAGTGCGCCGTAGCCCAGCAGCGCGGAACCGACCATGTCGGGCCAGTAGATCCCGGGCCTGGCCTCGGCGATGTCCCGGGTAAGGTCGCGGGCGGCGCGCAGCATCGCCTTGTCGTCAGCAATGGCCGCCAACTTGCCCGCGCCGTGCGCAGGTTCCGGTGCCGCAAGGGCAGGATCAAGGGTCTGTTGCATGGTCATGGCATTTCCCGTCGTGCCGCCTTACCGCAAAATCACAGGCGAGGACAAACGAGTCCTCACTGACACAGTAATCGCCTCGCTTGCTTGACTTGGCGCAAAACGGACGCACAGGTCCGGGGCAGAGCTGTACAGGACAAGTCCGTGACCGTGGAAATAGGTATCCGCCCCCTATCCGGCAAGGCCGGGAGAGCCGCTTTCGTCGATCTCGGCCGCCGGTTTGCGGCGGAACTGCCCAACGCTGTGCCCCAGCTGCGATCGGAGCAGCTGGAGTTGCTGGACCCTGACCGCAACCCGTTTTTCGGCCACGCACGGGTGCAGCTGTTCCTGGCTGAGCGCGGGGGGCGGGCAGTCGGGCGGATCTCGGCCCACATTGACGAAATGGCCCTGGCCATGCCGGCCGAGCAGGGTTTCGGGCCCGGCACCGGCATGTTCGGCTACTTCGATGCCGAAGACGAGGCCGTGGCTCACGCCCTGCTCGCCCGGGCGAGCGAATGGCTGCGGGCGCAAGGCATGACCCGGGTGCTGGGGCCGATTTCGCTGTCGATCTGGGAGGAACCGGGTCTGCTGGTGCGCGGGCAGGACCATGCTCCGATGATCATGATGGGTCATCATCCGGCCAGTTACCACGGGTGGATCGAAAGCGCGGGGTTCAAGCCCGCCAAGCGCCTGCTGACCTATGATCTCGACGTGACAAAGGAATTCCCCCCGCTCATCGCACGGATCGTTGCCTCCGGGGAACGGAACCCGCGCATCCGGGTGCGGCACGTCGACAAGTCCCGCTGGCAAGAGGAGGTCGAAACGGTCCTCGGCATTCTCAACGATGCCTGGTCGAACAACTGGGGCTTCGTGCCCTTCACACCCGCAGAAATCGCCTATGCGGGCAAGAAGTTGCGGCCCCTGATCCGCGAGGATCTCAACATGATTGCCGAGCTCGACGGCAGGCCGGTCGCATTCATGCTCACCTTTCCCGACGTGAATGGTGTGCTGCAGAAGATTGACGGGAAGCTGTTCCCCTTCGGCTGGGTCAGCATGCTGCGATGGCTGCGGTTCCCCAGGGGATCGGGGATGCGGGTGCCGCTGATGGGCGTGATGCGCGATCTGCATAATTCGCGGCTCGCCAGCCAGCTTGCCTTCATGATGATCAACCGGATCCGCCACACCGCACATGTCACCTACGGCACAACCCGGGGCGAGGTGGGCTGGGTCCTTGAAGACAATCAGGGCATGGTGGCGATTGCCGACGCCATCCAGAGCAAGGTCAACCGCGAATATGTGATTTTCGAGCGAAAGCTCGCGAGTAAGATCGCTGAGGCGCTGTGAAAAAAAGGCCTCCACCCTTTTTGGGGGCGGAGGCCTTCTGGATATTGTCACCGCCGCTTGGACGGGAGGGGGGGTCTCGACGGTGACATGGAATAAAAGCCCGGCTGCGCGAAGCGTTCCCGCTGTGCCGCAAATTTTCGTGATTTTTCCCTCTCGTTCAGATTTCGAGCCTGCCGGGAACTTCCCCGCAGCCAGTGCGTTGCACGCGCAAACAGTCATTATGCATTTCCGATGGAGGGAAGGGACTACATGCCGCTCGGAGACCAGGTTGCCGCAAATCTTCCGTTTTTGCGCCGCTATGCGCGCGCTCTCACCGGCTCGCAGGAAACAGGCGATGCCTTCGTCCGGCAGGTACTCGAAGCCGCGTTGGCCGATCCTGACCTGAAAGCCTCCTTCGCAGATGGTCGGGTGGCGCTCTATCGGGCGTTCAACAAGATCTGGTCAGGTGCGCGGCTGGAAGCGGTCGGGAGCAGCGAGCCCGCCGGGATGCACGAGGGCGCCGTCCAGGAACGCCTTCTCGCGGTAACCCCGTTGGCCCGTCAGGCGCTGCTGCTGACGACGCTCGAAGATTTCTCCAATGCCGAAACCGCCGAGATTCTCGATCTGGACGAAGACGAGGTAGCGCGGCTGGTGCGGGAAGCCGTCTCCGACATCGATCGGGAAAGCGCGACGACCGTGCTGATCATCGAGGACGAGCCGCTGATTGCAATGCAGCTGGAGGACCTGGTGGCAGCACTGGGCCATGAAGTGTGCGGCACGGCTGCCACCCGGACCCAGGCCCAGTCGGTCTTTGCACGGACCACCCCTGGCCTGGTGCTGGCGGACATCCAGCTGGCCGATGGGTCGAGCGGGCTTGATGCAGTGGACGACATTCTCGCCACCACCAGCGTGCCGGTCATCTTCATCACTGCCTATCCCGAACGGCTGCTGACCGGGGATCGGCCTGAGCCGACCTATCTGGTCACCAAGCCGTTTCGCGAAGCAACCGTGCGTGCGGCCATCAGCCAGGCATTGTTCTTCAATTCCATTCGGCCGCTGTAGGGGCTGAGCCTGCAGGTCTGGCAAGGGCTGGACTGGTTCTCGGGGAGGCCGGGAGCTTTGGTTCCCGGCCTCTCCCGTTAGGTCGGCGACAAGAGCCTTACTGCGTCCGGTAACGGGCCCGCAGTGCGAAGTCGCTCGGCTTGCGCACCGGAATCAGCATGACGCAACGGACGCCGTCCGCTGCGAATTCGATTTCAACTGGCTGGCCCAGTTCATGGGCCACGATGCGCTCGATGAGATGAAGCCCGAAACCGCGCTGCCGCTCCGGCTTGACCGGCGGTCCGCCGTGTTCCTGCCAGGTTACCCGGACAAGCTTGTCGCTGACCAGGTCCCAGTGAACCGTGACATTTCCGCCGTGCACGCTGAGGGCCCCATAGCGCCCGGCATTTGTGCCAAGCTCGTGCACGGCCAGGCCGAACGACAGCGCGTCGTTCGGGGCCAGCTGGACCGGCGGACCACTGAGTTCGATGATCCGGTCATCCTGAGCGAGATAGGGCGCCAGTTCCGCCTCGACCACGTCGCGCAATGGCGTGGTTCCCCATTCGGACCGGGTGAGCAGGTCATGGGTGGCCGACAATGCGCGGATCCGGCCATCCAGCCCGTCCGCAAACTCGTCGACCCGATCGGTCCGGTTCCGTGTCAGGGCAATGATCGACAGAACATTGGCCAAGGTATTCTTGACGCGATGGTTGAGCTCGCGCGTCAGCGACTCCCGGATGGAATCCTGTTCCTGCAACCATTCGAGGGCGGCCCGGTCTTCATTGGCCTGGCGCGTGAGCAGCCTGAGCAGGGCCAGCATCAGGCTGGCTACCAGGAGCCCGAACGCCAGCGTCAGCACACCCATGTTCGACAGCCCGGCACCCCCGGACGATTCCAGCTGCAGGATCATCTGGTGGTTGGAGAAATTCACCGGCTGGGACACCGAAATGCCACCGGCCGCCGTGCTGCCCATCTGCGCGAGAAGGTTCTCCTCGTCGGGAGCACCGTCATAGAGGCTGATCCTCTGGCCGTAGTCAGGGGGCAGCTGGATTGTTGACGTAAGGAAGTCGCCGGCGTTGAAAGGACTGAAGATAAAGCCCTTGAGCCGCCGTGTGGGGCCAAGACCCTCGAAAACCGGCATGTAGATCAGAAAGCCGGGTTGGTCGCTTCGCCCTTCCTGGACGAGCACGACCCGCCCGGTTGCAGTAGGACGGACGCTCCGCTCCGCCTCATCCATGGCCGCGCGCCGCGCCGATTCGGAATACATGTCGAACCCCAGCGCCCGCTGGTTCCGCTCGGTATTGGGGTGAAGGTAGGTTATCGGAACGATCCGGTTGCCGCCGAGCAGAGGGCGCGGCGTGACCCGCAAGGGGGTGCCCAACTCCTCGCTCAAGGCAGTTTCGAATGCATCAATCTGCATCCGCGTGATGCCTCGCGCCCAGCCGATGCCCTCTGCGCCCAGATACTGGCTGTTGATCCGCAGTTCGTCGACGAAGGCGCCAAATTCCTCGCGGCTCAGGTCGCCATGGACGACAAACAGCGCCGCGCCCGCGCGCAGATAGGCCGCCGCGCCATCGCCCCGCCGCTCGATCGCCGAACCGATGGCCTGCGCTTCCTTGCGCAGCTCGGCCATGCTGCGTTCGCGCTCCCCGGCTTCGATGGCAAACACGCTCAGGAGCGTAATTGCCAGAACCAGCAGTAAGACAGCAAGCGGGACGGCCCTGGGAAAATCGGTCAGCCAACGCTGAATTCCGCCCCGCCGCGATCCGCTTTCGCGATTGCTGTCTGGCGTTGCAGTCAACATCTTCCCCGTAACAGTAACTCAGGCCCGTCGAGAGTGGGAACCATGTCCGGTCGACATCGTTCCCCATGCAACCTAGTAAATCAGCCGGTCGGCCAGTTCGGTCGCATCGTACGGCACAGACAGCATCTGGTAACAATAATGGCAACGCAGAATTTCAGTAATGGCAAGCCTCATCCCGGTATGATCGGAGCGGGCAACTCAGGGCGGGATTCACCGCCGCGGACGAAGGCAAAGGAAGGCCCTGAATGGGCGGATGGCCTGCGCAAGCTCTATGATTCGGTCGTCGAAGAGCCCCTCCCCGACAGTTTCCGGGACCTGCTCGACAAGCTTGATCGAGGCGCCTGATGGCCGTTCATGACCTGACCCAGGCCGACAGGGCGGCCTTCAAGCGCGAATTGGGGGAAGTGATTCCCCACCTGCGCGCTTTTGCGCGGGGCCTGTGCGGCAGGCCGGACATGGCTGACGATCTGGTGCAGGAAACCATGCTGAAAGCCTGGGCGGCGCAGGACCGGTTCGAACCCGGCACCTCCATGCGCGCCTGGACTTTCGTCATTCTGCGCAATGCCTACCTGACCGAGATGCGCCGCAACCGCTTTCGCGGCGAATACGATGAAGTGCAGGCAGAGCGCATCCTGGTGACGTCCGCCACGCAGGAAGAACCGCTCCATCTGTCAGACATGCGGCGCGCGCTGATGTCGCTGCCCGATGAACGGCGCGAAGCGCTCCTGCTGGTCGGGGCTGGCGGCTTCAGTTACGAAGAAGCGGCGCAGATCTGCGAATGCCCGGTGGGCACGATCAAGAGCCGGGTGGGCCGTGCCCGCGCCGCGCTCACTGCCATGCTTGATGACGGCCAGATGCCCGATGGAGATGGCGAGCCGGCCGAGAATGCCCATGCTGCCATCCTCCACGAACTGGAACGGCTGACCCGGCCCAAACCGGCGGCAGCTCTTTCCTGAAGCGTCTCTAGCGGCCTGACCCCAGAAGTCGGGACAGGCCGCTCGTTCCGGCGGCTTGCCCTCGGGCCGCCTTGACGGCGGCCGAGGGCGGTGCCGACTCAGGCCGGATAGGTCCAGGCTGTCCCGCGCGCGAGGTTCTCCGACGCGAAGGCCCAGTTGAGCTTCCCGCCGATAACCGCGTCGAGATAGGCTGGGCGCTTGTTCTGGTGGTCGAGGTAGTAGGCGTGTTCCCACAGGTCGATCACCAGCAGCGGGTTGAACCCGATGTCTGCCAGCGTGTCACCATCATGGGTTTCCTCGATCGACAGTGCGCCGTCCTTTTCCGCCAGCCATACCCAGCCGCTGGCGAAGTGGCCGACGCCCCGGTCAGCCAGTTGCTTGGCGAGCGCATCGTGCGATCCGAACGCGCTGTCGATCATCGCGGCCAGCTCGTCCGACGGGGTGCCACTTTCGGGTGACAGCGAATGCCAGAAGAAGCCGTGGTTCCAGCTCTGTGCGGCATTGTTGAACAGTCCCTGGTTGCTGCCGCGGGCGGCCACGATCACCTCTTCGAGCGACTTGCCGGCAAGGTCGGTGCCTTCAATCGCGGCGTTGGTCTTGTCGATATAGGCCTGGTGATGCTTGCCGTGGTGATACGAGAACGTCTCTGCCGAAATGGCAGGTTCCAGGGCGTCAGCGGCATAGGGCAGGTCGATCAGGGAGAAAGGCATGTCAGCTCCTGTTTGAGGGGTTTGTTTGATAATACCCTGCGAGCGTTTCGGTTGCAGGTCAATCGCTGCGCGCGCGCTCGACGGACGAGGCGACGGCCACGTTCATGGTCACATTGCCGAGGGTGCGCATGATGTCGGGCAGCATTTCCACCGCCACCAGCAGCGCCAGCGGCTCGACCGGCACCCCCATGGCAATCGCGATCGGGCCGATCGAGATGACGAAGCTGATCGATCCGGGCAAGCTGACCGAGCCGACGCTGATGACAAAGGCGACCGCGATCCCCGCCAGCAGCACGGTTGGAGTCAGCTCGACCCCCGCCAGCACCGCAATGTAAATCGCCACTGCCATGTTCATCGCCGGGCTGGTGGCGCGGAAGATGGCGACCGCCAGTGGCAGGGCGAAGTCGGCCGTGCTGTCGCGCAGGCCGAGCCGCTTGGCGCTGGCGAGCATGGCGGGCAGGCTGGCGAGCGAGCTCTGGGTCGAGAGGGCCACGGCCTGGGCCGGGATCATGGCCCGGCCGAAGGCCAGCGGGGAGATGCGCCCGCCGATCCAGGCCAGCAGATAGCCGCCGAGCAGCACCACCGTACCCATTGCCGTGACGGTCAGGATATAGTGCAGGAAAGTGGCAAAAGCGCCGCCCCCCGCCTTGGCTGCCACCCCGATGCCCAGGGCGAACACCCCGACCGGGGCCAGCCACAGCACCCAGCCGATCAGGGTCAGCATGGCATTGGCCAGCGCCCGGAACAGGGCGAGCAGGGTCTCGCGCTGGGCCTCGGGCAGGCGGGCCACGGCCACGGCGAACAGCGCGAAGAAGATGGTCAGCGGCAGCATTGCGGTCTCGGCCGCGGCTGCAATCACGTTGGGTGCGATCAGGGAGGTGACGAAGTCCGCCAGGCCCGGCACTTGCTGGGCGCCCACGCTGCCGGTATCGAGCAGGGCTTGCGCCGCCTGCGGGGCCGGGAAGGCGGCCAGCAGCAGCGGCATCAGCAGCGCGGTGGAAAGCCCGCTCAGCACCAGGATGGAAAATACCAGCAGCAGCATCCGGCGCGCCACCGCGCCGGCACTGGCGGCCAGCACCAGCTTGGCAATGCCCATCACCAGCAGGGCGGCGACCAGCGGAATGATGGTCATCTGCAGGGCGCGCAGCCACAGCTTGCCGACCACGTCGGTGACCGGGAGCACGCTGGCCAGCAGCGCGCTGTCGGACAGGATCCAGCCCAGTGCCAGGCCCGCCATCAACCCGCCGAAGGTCCACCAGACGGGCAGACGAATCGCGATCAGTTCGCTGGTTTCGGCTTTCGCCCCACCCACTTTGCCTTCATCCACGCCTGCTTGCCCTTCCCTTTGCCGCCGTTCCGCGCCAGAAGCCCGTTGCCAATAACCGCATGGGCGCCAGGCCCCAAGCAGCAAACGGAAAATCAGATCTATGGGACGCAAGTTCTTCGGCACCGATGGTATTCGCGGGCAGACCAACCGCGGCGCAATGACCGCCGCGATGGCGATGAAGGTCGGGCAGGCGGCGGGCGCGCATTTCCGCCGGGGCGACCATCGCCACCGGGTGGTGATCGGCAAGGACACGCGCCTGTCGGGCTACATGATGGAAAGCGCGCTGGTGGCGGGTTTCACCAGCGTGGGCATGGACGTGATCATGACCGGCCCGCTGCCGACCCCGGCGATTGCCCTGCTTACCCGCGAGATGCGGGCTGACATGGGGGTGATGATCTCCGCCAGCCACAACAAGTACCAGGACAACGGGATCAAACTGTTCGGCCCCGATGGCTTCAAGCTGTCGGATGATGACGAGCTGGCGATCGAGGCGCTGATCGAAAGCGATGTCCCGCTCGCCTCGTCCGATGCCATCGGCCGCGCCCGCCGGATCGAGGATTCGCGCGGACGCTACATTCACGCCGTCAAGCAGTCGGTTGCAAACGACATCCGGCTCGACGGGCTGAAGGTGGTGGTCGATTGCGCCAACGGTGCCGCCTATCAGGTCGCGCCCTCCGCCATCTGGGAACTTGGGGCAGACGTGATCACCCTGGGCGTCACCCCTAACGGCACCAACATCAACGACGGGGTCGGTTCGACTGCCCTTGACGCGATCAAGGCCAAAGTGGTCGCAGAAGGGGCGGACATCGGCATTGCGCTCGATGGCGATGCCGACCGGCTGATCGTGATCGACGAGAAAGGGCAGGAAGTCGACGGCGACCAGATCATGGCCCTGATTGCCACCCGGATGCTGGAGCGCGGCACCCTGCGCGGCGGCGGGGTAGTCTCGACCGTCATGTCCAACCTCGGGCTGGAACGGTACCTTGGCACCATCGGGCTGACGCTGGAGCGGACCAAGGTGGGTGACCGCTATGTGCTGGAGCGGATGCGCGAAGGCGGGTTCAATGTCGGCGGCGAGCAGTCAGGCCATATGATCCTGCTCGACCATGGCACCACCGGTGACGGCACCGTGGCCGCGCTGCGGGTGCTGGCCGGTCTGGTCCGCTCGGAAAAGCGCGCCAGCGAGCTGTGCCATGTGTTTGACCGGGTGCCCCAGCTGCTGCGCAATGTGCGCTATGCCGGTGCCTCACCGCTGGAGAACGCTGCGGTGAAGGCCTGTATTGCCGACGCCGAGGGAGAGCTGGCGGGCAAGGGGCGCCTGGTGATCCGCGCGTCCGGAACCGAGCCGCTGATCCGGGTCATGGCCGAAGGCGATGATCCGGCCCAGGTTGATGCCGTGGTGGTGCGGATCTGCGCCGAGGTGGAAAAGGCCGTCTGATGCTGGAGATGCGGCCCGATTGCGAGCGCTGCGGCACGGACCTGCCGGCCGAGGCACCGGGCGCGTTCATCTGCTCGTTCGAGTGCACCTTCTGCGCCGAATGCGCCGACGCCCTCGACGACCGCTGCCCCAATTGCGGCGGTGAACTGATGGACCGCCCGGCCCGGGCCAGGGCGTTGCACGCGAAGTTCCCCCCGGGCACGGAGCGCAGGTTCAAGGGGTAGAGGATACGCTAAAAGCGGGCATCTGGTTGGAGAACCCCGGAGCGCTCGATGCTTCTCTCCTGCAAGGGAAGAGGGCTATGTCTGTGCCCACCTCGCGCCAATACGATCCCACTCCCCGATCACCAAAAGCCGCCATCCCGTCTGCCCTGCAAAAAGCCGTCCCTGCCTGAGCGCGGGCTTGCTAAGGGGCTTGCCATGAGCACCACCCCTCCTCCTCCTCCACGCATTCTCTCCATCGCCGGTTCGGACTCGTCCGGCGGCGCGGGTATCCAGGCGGATATCAAGACCATCGCCATGCTGGGCGGCTATGCCATGACCGCCGTGACCACCGTCACCGCGCAGAACACGGTCGGGGTGCAGGCCATCGCCCCGCTCTCGGCAGATGTGGTGGCGGCCCAGATTTCCTCCTGCGCCAGCGACATCGGGGTCGACGCGATCAAGATCGGCATGCTGCACGATGTCCAGATCATCACCGCTGTGGCCGGGTGCCTGACCGGTGAGGCGGCGCTGGCCGGGCCGGTGGTGCTCGACCCGGTCATGGTCGCCACTTCCGGCGCGGTGCTGATCGCGCCGGACGCGATTGCGGCGCTTAAGGCGCATCTGTTCCCGCTGGCAACTGTGATTACCCCCAACCTGCCGGAACTGGAACACCTGTGCGGGCGGACCCTGCGCACCACCGCGCTGATGCAGGAAGGGGCAGCCGAGCTGGCGGCGCAATACGGCTGCCACGTGCTTGCCAAGGGCGGCCATACCGAAGACGCGCGGATCATCGACCTGCTGGTCGCCCCCGATGGCACGCCCGTCTTCTACGAACACGCCCGGATCGAGACGCGCCACACCCACGGCACCGGCTGCACCCTGTCATCGGCCATCGCGACCCTGATCGGCCACGGTCAGCCGCTCGACCAGGCGGTCAGGCTGGCGCGGCAATTCGTGCTCCGCGCGATCGAGGCAGCCCCCGGCTTCGGCGCAGGCAATGGCCCGCTCGGGCACCAGGCGGTCAGACGCTAGGGTTCAGCAGTCCAGTTCGTAGAACTCGGCGATGTGACACCAGGCGTCTTCGGCCGTTTCGCACCACTGGAACAGCTCCAGGTCCTTGTGGTTGATCGTGCCTTCGTCGGCCAGTGCCTCGAAATCGATCACCCGGGTCCAGAACTCCTTGCCGAACAGCATCACCGGGATGGGCTTCATCTTGCCGGTCTGGATCAGGGTCAGCAGTTCGAGAAACTCGTCCAGCGTGCCGAACCCGCCGGGGAACACGGCCACCGCGCGCGCACGCAGCAGGAAGTGCATCTTGCGCAGCGCGAAATAGTGGAACTGGAAACTCAGCGACGGGGTGACATAGCGGTTGGGTGCTTGCTCGTGCGGCAGCACGATGTTGAGCCCGATGCTCTCGGCCGAGGCGTCGCTGGCACCGCGGTTGGCCGCTTCCATGATCGAGGGACCACCGCCCGAGCAGATCACGAACTGGCGCTGGCCCTTCTCGATGATCGCCTTTTCGCTGACCATCCGGGCCAGCTTGTAGGCTTCGTCGTAGTACTTGGCCTTGGCGGCAAGGTTTTCGACCACGCGGCGTTCGCGCTCCGGCAGGTCCTTCGCCATGGCGAGCGAGGCCTCGGCCGCCTCGGGCGAGGGGATCCGGGCCGAGCCGTACATCACCAGGGTCGAGCCGACGCCGGCTTCGTCGAGCAGCATTTCGGGTTTGAGCAGTTCGAGCTGGAAACGGACCGGGCGCAGTTCCTCGCGCAGCAGGAAATCGCGGTCCTGGAAGGCCAGCCGGTAGGCCTGGTGCTCGGTCTGGGGGGTTTTTTCCGGCGCTGCCTTGGAGAATTCGGCCTCTTCTTCGGCCGGGTAGAACTTGCGCCCGGCAAGATCGTGCTGCTTCTTTTCTTCTTCAGTCATTTGGCCTGCGATAGGCGCGACGCCAGCAGCGGGCAAGTGCCGTGGGACCGGCCTGCCTCAGAACCGCGTTGTCAGCCGCAGCCCGGCGATTACCCCGGTATTGCGCACCGCAACTGCACTGTCGATCACCTGCACGCTGGCGGTCAGGCGGACGGGCTGTGCCACCTGCACGGTGTAGAACGCCTCCAGCCCTTCCTCGTCTTCCAGCGCGACCCGGTTTGCCAGTACCCGCACCAGCCGGTCCGTCAGCGAATAGCGGAACCAGGCGATGCCGAAGCGGTCATCCGGCCGCGCGCGCGGGTTGCCCGCTACGCCGATAAAGGCACTGCGATCGAGAAAGGTCGGGTCGCCGCGCGAGAGATAGACCTGCCCGAAAACGCCCCAGCCCTTGCCCGGATGTTCCGCGTATTCGACCAGGTTCTGGTACATGGCGAGGACCGCGCTGAACTCGCCGCGCCGCTCGGCAAAGCCGCTGCCCGGGGCGGGGATCAGCACCGGCGGCAGCGCGTCGTCGGCGATCGACCGCCGCGTCGATCCGGCCAGCTTGAGCGCATAGTATCCGCGCTTGCCCCCGATCTTGACCGGCAGCGTGACCGAGCTGAGGAACGCCACACCTTGCGAAAAGGGATCTTCCAGCCCGCTGCGGCGCGAGGACGAAACCGGATCGAACACCCACAGCCGGTAAAGCGCCTTCTTTGTCGGCACTTGCAGCAGCGCACCGGTGATCGAGCCCGGAACGATCGCGGTCGGGGGCAGCGCCATCGAAAGGTTCTGGAACCCTTCGTGCCCGCCGCCGCCAACGACCGGCAAAAAGGCAGCCAGATCAAGCACGTTGACCTTGCCCACCGTCAGCGTTGCGCCGCTTTTCCACTTCTTGGTGACATTGACGTTGAGATCGAACGCGTCGCCTTCGCCCGGATAGAACAGCTGGGTGTTGCTGGGGATCAGGCCGATCGTGCCATTGGCGCTCTCTCCGTACTTGAATTCGGGGTGGAGGTGGAAGGTGATCGAATCGTCGATCCCGAACGTGCTGCCCGCAATGTCGATATAGACATCGACCTTTCCGCCATGGCGCAGGGTCGAATCGGCATCGCCCGACACCGGAATGTCGAGAAACTGCGACCACACCACCCTGACGGCGTCAGGCCGCGCCGTTGCCGGTTTCGCTGGCTGGGGCGGCAGGGCAGCCGGGGCAGGGGTTTGCTGCGGGCCGGGCGACGAGATGGCATCCGGCGGAGCGGACTGATCCTGCGCTGCTGCTGGCATGGCGACAGTCAGACTGAACAGCGCAGCCACAAAGGATATGGTGCGCAAAAGAGGCAGGCGGCGCGAGGCGCGCGAAGAAATGGCTGTGATGGTCATGCGATCCGATGACGGTACCGCGGTGCGATCAGGCCGCTGCCCGGTTCTCTCCCGATTTGCGCTTCGCTCTGTTGTGGCGGGCGCCTGTCCACTTGCGCCCGCTGCAACTCATCGCCGCAAACGGCGGGTTTGGCAAGGTTCTGCCAATCCCCGCCCCACAGGTCAGCGCGGCAGGGTGGTCGCACCCATCAGAGCCAGATCGACAGACCGGGCGGCCTGGCGGCCTTCGCGAATCGCCCAGACGACCAGGCTCTGGCCCCGCCGCATGTCGCCACAGGCGAACACGGCTGCTTCGCTGGTGGCGTAATCCTGGGTATTGGCTGCGACATTGCCGCGCGCATCAAGCGCCACCCCGGCCCGGTCGAGCAGTCCGCGTTTGCGCGGGCCGGTAAAGCCCATTGCCAGCAGGATCAGGTCGGCCTGGAGCACGAAGGCGCTGCCGGGCACTTCCTGCATCTGGCCGCCGACCCATTCCACCCGCACGCATTCGAGCCCGGTGACCTGATCACCTTCGCCGATGACCCGCTTGGCCAGAACCGACCAGTCTCGCTCCACCCCTTCCTCGTGGCTGGAGGAGGTGCGCAGCTTCAGGGGCCAGTCCGGCCAGGTCAGCGCCTTGTCTTCCTTCTCCGGCGGGCGGGGCATGATTTCGAGCTGCGTGACCGAGGCCGCGCCTTGCCGGTTGGACGTGCCGACGCAGTCGCTGCCGGTGTCACCGCCGCCGATCACGATCACGTGCTTGCCAGTGGCGGTCAGCGAGCCGCGCGGGGCCGCGCGCACTTCGTCATCGCCTGCCACGCGCTTGTTCTGCTGGGTGAGGAACTCCATCGCCAGCCGCACTCCGGGCAGCTCGCCGCCGGGGATGTCGAGCATCCGGGGCTCCTCGGCCCCACCGGCGAGGACCACCGCGTCAAAGTTTTCCCGCAGCGCCTTGAAGCTGACCTCGACCCCGACTTCGGCACTGGTCTTGAAGGTCACCCCTTCGGCTTCCATCTGCACGCAGCGCCGGTTGATCAGCTGCTTTTCCATCTTGAAATCGGGGATTCCGTAACGCAGCAGGCCGCCGATCCGGTCGTTCTTTTCGAACACGGTCACGGCATGGCCTGCCCGCGCCAGCTGCTGCGCACAGGCCAGCCCGGCCGGACCCGATCCGACCACGGCGACGCATTTGCCGGTCTGCTTGTGCGGCACCTGCGGCTTGATCCAGCCTTCCTGCCATCCACGATCGACGATGGCGCACTCGATGCTCTTGATCGTGACCGGCTGGTCAACGATGTTGAGCGTGCAGCTCGCTTCGCACGGGGCCGGGCAGACCCGGCCAGTGAATTCGGGGAAGTTGTTGGTGCTGTGCAGCACGTCCAGTGCGTTCTTCCAGTCCCCTTCGTAGACCAGGTGGTTCCAGTCGGGGATCAGGTTGTTCACCGGGCAGCCGTTGTGGCAGTAGGGAATGCCGCAATTCATGCAGCGGCTGGCCTGTGCAGCCAGCTTTTCGGCCGGCAGCGGGACGACGAACTCCTTGTAGTTCTTCAGCCGCTCGGCCGGGTCGAGATAGGTCCGGTCGGACCGGTCGAGTTCGAGAAATCCGGTTTCCTTGCCCATTGTCCTGACCCTTATTCCGCCGCCACGCTTGCCGCTTCGAGGCGTTCGGCCTCGAGCGTGCGCAACGCATTGGCATAGTCGCGCGGCATGACCTTCACGAAGTGGCGAAGCGCCTCGTCCCAGTTTTCCAGCAGCTCGGTGGCCCGCTGCGAACCGGTGTGGAGTTTATGCCGCTCCATCAGGATGCGCAGGCGTTCGGCGTCGTGGCGCAGCATGTCGCCCATGCCGAAATCGTTGACCGACGTGCCGCGCTGCTTGGGCCGCCCGGTGCCCTCATCCGCGTCGATGCTCGTGGTGACCGGTTCCAGATCGACCTGGGCCAAGTTGCACAGCGAACCGAACCGACCATCGGGATCGTAGACATAGGCAATCCCGCCGCTCATCCCGGCAGCGAAGTTGCGGCCTGTAGCGCCGAGCACCACCACGACCCCGCCGGTCATGTATTCGCAGCCGTGATCGCCGGTGCCTTCGACCACCGCAATGGCACCCGAATTGCGCACGGCGAACCGTTCTCCGGCCACGCCGTTGAAGTAGGCCTCGCCCGCGATTGCGCCGTAGAGCACGGTGTTGCCGACGATGATGTTGTCAGTCGCGGTGCGGCTGGTGCTGGCAGGAGCACGCACGATGATCCGCCCGCCCGACAGGCCTTTGCCGACATAGTCGTTGGCATCGCCGGTCAGATCAAGCGTCACGCCGTGAGCCAGCCATGCGCCGAAGCTTTGCCCGGCCACCCCGGTCAGCTTGACTCGGATCGTATCGGGCGCAAGCCCGGCATGGCCGTGGCGCCGGGCGACTTCGCCCGACAGCATGGTGCCGACCGTGCGGTTGACGTTGCGAACCGCGCGCGCAATCTCGACCGGCTGGCCGCTTTCCAGCGCGGGACGGCAGGCCTCGATCAGGTCCCGGTCAAGCACGGTATCGAGCCCGTGATCCTGCTCCCCGACATGATGGAGCGCCTTGTCGGCACCCAGTTCGACCGTGTGGAGCAGGCGCGACAGATCGATCCCGTGCGCCTTCCAGTGGCGTTCGACCCGGCGCATGTCGATCCGGTCGACCCGGCCGATCATCTCCTCCACGGTGCGGAAGCCCATCTCGGCCATGATGGCGCGCAGTTCCTCGGCCACGAAGAACATGTAGTTGACCACGTGTTCCGGCTGGCCGGTGAAGCGGGCGCGCAGAACCGGGTCCTGCGTTGCCACGCCGACCGGGCAGGTGTTGAGGTGGCACTTGCGCATCATGATGCACCCGGCGGCGATCAGCGGGGCGGTGGCAAAGCCGAACTCGTCAGCCCCGAGCAGCGCGCCAATCGCGACGTCGCGTCCGGTGCGCAGACCGCCGTCCACCTGCACCGCAATGCGGCTGCGCAGATCGTTGAGCAGCAGGGTCTGCTGGGTTTCGGCAAGGCCGATTTCCCACGGAGAACCGGCATGGGTCAGGCTGGTCAGCGGGCTTGCGCCCGTGCCGCCTTCGTATCCGGAAATGGTGACATGGTCGGCCTTGCACTTGCTGACGCCTGCAGCAACCGTGCCCACCCCGACTTCGCTCACCAGCTTGACGGAGATGCGCGCGACCGGGTTCACGTTCTTCAGGTCGTGGATCAGCTGGGCCAGATCCTCGATCGAATAGATGTCATGGTGCGGCGGAGGGCTGATCAGGCCGACGCCGGGGGTCGAATGGCGCACTGCGCCGATCCGCTTGTCGACCTTGTGGCCGGGCAGCTGTCCGCCTTCGCCGGGCTTTGCGCCCTGGGCCATCTTGATCTGGATATCGTCCGAATTGACCAGGTATTCGGTGGTCACACCAAACCGGCCGCTGGCGACCTGCTTGATCCGGCTGCGCATCGAATCGCCGTTGTCCATCGGCGCAAAGCGGAACGGTTCCTCGCCCCCTTCGCCGGTGTTGGAGCGCCCGCCGATGCGGTTCATCGCGATTGCCATGGTCGAGTGCGCTTCATGACTGATCGAGCCCAGGCTCATGGCCCCGGTGGCGAAGCGCTTGACGATTTCGGCGGCCGGTTCGACTTCATCGATCGGCAGCGGCTGGTCAGCCTTCTTCAGCTCCATCAGCCCGCGGATCGTCAGCAGGCGCTCGGACTGCTCGTTGATCGAGGCGGCGAACTCGGCGTAGTTCCTCGGATCGTTGCCGCGCACGGCGTGCTGGAGCTGGGCTACATTGGCCGGGGTCCAGGCGTGTTCCTCGCCCCGCAGGCGGAACTGGTAGATGCCGCCGGTATCGAGCATTCCGGCATAGAGCGGGTCATCGCCGTATGCGAGGGCATGGCGGCGGACGGTTTCCTCTGCCACTTCAGCCAGGCCAATGCCCTCGATGGTGGTCGCGGTGCCGGTGAAATACCGGTCGACGAACGCCGATGACAGCCCGACCGCGTCGAAGATCTGCGCCCCGCAGTAGGACTGGTAGGTCGAAATGCCCATCTTGGACATGACCTTGAGAATGCCCTTGCCGATTGCCTTGACGTAATTGGCCTCGACCTTGGCGGGGTCCATCTCGGGATACTTGCGCGCGCGCAGGTCTTCCATCGTCTCGAAGGCGAGATAGGGATTGATCGCTTCCGCCCCGTAACCGGCCAGCACGCAGAAGTGATGCACTTCGCGCGCCTCGCCCGTCTCCACCACCAGCCCGGTCTGCATCCGCAGGCCCTGGCGGACGAGGTGATGATGGACGGCGGCAGTGGCCAGCGCGGCCGGCATCGGGATGCGGTCAGGCGATTGGGCCCGGTCGGACAGGATCAGGATGTTCTTGTCCTGCAGTACCGCCTCGGTCGCGGCCCAGCACATTTCCTTGAGCGCCAGTTCGAGGCCCTCGGCCCCGGTGGCCGCGTCCCAGGTGATATCGATCGTATCGGTGCGGAAGGCACCGTCCAGTGCCGCCTCGACCGAGCGGATCTTGGCCAGATCCTCATTGGTCAGGATCGGCTGGCTGACCTCGAGCCGCTTGTGGGTGCCGGCGTCACGCCCCAGCAGGTTGGGGCGCGGGCCGATCATCGACAGCAGGCTCATGACCAGTTCCTCGCGGATCGGGTCGATTGGCGGGTTGGTCACCTGGGCGAAGTTCTGCTTGAAATAGTCGTAGAGCAGGCGGCTGCGACCGGAGAGGACCGCAATCGGCGTGTCGGTGCCCATCGAGCCGATGGGGTCGTCACCCTGGAGCGCCATCGGTTCGAGGAAGCGGCTGATGTCTTCCTGGGTGTAGCCAAACGCCTGCTGGCGGTCGAGCAGGCTGGCTGCGGCATCCGCCGGTGCCAGGGCCTCGGGCGTCTGCTCCGGCTCGACCGTGTCGAGGTCCTCCAGCTTGTACTGGGTGCGGGCGAGCCAGTCATGATAGGGATGCTCTGCCGCCAGCCCTGCCTTGAGCTCGGCATCCTCGATGATCCGGCCCTGCTCCAGGTCGATCAGCAGCATCTTGCCCGGCTGCAGGCGCCACTTGCGGGTGATGTCGGCTTCTGCAAACGGCAGCACACCGCTTTCGGAGGAAAGACAGATCAGATCGTCCTTCGTGGTGCAGTAACGCGCCGGGCGCAGGCCGTTGCGATCCAGCGTGGCGCCGATCTGGCGCCCGTCGGTGAAGCATACCGCGGCCGGGCCGTCCCACGGCTCCATCAGAGCGGCATGGTATTCGTAGAAGGCGCGCCGCTCCGGCTCCATCAGCGGGTTCTTGGCCCATGCTTCAGGCATCAGCATCATCATTGCGTGGGCCAGGCTGTAGCCGCCCGCCAGCAGCAGCTCGAGCGCGTTGTCGAGACAGGCCGTGTCCGACTGGCCATGCGGGATCAGCGGCCACATCTTGTCGAGATCCGCGCCGAGCAGCTCCGATTCCATCGTCCGGCGGCGGGCGTTCATCCAGTTGACGTTGCCGCGGACGGTGTTGATTTCCCCGTTGTGCGCCATGAAGCGATAGGGGTGGGCCAGCCGCCAGCTGGGAAAGGTGTTGGTGCTGAAGCGCTGGTGCACCAGGCCGAGCGCCGAAACGCAGGCAGGGTTGCGCAGGTCGTCGTAGAACGAGCCCACCTGCGTCGCCAGCAGCAATCCCTTGTACACGATGGTGCGGCTGGAGAAGCTGGGAATGTAGGTGCTGGTCAGGTCCGGCAGGCCGTGCTTTTCCGCCAGCTTGGCCAGCGGGTTGAGCGTCTGCTTGCGGATCACGATCAGCTTGCGCTCGAAGGCGTCCTGGTCGGCGCAGTTGCTGCCGCGCGCCACCACGCACTGGCGCATGACCGGCATGGAGGCGATGACTGCCTTGCCGAGCCCGTCGAGTGTGGTCGGGACATCGCGCCAGCCGACCAGGCGCTGGCCTTCCTTGGCGACGAACTTTTCGAGCTGCTCGGTCACGAAGCCCCGGGCCACTTCGTCCTGCGGCAGGAAGCACTGGGCCACGGCATAGTCACCGGCCGGCGGCAGGTCGTGCCCTGCATCGGCAGCCCATGCGCGGAACAGCGGATCGGGAATCTGGAGCAGGATGCCGGCGCCGTCGCCCAGCAGAGGGTCGGCTCCCACGGCCCCGCGGTGGTCAAGGTTGGCGAGGATTTCCAGCGCGCTCGACACAATCGCGTGCGATTTCACGCCCCGGATATGCGCGACCATGCCGACGCCGCATGCGTCATGCTCGTTTGCGGGGTCGTACAGTCCTTGGGGCGCAAATTGTCCCATGCGAAACCATCCCATCATGTCCGGTGCCCGGCCAGGCGGCACGAGGGCCGCTGCGGGCAATGAAGCGCGCTACACCATGCCGCGCAGCGCAGCAAACTACGTGCGGGCACGCCACATGGCGACACGAAATGATTTTTGCAACTGCGAAGGGTTTCTTTGGCGGGTTAGCCAGACCCCGGATGGCCGGTGCCGGTCCGAAACGCCAAGGCCCCTGCGCCCGATGACCGGGGGCAGGGGCCAGGCTGTCGAATCACGTGCCGGGTCAGGCAGCGCCGCTCATGTGCTGGAGCTTGGCCAGTGCATCGCGCAATGCCGCTTCAGTAGCCTGCCGATCAGCGGGCTGGGCGAAGGCATGGCCGGAATGCTGGGCCGGAGACAGAGGCGGCGCAAACGGCGGGCGGCCGAAGGGCGCAGCCGCCGCAGGCTCGCGCGAGGGGCCATCGGGTGCCGGCGCGGCGCGCCCCGGCTGGGCCGTGCCGGGGAAAACCACCACCGGCTCGATTCCGGCGGCCGGGGCATCTTCGTCTTCGATCCGCACGAATTCACGGCCGGGCCCGAATCCGCTCTTCATGGCCAGAAGAGAGCCGAAGTGATCGTCCTCGACCGCGCTCTCTTCCGGTTCAGGCGCAGTGTCCTCGACCGGCTGCGGCATGGCGAAAGGCGCCGCAGGGGCTGCAGGTGCCGGGGCATCGGGCGTTGCAAAGGGCCTGGGCAGGCTGCCCAGCGGCAGAGAAAAAGCGTGGCTGAAGGCATCGCCATCGCCGTCATCGCCATCGATGTCTTCGTCGGTTTCCCCGAACCCGAACGGCTGCAAAGCCGCCGGCAGGGATGTTGGCAGGGAGGCGGGCAGCGAAGCGGTGCCGGCCAGTTTGCCGAATGACAGGGGGGCGGCCGGCTCTTCGACCGGGGCGGTGACAACCGGCGGGGCAAACGGTGGCAGAGCAGGCTCGACCGCCCCGATCGCCGCTTCCGGTATCGTGAAGGCTGGTGCGGCAGCTTCGTTCGCAATCTGTGCCGAAAGCTTGCTGGCCCGGCGCAGCGATTCGGCGAATCGATCGACCAGGTCGACCATCCCGAGGCCTGCGAGCCCGCCCGATTCGGGGCTGGTCCTGGCGGCAACCGGCGCTACTGGCGAATCCGGCGTCTGGTCGAGTGCCGGCGTACCCGGCAACGGCTGTGGCAGGGCGGAAAGTGGCGCGGCTACCGGGGCAGAAAACGGGGCAGAAAACGTAGCCGGGGCGGCGGCGGGCTGAGGCATTCCGAACGGAGCCATTGCCGACGCGGGAGCCGGAGCCGCAACAGGATCGGCAACAGGCTCGGTCGTTGCGAAGGGGCGGCCGAACGGGGGCGCAACCTCCGGCTCGGGCGCTGGTGCAGGGTCTGCAGCCGGAGCAGCGAACGGCGCCCGTGCAGCAGGCGGGGGCGAGAACGGGCGCGGCAGGTCGGGCGCGGCAAACGGCCCTGCGGCCAGTGGCGCGGTCGGCGCCGGCTTTCCGGGCATCGGCACTTCATCGGCAGGCCGGGCGAAGGGCGCACCGCCAAAGGGCTCGTACGCACTGTCCGCAGCGGCACTGCTCGCGTCGGTAATGGCCGGATCCGAAGGAAACGCCAATGATGCGGCGAACGGCTCCTGCACGGGAATGAAGGGTGATGCTGCCGGCTCGGTGCCGTCCTCGAAGTGGCCGAGTTCCAGTACCTGGTCATCCGCCAGATCGTGCACCCCCATCAGATCGAGCACATCGCCGCCACCGGGCAAGGGTGCCTGGGTGAGGTATTCGCTGGGAGCACTCTCGTCCGTCACCGCGAGGGCGCGGCGGCGGCCCGCCATGGGCTCGGACCCCGGCCGGTTCATCGCGGTCGCAATCGGTTCATCGAGGCCATCGCTGCCGAGTTCCTCAAGCGCGGAAATCGGGCGTTTGGCAGCGCGATCTGTCTTTTCGGCCAAGCCGCGCGTGGCGGCGGCCCGGGGTTTTGCCGTGCCTTGCCCGGCAACGGCCATGCGCGCCATCAACAGGCCGATCGCCGCACCGCCCAGTCCAGCCACCAGGCCGATACCGAACCGGAAGCCGAGGCCTGTCGTGCCAAGACCAGCGGCGCTGCCCAGCGCATCGAACAGCGTCTGCGGCAGCACTATCGTGCCCACGCCGAGCAGAGCGGCAAACCACAAGGCCACGATAACCGGAAACAGCGGGTGGGCGCTGACAGGGGCCTTGGCCGCCGGTTTCGCCATCCTCTGGGTGGTCACGATATCAATTCCCCGTTCAATTTCGGGCGCATCGCTGCCTGTTCAGGCGGCAGCGGACACTTGCCGATTGGACGACCGGCCTAGCAAGAGATGGTAAACGTCTTGATAACGACGCACGTTGCGTGACCAGTCATGGTTGTCGGCAACGTGCTGCTGTGCCCGCTGGCGCATGGCGTCCCACGATTCGCGCCGCCGGAGCAGGCCAGCCAGCGCGGCTGCGCAGCCTTCCGGATCGTCGGCCGGGAACAGCGTGCCGGTCACGCCGTCGGTGATCAGCTCGCGGTGCCCGCCGACGTCGCTGGCGGCCACCACCCTGCGCTGCGCCATCGCCTCGAGCGGCTTGAGCGGGGTAACCAGGTCGGTCAGGCGGCTGCGCTTGCGCGGATAGGCGAGCACGTCGATCAGCGAGTAATACCGTTCAACCTCCGCGTGCGGCACGCGTCCGGTGAAATGGATGGCCGCCGAAGCGGGCGACTGCCTTGCCTGCGCCTGCAGGGCCTGTTCCATCGGCCCCCCGCCAACCAGCAGCAACCGGGTGCCCGGGGCTTGCTCGCGCAGCAGGGCCAGGGCCGCAATCAGGTCGTCAAGCCCCTCGTAATCGTAGAAGCTGCCGATGAAGCCGATGACCGACTCCTCGCCGAAGCCCAGCTGCTGCGCGAGGGCGCAATCGCGCGAGGGCGGCTCGCCGAACAGTGAAAGGTCAACCCCGTTGGGGGCGATCCCGATCCGCCCGCCATCGAAACCGCGGCTGATCAGATCGTCGCGCAGGCCGTGGCAGATGGTGAACATCGCGTCCGCCCCGGCAATGACGCGATTTTCCAGCGCCCGGGTCATCCGGTATTTGAGCGAGCCTTCCTGCCCGGTGCCGTTGCCCACGGCGGCGTCTTCCCAGAAGGCGCGAATCTCATAGACCACCGGCAGCCCCAGCTTTCGGCCGGCGCGCAGGGCCGCCATGCCGCCCAGCGCAGGCGAATGGGCGTGCAGAACATCCGGCCGCCAGGTTTCGGCCAGGGCCACGATGGCATCGGCCAGCCGGGCGATCTCGCGCCATTCGCGCAGACCGACCGGACCGGAAGGCTCGCCTGGCGTACGGTGGAAGGTCAGCCCCTCCACCGTCTCGCAGGCAGGCCCCTCTGCGGCATGGCGAAGCCCGGTGATCCCCCTGACCTCCAGTCCCGCGGCCTGCTGCGCCTTCAGGATCGCGCGGGTGCGGAAGGTGTAGCCGCTGTGCAGCGGCAGCGAATGGTCGAGGACGTGAAGGATCCGGGTCATGGACCCACCATCTGCCACGCCTTGCTTAACGCGCCGTCAACTTGCCCCTGCTAGCAGGCGGCAAGGCCTGGCGTGCATGGGGCACGAACGGCTGGCCGGATGGCTTCAACCCGCAGGTAGAACCACGTGATCGACTATTTCGCTCTCGCGCTGATCCATGGCCTGCTGGCGGTGATGGTAATCCGCCTGTCCGGCCGGCCGGATCTCGACCGCGAGCAGCCTGCGGCGGCAGAGGACAGCGCCGATGCTTGACCTCGCGCTGTTCCTGTTCATCTGCTTCATGCTGCTTGCAGGCTTGCGGCGCCCGTACCTGTGGGTGCTGACCTATCTCTACATCGACATTCTCGCCCCCCAGAAGATCGGCTGGACGATTACCCCGGCCTTCCAGGTTTCGCTGATTGCGTTCTGCGCCGCCTTTGCCGGGTGGATCCTGGTCGACCCCAAACGCGGCAGCAAGTTCACCCTGCGCCAGGGGCTGCTGCTGGCCTTGCTGGTCTATTGCGGCTGGACCACCATGAACGCCGACTTCCCGGCAGACGCGCTGTTCAAGTGGGACTGGGTGTGGAAGACGCTGGTCTTCGCAATATTCCTGCCGCTGGCCCTGACCACGAAACTCCGGATCGAATCGGCGGCGCTGACCATGGTGCTGACCGCCGGGGCAATCATCATCGCCACCGGCATGAAAACCGCGCTGGGCGGCGGCGGCTATGAAAGCCTCAGCTTTTTCGTCAACAACAACAGCGGCATCTACGAAAGCTCGACCCTGGCGACCGTGGCAGTCGGGATCATCCCGCTGATCCTGTGGTTCACCAAACACGGCACGGTGTTCCCGCCCGACTGGCGGGTCAAGGCGTTCGCCTACGGGCTGATCTTCGCCTGTCTGCTGGTGCCGATCGGCACCGAAGCGCGCACCGGCCTGATCTGCATGGGCGTGCTGGCGCTGGTTTCGCTGCGGGACGTCAAACGCAGGCTGACCTTCCTGATGGGCGGCGCGGTGATGGTCATGGTGGCGCTGCCGTTCCTGCCCACCAGCTATTACGAGCGCATGGGGCTGATTGCCGGGTACAAGGAAGATTCGTCCGCCTCGACCCGCGTGGCGGTGTGGCAATGGACCTATGAATATTCGCTCGAAAATCCCTTCGGCGGTGGATTCGATGCCTTCCGCGGCAACCGCTTCGCCTATCAGATGCCGGTCAAGGAAGAGAGCGGGGCAAATACCGTTTCGATCGAATATCGCGAAGTGGTCGATGAAGCGCGGGCCTATCATTCGGCCATCTTCGAGATGCTGGGCGAACAGGGCTGGCCGGGCCTGATCATGTGGCTCTGGTTCCAGGCGCTCGGCGTCTGGCAAATGGAGCGGCTGCGGCGGCGCTGGCGCAATCGCGGCGGCCATGGCGAGCAGTGGCAGGCACCACTGGCCAGCGCGCTGCAGGTGGCGCAGATCGTCTACCTGGTCGGTGCGCTGTTCCAGGGCATTGCCTACCAGCCCTTCATTATGATGCTCGCCGGATTGCAGATCGCGCTGTGGACTTACTGCCGCCGCCATGATTCGCAGGTGCGCGACGCACGCCTGCCGCGCCGGCCGGTTGCCAGGGTGCGGACCGGCGGCAAAGCCGTAGCGGCAGGGGCGGGTGCGTTGCGCTAGCTGCAATCATGCGCCATGAAGCCGCCGCACAAACGCAGAATCGCGGCACAAAGGAGAGGCGCATGACCCCGCAGGAAATCGCAACCAAGGTCGGCCAGCACATCGGCACCAGTGAATGGGTGGAGATGAGCCAGGAACGGATCAACCTGTTCGCCGATGCGACCGGTGACCACCAGTTCATCCACATCAACGAGGAAGCCGCCAAGATGACGCCGTTCGGCGGCACCATCGCGCATGGCTTCCTGACCCTGTCGATGATCCCCTACCTCAGCGCCAATTCCGACCTGCCCAAGCCCGAAGGCGTCAAGATGGGCGTCAACTACGGCGGCAACAAGACGCGCTTCATCGCCCCGGTCCGCTCGGGCAAGCGCATCCGCGGCCACTGGAAGCTGCTCGAACTGGTCGAGAAGCGCCCCGGCCAGTGGCAGCAGACCCATGAGATCACCATCGAGATCGAAGGCGAGGACAAACCCGCCCTGATCACCGAATGGATCATGCAGTTCTTCGTTTAACCGTCGTCCCAGCTAAAGCTGGGATCGCTGTCCGCCAGATCGGACATATCCGAGAAAGATCCCAGCTTCCGCTGGGATGACGACTTTAGGGAAATCACAATGCGTGACGCAGTCATCGTCTCCACCGCCCGTACTCCGCTGACCAAGGCGGCCCGCGGCGCATTCAACAACACCACTGGCGCAACGCTCGGTGCCTGGTCGATCAAGGCCGCGGTCGAGCGCGCCGGGCTCGAAGGGGCCGAGATCGACGACGTGCTGATGGGCTGTGCGGTCCAGCAGGGCTCGACCAGCGGCAATGTCGCCCGGCTCGCGGCACTGCGCGCCGGCCTGCCCGTGACCGTCCCCGCGATGACCATCGACCGCCAGTGCTCCAGCGGCCTGATGACCATCGCCACGGCGGCCAAGCAGGTGCTGGTCGACAACATGGACATCTGCGTGGCCGGCGGGCTGGAAAGCATTTCCAAGGTGGTCGGCAGCGGCAAGATGTTCGTCGAGCCGGATCGCGAGCTGCTGGAAATGCACCCGCACATCTACATGCCGATGATCGGCACCGCCGAAGTGGTGGCCAAGCGCTACAACATCAGCCGCGAATACCAGGACGAATATTCGCTTGCATCGCAGCAGCGCACGGCAGCGGCGCAGGCGGCCGGCAAGTTCGATGACGAAATCGTCGCCTGCACCGCCACTATGGCGGTGATGAACAAGGAAACGAAGGAAGTGACCTATCAGGAGGTCACCGCCACCAGGGACGATTGCAACCGCCCCGATACCACGCTGGAAGGACTTGCCAGCCTCAAGCCGGTGATGGGCGAAGGCGGCGTGATCACGGCCGGCAACGCCAGCCAGCTGTCCGACGGCTCCTCTGCCTGCGTGGTGATGGAAGCCAAGGTTGCCGAAAAGCGCGGGCTCGAGCCGCTCGGCCGCTATGTCGGCATGGCAGTCGCCGGGACCGAGCCTGACGAAATGGGCATCGGCCCGGTCTTCGCCATTCCCAAGCTGCTCGAACGCTTCAACCTGAAGATGGACGACATCGGCCTGTGGGAACTGAACGAGGCCTTCGCGGTCCAGGTGCTCTACTGCCGCGACAAGCTGGGCATCCCTGACGAACTGCTCAACGTCAACGGCGGCTCGATCTCGATCGGCCACCCGTTCGGTATGACCGGCGCACGCTGCACCGGCCACGCGCTGATTGAAGGCAAGCGCCGCGGTGCGAAATATGCCGTGGTGACGATGTGCATCGGCGGCGGCCAGGGTGCAGCCGGCCTGTTCGAGGTGTTCTGATGCGGTTGGCCGCGCCGAGGATCGAACCGGTCGACATGGACCGGCTCGACCAGGCGCAGCAAGAGGCACTCGGCCCGTTCGCCAGCCCTGACAACAAGGTTGGCGGCGGGCGGGTGCTCAACATCTTCCGTACCCTGGCCCACGCGCCCAAGGCGCTGGCGGCTTTTCTCGGCTGGGGCAACTACGTCCTCTCGCGCCGCAACGCCCTGCCCGAGCGGGAGCGGGAACTCGTCATCCTGCGCACTGGCTGGAACTGCAAATCCGGCTACGAATGGATGCAGCACCGCCGGATCGGTCTCGACTGCGGGCTGACGACCGAAGAGGTCGAACGGGTCAAGCAGGGGCCGGACGCGCCGGGCTGGACGCCGCTCGAAAGCGCTCTGCTGCGCGCGGCCGACGAACTGGTGGGCAACCATTTTGTCAGTGACGGCACCTGGGCAGCGCTGGCGGAACTGGGGGACAAGGGCCGGATGGACCTGGTTTTCACCGTCGGCCAGTACACCCAGGTTTCGATGCTGCTGAACAGCTTCGGCGTGCAACTGGAAGACGGCGAAACCTGCGACCCCGACCTGAAGGGCTGAGCGCCCGCGATTGCGCTTTATGTCCTGCTGGCCCATGTTTGCTCCCTGATGGGGAGCATCGGCCATGGGCATAATGGAAGTGATCGGGATTGCCGGCAGTGTCAGTCTGCTGGCTGGCTGGCGGCTCTACCTGTGCATTTTCGCCACCGGGCTGGCCATGCGCTATGACGTGCTGCCCTTGCCCGAGCATCTCGCCAGCCTGGGCGTGCTGGAAAATCCCTGGATCATGGCCATCGCCGCCCTCGCCGCGCTGGCGGAATTCTTTGCCGACAAGGTGATGTGGCTCGATTCGCTGTGGGACAGCGTGCACACCCTCATCCGGCCGGTCGGCGGTGCGCTGCTGGCGCTGGCGATTGTCGATCCGGGCGATCCGGCGACGCAGGTGATCGCTTTCCTGCTCGGCGGCAGCGCCACTCTGGCGGCGCACGCGGGCAAGGCTGGTTCGCGCGCGGTGGTCAACGCCAGCCCCGAGCCATTCTCGAACATGGTCGTTTCGACGACCGAAGACGTGGCGACGGTCGGCCTGCTCTGGCTCGCCTACGAATACCCCTATGCTGCCGGCGCGATCGCGCTGGTGCTGCTCGCCCTTACGGTCTGGCTGCTGCTGGTTACCCGGCGGATGGTCCGCGCCCTGTTCGGGCGGCGGACGGCCGGGGACAACCCTTAGCGGCTTGCGTCAGGCCGACCCGGCCGGAACGATCTCGCCCTTGCCGTGGCGGGCAATGAACGCCTCGACCACCGGAGCGATCTGGTCACGCCAGCGGCTGCCGTTGAAGATGCCGTAGTGGCCTGCCCCTTCAGCGAGGTGGTACTGCTTCTTCGACTGGGCGAGGTCGGTGGCAAGCTCCAGTGCGGCCTTCGTTTGCCCTAGCCCGGAAATATCGTCGCGCTCGCCCTCGACCGCCAGCAGGGCAGTGTCGCGGATGTCCGACGGCAGCACGAGTTCGCCGCGGTGGCGGAAGGTGCCATTCGGGATGGCGTGGACCTGGAACACCTCTTCTACCGTCTGGAGATAGAATTCAGCCGTCATGTCGCAGACGCTGCGGTATTCCTCGTAGAAGTCCTTGGTCGTCTGGGCGCTGTCCTGGTCGCCAACCGTCAGGTGCTTGAACATCTCGTAGTGGCTTAGCATGTGGTTGCCCAGGTTCATGCTCATGAACCCCGCCAGCTGGAGGAAGCCGGGATAGACTTTCCGTCCGGCGCCGGGATAGGTCATCGGCACAGTGGCGATCACGTTGTGACGGAACCAGCTCAGCGGACGCTCCATCGCCAGGTCGTTGACGGTGGTCGGTGACTTGCGGGTGTCGATCGGACCGCCCATCAGCGTCAGCGTGGCCGGGCGGCAGGGATCCTTGCGCGCGTTCATCAGTGCCGTGGCGGCATAGGCCGGAACCGAAGGCTGGCACACCGCAATCATGTGCGGGCGACCACCGTTACCGTCGAGCCCGATGAAGTCGAGGAACTCGACCAGGTAGTCGATATAGTCGTCAAGGTCGAACCGGCCATCGCTCACCGGCACCATGCGCGCATCGGTCCAATCCGTGATGTAGACCTCGCATCGCTCGGCCATCCGTTCCACGGTGCCGCGCAGCAGGGTGGCGTAGTGTCCGCTCATCGGGGCGACGATCAGCACCTTGGGGGCCTTGTCGGCCAGGCCTTCGCGCCGGAAGCGCAGCAGGTCGCCGAATGGCTTGTGCAGCACGGTCGCCTCGCTCAGCGCGTGGCGCGTGCCGTCCACCATGACGCTGTCGATCCCGAAAGACGGCTTGCCGCGCGGGGCGGCCGCATGGGCAAACACCTCCAGCGCCGAGGCCGCGATCGGGCCCAGCCCCATGTAGCCCATCGGCAGACGCGGGTTGGACAGCATTCCTGCAGAAATCGTGGCCCAGTTGCTGGCGCTGGTCAGCCAGGCGCGCTGGAGTTCATAAGCGTGATAAAGCAATCGTATTCCCCTGCTTCAGCGCTTCTGGCGAGCGCCTCGACCCCTACCCTTGTGCAGTGCAAGGTAAGCCCTGCCTTAAATTGTGCAATGCATCATTTTATCCGAAATGCCGCTTTCCCGTATCCTGAGGCTTGCGGAGGTGGATTTCTGGCGCCGCGATAGCTAGCTGAGAAGCATGGATGTGGAGACAACCGCCGAAGCCCCTCGCCGGGGCCTGTTCGCCCGCCGGGGCACCCCAAAGCCGCAGGATGACGCCGCCAAGCCGGCCCGCACGCTCGGCCCCTTGCGGATGATCCTGCGCGAAGCGGCCAATTACCCGGGGCCGCTGGCGGCGGCTGCGGCGGCATTGCTGGTGACGGCGGTGATCACCTCGCTGGCCCTGCCGACCGCGCTCAAGCTGATCATCGACCGGGGTTTTGCCGAAGGCGGCGACCCGGCCGATATCGGCCGCTGGTTTCGCTATCTGCTGATGCTGGTCGCCCTGCTGGGCGCAGGCACGGCGGTGCGGTTCTACTTCGTCAGCTGGCTGGGCGAGCGGGTGGTGGCCGACATCCGCCGCAAGGTGCAGGACAACCTGCTGCGCCTGTCGCCTGCCTTCTTCGAGGAAAACAGCCCGAAGGAGATCTCCAGCCGGATGACCGCAGACACTGCGATCATCGAGCAGGTGGTGGGGACCACGCTGTCGGTCGCGGTGCGCAACGTCATCATGGCGGTGCTGGGGACGGGCTACCTGTTCTGGCTCGCCCCGCAGCTGGCGATCTGGATGTTTGTCGCGATCCCGCTGGTTATCGTGCCGATCGCGGTGTTCGGGCGGCGCCTGCGCACGATCAGCCGGACCAGCCAGGACCGCGTGGCCGATGTCGGCGCGATCATCACCGAAACCCTGTCAGCCATGAAGATCGTCCAGGCCTTCAACCAGGAGAGCCGCGAAGGCGAACGCTTCGGCGATGCGGTCGAACGGACTTTCGATACGGCGCGCCGCCGGGTCCTGATCCGGGCTGTGATGACCGCGCTGCTGATCACCCTGATCTTCGGCGCGCTGACCGTGCTGTTGTGGCGAGGGGCCCTGCTGGTGATAAGCGGCGCCATTACCGGGGGGACGATCTTCGCCTTCATCATCGCCGGGGTGATCGTGGCCGGTGCCTTCGGTGCGCTGACCGAGGTGTTCGGCGACCTGCTGCGCGGTGCCGGTGCCGCCAGCCGGCTGGAGGAACTGCTCAACGAAAAGCCGGTGATCTCCGTGCCGGCCCGGCCGGAAAGCCTGCCGGAGCCCCCGCGCGGCAGCCTCTCGTTCCGGAACGTCACCTTCCGCTACCCCACGCGCCCAGAACAGGCCGCGCTCAAGGACTTCACGCTGGAGGTGGAGCCGGGCGAGACAGTCGCGCTGGTCGGCCCGTCAGGCGCAGGCAAGTCGACCGTGTTCCAGCTGGCTGAACGGTTCTACGATCCGCAGGCGGGCACGATCCGGCTCGATGGCGTGCCCCTGCCCAGCGCTGACCCGGCCGAAGTGCGCAAGCGGATCGCGCTGGTGCCGCAGGACGGGGTGCTGTTCAGTGCCAACGCGCGGGACAACCTGCGCTATGGCCGGTGGGACGCGAGCGACGAAGAGATCTGGGAGGCCGCCCGCGCCGCCAATGCCGAAAGTTTTCTGCGCGAACTGCCGCAGGGGCTCGATACGTTCCTCGGCGAAAGCGGCACCCGCCTGTCGGGCGGGCAGCAGCAGCGGCTGGCGATTGCCCGCGCCCTCCTGCGCGATGCGCCGATCCTGTTGCTGGACGAAGCGACCAGCGCGCTCGACGCCGAGAGCGAGCGGCTGGTGCAGGATGCGCTGGAGCGGCTGATGCAGGGGCGGACCACGCTGGTCATCGCCCACCGGCTGGCCACGGTGCGCTCGGCTGACCGGATCGTGGTGCTGGAAGAGGGGCAGATCGTCGAACAGGGCACCCATGCTGTGCTCTCGGCCCAGGGCGGTCTCTACGCCCGGCTGGCCGCCCTGCAGTTCACTGCCAGCGAAGCCGCCTGACGCCCCTGTTGCGTCCAGGTTTTCGACCAACTCCGCTCTGCGCCCGACCAGCGGCCCCTCCCGGCTGCACGGCTGGCTATGGCTGTACGCATTCTGGCTGTCGCCTCGTCGCGGCGGCCCAATACTCGGGGATGCTGTGATGACCAAGACTTTGCTTGCCGCCGGTGCCAGCGCGCTGGCCCTGATGTTCGCTGCGCCGCTTGCTGCGCAAGGGGACGATATCGTGGAAGTGGCGCAGCCAGCCGAGACGGGCTCGACCCTGCCGACCATGAGCTTTGGCGAGTGGGGGGTCGACACCACCCTCCTGTCCGACACGATTGCGCCGGGTGACGACTTCTTCGGATACGTCAATCAGGAGTGGCTCGACGCCAATCCCCTGCCGCCCGAATTCAGCCGCTTCGGTGCGTTCACCTTGCTGGCCGAAAAATCGACCGCCGACGTGAAGGCGCTGGTCGATGAGCTGGTGGCAAGGGACGGCGCACTGTCGGCTGGCGAGCAGCGGATCGTCGATGCCTACAATGCCTTTGCCGATACGGCTGCAATCGAGGCGGCAGGGCTTGCTCCTGCCCGGCCCTACCTGGGTGCGATCTTCGGGGCTGCCGATCTCGATGCCCTCGTCAAGGTCTGGGCCACGCCCGGCATTCCCTCTCCGCTCGGTGCATTCGTGACGGTCGACCAGAAGGCGCCCGATACCTATGTCACCTATGTCTCCAGCGGCGGGCTGGGCTTGCCGGACCGCGATTACTACAGCGACGAAAGCGAGCGCGGCCGGACCATCCAGCAGAAATACCGCGAGTACCTGGAATTCCTGCTGGGCGAGGCCGGCTATGCTGACCCAGCCGCCGCTGCACAGGCGGTCTATGCACTCGAGGAGCGGATTGCGCGCGAGATCTCTTGGGACCGCACCGTCAGCCGCAACCGGGACCTGACCTACACGGCGGCCACGCCGGAGGAATTCGCGGCGATGGCAGGCGATTTCCCGCTCGCAACCATGCTGGCGGCGACCGGGTTCGACCGCGCACCCAAGTTTGTCATCCCTCAGGTTCCCCCATCGCCGGAACGGGTGGCCGAACTCGGCCTGGCGCCGGAGGTGGTCGCCAAGATTGGCAAGGGCACCCCGGGTATGTTCGGCCTGCTCACCGAGACGCCGCTTGCAACCCTGCAGGCGTGGACTGCGGTGCGCCTGCTGTCGGGCAATGCAGCCGTGCTGCCGGAGCGGTTCGACAAGGCCCAGTTCGCCCTCTACGGCACCTTGCTCACCGGCACGCCGGAGCAGCGCCCGCGCTGGAAGCGGGCGATTGCCGAAACCGAGGGGCATCTCGGCGAGGTAGTTGGCAAGGCCTATGTCGAGCGCCATTTCCCCAAGGAAAACAAGGCTGCGATGGATGAGCTGGTGCGCAACCTGCGCAGCGCCATGGCCGAATCGATCAGCGAACTCGACTGGATGGGGGCAGACACCAAGCGCGAGGCCATGGCCAAGCTGGAAAGCTTCGACCCCAAGATCGGGTACCGGGACAACCTGGAAACCTACGAAGGCCTTGCGATCACCCGTGATCCGATGGCCAACCGCATGGCGGCGGCCAGGTGGGGCTTCGAGGACAATCGCGCCAAGCTGGGCCAGCCGATCGACCGGACCGAATGGGGCATGTTGCCGCAGACCGTGAACGCCTATTACAACGCCACCAAGAACGAGATCGTCTTCCCGGCCGGTATCCTGCAGCAGCCGTTCTTCGGCATTACGGCGGACCCGGCGGTCAACTACGGTGCCATCGGCGGCGTGATCGGCCATGAAATGGGCCACGGCTTCGATGACCAGGGCTCAAAGTCCGACGCCCGCGGCGAACTGCGCAACTGGTGGACCGACGCGGACCGCGCCGAGTTCGACAAGCGTGGTGACAAGCTGGTGGCCCAGTACAATGCATTCTGCCCGCTCGACGATGGCAAGACCTGCATCAACGGCCGCCTCGCGCTGGGCGAGAACATCGGCGATATCGGCGGCCTCAGCCTGGCCTATCGCGCCTACAAGCTCTCGCTGGGCGGGCGTGAGGACAAGGTGATCGACGGGCTGACCGGCGACCAGCGCTTTTTCATCGCCTGGGCGCAGGTGTGGCGGGCGCAGAACCGCGAAGATGCCATGCGCCAGCGTATCCGCCTCGGGCCGCACAGCCTGGAGCAGTTCCGCGCCAATGGCCCGGTGCGCAACATGGACGCGTGGTACGAGGCTTTCAACGTCGGGCCGGAGAACAAGCTCTACCTGCCGCCGGAACAGCGCGTGCGGATCTGGTGACACCAATGGCGGGGCAAGTCGCGGTTAGCGTTGACTTGCCCCGGCCAATCGCCTTGAGCGGCGAGCCATGAACGAAACAGTCACCGCAATCCTGCTCGGTATCCTGGAAGGGCTGACCGAGTTCCTGCCGGTATCCTCCACCGGGCACCTGATCCTCGCCACCGAGCTGTTCGGCTATGATGCCGCGCAGTGGGCGCAGTTCAACATCGTCATCCAGCTGGGGGCGATCCTGGCGGTAGTGGTGAGCTATTTCCGCACATTCTGGACTATGGGCACCGGCCTGCTGCGGTGGGAGCCCACCTCGGTCCGGTTCGTGCGCAATATCCTCGTCGCCTTCATTCCCGCCGCCGTCATCGGGCTGATGGTCAAGGATACGATCGACGTGATGCTCGAATCGCCCAACGTGGTGGCCTGGGCGCTGGTTATCGGCGGGATTGCCATGCTGGGGCTGGAGAAGACAATCCGCCCGTCCGAAGACACCGGCGTTGCCGACCTTCCCCTGAAGAAGGTGATCGGGATCGGGTTCGTCCAGTGCCTGGCGATGATTCCCGGGACCAGCCGTTCGGGGGCGACCATCCTGGGCGCACTGGCGATGGGCGTGGGTCGCAAGACCGCGGCGGAGTTCAGCTTCTTCCTTGCCGTGCCGACCATGATTGGCGCCGCAACGGTGAAAATCCTCTCCGAGCCTGAAAAACTGCTCGCGGGCGGCGGCCTGGTTGGGTGGGACGAAATCGCCATCGGTTTCGTGGCTGCCTTCCTTGTCGCTCTGGCGGTGATCCGCGCATTCGTCGCCTATGTCAGCCGTTACGGCTTTGCACCGTTTGCCTGGTACCGCATCGTTATCGGAATCGCGGCGCTGGCGTGGCTCACCTTGCGCTGATTGTCACGGTTCATCGCATCTTCGGGAACCAGATTGCCGTCGCTGTTTTAACCCCACAGCGGGGCGCGTGTGCCGCGTTCAACGGGTGCAGTGCACCCTACGACAAGGGGAAAATACCATGAAGAATTCGTTCCTGATTCCGGCCGCCATCCTCTCGCTCGGCCTTGCTGCCTGTGACGGCCCGCGCGAAGAAGCGGCTGAGGAAACTGGCGAGCAGATGGTCGAGAATGCCGACGCCCAGGCCGAAGCGATGGAAGAAGCCGGCCAGATCACTGACGCGCAGGAAGACGCCATGGTGGACAACGCCGAAGAGCAGGCGGACGCCATGGAAGAGAACGCTGAAGAAGTTGACGAGGCCACCGGTCAGTAAGCCAGGCAATCTGTTACAGCGAGGGCGGTCCGGGAGCGATTCCGGGCCGCTTTCGTTTGCGTTCGATCCTGTGGTCAGACCGGCGCGGCGCCGCTGCCCCGCCCGCCGCGCAGCAGGTATTCCTGTGTCCCGCGATGCAACACGTTGTCGACGTCGATCACCGCCGAGTTGGCATAAGTGAAAGCCGGGGCGAGGTTCCGGTAAAGCCGGTCGAAATCGCGCTCGACGGTCTGGCGGTAGAGATCCTCGAAGCTCTCGATCACGAAATAAGTCGGTTGCAGGTCGCTGATCACGTAGTCGGTCCGCATGACCCGGTCGACATTGAGCATGATCCGGTTCGGGCTCTGGGCCTCGATCGCATAGACCGCCTCGGTCGGGCCGGACAGGATTCCGGCACCATAGGCGCGCAGGTCCTTGCCATCCTCGAGGATCAGCCCGAACTCGACCGTATACCAGTAGAGCGCACCCAGGGCCTTGAGCCGGTTGTAGCGCATCGCCTTCCACCCGGCGCGGCCATATTCCTGCATGTAGTCGGCATAGACCGGGTCGGCCAGCATCGGCACGTGCCCGAACACGTCGTGGAACACGTCGGGTTCCTGGATGTAATCGAACGTCTCGCGGGTGCGGATGAAGTTGCCGGCCGGGAACCGCCGGTTGGCCAGGTGCCAGAAGAACACGTGGTCCGGGATCAGCATCGGCACGGGGACCACGCTCCAGCCGGTCAGCGCGCCCAGTTCCTCCGACAGCTTGCCGAAATCGGGCACGCCGCCCCGGCCGAGGTCCAGCCGGTCGAGCCCTGACAGGAACGCGCTGGCGGCCCGGCCGGGCAGCACGTCCACCTGCCGCGCAAACAGATCGTCCCAGATCCCGTCTTCTTGGCGGGAATAAGCGGTCTGGGCCGGCTCCAGCCAGTCCTCGCCCACGTGTGCCGGCCGCCGGAGCGGCGCAGTGAAGACATCGGCCGGCATTTCCGGCAGGACAGTGAAATCGGATTCGGGGTTCGCGAGCGTGGCCATGGTTTCAGTTGCAACCATTAGCACTTTGCGGGCGGACTGACAAACAGGAGAACACCGGTTGGAAAAGCTCAAGGGCAAGGCCTACGAAGAACTGCTCGAGCCGCTCGAGGAGGAACTGGTGGCCATGGCGCGCTGGGCGCGAACCACCGGTGCGCGCATCTGCGTGCTGTTCGAGGGGCGTGACACGGCGGGCAAGGGCGGCGCGATCAAGGCGGTCAGCGGTCGGCTCAATCCGCGCCAGTGCCACGTGGTGGCGCTCCCCAAACCGACCGAGCAGGAGCGCGGCCAGTGGTATTTCCAGCGCTTCGTGCCCTACCTGCCCGGGGCGGGCGAGATCGTGCTGTTCGATCGCAGCTGGTACAACCGGGCCGGGGTGGAGAAAGTCATGGGCTTTGCCAGCGAGTCCGAAGTGGCGCGTTTCCTGGAGGCCGCGCCTGCGTTCGAGCGGCAACTGGTCGATGACGGCATCCTGCTGTTCAAGTACTGGCTCACCACCGACCAGGCGCAGCAGGAGGAGCGGCTGGCCGAGCGGCTGGATGACCCGCTCAAGCGCTGGAAACTCTCCCCGATCGATCTTGCCGCGCGGGAAAAATACGCCGCCTACACCGAAGCGCGCGAGGCGATGCTGGCGGCGACCCATACCGAGTGGGCGCCGTGGACCCTGGTCGACTTCAACGACCAGAAGCGTGGGCGGCTGACCCTGATCCGCAATCTGCTGGACCGGCTGCCGGAAACCCATGTCGAGCCGGAAGCACTGGAGTTCCCGCCGCTGGGGCACGAACCGATGGAAGAAACCTACGGCGTGGTGCAGCCGATTGCGCCCTATCCTGTCAGCGAAGCGTAGCGCCGGCCTTCAGCGTCTGGCGCCCGTCGCTGGCGAACGACCCCAGTTCCAGCCCCTCGGCCGTTTCGCGCACGGCCAGATGGAGCGGCTCGCCCGCAATCGCCGGGCTGACGGCGCGGAAGCTGAATGTCTTCAGCCGGTTCTCGCCGTGAATGCGCGCGGCAAGGCCGAGCAGCAGCGTAGCGATCAGCGGGCCGTGGACCACCAGTCCGCGATAGCGCTCTATCTCGCGCGCATAGGGCGCGTCGTAGTGGATGCGGTGGGTGTTGAAGGTCAGCGCCGAGTAGCGGAACAGCAGCGTTTCCGATGGCACAATTGTTTCAACCTGCTCCCATTCGTCCGGCGCAAAGGCACCATCGCCTGTCGGGGGCGGGCTGAGCGGTGCATCAGGCAGACTTGCCTCGCGATAGACCAGCGTCTGCTTCTCCCGCACTGCCTCGACAGCGTCTGCCGTGGTGACATGCTCGACCTCGACGAAGCCGAGTTTGCCGGTCGATCCGTCCTTCTCGCTGACCGAGACGATCCGGCTGGTCCGCTCGATCTGCGCGCCGACCGTGATCGGGGCGAGGAAGGCAATGTCGCTCGCCGCCCACATCCGGCGCGGCAGGGGTAGCGGCGGGAAGAAGCTGTCGGGGCTGTCGTCGCGGGCCGGGTGGCCGTCGATACCCAGTGCGGCGGTGGCGGCTTCAGGCGTGCAGAGGCAGAAGTGGATGCCCTGCGGCATCGCGCTGCCTGATGGAGCAGCCCGGTCGAGCGCAGCCAGCCAGCGGCGGCACAGCGCCTTGTCGGCCCGGTCGGTGCGGACTTCGGTGCGCCCGATCCAGGCATCCCAGGCGCCCATCAGGCGGCCCGTTCGAACACGGCGGCCATGCCCTGCCCGCCGCCGATGCACATGGTCTCGAGGCCATAGCGCGCACCGCGCCGGTGCATTTCGTGCGCCATGTCCGCCAGAATGCGCCCGCCGGTCGCCCCGATCGGATGGCCGAGCGAAATGCCCGAGCCGTTGACGTTGAGGATTTCGCGGCGGCTGTCGTCTGCCGACCAGCCCCAGCCATTGAGCACGGCCAGCACCTGCGGCGCGAAGGCCTCGTTCAGTTCGACCAGGTCGATCTGGCTCCAGTCCATCCCCGTGCGGGCGAACAGCCGCTCCACCGCCGGGACCGGGCCGATGCCCATGCGGCTGGGATCGCACCCGGCGGCTGCCCAGCCGGTGAACCACAGCATCGGTTCAAGGCCGAGTTCCTCCAGCTTGTCTTCCGCCACCACCAGGCAGGCGGATGCAGCATCGTTCTGCTGGCTGGCGTTGCCGGCGGTCACCACCGCACCGGGCGTCCTGGCTTCAAGCGCGCGCAATGCACCGAGGCTGTCCATGCTTGCATCCGCGCGGAAGCCCTCGTCGCGGGTGAACAGCACCGGATCGCCTTTCCGCTGCGGCACGGGGACGGCGACCAGTTGCGCATCGAACTTGCCCGCTTCCCAGGCAGCGGCGGCGTTCTGGTGGCTGCGCACGGCATAGGCGTCGCAGGCCTCGCGGCTGATATCGTAATCCTTCGCCAGGTTCTCCGCCGTCTCGATCATGCCGGTGATGACGCCGAACCGCTCGACCGGCTGGCTCATCACCCGGCCCCGGGTGAGCCGGTCATGCAGGGTGAGGTTGCCCGCCTTGATCCCCTGACGCACGTCGGTGGTGTAGTGCTCGACGTTCGACATCGATTCGACCCCGCCGGCCACCACGCAGTCAGCCACCCCGGTCTGGACCATCATCGCCGCGTTGGCGACTGCCTGCAGGCCAGAGCCGCAGCGCCGGTCAACCTGATAGCCGGGCACTTCCAGCGGCAGCCCGGCGGCAAGCCAGGCCCAGTGGCCGATTGCCGGGGCCTCGCCATTGCCGTAGCCCTGGCTGAACACCACGTCGTCCACCCGCTCCGGGTCCACCCCGCTGCGCTCGACCAGCGCCTTGAGGATCACTGCGCCAAGCTGGCCGGCATTCATGCTCGCAAGCGAGCCCATGAACCGGCCCACGGGTGTGCGCAGGGGTGAGCAGATGGCAACGCGTCTGAGGGTCATGCTTCCGTATTCCTAACCGAGGTGGTGAAAAGTCATCGCGCTTGATCCGATAGCGCCACCGTCCCCGCATCGACCAGTTTCGCGATCGCCCCAGACGACAGCCCCAGCCGTTCGCACAGTACTTCCTCGCTGTGCTGGCCAAGATAGGGTGCAGGCTTGGGGGCGCCCGGTTCGTGCCCGTGACGCCGGGCGAAACTGCGGGTGGCGGGATAGGCGAAGCCGCTCGGGTTGGCGGGCGATGGGCCGAACAGCGGGTTTTCGCCCACCAGCACGGGGTCATTCGCTGCCTCGTGCATGGTGCGATAGCGTTCGAACGTGCATCCCTGTGCAGCCATCCGCTGCGACAGGTCGGACCAGTCGAGTGCGTCCGCCGCCTGCTGGAACAGCGCGAACAGCCGTGCCCGGTGGTCGAAGCGGGGCGTGTCGCCATCCGCGAATCGCACGCCGAGTTCGTTCTCGAGCGCGGCGATCCCGCTGTCGATGCCGAATGCGGTAACCAGCCCGTCCCACTGCTTCGGGGTAAGCGCGGCGACCATGAAGCGCACCCCGTCACGGCTGCGGAAATCGCGCCCGAACGCGCCCCAGATCGCGTTGCCGAGCCGCTGCCGGTCCGCCCCGCGATAGAGCATCTCCGCCATCGATCCGCTGTTGGCCATGGTCCCGATTGCGACATCGCCCAGCGGCAGTCGCAGCTCGCTGCCCTCGCCGGTGCGGGCGCGGTGGTGGAGCGCGGCCATCAGCGCGAAGGCACCGTAAGCACCGGTGATGAAATCCCACGCGGGAAGCACCTGATTGACCGGCGGTGCGGTCGCCGCGTCCCAGTCTTCCGGGCCGCACATCAGCGGATAGCCGCTGGCCGCGTTGACGGTGAAGTCCATCGCCTGGCGCCCGTCATGCCAACCCATGACCCTTAAAGACACCATATCGGGCCGCCCCTGGGAAAGGACATCATGACCGAGGAAGCTCCGCTCGGGCAGGTTGGTGACCAGCTGGCCGGTGGCCCGCGCCAGTTCCACCAGCAGCTCGCGTCCTTCGCCCGATTGCAGGTCGAGCGCGACCGACTTCTTGGCCCGGTTGAGGTTCTCCCAGCTCAGGGAGCGGCCATCAGCCGTGAGCATATAGCGCCTGTAGTCGAGCCCGCCTGCCTTGTGGTCCACCCGGATCACCTCGGCCCCCATCTGTGCGCAGTAGAGGCCGACTGTGGGCGAGGCGACGAAGCTGGAGACTTCGATCAGCGAAAGGTCCGGCAGGAGGTTATACATCGGATTGGAGACCTATCTTGATTGCCGCATCACACGGCCCGTAGGGCCGCAAGCGCGACTGCGCGCCCGCAGCGACGGGGCCTTCAGGCCCCATGAGCGAGGAAGTCGCAGCCCGGATGGGCTGCGGAAAATCAAGACTCTCTCCATTCGCGCAGCATGTGCTTGGCGATCTGGAGCTGGAGGATCTGCGTCGTCCCTTCGTAGATGCGGTAGATGCGGGCATCGCGGAAGAACCGCTCGGCATCGTATTCGGCAAGATACCCTGCCCCGCCGTAGATCTGCACCACCCGGTCGACCACCCGGCCGCACATTTCGGAAGCGAAGACCTTGAACGCGGCGGCCTTGACCAGGATATTCTCGCCCGCATCGGCGCGGGCGGTCACGTCGGCCATCATGCATTCGGCAGCGTAGATTTCGGTCTCGCTCTCGGCCAGCATCTGCTGGATCAGCTGGAAGTTGGCGATCGGTTCGCCAAAGGCCTTGCGCTCGTTGGCATAACGCAGCGCGGAATCGAGCGCGCGGCGGGCATAGCCGGTGCTGGCCGCGCCGACCGAGATGCGGCCGTTGTCGAGGCTCTTCATCGCGAATACGAAGCCCTGGCCGGTTTCCCCGCCGAGCAGTGCCTCGCCGGGCACATGGACATCCTCCAGGATCACGTCCGAAATATGCGCCCCGGCCTGGCCCATCTTCTTGTCCGGGCTGCCGGTCGAGACGCCGGGCGTGTCCATCGGCACGATGAAGGCGGAAACATGGGCGTTCTTGGGCAGGGCCTCCTTCTCCGTGCGCGCCATGATCAGGGCGACATCGGCGTGCGGGGCATTGGTGATGTAGCGCTTGGTGCCGTTGAGGATCCAGCCATTGCCAGACGGGTCGGGACGGGCGAAGGTCTGCATCGCCGCGCTGTCGGAGCCGGAGCCGGGCTCGGTCAGGCCGAAGCAGGCAATCGCGCCGCCCGCGATGCGCGGCCACCATTCCGCCTTCTGTGCATCGGTGCCGCCGTTCTTGATCGCGGAATTGAACATGCCGACGTTGATCGAGAAGATCGAACGGAAGGCAGGCGCGGCATAGCTCATGCACCTGACCGTGCGCGCATATTGCGTGGTGTTGAGCCCGGCGCCGCCGAATTCTTCCGGCACGGTCAGGCCGAACAGGCCCATATCCTTCATTTCCTGCAGGATATCGTCCGGCACGCGGTCATTCTCGATCGTGTCGCGCTCGGCCGGGATCAGCCGTTCGCGCACATAGCGATCGAGCTGGTCGATGAACTGCTCGAAGGTTTCGGGGTCCATACCGTTCTGGCTGATGCCGGCCTGGCTCATGGCGATCGGGCTCCTCTTGTGATCGGCTTGTTTATTATTGTGCGGGCGGTGCCGGAGCGGGCGTTTCGGCGCTGGTTGCTTCGCCCTCAACTGCGGGATTGGATAGCGCTTCGGGCGGCAAGCGCCGCTGCTCGAGCATCTCGGCGGCTTCGTCGAGTGCGCGGGCTTCGTCCACTGTCACCCCGCCCGGCCCGGGGTCATTCCCGGACGGTCCGCAACCGCCCAGAGCCAGCACGGCCAGTATCGTTCCGAAACGCATCATGGGCGCGACCATAGCGGACGCGCCGCAAAGGAAAAGCGGGCGAATCGGTTGCCCGATCCGCCCGCCCTGTTTCCTTGCCCGATGCAGCGCTTACTCGGTGGCGGCTTCGGCTTCTTCCGCAGCGGCGGCAGCGACTGCAGCGGCAGCTTCTTCAGCGGCAGCACCGGCCTCGTCGGCCGACTGGTTGGCGGCATCTTCGCCAGCCGGTTCCGGAGTGGCGGTCGCAGCCGGATCGGCGACCGGCTCGGCCGTGACATCAGCCATGGCTTCGTCGGCAGGCAGTTCGACGGTGTCGGCTTCGGCTTCTTCGGAGGCGTCATCGGCGCTGCCGCACGCAGCCAGCGAAAGTGCGAAAGCGGCAGCGGCGGCGGCCTTGAGGATTGTCTTCATGAGTATCTCCCTGGAGTGGTGGATGGGTTGCGGGCCTGAATAGCGCGGGCGCCGGAACGCTTCAAACGGGAAAACGGCCTGCCCACGGTTTCCTGCACTGCCCCGCTGTGCCATCGCCGCCGGGCCATGCCGCTGTCAGACAATCCCACTGCGCCCGCGCCTGACCAGCCGGGGCCCGATACGCTCGAACAGGCGCGCGCGCGATTGCAGGCCCTGTTCGGGTTCAGCGATTTTCGCGGGCGGCAGGGCGATGTCGTCAAGCGCGTGCTGGCCGGGCAATCGACCCTGGCCGTGATGCCGACCGGGGCGGGCAAGTCGCTGACCTACCAGCTTCCCGCCACCATGCTGCCCGGCACCTGCGTGGTGGTGTCGCCGCTGATCGCGCTGATGCATGACCAGCTGCGGGCCGCCCGTGCCAACGGCATCCGCGCAGCCACGCTGACCAGCCAGGATGCAGACTGGCGCGAGACGGTCGAGGCCTATCGGGCCGGGGCGCTCGACCTGCTCTATGTGGCACCAGAGCGGGCCAGCCAGCCGGGTTTCCGTGATCTGCTCGGCTCCGCTCCGCTGGCCCTGTTTGCCGTCGACGAGGCGCACTGCGTGTCCGAATGGGGGCACGACTTCCGCCCCGATTACCGCCTGCTTGGCCCGATGATGGACCTCTATCCCGGCGTGCCCCGGCTGGCGCTGACGGCGACTGCCGATGCGCGCACCCGTGCCGATATTCTCGCCCAGCTCGGCATCCCCGAACAGGGCATGATCGTGGCCGGGTTCGACCGGCCGAACATCCGTTATGCCTTGCGCCACCGCGATAACCCGGTGCGCCAGCTTACGGCCCTGATGGCGGCGCATCCCGGGCCGGGGATTGTCTATGTGCCCACCCGCCGCAAGGCCGAGGAACTGGCGGACAAGCTGGCCGCCGCCACCCGCCGCCGGGTGCTGCCCTACCACGCCGGGCTGGAGCCTGAGGTGCGCGCGGCCAATCAGGCCGCTTTCGTCGACAGCGAGGACATGGTGATGGTCGCCACCGTCGCCTTCGGGATGGGGATCGACAAGCCCGACGTGCGCTTCGTTGCCCACGCCGGCATCCCCAAGTCGATCGAGGCCTATTACCAGGAAACCGGCCGTGCCGGGCGCGACGGCGATCCGGCCGAGGCGCTGCTGCTGTGGGGTGCGGGCGACTTTGCCATGGCCCGCCAGCGACTGGCCGAGGTTCCGGCCGAGCGCCAGGCCGGGGAGCGCGTCCGGCTCGATGCGCTCGCCGGGCTGGTGGAGACGGCGGGCTGCCGCCGCGCGGTGCTGCTGCGCCATTTCGGCGAGGACCCGCCCGCTGCCTGCGGCAATTGCGACAACTGCCTTGAAGCCCCCGGGGTGACCGACGCGACCGATACCGCGCGCAAGCTGCTCTCGGCGGTCTATCGCACGGGGCAGAGCTTCGGCCTCGGCCATATCCAGAAAGTGCTGACCGGTGCCAGCGATGACCGTATCCGTCAGCGCGGGCATGACCAGCTGAGCGTGTTCGGGATTGTCGGGGGAGACGAAGCCCGCCTGCTCCAGCCGCTGGCGCGGGCCTTGCAGGCGCGGGGCTGCCTGGCGGCGAACGAGCATGGCGGGCTGGCGCTGGCTGGTGATGCCAGGGCGATCCTCAAAGGCGAACGCACGGTGGAAATCGTGCTGCCGCCCAAGGGCAAGCGCAAGGCCGCTGCCGAGGCCAACCCGGTGGGCGACCCGCTGTTCGATGCCCTGCGCGAGCTGCGGCGGGACCTGGCGAAGGATGCGCAGGTGCCGCCCTACGTCATTTTCCACGATGCCACCTTGCGCGAAATGGTGCGGCTGCGGCCGGGATCGCTGGCAGAGCTGGGCGAAGTCCCCGGCGTCGGAAGCCGCAAGCTGGATGCCTACGGGGAATACTTCCTCGACGTGATCATGCGGCACTGAATCATACGGCCTGAGCCGCCGCCCGCTGTCCGATCAGCGGGACAGCAGGACCGGCATTGTCAGGCCGGCGAACAGATCGCTGGTCGCACTGCCAAGCACCCAGCGGCGCAGGTTCGAATGGCCGAACCCGCCCATCACCAGCAGCGCGGCGCCGCGTGCATGGGCCTCGTCCTGCAAGGCAGCGGCAATGCTGCGCGAGCCCAGCTCGGCCACGCTGTGGCGGGCTGTCAACCCGCGCCGGGCGCTGGTGGTCACCAGCAGGCTTTCGGCCAGATCGGCAGGCAGGTCCTTCTCGCCGCTGATGGTGAGGAAATCGGCCGCATCGAGATCGAGCAGGGCCACGGCATCGCCCAGCGCCCGCGCTGCAGCTGCGGTGCTGTCCCAGGCCACGGCAGCCTGCGATCCGCCTGCGCCCGCGCCATGGCTCTGCGGCACCAGCAGCACCGGGCGGCCGCTTTCGAACAGTAAATGCTCGGCAATGTTGCGCTCGCTCAGCATGCTGCTGTCATCCGTCCCGGTCACGATCAGGTCGTGCAGCCGGGCCTGCTGGCAGATGGCCTCGTGCACCGTCATCGCATGAGAGTGGCTGGTCACGGTCTGGCAATCGACGCCGGCCGTCCGCGCCGCTTCGGCGATACCCTGGGCCACTGCCGCTGCATCGGTGTCACGCCCCGGCGTGGTCACATCGAGCGGCACGACAAAGGCGGTGAGAGTGGCGCCGTGGTTGCGGGCAAGATCGATCGCCAGGGCAGACGGACCGGCCTGCGCGCTGCCCGTTTCGGCGGGAGCAAACAGGAATATCGAACGAAGGCTCATGATACGCTTTCCTTATGCCTTGGCCGCTGGCTCGGTTTCGTCACCGCGGGTCTTCCACAGCGAATAGCCGATTCCCGCCGCGATCAGGCCCAGGGTTACACCCAGGCTGAGCAGCGGCGGAAACTTGGTTCCGCCCAGCAGGAAATCGGAAACGAAGATCTTCGAGCCGATGAAGATCAGCACCACCGCCAGCGCATACTTGAGATAGTGGAAGCGGTGGATCATCGCAGCCAGCGCGAAGTAGAGCGCGCGCAGGCCGAGGATGGCCATGATGTTGCTGGTGTAGACGATGAACGTGTCGGTGGTGATGGCAAAGATCGCCGGCACCGAATCGATCGCGAACACCAGGTCGGCGAGGTTTATCACCACCAACGCCAGCAGCAGCGGGGTCGCCGCCAGCGCCAGCTTGCCGGTTTTCGCGTCCGGCACGCGGACGATGAACTTCTGCCCGTGCAGATCGGGCGTCACCCGCATGTGCCGGGCAATCCACTTGATCGCCGCGTTGTTGGCCAGGTCCGGATCGCTGTCGTCGGTGAACAGCATTTTCACCCCGGTCACGATCAGGAAGCCGGCGAACAGGTAGAGCACCCAGTAAGCCTGCTCGACCAGCGCCGCGCCGCCCGCAATCATCAGCCCGCGCAGCACGATGACGGCGAGAATGCCCCACAACAGGGCGCGGTACTGGTATTTGCGCGGGATCGCGAAGTAGGTGAAGATCAAGCTGATGACGAACACGTTGTCGATCGAGAGCGCCTTTTCGATGAAGTACCCGGTATAGTACTTCATGCCGAGGTCGGCCCCGCGCTCGAACCAGATCCACACGCCGTAAACCATCGCCACTGCGATGTAGAAGACGCTCAGGCGGAGCGATTCGGCGATGCCGAGTTCGCGGTCTTCCTTGTGCAGGATGCCCAGGTCGAAAGCGGTCAGGGCCAGCACCAGGGTGATGAACACGCCCCAGAACCATACCGGGGTACCGAGCCAGTCGGCGAGGAGGAATTCGGGCAAGGGTAGCTCCCTGAAACGCGGTTTCGGTCTCGTTCGATCGGAGGCGCCGGGCTTGTGGAGCCACTCAGCCGGCGGGTCAGACTGGCCCTGTGCTGCGCTGAGTCGGCACTATCCGATTGCGGTCCGACATCGCGCCGCGACCACCCGAAGGGCAACCGCAGGCGCCAGAGGGGCCCGGTCCGCTTCTCCCCAATGGGCCTGTCCATCCGCGGCTTCAAGGGGGGATTGACACTAATCGTAATCTGACATTAATATGATATCAGAATTAATCAGGGGGTTTCATCAATGTCAGCTTTACCAGGTTCCATGGCGGCCAGCCGCGAATCCGGCGCCCGCACCAGCAACGGCTTTGTCCTGCTGGCGGTTATGCTTGCCGCGATCATCGTGGGGGTTCTCGCGCTCGGTTTCGAGAACGTGGGCCTGAAGCTGGCGCTGATCATTCCCGCCGCAGTTGCGGCATTGCTGATCCTGTGCGGGTTCTTCATGCTGCAACCCAACCAGGCGGTGGTGGTGACCCTGTTCGGGGCCTATCGCGGCACCGAGCGGACCGGCGGGCTGCGCTGGGTCTGGCCGTGGATGATGCGCACCAAGCTGTCGGTCCGGGCGCACAACGTTCATTCGGAACGGGTCAAGATCAACGACCTGCGCGGCAACCCGATTGAAATCGCCTGCAACGTCGTCTGGCGCGTGGCCGACACTGCCCAGGCGGTGTTCGATGTCGATGACTACAAGGAATTCGTCGAGATCCAGATCGAGGCCGGCCTGCGCACGGTCGGCGCGCGGCACCCTTACGACGACATGAGCGACGAGGACGAGACGACCCTGCGTGGCAGCGCCGACGTGGTCAACCGCGAGCTGTGCGAGGAGCTGAACGAACGGCTCAAGGTCGCCGGTATCGTGGTCGACGAGGCCGGGTTGACCCACTTGGCCTATGCGCCGGAGATTGCCGGGGCAATGCTGCGCCGCCAGCAGGCCGACGCGGTGATCGCGGCGCGCAAGAAAGTGGTGATCGGCGCGGTGGGCATGGTGGAGGATGCGCTGGCAAAGCTCAGCGCGGACGGCATCGTCGACCTCGATGACGAGCGCAAGGCGGCGATGGTGTCCAACCTGATGGTGGTTCTGTGCGGGGACCGGGAAGCCCAGCCAGTGGTCAATGCAGGGACGCTCTACCAATAGAGCGCCGCACCAGCCCACCATGCCCACCAACTCATCCCGGAAATCCTTCGCTCTCCGTCTCGACCCTGCGGTTCACGCTGCGGTCGAGCGGCTGGCGGCTGGCGAATTGCGCTCGCTCAATGCCCAGATCGAGATTCTGCTGCATGAGGCGCTCAGGACGCGCGGGATCGAAGTGGTCAGAACCCCTGCCCCAAGACGGGGCCGTCCGCCGGCTACAGTGAAGGGAGACGACAGATGATCAGATGGATGCACCGGCTAATCGGCTGCGGTGCCCTGCTGCTGGCTGCAACCGTGCCGGCGGGTGCGGAACCGGGAGGGCCCCGGGTCGATAGTGCAGGTATGGAACTGGAAGCACCCGGACCGCTGGGTTCGCTCAAAGGAACGTATCGGCCGCCTGCGCAGGGCAAGCCCGTGGCGCTGATCATCCCCGGATCGGGGCCGACCGACCGTGACGGCAACAATCCGGCCGGTCTCGCCTCGTCCACTTATCGCCTGCTGGCCGAAGGTCTGGCGCAGCGCGGCATCGGCACGCTGCGAATCGACAAGCGCGGGATGTTCGGCAGCGCGGGCGCAGTGGCTGATCCCAACGCGGTGACAATTGACGATTACGTGGCCGACATCGCCCGGTGGAAAGCTGCCGCTCTGGCCCGGTCGGCGCGCGACTGTGTCTGGCTGATCGGCCACAGCGAAGGGGGGCTGGTTGCTCTGGCAAGCGCCGCCCGGTCGCCCGAATCAACCTGCGGCGTGATCCTGCTGGCCGCTCCGGGCCGGCCGCTCGGAACCCTGCTGCGTGAACAGATCACCCGCAATCCCGCCAATGCGCCCGTGGCCGAAGAAGCGGGGCGCCATATTGCCCGCCTTGAACAGGGCCAGACCGTGGCGAAAGAGGAGATCAATCCACTCCTGCTTCCCCTGTTTGCGCCGCAGGTGCAGGGTTTCCTGATCGATGCGATGGCCCGCGATCCGGCCAGGCTGGCGGGGGAAACGGTGCTGCCCATGCTCATCGTGCAGGGCGGCAGTGATCTGCAGGTCGCTCTGGCCGACGGGCAGGCGCTGGCTGCGGCCCGCCCCGATGCCCGCCTGCTGGTGCTGGACGGCGTCAGTCACACGCTCAAGCGGGTCGAAGGCGAAGGGTTGTCCGCCAATTACCGCACCTATTTTGACACCGCCTTGCCGCTTGACCCGCGCGTGGTCGATGCGGTGGCGGAGTTCATGCAGCAGGGCTCGGCGGCGCCGGCTGACAGGGCGGGTATGCGGCGCACGCGTTGACGCGACATGACATCAGGAGGGAAGGGCAATGCTGCACAAGTTCTTTGAAAAGGGATACTGGTTCGAAACCAAGAAGCTTGGCTACGGCGCGGGCCTGCCGATTGCATGGCAGGGCTGGGTGCTTCTGTTGTCACACCTTGTCCTGATGATCGGGCTGGGCCTGCTGATGACACGGGGCGACGTGACGAGCTTTGTGCTCGGCGTGGCCGGCATGGTTGCGTCGACGGTGGGGGTGGTCATGATCGCAAAGGCCCGCACCCGCGGGGAATGGAAATGGCGCGGTTGATGCCGCTCGGGGGTTCGAACCCGGCGCATCCTTAGCCGCACGTTAAACCTTTGGCGCTAGGATGGGCGGCATGGAAAAGCCTGCCCGCCCTCCTTACGCCACCACCGCCACGGCGCCGCTGTCCAGCTGGCTGTTTGGTGCCTTGGCCGTTGTCGCCGTCGCCATGATCCCCGCTGCTGCGGTCATCGCGCAGACCGGATCGCAGCCGTTCACCGTGGCTGAAACCGGCGACAGTTTCGGCACCCTGCAGGAGGCGGTCAATGCGATCGGATCGGGCACCGGCACCATCGCCATTGCGCCCGGCACCTATCGCGACTGCGCTGTGCAGGAAGGCGGCTCGATCGCTTTCCTCGCCACCCAGCCGGGCGCGGCCGTGTTCGACGGCGGCACGTGTGAAGGCAAGGCGGCGCTGGTGCTGCGCGGGCGCGAGGCGAAAGTCTCCGGGCTCGTCTTCCGCCGCATGGCCGTGGCTGATGGCAATGGGGCCGGCATCCGGCTGGAGCAGGGCAACCTGACCGTCACCCAGAGCTGGTTCGCCGACAGCCAGCAGGGCATTCTGACCGCTGACGACCCCTCGGGCCGGATCGTGATCGACAAGTCGACCTTCTCGGGCCTCGGCACGTGCGAGAATTCGGCCGGGTGCGCCCACTCGATCTACATCGGCAACTATGGCCAGCTGCGGGTGACCCGCAGCCGCTTCGAACGCGGCACCGGCGGGCATTACGTCAAGGCGCGCGCCGCCCGGGTCGAGATTGCCGCCTCCAGCTTCGACGATTCGGCTGGCCGTGCCACCAACTACATGATCGACCTGCCGGCCGGCGCGGTCGGCCAGATCACCAACAACTGGTTCGTCCAGGGGCGCGACAAGGAGAATTACTCCGCCTTCATCGCGGTCGGCGCGGAAGATGTGCTGCGCGGCTCGGACGGATTGCAGATCGCCGGCAACGACGCGCGGCTGGTTCCGGCGCTGCGCCGCAGCACCACCTTCGTGGCGGACTGGACCGGCGACCGGCTGGCGATTGCCGACAACAACCTCGGCACCGGGCTCAAGAGTTTCGAAAAACGCTGACGACGAATTCGGCTGCCGAATTCAGCTGAGCAGGTGCCCTGAGCGGTCCCGCTTGGTGGCGAGATAGCGGGCATTGTGCGGGTTGTCGGGCAACTGGTGCGGCACCCGTTCGGCGACACTGACCCCGGCATTTTCGATCGCGCCAACCTTTTTGGGGTTGTTGGTCATCAGCCGGATCGATCGGACCCCCAGCAATTCCAGCATCCGGGCGGCAACCGGAAAGTCGCGCGCTTCGTCAGGCAGGCCCAGGCGCTGGTTGGCGTCGACCGTGTCGAACCCCTGGTCCTGCAGGCGATAGGCGCGCAGCTTGTTGATCAGGCCGATCCCCCGCCCTTCCTGCCGCAGATAGAGCAGCACGCCCCAGCCGCCGCCCGCCGCTTCGTGCGCCATGGCGTGGAGCGCGGCATCGAGCTGCGGCCCGCAGTCGCACTTGAGGCTGCCGAGAATATCGCCGGTCAGGCATTCCGAATGGAGCCGCACCAGCGGCGGCACATCACCCTGCTGCTGCCCGATCACCAGTGCGACATGCTCGCGCAAGTCATCGGCGCTGCGGAAGGCGACGATTTCCGCGGTCTCGCTGGCACGCACCGGCAGGTGCGCGCGGGTGACGATCCGGAGGGCGGCATGATCCTGCCAGTGGGCCAGATCGCCCGCGCCGACGGCAACCGGCTCGCCCGCCTCAGCCGGGTCGACCATGAAGGCGGGCAGGATCCCGGCGATCCGGGCCAGTTCCAGCGCCGCCTCGGCCTGTGCCTGCCAGGCAATGGGCTCGGCCTTGAAGGGGCCTTGCAGCGGGTTGGCGAGGTCCAGCGCCGGATCGGCCACGGGCAGCGCGCTGCGCAGCGTGAAGGGCTCCCCGCCATGGATCAGCACCGGGGCGTGGGGCACGGCTGCTTCGCGCTGGTTGGCGAGTTTCAGCGTGGCCGCGCGCGCGGCAGAGATGAGCAGCTGATGCGCGGTAGCCGCAGTGGCAACGCCTGTCTCGATCGGCAGCAGGACCGGCCCACCCTCCAGCGCCAGCGCCCAGCCGTGCCGCAAGGCATCGACCGCCTGCGCCACCCGCCGCGCGGGCGACGGGCCGGATGCCGGTTCCTCGCTCAGAGGGCGAATTCCGTGATCAGCGGCACGTGGTCGCTCGGGCTCTCCCACCGCCGCGTTTCCTCGACGAAGCGATGGCTGACCGCCTGCGGGGCAAGCTCGGGGCTCGCCCACATATGGTCAAGCCTGCGCCCCTGGTCCTTCTGCCGCCAGTAGCTGCGATAGGACCACCAGGAATAGTTGCGCTCCGGCGCGGGGATCAGCTGGCGGCCCAGATCGACCCAGCCATGGGCGTCGCGGAACCGGCCCAGCGTCTCGACCTCGACCGGCGTATGGCTGACCACCTTGAGCAGGGCCTTGTGGTCGTAGACGTCGCATTCCAGCGGCGCGATGTTGAAATCGCCGACGATCAGCGTGGGCCGGTCCAGCGCATCGGCCCAGCGGGTCATGCGTTCGAGGAAGTCGAGCTTCTGCCCGAACTTGGAGTTCACTTCGCGGTCGGCAATGTCGCCCCCGGCCGGGATATAGACGTTCTCCAGCACCAGCCCCTGCCCCGGACCGAGCAGTTCCACGCCAACATGGCGCGCCTCGCCATTGTCCTGCCAGTCATTGCGGGACAGTTCGCGCAGGGGAATCCGGCTGACGGTGGCGACTCCGTGATAGCCCTTCTGCCCGTGGACTGCCTGATGGACATAACCCAGCTCGGCCAGCGCCTCGGCCGGGAACTGGCTTTCCTGGCATTTGATTTCCTGCAGGCACAGCACGTCGGGCCGCTGCTCGCCCAGCATCCGCGCCACCTGGTCGATGCGCAGGCGGACCGAGTTGATGTTCCAGGTAGCGATAGAGACAGTCGGGCTGGCCATGGCACGCGCGATAGGCAGACGGTGCGGGTTTGTCCAACCCGCCTTGTTAACGACGGAGTTCACGCCGGACAGGAAAAACGGCCCACCGATGGCGGGCCGTTCAAAGGCGCTTCAGGCGCCGGTCCAGGTAGCCGAACCGGGCGAACCCGAATCGGCTGGCGTCAGTTCAGGCGCAGAGGGTCTTGCGGCCGCGACGGCGACGGGCACGCAGCACCTTGCGGCCGCCCGGGGTTGCCTTGCGGGCAAAAAAGCCGTGGCGACGGGCGCGAACGAGATTGCTGGGCTGGAATGTCCGCTTCATGGGTACCTCGGTATTGGTTCAGATGACGTCATCAAAACGAAAAAGGGCCGCCCCGGAAGGCGACCGCCTGTGTGGGAGGGCCGTTACGGCAGCAGCGCCCCCAAGTCAAGATAGGCAAGGCGCGGTGCCGCAGCAGCCGGAGCTTCGCCAAGCCAGCGCCGCATTTCTGCAGCGCCAAGCCACTTCGCCTGGTTGAAACCGACCGAATTGGTCATGTCATAGAACGCACGCGCCTCGCCATCCGCCATGCCCATCTCGCGGTAGTAGGCAAGGTACCCGGCGTGCTCTGCCGAACCGGCGGCGAACTGGTGCGCCTCGCGCCCGTCCTCGGCAATCCAGGCATGGACGGCAAATTCGGCTCCGTCATCAATCCGCCGCTGTGTGCCCGCCAGCAGCAGTTCGACCGCGCCGGAGCGGACCGACCCCCCGGCCGGGACATGGGTTGCCAGGCCCGCGGCGCGAATCATCCGGCCCAGTTTCAGGTTGGCGCGGTCATCCTCGGTGCCGGGGCATTCGACCAGTTCGAGGGTGGCGATGCCGGGATGGTCGCGCAGCATCGCGGCAAACTGCGCCGGGCTGGCCGAATCGGTTACATCGACCAGCGCGGCGCGTTTCCCGTCGATTACCCGGAACGGGCCGTAGCGGGCGACCGCGTCGCGCTCGACTGCGGCATGAAGCGGGACAAACCGGGCACCACCCGCGGGGGCCGGGGCCATGCGCCACTGGGCGAACATCAGGTGGGTCAGCCCCTCGGGCCGGTCTGACGGCACCTGCCCCGCACCCGGCCCGGCAACCGACCCTGCCACCTGTGCAGCCACGGGCGTGGCAAGCAGGGCAAGTGCAGCAGCAAGGCAGGTCAGAAATCGCATGGTCATCCTGTGCGCCGCCTGCACTTGCCGAATGCCCAACCGATATCCTTGCCAGAAGGTTGACCGCGATGTTGACCGCGACTCGGGGCTTTGCGACAAGACCCGCCGATCGCGCATTCTGCTCAGGCCTCGCCTGCGCAGACCAATGGGGCATTTTGCGTGGTCGCACTCGTCAGGACAGTTGCCTATCTCGGCCTGGAAGCGCGTAGCGTCGAGGTGCAGTGCTCGATCGCGCCGGGCCTGCCGCAGTTCAACATCGTCGGCCTCGCCAACAAGGCGGTGGGGGAAAGCAAGGAGCGGGTGCGGGCCGCGCTCTCTGCCATGGGGCTGGCGCTGCCGCCCAAGCGGATCACCATCAACCTCTCGCCTGCCGACCTGCCCAAGGAAGGCAGCCATTACGATCTGCCAGTGGCGCTGGCCCTGCTCGCCGCAATGGGTGTGACCGATGCCGAGCAGTTGGGGGACTTCGTGGCGGTGGGTGAACTGGCACTGGATGGCCGGGTCGTGCCCTCGCCCGGCGTGCTGCTCGCCGCGCTCCACGCCAGCAGCGAGGAAGCCGGGCTGATCTGCCCAGCGGCGCAAGGGAGCGAAGCGCGCTGGGCGAGCGACATCCCGGTGGTCGCCGCACCAGACCTGGTGGCGCTGCTCAATCACCTGAAAGGGACCAGCCGCCTGCCCGACCCGCCGCCGGGCGAGGTCGAGGCCCCGGCTCCGGGGCCGGACCTCAAGCAGGTCAAGGGGCAGGAAGTGGCCAAGCGCGCGCTGGAGATTGCGGCGGCGGGCGGGCACAACCTCCTGATGGTGGGGCCGCCGGGGGCGGGCAAGAGCCTGCTGGCCTCGTGCCTGCCCGGGGTCCTGCCGCCGCTGACCTCACCCGAGGCGCTGGAGGTTTCGATGGTGCAGTCGGTCGCGGGCCTGCTCGAAGGCGGGCGGATCAGCCGCACCCGCCCGTTCCGCGCGCCGCACCATTCGGCCAGCATGGCGGCGCTCACGGGCGGGGGGCTGAAGGTGAAGCCGGGCGAGGTCAGCCTCGCGCACCTCGGCGTCCTGTTCCTGGACGAATTGCCCGAGTTCCAGCGCGCGGTGCTGGACAGCCTGCGCCAGCCGCTGGAGACCGGCCATGTCGATGTCGCGCGGGCCAATGCCCATGTCACCTTTCCCGCGCGGGTGCAGCTGGTCGCAGCGATGAACCCGTGCCGCTGCGGGCATCTGGGCGATCCCGCGCTGGCCTGTTCCCGCGCGCCGCGTTGTGCGGCAGACTACCAGACCCGCGTTTCCGGCCCCCTGCTTGACCGGATCGACCTGCATGTCGAGGTCGATCCGGTCAGCGCCGCCGACCTCGCCCTGCCCCCGCCGGCCGAAGGCAGTGCAGAGGTCGCCGCGCGGGTGGCGCGGGCGCGCAGTGTCCAGTCCGGCCGCAGCGTTGAAAGCGGCGCGCGCACCAACGCCGAACTGGAAGGCGAGGCGCTTGAGCGGTTTGCCACGCCGGATGAGCCGGGCCGGCGCCTGCTGATGCAGGCTGCCGAGGCCATGCGGCTCAGCGCGCGGGGCTATACGCGGATGCTGCGGGTGGCGCGCACGATTGCGGATCTGGCCGGGGTCGAGGGGGTCGGCCGGATCCACGTGGCCGAAGCATTGAGCTATCGCAGGCAGGCACCAAGGGCCTGAGGCTCTACTCTGCGGCGCGGATCGCCGGGTCTTCGGCGTAGCTGCCCAGTTCCAGCCGCTGGCCCGCCTCTGCGCGTGACCCGTCGGCCCGCAGGCCGAGGGTTTCCGGCTTGACCAGGCGCAAGTCAGCCGGGCCCAGAATCCGGCCATCGTGGGCCAGGATCGAGACCGGGCCGATCGGCAACCGGTCCAGCTCGTCGACCAGCACCGGGTTCTCGATCACTTCGTGGCCGTACTTCTGCCCCCACTGGCGCAGCGCGAGCATGGCCGGGAGCAGGTCGAAGCCCTTCTCGGTGAGCCGGTACTCGATCCGGCGGCGGTCCTCCGCACAGGGCGCGCGATCAAGGATGCCATGCTCGACCAGGCGGGCCAGACGGTTGGAAAGGATGTTGCGGGCAATGCCCAGTTCGCTCAGGAATTCCTCGAAGTGGTGCAGCCCGTTGAAGCTGGCGCGCAGGATCATGAAGCTCCACCGCTCGCCCATCACCTCCAGCGCTTCGGGCAGCCCGCAAGCTGTCAGATCGCGCAGCGGCTCTCGCAAATCACCCATTGGCATTCCTTCCCCGTCCCGGTTCTAGCGTGTTCTGCGCCAACGCAAAACCGAAACTAAGTTTCTAGTTGCAACCTGCAATCTAATTCATTAGGTAGCGATTCGCAACCAGTTGCCATTCGAAACCTGAATGGGAGCTGGCCAAGCCCCCAAATGACCTGTCACAGGAAAGCGACTCATGACCCTCTCCCTCCCCCGTTTCCGTACTTCGGCCGCTTTCGGCGCTGCCGTACTCTACACCGCCCTGACCTTCGGCGCGACGCTCACCCCCACTCCTGCCATGGCCCAGTCGGCCGGCGCCTATTACAGCGCCGAACTGGCCGCCCCCGCCAAGGATGCCCGCGTCATCGGCGGCGGCGTGGTGTGGCGCTGCGAAGGCACCAGCTGCGTTGCCCCGCGCGGCACCTCTGCTCCGGCCACCATGTGCCGCAAGCTGTCGCGCGAAGTCGGCACCATCGCCAGCTTCTCGGCCAAGGGCGAAGCTCTGGCTGAAGACAAGCTGGCCAAGTGCAACGGCTGATTATCCGAATAACCCCCGTCCTCTCCATCACGGGTGGCACTCGGCTCCTGGAGCACCGCTCCGGGGGCCGTTTTTTATCCGGCGATCAGGCCTCGCCCGGCAAGGTCCCGCTGAAGCGCAGCGGCTTCGGAAAAGTGATGAACCTGCCAACCAAGCGCCGCGGCAGCCGCGATGTTGGCACCATTGTCGTCGATGAACAGCATGGCCCCGGGGGAATGACCGAAACGGCGCTCGGCCAGCCGGAAGATCGCCGGGTCGGGCTTGGCGAGCTTTTCTTCACCGGACACGACGATATCGCGGAAATGGTCAAACACCGGGGCTGTCGGGCGGAACATGGCCCACAACTCCGCCCCGAAATTGGTGATGGCGTATAGCGGCACCTGCGCCGCCGCGAGCAGGCCGACCAGTTCAAGGCTGCCGGGCACTGGCCCCGGGATCGTCTCGTTGAACCGCTGGGCATAGGCGGCAATCAGGTGCGCGTGGCCGGGAAATGCGGCCTGCCGTTCGGGGACCATCTCGGCCAGCGGGCGCCCGGCATCATGCTGGAAATGCCATTCCTCGGTCACCACGTGGGCCAGAAACCAGTCAAGCTCTGCCGGATCGTGGATCAGCTTCTCGAACAGTGTCCGCAGCTGCCACTGATAGAGCACCCGCCCGACATCGAACACGACAGCCTCTACGGGCACATCAACTGGCTGCACGGGACTGCCCCCTATGCAAACGGCCCGCACTCCGCTGGGGAGGCAGGCCGGTTGTCTGCCCGGCAAAACCGGGCCAATCGGGCTGGATCAGCCCTGGCGCGCCTTGAAGCGGCGGTTGGTCTTGTTGATCACGTAAGTCCGGCCACGGCGGCGGATCACGCGGCAATCCCGGTGGCGGTCTTTCAGCGACTTGAGGCTGTTACGGATTTTCATTGGTCTATCCCGGAAACAAATCCGGCACCGGAACACGCTTCCGATGCCGTACGATCAGCCCGCGCCACTAGGGGGTGATCGCCGCTGAGTCAACCGTCTGCGCGGATGGCAGACAGGCGTTCCTCCCATGCCAGGGCATGGCTGACGATCGTATCGAGATCAGCGTGGCGCGGCTGCCAGGGCAGGGTGGCGCGCAGCAGCGCCGGATCGGATACCAGCGTGCCCGGATCGCCCGCCCGGCGCGGTTCCATCCGCCGTTCGATTCGCTTTCCTGAAACGCGCCCGACCGCATCGAGCACCTCCAGCACCGAGAACCCGCGCCCATAGCCGCAGTTCATCCGCAGCGACCGTGCTGGCTCGGCCATCAGCGCCTCGAGCGCCAGGACGTGTGCATCGGCCAGGTCGGAGACATGGATGTAATCGCGCACCCCGGTTCCGTCGGGCGTGCCGTAGTCAGTTCCGAACACGGCCACATGGTCACGCTTGCCGAGTGCTGCTTCCACCGCGACCTTGATCAGGTGGGTCGCACCTGCGGTCGATTGCCCGGTCCGCCCTTGGGGATCGGCACCAGCCACATTGAAATAGCGCAGGGCCCCGTAGTTCAACGGATGGGCCAGGGATACATCGGCCAGCATCTGCTCGGTCATCAGCTTGGACCAGCCATAGGGATTGATCGGGACCTGCGGGGTCTGCTCGGTCACGCTGGGCGTGTCAGGCACGCCATAGGTGGCTGCGGTCGAACTGAAGATGAAATGCGGCACCCCCGCCGCGACCGTCGCCGCGATCAGCGCCCGGGTCTTGGCGGTGTTGTTGTGATAGTACTTGAGCGGATCGGACACCGATTCCGGCACCACCACCGACCCTGCAAAATGCATGATCGCGCCTGTTCCCTGCTCGGCAAAGATCCGGGCCAGCAGGCCGGCGTCCTCGATATCGCCCTCGTAGAACGGCACCCCGTCAGGCACGGCGAAGCGGAATCCGGTCACGAGATTGTCGATCACCGCCACCGGCCAGCCCGCATCGCGCAAGGCCAGCACGGCATGGCTGCCGATATATCCGGCACCGCCGGTAACGAGGACGGAAGGGCGAGAGAGTGCGTTCATGGGATACCCTTTACGTCGAAGTCGTTTGCAGAAGATTGCTTCCGCATTGCTGGCCCATCGCTGGCACACCTCGCGGGATGCGCCTAGACTCATCCAGAAGGAGTCGCACCATGAAAATGTTCCCGCTTTCGGCGCTCGCCATAGCCGCATTGACAGCATCGGGCTGCGCCACGACGCCCGTTGCCGGCCCGGTCGAAGTCACCCGCTTCGTGGCCCCAGACGCATCCGCCCGCCTCGGGCAGGGGACGGTTTTCGTCGAGAGCGCGCCCGGGCAGGACGGGGAAGCGCTGGCGCTTGCACCCTACAAGGCCGCAATCGCACGGGAGCTGGCACGACTCGGGTATCGCGAAACGCCGCGCGAGGCCGCCGAGCAGGTGGCGCAGCTGCGGATCGAGCAATTCACCTCGGCGGGCGAAAGTACACGCCGCGGCCCGGTGAGCGTGGGGGTGGGCGGGTCGACCGGCAGCTGGGGCTCGGGACTGGGTCTTGGTCTGGGCATCAACCTTGGCGGCGGCGGCAAGCGTGAACAGCTTGTCACCCGGCTGGGGGTGATGATCCGTGACAAGGCAACCGGTACGACATATTGGGAAGGCCGCGCGCAATTTTCGGTAAGCCCCGATTCACCGCTTGCTGCCAGTCAGGCCAACGCCGATGCAATGGCCAGTGCCTTGCTGCGGGACTTTCCCGGTGCGAACGGCGAAACCGTAGAAGTGAAAGTGACACAGTGACCCAGATCCAGATCGACGGCCAGTTCGACAGCGGCAATATCGAAGTTCTCTCGCTCGACGGGACGACGGCCCGCCTGGCTGTCCGGGCCGACACCATGTCCGAATTCCGCCAGTGGTTCCATTTCCGCGCCAGTGGCGCGGCGGGGCAGGCGCTGACGCTCAAGATCACCGGCCTTGAAGGATCGGCCTATCCGCTTGGCTGGCCCGGGTACAACGCCCGCGTCTCGGAAGACCGGGAATACTGGGCTGCCGCCCCCACGAGCTACGATCCTGCCGAGGATGGCGGCACGTTGACGATACACTACACCCCGCAGTCTGACCTTGCCTGGTTCGCCTATTTCGCGCCCTACTCGATGGAGCGGCACCACGATCTGGTAGCGCAGGCAGCGGCAAGCGATGGCGTGCATTACCGCCATCTCGGCACCACGCTGGACGGCCAGCCGATCGACTGCCTGAGCTTCGGCGAAGGCGAGACAGTCGTGTGGCTGACCGCCCGCCAGCATCCCGGCGAAACGCAGGCCGAATGGTGGATGGAGGGGATGCTTGACCTGATGACCGACCCGGCGAGCGCGGTGGCGCGCGAACTGCGCTGCCGCTGCACGTTCCATGTCGTGCCCAACTGCAATCCCGATGGTTCGCGCCGCGGCCACTTGCGCACCAACGCAGTGGGGGTGAACCTCAACCGTGAATGGGAAAGCCCCAGCGCGGAAAAGTCACCCGAAGTGCTCGCGATCCGCAATGCGATGGATGCAACCGGGGTGGATTTCGCGATGGACGTGCATGGCGATGAAGCGATCCCGGCCTGCTTCCTGGCCGGTTACGAAGGCATTCCGGACTTGGCCGAAGAGCATCTTGGCCGTTTCACCCGCTATCGGGCGATCCTCGCGCGGCGCACGCCCGATTTCCAGGAAAAGCGGGGCTATCCGGTCTCTGCCGCGGGCAAAGCCAACATGACCATGTGCACGACTCAGGTTGCGCACCGGTTTGGTGCCTGCGCCATGACCCTCGAAATGCCGTACAAGGACCATGACGACGCCCCCGATGCGGCGCAGAACTGGAGCCCGGAACGGTGCCGCCAGCTGGGTGCTGATTGCATGGGCGCGCTGCTTGAATGGCTGGAGGGCTGATCCGCTCCGCACCATGTCCCGCACCTCACTGCGTCATCACCGATCGGCGCAACCGGGCGAGCATGTTTCGCACGATCAGGCGGTGCGCAAGCCCCACCGGGACCATGTAGGCACGACCGAACCGGTTGTGGGTGATGACCGAAGACGTGATTGTCAGGACCGGTCCGGCGCAGGAAACGCACGTCATCACGTCAAGGTGCCGGTCCCGCTCGGTCAGGACCAGCCGCTCGGGCGTGGTTTCCTCAACCAGGAAGAAGTCGAGATAGTCTCCTGCAGAAACCTCGCTCACCCGCTGTCCGCTGAAGCCACCAATCCGTTTCACGCCGAAGCGGGCGGAAATCGCATCGCGGATGCGGAAGGCGGCCCCGAGCAAGGGCTGAGGGCTTGCCATGATCATGTTCCACGCCTGCAGCGGCGCGAGTGGACGGGCCAGTGTCACCGACTGGCTGTCATGATAGTCCAGCGTGGCGACCGGCCCCAGCGTTCTGATCACGGCGCGCTCTTTCGTTCGGCTCAGCCCAGGCTTGCCGGACCGAAAGCGTGGGGGAGCAGCACTGACAGGGGAATGCTGCGGACCTCCTCGGCGCCGACGCACAGCACGACCGGGTCGGTCCCGCCGAGCTGCGCCAGTTCGTTGAGCACCTGGCGGCATCGCCCGCACGGGGTGATCGGGTCCGCCGTCGGGCCCACCACCGCGACCGCTTCCAGCCCGCCGCGCACCCCCTCTGCCATGGCCTTGGCCACGGCCACGGTTTCGGCGCACAGTGCCAGGCCATAGCTGGCGTTTTCGATATTGGTCCCGGTCACCACGCTGCCATCGGCAAAGCGCAGCGCCGCGCCGACGGCGAAGCGGGAATAGGGCGAATAGGATTGTTCGGCGGCCGCGCGGGCAGCCTGGACAAGTTCGGCATCGGGCATTTCTGATTCAGGCAGTTCAATGGCGCTCATGGCTACGTCCTTCATTCCTAGGGCCGCGCGACAACCCAGCGAACCGGCTCTTCACCGGCTGCGCTTTCGAGCGCCTCGTTGGCGGTCCACAACAGCCACGGGCGCTTGCTGTAGGTCGGTTCGAACCGGGTCCCGGTGACCCACAGGTTGCGCTCGATCCGGGCGGCAATCGGGTGCCGCTGCTCGAAGTCCTTGCCCAGCATCAGGATCACCGGCTTGCCCGCGTGCATTTCGATCTGGTTGATGAGGGTCATCAGCTCGCTTGCCACTGCTGCATCGGGCACTTCGCCGCCACAGGCATCCACCGTGCGTTCCAGTGCGATCGCGGGTGGCAGCATCCCGGTCCCGCGCGGCACCAGGGTGACGAAGTTGGCCGACTGCCCGCCGGCCATCGCGCAAGGGTCGAACCGGTGGACCGCCCCGACCTGGAGCCCGGCTTCGCGCGCTGCGGCCAGATTGCGGGCGAACCGGCGATCCTGCCCTGCCGCGCCGTCGCTCGCCTCGAGGTAGGCAAAACCCGCCCCCAGCGCGGCCGCCGTGCGGAAGCTGACCGCGCCTTCGCCCTCGCCCACCAGAATGCCCTGGTCCGGAAATGCGGCCTCGGCCGGGGTCCAGTGGGTTACGTGCCACCACAGCCAGGCACCGCCGGCCAGTGCCAGCAGAACCAGCAGCGCCAGCGCACGCGCACCCCAGCCTGATCCCTTGCGTTTGCGACCCATGAAATTCCCGCCCGGGCTGCTTTGCCCGCCCTTCCGTCAACCCTTGATGTGCAGCACGCAGATCAGCGTGAACAGCCGCCGCGCCGTGGCAAAATCGGTCTCGACCTTGCCCTCCAGCCGCTCGAGCAGGAGCTCGGCCGCTTCGTTGTGAATGCCGCGGCGGGCCATGTCGATCGTTTCGATCTCGGCCGGGGTGGCCTTGCGGATCGCCTGGTAATAACTGTCGCAGATGGCAAAATATTCGCGGATCGGGCGGCGGAACCGGGCGAGGCCGAGCAGGAGCATCTCGAGCGGATTGTCAGCCTCGTCGCGGATATCGAGCGCCAGCCGCCCGTCCTGCACGGCCAGCCGCAACCGGTAGGGGCCATTGTGGCCCGCTTCGGCAGCGCGGCACGGCTTGAAGGTGTTTTCCTCGATCAGGTCGAAGATCGCCACGCGACGCTCCTGCTCGACATCGGCATTGCGCCACAGGATCGTATCCTCGTCGAGCGCGATGTGGCTGATACGCCAGGAGGAGAGCGGAGCGGTCATGCCACCTGCCTTTCGCAGAAGCGCAGGGGGCGGGGCAAGTGTTTCGATGGTCATCCCCGATATCCACAAGTGTCCTGCGGCAATCATGCACCGGGGGGACCTTGCGATGCGCGTTTGCTGCGCCCACAAGGCTGCCCATGGCCGACAATGACCTCATGATCCGCACCGAATCAGGCCTCAAGCCGGTCAGCTCCGTGGCGCCCGGCCGCAGCCTGCCGGCCAATATCGAGGCCGAGGCGGCTTTTCTCGGTGCGGTCCTGATCGACAATTCGGTGATCGAGGAACTGCCGATCGCGTTGCGCCCGGATCATTTTTTCGAACCCCTGCACCAGCGGATCTATGAGCGGGTCCTGACCCTGATTGACCGAAATGCCGTGGTCACCCCGGTTACGCTCAAGCCCTATTTCGACAGCGACGAGACCATGCGCGAGCTGGGCGGCATTACCTATCTCGCCCGGTTGACGGCGGATGGCCACGGCCTCCTCGCCCCGCGCGAACTGGCCCAGCAGATCTACGACCTGGCCTTGCTGCGCCAGCTGATCACCGTGGGCCGCGACCTGGTAGAGGGCGCGCTCGATACCTCGCAGGAGGTCTCGCCCAAGGAGCGGATCGAACAGGCCGAGGCCGAACTCTACCGGGTGGCCGAAGGCGCCACGACCAGCAGCGAAGCGCAAAGCTTCAAGGACGCGTCCTTCGGGGCCTTGAAGCTGGTCGAGGCGGCGCTCAATTCCGGCGGCCGGTTTTCGGGCAAGACCACCGGTCTGGATGCGATCAACGAGAAAACCTCGGGCCTGCACAATTCTGACCTGATCATCCTGGCGGGGCGCCCCGGGATGGGCAAGACCTCGCTCGCCACCAACATCGCCTTCAACGCCGCGGCCCGCCTGATGCATGACCGGCGGGCGGGAATCGAGAATTCGCCCGGTGCGGCGGTGGCGTTCTTCAGCCTGGAAATGAGCGCGGACCAGCTCGCCACCCGTATCCTGTCGGAGCAGGCAGAGATCTCCAGCGAAGCGCTGCGGTCGGGCGATATTGACAGGGCGCGTTTCCAGAAGCTCTCCTTCGTCAGCCAGGAACTGGCCGAGCTGCCGCTCTACATCGACGATACGCCGGCCCTGACGATTGCCGGCCTGCGCGCCCGGGCCCGGCGGCTCAAGCGGCGGCACGATATCGGCATGGTGGTGGTCGATTACCTGCAGCTGCTGCAGGGTTCGGGCCGGGCCAACGACAACCGGGTCAACGAGATTTCCGAAATCAGCCGCGGCCTCAAAACGCTGGCCAAGGAACTGCACGTGCCGGTGATTGCGCTGTCACAGCTCAGCCGTGCGGTCGAAAGCCGCGAAGACAAGCGGCCCCAGCTGTCAGACCTGCGCGAATCGGGCTCGATCGAGCAGGACGCCGACATGGTCTGGTTCATTTTCCGGGCCGAGTATTATCACAACTCGCTCAAGCCCGACACGCCCGACGCGACCAGCTCGCCCGAAGTGCGCGAAAAGTATGACGCGTGGGAGCAGCACCACCTGGAGCTGGTGGGCAAGGCAACCCTGATCATCGCCAAGCAGCGGCACGGGTCGACCGGCAATGTCCCGCTGCACTTCCAGAGCGAGTTCACCAAGTTCAGCTCGCCCGAGCGGCGCGATTATTCGGACTTCGAATAGGTCCTGCGCCCCTAGAGCCCCAGGTTCAGCCGCCGGCTGACAGTGTAGTCGACCACCGTCACCAGGAACCATGACAGGCCCCAGCGCAGCCGGTTCCATAGGGTGGCCCGGCGGCGATGTTCGGCCAGCACGATCTCTTCCGACCAGGGCAGATGCCCAGCCACGAAGCCGCGCATCCGCTCGGCCAGGACAGCATCGTCAATCCGGATCATCAGTTCCAGGTTGAGGAACAGGCTGCGCATGTCGAAGTTGGAGCTGCCGAGATAGGTCACATCATCGATCACGATCAGTTTGGTGTGCAGCTTGCACGGGGCGAATTCCCAGATCCGTACCTTGCGCTTGAGCAGGTAGGTGTAGAGTGAGCGCGTTGCGCCGACCGTGGCCGGATTGTCGCTCTTGCCCGCCAGCACCAGTCTGGCCTCGCCCGTCCGCCCGATCCGCGCGATCCGCCGCAGCAGGCCGGCCGAGGGCGAGAAATAGGCCATGACCATGTCGACCCGCGATCCCTGGCGCAGGTCATGCCCGACGTGCCGGGCCCAGCCTGACAGCCCTTCGGTTGGCCCGCCGATCAGCAGCTTCGCCGGACCATCGCCCGGCTCCCACCGGCGGACCTGCCGCCGGATGGCCAGCAGTTGCTGCCGGGGATGGGACAGCCATTGTTCCAGCGCGCCGTACCAGCGCACCAGATCGGTCACCAGCGAGCCTTCGATGCCGATCCCCAGGTCGCGCCAGCCGTCAGTCTCGGGCGGGTCGAAATAGCCGTGCTCGATGTTGAAGCCACCGATCAGCGCCCGCACGCCATCGGCAATTGCCATCTTCTGGTGATTGCGGATCAGGTAGCGCCGCCCGAAGCGCGGGGTGAAGACGTGGTACTGCCCGCCGGCTGCCTTGAATGCGGCAAAGAAGGGGGAATCTTCGTCTGCCGCCGCGCCGAACCCGTCGACGATGAGACGGGTATCGACCCCGCGCTCGACCGCCGCGACCAGCGCATCGCGCACCCGCAGCCCGGCTTCGTCCTCGACAAAGATGTAATAGCACAGCCGCAGGGACTCGCGGGCGCCCGCGATCAGGGCGAGCAGGGCATCTAGCCGGTCTTTCCCGGCAGGATAGAACGTCAGCGCCTGCCCCTGTGCGGAAACCGCAAAGGGTTCCTCATCGCGGAAAGCTGCGGCTGGCTCCGCCGCAGCGGGCGTCAGATGCGGAGGGTGCTCGCCGGTCATCGCGACCTGCCTAGACGAGATTTGCGGTGAGGGGCAATTTCTTGACTCTTTACCCGCTGCTGCCTATGGGGCTTCCTTTCCCGAAACCACTTGTTCTGCTGGAGTGCCCGATGGCGCGCGTTACCGTCGAAGATTGTGTCGACAAGGTTCCCAACCGTTTTGATCTCGTTCTGCTGGCTGCCCAGCGTGCGCGCGAGATTTCCGGCGGTGCCGAACTGACCATCGATCGTGACCGGGACAAGAACCCGGTCGTGGCGCTGCGCGAAATCGCCGAACAGACCATTGGTCCGCGCGACCTCTACGAATCGGCCGTGGTCAACCTGCAGAAGATCCTGCCGGACGACGAGGACGAAGCGGATGAAATCGGCTCGCTCAGCCAGTCGGCCGAAGCGCTGCGGATCACCGCTGCGGCACCGGCCCGGTCCAACTCGCTCGGGGTCGATTACGACGGCTGAGCCTGTTTTCCTGGCAAAGTGTGAAAGGCCGCCTTCGGGCGGCCTTTTTCGTTTGGCTTGCGCGCAGCTCCATTCCGGCTGACAGTACCGGCCTGCCCACGAAGCGGGCTGACGGCGCGGCGTGATGGCTTGGAGGACTGGGCAGATGGCAGTGATTGCGGTCTACAGCGTGAAAGGCGGGGTGGGGAAAACCACGCTGGCGGCAAACCTGGCCTGGTGCAGCGCTGAGCTTGATCGCCAGCGCACCTTGCTGTGGGATCTCGACGCCGCGGGCGGAGCCGCTTTCCTGACCGGGCTGGATCCGGCCGGCAAGAAGCGGGCGGGCGGGGTGTTCGCCCGTGACCGCGATCCGGCCAGCGTGATCCGCACCACGGCTTACCCGCTGCTCGATGTCCTGCCCGCAGACGACAGCCTGTGGGCGCTGGACCGCCAGCTCACCAGCATCGGCAAGAAGCGCCGCCTGGCCAAGCTGGCGGAGGAACTGGGCCAGACCTACCCCCGGATCGTGCTCGATTGCCCGCCGGTACTCAACGAAGTGAGCGCGCAGGTGCTGCGCGCGGCCGATCTGGTGGTGGTACCGCTGCCGCCTTCGCCGTTGTCGAGCAGGGCCTTCGAACTGGTTGCCGAAGCGGTCCGGGAGATGGGCAAGGGGCATCCGCCGATGCTGCCGGTGCTGTCGATGGTGGACCGCAGGCGGGCCCTGCACCGGGCGGCGATGGAAGCGAACCCGGGCTGGCCGGTCATCCCCTGGTCGAGCGCGATCGAGCAATGTGCGGTCAGGCGCGCGCCGGTGGGGGTGTTTGCCCGGTCGTCGCCGGGCGCGCGTTGCATCGCCGCGCTGTGGCAGGGAATCGAGCGCAAGCTGGCGGGCAAATAGCCGCTATCGCGGGGGCAAAGAATGCCTCTATACAAGCCGTTACAGGTTCCACGGGGGCGGGCAATGAGCGGGCTGGGTGACGGGATCGGCACGGCAATCGAAGGCGGCTTGCTTGGCCGCGCGGTCGAGCCCGGGGCGGGCGAAGGACAGGAGCAGGCGGGGTCGGCCACGGTCTGCGCCAACTGCGGCACCGGCTTCACCGGCAAGTTCTGCCCCGAATGCGGCCAGAAAGCGCACATCCACCGCAGCCTGGCGGCGATCGGGCATGACATCATGCATGGCGTGCTCCACCTCGATGGCAAGCTGTGGAACACCCTGCCGCTGCTGGCCTTCAAGCCGGGCAAGCTGACCCGCCGCTATGTCGACGGGGAGCGGGCGAAGTTCGTCAGCCCGATGGCCATGTTCCTGTTCACCGTGTTTGCGATGTTTGCGGTGTTCCAGATGGTCGGGGTGACGGCGCCAACGGATTTCAGCGAAGGAATGATCGAAGGCTTTACCGACAATTCCGTTGTGGAGAAGAGAATCCAGGAACAGATCACCGCGCTGGAACAGGAACGCGACGGCCTGCCGGAGGGTGCCCCGAGACGGGAAGAGATCGATAGCGAGGTAGAAGCACTCACCGGTGTGCTCGATGCTGCTGCCAGCGCGCCAGCGGGCATCGATACGAGCAACATCAAGGTCACCGGCATCGGCTTTCTCGATGAGGGCATCATCGGGAAATGGAAGTCCAACCCCGGCCTGATGCTCTACAAGCTCCAGACCAATGCCTACAAGTTCAGCTGGCTGCTGATCCCGCTGTCGATCCCGTTCGTGTGGCTGCTGTTTGCCTGGCGGCGCCAGTTCAAAGCCTATGATCACGCGGTGTTCGTGACCTATTCACTGGCTTTCATGTCGCTGCTGTTCATTGCGATGTCGCTGCTGGGCGTGATCCCGGGCGGCTGGGGCAATGGCATTGCGGCCATCCTGCTGACAATCGGGGCGCCGCTGCACCTCTACAAGCAGCTGCGCCATGCCTATGGCCTGACCCGGTTTTCGGCCCTGTGGCGGTTCTTCGCCCTGCTAATATTCATTAACCTGGTGATCGTGCTGTTCCTGCAGACACTGCTGGTGCTGGGCGCGTTCTGACGCCCAAGCAAAAGGGCGCCCGGATCGCTCCGGACGCCCTTCAAATCAGGATCAGGTCGATCAGGCCCCGAGCGGCGCTTCGTCACCCTTGGGTCCGCCGAATTTGCGGCCTGCCTTGGGGATGGCCGAGCCCGCGACCGGGCGCAGGACCGGCTTCTGCGGCTCGCTCGGACGGTCAATCTTGCCGTCGTCGAGCAGCTGCTTGATCTCGTCCCCGGTCAGGGTCTCGTATTCGAGCAGGGCCTGGGCCAGCAGGTGGAGCTTGTCCTCCTGGGTGGTCAGGATCTGCGTTGCACGGGCATGGGCCCCTTCGACCAGGCTCTTGATCTCGCTGTCGATCAGCTTGTTGGTCTCGTCCGAACCCATGGTCCGCATCGATTGGCCCATGCCGAGGTAGCCTTCGTTCTGCTCCTCGTACTGGAGCGGCCCGAGCTTTTCCGACATGCCCCACTTGGTCACCATGTTGCGGGCGAGCTTGGTGGCATACTGGATGTCGCTGCTGGCGCCGGAGCTGACCTTGGAGTGGCCGAAGATCAGCTCTTCCGCCACACGGCCGCCCATGGCCACGGCAAGGTCGGCGTGCATCTTGTCACGGTGGTAGGAGTAGTTGTCCCGCTCCGGCAGGCGCATGACCATGCCCAGCGCACGGCCGCGCGGGATGATGGTGGCCTTGTGGATCGGGTCGCTCGCATCCTCGTTCATGCCGACCAGAGCGTGGCCTGCCTCGTGGTAGGCGGTCATCTTCTTTTCGTCATCGGTCATGACCATCGAGCGCCGCTCGGTGCCCATCATGACCTTGTCCTTGGCGTCCTCGAACTCCTGCATCGCGACCAGCCGCTTGTTGCGGCGGGCAGCCAGCAGGGCCGCCTCGTTGACGAGGTTGGCGAGGTCCGCGCCGGAGAAGCCCGGGGTGCCGCGCGCGATCGTGCGCGGGTTCACGTCGGGCGCCAGCGGCACCTTCTTCATGTGCACGCCGAGGATCTTCTCGCGCCCATCGATGTCGGGGATCGGCACCACCACCTGGCGGTCGAACCGGCCCGGGCGCAGCAGCGCCGGGTCGAGCACGTCGGGGCGGTTGGTCGCCGCGATAATGATGATGCCTTCGTTGGCTTCAAAGCCGTCCATCTCGACCAGCAGCTGGTTGAGGGTCTGCTCGCGCTCGTCGTTCGAATTGCCGAGGCCATGCCCGCGGCTGCGGCCGACCGCGTCGATTTCGTCGATGAAGACGATGCACGGCGCGTTCTTCTTGGCCTGTTCGAACATGTCGCGCACGCGGCTGGCGCCGACGCCGACGAACATTTCGACGAAGTCGGAACCGGAAATGGTGAAGAACGGCACGCCCGCCTCACCCGCGATGGCGCGGGCGAGCAGGGTCTTGCCGGTGCCGGGGCTGCCGACCAGCAGCGCGCCCTTGGGAATCTGGCCGCCCAGCTTGGAGAAGCGGCTGGGATCGCGCAGGAACTCGACGATTTCCTCCAGCTCCTCGCGCGCTTCATCAATCCCGGCGACATCGTCAAAGGTCACCCGGCCCTGTTTTTCGGTCAGCATCTTGGCCTTGGACTTGCCGAAGCCCATTGCCCCGCCAGCGCCGCCGCCCTTCTGCACCTGGCGCAGGGCGAAGAAGGCGATGCCGAGGATCAGGATGAAGGGGAGCGACTGGACCAGGATTGCCAGCCAGATGTTCATCCGCTCGGGCGCGGTGCCGGAATAATCGACCCCGTTCTCGTCAAGCAGCTCGGTGAGGCGGGTGTCGGTGGCGACCGGCGTGGTGGTGAACGGCTCGCCGTTCTTGAGCGTGCCGGTGATCCGGTCAGGCGCAATGGCCACGTCCTTGACCAGGCCCTGTTCGACCTGGCTGCGGAAAGCGGAATAACCGATCTCGGTGCCTGCCGACTGGCCGGCACCGCCGAACATGGAGATCATCATGACCAGGGCAAGAAACACCCCGCCCCAGATCATCAGGCTGCGAATCCACGGGTTGGGGCCTTCGGGGCCCTGCTGGTTCGGGTCGCGGCTCTCGCTCATTGCACGGGTTCCTTTCGTCTGCCCCAATGTAGGCACAGCGGAGTGAATGGCAAGTTGATGCCGCGGGGCGCGGATCAGCCAATATTCCGATGACGGTTATCGGGAATAGGCCCGCAGGAACACGTCGACCGCCCCGGCGATCCGCGCCTGCTCGCGCGCCGCGTCGGGAATGGCTCCGAACCGCCGTTCCAGATCGCCCATGCCCTTGCAAAGCGAGGCAAATTGTTCGGCCGCCAGCTCCGGATCGGGAATGTCGAGCTCGCCGCCGGCATGGGCGTGGGTCAGCAGCGCAGCAAAGGCCGCCTTCATCCGGCGAGGCCCGTTGTCGAGGAAAGCTATGCCGATTTCGGGTTCATGCTCCGTCTCGGCGGCAATCCGCCGTTCGAACTGGATCATTTCGGGGCGGGAGAGGAAGGCGACCATGGCGGTGCCGATGGTGAGCAGGCGATCCCGCAGGTCCGCGCCGCTGTCGGCCTCGATGGCGAAGTGGCCGCGCATCCGCTCGCACTCGCGCCCGACAGCGGCGGCCAGCAAGGTCCGCTTGTCCCCGAAGTGGTTGTAGACGGTGACCTTGGAGACGCCGGCCCGGGCGGCGATGCCTTCGATGGTGCTGGCGGCATAGCCGATCTCGAAAAACGAATCGGTCGCTGCCGCGATGATCGCGTCATGCTTGGCCGGATCGACCGGCCGCCCCGCCTTTCGTTTTCTTACGGTTGACAATCTGAACGGCCCCGTTCAATAAAACGCTAGCGTTCACTAATGCGCTGATGTTGATGTTCCCGCAACCCTCTCGAAGCGCGAAAGGTTCCCCCGCCTGTGCTCTGGATCGCCATCCGCATGCTGACCGGGGACCGGACCAAGTTCTTCGGGCTGCTGTTCGGGATCGGATTTTCCACCCTGCTGATCACCCAGCAGCTGACCATCTTCGTCAACTTGATCCAGCGCGGGGCCAGCGGCGTCTACAACGTCGCCGAAGCGCAGGTCTGGGTGATGGACCCGGTCAGCCGCACGACCGATGTGGCCTATGCCATGCCCGCCACCGCGCTGGAGCGGGTGCGCGGGGTGCCCGGGGTCGAATGGGCGGTGCCGCACCTGCGCGCCAACGCGTCTGTCCGCACTGAAACCGGCGATCTGGAGGGGGTCGGCATCATCGGGGTCGATGATGCCACGCTGATCGGCCTGCCCCGCCGGATGATCGAAGGCAGCCATGAAGTGCTGGCCCGCCCCGACAGCGTGATCATCGACGACGTCGGCACCACCAACATGTTCCCTGACCAGCCGAGCCCGCTGGGCGAGATGCTGGAATTGAATGACCAGCGCGCCGTGATCCGGGGGGTGGCGGACGCGACCCCCAGCTTCACCAGCACCGTGGTGCTCTACACCCGCTATTCGCAGGCGCTGCGTTACGTGCCGGGAACCCGCAACCGGCTGAGCTTCGTCCTGGTCGGCGCAGCCGACGGCGTCAGCGCCGACACCCTTGCGGCGCGGATAACCGAGCAGACCGGCCTGCGCGCCCGGACGCGGGATGAATTTGCCCAGGACGGGGTCGACTTCATCATCGAGAACACCGGCATTCCCTTCAACTTCGGGATTACCGTATTGCTCGGCTTCATTGTCGGGGTGGCCATCGTCGGCCTGACCTTCAGCTTGTTCATCCGCGACAACATCAAGCAGTTCGGTGCGCTGAAGGCGATCGGCGTGACCAACCGCAAGCTGATCGGCATGGTTGCCGCCCAGGCCGGGATGGTGGGCGCGATCGGCTATGCCCTGGGGCTGGTCGGCACCGTCCTGTTCATCTCGGGCTTCGGCAGCAACCCCACCTTCAAAGGCTTCTACCTGCCATGGCAAATCCCGCTGTTCTCGCTGGTGGGTGTGGCCCTGATCCTGGCCATGACCGGCTGGATGGCGATGCGCAGCGTGCTCAAGGCCGAACCGGCGGCGGTGTTCCGGTGAGCCCCGTGCGTTCTGCAAGCCCCGCGGTAGACACAACTGCTATCGGCGGGTGCAGCCCGGAATCCGCGATCTGCACCCGGGGGGTGACGCGCGAGTTTCCGGCCGGGCAGGGCACGATCACCGTGCTGCACGGGATCGACCTCGATGTGCGGGCGGGGGAAATGACCTACCTTGTCGGCGAAAGCGGCTCGGGCAAGACCACGCTGATCTCGATCATGTGCGGCATCCTGTGGCCTACCGCAGGCCAGGTGCGGGTGTTCGGGACCGATATCTATGCCCTCACCGACACCCAGCTGGTCGAGTTCCGCCTCGCCAACATCGGCTTCATCTTCCAGCAGTACAACCTCATCCCCAGCATCGATGCCGCGGCCAATGCCGCGGTGCCGCTGATTGCGCGCGGGATGCCGGTGCACGAGGCGCGCGAACACGCGATTGCGATGCTCGAAAAGCTCAACATCGGCGATCAGGCCGCCAAGTTGCCGCGCCAGCTTTCCGGCGGCCAGCAGCAGCGGGTGGCGATTGCCCGCGCGCTGGTCCATGCGCCCCGGCTGGTGGTGTGTGACGAGCCGACCGCAGCGCTCGATGCCCGCTCCGGCCGCCGGGTGATGGATCTGCTGCGCGAAGTGGCCGTGGCGGACGATCGCTCGGTCATCATCGTCACCCACGACAACCGCATTTTCGATCTCGCTGACCGCATCCTCGTGCTGGAGGACGGGCGTATTACCCATGACGGCAAGACCATGCCGGAGGATCACTGACCATGGCACTCTCCCTGCGCAAATTCAGCTTCTCGCGCCAGCTCCTGCCCGCGCTGGCGCTCGCCGGGGTGGTCGGCGGGGTGGCCTATATCGCCACCAGCCAGCCGGACCGGACGCTGGAGGAGCCGACCCGCGAACCCCCGCGCGCCACCGGTGCGCTTGCGACCGGGTTGCGGGTGGCCGGATCGGGCGTGGTCGAGCCGTCGAGCGAGACCATCGACATCGGCAGCGCCCTGTCGGGCCTGGTGATCGACCTGATGGTCCAGCCGGGTGACCGGGTGGGTCAGGGGCAGCCGCTGTTCACGGTCGATGACCGGGCGGTGCGGGCGCAGCTGCGGCAGGCCGAGGCCGGGATCAACGAAGCGCGCGCCGCCATTGCCGAAGCGCAGACCGCGCGTACCACGGCCGAGCGGCAGCTGGCGCTCTACCGCTCGGTGGAGGACAGCGCGGCGGTCAGCCGGGCCGAAGTGATCCGGGCCGAGGGGGAAGCCAATGCCGCCCGGTCGCGCCTTGCCCTGGCGCAGGCGCGGCTCGAAGCCGCCAATGCCGCCGCCGGTGCGGCCCGGACCGAACTGAGCCGCCTGACCGTGCGCGCGCCGATTGCGGGCGAGATCCTGGCGGTCAACATCCGCAAGGGCGAATATGTCTCGACCATGGGCGGGGCACAGAGCCAGCCGTTCATCCAGATGGGGCAGACCGTCCCGCTTCATGTGCGGGTCGATATCGACGAGAGCGAGGCGACCCGGATCGATCTGGGCAAGGCGGCGGTGGTCTCGCCGCGCGGCGCGGCCGACCGCCAGGTCGAGGCGCGGTTCGTGCGGGCCGAGCCGCTGGTGGTGCCCAAGCGATCGCTGACCAATTCCTCGCAGGAACGGGTCGATGTGCGGGTGCTGCAGGTGATCTACGAGCTTCCTGCCGGGGCCGGGGGAGACAGCGCGCTGTTCCGCGTCGGCCAGCAGATCGATGCCTTCATTCCCGGCATTCCCGGCAAGGCGGCGCAATGATGCGGGGCGCGCTTCCGCTCCTGGCTGCCGTGGCACTGTCGGCCTGTGTCGCCGGCCCGCCGCCCGAAGTGGCGACGCCCGCGCCGGACCTGCCGGACAGTTTCGCGTGGCAGCCTTCCGCCGGAACGGGCGCGGCGCTGGACCGGCTGATGCCGACGCAGGATCCCGCCTATCGCGCCCTCTCCGGCCAGGCGCTGGAGTCAGGCCCGACTCTGGCCGAAGCCCTGGCCCGCGTCGAAGCGGCCCGCGCCGGAGCAGCCCGCGCAGGGGCCGAGCGCCTGCCTCTGGTTGGCGCCAATGCCTCGGCCACCGGCCAGCGCACCAGCCCCAACCAGTTCGGCACCGGCCTGCCCCCCGGCGTGGCGTTCGACAGCGAACGGATGGCCTATGCTGCCAACCTCACCGCCAGCTGGGATGCCGACCTGTTCGGCCGATTGCGGGCACAGGAACGCGCGGCGCTGGCGCGGCTTGATGCCGCCGGGGCCGACGCAGTTGCTGTCCGGCTGGCCTTGCTGGCGGAAATCGCCGCCGCCGTGATCGACTGGCGGACCATCGAAACGCGCGAGGCCGCCCTGGGCGAAGACCTCGTCGCCGCAGAGTCGCTGGTAGCCCTGACCGATATCCGCGAGCGCGCCGGGATCGCGCCGGGGTTTGACCGGGTCCGCGCCGAAACCGCTGCCGAGGCAAGCCGCAGCCGCATCGCGGCCCTCGCCAGCGAGAAAGCGCGGATCACCGGCAGGCTCGTCACCTTGACCGGGCTGGGCGGACGGGCAATCCAGGCGGCTCTGGCGGAAAGCGCGCCAGCCGATCCCGCATCCGCACCGCCCGCCAGCCTGCCCGCGCAGCTTCTGGCCAACCGGCCCGATGTGCTGGCGGCGCAGGCCCGGCTGGCGGCGAGCGATGCCGAGCTGGCTGCGGCGGCCGCGCGGCGCTTCCCCCAGCTGACCCTGTCTGCCGCGCTTGGCCTGCTGGCCTTCGATCTGGGCGACCTGTTCGACGGCGATGCGGTGGTCGGGTCGGCGGGGGCCGGGCTGCTTGCCCCGCTGCTCGATTTCGGGCGGATCGGTGCCGAGATCGACGGTGCTGCCGCCACCAAGCGGGCTGCCTTTGAGGCCTATCGCGGGGCGGTGTTCGCGGCCCTGGGCGAGGCGGAGGCGGGCTACGGGCTGGTCGCAGCTGCCGACGCGGAGGCCGCTGCGGCCGCCCGCGAGGCCGCCAGTGCCGAGCGCGCGACCGAGCTGGCCGAATTTCGCTTCCGTGCTGGTCTGGAGAATTTCCTCGCCGTGCTCGAAGCGCGCCGGGCTGCCGATGCCAGCGGCGAACGCGCGGCGGCAGCACAAGGGCGCGCGCGCCGGGCGCGGGTGCTACTTTGGCAGGCGCTGGGCGGAGACTATCCCGCCAGCCGGTCCACCAGCCAGTAGGCTCCGGTAATCCCGATCCCGTAGGATGCCAGCCGCATGGCCGGTTCGAGCCGCGCCGACGCCACACGGGTAAGCGCCGCAATCGCCGCCAGAGTCACCCCCACCACCAGCAGTTGCCCCGCCTCGACCCCGAGGTTGAACGCGACCAGCGCCGGCACCAGCGCGTCATCCGGCAGGCCGATTTCGGCCAGCGCCCCGGCAAAGCCGAACCCGTGGAGCAGGCCGAACAGGAAGGCGACCACCCACGGCAGGCGCATGGCGAGGCTGGGCCGCGCGGGGTCGCGCCGGGCAATCTCCACCGCCAGGAACACGATCGACAGCGCGATCAGCACCTCGACCGGGCGCTGCGGCATGGCGAGCCAGCCGAGCGAGGCACCCGCCAACGTGATCGAATGGGCGACCGTGAAGGCGGTCGCCGCGATCACCGCCTGCCGCCATGAGCGCAGCAGCAGGACCAGCGCGATCACGAACAGCAGGTGGTCCCACCCTTCGAGGATATGCTCGACCCCGATCACGAAATAGGTCCGCCACACCGGCGGGCGGATTTCCTCGGCGGCGATGGTGGCTTGCGGCGTGGCTGCGGTGATCCGGATCGCCTGGGCCGGAGCATCGAGTGGGATGACGCGCGCCAGCAGGTCGGTCTGGCCGATCAGGTCGGCCACGCCGAGCGTCTTGCCGGCGACCGCCCCGGTGCAGCGGACGTCCGCCCGGCCCAGCACCGCCCCGCCCGCCGCGCCTTGCCGCACTTCGCCCTGATAGGTGCAGTTATCCGGCAGGATCGGCGGGGGCGGCGGCTCGGGCGGGGGCTGGAGATAGGGCCGTTTCCACGCCAGCGACCATTGTCCCGGTGCCTGCTCGGCAAACTCTATATAGCCGGGACGCAGCTCGTCAGCGCGGGCCGGAACCGCCAGCGCCAGCCACAGCAGCAGGAGCGCGGCCAGCGTTCTCACCGCGCGACCGTGATCCGGTAGGAATCGCGCAGCAGGCGATAGGCCTCCTCCTTGCGCGCGGCGCTGGTGGCGGTGCGCCAGTCGGCCTCGACCCGGTCGCGGATCTCAGCGAGTGGCGGCACTTCGCCGGTCTCGCGGGCGCGCAGCTGGACCAGATGCCAGCCGAACCCGCTGGCCACCGGGCCGTGCCATCCTTGCCCAACCGGCGCTGCGTCCAGCGCCGTGCGGAACGCCTCGCCGAACCGCTCGTCCACCTCGCGGCGGCTCGCCCCTTCCATGGCGGGTGGAAGCGAGATGGCTTCGCCGCGCGGATCGGGTGATGGCAGCGCGCGCCGGGCCGTGTCCTGCTCGGCAAACCAGCGCTGGTCAAAGCTGTAGCGCACCTCCGGAGCGAACCGTTCGGGGTGGGTGTCGAGCCATTGCTGCAAGGTCGTATCCGGGGCGCTGGCGGTCTCCGCCATGCTCGCGGCAAGATAGTCCATCTTGCCTGCCAGCCGCTTGCGCAGCACGGCGTCATCCTGATCGAGGCCGAGGCGCAGCGCTTCGCGGTAGAGCACCTCTTCGCGGATGAACTGCTCGGTCAGGCCGTCCAGCTCGGCATCGGTCGGCGCGCGCTGCAGGGTCCGCTCCCATTGCAGCGCCAGCCGGGCGCGGTCTTCCTGCGTTACGGTGATGGCGCGACTGGCCGGATCGACCGGCTCCCCCTGCCAGGACAGGACGAACCAGATGGCTGCCCCGGCGGCTAGGAAATGGACCAGCGGCTCGCGGGTCCAGCCGGGCAGCGTCATCCGAGTCTCTTGGCGCGGCTCAGGCGATTGCGATCGAACAGGGCCGTGGCCGTTGCCGCTGCACCCGTGGCAGGGCCGATCCAGACCGGCGAGCTGTAGGCCCGCTCCTGCGCCACGGCATCAGCCAGGGCATCCGGCGACAGCTGGTAACCAAACCGCACCGCATCGTAGAGCGGCCAGCGCGGGGTCGGGATTTCCAGCACGCGGACATAGTAGAATGCGCGCTGCCCCGGGCGATAGTCCGGATCGGTCCAGGTCACGCGCAGTTCCGGTGCGCCAATCGTGTTGGTCCAGGTCGCCTTGGCCCGGTCGACCGTATCGCCCACCGCCGGCACCTTGCCGCCGACCTGCACGCGCGTGTCCATGTTGGACCAGACGACGTCGTAGACCTGTTCCTGTGTCTGGCCATCGGCGCTGACCCAGCCCTTGACCACCTGCACCCGGTCCAGATTGGCGCCTTCCGGGTCTTTCAGGGCCGAAATGAGGAAGGTCGGGGCCTTGCCTTGTTCCTTCAATGTGCCGCCCATCGGCACGCCGCGGGTATAGCCGGCCCTGACCCAGTCCCCCTGCCAGTCGGCCTCGGTGAAATCGAACCCGGCGAACAGCCGCACCACCATGCGCGATCCGGTGGTGGCATAGACTTCCCGCCGCATCATCGCGTCGAAGATTTCCGCCCGGGTGTTGGCGCGTGCCCAGACCGCGGCATAGCCGCCCGCGAGATAATGCCAGCCGAACCGCCCTTCGCGCGTGCCCAGGTTCTGCGATTCGAGCGCGCGCTTCGCATTGGGTTCGTTGCCGGTGTGCTTGCCGAAGAAATTGTCCTCGTCCGCCGTGGCGAGCGAGGTGTGGCTGTCGGTCGAGCCGATCATGCCGAAAGCGTAAGGGTTGGCCCCGGTCCGCTGCTCGATCGACAGGCCGCGCTTCAATGCCTCGCGCAGGTATTCGCCGGCCAGCATGGAATCGTCCTTGCCGGCGGTCAGCGGCAGGTTGCCCAGTTCCCAGCCGACGTCACCGAAGCTGGCGAATTCATCGTTGGGGGACAGGAACGGATGGCTCTCGCTGTCGCCCTTGATCTGGGTCGCCTCGACCACCGGCTCGCGCAGCGCGCGGCGGCGGGCATAGGCCGCGCTCATCGGGCCTCCTTTCGAATCGGTCAGCTCGAACATCAGCCCGTTGGAGACATTCGAATTGTGCGGGATGGCCAGCGCCTTGCCGCCGGTCGCCTTCTCGTAGGCGTCCATATAGTCCCACAACTGGTCGATCGCCCCGTCGAGGCCGGGATAGGGCAGGACAGTGCTGGTCCGGTCGTAACCGTCGCGGAACATGACCACCCGGTGCAGGTTGTTGCCGTCCGGCATCAGGGTGTACTCGAACCCGGCCAGCGGGGTGAACACGCCGGGTTCGTAGTACTTGTCGATGGTTGCAAGGTGATCGGTCCAGATCTCGCGGGTGTTTTCCTCGGCATCGGACTGGTCGCGCAAGGCTTCGGGCAGGGTGCCGTTGGACGCGGCCGTGATCAGTTCCGCCACCGCACGCTGCGAGCCTTCGGGCGATTCGTGCATCATGTCGTGCCAGCGGAGCAGGGTTTCGTCGCGGATCAGGAAACGCGGGGCATCATAGAGCCGCTTGGTCGCGCCCAGACCGTCCGAATGGTCAGCGATGACGAGGAAATCGAGCGGGCGGGCGAGCTTCGCCTTGAGCCCGGTGGTGGCGGTTACTTCCTCACCGCGCGCGAACTTGAGCGCTTCGTCCGGCCCCAGCCGGGTGCCGAAACCGAAGGCATCGATCGAATTGTCCGTATGCAGATGGGTGTCGCCCCACAGCGGCCGCTCGGGAAATTCGGCCAGGGCCACGGCAGCTTCGGCTTCGGCAACCACGGCGGCCTGGTCGCCGCAGGAAGCCAGCCCGGCAGCAAGTCCGATTACCAGTGCGGCATGGATCAAATTCTGGCGCATCGTTGCATTCTCCCCCGTCACCACAATGGCACGGCCAGCCGGGCCGTCAAGCCGCAGGGTTTACGTGCGCGTCAGGCCCGGCCGAGCTCGACCAGCTTCATTTCGACGGCGCTCCACAGCCTGCCCATCGCCCGCGATGCCTCGGATGAATTGGCGAACACGGGCACGGGTTCGCGGCGCAGCGCCATCTGTTCGACATGGCTGCTTTGCGGAATCACCGGCCAGCCCTTGCCATCGCCTTCGCGCACTTCGCGGTGCAGCTTGCGCCGCGAATCGTACATGGACAGCACCGGCAGGATGGGCGGATGGCTCCTGTGGTGCCGCGTCAGTTCATCGCGAACCTGGCCCAGGGCGCGGGACGCCAGCGGAGAAGGCGGCAGCGGCAGGAGCACGATATCGGCGGCCGCCAGGATCTGGTCGCTCACTTCGTTCATCATCGGCGGGCAATCGAGCACGATCCGGCGATAATCCGCGCGCAGATAAGCAAGCAGCTGGGCAAGGCGGGTCTTGCCCCCGATTCGCGCCAGCTGGACCGGCATCCCGCGCAGGCTTTCGTCCGCCTGAAGCAGGTCGAGCCGTTCGAACCGGCTTTGCTCGATCAGGTCGCGCGGGCGGCTGTCACGGTGGAACAGGGACATGGCCCGCGCTGTCCGCCGCGGCGGTGCGTCGAGCAGGAAACCGGCACCGCCCTGCTGGTCCAGATCCCACAGCAAGGTCGGATACTTGCCGACCTGCGCGCAACGCCAGGCAAGATCGACCGCAAGCGTGGTTTTGCCCACGCCGCCCTTGACGCTGTAAACCGCGATGACCGGCATGGACTGCGACCCCCTGTTTGCGCCTAAGTGCTTATACTTAGCGGGGTTGCAAGCGGATTAACCATTGTGCCCGGCTGCGGGACAGAAATCGCTGGCCGATTCATGCCGCAACGCGTGCCATGGTCGAGGGCAACTTGATTGCAAATGAAACCGGGTTCAAGGCGGCAGCCAGCCAGTCCATCACTTGTTGAAGAGTCGCCGATGCCGTCTCCCGCGCCGCTTGATCGCCAAACCCTGCGCCTCGCCTACCGGCAGGAGGAGCAGGCCTGCCTGACCGAGCGTCTGCGCCAGGCCGCTCCTGCCAGTGCGGTCCACGCCGAGGCTGCCGCCACTGCCAGTCGGCTGATCGCAGGCGCACGCCAGCGCAAGGCGAGCGGGCTCGATGCCTTCCTCCAGCAGTTCGGGCTCGATACCGAGGAAGGCATCGCCCTGATGTGCCTCGCCGAAGCCCTGCTTCGGGTGCCCGATGCCGCCACCGCCGATGCGCTGATCCGCGACAAGCTCGGCCCGATCGACTGGTCGGAGCACCTCGGCGAAAGCGGCTCGACCTTCGTCAACGCCGCCACGTTCTCGCTGATGCTGACGGGCGAAGTGCTGGAGCGGCCGGAAGATCACCAGCGCGGCATGGGCGCAGCACTCAGGCGCGCGATCGGCCGGGTGGGCGAGCCGGTCATCCGCACCGCGACCTTGCAGGCGATGAAGATCCTCGGCGGGCAGTTCGTGTTCGGGCGGACCATCGACGAGGCACTCAAGCGGGCCGCACCCGAACGCGCGAAAGGCGTGACTCACAGCTTCGACATGCTGGGCGAAGCGGCGATGACGATGGCCGATGCCGAACGCTATCGCCGGTCCTACGAGGCCGCGATTGACCGGCTGGCGCGCGAAACCGCCAGCGGGTTCCGCACCGCGCCGGGTATCTCGGTCAAGCTGTCGGCGCTCTATCCGCGCTACGACTTCTGGCACGCCGGGGCCGCGCTCGATCATCTGATACCAGTGGTGCGGGCGCTTGCCGCCAGGGCCCGCGATGCGGACATGCATTTCACCATCGATGCCGAGGAAGCGGAGCGGCTGGAGCCGTCGCTCGACCTGATCGAGGCGCTGGTCGCCGACGACGCGCTGTTCGCCCGGCCCGATGGCAGCCAGTGGGAAGGCTTCGGCCTGGCGGTGCAGGCCTACCAGAAGCGCGCGGTCCATGTCTGCGACTGGGCGGCCAGGCTGGCGCGGCGGCACGGGCGGCGGCTGATGGTCCGGCTGGTCAAGGGCGCTTACTGGGACAGCGAGATCAAGCTGAGCCAGGTGGGCGGTTTTGCCGATTACCCGGTGTTCACCCGCAAGGTCGCGACCGACGTGTCCTACCTCGCCTGCGCCGCGCGCCTGCTCGAAGCGAGCGACGTGATCTATCCCGCTTTCGCCACCCACAACGCCTACACCATTGGCGCGATCAAGGCGCTCGCCGGTGAGCGGGAATTCGAATACCAGCGCCTCCACGGCATGGGCGAGGAAGTCTATGCCGAGCTTGCCCGGCTCGAAGGCAACCGCCCGACCCCGGTCCGCATTTACGCGCCGGTCGGCGGGCACAAGGACCTGCTCGCCTATCTGGTGCGCCGCCTGCTCGAAAACGGGGCCAACTCCAGCTTCGTCAACCGCATGGGCGATGCCGAAGTGCCGGTGGCAGACCTGGTGACCGATCCGGTGGCGGACCTCGCCGCGCTCGAGCCGCTGCGCAATCCGGCCATCCCCCTGCCCGGCGCGATCTTCCCGGGGCGCACCAACAGCGCGGGCGTCGATCTGGCGGACCCGCTGGTACGCGGGCCATTGCTGGAGCGGCTACAGGCGCTTGAAGGCGTGATGTGGCAGGCGGAACCGACCGGGACTGCAGGCAAGCCGGGCCAGACCTGCGCCATTGTCAGCCCGCAGGCCCATGCCCGGCAGGTCGGGCTGGTAACCGAAGCGAGCCTGTCCGACATCGACCGCGCCCTTGCCGCCGCACAGGCGATCCAGCCCGGCTGGTGCGCGCTGGGCGGCGAAAAGCGCGCGCTGCTGCTGGAAGCGGCGGCCGACCTGTTCGAACAGCATACCGACGAATTCCTCAGCCTGTGCCAGCGCGAGGCCGGCAAGACCCTGCTCGATTCCGTGCTGGAACTGCGCGAGGCGGTCGATTTCCTGCGTTACTACGCGGGCGAGGCACGCCGCCTGTTCAGCGCGCCTGTCCCGCTGCCCGGCCCGACGGGCGAGGAAAACCGCCTGAGCCATCACGGACGCGGGGTGTTCGCCACGATCAGCCCGTGGAACTTCCCGCTGGCGATCTTCATCGGCCCTGCCGCTGCCGCGCTGGCGGCGGGCAATGCCGTGGTGGCCAAGCCTGCCGAGCAGACCCCGCTGATCGCCAGTCTCGCCGTGCGTCTGTGCCACGAAGCCGGCATTCCGCAGGAGGTGTTCCAGCTCCTGCCCGGTGACGGCAAGGTCGGCGCGGCGATCACCTCCGATCCGCGCATTGCCGGGGTCGCGTTCACCGGTTCGACTGACACCGCCCGGGCGATCAACCGCAGCCTCGCCGCTCGCGAAGGGCCGCTCGGCATCCTGATTGCCGAGACCGGCGGGCAGAACGCGATGATCGTCGACAGCTCGGCCCTGCCCGAACAGGTGACGCGCGATGTGGTCGGCAGCGCCTTCCAGAGTGCGGGCCAGCGCTGCTCCGCCCTGCGGGTGCTCTACCTGCAGGAAGACGTGGCCGACCAGATGCTGGCGATGATCACCGGCGCGTTCGAGGCGCTGGTCATGGGCGATCCGGCCGATCCGGCAACCGACGTCGGCCCGGTGATCGACCGCGAGGCATGGGCTGCGCTGGAAGGCCATGTCGAGGCGATGCGGGCGGACGGGCACCGCGTCACCCGGCTGGGGGAATCGTCCGACGGGGACGGCTGGTTCGTTGCCCCCACGATCATCGAGATTCCCTCGATCGCCGCGCTCGACCGCGAACATTTCGGACCTATCCTCCATGTCGTGCGTTTCCGCGCCGACCAGCTGGAGCAGGTAATCGATGACATCAATGCCACCGGATACGGCCTCACCCTTGGCCTACACAGCCGCATTGCCGCCACCCGGCGGCTGGTCGAAGCACGCGCGCGGGTGGGCAATTTCTACGTCAACCGCAACCAGATCGGCGCGGTGGTGGAAAGCCAGCCGTTCGGCGGGGAAGGCCTGTCGGGCACCGGGCCGAAGGCCGGCGGGCCGCATTACGTCGCCCGCTTCGCAACCGAACGGGTTGTCTGCATCGACACCACAGCGGCGGGCGGGAATGCCAGCCTGCTGGCCAGCTGAGCCCGCGGGGTTTGCCGGATGCGGCCCGGGCTTGCTAAGGGTGGCGGGATGAATCGCTTTCTTGCTACCCTGCTGGCGCTGATCGCGCTCGCCTGGCCCGGCGCTGCCAGTGCCGACGTGCTGATGAGCTTCCATTCGTTCAGCGGCTCCGTCTTCTCCGGGCGCTATCCGCATACCTTCATCGTCCTTGAAGGCACGCTGGACGCAACCGGAGAGCGGGTCAGCGAGAACTACGGTTTCACCGCGAAGGAGGTCAGCCGCGCGGTGCTGCAGGGGCCGGTCGAGCACGCGATCCAGGTCGAGCCGGCGAAATACATCAAATCGACCAAGCGCCACTTCACCGTCAAGCTGAGCGATGCGCAGTACCGCCGGGTCAGGGCAGAGGTGGAACGCTGGCGCACCGCGCCGGGCAAGTACTACGATCTGGATCGGCGCAACTGCCTCCACTTCGTTGGCGCCATGGCCGAAATCGTCGGGATCAAGGTGGTCTATCCCCAGTCGATGCTGCGCAAGCCGCGCCAGTGGCTCGACCACCTCGGCAAGCTCAACCCCTGGCTCGCGCCGCCCCGAAAGCGGCGTTGATTTCGAGGCGGGGCGGGAGGTTTGCGTCCGCCACAAGAATGCAAGTAACGGGGGACAGTGCGCGCGCCATCTTGCCCGCGCGCGCCGGCTCGGGAATCACATCGCCATGGCGATTCTCTCAGACAAATGGATCCGCACCCAGGCGCTCGAACACGGCATGATCGAGCCGTTCGTGGAGGCGCAGCGGCGCGAAGGCTGCATCTCCTATGGCCTGTCGAGCTATGGCTACGACGCGCGGGTGGCGCCCGAGTTCAAGATCTTCACCAACGTCGATTCCAGCGTGGTCGATCCCAAGCAGTTCGACCCGAAGAGCTTCGTCGACCGTGAGACCGATGTCTGCATCATCCCGCCCAACAGCTTCGCGCTGGCCCGCACGGTGGAATATTTCCGCGTGCCGGAAGATGTGCTGGTGATCTGCCTCGGCAAATCGACCTACGCGCGGTGCGGGATCATCGTCAATGTCACCCCGCTGGAGCCGGGCTGGGAAGGGCACGTGACGCTGGAGTTCTCCAACACCACCCCGCTGCCCGCGAAAATCTACGCCAACGAAGGCGCCTGCCAGTTCCTGTTCCTGCAGGGCAACGAGCGGTGCGAGACCAGCTACAAGGACCGCGCCGGCAAATACATGGGCCAGCGCGGCGTGACCCTGCCGCGGCTTTAGACCTGCCCCGTGCACGGGATCACGCAGCCTTTTCCTACACCGCGCTTACCTGTTATGAACCGCAGAACGCTTGGGGCAGGGCTGCCCGGCCAACCTCTGCCCCCCGGGGGGCAGTCAATTGGCAGGAGGCCCGAGCAAGGGCAGAAAATTATTTTTAATCAGTATGATGAATGTACAGAGCGAAATTGACAGGGTGTCAAGTTCGTCAAGCAAGTGTCAAGTCTTCCGGTGCCCGTTCACCGCACTGTGCCGTATCTGATCCGACCCGAGGAGAATCCGCATGACCCGTGACCCGCGTGAATTCGACATCATCGTTTATGGCGCCACCGGCTATACCGGCCGTCTCGTGGCCGAACATTTCGTGCGCGAATATGCGGGCAACGCGGATGCCCCAAAATGGGCAATGGCCGGGCGCAGCCTGACCAAGCTGCAGGAAGTGCGCGACGCAATCGGCGCGCCTGCGGATACCCCGTTGGTGGTCGCCGATGCCGACGATCCGGCCAGCCTCGACGCGATGTGCGGCCGTACGAAAGTCGTCCTGACTACAGTTGGTCCGTACCAGCTCTATGGCGATGCGCTGGTGTCCGCCTGCGTCAAGACCGGGACCGACTATGCCGACCTGTGCGGCGAACCGGCGTGGATGCGCGAGCAGATCGACCTGCACCACGAAGCGGCCAAAGCCAGCGGGGCGCGGATCTGCTTTTCCAGCGGGTTCGATTCGATCCCGTTCGATCTGGGCGTGCTGATGTTGCAGCAGGAGGCAAAGGCCCGATTCGGCAAGGCCGCGCCGCGGGTGCGCGGGCGGGTCCGCTCGATGCAGGGCACCTTCTCCGGCGGCACGGCGGCCAGCCTGACCGCCACGGTCAAGGCGGCAGCGAAGAACCCCTCGATCATCAAGGTGCTCAACAATCCGTTCGGCCTGACCCCCGGCTTTGAAGGCGCTGACCAGCCCTCCGGCATGATGCCGCATTACGAGGAAGACCTGGGCCGCTGGGCCGCACCCTTCATCATGGCGACGATCAACACCAAGAATGTCCACCGGACCAACTTCCTGCTCGGCCACCCCTGGGGCAGCGACTTCCAGTATGACGAAATGATGCTGACCAGCCCGGGCGAAGCCGGGAAGGCGGCGGCCAATGCCGTGGTCGAGATGCTCAAGAACCCGTTTGGCGCCAAGCCGCCCAAGCCGGGCGAGGGGCCGACCCCGGAGGAACGCGAGAACGGTTTCTATGACGTGGTGTTCGTCGGCGAGATGCCGGGCGGGGAAACGATCCGGTACGGCGTCAAGGGCCGCTACGATCCGGGTTATGGCTCGACCAGCCGGATGCTGGCGGAAACCGGGATGGCGCTGCTGGAGAGCGAGGCCGAAGGCGGCGTCGGCACGCCGGGCGCGTTCCTGGGCGAAGCTCTGGTCGAGCGCCTGCGGACGCACGCCGAGATCAGCTTCGCAGTGGAAGACTGATCCCGGCGACGCTTGCCGGGTTCACGGATGTGAACTGGCAGACCCGGGGGGGTGGTCCGATCCCCGAATGTGGGCGCCTTAGAAGCTGGTCCTGACGCTCAGCCGCACGTTGCGGCCAGCCAGCGGGACGAAGTCCTTGGTGAAGCTGGCGTGGCGGCGGGCCGTCACGTCGAACAGGTTGTTGCCCTGCAGCAGCACGGTCACATTCCTGTCCCCGCGGAAGGGTTTCCACGCGATCGAGGCGTTGACCAGGGTGAAGCTCTCGGTCGGCGTTTCGAAGGCAGTCACGCGATCCTGGCCGTCAAACCATTCGACCTCGCCGCGCACCTCGAACCGCTCGGTCTGGGCTTCCAGTGCACCGAGCAGCCGCAGCGGCGGGATGCGCGGCAGCGGGGTGCCGTCTGACAGTTCGGCCTTGATGTAGTCGCCCCGCAGATCGGCGATCAGCCGGAACGGGCCGCTGTCGACGATCGGCACGCTGACTTCGCCTTCGACGCCCATGTAGTCGACATCGCCCTGCAGGTATTCGAACACCGGCAGTTCGTCCTCTTCCAGGCCTGTTTCGTTGAGGTAGATGAAGTTGTCGAACCAGTTGCGATAGACCGCCACGTTGACGCTGACCGGACCGACCCGGCCGCGCACGAAGGCCTCTACGCCCCAGGCCCGTTCGGTGGTGAGGTCGGGATTGCCGATTTCGAAGGCCTGGGTCGCGATATGCGGTCCGTTGGAATAGAGCTCTTCCGCGCTGGGCGCGCGCTCGGCGCGGTGGCCGGTCACCCCGAAGCGCAGGCCCTGCTCGGTTTCATGGGCCAGGCCGACCGCGCCCGAAAAGGTATCGAACGACCGTGCTGCGCCGATCACGCGCGATTCCACATCGGTGGTTTCGTATCGGCCAGCCAGTTCAAGCTGGACCGGGCCGAGCGGAACTTCCTGCAGGCCGAACACCGCGAACTGGTCGGTGCGGTTCTTCGGGACATAGGCCTCTGCCCCGAAGGCATCGAAATCGCGGTAATAGTACTGCACGCCCAGCGACCCGCGCCAGCCGTTGCGGTTGGCCTGTTCCAGCACCGCGCGCGCTTCCATGCCCTTGACGTCGAACACGGTGCCGACCTCGTCGCCCTCGAACTCGGTGTGGGTATAGTTGGAATAGCCCACCCGCGTGTTCAGGGCTTCGAAGAACCCGTTGCCAAGTGCCAGCCGCCCGCGCAGGTCGGCGCGGAACTGCCTCAGGTCGATGGTGACGTTTTCGTTCTCTTCGCCTTCCTCGCCTTCATGTTCTTCGCCCCCGTGTTCTTCACCCCCGTGCTCCTCTTCCTCGCCGTGGTGATGCCCGGCACCGGGGCGCATCGGCACGCCGTAGCGGGTGTCGTACCAGCCGATTGCGGCACCCAGGGTGCTTTCGCCGGCAAAGAAGGCGAAGCCGGTGTTGGCTGACCAGGTGCGGGTCGCGCTGTTGGCCAGAGTGCCGCGCGCGTTGGCCGCTTCGCGCAGCTCTTCGGCCTCTTCCAGTTCGCCTTCTTCCTCTTCCTCGTCGGCCTCGGCCAGCAGCTCGGCGCGCAGGCCGTCCGCCACCACGAAGCCGGGGACGCGCATGTCGTCGGTCTCGCGCCAGCCGCCGCTGGCGTGGAAGACGAAGTTCTGGCCCAGCGGGACGTCGAGCGAGGCGCCGGCCTCACGCAGGTCGAACGCGGTATCGATCGCGCCGGCGGTATCGAGATGGAACGGCTCGGTCATGCGGCGCAGCGGGATGCGCTTGTCGATCACGTTGACCGCGCCGCCAATCGCCTGGCTACCGAACAGCAGCACCGCCGGGCCGCGCAGGACCTCGATCCGTTCCGCGGTCAGCGGGTCGATCGTGGTGGCATGGTCGACCGAGGTGTTGGAGACGTCGGTCGTGCCGATGCCGTCAACCAGCACCCGCACCCGTTCCCCCTGGAACCCGCGCAGGACCGGGCGTGATGCACCGGGCGAGAAGCTGGTGGCGGAAACGCCCGGCAACTTCACCAGCATGTCGCCGATCTGGCCTTCGTGATTGCGCTGGAGGTCCGCACCTTCCAGCACCGAAGTGCCTGCCAGCACGTCCAGCTGAGTCACGCCGATGGCGCTGACGACAATTTCCCCCGAGCCGTCAACCGAGCGGTCATGGAGATCATCTGCCGGTTTGTCCTGCTGGGCCAGCACAGGGGCCGAAACGAGCGCTGCCGCGACAGAAAGGAGAGAGAGGGCGGGCGAGATGGCGCGGTTGCGCGCTGATGAATGATACAACATAACGCAGGCCGTTAGCGATCCTGGGGCGGGAAGAAAAGCGCTTTCGGCAGGACGACGATTTCGCACGACAAGCGGCGGCGGGCACCGCAGTGTCGGCTGCTGTCAGTGCGATCGGGCAGGACAAAGCCGCGCAGGAATGCCCGTGTCAGCGTTTCCGTGGCTCGAACGCGATATGGAGTTCCTTCAGGCTGCGGAGCAGGAAATGCGGGTGGTAGGTGAAGTCATTCTTCCCGTCTGCGAAATGCATATCCTCGAACCGGTCGACCACGGCGGTAAAACCCCAGGCGAGTTCGCGCCGGGCGAGCGGGGCGCCCAGGCAGTGGTGCGTGCCGGAACCGAAGCCCATGTGCGCGCCTGCCTTGGGCCGGTCGAGGTCGAGCTTGTCCGGGCAGGCGAAGAACCGCTCGTCGCGGTTGGCGGCGGCATAGCGCACGTTGACCACCGATCCGGCCGGGATCGCCACCCCGTCAAGTTCCACGTCCTGATGGGTGAAGCGCATCAGCGACTGGACCGGGCTTTCCAGCCGCACCACTTCCTCGACAAAGGTCTTCATGTACCTGTCGGGATCGGACTTGAGCTGGTGCCACACGTCCTTGTTCTCGATCAGCAGCTTCATCCCGGCCGCCAGCGCATTGGTGGTGGTCTCACTGCCGCCGACGAAGGTATCGGCCATCATCTCGGCATGGAGCTCGTTGTCGTTGAGCGGTCGGCCCCAGCCACCGATCACGGTATTGACCAGCACGCTGATCAGGCTGTCATCCGGGTGCTGCCGCAGGCGCTCGAAAATCGGCTGGAAATAGTGCTGCGCCTCGATCTCCCGGTCGACCATTTCCAGGTGCCGGTCTTCCGGCAGCATCAGCGAAATGCGGTGGAAGAAGGCATCGGTCCAGCCCTTGATCCGCCACATGTCTTCGCGGGCTGCGCCCATCTGTTCGCCGATGATGAACAGCGGCAGCGGCACACAGAACTGGCGCACCCACTCGCAGTGGCCATCGGCCAGGAAGCTGTCGATCAGCTCGTAGGCGAGACTTTCGACCCGCGGATCGATCTGCTTGATCCGGCTCGGCTTGAACGCCTCGTTGAACATGGCGCGCATCTGCTTGTGGTTCGGGTCGTCCCGCCCGGCCAGCGTCGGCGCGGGGAGCCACCCCTTCTCCTTGAAGCGTTCCGCCACCTTGCGCCCGCGCTCCTGATCGACCGGGCTGGCGCGCATCGATTCGCTGCGCGCGGTGGACGGAAACCGCTGCGGATCGAGCAGCACCTCGCGCACGTGGTCATAGCGGCTGACGACATAGATCTGCGTGCCCGGAATGTTGTAGACCGGCGCCTCGTCGCGCAGCCGCTTGTAGGCGTCATAGGGGCATTGCTGCAGTTCGGGATCGAACAGGTTGATGCTCAGGCTGTCGGCAGTGGTGGCCATGGTGTGTTCCCTATCGCACCTGCACCGAATCCTGCCCCCAGGGGGCGATGGTTTCGGCTTGTCTGAAAGCTTCAGGCAGTTCCTCGACCATCTTCCAGGTGGCCGCGAGCCGCCCGAATCCGACGAAGAAGGCGCAGGTCATCCCCAGCTCGACGATCTCCGCTTCGCTGAAATGGGCGCGCAATTCGGCGTGCAGTGCATCGTCGATGGCCAGGTGATCGGTCGCCATCAGTTCGCCGTAGCGGATCGCGACTTTCTCCGCAGGGGAGAGGTTGGTCGCCTCCTGCGGGCGTTCGAGCGAGCAGACCAGTGCCTCGTCCACCCCGTCGGCCACCGCGTCGGAATACCGGATCGCCATGCAGCTGCGACACTGGTTGAAGAAAGCGATGCGCAGGCGGACCAGCTCGACCAGCCGGTCGGGCAGGCTGCGATTGAGTTTCAGCGCGCCCCCGAACGCCATCAGGCCAAGGGCCTGTTCCGGGCAGTGGGCGAAGTAGCGGGTCAGGCCCTGCTCCAGATCGGTCAGGTTGTCCGGCTGGATTGCGGCGCGCAGGCGCGGGTCCCATTCACCGGGTTCGACCTTGGCTATCCGGCCCATCTGCCTGCACTCCCAAAAACGCCTGTGGCTAAGGGGGGCAGGCTGGGGCGATAGCAGGGCAGCGGCAATTGGCGGTTTAGAGCATGAGCCTGCGCCTGCCGCCGGGAGAGGCAGTGGTGAGATGAAGGCGCAGCGGCACCCCAACCACGAGCTGAGCCCGATGGCTTGCCCCCGCACGGTGGCCGATGTCGACCTGTTCGGACCGGGCGCGGCGGAGCACTGGTACGAGGCCTACGACATTCTCCATGCCGAGGCGCCGGTGCTGCGCCTGCCGGGCGAAGGGCTGACGCCTGATCGTGACGCCTTCATCCTGACCAGGCACGCCGACATTTCCCGGGTGGTGAAGGACTGGACCCGCTTCCCGCCCACGCTCGACCTGCTGGTGGCGCATATCCAGCAGTCAGGGCAATTGCCGCGCGAGATGCCCGATCTCGATGCCATGGTGCAGTCGATCGTTTCCCTGCGACCGACCCAGGCGCTGTGGCGCGCGCACCGGCAGGAGCTGACTGATCCATGGGTCGGGCCCGGAGCGGGTCGTCACCGCGCGATGATTGCCGGACATGTCGACGCTCTGATCGAGCAATGGATCGGGCGCGGCGGGCCAGTCGATTTCGTGGCCGAATTCGCCCGCCCCCTGCCGCAGCGCACCATGGCCAGCGTGCTCGGCTTCCCGCTGGAGGATGTCCCGCAGCTGGAGGTGTGGGGCAATGCGCAGGTCATGTCCTATGTCCATGGCTGCGGGCACAACAACGTGCTGACGCCGGAGCAGACGGCGGAGAAGTTCCGCCTGCTGGCGGGCATGTCGGACTATGTGCGCGATCAGGTCCGGGCGAAGCGGGCCAATCCGCAAGACGACATGATCAGTTTCCTGAACCGGGTCGAATACACCGCGCTGGGGCGGCGGCTGACCGACGACGAGATCAACGGCGTGGTCTATGCCATGGTCATCGGCGGGCTGGAGACGACGCAATATGCCCTGGCGGAACAGGCCCAGCTGCTGGTGGAACGGCCCGGGCTGTTCGCGCAGCTGCGCGCCGATCGCGACCTCATTCGTCCCTTCATCGAGGAAGGGATGAGGTTGCGCAGCCCGACGCAGGGCCTTTCCACCCGGATCACGGCGCAGGACGAGGTGTTCCAGGGGGTCGCCGTACCCGCCGGGTCCACGCTGCACTTGCGCTACGGCGCGGCCAACGTCGATCCCGACGAATTCGAGGATCCGAAGGAGCTCAGGCTGGATCGCAAGGCGGTCACCCGGCACCTCGCTTTCTCCGCCGGGCCGCGCGTATGCCCCGGCGCAGGGCTGAGCCGGCTGGAGCAGACCATTGCCTGGAACCGCCTCGCCGACCGGCTGGCCGACTTTGCCTATGCCCCCGGCAACACGTTTCTCCACCAACCCGGCATCATGCTCGGCACGCTGGAGCTGCACCTCGACTTCACCCCCGCCTGAGGAGACCTGACAGATGGCTACCCTGCTCGCCCATATCCGCATCAAGCCCGGCAAGGAGGCCAAGTGGGAAGCGATCATGGCCGACATGGTCAGGGAGACCTTCGCCACCGAGGAAGGCGTGGTCCGCTATGAATACTGGAAAGGGCAGGAGGAGAACGCTTATTACTGCCTGCTGTCGTTCAAGGACAAGTGGGCGTTCTACCACCACCAGATGTCCGATCACCACGAAGGACACGATTTCGCCGACGTGCTGGCCGATATCAAACTCGAATATGTGGGCCCGGTGAAGGGCGCAGGCGGCGGACTTGCCCCGACCGAGGACCCCGCCCTGCCCGACGATGCGAGCGCGGCGATGCGGACCGCGCAGGAACGCTTCCCGCTCAGCATTCCCGGCTGGTGGAGCGCACGCGCATGAGCAGGGATACGGCCTTGCAGGACCTGCTCGACAAGCAGGCCATTACCGAGGTTCTGCAACGCTATTCGCGCACCCTCGACTGGCTCGACGATGAAGGGCAGGCAGGTTGCTACTGGCCCGACGCGCATATCGACTACGGCTTTTTCACCGGCAGCGCGGCGGAATTCGTGCCGGTGGTGATGGCAATCGAGCGCGCCAGCCAGCGGCGCTGGCACCTGCTCTCCACCCCGGCGATCCGGTTCGATTCGGCCGATCATGCCGAGGTCGAATGCTATGGCATGGCCACGGGGATCCGGCAGCAGGACGACGGCACCTGGTCAGGCGGGCTTTACGGCGGGCGCTACCTCGACGCGTTCGAACGGCGGACGGGGGAGAACGGGGCCGAGTGGCGGATCGCCCGGCGGCGATACATCATGGACTGGAAAACCCCGCTCGACGATCAGCCGTCCAACGAACCCAACCCCGATTTCCCCCTGCCGGTGCTGCAGATCATCGCCAGCGGGCACGCCGATTACCGGAGGATGTAGCTTCTCGCTCGTCATTGCGAGGAGGCGAAGCTGGCGAAGCAATCCAGAGCCCGACGCATGACCATTCTGGATTGCCGCGGCCTGCGGCCCGGCCATGACGGGTTGGCGAGGGCAGGCCGCGGGCCTACCCCTCCTCAGCCGGGTCCATATAGTCGCGGTAATAGGTCAGCTTGCCGTCTGTCACCTTGTAGATGCCCACCCCGCCGCGTGAAGGCGCGCCTTCCATGTGCATGGTCCAGCGCGCCCACACAGCATGGTCATCGCCGCAGATTTCGTCGACGGTGAAGTGGACTTTGCGGGTGCCCATTTCCCTGACCATGGTGGTCATGAAACCGAGGATCGCCTCGCGCCCTTCGTAGCGGCCCCAGATCGGGTCCTCCAGCAGGGCGTCCTCGGCGAACAGGTCGACCAGTCGGGTGTAGTCGCCATCGTCCTGGATGCGCCAGAACTCCTCGATCACCCGCTGTGCTTGTCCCGGCATTTGTTCTCTCCCCCCACAGTGTCGGTGCAGTGTCGGTGCAGCATCGGCGCCAGTGTGCCACGATGCGGGTGCGCGGCTGCCCTGTGAAAATGGCGAGGGCGGGGGACAGGCCGGGGCTGTTATCGTGCCGCGCAAGGAGAGGCCCGATGTCCACCACCCCCCGCGTATCTTCCGCCGTTCCCGGCGAGCCAGCCCACTTCGGCACGGTGCTGGCCCACCAGCCGGAACTGTCGGCCAGGTTTTTCGCCCTCTACGGCGCGTTCTGGGGCAGCGATGTCCTCTCGGCCCGGATCAAGGAAGTGGCGCGGATGCGCAATGCCCGGGTCACCGAATGCGGCTTTTGCCGCCAGGTGCGGTTCGACAAGGCCGTGGCCCAGGGGCTGGGCGAGGACGTGCTGGACGACATTACCGATGGCTACGAGGCCTCCGCCCGGCTGACCGAGGCGGAAAAGGCCGCGCTGACATTCACCGATGCGCTGATCCATGATCCGGACCTGCTCACCGGCGATGCCCGCGCGGCACTCGCCCGCCATCTCACGCCGGAGCAGATTGCCGAGCTGGGCCTGGGGGTCAGCCTGTTCCTTGCCCTCGCCAAGGCGCTGATCACCATGGGACTGGAACCGGAAGCGATGGCCCGCACCGTGCTGCCCACACCTGCGCCGCTGGAGCAGGCGGCATGAGCGGGCCGGTTTTTGCCGCACTGGCGGCCCGGCCCGAACTGGCCGCACACTATGCCGCGTTCCGCGAAGCCGCGCACCAGGCGCTCGACCCGGCGCTGGTCGCCATGGTCCGCCAGGCGATTGCGGCAGTGCATGGCTGCGCCGACCCGGAGGCCGCGCCGATCGACGAGGCCGCGCTCGACGCCGGTACGCAGGCCTGCCTCGCGTATGCCCGGCGCATGCCGTTCGAGCACACCGCAATCACCGATGCCGAGGCCGCCGCCGTGGTCGCCGCGCTGGGCGAGCCGGGCTATGTCGCGTTCTCGGTGGTGGCGGCACTGGCCGATGCTGAATGCCGCGCGGGGCTGGTGGGGCTGCCGGAGCTGGTGGAGCAGGGCTAGGGCCACCGGTCCTTCCCATTTCCTGGCCCGTCATTGCGAGCGAAGCGAAGCAATCCAGAGCGTTTGCGCGCAGCGCTCTGGATTGCCGCGGCCTTCGGCCTCGCAATGACGAAATAAGAGTGGAGCTTACGCCAGCGCCCGCACCGGGTCGGACCCGTCCCACCCCTGCGCTGCTTCCGCCACCATCGCGTAGAAGCCCGTCAGCACGTCACTCGGCTCGTACAGTTCCAGCATGTGTCCCATTTGCTCCCGCGCATCGATAAAGGCAAATGCGGTGCCCGTTGCCGTGACTGATAGCTGCGCCAGCGGCATCCCCTCGCCTGCAAACTGCGCGATTGCCGCCTCCAGATTGTCGACGAACAGCGCCGCATGGTGCAGCCCTTCCTGGCCCGATCCGTGCGGATAGATGTCATGCACCGCGCTCGGATCGGGGTTGTGCTGCTGGACCAGTTCCACCATCACGCCGCCCCACTGCCCATAGGCGCTCGAATGGTCGAACGGGCGCTCGACCCCGCGATGCTCGGAGCGCGCCAGCGCCACATGCCGCAGGACGAAGAACGGGCCGGAGCCGAATCGCCGGTGGTGCGCCAGTGCCGCTGCCTCCACGTCCTGCACTGCGTAGGCGAGTTGGCGCACGGCCAGACCACCCGGAAGCATGTCAGTTGACCGCCCGGTCCTTGCCCTCCCAGTAAGGCGCGCGCAGTTCGCGGCGCAGGATCTTGCCGCTGGGATTGCGCGGCAGGGCATCGATGAAGTCGACCGACTTGGGGCACTTGTAGCCCGCGATGTGCTGGCGCGCGTGGGCAATCACCTCGGCCTCGGTCAGGTTTTCGCCGGGCTTGACCACCACGCAGGCCTTGACCGCCTCGCCCCACTTGTCGTCGGGCACCCCGATTACGGCCACGTCAGCCACTTTGGGGTGGGCGTAGATCGCGTTCTCGACCTCGGCCGGATAGACGTTCTCCCCGCCGGAGATGATCATGTCCTTCACCCGGTCGTGGATGTAGAGATAGCCGTCCTCGTCGAGATAGCCCGCATCGCCGGTCCGCAGCCAGCCTTCGGCGTCGATTGTCTCGGCGGTCGCCTCGGGCTTGTTCCAGTAGCCCTTCATGTTCTTGGTCGAGCGGGTGGCGATTTCGCCCACTGCGTTGGGGCCGAGCGGGTTGCCATCGGCATCGATGATCTTGATTTCCACCCCCGCCAGCGGCTTGCCGACCGAGCGCATTTTCGGGCTGCCTTCGGGCACGTGGTCTTCCGGGTCGAGCGCCACGATCGTGCCGCTGGTCTCCGTCATCCCGTACATCTGGACGAACCCGCAGCCGATCCGGTCCATCGCCGCTTTCATCAGTTCGAGCGGGATCGGCGAGGCACCATAGGTGATCGTCTTCAACCGGCTGAAATCGACCTCGCCCACGCGCGGGTGGTTGAGCAGGATCTGGATCGCTGCGGGCACCAGGAAGATCTTGGAGATATTGTAGTTGGCGATCAGGTCCAGCGCCTGCGTGGGATCATATTCGGGCAGGACAATCGAATTGGTCCCCGCCACGATCGTGCCGATGCCGGTGCCGGTGCCACTGATGTGAAAGCACGGCATGGCCAGCAGGGTGACGTCTCCCTCGACCGGTTCCTGCCACGGCCGCAGCACGCCCTCGCTTCCCGTCGCATCGCGGCTGGAGAGGATCGAGCCATTGGTCATTACCGCACCCTTGGGCCGCCCGGTGGTGCCCGAGGTGTAGAGCTGGAGCAGGTCGTCCTCGCGCACCAGTGGCACTTGCGGATCGGTTGCCGGGAAGCTGTCGCGCCACGCGCGGTAATCGGCAGCGGTTTGCGCGCCGGCATCGATCCTGATCACGTGTTCGAGCCGGGGCACTTGCCCGCGCACCTGCTCGACCATCGCGGCGAAACCTTCGCCCACGAACACCACCCGCGCCTGGCAATCGTCCAGGATATAGGCGACCTCGGGCGGGGCCAGCCGCCAGTTGACCGGGGTCATCACCGCGCCCAGCTTGGCCGCACCCAGCAGCGCCTCGAAATAGAGCGGGTGGTTCTTGCCCAGATAGGCAACCCGCTCGCCCTTCGTCACGCCCAATGAGGCAAGGGCCTGTGCCGCGCGGTTGCTGCCCGCGTCGAGCGCGCCGAACGTCAGCTCCTCGTCACCGAAGGTGAAGGCGACTGTATCGGGCTGGGCCTGGCCGTGCAGCCGGATCACTTCGGCCAGCGTTTCGGCCTGGAGGATGGTGTCGATGTCCATTTTGCTGGTTGTCGCCCTTCTGCTCGGTTGCTTTGTGCAGCTTTCCTGTGCCGGAGATTAGCCCTAGGCGGCAGGGGCCGCGCGCGGGATTGGCACAATTCATAGCAGGGAGAGCGAGATGGTCGAGGATGACGAGGCGCGGCTGGAGGGCTTTGCCCCGGCGCGGTTCACTCCGGGCTTCCTCGACCATGGCGGGCCTTACTGGCTGAAGCCGGCCGAAGGGCGCACGCTGGTCGGCCTGCGGATGGCACCGCACCACATGAATTACCGCGACATGGCCCACGGCGGCGTGCTGACCACGCTGGCCGATGTTGCGCTGTCCTATCAGGCGTTCGCCTCGGAGGACCCGCCGGTGCCGGTGGCGACCGCCTCGCTCACGACCAATTTCCTCGCCCCGGCACGGCTGGGGGACTGGCTGGTGGCCGACGCGCGGATTGACCGGATCGGCGGGCGCAGCGCCCATGTCTCGGGCCGGATCGCGCGCGGCGGCGAGACGCTGGCCACGATGAGCGGGGTTTTCACCCTGCACCGCAAGGGAGCATGACGATGGCTGATGAACTGCTGGTCGAGACGCACGGGGCAATCGAGGTGGTGACCCTCAACCGGCCGGAGCGGCTGAACGCGATGAACGCCGGGCTGATCGCGGCCATGCAGGACTATTTCCGGGGCTTGCAGGAGCGGCTGGAGGTGCGGGTGGTGATCCTGCGCGGGGCAGGCCGGGCGTTCTGCGCCGGGCTGGACCTCTCGCCCGACAGCTGGCCGCGCGAGCCGGGCATGGGCGGGGTCCAGGCCGGGTGGAAGACCCAGCGCGCCATTGCCACGGTCATGCAGCTGATGCGCAGCTGCCCGCAGCCGGTGATCGCACTCGGCCACGGGGCGGCTTGCGGCGGGGGCTTCTCGCTGCTGCTGTCCAGCGACGTGCGGATTGCTGCGCCGGACCTGAAGATGAACGCGGCCTACATCAAGATCGGGCTCGGCGGGTGCGACATGGGATCGAGCTATTTCCTGCCCCGGCTGGTCGGTGCCTCGCTGGCGGCGGAGCTGCTGCTGACCGGCAACTTCATCCACGCCGAGCGCGCGCTGGCATCGGGACTCGTCAGCCGCGTGGTCGATCATGACGCGCTGCTCGATGCCGGGATGGCGCTGGCGCAGGACATGCTCATGACCAGCCCGATGGGGCTGCGCCTGACCAAGGACGCCTTGAACCGCAACATCGATGCGCCCGGGTTCGAGGCGGCGCTGGCGCTGGAAGACCGGCAGCAGGTCATGCTCGGCCAGACGGAGGATTTCCGCGAGGCCACCCGTGCCTTTGCCGAGAAGCGCCCGCCGCAGTACCGGGACCGCTAGGGCGCCTGTAAGCGGGTACGGCTAGGCAGCCGGATTACCGCCCGAGGCCGCAGCAGGCCCGTTGTCCCGCCGGTGCTCGAATTCGGGCACGATCTGGCGGAGTATCTCCAGCGCCCGGACCGGATCGCGCGTTTCCACGATCATGGTCAGGCACCGGTTCAGCTCTGTCCAGTCGAGATGGTTTTCGCGCGCCATCCGGATGCGGGGGTGGCTGGTTTCCTGCGGATCGCTGCCGATCAGCAGCTCCTCGTAGAGCTTCTCCCCCTCGCGCAGGCCGACTTCCGCAATCTCGATTTCGCCATCGGGGTTGTCCTTGTCGCGCACGGTCAGGCCGGACAGCTGGATCATAGTGCGGGCAAGGTCGGCGATCCTGACCGGCTGGCCCATGTCGAGCACGAACACTTCGCCGCCGCGCGCCATCCCGGCGGCCTGGATCACCAGCGAGGCGGCTTCGGGGATGGTCATGAAATAGCGGGTAATCCGCTTGTCGGTGAGGGTGATCGGCCCGCCCGCCTCGATCTGCTGGCGGAACAGCGGCACCACCGACCCGCTCGAGCCAAGCACGTTGCCGAACCGGACCATCGAGAAGTGGGTGTGCCCGTTGCTCTTGGCAAAAGCCTGGACGATCTGCTCCGCCGCGCGCTTGGTCGCGCCCATCACGTTGGTCGGGCGGACCGCCTTGTCGGTCGAGATCAGGATGAAATCCTTGGCCCGGGCGGCATGGGCAGCCTCAACCACCGCACGGGTGCCGAGAATGTTGTTGCGGATCGCCTCCAGCGGATTGGCTTCGACCAGCGGCACATGCTTGTAGGCTGCCGCGTGATAGACAGTGTCGATGGCATGGGCGGCAAAGACTTCGTCCATGCGCTGGCGATCACTGGCGCAGCCGAGCACCGGCACGATCTCGATCTGGCCCGCTGCCTGATCGTGGGCAAAGGTGCTCAGTTCCTTGTGGATTGCATAGAGCGCAAATTCGCTCATCTCGAACAGCACCAGCTTGCTGGCGCGCATCCGCACGATCTGGCGGCACAATTCGCTGCCGATGGAGCCGCCTGCGCCGGTCACCAGCACCGTCTTGCCGACCGTGGTGCGCCCCAGCAGCAGCTCGTTCGGCCGCACCGGCGAGCGACCCAGCAGGTCTTCGATATCGAGCGGGCGGACATCGTTGATGGTCACTTCGCCTGCCACCAGATCGCGCATCTGGGGCAGGGTCTTGACCTTGATCTTGAGCTCTCCGAGTTCCCTGACAATGGCCCGGCGGCGGCTGCGGCGGATATTGGGCAGCGCCAGCAGCACTTCGCTGGCGGCGGTGGCGGCAATCACTTCAGGCAGCCTGCGGCTCCAGTAGACGGGAATGCCATCCAGCTTCTGCCCGTCGAGCCGCTTGTCATCATCGATATAGCCGGCGACCTCCATTTCGGCGTCGGAGCGCAGCGAACTGGCGAGCTGCTGGCCGGCCTGTCCTGCGCCATAGACCAGGACGCGCCGGATCTGCCCGCCGAACCGGGTCCGGCCGAGCACGTCGACCATGGTAAAGCGGGCGAACACCCGCAGGCCCATGACCAGGCAGAAAAACACCAGTGGCTGCAGCAGGCCCAGCGTGCGCGGCACTCCGGGCACGCCCACCAGGGTGAACACCGCGAACACCGCCAGGCCATAGAAAAACCCGGCGCGCAGCAATGTCTTGAGCATCCCCAGCCCGACATAGCGGAAAATCGCCTGATAGACGCCGGTCATCAGGAACACCGGCACCATGAACAGGGCCGCCCCGATCGTGAACTGCATGACGGCCCGGTCCCACAGGATCCACTGGTCGATGCGCAGCGAGTAGGCGATCCAGATCGACTGGATCAGCAGGACGAAATCGAGCGCGAAGACAATGCCCTGCTTGGCCACGCGCGGCAGCACGGCGAGGCGCTGGAGCAGCGACTTGAAGCGTTCACTGGCAAGATTGGTGAGGGAGGTCAGCATATCGGTATCGGTTGTTCGCCTGTGGTCGTTCGTTACTGCGCGGGACCGGTTGGGTTCCCGCAGTGATCAACCCTGCCACAATGCGCAGCAGGGGGACTGGTGCCATGCTCTGGCAAAGACGACCCCCGGGGTGCCCGGGCCACGAAGCGGCCCTGGCACTGCCCGTTTGCCAGGTCTGCGATCAGTATCGGTTGCCGCAGTTACAGGCAGCAGGGGGTTAGCCGCTAAATGCGGCACTGCCAAGACTGTCGCGGCGACTCGTTCCGGCCCCGCCTGCGGGTGCAAGTGCCTCAGTCCAGTGCGATATCCGGCGCGTCTTCCTGTTTCATCCCGACCACGTGATAGCCGCCGTCGACATGATGGGTTTCGCCGGTCACCCCGGAGGACAGGTCGGACAGGAAGTAGAGCCCGCTGCCGCCGACATCATCGATCGTGATGTTGCGCCGCATCGGCGAATTGAGCTCGTTCCACTTGAGGATATAGCGGAAGTCGCCGATCCCGCTCGCCGCCAGCGTCTTGACCGGGCCGGCGCTGATCGCGTTGACGCGGATGCCCTGCGGCCCGAGATCGTTGGCGAGATACTTGACGCTGGCTTCCAGCGCCGCTTTGGCCACGCCCATCACGTTGTAGTGCGGGATGACCTTTTCCGCGCCGTAATAGGTCAGCGTCACGATGCTGCCCCCGCCGGTTCCGTCCTCCCGGAGGGGGGGCATCATCTTCGCCGCGCGCTGCGTCACCGCGACCAGCGAATAGGCCGAGATGTTCATCGTCATCAGGAAGTTGTCCAAGCTGGTGTCGACGTACTTGCCGCGCAGCTCGTTCTTGTCGGAAAAGCCGATTGCGTGGACCACGAAGTCGATCATCGGCCAGCGGCTGGCGAGGGTTTCGAACGCCCGGTCGAGCGCGGCCATGTCCGACACGTCGCAGTCGAAGGTGAAATCGCTGTCCAGCTGGGCGGCGAGCGGGATCACCCGCTTGGCCAGCGCCTCGCCCTGATAGGAAAAGGCCAGCTCCGCGCCATGCTCGCGCAGCTTCTTCGCAATGCCCCAGGCCAGCGACTTGTCATTGGCAAGGCCCATGATCAGGCCCCGTTTTCCCTGCATCAGACCGCTCATGCGGTTCCCTCCTCTTGTCCTGCCCCGCCTTCGGGCGCTGCGGCGGCTTCCTCTTCAGGGGTGACCGCCAGCGCCGCATTCAGCTCTGCACCGACCACCATCCCTAGCCCAACCAGCCAGAAAAAGAACAGCACGATCATCATGCCCGACAGCGCGCCATAGGTCAGGTCGTAGGTGAAGAAGCTGGCCAGCACCGGCGGCAGGGCCAGCGTGACCAGCACCCACCACACCGTGGTCAGCAGGGCGCCGGGCCACTTGGGATAGCGCCGCTCGCGATAGGCGTGCGGGGCCAGGCTGTAGAACAGCAGATAGACCGAGGCGAGCACCCCGAAGGCCGGGATCAGTCGCCCCAGCGCGAGCTGCCCCAGAATGTCCTGCAACAGCGGAAAATAGGCGTCGATCACCTGTTGCGCGGCCCCGATCAGCACTTGCGCGATCAGGCTGAGCATCAGCAGCACCACGGCGAGCAGGATCACCCCGGTGGAGAGCAGCCGGTTGGCCCAGAACCCGCGGGTCGGCCGGGTGCCATAGGCGCGGCGCAGCACGTCACGGATCGTCTCGACCAGGCTGCCCACGGTCCACAGGCCGATCAGGCCGCCCACCCACAGCAGCCAGCCGCTGCGCGCATCGACCACGGAGCGGGCAACCGGCTCGATCACATCGGCCACCACCGGCGGCAGGGCTTGCACGATGGCGGTAACCGTGGCCAGCCGCTCGCTTTCCTCGCCGATTACGGAAAACAGGGCCGCGCCGGTGATGAAGAACGGAAAGATCGCCAGCACGCTCATATAGGCCAGGTTGCCGGCGTGGATGAACCCGTCGTTGAATGTGCCCAGCGCCACGCGCTTGATCACCGCGAACACGCGGGTGCCCGGGCCGACCCGGTTTTCGATCCGGCCGCGCAGGTTCTGGGCGCGCAGATTGCGGGCACGAAGGCGGCGCGCTTCCGGACTGAGCGAATCGAGCTCGCGCTCTTCGGGATCAGGCAGGGAATCGATCGGGCTTTCTCCTCCGGTTTTCGCCCGGCCACCAGGTGCGTGGGCGAAGGGGCCTCAGATGCCCAGCTTCGCCCGCGGGTTGCTGCTGTCCTGCCAACCTTCCAGCCGGCGGGACAGTTCCGACAGGTCTGCCGGCAGCTGGATCTCCAGCGTCACCAGCTGGTCGCCGCGTGCACCGGCCTTGGTCGAGAACCCCTTGCCGCCGAGCCGCATCACCGTGCCGCTGCCGGTGCCCGGTTTGATCGTCAGCATGACTGCGCCATCCACGGTGGGGCACTTGACCTTGCCGCCCATGACCGCCTCGTCGAGCGTGATCGGCAGGTCGAGCCGCACATCGTCGCCATCGCGGCGGAAATGGGGGTGGCGGTCAATCGCAATCGTGACGATTCCGTCGCCGGTGCCGCCAGGCCCCGGTTCGCCCTTGCCCTTCAGCCGCATCTGCGTGCCGTCCTCGACCCCGGCGGGCAGCTTGAGATCGATCGTCTTGCCGTCAGCCAGGGTAATGCGCTGGTCCTTGCGGGTGGCCGCATCGATGAACGGCACGCGCAGGCGATAGGCGACATCGGCGCCCTTGGGCGGTGGACGGCCCTGCCCCCTGAAACCGGCGGCGCCAGCCGGGCCGCGCCGCGCGCCCCCGCCACCAAACAGCCCGTCAAACAGGTCGCCCAGGTCGAGCCCTTCGGCGCCCTGGAGGTCTTCGGGCCGGAAACCGCCCTGACCCCCGAAGCCGCCCCCGTAGCTGCCGCCGAAGCCGCCGCCGGGCCGCCCGCCGTACCCGCCGCCCATCCCGGCAAAGGGATTGGCCGGGTTGCCGTCGCCATCGATTTCGCCCCGGTCGAACTGGGCGCGCTTGGTGGCATCGGACAGCAGGTCATAGGCCTGCGTCACCTTGCTGAACCGCTCGGACGCTTTCGGATTGTCCTGGTTACGGTCAGGGTGCAGCTCCTTCGCCAGCTTGCGATAGGCGCTCTTGATCTCTTTTTCGGAGGCCGTGCGGGCAACGCCCAGGGTCGCGTAAGGATCGCTCATGGCGTGTTAGCTAGGTGAGGCAGTGGTTCCGCGCAAGCACGCAGGCTTTCCTACTGCATGCTGAATGCCTAGATGCGGGGCATGACCAGGCCTTTCCACCCCCCGTCCCGCCCGTTTGCCGGTCATGAAAAGGCGGCGGGATTTTCCTTTCCAGGACTGTGTAACATGCGGTCCAAGTGTGCGGTGTGAGCGATGAACCGAGAGCCTGACCAGAGCGCCATTCCGACCAGCGATCCCTTTGCCACCTTCGACGCCTGGTTTGCCGAGGCGCAGGCGGCCGAACCGAACGATCCCAATGCCATGGCACTGGCCACCGCCACGCCAGCGGGCGCGCCGTCGGTCCGCATGGTGCTGCTCAAGGGCCACGGGCCGGATGGCTTCGTGTTCTACACCAACGCGCACAGCCGCAAGGGCGGGGAGATCCGCACCAACCTGCAGGCCGCGCTGCTGTTCCACTGGAAGAGCCTGCGGCGCCAGATCCGGATCGAAGGCCCGCTGACCGAAGTGACGCCGGCGGAGGCCGATGCCTACTTCCACTCGCGCCCGCGCGTCTCGCAGCTGGCCTCGGCCGCGAGCGACCAGTCGCGTGCCCTGGCCGATCGGGCCGACTACTACGCCCGCCTGGCCGAGGTCGAAGCGCGCTTCCCCGAAGGCAGCGTGATCGAGCGCCCGCCGCACTGGACCGGCTTCCGCCTCGCGCCCACCGCCATCGAGTTCTGGCTCGACCGCCCGGGCCGGATGCATGACCGGCGCCGGTTCGAGCGTGATGGACCAGAGACCGGAGGGGTGTGGAGCAGCACCCTGCTCTATCCGTGACCTCCACTCCACCCGCAAGCATGGCCCATGGCGCAGAGCGGGGGAGCCTGACACGCAGTGCTGCCTATGCCTCGATTGCCACCGCCCTGTTCCTGATCGGGCTGAAGGGCTGGGCCAGCTGGCGCACCGATTCGACCGCCATGCTCGGCAGCCTGGCTGACACCGCGCTCGACCTCGTCGCCAGCCTCGCGACGCTGGTCGGGGTGTGGATTGCCGCCCGCCCGGCGGACGAGACGCACCGCTTCGGCCACGGCAAGGCAGAGGCGCTGGCAGCGATCGTGCAGGTCATGCTGATTGCGGTCTCCGCCACCGGCATTGCCGCGCGCGCGATTGCGCGGCTGGTCGATGGCGGAGAGACGGCGGCGGCAGAAGAAGGGATCGCCGTTTCGGTGATCGCGATCATGGCGACGCTCGCGCTGCTGGCGTGGCAGCGCCACGTGATCCGGCGCACGGCCAGCCTGGCGATCCGCACCGACCATGTCCACTACCAGTCCGATCTCCTGCTCAACCTGGCGGTGATCGCCGCCCTGGTGCTTGACCAGTACCTCGGCTTCACCCGGGCTGATCCGCTGTTCGGCCTTGCCATTGCCGCCTGGCTGCTGTGGGGGGCCTGGCGCGCAGGGGCGGACGCGGTCGACCAGATCATGGACCGTGAATGGCCGAAGGAACGGCGCGAGCGCTTCCTCGAGGTGCTGGCCCGCCATCCCGAACTGCGCGGGGTGCACGATCTGCGAACCCGCAGCAGCGGGGTGCACGAGTTCGTCCAGTTCCACGCCTCGGTCGATCCGGCGATGAGCGTGGCCGAAGCGCACCGGGTGATGGACGAGATCGAGGCCCGGCTCGAAGCCGAGTTCCCGGGCGTGGAAGTGCTGATCCACCCTGACCCGGACGGGCTGGTGCGCGAGGAAGGCCTCGCGGCCGAGGAGCTGCTGCCGGGCGCCGCCGAAACCACAGGAGACAAGCCGTGAGCCCGCCCATGACCTCCCCCATGACCCCGCTGCCCTATTGGCACGTCGATGCCTTTGCCGACCGCCCGTTCCGCGGCAACCAGGCGGCGGTGATGCCGCTCGAGGCCTGGCTGCCCGACCACGTGCTGCAGGCGATTGCCGAGGAGAACCTGTTCGCCGAAACCGCCTTCGTCGTGCCCGATGCCAGCGGTGCCGCGGACTGGGAGCTGCGCTGGTTCACCCCGACCAGCGAAGTGCGGCTGTGCGGCCATGCCACGCTCGCATCCGGCCATGTCCTGCTGACTCGCGATGGCGATGCCAAGGAACAGGGGCGCGTGACCTTCCGCACCCGGCAGGGCGGTGTGCTCGAAGTGCGGCGCAGCGATGCTGGCTACGAGCTGGCCCTGCCTGCGATCGTGACCGAGCCGGGCGAATGGCCGGAAGCGGTCGCCCTGCTCGGGGCGGAGCCGGGCGAGGTGTGGCGCACGCCGGGCTACAATGTGTTCCTCTATGCCGATGAGGCGCAGGTGCGCGGGCTCGATCCCGACTTGCGCGGGCTCGGCGCACTGGGGAACGAGCAGTTCATCTGCACGGCTCCCGGCGCCGCGTTCGACGTGGTCAGCCGCGTCTTCGTGCCCGGCGGCGGGGTTGACGAGGACAGCGTGACCGGATCGGCCCATGCCGTCCTGACCCCGTTCTGGACTGCCAAGCTGGGGCGCGATGACTTCACCGCGCACCAGGCAAGCGCGCGCGGCGGCGATCTCGTCTGCCGGCTGGAAGGCACCGGCGAAAGTGCGCGGGTCTGGCTGGGCGGGCCCTGCGTGACGGTGGTGGAGGGGACGTTCTACCTCCCGGGGTAGAGCGCCAGCACGTCGGCCAGCTCCTGCAACAGGACGCTGCGCTGGGGCGCGTCCGAATGGCCCAGCCGGACCACGGTGACGCGCTGCTCGGGGGAGACAACCACGTACTGCCCCATGTGGCCGATCGCGGCGAACACCGATGGCGGCGCACGGTCAGGGAACAGCGGGTGCTCGCGCTCGCCGGTGGGGCGGTTGAGCCAGGTCTGGCCGCCATAGTGCGGGCTGCGCGGGCTGGAGCTGGTCATGAACTCGATCCAGCGGCGCGGGACCAGCTGGCTGCCGCGAAAGGAGCCCTTGTTGCGCAGGAACTCGCCGAACCGGGCCCAGTCCCGCGCGGTGCCGTGCATCAGGCTGCCACCGATCAGGGTGCCACTGGCGTCGTATTCGGCGATCATCGAGTCCATCGCCAGCGGTGCGAACACACGGGCGCGAAGGTAGTCGTCCACCGCACGGCGACGGGTGTCGGGATCATCGCTGGTGGTCAGCACGCGGGCGGCGATATCGGCCAGGATTACGGTGGTGTTGCTGGAGTACTCGAACTGCGCCCCCGGTTCGGCCTCGAGCGGCTGGGCTTCGGCCCAGGCGGCCATGTCGTCCCGCCCGTCGAGGAACAACATCCGCACCTCGGACGATTCGTAGGGCGGATCGCCTGCCTCGGTATGCTCCAGCCCGGCCCGCATCTGGAGCAGCTGGCGCAAGGTGATCTCGCCGCGCGGGTCACCCGGACGCTGCCAGTGGGGGACGGGGGGAGATTCGTCGAGCCGCAGGCGCCCGTCGGCGACCAGCATCCCGATCATCACCGCCGTCACCGTCTTGGCCATCGACCAGCTGACGAACCGGGTCTCGGCATCATAGCCGGGGGCATAGCGTTCCGCTGCGACCTGGCCGCCGTTCATGACCACCACGGCGCGGGTCTCGCCCAGTTCGGGCTTGGCAAACAGGTCATCGACTTCGCGGGCGAGCTGCTCGCGCGGGGCGGCGGCCTCCTTGGTCACGGCGGCCAGGGCTGCCTCGCTCAGCGGGGCGGGGGCAGCCGGCGTCTCGCCGCACGCGGCAAGGCTTGGCAGCAGGGCCAGCATGGCGATAAGGGACAGGGAGCGCGCGACCATCGCGCATCCCCTCGCTTAAGGAAATCCGCTTGGCAACGGCAAAACCGGCAAAGTCCCGTCGTCCGGGCATCATTCTGGCAGGCGTTGCAATCCTGCTGCTGGGCACGGCGTGGTATTTCCGCGCCCCGATGACCGGTTATGCCGGGGTCTCGACCGCCTATGCTGCGCGGGTGGCCTGTTCCTGCCGCCATGCCGGGGGGCGCGATCTGGAGGACTGCGCCAAGGACAAGCTGGCGGGAATGGAGCTGGTGACCCTGACCGAAGACGCCGAGGCAAAGAGCGTGACCGCCCGCTTCCCGCTGATTTCCAGCGACACCGCCAGCTGGCGCGAAGGCTATGGCTGCGTGCTGGAGCCGTGGGAGGACTAAGCCGGGCGCCAGCGCCTGACCACCGGGGTCGATGGATCGCGGTCGTCGTGGAAGCCACAAGCACCCTCGGGCATGGCGGACAGGTCCACCCCCTCAACCTCGCGGTATTCGCGCCAGTCGTAGATCCCGGTCCGGTGCGCGATGCGCCACACACCGTCCCGCTTCTCGAACCGGTCGACATAGCGCCCGGCGATGACAGCAGAATAGACGGTGCCCTTGTCGGGGAAGACTTCGGTCATCGGGTAGCCTGCCGGGATAGTGTGCATCGCGGTCATGTAGGTTTCGGTGTAGCAAATGTGCGCGCTCTCGAACCCGAACGAGACCTGGCCGAGCTGGTGCTGGGTGATCAGGCACGGATCGATGATCGCGCGGGCCTGCTCCACGAAGCCTTGCCAGTCGCCCTGCACCGGGCCGAAGCCGAACACCGCGTCGGCATGGAACAGGGCGGCCATCATGTCCCACCGGCGGCGGTCGATGGCATGGGCATAGGCGGCGATCACGTCGCGAATCGCTTCGCGGTCCTCCAGCGTTCCGGTCATTGCTCCAGCTCCACGATCACCTTGCCCATGTTCGCTCCCGACAGCATCCGGCCATAGGCAACGAGCGTATTCTCCAGCCCCCGGGTCACGTCATATGGCAGGTCCAGCTGGCCAGCATCATACCAGCCCAGCAGGCGCTCGGTCAGTTCCGGGCCGTGGTGCATGAAATCGGGCGAGAAGAACCCCTCGATCCGCAATCGCCGCATCAGCACCTGGTCGAATTCCTGCGGGGCGGTGCGGGTCCCGGTGTTATAGTCCGCCACCAGCCCGCACACCGCCACCCGGCCGTAATGGTTCATGCTGACCAGGACATCGTCGAGCAACGGGCCGCCCACATTGTCGAAATAGACGTCGACCCCGCCAGCCCCGGCGAGCTGTTCGCGCACGTTGCCCGCCTTGTAGTCGATCGCCCCGGCCAGCCCGTAATCGCTGACCAGCGCGGCGCACTTGGCCGGGCCTCCGGCAAGCCCCCACACGGTGCAGCTGAGCAGCTTTGCCACCTGGCAGGCGAGCAGCCCGGTCGCCCCGGCGGCAGCGGAGACCAGCACTGTCTCGCCCGGCTGGGCAGCGCCGGTGCGCTCGACGCCCCACAGCGCGGTCCAGCCGTTCATGCCGAGGGGGCCGAACCAGGCGCGTAGGTCGGCCACGCTTTCATCCAGCCTGACGGCACCGGCCATGACCGGATCGACCACGCTATGATCGCCCCATTGTCCGAACGCGCGCACCAGCGCGCCTTCGGGGAAGCCAGCATGGCGAGAGGCGGTCACACGGCCGATCACCAGCCCGCTCATGGCCACGCCGAGATCGAGCGGAGGCTGGTAGCCGTCGGTCCGGTCGCTCATCCACATCCGCGTGCCCGCGTCCATCGAGAGGAGCGCGTTGCGGATCACGATCTGGCCCTCGGCAGGATCGGTCAGCGGCGCCTCGACCAGGTGCAGCGCACTGGCGAAATCGGTTCCCTGCGGGCGCGCCGTCAGGCGCCAGATGCGGTTGGTCATGCGCGTCAGCATCGACCGGCGCGGCCGTTGCGGCAAGGCGCAGTTTTGGCAGGGCTGCGGCTATCAAAATGGGGCGGCGCGCAGGGGCAAGGGGGTGCCTAAGCTGGCAGTCAACCAATCGACAGGGAGAGGCAGCATGGCATTGATCACGGTAATCGGCTCGTCCGGGCGGCAAGGCATGGCGCAGGTCCGGCAGGCGCTGGCGGCAGGGTATGACGTGCGCGCGATTTCGCGCCAGCCCGATCCGTTCGCGGGGGCAAGGATCGAGGGGGTCGAGCGGGTCGAGGTGCGCCCGATGGATCTCTACGATCCCTCGACCTACCGCGCCGCGCTGGAGGGGACGGACTACGTTTTCTACACCCACCCGCTCCAGGCGCGGGCGGACCGCGCGGTGCTGGTAGGTGATGTCGGCAAGGCGGCTGCAGAGCTGGGCGTCAAGCGGGTGGTGTGGAACACCTCGAGCTGGATTCCGGACAAGCCGGGTGATGCCTTCACTTATGCCGGCAACACTGCGGGCATCAACGCGCTTTGGCGCTCCGGCGCGCCGGGCACGGTGTTCGGCAGCGTGCTGTTCATGGACAACCTGCTGACCAATTGGGCGCGGCCGTTCATCGTCAACGAAGGGCGCTATGTCTATCCGCACGCACCCCATCTCGAAGCCAACTGGATCAGCCTCGACGACGTCGCCCGGTTCATGCTCGCCAGCCTCGAACGGCCCGACATGGAAGGCGCCTGGCTCAACATCGGCGGGCCGGAGCGGATGCGCGGGCCGCAGGTGGCCGAGGTGCTGAGCAACACGCTGGGCAAGACTGTCAAATACGATCCCTGCACCCCGGCCGAATTCGGGCGCTACCTGGTCCAGGCGGCGGGCGATGACATGCCGGCCGAAGTGCGCGAGGAATTCGCCAAGGGGATCGAGGCGTTCTACGAATACAACAACACCGCGCCCACGCGCCCGTTCGCGGTTGACATGGACCATGTCTATGAACGCTTCCCGGAACTGGAAGGCAAGCTTGAGCCGATGAGCGAATGGGCACCGAAGCAGGATTGGGGCGACAGCAACTTCCGGCCGGCTTTCGGTTAGTGTGGAGGCGCCTCCGCGCCTCCATCCTCGCTAGACGCGCAGCATAACTGCGCCCGCTGCGGGCGGCCGGTCGGCCTTGCGATGCCGTTGGCATCGAGACAGTGCTGACAAGCTGATTTAGCTTGTAACCCGGTCGCTGGCCCGACCGGGATTTGGCGCCAATGTTACTGGCGGCGAGGCTCGCTTCGCTCCCCTCCCCTTGGGGAGGGGTTGGGGGTGGGGGTTCTGCGGCCGATATGGCGTGCTGCATGGCAACGCCGTACACCCCCTCCCAGTCTCCCCCTCAAGGGGGAGGAGCTGGTCATTCTATTCCGCCGCGATGGCTTCGCGTTCGCGAGCGAAGATGTCCTTCAGTTCGGCATCGCTCGCGTGGGTCAGTTTGTCGACCCACTGGTGAAACACCTGGCCGCCGCGTTCATTGCGGCCGAACAGGACCTCCTTCATCAGCCCGCTCTGCAATGCCTCGTGCTGGCGCTTGCCGGTCTTGTAGTCCTCGTCGCGCACCACGATTTCGAGGAAATCGAACTGGTCGCGTGCGGCCTTGATTGCCACTTCGTCGGTCGGTTCGTGTTCCATGACGTAGAACTGCGTGGTGTAGCTTTCGCCCACGGTGGCGCCGGGGAACAGCTGGCTGATCATCGCCCCGCGCAGGCCCCCGCCGTAGAAGCTCGCAATCGAGATATGCGGGAAGATGGTCCACACGCCCTGGACCAGCACTTCCTGCGGAATCTGGTCATCGGCCATGGTGTTGATGTCCAGCTTCTGGTCGTCGTCACCCGAGACCTTGATCGCGAACTGTGAGGGGGTCGACAGGCGCTGATGTGGGCCGAAGGCGAAGTAATTCGCACGATTGTAGAAATCCGCGCCAAAGGTGTCCTTGTGCAGCACCGGCAGGTGGTAGAAATCGAGGTACCCGTCATAGGCGGTCTTCCAGTTCGGGCCCGCCAGCGTGCGCTGGCTGAACAGGTGCCAGCCGTCGAATTCGAACGCTTTCAGCAGCTCGTCATAGCCGCACAGGTAATCGGCGATGTCGAGCGTGGAGGCGGGATCCAGCGTGGCCCAGATCAGGCCGGCATTTTCGTAGACCGGGAACCGCGTCAGGCAATGCGCGGCCTTGTCGATCACGCCGAAATCCTGCGGGCTGGCAACCCCGATCAGGTCGCCGTCATTCTTGAAGGTCCAGCCGTGATAGCCGCAGGTAAAACGGCTGGCGTTGCCCGTGCCGGCGGCAACCGGGTTGCCGCGATGGGTGCACATGTTGAGGAAAGCAGCGACCGTACCGTCCTTCTGGCGGGTCAGCAGCAGGGGCACGCCGCAGATGTCCAGCGCCTTGTAGTCGCCTGGCTTGGGCAATTCACAGGAAGGCGCCACCATCAGCGGCAGCCGCCGGAAGATCTGCTTCTTCTCCAGCTCGAACAGGTCGGGATCGGTGTAGCTCGCCGCCGGGATGCCAACCACTTCGTCTGCCAGTTCCATCGTGCCTGCCATGCCGTGGGCGACCAGCGAGCGGGTCATCGAAACCAGATTGTCCTGCGCCATTGCTTACCTCTTCCCTGATTGACGAACCGCTTGTCGGCCAGACCGGCTCAGGCGGCAATTGCCACTTTTGCGTGGGGCCTGAACGAAAGCGGGCGCGGGGGTGGATGTCCCCGCGCCCGCAGCGGCGTCCGCTTGAAGCTCCCCCTAGAAGCGGACCCTGCCTTCGATGAACACCTGCCGGCCCCGGTTCTGCGTCAACACGATGTCGTCGCCGGTCGGGATTGCGAGACCCGAGGGTGCCAGGAACGGGCGGCCGCCCGAAGTGATGACATAGATCTCGTCGGTCAGGTTGACCCCGACCAGCGAGAGCTGCCACTTGCCGTCCGGATCGCCGACCGAAACAGTCGCGTCGAGGGTGACGAAGCTGTCCTGTTCGTAGTCACTGAAGGTCGCCTCGTCGGTAATGTAGCCGCCATTGTACGATGCGTTGCCGCCCAGCCCGAACTCCAGGCTGTCACCCATCGGGATGGACCAGTCGAATGCGAAGTTACCCGACCATTCCGGCGCCTGCGAGGCGCGGCGGCCCTTCAGGTTGACCGGCCCGCCGGCACCGCCCGGCTGCAGGAAGTCGTCGGTGTATTCGGCATCGAGGTAGGCCACGCTGCCGGACAGGTTCAGGCCCTCGACCGGCGTATCCCACGCCCAGTTCAGATCGACGCCCTTGGTGGTCAGCTCGCCGGCGTTGCTGGTGATGAACTGGACAGTGGTGGCGTTGAAGTTCTGCACCTGGAGGTTGTCGAAGACGTAGTGATAGACGGTGCCATTGAGCGTGAAGGTGCGGTTGGCGAACTGGCTCTTGAAGCCGATTTCGCCGCCAATGGCCGTTTCCGAGGCATACTTGAGGCTGTTGGCAGTGGCTGCCTGCACCGCCGGGTCGCTGCTGGCGAACCCGGAGAGCGAATTTGACGGCAGCGCGCTGTTGTCGATCCCGCCCGACTTGAAGCCGGTCTTGAACGAAGCGAAGATGTTGAGATCAGGCGTTGCCTGGAACTTCAGCGTGGCTTCCGGCGACCAGTTGTTGTCGGCAAACCGGATCGGCCCGGAGAAGAAGCCGCTGTCCACGAAGGCCGGGCCTGACGCCAGGAAGGTGTGGACATAGGGGATGCTGATCGTCTGCACCTTGGTTTCGTCGGTGTAGCGCACCCCGCCCGACAGCTCGAGCCGGTCGGTCAGATCGATGCTGACGCTCCCGAACACCGAGTAGGCTTCGGTCTTGGTCAGGTGGGTCTTGTCCCAGTCATAGGTGAACCCGGTGATCGGATCCGGGGCAATCAGAGAGATGTTGACCCCCTGCTGCGAGGTGTCGAACAGGATTCGCGCCATTCATAGAAGCCGCCGACCATGAAGTTGAAGGGGCCGTCGTAGTTGCTGGACAGGCGGATTTCCTGGCTGAACTGCTTCAGTCCGTTGATCGGGTCGCTGGCACCGGCGCCCATCGGCACACCGGGCCGGTTGACCGCAGCCAGCGCCGGGAAGTTGGCCGCGATGACCGCATCGCTGACTGCTGCCGGCAGACCCGGGATGAAGGCCTTGCCCTGGCCGCCGTAGGAGTAGCTGTCGAAATCGACCGCTTCCATGTCGAGCAAGCCGGAAACCGACGACAGGGTGAAGTGGTCGCCAATATCGAGGTCCCACTTCAGCCGGGCGAAGAAGATCTCGGTTTCGCCGAACGGCACCCCGTTGCGGCCCTCTGCCTTGGACGGCCCTGGTACGCCGCTGGCAAGGGCCGGGTTGGCATCGACCTGGTAATAGCTCTGGTCGAAGCTGTTGCAGTCGTATCCGGCCGGAATGGCGATTGTGCCGCCGAACAGCACCACTTCGTCTGCACGTCCGTTGAGGCCGCAACCAATCTCGACCGTGCCGAGCGCGCCGTCGTTCTCGTGCTTGGAATACTGGATCTTGAGGTTGGCGTTGAACTCGGGCAGCGGATCCCAGTTGAGCGTGACCCGGCCGATGAAGTCGGTCAGGCCGCGCTTGCGGTTGACCGCCGGGGTGTTGGGCGCGATCTTGATGAATTCGTCGATATCGTTGAACTGGGCGGCGACGCGGATGCCGAGGGTATCGGTGACCGGGCCGGAAATGTACCCGTTGATCAGGTACCCTTTTTCCTCGAATTCATAGGACGCCTTGGCCCCGATTTCCCACTCGCGGGTCGGGTCGGCCGACTTGACCGCGAACACACCGGCAGAAGCGCTCTTGCCGAAGTAGAGCGACTGGGGCCCCTTGAGCACTTCGATCTGGGCGGTGTCGAAGAACCCGGCCTGGACCAGACGCATGGTGGAGACCTGCACCCCGTCGAAATCGAACGCGACAGCCGAGTCGAAGGCGGCCGAAATGTTGGATGAGCCCACCCCGCGCAGGGAGAGCTGGCCGCCCGAACCCGAACCGCCGACCTGCACGTTGAGGGTCGGCACGCGGCTGACGACGTCAGCGACCTGGTCGACGCCATATTTGTCGAGCGTGTCCCCGCCGATCACGGTGACGGTCACGGGGACTTCCTGGAGCGTTTCATCCTGCTTGCGGGCGCGCACGATGATCTGGTTGCCGCTGTCCTGACTGGCGTCCTCGCTGGCACCGGCGTCCTGCGCCAGGGCGGCCTGCGGTGTGGCCAGCATTGCGGCCCCCGCCACCCCGCCAAGCAAGGCCGTTCGTATCGCACCATGGCGCAGCCAGGACGGATTGCGGTCGTCGATCTTGTGCATGCTGTCTCTCCCGATTGCGGCAGGCGCTACCCCCCTGTCCGCGTTTGTCCCGTGCGGATTTCCCGCCAGATGTGCACTTCTATGAGGCGTGTCCGAACACACCATCCGCAAAAGCAATAGTGCGTGCAGCCAGCCGTGACGTTGCGTCATTCCGGCATCACCGGCCCTTTTGGCCAGGCTTACCCTGCCGCTTCCATCAGCGCGATGCGGGGTTCGTTCGGCCAGGTCCACTCTGGCCCGATCACCGGCTCGACCCGCAGTTCGGGCGGAATCCGGGCAGGCCCGATCATCCGGTCACAGGCCTGGTGAAAGGCATAGATCCGCGCTTCCTGATAACTCAGCGGTACGCTGCGGAAGGCGGCACTCTGCATCGAATGCTGGATCGCTTCGCCGAACTGGGTGTCCTCCAGGATGATCGGGCTCATCTGGCGCCCGATCGGCTGGCTTTCGTCGGGGACGGTCCACAGATCGGGCGCGGGCCCGTCTCCCCAGTCCAGTGCCATGGTCACCAGCTCGAGCCGGGTGGTGGTGAGAGAAGTCGGCCAGAACACCAGCGGCGGGATGAAGTAGTTCGACAGCGGCGAAACCCAGTTGGGGAACAGGGTATAGCTCTGGGTGCAGGTTCGCCCCAGCTCGCCGACGGTATCGATCTGCCGCCAGTGCGCCGGGCTGTCGATGGCCCGGACGTGGGCGCGATCGGTTTCGCGGGGCGCCGGGGCAAGCATCCGCGCGTGGCCATTGGGGTAGATCGTGTTCAGGTTGCGGGCGGGATCAACCAGCGGCGCGACCGTGTCGGGATGGATGAAAGGCACATGGTAGACTTCCATGTTGGCTTCCATCGCCACCTTCCAGTTGCAGTTCAGATCGAACGAATGGCGCGCGGCAAGGCGCACCCGGTCGAAGCCGAATTCCTCCCATTCGTCGGCGACCGGCCCCATCCACTGGCGCAGCGGCATGGCATCATCGTCGAAGTTGACGAAGATGACCTTGCCGAACAGCTCGCACCGCACGGGAATCAGGCTGCGGCAGGCAAGGTCGAAACCGGGCGGGAAATCCTGCCGCGAAGGCACGCCGACAAGGCTGCCATCGGTCTTGTAGGTCCAGTTGTGATAACCGCACATCAGGCGGCTGGACTTGCCGTAATCCTGCGTCACCACGGGCGCGCCGCGGTGGCGGCACGTGTTGTAGAAGGCGCGGACGACGCCATCCATGCCGTGCACGATCACGATCGGATCGCCTGCATTGTGCCAGCGCATGTAGCAGCCAGGCTCGGGGATCTCGTCCATGTGCCCGGCGAACAGCCAGGACTTGCGGAACACATGGCTCTGCTCGAGGGCGTAGTATTCGGCGCTGGTGTAGCGGGCGGCGGGCAGGTCGGGCAGGATCGGAAAGCCCTCCGGCGGTGCGGTGCGGGTTGCCTCCCATTCCATCAGCGCCTTCAGGCGTTGGATTTCGGCTTGATCCATGCGGAGTCTCCTTCCCGCCTGGGAAGCTAGCTGTCCCGCCAGTGCGCGCGACTGGCATTTTGGCGTGTGCATCATCGCTTTCGACAGTGGTCTGATGGTGGGTGCCGCCTAGTCTCCCGGCCAGAAAATACGCTTCAGGAGAGGGCGATGGCAGGCAGGGTTGAAGGCAAGGTGGCGCTCGTTACCGGCGGGGCGATGGGGCTGGGCAAGGCCGATTGCGAAATGCTGGCGGCACAAGGCGCGCGGGTGATCGTGACCGACCGCGAGGTCGAGCAGGCGCACAAGGTGGCTGACGCAATCGGCGGCGATGCCATGGCGCTCGACGTAACCGACGAGGCACAGTGGCAGCACGTGATGGCGGCGGTGCAGGAGCGGCACGGGGGGCTTGATATCCTGGTCAACAATGCCGGCAACGTGATCTTCGAAAGCGTGGAAGAGTGTTCCACCGCCAACTTCCGCCTCCATCTCGACATTCACGTGATGGGCACCTTCTTTGGCTGCAAGTACGGCATCCCCCTGATGAAGAACCGGGCCGAAACGCACGGCGGCGGGGGCTCCTCGATCATCAACATGGCCTCGACCGCCTCGCTTATGGGCTATGGCAACATCGTCGCCTATACCGCTGCCAAGGGCGCAATCCGCTCGATGACCAAGTCGATCGCGATGCATTGCCAGGACAACGGCTACGGCATCCGCTGCAATGCGCTGGCACCGGGCGGGATCGAAACCCCGATGGTGCGCGACATTTCCGGGCGTGCGGGGCAGGATCTGATGGCGGTGCCGGATGGCCCGCTCGACGCCAATGCCCTTGGTTCGCCGAAGGATGTGGCTTACGCCGTGCTGTTCCTCGCCAGTGACGAGGCACGCTTCCTCAACGGGCTGGAAATCCCGGTGGACAACGGCCTCTATGCCCGCCCCCACCACTGACGGGCCGATAACCGCGGCGGCCCCGGCGAAACCGGCCGATCAGCCGGGGCCGTACCGCTGGTACGTGCTTGGACTGCTCACGCTCACCAGCACGTTCAGCGTGGCCGACCGGTTGGTGTTCGGCATCCTGGTGGAGGACATCAAGGCCGAGTTCCAGCTGAGCGACTTCCAGCTCGGCCTGCTGGGCGGGGCGGCCTTTTCGCTGGTCTATGTGCTGGCCGGCTTCCCTGCCGCCCGGCTGGCTGACCGGTCGGTGCGCAAGAACATTGTCGCGGCCGCGATCAGTTTCTGGAGCGTGATGACGGCCATGTGCGGCCTCGCGACGGGCTTCTGGACACTGTTCCTCGCGCGGACCGGGGTGGGTGTGGGCGAGGGCTGTTCTGGGCCGTCGTCGCAAAGCCTGGTGGCCGATTTCTTCGCCCGACACGAACTGGCCAAGGCGATGGGCTTCCTCACCATCGGCGCCAGCATGGGTACCGCCGGCGGACTCGTGATCGGCGGGCAGCTGGCCGAAATCTTCAACTGGCGCTGGGCCTTCGTGCTGATGGGCCTGCCCGGCGTGCTGCTGGGTGCGGTGCTCTATTTCACCGTGCGCGAGCCGGTGCGCGGGCGCTATGCCCCGGTCGGTTCGGACATGGCCCAGCAGCCGCTCTGGGCGACCACCCGCAGCCTGCTCGGTAACCGGGTCTTCATGGGGCTGGCGGTTGGCTGGGCCGTGCAAATCATGATCGGCTACGCGCTCGCGTTCTGGATGGCGGCGGTCATGCTGCGCCAGTTTACGATCTCGACCGGTGATGTCGGGCTCTTTCTCGGGCTGGCCTTCTTTCTGGGCGGAATTCCTGGGCCGATCCTGGGCGGATATGCAACCCACTGGCTCACCTTGCGTGACGAACGCTGGCGGGCCTGGCTGCCGGGCGTCGTCAGCCTCGCCTGCCTCGTGCCGCTGGCGCTCAGCCTGACTGCCGGCAGTTTCTGGCCATTTCTCGGCTGGTTTGCCTTTGCCTATGCTATCTATGTCGCCAGCCAGGCGGGCATCCTGTCCGGCATCCAGGCGGCTGTCGAACCATCGCAGCGCGGATTTGCCGTGGCGATCGCCCTGTTCCTCAACAACCTGGTGGGCCAGATGCTCGGGCTGGCGGTGATCGGGGCGGTGAGCGACTGGCTCACGCCTGCCCAGGGCGCGGCCTCGCTCGGCATTGCGGTGTTCGGCGTGTGTCTGGTGTCCGGCGTGCTGTCGATGGCCGTATTTGCCTGGACCGCCGCCCAGATGGGGCCGACCGGCTATCTCGCCCGGATGCGTGACGACGTGTTCGGCTGAGCGATCAGAACCCCGGATGGATCGACAGCGCGCCGCCATCCACCAGCAGTTCCGCGCCGGTCATGAACGGGCATTCGTCGCTGGCGAGGAAAGCGATGGCCGCGGCGGTTTCCGACGGCTGGGCCAGCCTGTTCATGGGTGATGTGGCCGCAACTGCCGCCTTGAAGCCGGGCATTTCCGCTTCGGTCCGGTCAAGGATGCCGGTTTCGGTGGCACCGGGGATCACGGTGTTGCACCGGATCGCATAACCCTGCCCGGCGCACCAGGTTGCGACCGATTTCGACAGGACCCGCACCCCGCCCTTGCTGGCCGAATAGGCCGCATCGGTCGGCAGCGGGGCGAGTGCGGTGGTGCTGGCCACGTTGATGATCGAGCCTTTGGCACCGCCAGGATTGACCTTCATCGCCCGGATGGCCGCGCGGCAGCCAAGCATAGTGCCGGTCAGGTTGACGGCGATCACCCGGTCCCACGCGTCGAGATCGGCATCCTCGATTGGCCCCCCGCCGACCATGCCGGCGTTGTTGACCAGGATGTCGAGCCGCCCGAAAGCCGCAACCGCCTCGGCCACCACCTCGTCCCAGCGGGCCCGGTCAGCGGCGTCCTGCACTGCGAAGCGTGCACCCGCCGAAGCGCACAGCGCCGCGCCGCCCGCCGGATCGATATCGGTGCCGAGCACCTGCGCCCCGTCCGCTGCCAGCCGACGCACGGTGGCCGCACCAATCCCGCTGGCGCAACCGGTAACCAGCGCCACCTTGCCGGACAGGTCGGGCACCTATTCGCTGTCCTGCCAGACGGCCGCGCTCGCCCGCTCATTGTGGGCGGCGACGAAGCGGGCGAGGTTGTCGGTTCCCTCGGGCAGCTTCCAGCCTACGGTAAAGCCGAAGTTGGCGAAGCAGAACACGATCAGGTCGGCAAAGGTGAAGCGACCGAGTGCGAAGTGGTTGGCGCTGCCCAGCTGCTGATCGAACCAGCGCCACTTCTCGTCGGCCATGGCTGACAGCTCTGCCCCGGCCCCGGGGCTGACCACGCTCATGCGGGGTTCGAACATCGGGCGCCCGGCGCCGGCGCGGAAGCCCATGGTCATCGGCACCACCACTTCCTGGTCGAACAGGCGGGCCCACTTGCGCACCTGCGCGCGTTCCACCGCATCCGCGCCAAACAGGTTCGGCTCCGGGTGCACTTCCTCCAGGTACTCGCAGATCGGCCAGCTCTCGGTCAGGCAGGTGCCATCGTCCAGCTCCAGGGTCGGCGTGGTGCCAAGCGGGTTCTTCGACACGTAATCGGCGTTCTGCCGGTTTTCGCCGCTGATGATATCGAAGTGGACCCGCTCCACTTGGATGCCCTTCTCGACCAGGAACATGCGCACCAGGCGGGGGTTGGGGCCGAGACTGGAATAGAGTTTCACGGGCGTTGTCTCCTGATCGTGGTTAGCCGGGAACCTAGGCTGCGGGCTATGCGCCCTCATCCTCCCAAATGCGCTAGGCAAATGCGCGGCGCAATGCTCTAGGACTGCGCGCAAAGGAGAGAAGCCCCGATGGATTTCCAGCTGACCGAGGAGCAGCGCGCGCTGCAGGACGCCGCCCGCACATTCGCCCGCAGCGAACTGCCCGACCTTGCCCGCGAGATGGAGGAGAAGGACTTCTCCGTCCCCGCCGACATGATGCGGCGTTATGGCGAGATGGGTTTCCTCGGGGTGAACCTGCCGACCGAATATGGCGGGCTTGGCCTTGGCCACCTGGAGGCGCTGCTGGTGCTCGAGGAGTTTGCGCAAGTCTCCAACGCGGTCGCCTTCCCCGTGTTCGAGGCGCTGGTCGGCCCGGTCCGGGCGATCGAGCGGTTCGGATCGGAGCAGATGAAGGCCCGGGTCATCCCTGAAGTGACCGCGGGCGAGGCGACCGTGGCGGTCTCCATGTCCGAACCCGATGCCGGGACCGCGCTGACCGACCTCAAGACCCGCGCGGTTGATGCGGGTGATCACTTCCTGCTCAACGGCAACAAGCGCTGGACCAGCGGCGCGGGCCACGCGAAATACTACGTCACCTATTGCCGCCTGTCGGATGACGAAGGGGCCAAGGGTATTGGTGCGGTACTGGTCGAGAAGGGAATGGCGGGCGTCAGCTTCGGTGCGCGTGAGGAACTGATGGGTTTCCGCGGGATCGAGACGCGCGACATCCTGCTCGACGATGTCCGGGTGCCGAAGGAGAACCTGGTCGTGCCCGCCGGCAGCTTCGGCAAGCTGATGAGCGCCTTCGGGCTGGAGCGGTGCGGCAATGCCACCCAGGCGCTGGGCGTGGCGGCGGGGGCGCTGGAGCAGGCACTTGCTTACACCCAGGAACGCAAGGCGTTCGGCAAGCCGATCGTCGATTTCCAGGCGGTCCAGATCAAGCTGGCCGAAATGGCGATGAAGGTGGAGGCAGCGCGGCTGCTCATCTGGCGCGCGGCGGCCAATGCGGCCCACCAGCCGAACCAGCTGCCCAGCGTGTTCGAATCGAGCGTGGCCAAGTGCTTTGCCAACGAGATCGTGCGCGATGTCGCTTCGTTGGGGGTGCAGGTCATGGGCGGCTACGGCTATCACAAGGCTTACGGGATGGAGCAGCGCCTGCGTGATGGCTTCGCCTGGGGTATCGCGGGCGGCACCACCGACGTGCAGAAGACCAACATTGCCGCTGCAATGATTGGCCGGCGGTTCGACCAGCGGAGGTAGTATCGGAAATCGGGCTTGCTCTGGCGCGGTGTATTGTCCATCTAAACCACATGGACGAAAACCCCGTTGAAACAGCCCCGCCGGCCGACATGACGCCTGCACCGGCCGGTACCCCGGTCGCAACTCCGCTGACCGGGCCGCTCGATGATGAGGCGCTGACCCCGCTTCATCCCGCGCACGTCAAGGTCCTGCGGCTGCAGGCTGTGCTGTTCACCCTGCCGTTCTTGATCGCCGCGCTGGTGCTGGAAAGCGCGGGGCTGGTGCCGCTTGGCGCGATCATTGTCCCGGTGGCGCTGCTGGCAACATGGATCATCATTCAGGCGCCGCTGAAGCGTTATTACGCCCGGGGGTATGCCATGGGCGAAGACCGGCTGCGGGTCGTGCGCGGCTTGCTTTTCCGGAGCGACAGCGTGGTGCCGTTCGGCCGGGTGCAGCACATCGACCTTGATCAGGGCCCGCTGGAACGGATGTATGACCTCGCCACCCTGACAGTCCACACGGCAGGCACCCATAATGCCTCGGTCCGCCTGCCGGGCCTGGCCAACAATGATGCGGTTGCCATGCGCGAAGCCATCCGCGCTCACATCCGGCGCGAGACGCTGTGAGCGCGCAAGCCGTGAACCAAGAGGCCGTTGCTGCGCCGGCAGAGCCGCGCCGCACCGCGCCGGTCGGCCTGCTGGTCAAGGCCGTGGCCGGGCTGCGGCAGTCTGTGGCCGGGATTGCTGCGCTGGTCTTCGTCATGCGCGACCAGGGTTCGATCTTCTGGATTGCGCTCGGCGTGGTGCTGCTGGTGGCCGCGATCAACGTCATCGTTGCGGGCTTGCAGTGGCACCGGCTGACGTTCCATGTCGGAGCGGAGGATATCCGGCTGGAAAGCGGCGTGCTGGCCCGCGCGGCACGCTCGGTTCCCTACGAACGGATCCAGGATGTCAGCCTGGAGCAGGGGCCGCTGGCGCGGATTTTCGGGCTGGTCGAAGTCCGCTTCGAAACCGGTGCGGGCGGGGCCGATGACCTTTCGCTGACCTACCTGACCGTAGCCGAGGGGGAAGAGCTGCGCGAACTGATCCGCGCGCGGCGCGACCAGTCCCCTGTCGGGCAGGATGACCATGCAGCTGCGGCACTTGCCCCGGTGACTGCCCTGTTCGCCATGGGGCCGCGCCGGGTAGTGACGTTCGGCCTGTTCGAGTTCTCGCTGGCGGTGATCGCGGTCCTGTTCGGGGTAACCCAGCAGTTCGACTTCCTCCTGCCATTCGACATCTGGGATTTCGACCAGTGGGAGGAACGCCTGGCAGGCCAGGGGGCGTGGCTCGCCGGTCTTGGCGCGACTGCGCAGATTGTCGGCGGGATTTTCGCCGTGGCTTCTATCCTGGTACTCGGGTTCGCGACCGGAGTGGTGCGAACGACCTTGCGCGAGTGGGGTTTCCTGCTGGAACAGACCGACAAGGGATTCCGCCGCCGCCGGGGTCTGCTGACGCGCACCGATGTGGTCATGCCGGCCCACCGGGTGCAGGCCATGACCCTCGGCACGCGCCTGCTGCGCCGCCTGTTCGGCTGGCATGGCCTGTCTTTCGTCAGCCTGGCGCAGGACGCCGGCTCGGCCAACCACGTGGTGGCCCCGTTCGGACGGCTTGAGGAATTGTGGCCGGTAGCACAGGCGGCCGGGTTCACCCCGCCGCCGGAAGACGCGCGCTGGCATCGGGCCAGCACGGCCTATCGGTTCGATTCGATGCTGCTGGCAGCCCTGCTGCCGGTCATTCCCGCCGCAGTGCTGATCGGGCTGGGTGAATATCTGTGGGCGCTGCTCCCCATGGCGGTGGCCGTTGCCGGTGCCGCAGGGAACTGGATTGCCTGGTACAATACACGCCATCTGATTGACGGGCATCAGGTGCTGGCGCGCAGGGGCTGGCTGGCACCCCGGCTTGATATCGCACCGCGGGTCAAGTTGCAGTCAGCCGATTTCCGGCAAGATCCGCTTGGGCACTGGCATGGTTACGGCACACTCCACCTGGGCCTGGCAGGCGGCACGTTCGAAATTCCCGGTGTGCCGGTGGCGCGGGCGCGCGAGGTGTGCAATGCCGTGCTCGCCAGCATTGCCGAGGCCGACTTCAGCGAGCTGAACCAGGGTTAGGCGCGCAGGCCGGCCCAGTCGGGGTTGCGGCGGAATTTCGCCTCCACATAGGAGCACTGGGGTACGATCCGGAAGCCTTGCGCCCGCGCATCGGCGACCAGCGCATCGACCAGGGCGGCAGCGATCCCGCGTCCTTCCAGCTCGGCTGGCACCAGCGTGTGGTCAGCCACGCGCACGCTCTCGCCGCGCGCTTTCCAGGTCAGCCGGCCCACCTTGTTGCTTCCCGGCACGACAGCGCGGTATTCGCCGCCCGCTCCCCTGTCATGATGGGTGATTTCGAGCCCTTCGATTGCCAAGATGCGTCTCCTTCTTGCCAAGAACGTGCGGGCCGCTAGGGGCGTTCCACCATGCTGTTCCTGTCCGACAATGCCGCCGCCGTCCACCCCCGTGTCTGGGCTGCGATGCAGGCCGCCGACGCGCCAGACGCGCCCTATGACGGCGACGCGCTGAGCAGGGACCTCGACGCGCGATTTGCGGACCTGTTCGGGCGGGACTGCGCGGTGCTGTGGGTCGCCACCGGAACGGCCGCCAATTGCCTTGCGCTTGCCACCATGTGCCCGCCTCACGGCGGGGTGGTGTGCCACCGCGAAGCGCACATCGAGGTCGACGAGGGCGGCGCGCCGGGGTTCTACCTCCACGGGGCCAAGCTGATGCTGGCCGAGGGGAGCGGTGCGAAGCTGACCCCCGACGCCATCCGCGCCGTGGTCGATCCGATCCGCGATGACGTGCACCAGGTGCAGCCGCACGCGATCTCGGTGACACAGGCGAGCGAATATGGCCGCGCCTACCGCCCTGCCGAACTCGCCGCGATCGGCGCGCTCGCGGCAGAGCGAAAGCTGGGCTTCCATGTCGATGGAGCGCGGTTTGCCAACGCGGTCGCCTTTCTGGGCTGCTCCCCGGCGGAAGCAGTCGGCCCGGCGGACGCGCTCAGCTTCGGCTGCGTCAAGAACGGCGGGATGAGTGCCGAGGCGATCGTGTTCTTCGATCCTGCGCTGGCAGACGTGGCCCGCTATCGCCGCAAGCGCGCCGGTCACCTGCAATCGAAGGGCCGGTACCTCGCGGCGCAGCTAATCGCGATGCTGGACGGCGATCTGTGGCTGGAGAATGCGCGGGCCGCCAATGCCGCTGCCGCCGCCATCGGAATGGCCTGCGGCGAGCGGTTGCTCCATCCGGTCGAGGCCAACGAGGTATTTGTGCGCCTGACCGCGGCCGAGCGTGATGTGCTGCGGGCGCAAGGTTTCGGCTTCTACGACTGGGGCACCGATGCTGCCCGGTTCGTAGCTGCCTGGAACACCCGCGAGGATCACGCGAGCGCGCTCGCACAGGCCATCAGCAGCCTGTGACCAACGCTCCCCCGCACGCGCTGCTGCGCCCGCGCATCGCGCTGCCGTTCATTCTGGTTGCGCTGATCTGGGGTAGCACCTGGTATGTCATCACCGGGCAGATTGCCGAAGTCCCGGCCAGCTGGTCGATCGCCTACCGCTTTGCGATGGCCACCCCGGCAATGTTCGCGGTCGCGCTCGTCATGCGCCAGCCGCTCGGGCTGGGCCGGGCGGGGCACCTGCTGGCGGTGCTGATCGGCCTGACCCAGTTCTGCGGCAACTTCAATTTCGTCTATCGGGCGGAAATGCACCTGACCTCGGGCATTGTTGCGGTCATGTTCGGAATGCTGATGGTGCCCAATGCCCTGCTCGGCCGCTGGTGGCTGGGGCAGCAGGTCACCCCGCGCTTCCTGCTCGGCAGCCTGGTGGCCATCGCCGGGATTGCCCTGCTGCTGGTGCACGAGGCGCAGACCGTGCGGCTCGACGGCAACGTGTTGTTGGGCGTGGTGCTGGCTGTAGGCGGCATCCTCTCTGCCTCGATTGCCAACGTGGTGCAGGCCAACCCGACCGGCCGGAGCCTGCCGATGGTCAGCCTGCTGGCCTGGTCAATGCTCTACGGCACGATCATCGACGTCGTGCTGGCCTGGACGACTGCCGGCCCGCCGGTGTTCCCCACCTCGGCCGCCTTCTGGGCCGGCACGGCCTGGCTGGCGCTGGCCGGATCGGTCGTCACCTTCCCGCTGTACTACACCATCGTGCGCGAAATCGGGCCGGGGCGTGCGGCCTACAACGGCGTGCTGGTGATCGTGGTGGCGATGCTGATCTCGACCTTTGTCGAGGGCTATGAATGGTCCCTGCTGGCGGCAGCGGGGGCGGTGCTGGGCATGGCGGGCATGATCCTGGCCCTGCGCGCCCGTCAGGCCTGAAGCAGGCTGGCCAGCCCTTCGCGATAGGTGGGATAGCGCGGCTGCCAGCCAAGCACCCGCTTGGCCTTGCCATTCGCCACCCGGCGGTTCTCGGCATAGAAGCCCAGCGCCATGGGAGAGAGGTTCGCTTGTTCCAGCGTCTGGAGCGGCGGCGGCGCGCGGCCGAGCAGGCGGCAGGCCTGCTCGATCACCGCATTCTGGCTGCACGGCAGGTCATCGGCCAGGTTGTAGGCACCCGGCGGCCCGTCGAGCCCGGCCAGCACGCCGGAAACGATATCATCGACATAGACCCGGCTGAACACCTGCCCCGGCAGGTCGATCCGCTGGGCACGCCCCTCGCTGACCCGGTCGAGCGCGCTCCGGCCCGGGCCGTAGATCCCGGGCAGGCGGAACACCCGCGCGCCCAGCGCCATCCAGCGCGCGTCCGCCTCGCTCCGGGCGGAGCGGCGCCCGGTGCCGGTCGGCGCGCTCTCGTCGACCCAGGCGCCCTGCGCGTCGCCATAGACGCCGGTCGACGACAGGTAGCCGAGCCATCCGTGCGTCAGGCTTGCGCCATAGCGATCCAGCACCGGATCGCTGTCTCCCACTGGCGGGACCGAGGACAGGACGTGGCTCGCCCGGCCCAGCGCAGCCCGCACCGCCGCCTCGTCCTCGAAGGCGATTCCGCCCGCCCGTCCGGTGGCCTCGACCGTCCACCCGCGCGCCACAAGCGCGTTTCTCACGCGCGAAGCAGTGTAGCCGAGGCCGAAGATAAGCAGGTGCGGCAAGCCGTGGCATCCTTCCGAAAATGCGATTAGGAACGGCGCAATGGATATTGCAACCCCTCCGCAGCCCGATGGCACCACCATTCTCGCAGACGCCGCGCCCACCCCGCACGAACCGCCGGTGATCCGGCGCGAGGATTACCGTCCGTTCGGCTGGCTGGTACCTGAGGTCTCGCTCCGGTTTGACCTCGGGCTGGACCGCACCCGGGTGCACGCCGCGCTGACGGTGCAGCGCAATGCCCGGGCCGATCACAGCGACACCATCCGGCTCAATGGCGACGGGCTGGCGGCGCGCTCGGTCACGGTCGATGGCGCGCCCTGTACCGGCTGGAGCATGGACGGCGGCGACCTGATGGTGCCGCTGCATGGCGACAGCCATCTGATCGAGGTCGAGACCGAGATCGATCCATCGGCCAACACCCAGCTGATGGGCCTCTATGCCTCCAGCGGGATGCTGTGCACCCAGTGCGAGGCCGAAGGTTTCCGCCGGATTACCTTCTTCCCTGACCGGCCCGATGTGCTCTCGGTTTACACCGTGCGGATGCAGGGGCCCAAAGCGCAGTTCCCGGTGCTGCTGTGCAACGGCAACGAAGTGGCGACCGGAGAAGGCGAAGACGGCTCCCACTGGGCCGAATGGCACGATCCCTGGCCCAAGCCGAGCTACCTGTTCGCGCTGGTGGCAGGTGATCTGGTGGCCAACTCGCAGGGCTTCACCACCATGGGGGGGCGCGAAGTGACGCTCAATATCTGGGTCCGCGTCGAGGACCTGCCGCGCACCGATCATGCGCTCGAATCGCTGGCCCGGTCGATGCGCTGGGACGAGGAGGTGTTCGGCCGCGAATACGACCTCGACCTCTACAACGTGGTTGCGGTGAGCGATTTCAACATGGGTGCGATGGAGAACAAGGGCCTCAACGTCTTCAACACCAAGTATGTGCTGGCCGACCGGGAAACCGCCAACGACGCCGATTATGACGCCATCGAAGGGGTCATCGCGCACGAATACTTCCATAACTGGTCGGGCAACCGCGTCACCTGCCGGGACTGGTTCCAGCTGAGCCTCAAGGAAGGCTTCACCGTGCTGCGCGACCAGCTGTTCAGCCAGGACATGCAGGGCGAAGCGGTCAAGCGGATCGAGGATGTGCGGGTGCTGCGCCAGGTCCAGTTTCCTGAGGACAGCGGCCCGCTGGCCCACCCGATCCGGCCTGACAGCTTCCGGGAAATCTCCAATTTCTACACCGCCACGGTCTACAACAAGGGGGCCGAGGTGATCCGCATGATGCGGACCATGTCCGGGCCGGAGGCGTTCCGGCGGGGCACCGACCTGTACTTCAGCCGCCATGACGGCGAGGCCGCCACGTGCGAGGATTTCGTCCGCGCGATCGAGGAAGGGGCCGGGCTTGACCTGGCCCAGTTCCGCCTGTGGTATTCCCAGGCCGGGACGCCCAAGGTCGAGGTCGCGCTGACGCACGAGGGCGAGACGGCGACCCTCCACCTCAAACAGACTGTTCCGCCAACACCGGGGCAGCCCGACAAGAAGCCGATGCCGATCCCGCTGCGTCTTGCCCTGTTTGACCGCGCCAGCGGCGCGCACCGGGGCGAAGAACTGCTGGTGCTCGACCGGGCCGAGGCGAGCTACCACTTTGCCGGGTTTGCCGCCCTGCCGGTGCTGTCGATCAACCGCGGCTTTTCCGCCCCCGTTGCGATCGAGCGCCACGTGCCTGCTGAGGACCTGCTGTTCCTGGCCGCGCATGACGATGATCCCTTCGCCCGCTACGAGGCGATGCAGGAACTGCTGGTCGGCCATCTTACAGCCGCCAGTGGCGGTGGCCTGGACGCGGCCGAGCGCGCGGCTGGTCAGGAAGCGGTCCGCAGCGCCTTTGCTGCGGTGCTGACCGACAAGGCGCTGGATGATTCGATGCGGGGCGAACTCATCACCCTGCCCGGCCACGGCTATCTTGCCGAACAGCAGCTGGTGGCCGATCCGGCGCTTATCCATGCCGAACGTGAGGCGCTCAAGACCTGGCTCGGGCGTGAGCTGGAGGCGGACCTGCTCGCCATCCACCACCGCGCCGCAGCGGTCCCCTTTGCGCTTGACCGGGCAGCCAAGGGAGCGCGCAAGATCCGCACCCAGACGCTGGTCTATCTTGCGGCGGGCAACCCTGCCCTGGCTTCGGAGCTGGCAGCGGCGCAATACCATAACGCCACCAACATGACTGACCGCCAGGGCGCACTGATGGTCCTGGCCGGGCTGGAGACGGCCGCGCGCACCGCGTGCCTGCTCGATTTCTACAACCGCTTCCGCGGCAATGATCTGGTGATCGACAAGTGGTTCAGCCTGCAGGCGCTCTCGCTCCACCCGCAGGTGCTGGAGCATGTCAAGGCGCTGGCCCGTCACCTCGATTTCACCTTGCGCAACCCCAACCGGGTGCGGTCGCTTTACATGGCTTTTGCCGCCAATGCCCATGCGTTCCATGCCGCGAGCGGGGAAGGTTACCGGATGCTGGCGGACCTGATTATCGAACTCGATGCAATCAACGCTCAGACCGCCGCGCGTATGGTGCCCTCCCTCGGGCGCTGGCGGCGGACCGAGCCGGGCCGGGCAGCACTGATGAAGGGCGAGCTGGAGCGGATCATGGCTACCGGCAGCCTGTCGCGCGACACGTTCGAGCAAGTGAGCCGCAGCCTTGGCTGAGGCGGTTCGGGTCACGGCACTTTCCGGTATACCGCACGGATTCATGACCCGGCTTGGTGGCCAGTCCACCGGCCTGGTCGGCGGGTTGCAATGCGGCTTTGGCGCAGGCGATGATCCGGCTGCGGTTGCGGCCAACCGGCGGGAAGCGGCCGATGCAGTGCTGCCGGGCGCGCCGCTGCTGGGGCTGCACCAGGTCCATTCGGCAGACGTGGTGACGGTGACGGACCTGTGGGACGACGACCATCGCCCCACGGCCGATGCGCTTGTTACCGACCGGCCCGGGGTGATCCTGGGCATCGTGACGGCCGACTGCGCCCCGGTCCTGTTTGCTGATCGGCAGGCCGGCATCGCCGGTGCTGCCCATGCCGGATGGCGCGGGGCACACAGCGGGGTGCTCGAAGCGACTCTCGAGGCGATGGAGCGGCTCGGTGCACGGCGGCCGCGCATGGTCGCAGCGATCGGCCCCACTATCGCGCAGGCCAGCTACGAAGTGGACGATGCGTTCCGCGACCAGTTCGGACCGTCTGCGGAAAAGTGCTTTGCTCCCGGGAAACCGGGCCACTGGCAATTCGACCTTCCCGCCTACGTCGCAGGCCGGCTGAGGCAGGCTGGTGTTGGTGCTGTCGAAGATTGCGCGCTCGACACGTACGCCCTGCCGGAGCAGTTCTACTCGTTCCGCCGAGCCACTCATCGGGCCGAGCCGAATTACGGGCGCCAGCTCAGCCTGATCGCGGTTGCGTGAAAGTGCACAGGCAGTGCCCAAAATGCGGTTGGCAAAAGCACTGCCCCTGTATAGAGGCTCGCCCAAACCGGCGATAAGGTGTGGTCTTTTCACGTCTGTCGGAACCTGCCGCTGGCGGGTTCACTCAGGCGGAGGCCGGTTGGAAGATTGGGACAGCCCGCGCATCGGGCGGAATACAGGCTAGGCAAGGCAGGTCTAATGGCTGATTCGACTGGCACCGCGACACCGGCAATGGTTGCCGAAACCGGCGACACCGGGGTCCGCAGGCGCGACTTCATCAATATCGCTGCGGTCAGCGCCGCCGGCGTCGGCGCGGTTGGCGTGGTGCTGCCGCTGATCAGCCAGATGGCGCCTTCGGCTGACGTTCTGGCCGAAAGCAGCACCGAGGTTGACGTTTCGGCAATCCAGCCCGGTCAGGCCGTCAAGGCGATTTTCCGCAAGCAACCCCTGTTCATCCGCCGCCTGACCCCGGCTGAGGTCGAGGCGGCCAACGCGGTAGCGACCGGCGATCTGCGCGATGCGCAAAGCCTGGCTGAGCGGACCAAGGAAGGTCATGAGGACCTGCTCGTGACCATGGGTGTCTGTACCCACCTCGGTTGTGTTCCCCTCGGTGCCGCAGAAGGCGAGAACAAGGGTGAGTACGGCGGCTATTTCTGCCCCTGTCATGGTTCGCACTACGACACGGCAGGCCGCATTCGCAAAGGCCCGGCACCGACCAACCTGGAAGTGCCGGAATACGCATTCACTTCCGACACTGTCATCCGGGTCGGCTGAGGAGCGAGAGAGAAACCATGAGCTTTCCCTGGGCTAAGCAGTACGAGCCGGCCACCGGCCTGACCAAGTGGCTGGACGAGCGCCTGCCGCTTCCGCGTTTCGTGTACAATGCTGTCGGCGCCGGTTATCCGGTCCCGCGCAACCTCAGCTACATGTGGAATTTCGGCGTCCTCGCCGGGTTCTTCCTGGTGCTGCAGATCATTACCGGGGTTGTCCTGGCGATGCATTATGCGGCCGATGCGGCGGTCGCCTTCGGCAAGGTCGAGCACATCATGCGCGACGTGAACTGGGGTTGGCTGATGCGCTATGCCCACGCCAACGGCGCCAGCTTCTTCTTCATCGTGGTCTACATCCACATCTTCCGCGGCTTCTTCTACTCATCGTACAAGGCCCCGCGCGAAATGATCTGGCTGCTGGGCGTGGTGATCTTCCTGCTGATGATGGCAACCGCCTTCATGGGCTATGTGCTTCCCTGGGGCCAGATGAGCTTCTGGGGCGCCAAGGTCATCACCGGCCTGTTCGGGGCAATCCCGCTGGTTGGTGAGCCGCTGCAGGTTTGGCTGCTGGGTGGCTTTGCCCCTGACGACGCTGCCCTCAACCGCTTCTTCTCGCTGCACTATTTGCTGCCGTTCGTGATTGCGGGTGTCGTGATCCTGCATATCTGGGCACTGCACATCCCCGGCTCGTCCAACCCGGCCGGGGTCGAAGTGAAGCAGGAATCGGATACCGTGCCGTTCCACCCCTACTACACTGCCAAGGACGGTTTCGGCCTGGGCGTGGTGCTGATCTTCTTCGCATTCATGGTGTTCTTCCTGCCCAACACGCTGGGCCACCCGGACAACTACATCGAAGCCAACCCGCTTGCGACGCCGGCGCACATCGTGCCCGAATGGTACTTCTACCCGTTCTACGCGATCCTGCGCGCCTTCACGGTCGACTTCATCCTGTCGGCGAAGCTGTGGGGCGTGCTGGCCATGTTCGCAGCCATCCTGGTGTGGTTCTTCCTGCCCTGGCTGGACAAGGGCCCGGTTCGCAGCGGCCATTACCGCCCGCTGTTCCGCAAGTTCTTCTGGTTCGGCCTGATCCCCTGCATGGTGGTGCTGTTCATCTGCGGCGGAGCCCCTGCTGAAGAGCCCTACGTGATGATCAGCCAGATCGCGACGGCATACTATTTCCTCCACTTCCTGGTGATCCTGCCGATCGTGTCATCGATCGAACGGCCGGAGCCCCTGCCGTTCTCGATCACCGAGGCAGTGCTGGGTTCGGACCCGAACGCGAAGCTGGGCACCCCTGCGGCTGCCTGAGGACGAGAGAAAGAGACCTGACATGATCCGTCTTATCGCAATCCTCGTCGGCCTTGGTTTCACCGTAGTGGTGGGCTGGTCCTTCGGTGTCGGCGCCTATACGGCTGCGACCGAAGGTCTGGGAGAAAAGGGTGCCGAGTACACCTTCTACCAGAAGCCCAAGGCCCCGGCCGAAGGCTTCTCGTTCGCCGGCGGCCTTGGCCGCTGGGACGAGGCGCAGCTCCAGCGCGGCTACCAGGTGTACAAGGAAGTCTGCGCTTCCTGCCACAGCCTGAAGTTCGTGCACTTCCGTGATCTGGCAGCGCTTGGCTACACCGAAGGCCAGGTCAAGGCGCTTGCCGCTGAATGGACCGTGCCCGGGATCGACCCCGATACCGGCGAAAGCACGACCCGCCCCGGGATGCCGACTGACAAGTTCCCGTCGCCCTATGAAAACAACGTTGCGGCGGCAGCGGCCAACAACAACGCCATTCCGCCGGATCTTTCCCTGATGGCCAAGGCCCGTCCCGATGGCAGCAACTACATCTATTCGCTGCTGACCGGTTACGGCGAGATCCCGGCTGAGCTGAAGCAGCAGTTCCCGGCCTTCGAAACCGGCCCTGGCCTGCACTTCAACCAGTACTTCCCCAACCTCAACATCGCCATGGCTCCGCCGCTGGCGGTGGACGGGCAGGTTACCTATGCCGAAGGCTCGCCCGAACCGACCATCAGCCAGATGGCACAGGATGTCGCCGCGTTCCTCACCTGGACGGCAGAGCCGAAGATGGAAGACCGCAAGCAGACCGGCTTTACTGTGCTGATCTTCCTGCTGTTCGCCACCATCCTCGCCTACCTGTCGAAGCAGCAGGTCTGGTCCGCCCTCAAGCGTCGCGAAAACGGCTGATCGCTCGGCGCATGAAATCGGGAGAACGCCCCTTGCGTCCTTAGGCGCGAGGGGCGTTTCCTTTTGGGGGGAGTGAACGGATGAGCCCGGACGATCTCAAGGCACTGATCAGGACCGTACCGGACTTCCCTGAGCCCGGAATTCTGTTCCGTGACATCACCACTCTGATCGGCCACGGCACCGGGCTGGCCGCGACGGTCGAACATCTGGCCGAACGCGCCCATGACACCGGTGCGGACGCCATTGCCGGCATGGAAGCCCGCGGTTTCATCTTCGGCGCTGCTGTCGCGGTGCGGCTCGGTCTGGGATTTGTGCCCGTCCGCAAGCCGGGCAAATTGCCGGTTGCGACGCTGGGGGTCGATTACGCACTCGAATATGGCAGCGACCGGCTCGAAATCGATCCCACGGCCATTCACACCGGCCAGCGTGTTGCCATTGTCGATGACCTGATCGCGACCGGCGGAACCGCACTCGCCGCCTGCGCGCTGCTGCGTCAGGCGGGCGCACGGGTAGACACGGCGCTGTTCGTGATCGACTTGCCGGACCTCGGCGGTGCCGAGCGCCTCAGGGCCAGCGCCGTGTCCGTCGATGCCCTGATGGCATTCGACGGCCACTGAACACCAGATATTGACGAGAGGCCACCATCGGTGGCAGTGCCGCCCCGCTGGATGTGCGGGTATAGCTTAGTGGTAAAGCCCCAGCCTTCCAAGCTGGTTATGCGGGTTCGATTCCCGCTACCCGCTCCAGCCCCTAGACCGTTCCCGTTCATTACCGTCTAGACAAACCCCGGAAATCCGCCATATTTGACGCATCAAGCGGCCAAGGGCGTTCACTGTTGGCCGCTGGAAACCGGCAAATCCGGGGGCCTTTTTAGGGGGCCTGTCGCTTGGGGGCCGATTTCCGCATTTGGAAAGGCCCCCATATGGCGCTGACAGACACGAGCATTCGAACCGCCAAGCCCCGGGAAAAGGACTACAAACTGGCCGATTCCGGGGGCCTTTATCTGCTGGTCACACCAGCGGGCGGGAAGCTCTGGCGGTTGAAGTTCCGGAGCGACGGGAAAGAACGCAAGCTGGCGCTGGGCCGTTACCCGGCTGTCGGTCTGGCCGATGCCCGCAAGGCGCGGGATGCCGCCCGCTCGCAACTGGCCAGTGGAGCCGATCCGGCACGGGAAAAGCAGCGCCAGAAGATCCGGGCCAAGCTGTCAGCTGAAAACACCTTTGCGGCCATTGCTGCCGAGTATGCCGCCAAGCGCAAGCGGGACGGGGAAAAGGGCTGGACCGATTCAACCGCCAAACGGTGCGAATATCTGCTGTCGCGGCTGGCCCCTTCGCTGGGCCACCTGCCCATTGCCGAGATAGAGCCTGCTGACGTGCTGGCAGCGGTGCGCAAGATTGAAAGGAAAGGCCAGCTGGAAAGCGCCCGGCGCACCCTGCAACTGGCCAGCGCTGTTTTCCGCTATGCCGTATCTACCGCGCGGCTGGGGTCCGACCCGACCCGCGACTTGCGCGGCGCACTGACAGCGCCAACCGTGACCCATTACGGGGCCATTACCGATGCCAGCCGCGTAGGCGCGCTGTTGCGGGCGATAGATACCTATGAGGGCACCGGCATAACCGGGCTGGCCCTGCGGCTGGCCCCGCACGTCTTTGTGAGGCCGGGCGAGTTGCGCCATGCCGAATGGAGCGAGTTCGATCTGGACGCGGGCCTGTGGGCCATCCCGGCGGGCAAGATGAAAATGCGCAAGCCGCATCATGTGCCCCTGTCGCGGCAATCGGTGGCCATCCTGCGGGAAGTCCATTCCGTTACCGGACCCGCAGGGCTGGTGTTTCCATCGGTCCGCAGCCGGACCCGGCCCATGAGCGATAACACCTTGAACAGCGCCCTGCGGCGGCTGGGCTATACCAGTGAGGAAATGACAGCGCACGGGTTCCGGGCGCTGGCGTCAACGCTGCTGAATGAATGCGGCAAGTGGAACCCGGACGCGATCGAACGGGCGCTGGCCCATGGCGATAAGGACAAGGTGCGCGCTGCCTATCATCGCGGCCCCCATTGGCAGGAACGGGTGGAAATGGCCCAGTGGTGGAGCGATTATCTGGACCAGCTGCGCAAAGGGGCGGACGTGGTGAAGTTCCCGGAACGGCAGGCCGGGTAGGGGGGTATGGCAATCCCTGCGGCCCCAAAACCGGAGAGCGGGGGAAATCTGGCGTTCAAACACTAACACAGTTTTTCGCCCGCGCGCGAGGGAAGTGCCCGGCTGTTCCCCGAGGTGCCAAAAACGGCAACTTGCCAAATGATTTAGGAAAATCGTGGCGGCTGATCGCGACGCCGCATTGCGTGATAGGAAACGCTGTGAACAACTAAAGGCTGCGTGCCTCGCCGTTGTCTTTAAGTGCGGGCGATTGCCGCGCCCTCAACCTTTCCCCTTGTGCGTTAAAGCCTTTAGTCGTTATCCCCAAAGGCCACGAACAAGCGCGACATATCCCGCGCGGTGAAGGTATGGTGGCGGCTTGAACATCGATGATTTCATAACCCGCTGGCAGCAATCCGGTGGCAGCGAACGGGCCAATTTCCAGACCTTCGCAAACGAGTTGTGCGATGTCCTGGGCGTGTCCCGGCCCACCCCGGCCAGCGAAATCGCCAACGCAAACGCTTACCATTTTGAGCACCCCGTTACCTTCATTCACACGGGCAGCCAGACGCGCGGCTTTGTCGATCTATACCGCGCTGGCCATTTCGTGATGGAAGCCAAGCAAGGCGTCTCTGGCGACCAGCCGGAAAGCGACCCGCAAGCCTTGCTGCTGGCCGATCTGCCCAAGGGATCCCGCAAGGGCCATGGCACACGCGGGACGCGCGGCTGGGATGATACCATGATGCGCGCCCGCAATCAGGCCGATGGCTATGCCCGCGCGGTTTCCCGCACCGATGGCTGGCCCCCGTTCCTGCTGGTGGTCGATGTGGGCCATGTGATCGAAGTTTACGCCGATTTCTCGGGCCAGGGGCAGGGTTACACCCAATACCCGGATGGGAACCGCTACCGCATTTTCTTGGATGACCTGCGCGACCCCAAAACGCTCGACCGGCTGCGCACCATCTGGACCGACCCGCACGCGCTCGACCCGTCCAAGATTGCGGCGCAAGTCACCCGCGAAGTGGCAGACCGGCTGGCCGCGCTGGGCAAATCGTTTGAAGGCCAAGGCCATGCCCCCGAGGCGGTGGCCAATTTCCTGATGCGCTGCCTTTTCACCATGTTCGCAGAGGATGTGGAGCTGATACCCAAGGAAAGCTTTTCCGATCTGCTGAAACGCCTTCGCGGCAAGCCAGAGCACGCGGCCCCGGCTCTTGCCGATCTGTGGCAGGTGATGAACGCGGGCGGCTTTTCCGGCGTGCTGATGACCGATCTAAAGCGGTTCAATGGCGGCTTGTTCAAGGACGCCTCTGCACTGCCCTTGTCCGAAGTGCAGCTTTCCCTGCTGATCGATGCGGCAGGCAAGGATTGGCGCGAAGTCGAACCGGCGATTTTCGGCACGCTGCTGGAACGCGCGCTGGACAAGAAACAGCGGCACAAGCTGGGCGCGCATTACACCCCGCGCGCCTATGTCGAACGGCTGGTGGTTCCCACCATCATGGAACCCTTGCGCGCCGATTGGCGCAATGTGCAGGCAGCCGCGCTTACCTTGGCCAATCAGGGCAAGCTGGAACAGGCCCGCGAAACGGTGCACGCCTTCCATACCCAGCTTTGCGAAATCCGCGTGCTGGACCCTGCCTGCGGCTCGGGCAATTTCCTTTATGTCGCGCTCGAACTGATGAAGCGGCTTGAAGGCGAAGTAACCGCGCTGCTGGCCGAACTGGGCGAGGAACAGGGCGCGCTGTCGCTGGCGGGCCTGACTGTGGACCCGCACCAATTCCTGGGCATTGAATTGAACCCATGGGCAGCGGCGGTGGCCGAACTGGTGCTGTGGATTGGCTATCTGCAATGGCATTTCCGCACCCATGGCAAGGCCAGCCCATCCGAACCGGTGCTGCGCGATTTCCGTAACATCGAAAACCGCGATGCGGTGCTGACATTCGAGAGCACCAAAGCGCGGCTGGATGATGCGGGCCAGCCGGTAACGCGCTGGGATGGGGAAAGCACCATCACTCACCCGGTAACGGGCGAGGACGTGCCAGACCCGCAAGCGCGCGTGGCGGTGCTGGATTATATCAAGCCGCGCCCAGCCGCATGGCCCGAGGCGGAATTTATCATCGGCAACCCGCCCTTTATCGGGGCCAGCCGGATGCGCGATGCGCTGGGCGATGGCTATGCCGAAGCCTTGCGCGCGGCCTATCCCAAGATCCCGCAAAGCGCCGATTTCGTGATGTATTGGTGGGACAAGGCGGCAATGGCTGCGCGCGGCTGGAAGCCCGCCACCGAAAAGGCGCGCGCCAAGGGCACGCGGCGGTTCGGCCTGATCACCACCAATTCGTTACGCCAGACCTTTAACCGCAAGGTGCTCGAACCACATCTGGCCGACCCCAAAACCCCGCTTTCGCTCACCTTCGCAATTCCTGATCACCCTTGGGTGGATTCGAGCGATGGGGCGGCGGTGCGCATTGCCATGACTGTGGCAGAGAGGGGTAAGGCGGCAGGCAGGCTTTTGACAATTGCCGAGGAAAGCAAAGGTGAGACCGAAGCCGAAGGCCGCACGGTGCGGTTTGAAACGCAAATTGGCAAGATTTTCGCCAATCTGCGGATAGGGGCGGATGTGGCTGGAGCAACGCCCCTAAAGGCGAATGCGGGACTTGGTCACCGAGGAATGACCTTGAGTGGGCAAGGCTTTGTTCTATCTGAAAAGCATGCCGAAAAGCTAATCTACAAAAGCATATCTGGCCAACGGGTGATCAAGCCTTACGTCAACGGTCGCGATCTTGCGCAATCTCCAACTAACCGTTGGATTATAGACTTATACGGAATGTCTGAGTCTGAAATTCGCTTGAGTTATCCTGAAATATTTCAGCACATACTACACACGGTTAAGCCTGAACGTGATCAAAATAACAGAGACGTATATCGCGAAAATTGGTGGATTTTTAGCGAACCTCGATCTGAATTAAGGAAGGCGGTTCGCGGACTCTCTAGATACATTGCAACCACCCGGACAGCAAAACACCGAATTTTTCAGATGCTAAGCGGTGAGGCTGTTCCGGAAAGCGAAGTGGTGTCGTTTGGCCTTAATGATGCCGCCTATCTCGCAATCTTGTCGTCCCGGATTCATCAGATTTGGTCTTTGGCCCAAGGTGGAACCCTTGAGGACAGGCCGAGATACAATCACTCCCGTTGCTTCGATCCTTTTCCCTTTCCCGATGCGACCGACGCTCAGAAAGAGCGGCTGCGGACCCTTGGTGAACAATTGGACGCGCACCGGAAGACCCAGCAAGCGGCCCACCCTAAGCTGACCCTTACCGCGATGTATAATGTGCTGGAGAAGCTGCGCGCGGGGGAACGCATCGAAGGCAAAGACCGCGAAATCTATGATCAAGGCTTAGTGGGCATCATGCGCGATCTGCATGATCAAATCGATGCAGCGGTGGCCGATGCCTATGGCTGGCCAACCAATCTTTCCGATGATGAAATCCTGCACAGGCTTGTCGATCTGAACAAACAGCGCGCAGCCGAGGAAGCGCGCGGCCATGTGCGCTGGCTGCGGCCTGAATATCAAAACCCCACTGGCCACCAGACCATGGCCAAGGGCGAACAGGGCGCGCTCGACATTGGCCCCAAGGATACCGCCACCAAAGCCCCTTGGCCCAAATCCCTGCCCGAACAGATTGCAGCGGTGCAGGCGGCGCTGGCCGATCTGGGCGAGGCCACCCCCGAACAAGTTGCACGGCAATTCCAGCGGGCGCGATCGGGCACGGTCCAGCCGTTACTGGAGAGCTTAAGCGCGCTCGGCCACGCAAGGCAGACCGAGGGCGGACGCTTCGCAGCGTAACGATAGCGCGCCGAAGTTTCGCCCCGTTTCGGCGTAAAGGGCGGCAGTATGGCAGGTCGGTGGCGGATGAAGCCATGCGGGTGGATTTCGCCTGGAAGGCCAGCCGATCTGCCCCCGCTGAATTAGTTGCGCGGCTGGTGGCTCTTAAGGCCGAACGCGCGGCAGAGGAAAAGGCAGGCAAAGTCCGCTGGCCGCACCCCCATGATCAGATTTCCCGGTTTGGCGCGAAAGCGGGATAGGAGTAGCCGCACAGGCTTGCTTCGATGGCCCTCGCGGGCACCTGACAGGGTCAACGCGAATCGCACAATGCATGGCTCGCCGACAGCGATTGCAAATGCGAATCGGTGTGCACCACCTATTTTTGCATCGAAACATGGGGGACAAAAGGGGTGTTGTCCCCAAGGAATCGGCTTCCTCCACCGGTCGGCCTTGTCCGTGACCGTTCGCGGCCTATCATTTTTCAAATGGACCGGAGTCATTCGAACAAAAAGCCGCAAGGATCGCAACACCTGGGTGAGCCTGTATTCTTGCCGTGCGCTGTTGCGCTGAAAGAAGTCGCCGACGCATACGCGGAGGCGTCTATAGTGAAGCATCCTGATCAGCACTATTTCCTATCGCGGATAAGGGCGGATGCGATCGATGCGATGCTGAGGCGTTTGGCAACGGGGACGCTCTTGGCGCGCTGCGAGCAATACGAATTGTTCTGCGACCAAGGCTACGTTCCGTTTGCTGACAAGAGCGGTATCATTCCCAAGGACTTCTGGGCGTATGTAAGGCGGTTTCGCATGCCAGAGCATCAGGATTGGCTATCCGGCGATTTCACGGTCGAGTGCCTCCAAGATCGTCAATACGTCGCGGGCTATGCCCATGCCGTGCGGTTTGAACGTGCCGGATTGCCGCTAGTCAACGAACCGTCGGCCATAAGTCAGGCAATAACGGCTACGCGGGGAGGCCCTGGCGCGCCCCGCAGGTGGGATTGGGACGGGGCGCTGGCTCACTTAGCTGCCTTGGCCCATTTCTCCGCTGACGGTCTGCACCGCGCTGATGGCACAGAGCCGAATCAATCGGATATTGCCCGGCAACTGGGAGACTGGTTTATTGGCAATGGGGGGGAATGCCCCGAGAACAGCCAACTGCGGACCTACGGAAAGCGCGTTGTGCAAGAGATCAACACATTGAAATTGCTAGCTGCCAACAATCGCCAGGTGGCCTGATAAGCGGCAATTACTGGCAGTTGCTGGCAGGCTCTCGGCAGCGAACGTTGCAGAATGGCCCCGTCACTGAGCGGTGGCTGACGGCGGTAACGCAACCCAAGCGCTTACCTACGATCGGCCCCGTTCCCAAACGGACGGAGGCACTACAATGCAATGCAATCCCGAACCTCTCGCCTATTCTGTCAGCGAGGCCTGCCGCGTATCCTCGCTGGGCAAGACCCGGCTTTACCAGCTGATCGGCGAGGGCCGTCTTGAAGCCCGCAAGGTCGGCAAGCGCACCCTGATCCCGGCGGCCAGCTTGCGCGCCCTGATCGATGGGGAGGCCTGAGCGATGGGCCGGAAAGAGCAAACCCCGGCGGGTGGAGCCGCCGGGGTTCGTTGCGATAGCTTTGCGGGCCTTTCGCACCGTTCCCTTAGCCTTGAAGCCCAGCGGGCGCAATTCCTGGTGATGGCCCATGCCGTTCGGCCCGAGCTGGCCGTGATGCTGGCGGCAGCCGTGTTTGACGGGGGCGCGCGATGATCGATTTCAACGCAGTGCGCGCGGCGCACCCGCTTCCGCAAGTGGCGGCCCGGCTGGTCAAGTTGCGCCCAGCCGGAAAGGATTGGCTGGGCTGCTGCCCCTTCCATGCCGATCGGTCCCCCAGCTTCACCGTGTTTGACCGTGGGCGGCGCTTCCACTGTTTCGGGTGCGGAGCATCGGGGGACGTGCTGGATTTCGTCCAGCGGGCCTATGGGCTGGACCTGCCCGGCGCTGCGGAGATGCTGGGGGCCGGGAACCTGCCGACCCCAAGGTCGCCCCATGGCCCGGCGGGAACGCCTGCGGAACCGGAACAGGGGGAACCGGACCGCGCAGGCGAGGCGCTGGCGATCTGGCAGGCGGCCATTCCGGCGGCAGGGACGCTCGCTGAGGCCTATCTGCGGTGGCGGGGCATCGATCCCCCCTATCCAGCCGCGCTGGGCTTCCTGGGGCTTCCTTACGGTAAGATGGGGGTAAGGCCGTGCCTTGTCTGTGCGGTTCGTGCCCCGGATGGGGAGGTCACGGGTACCCACGACCTTGCGGACGGCTTCGGCAATGATCTCCGCCGGCATCACGTCCACATCGTCCGCTGTCAGCACGGTAAGACCGAGCGTATCGGCATTGTTGGTGCGGATGCCGAGCTGGATCGAATGGCCGGGGTCAATCACGCCCTCGCGCACCGCATGCCAGAACATGGTCCCGTGATCGATTTCGTTCTCTCCCCCGGGCCAGGTGTCGCTGTGGGCATCGAAATGGATCAGAGCCAGCGGCTGCCCCAAGCTGGCAGCGAGCGAACGCAAGACCGGATATGTGCAGAAGTGGTCCCCGCCGAGCATCAAGGTGGCGACCCTGGCCTGGTGGATCGGTCGGAAAGCCTGCTCGATCGCGCTGACTACGTCGCGCGGAGTGCCATAAGGCACGGCAATATCGCCGTGATCGACCACGGAGAGCCGCTCGAACGGGTCAAATGGCCAGCCCCACACGGCGTCCCATGCGATCATCGCTGAGCCGCTACGGACCGCGCGCGGGCCGTAGCGCGCGCCCGGCCTGCCGGTGGTCGCGAGGTCGAACGGAATGCCGACCACCGCCACGTCCGCGCCTTCGAGCGACTTGGTGTAGCGGCGGCGCATGAAACTCATCGCTCCGGAGAAGGTCGGCTCGGCTATGGTTCCATCGCGTCCGCCGGGGCGGGTGAAGGCAAGGTCGACTGGCTGGGTTGCGCCCGGATCGGTCATGGCGGTCAGCCGATGGCCCGGAGCTTGGGGCTAGCCTCGTCGAGCGACTTGCGGATGATCGCCACCATGTCATCGATCTGCGCGGTGGAGATGATCAGCGGCGGGCACATGACGATGGAATCGCGGATTCCCCGAACCATCAGCCCGTTGGCAATGCAGTGGTCACGCACCATTGGCCCGGCGGTGCCTTCCTTGCCGCCGAAACGCCCGCCGGTGGCCCTGTCCGCCACGATCTCGACCGCGCCCAGAAGGCCAATCGAGCGCGCCTCGCCCACCAGCGGGTGATCGGCCAGGGTTGCGAGTGCCCGGGCGAGGTGCGGCCCGGTTTCATTGCGGGTCCGCTCGACCAGCCCCTCGCGCTCCATGATCTCGATGTTGCGCAGAGCGACCGCCGAGGCGACGGGGTGCCCGGAATAGGTGTAGCCGTGAACGAAATCGCCGCCGGTCTTCATCACCTTGACGATCTCCGCGCTGACCGCGACCGCGCTGATCGGCAGGTATCCGGAGGACAGCCCTTTCGCCATGGCGATGATGTCGGGGAAGACGCCCATGGTCTCGTGGCCCCACATGTTGCCGGTCCGCCCGAACCCGCAGATCACCTCGTCACACACCAGCAGGATGCCGTACTTGCGGCAGATTGCTTCCACTTGGGGCCAGTAATTGGCCGGCGGGATGATCACGCCGCCCGCGCCCTGCACCGGCTCGCCGATAAAGGCGGCGACGTTTTCCGGGCCGACCTCGAGAATCTTGTCCTCGATCGCCTGCGCACAGGCAGTGCCGAAGTCCTCCGGGCTCATGTCCCGTCCCTCGTTGTACCAGTAGGGTTGGCGCACGTGTTCGATCCCGGCCAGCGGCAGGACGCCGGGTGCAGGGAAGCCCTGTCCGTGCATCGCCTTCATCCCGCCCATGCTCACCCCGGCGACGGTGCTGCCGTGGTAGGCATTGTGGCGGCTGATGAACACGGTGCGGCTGGTCTCGCCCTTGACCTGCCAGTAATGGCGGACCAGCCGCAGGATCGTGTCGTTGGCCTCCGAGCCCGAGCTGTTGAAGAACACGTGCGGCAGGCGGTTGCCGGTCAGGCTGGCAATCTTGTCGGCCAGCATTACCGCAGGCGGGTTCGCGGTCTTGAAGAAGCTGTTATAGTACGGCAGCTCCAGCATCTGCTCGCGCGCCACTTCGGCCAGCTCGTCGCGGCCATAGCCGACATTGACGCACCACAGCCCGGCCATCCCGTCGAGGATGCGGTTGCCGTCGCCATCGTGGATGTAGCACCCCTCGGCATGGGTGACGATGCGGCTGCCGCCGAGGTCCTCGATCTCCTGCCAGTCGGCCTGCGCGGGCAGGTGGTGAGCGATGTCGAGGCGCTTCAGTTCGGCGATGTCGTAGTTGCGGGGCATGTGGGGGTGAACTCCTTCATAACTTCATCCGTTCGCCTCCAGCGTAGTCGAGAGGCGTGGGCAGCAGAGCTGATGCGGGTGTCTCGACTGCGCTCGACACGAACGGAGGAGGGCACCCGGTGGCAGCGCCGCTTCAGGGCGAGAAGCCGATCCGGGCCTGATAGCGGTTGTAGCGGGTCACGCGGGTGTTCATGCCTCGCCTCTTAGTGCTTTCCCGAGTAGGGCGAAATAGGTCTGGCTGTCGGTATCGTTTTCCGTGCCCCATTCGGGGTGCCACTGGACTGCCAGCAGCGGGGCGCCATTGGGCCGGGCGCTGTAGGCCTCGACCAGCCCGTCAGGCGCAAGGGCTTCCACGCGTAGACCGTCTGCCAGCCGTGCGATGCCCTGATAGTGGACCGAGTTCACCTCCAGCGCCGGCTTGCCGTAGGCCGAGGCGAGCACCCCGCCGCTTTCCAGCATGACCGGGTGGCGGTGGTCGAACATGGCCTCGAACGGAACATCGTCAGGCGCGTGGTGGCGGATCAGGTCGTCGCTGGCGCTGGCATCGCGCCGTAGCGTACCGCCGAGCGCAACGTTGATTTCCTGGAAGCCCCGGCAGATGCCGAACACCGGCTTGGCGGCCTCGATCATTCTGCTGACCATGGCCAGTGCGACTTCGTCCCGACCCTCGTCGAACGGGCCCCCCTCTTCTTTGGCCCCGAATTCCTCCCCATAGCGGCGCGGCGCGACATTGGAGGGGGTGCCTGTCAGCAGCACGCCGTCGAGCCGGGGTGCCACTTCGGCGGCACTCATCAGGTCGGGCAGCGAGGGGATCAGCAAGGCTGCGACATCGGCATAGCGCATGGCGGCGCGGATATAGCGCTCCATCACCGCCTGCGCGGGCTCGTTGCCGACAGTGCGCTGGCAGCAGATCACGCCAAGGACGGGCCGGCTCGCCATGCTCAGTGCCGGATCATCACGTGGCGGGCGACGGTGTAATGCTCGAGGCAGTAGACCGACAGGTCCGAACCATAGCCGGACATCTTGACCCCGCCGTGCGGCATCTCGGTCACGTTGACCGAATGGGTGTTGATCCAGGTCACCCCGTATTCGAGCTGGGAGGCAAAGGTAGCGGCCTTGCCCACATCCTGGGTCCATACGGAACTGGCGAGCCCGTAAGCGGAATCGTTGGCCCAGCCCAGCACCTGCGCATCGTCGTTGAACCGGGTGACCGAGACCACCGGGCCGAACACTTCCTTCTGCACGATCTCGTCCTGGTGGCGCGCGCCCGCGATCAGGGTGGGGGCGTAGTAGAAGCCGGGCCGGTCAGGCCGGGTTCCGCCGGTCACGATTTCGGCCGGGGTATCGGCCACCGCGCGGGCGACAAAGCCGTCCACCCGGTCGCGCTGGCGGGCTGTGATCAGGGGGCCCAGCACCGTGCCCGGCTCTTCCGGATTGCCGATGGTGATCTTGCCAATGGCGGCCTCAAGCTCTGCCACCAGCCGGTCATGGATCGCGGCATGGGCATAGACCCGGCAGGCGGCGGTGCAGTCCTGCCCGGCGTTGTAGTAACCGCCTTCGGCAATCGCCTCGACTGCGGCGGGAATATCGGCGTCTGCCAGAACGATTACCGGGGCCTTGCCGCCCAGCTCGAAATGGGTCCTCTTGATGGTCGGCGCGACCGCTTCCATGATCTTGCGCCCGGTGGCGACATCACCGGTCAGCGAGACCATGCGGACGTCAGGGTGCGCGACCAGCCGCGCGCCGACGTTCGGCCCGTTGCCGGTCACCACGTTGACCACCCCTTCGGGCAGGAACTCGGCGCAGACTTCGGCCAGCATGAGCGCGCTCAGCGGGGTATGCTCGGACGGCTTGAGTACCACCGTGTTCCCTGCCGCGATCACTGGCGCGATCTTCCAGCTGGCCATCATCAGCGGGTAGTTCCACGGCGCGATGCCGACGCATACGCCAAGCGGGTCGCGCCGCAGCATGGAGGTGAAGCCGGGCCGGTATTCTCCCGCCGGCACCCCGTGGACCGTGCGCGCGGCCCCGGCAAAGAAGCGGAACACATCGATCGTGTTGCCGACATCGACTGCGCGGGCAGTGCCGATCGGCTTGCCGCAATTGCGCATTTCCACGTCGGCAAATTCGCCTGCTCGCTGCTCAAGCCGGTCGGCAATCCGCAGCATCCGCAGCGATCGCTCCTTGGGCGCCATGCGCGACCACACGGGATAGGCCATCTTCGCCGCTGCGACGGCGGCATCGACCTGGTTGCGGCTGGCACTGGCGAGGCTGGCCAGCTCCTCACCCGTTGCCGGGTTGTACGCGACCTCGGGCGCTTCCTCGCCCGCCGACCACTGGCCGGCAATGAACTGTCCCTGCGTGTAAAGCATCCTGCGTTCCCTTGTCAGTCCAGGCCCCGGCTCTTGCCTTTAAGACAGCAACACCACCGGGCTGTCAGCACGCCAATGCATCGATACCCGGTCATTCCATTCGAAGTCTTCCTGGTCGTGCCGCGACAGGTTGGGGCGGGAGACCCTGATGGTCGCCCCGTCGTCCAGCTTGATATCGAACAGGGTTATGTCACCAAGATAGCTCATCCCGGTAATGCGCCCGCGGGCAAAGTTGTGCCCTTCGGGCGCGTCCTGTGCAGCTGATTGCACGGCCTTGCCCTGGCCGGGCACGTGCAGATAGATTTTCTCCGGCCGCAGCGCGACCCACACGTCTGCCCCGTGCGGGCCGGTGACGCCGTGGTTGAGGTAGATCTTGCCCACGCCTGCGCAGTCGACCGCCGCACGATCGGGTTCATCGATGATCAGCTTGCCTTCGAACAGGTTCACCGATCCGACGAAATCGGCCACGAACCGGTTGGCCGGGTATTCGTAGAGGTCCGACGGGGTAGCCAGCTGTGCGATATCGCCCTTGTTGATCACGGCTATGCGGCAGGCCATCGACAACGCCTCGTCCTGGTCGTGGGTCACGGTGACGAAGGTGATTCCGACCTGGTCCTGCAGGTCGGCCAGCTCAAACTGCATCTGCGCCCGCAGCTTGGCGTCGAGCGCGGAGAGCGGTTCATCGAGCAGCAGGACCTTGGGCCGCATCACCAGGCTGCGTGCCAGCGCCACGCGCTGGCGCTGGCCACCCGACATCTGATCCGGCTTGCGCTCCTCGAAACCGCCCAGCTTGACCAGATCGAGCGCTTCGCGCACCCGCTCGTCACGCTCGGCCCGGCCGACCCCGGCGATCTTCAGCCCGTAGGCGACGTTGTCGGCCACCGACATGTGCGGGAACACGGCGTAGCTCTGGAATACCATGTTGACCGGGCGGCGATTGGGCGGGACCCGGGCCATGTCCTGCCCGTCGATCAGGATCTGGCCCTCACTCGGCATTTCGAACCCGGCGATCATTCGCAGCAGGGTGGTCTTGCCGCACCCGGAGGGGCCGAGCAGGACGAAGAATTCCCCCGCCAGAATGTCGAGGCTGACTTTGTCGACCGCGGTGACCTTGCCGAACCGCTTGGAAACGTTGCGGATCTCGATAATCGGGCTTTTGTCGCTCATGAATGGTGGCTCACAGTCAGGTTGCGGGCGCCCTGCACCTTGAGCGCGATGGCGGTGAGGACGACGGTCAGAACGATCAGCAGGGTCGAGGCGGCCTTGACCTCCGGTGTGACCGAGAAACGGACCATCGAATAGACCTTGACCGGGAAGGTGATCGTGTCCGGCCCGGCGGTGAAGAAAGTGATCACGAAATCGTCGAGGCTGAGGGTGAAGGCGAGCAGGGCGCCTGCCACCAGCGCCGGGCGCATGTGCGGCAGCAGCACGTCACGGAAGGCCTGCCACTCGCTCGCCCCGAGGTCTTTCGCGGCCTCTTCCTCTTCCTTGTTGAAGCTCGCAAGCCGCGCCCGCACCACCATGGTCACGAACGGGAAACAGAAGGTGATGTGGGCGATGGTGATGGCCGACAGGTTCAGCGGCCAGACCAGGTTGGACGGCCAGTCGACCCAGGCAAAGAAGATCAGCATCGCGACGCCCAGGCAGATTTCCGGCACGATGATCGGCAAGGAAATGGTGCCATCGACCACCCCCTTCAGCCGGAAGCGGAACCGCCACAGCATGACCGCCGCCATCGCCCCGATGACCAGGCTGAAAGCAGTGGCAAGCGCGGCGATGGTCAGCGAGTTGATCAGCGCCTCGACCAGCGTGTCGTTGTTCAGCGCCTTTTCGTAGTACTTGGTGGTGAAGCCGCGCCACACCACGTTGCGCTTGGAATCGTTGAAGCTGAAGATCATCAGCACCAGCAGCGGCGCGTAAAGGAACACCAGCACGCTGCCGACCCACAGCCGCATCCACAGGGTGCGGGTGTATTCCAGCGGCGCGCGCGGGGTGCGGGTGAGCAGGCCCATCAGCGTGCCTCCCCGCCCTTTGGCCGCCGCAGGCTCTGCAGCGCGATCAGCACGAACATGGCGTAGATCAGCAGGAAACTGAGCGCCGCACCGAACGGCCAGTCATTGGCACGCTTGAACTGGCGTTCGATCACGTTGGCGATCATCTGGCTGTCGGTCCCGCCCATCAGGTCAGGTGTCAGGTAGGCGCCGAGGGCGGGGATCAGGGTGATCATCACCCCGGCGATCACGCCCGGCATGGCCAGCGGCAGGACCACCTTCATCAGGGTGCGCAGGTGCCCCGCGCCGAGATCGAGGCTCGCTTCGATCAGGCTCTTGTCGAGCCGGTCCAGCGCCGAATAGAGCGGCAGGACCATGAACGGCAGGTGGACATAGACCAGCCCCAGCACGACCGCGAAATTGTTGTACAGCAGCTGGACTGGCTCCCACGTGGGCAGCGGCTGGAGACCGACCAGCACCTTCAGCCAGCTCGCCCCGTCCCACAGCCAGCCCAGCGTCTTGTTGGCATAGCCCTGGGTGCCGAGCAGCATCATCAGCGCATAAGTGCGGATCAGGAGGTTGGTCCAGAACGGCAGCATGATCCCGAGCAGGAGCCAGGGGCGCCATTTCTCGGACGCGAAGGTCAGCGCCATGGCGACCGGGAAACCGATGATCAGGCAGATCACGGTCACCAGGGCAGCGACGGCGAAGCTCTTGAGGAAAATCGAGATGTAGAGCCATTCGGTGGCGCGCTTGTAGTTGTCGAGCGTGCCGGAAATCTCGATCTCGGCCAGGCCGACGTTGCTGCCGAAGCTATAGAGCCAGACGAAGCTCATCGGGACGAGGAAGAAAAGCGCCACCCACAGCAGCGGTGTGGCGGAAACCGCCCAGAATGCCTGTCTGTTGTCCTTCCAGTCCTGCTCAGCCACGCGCGCCTCCGCCACCGGGTCGGCATCTGCCGGGCAGAATGCCGACCCGTCCCACGATTACTGTTTCATGTCCCCGACCAGGGACGATCAGGACGCGCGGATGCGGGTGAACGCCTCTTCATAGAGCGGCTGGAGCTCGGGGTTGAACTTGGCATATTCGCACTTCGCCAGCACGTCGGCCGGCGGGAAGATCACCGGGTTGCTGCCATAGTCGGCCGGCATCAGCGCCTTTGCCGCAGTGTTTGGCGTGGGGTAGAGGATCGTCTCGGTGATTTTCTTGCCCGCTTCTGCATCAAGCAGGTAGTTGATGAAGGCGTGTGCGTTCTTCGGGTGCGGGGCATCCGTGGGGATGCACAGATTGTCCGAATTGAGCTGGCTGCCTTCCTTGGGAATGACGAAGCCGATGTCGTCATCCTCGACCATCGCCTGCGCGATGTCGCCGTTGTATTCCAGCACCAGGTCGACATCGCCCTTGAGCAGCAGGTCCTGCCCGTCGTCCTCGTGGAACTTCTTGATGAACGGCTTCTGCTTGACCATCATCGCCTCGATCGTCTTGATATCGTCGGGCGTAAGGTCGTTGACCGACTTGCCGAGGTACTTGGCGTGGAGGCGGAACATGTCGCCGGCCTCGCTCAGCACGGCAATTCGGCCCGCGTATTCGTCGGAATCGAACAGCACCTTCCAGCTGTCAGGCGGGGTCGGTACCTTGGACTTGCGGTAGCCGATGCCCAGCGTCAGCCAGGTGTAGGGAATCGAGTACTTGCGGCCTGGATCGTAATCGACATCGATGAAGGTCGGGTCGATGTTCTTCAGGTTGGGTATCTGGGCCTGATCGAGCTCCATCAGCATCCCGGCCTGGATCATCCGTTCGACGAAGTCATTCGAGGGCACGATCACGTCATAGCCAGGGTTACCGGCGCGGAACTTGGCAAACAGCACGTCATTGCTGTCGAACAGGTCCATCTTGACCGAAATGCCGCTCGCTTCCTTGAAATCGTCGAGCGTGGTTTCGCCGATGTAGGTATCCCAGTTGTAGAAGTTGAGCTCGGCAGCTTCTCCGGTGGAGGCGGTTTCGGCTTCCTTTGTGCAGGCGCCAAGTCCGGTCACGGTGATGCCGATCGCGGCCACGCCCATGCCCTGGAGCAAAGTGCGGCGGCCCAGTTGCCGTCCCAGTCCCCGGCTCAGATCAATCCCGGTCGAATCGAATTTGCTCATGGAAATCCCCCAGATGTTTGCGCAGCCCCGAAGGGCCACCTTGCGGCGGTTGCGTCGAATCCGTCTCCCAGCGCAACATGAAGCACTTCCCCCGCGCTCTAATCCAGCATATATTTCGTACCGGCAGCTATCGGAAAAACCGATGAACATCACTTTCCGCCAGATTCGCTACTTCATCGCGGTGGCGGAGGCGCGCTCGGTTTCGGCAGGCTCGACCGCCGTGGGGATTTCCCAGTCGGCGGTGACCGACGCGATCCGCACGCTGGAGTTCGAAACCGGGGTCAAGCTGTTCTACCGCCACCCCAAGGGCGTGACCCTGACGCGCGAAGGGCACAAGTTCCTGCGCCATGCCCGCTCGATCATCGGCGCGGTGGCGGACCTCGCCGGCGGAGTGGGGCACGAGCAGGCCACCGCGACCGGATCAGTCCGGATCGGGGTGACCCCGGTGGTGACCGGCTATTTCCTGTCCGACATCCTTTCCCGTTTCCGCCGCATGTTCCCGCAGATCACCGTCACGATTGTCGAGGACAAGCGCGACTATATCGAGCACCTGCTGGTTGGCGGCGAGATCGACCTGGCGGTGCTGATCGTCTCCAACCTCGTCCAGACAGCCGCGATCGACTACGAGGTGCTGCTGCGGTCAGACTGCCGCGCATGGCTGGCCCCCTGGCACCCGCTCTCGGAAGTGGACGTGCTGAGCCTGTCCGACCTGGAAAATGAGCCGGTTATCGCCCTTGCGCTCGACGAGATGGAGGGGCTGATCGAGGGTATCTGGTCCAAGTTCAGCCATCCCCCCCAGATCGCCTACCGCACCAGCTCGATGGAGGGGGTGCGCAGCCTGGTCGGCACCGGGGCGGGGATCACCATCCTGCCGCAGCTGGTCTACCGCCCGTGGAGCCTCGACGGCGACCGGATCATCGCCAAGCGCCCGCGCGAGGCGCTGCCGACGGTCGACATCGGCGTCGCCTGGAGGCGGCTCACCCGCCACAGCGAACCGGCAACGCTGTTCATGGAAGCGGTGCAGGAACAGCGGCGGTAAGGGCCGCAGTTTCGCACCGGCCCCTCACGCGTTATGCATATACCACGCGTAGTCGAGCTCGGTCACTTCGCCGAAGAAGCGGGCCATTTCGACCTCTTTCACCGTGCAGTAGTGCGTCACGAACCGGCCGCCGAGATAGTCGCGCATCCGGCCTGAACTCTTGAACGCTTCGATCGCCGCGGCCCAGTGGTTGGGCAGGCGGTAGTCCTCCGGGGCCTGTTCATACCCGTTGCCAACGATGGCCGGGCCGGGGTCGACCTTATGCGTCATGCCGTAATGCATTCCGGCCAGCACGGCGGCCATGGCGAGGTAGGGGTTGGCGTCCGCGCCGCAGATGCGGTGCTCGACATGGCGCGAGGCGGGCGGACCGGCCGGGACGCGCAGCGAAACCGTGCGGTTGTTGACCCCCCAGGTCGGCGCGACCGGGGCGTAGGAATTGGCCTTGAACCGGCGGAAGCTGTTGGCGTTCGGGGCAAACACGCCCATCGATTCGCCCAGCAGCTCCTTCATCCCGCCTATGGCGTGGCGCAGGATCGGCGCGCCCGCCGGGTCCTCGCTGGCAAAGGCATTGGCGCCGCTCTCGTCTGCCATCGAGACATGGAGGTGCATGCCGCTGCCGGCCTGCTCTGCGAACGGCTTGGCCATGAAGCTGGCGATCATGCCGTGGCGCGCGGCCACACCCTTGACCAAGCGCTTGTACATCAGCGCATCGTCCGTCGCGCGCAGGGCGTCGGCCTTGTGCCGCAGGGTCAGCTCGAACTGGCCCGGGGCATATTCGCTGATGGCGGATTCGAGCGGGATGCCCTGCACATCGCACGCGGCATAGAGATCGTCGAAGAACGGCTTGAAGTCCTCCATCTCGCGCAAGGAGTAGACCTCGTTGAACTGCGGCCGTGCCCCGCTGTTCAGCCCGCGCGCGATCTTCGGGCGGCCTTTCCCGGCTTCGAGCAGGAAGAACTCCAGTTCGACCGCCACCACCGGGGTCAGTCCGTCCGCTACCAGCCGGTCGACCACCCGACCGAGCACGTGGCGCGGGTCGAGATCATTGGGAGTCCGGTCCAGTTCGTAGAAACTTGTGGTGAACTGCGCCGCGTGCTCGCCCAGCCAGGGCGCGCGGACCAGCGTGCCCGGCACCGGCAGGCACACCCGGTCGGCATCACCGTCGTCCCACACCAGCCCGGTTTCCTCGCAATCGAGCCCGGTGATATCGACCACCAGCACCGATCCGGGCAGGAACCGCCCGTTCTCGTACACCGCGAGCACCTCGTGCTGGCGCAGCCGCTTGCCGCGCGGCACGCCGGACAGGTTGGTGAAGATCATGTCGATCGCGTCGATATCGGGGTTGGTGGCGAAGAACGCCTTGGCCTCGTCAAGGCTGGCAACATGGCTGGAACTGCGCGGGGAAGTCTGGGTCATCGTGTCAGGGCCTTCAGGCATTGATCGAGGGCTGTTGCCAACCGACCGACCTGGGCGTCGGTGGTGGCGGGGCAGACCAGCATCATGTTGTGGAACGGCGCTATCAGCACGCCGCGGTTGGTCAGGTAAAGATGGATTGCGTGTTCCAGCGCGCCGTGTGTCGCCGCGCGCGCCTCGCTGCCATTGCGGGGCGGGGCATCTGCGCACAGGAATTCGACCCGTGCGCCGACGTGCAGCACCGGCCAGGGCAGGTCATGCGCGCGGATCACTTCCTGCAATTCCTCGGCCAGACGGGCTGCCAGCGGCAACATGTGGTCATAAGCCTCCGGCGTCATCACCTCGGTCAGGCAAGCGCGCATGGCGGCAAGGGCAAGGGCATTGGCCGAGAGGGTGGTGCCGATGCCGGAGTGGCCGGTCTCGCCCGCCGCGCGCGCCGCCTCCATCCGGGCGGCCACTTCAGCGGTGAAGCCATAGACTGCGCAGGGGACGCCCCCGCCGACCGGCTTGCCCAGCACGAACAGGTCCGGCTCCGGCCCGAAGGCGCGGGTATGGCCGCCATGACCGCTGGAGATGGTGTGCGTTTCGTCGAACACCAGCAGCGTGCCGTGGCGGCGGGTCAGATCGCGTACCGCCTCGAGATAGCCGGGGTCGGGCAGGACCATGCCGACATTGGTCATGGCCGGTTCCATCAGCAGTGCGGCAACATCGCCCGGGGCGAGCGCGGCCTCCAGCGCGGCAAGATCGTTGAACTCGATCACGCGGGTGTGCTGGCGTACATCGTAGACCTGCCCCACCAGCGAGCGGCGCAGTTCCGGCACGCCGTCCCTCAGGTCCACGAACACATCATCAACCGCGCCATGGTAGCAGCCGTTGTAGACCAGCAGGGTCTTGCGGCCGGTAATCGCGCGGCACCATCGGATCACCGCGCGATTGGCTTCGCTCGCGGTCGAGGTTACCTGCCAGAACGGCAGGCCGAACCGTTCGGCCAGGGCATCTGCCACGGCCGGCGCATCTTCGGTGCCGAGCATCATGGTCAGGCCCCGGCCCGCCTGTCGGGCAATGGCCCGCGCGACCGGCGGCGGCGAGTGGCCGAACATTGCCCCGGTGTCCCCGAGGCAGAAATCGTCGTAGCGGTGCCCGTCCACGTCCCACAGTTCGGCCCCGGCGGCGCGCTCGGCAAACAGCGGGAAGGGCGTGCCCCAGTCGATCATCCAGTGGAACGGCACGCCCCGATACCAGTGCCGCCCGGCCTGGTGCGCCAGCGATCGCGAGCGCGGGTTGGCGGCGCGGAAGTGGTCCTGCTCAGCGGCCAGCATGGCCCGGATGGCGGCATCGGTAATCACAGGCGGTCCTTCAGCGCATACCACAGCATGCCGGCAACATGGAGCGGGTGGCGCAGCAGGCGCCCTCCAGGGAAAGGCTGGCGGGGCAGGGCTGCCATCAGGTCAAACCGCTCGGCGGTGCCGCGCATCGCCTCCACGATCAGTTCCCCGGCCAGGGTGGTCAGCAATACGCCATGGCCCGAATAACCGTGGGCGTAGAACGTGTTTCCGGTCCGGCCAAACTGCGGCAGCCGGTTGAGCGTGACGCCCACCATGCCGCCCCAGCCGTAGTCAATCGGAACGCCGCGCAGTTGCGGGAAGATCTGCTCCATGAACGGGCGGACGAAGCCGGGAATGCTGGGGGGCGGGGTGGGCGTGTATTTCTCCCCCCCACCGAACAGCAGGCGGTTGTCGGCGGTGAGGCGATAGTAGTTGAGGACGAACCGGCTCTCGGCAATCGAGGCATTCGACAGGATCAGGGCCTGCGCCGCCGCTTCCCCCAGCGGTGCGGTCGCTACGTTGTAATTGGCAATCGGCATCATTGCCGAGCGGAAGGCTGGTTCGATCTGGCCCACGTCGCTGTCACAGGCGAGCACGCCCATGCGGGCGCTGACCGTGCCGCGAGGCGTGGTGACGCGCACCGGGGTGCCGTGGTCCATCGCCGTCGCCGGGCTGCCCTCGAAAATCCGCACGCCCGCTGCCAGCGCGGCGTCAGCCAGCCCGAGAGCGTAGTTGAGCGGATGGAGGTGCCCGCCGCCCGGATCGTAAAGCCCGCCGTGATAGGCCTCGCTCGCCACGTAATGAGGCACATCGGCCCGCTCGACCACGCTCAGGTTCTGGCTCCCGGCAAGGCGTTCCAGAACTTCGCACTCGCGCTTCATCGTGTCGAGGTGCGCCGGTTTCCAGGCCGCGTGGAAATGCCCGTCGCGCAGGTCGCATGCGACGCCGTGGCGGGCGATGCGGGTGCGGACCCGCTTGCTCGCCTCCAGGCCAAGCGCGACCAGCGCCCTGGCCCGATCCTCGCCGAATTCGCTGAGCAGGTCGGCAGCCGACCAGCGCATTCCGGGGATCATCTGCCCGCCATTGCGGCCCGACGCGCCCCAGCCGATCCGCTTCGCTTCCAGCAGCACAACCGAATAGCCCGCCTCCACCGCGCTCAGTGCCGCGGACAGCCCGGTAAACCCGCCGCCGACCACCACCACGTCGGCTGTCACCTCTCCGGCCAGCGCCGGATGGCGCGGGGCGGAGTTGGCGGTGGCCGCGTAATAACTGGGCGCGTGCTCGCTCACCGGCTGGTCACCCGGGGGCTCAGACGCGCAGCAACAGGTGCTCGCGCTCCCACGAGCTGATCACCGACTGATAGGCGAAGAGTTCGGTTTCCTTGATCGCGTAGAACACCTCGAAGAAGTCTTCGCCGATATACTGGCGCACCTGCTTGCACTTGCTGAACCGTTCGAGCGCGCCTTCCAGCGTGCGCGGCAGGGTGCGGGCACGATTGTAGGCATTGCCGGTCATGCTCTTGGGCGGCTGCATCCGCTCGACCATGCCGACATAGCCGCAGATCAGCGATGCGGCGATGGCGAGGTAGGGGTTGGAATCGGCCCCTGGCAGGCGGTTCTCGATCCGCCGGTTGCGGCCATCCGAAATCGGAATGCGCAAGCCGCACGAACGGTTGTCGCTCCCCCACTGGACGTTGATCGGCGCGGCGTTGTCGGGTCGCATGCGGCGAAACGAATTGACGTTGGGCGCGAACATCGGGGTGATCTGCGGAAGCAGGCGCACAAGACCCGCGATGTGGCTGCGGAACAGCGCGCTGTCTCGCCCGTTCTGGGTCGAGAATACGTTGCGCCCGGTCTCCATGTCGAGGATCGACTGGTGGATGTGCATGGCGCTGCCCGGCTGGTCCTGCATCGGCTTGGCCAGGAAAGTGCCATAGACCCCGTGCTCCAGCGCCACCTGGCGGACGATCCGCTTGAACAGCAGGACCTGGTCCGCCAGCTCCAGCGCATCGCCATGGACGAAGTTGACCTCGAGCTGGGCGGCACCGGCTTCGTGGATCATCGTGTCGATGTTGAGCTCGGCTTTCTCGCAGAAATCATAGATATGCTCGATGATGTCTTCGAACTCGCTCAGCGCCTCCAGCCCGAACGGCTGGCTGGCACTTTCCGGACGGCCTGAACGGCCGGCGGGCGGCTGGAGTGGGAAGTCCGAATCGATGTTCTTGGAAACGAGGTAGAATTCCACCTCCGGCGCGATCACCGGCCGCCAGCCGCGTCTGGCGTAAAGCTCGAGCACCCGTTTCAGGATCATCCGGGGGGCGATCTCCACGGCCGCGCCGGTGCGGGTGAAGGCGTCGGCGATCACATAGGCTGTCGGTGTCTGGAAGCCCGGCGCCTCGCGCAGGGTGCTGGGATCGGGCACCAGCATCATGTCCGGGTCGAACGGGGGCACCACGTCGTCGACATCGTCAGGGTATTCGCCGGTCACGGTGACGGAAAACACGCTCACCGGGATACGCAGGGACCGGTCGGTGAGTGATTTGAGGAACTTGTTGGCGGGCAGCACCTTGCCCCGCTGGATCCCGTTCATGTCGGGTACGATGCATTCGACTTCGCTGATGCCGCGCTCGCTGATCCAGGCGGCGATGTCGGTACTCATGATGTCCCTTCCCGTGCGGCCGAGGGCGGGCAATGATGCGCCCGCCGACCGCGCCCTGTCAAAAACGGGCGGCGATGACCTTTCATGATCACCGGCCTGCCCCGGTCATTAAGCCGTCCCGCGAGGCAGCCCCGTCATACCGGGCAGGATATTGTCCGAAAAACCGGGCCCGGCCACCAAGATAAATCGCGACGATTGCCATCGATTTTTCCGATGCCTTGCTGTTCTGCAATCCTGCTGGACGCCCCGTCAGCGCTTACCTAGCCATGGGTGCCAGAGTTCAGAGCGGAAAGCCACCCATGACCGAACCCAACGACCTGTCTGCGTTCTGGATGCCGTTCACCGACAACCGGGGTTTCCGCCAGCATCCCCGCATGTTCGTGGCCGCGCAGGACATGCATTATACGGCTTCGGCCGGGCACACGGTGCTCGACGGCACCGGCGGGCTGTGGTGCGTCAACGCCGGTCACTCCCGCCCGAAAATCGTCGAGGCGATCCGCAAGGCGGCAGGCGAGCTCGATTTCGCACCGACCTTCCAGCTGGCCCACCCGCTCGCGTTCGAGGCGGCATCGCGCCTGGCGATGATCATGCCGGACGGGCTCGACCGCATCTTCTTCTGCAATTCGGGTTCGGAAAGCGTCGACAGCGCGCTGAAGATCGCGCTCGCATACCAGCGGGCCCGCGGGCAGGGCAGTCGCACCCGGCTGATCGGACGCGAGCGTGGCTATCACGGGGTCGGCTTCGGCGGCATTTCGGTGGGCGGGATCGTCGGCAACCGGCGCCAGTTCGGCACGCTGCTGGCGGGTGTGGACCACATGCGGCACACGCATGATCTTGCCCGCAACGCCTTCACCCGGGGCCTGCCCGCACATGGGCCGGAACTGGCTGACGATCTGGAACGGATTGTCGCCCTGCACGGGGCGGACACGATCGCGGCGGTGATCGTGGAGCCGGTGGCGGGTTCTACCGGGGTGCTGATCCCGCCGCAGGGCTATCTCCAGCGCCTGCGCGATATCTGTGACCGGCACGATATCCTGCTGATCTTCGACGAGGTCATCACGGCCTTCGGCCGGGTCGGCGGAGCCACGGCGGCGGAACGGTTCGGGGTCACCCCCGATCTCATCACCATGGCCAAGGGGCTGACCAATGCCGCCGTTCCGATGGGGGCGGTGGCCGTGCGGCGCGAGGTCCACGATACCGTGGTCAACAATGCGCCCGCCGGGATCGAGCTGTTCCATGGCTACACCTACAGCGCCCACCCGCTGGCGGCCGCCGCCGCAATCGCCACGCTTGATCTCTATCGCGAGGAAGGGCTGTTCGAGCGGGCGCTTGAGCTGGAGGACTACTGGGCTGACGGCGTCCACTCGCTCAAGGGCACGCGCCACGTGATCGATTGCCGCAACGTCGGCCTGATCGGCGGGATCGAACTGGAACCGCGGCCCGGCGCGCCGACCGAGCGCGCAATGGAGGTGTTCCACCGCGCTTTCGATAGCGGCCTGCTGATCCGGGTGACGGGTGACATCATCGCCCTGTCCCCGCCGCTGATCCTGGAGAAGGCGCACATCGACGAGATCTTCGGCAAGCTGGCCGAACTCATCGCCAGCGTGGATTAGCGCCTACTCTCCCAGCACTTGCTCCACTGGCACGTAGTCATAGCCCAGATCGCGCGCGACCGCTTCGTAAGTGATCTGCCCCTCATGCACATTGAGCCCGGCTGCCAGGTGCGGGTTGGCCTTCAGCGCCGCCTTCCACCCCATGTTGGCGATCCGCAAGGCGTGCGGCAGGGTCACGTTGTTGAGCGCATAAGTGCTGGTCCGCGCCACCGCGCCCGGCATGTTGGCGACACAGTAGTGCACGATACCGTCCACGACATAAGTCGGGTCGGCATGGGTGGTGGCATGGCTGGTTTCGAAGCAGCCGCCCTGGTCGATGGCAACGTCGACCAGCACCGCGCCGGGTTTCATGGTCGCCAGCATGGCGCGGGTTACCAGCTTGGGTGCGGCGGCGCCGGGCACCAGCACCGCGCCGATCACCAGATCAGCCTCGGCAATGGAATCGGCGATATTGGCGTGGTTGGAAAAGCGCGTCTTGGCGCGGCTTTCGAAATACATGCCCAGCCGTTCGAGCTGTTCCGGATCGCGGTCGAGGATGGTCACATCGGCGCCGAGGCCAACCGCCATCTGCGCCGCGTTCCAGCCGACCACGCCGCCTCCGATGACCACGACCTTGCCCGGCATCACGCCCGGAACGCCGCCCAGCAGCACCCCGCGCCCGCCGTGGGCCTTCTCCAGCGCCGTTGCGCCCGCCTGGACCGACATCCGGCCGGCAACCTGGCTCATCGGCTTCAGCAGCGGCAGGCTGCCGCCAGGGCCGGTGACCGTTTCGTAGGCAATCGCCGTTACGCCGGATTTGACCAGATCGGCGGTCTGCTCGGGGTCCGGAGCGAGGTGGAGGTAGGTATAGAGCACCTGGCCGGGGCGCAGCATGGCCCGCTCGCCCGCCTGCGGTTCCTTGACCTTCACCACCATCTCGCACTCGGCGAACACTTCGGCGGCGGTAGCGCGGATGCTCGCGCCGGCTGCCTGATAGTCGGCATCGGTCACCCCGACCCCCAGCCCGGCCCCGGTCTCGACCCAGACCTCGTGCCCGTTGAGGGAGAGTTCGCGGACGCTTTCAGGTGTCAGCCCGACGCGATATTCGTGGTTCTTGATTTCCTTGACGGTGCCGACGCGCATTGCAGATCTCCCGCAGATTTTCGTGATCGCATGATACCGGGTTTGGCGCGGTAAATCCTTCCGGAGTTGCGAACCGGGCTGCCTTGTGGCAGGAAAAAATCCTCATTTTCTCCCTAATTGCAGGATATTCCGTCATGGATAGGACTGATAAGCGTATCCTGTCCCTGCTGCAGCAGGATTCCACTTGCTCCATTGCCGACCTCGCCGCAGCGGTCGGCGTTTCCAGTTCGGCCTGCCACCGGCGGATCAAGGCCCTGGAACAGCTGGGTATCATTGCCGGATATGCTGCCCGGCTCGATCCGCGTGCGCTCGGTCTCAAGCTGCAGGCCTATGTCGAGATCACGCTGACCAGCCAGAGCGAGGAATCGATGGAGCGGTTCGAGCAGGCGGCAGCCGGGTTCGAGGATATTCTGGAATGCCGGCTGATGTCAGGCGCGGCGGATTACCTGCTGCGGGTCGCCGCGCATGACCTGGAGCATTTCGACCAGATCCACCGGGCCTGCCTTTCCCGCCTGCCGGGGGTATCCTCGATGCGTTCGAGCTTCGTCATCCGCACCACCAAGGGCTGGGCAGGTTATCCGGTCAGGGGTTGATGGCCGGAATAGCAAAGGCCGGACATGGCGGTTCGAAAACCAACATGCCCGGCCCCTGCGACCCGAAAAGCGCGCGAGGCTCTTTTCGAGCGCCTGCCTTTAGGGCCGGGCCATGAACAGGGCCTGTCAGCGACAGGCGGTTCGCGATGGATCAGCTTTGGGGGGCGGCGAGTGGCATATTGTCGATCAGCCGCGTGCCGCCGATCCGCGCCGCAACCAGCAGACGCACCGGGCGCCCCGCCACCTGATCGACCGGGGCCAGCGAGGCGGCATCGGCCAGGCCGGCATAGTCCACCTGATGAAAGCCGGCAGCACCCAGCGTGTGCTTGAGCTCGTCCAGGGCCGGAGCGGCGATCTCGCCCCCCTCAATCCGGGCGATCGCATGGCGCATCGCCCGGGGCAGGCTGGCCGCCGCCGCGCGCTGTTCGGGCGTGAGATACCGGTTGCGGCTGGACATGGCGAGGCCGTCCGCCTCCCGCACCGTCGGCACGCCGAAGATGGCTTCGGGTTGCGGCGCACCAAGGTTGAGATCGCGGGCCATCTGGCGGATCACCGCCAGCTGCTGCCAGTCCTTCTCGCCGAAGAAGGCGAAATCGGGGAGCACCTGGTTGAACAGCTTGCACACCACCGTGGCGACCCCGTCGAAATGGCCCGGCCGGGCCTCCCCGCAGAAATGCATCGAGACTGCGCGCACGCTGATCGAGCTGGCAAAACCTTCGGGATACATTTCGCTGACGGTTGGCGCCCACAGCAGGTCTACCCCTTCCGCTTCCAGCAGGCGCTGGTCCTCGTCCAGGACGCGCGGGTAAGCGTCGAGATCCTCGTTCGGGCCGAACTGGGTCGGGTTGACGAAGATCGAGACCACCACCCGCTCGGCCCGCTTCTTCGCTTCGCGTACCAGAGTAAGATGGCCTTCATGCAGGGCGCCCATGGTCGGCACCAGGGCCAGCCGCGCGCCGCCCCGCCGCAAGTCGGCCACGGCGGTTCTCAACATGTCGAGGCGGGAGACTGTTTGCACGGATTCGGCCCCTCGGATAGAACGCAGGCGGGGCGCTGTTGCACACTGGCACCTCGCTATCAACCAACAGGAAGGCCAGTACCCTTGTCCAGCACCCGCCCCCACCGCATTGTCTTCGCCAACGAGAAGGGCGGCACGGGCAAGTCGACCACGGCGGTCCATGTCGCCGTTGCGCTTGCCTATCGCGGGGCGCGGGTGGCTGCGATCGACCTCGACCCGCGCCAGCGCACCCTGCACCGCTATTTCGAGAACCGGGCAGAGACGGCGCAGCGGCGCGGGATCACGCTTCCGACCGCCCGCTGCGAGGTGTTCCACGGCAGCACCATCGAGGAACTGGACGCGCTGTTTGCCGAACTGAGCGATGATGTCGATTTCATCATCGTCGATACCCCCGGACGGGACGATGTGTTCGCCCGCCACGCCGCGGTAGAGGCCGATACGCTGGTCACTCCGCTCAATGACAGCTTCGTCGATTTTGACCTGATCGGCCAGGTCGATGCCGAAACCTTCAAGGTCCGCCGACTGAGTTTCTATGCCGAACTGATCTGGGAAACCCGCAAGAAACGCGCGCTGGAGCGGCGCCAGGAAATCGACTGGGTGGTGGTGCGCAACCGCACCGGCCACGTCGAAGCGCGCAACATGATCCGCATCGAGAAGGCGCTGGGTGAACTGAGCAAGCGGGCCGGCTTCCGGGTGGCCAGCGGCCTGTCGGAGCGGGTGATCTATCGCGAGCTGTTTCCCTCCGGCCTGACCCTGCTCGACAAGGGGCACCTGGGCGAACTCGGCACCAGCCACCTGGTCGCGCGGCAGGAACTGCGCGGTCTGGTCCAGGGGCTTAACCTGCCCGCCGGGGCGAAGCGCACGTTGGAACTGGAACCCGCCTGATGCGCTTGTTCATCCTGTTGGCACTGGCGTCGCTCGCCTGCCGCTGGATGCTCGGAAAGTGGCCGTGGGAATATCTCAAGGGCACTTCCACCCGCCAGCAGGCCGTGACCCGGGCACGCACTCTGCTGGGTGTCCCGCCCAGTGCTAACCGGAGTGAAATAATCGCCGCGCATCGGCGGCTGGTCGCCATGGTCCACCCGGACCGGGGCGGCACTGCAGAGCAGGTGCACGAGGCGAATGCCGCGCGCGATCTGCTGCTGGCCGCCTTGCCCGACGAAAGCTGAAAGACCTGCCATGAATCATACTTTCCACCCTTCCGTCCTGCGGGAATACGATATTCGCGGCATTATCGGCGAAACCCTGGGGGCCGACGACGCCCGTGCCATCGGGCGCAGCTTCGCCACCCTGCTGCGCCGTGCCGGCGGCAGCCGCGTGGCGGTGGCCTATGACGGGCGGGTCAGCTCGCCGATGCTCGAGCACGCCCTTGTCGAAGGGCTGAACGCCAGCGGGTGCGACGTCGTCCGGATCGGGATGGGCGCCACCCCGATGCTCTATTATGCCGAAGCGTCAGCCGAAGATGTGCATGGCGGCATTCAGATAACCGGCAGCCATAACCCCGCCAATTACAACGGCTTCAAGATGGTATTCCAGGGGCGCCCGTTCTTTGGGGAGGATATCCAGACCCTCGGCCGGATGGCGGCTGCCGGAGACTGGGACAGCGGTACGGGTGCGGTCGAGGATCGCGCTCTGCTGGAAGCCTATGTCGAGCGGATGCTCGAGCCGCTCACCGGGCTGGACCCCGCCAGGCTCGCGGGCCTGCGGATCGGCTGGGACGCAGGCAATGGTGCCGCCGGCCCCGCGCTCGAACTGCTCGCCGCCCGCCTGCCGGGGGAGCATCACCTGCTTTATACCGAAGTCGACGGCCATTTTCCCAATCATCATCCCGATCCCACGGTCGAAGCCAATCTGGCGGACCTGCGTGCGCTGGTCGCGGACAAGAACCTCGACTTCGGCGTGGCTTTCGATGGCGATGGTGACCGGATCGGGGCGATCGACGGGGAAGGCCGGGTAATCTGGGGTGACCAGCTGCTGATGATCTACGCCGAGGACCTGCTCGCCCGGATGCCCGGCGCGACGGTGATTGCCGACGTCAAGGCCAGCCGCGCGCTGTTTGACCACGTCACCGCGCATGGCGGCAAGCCGGTCATGTGGAAGACCGGCCATTCGCTGATTAAGTCCAAAATGAAGGAAACTGGCGCGCCGCTGGCAGGCGAAATGAGCGGCCACGTATTCTTTGCTGACAGCTATTACGGGTATGACGACGCGCTCTACGCCGGGGTCCGGCTGATTGCGGCGGCAGCGCGCCTGGGCCGCTCGGTTACCCAGTTGCGCTCGGCCATGCCGGCCATGCTCAACACGCCCGAACTGCGCTTCCAGGTCGATGAGACCCGCAAGTTTGCCGCGATCGACGAGGTCAGGGCACGGCTGGCTGCCTCGCCCGCCGAGGTCAACGATACCGATGGTGTGCGGGTAACCACCGCCGATGGCTGGTGGTTGCTGCGTGCCTCCAACACGCAGGACGTGCTGGTCGCGCGGGCGGAAAGCGACAGCGAAGCGGGGCTGGCGCGCCTGCTTGAACAGATAGATGAACAGCTTGCCGCAAGCGGCCTCGAACGGGGTCCTCAGGCAGGGCATTGAGAGGGACGGAATGAAAAAGGGGGTCGCACTTCTGGTCGGCGCGATGGCGCTGGCGATCGCACAACCGGCAGCCGCACAGGACCCGGCACCGGATTTCTCCGCGCTCAGGTCCGCAATGGGCGAGATGTTCACGGCCGAGCCACTTACCGCAGAGCAGCAGGCCCGCGTGCCCCAGGCCGAACAGGTCGTCGCGCAGCTGTTTCCCGCCGGTACCTATCGCAAGATGATGGACCAGATGATGGGGCCGATGATGGACGGGATCATGGGTTCCATCCAGAACGTCCCGCTGGCCGACCTCGCCCGTCTCGGCGGAGTGGACGAAAGTGCACTGAGCGCGATGGGCGATGCCCGGCTGGGCGAGCTTTCCGCCATTCTCGATCCCGCTTACGAAGAACGCAACCGCATCATGGGGCAGGTCTCGGTCGATATGGTCACCCGCCTGATGGACCGGATCGAGCCGGGTTACCGCGCAGGGCTCGCGCGGGCATTCGCGACCCGCTTTACCGCAGCGGAGCTGGGCGAACTGCATGGCTTCTTCGGCACGCCGGTCGGCGCGCGTTATGCCGGGGAATCGATGCTGATCTATGCCGATCCCCAGGTCATGTCGGCGATGAATGAAATGATGCCCGCCATGCTCGACATGATGCCGGCAATGATCGAGGAAATGCAGGCCAAGACCGCACATCTGCCTCCGGCCCGCACGGCTGCCGAGCTTGGTGACAGCGAACTGACCCGGCTTGCGGAGTTGCTCGGGGTGCCGGCCGACGATCTGAAGGCGCAGGCCCTCAACTCGTCTGAAGAGCCCGCCAACGCGGCGTGGTAGCGCGGTCCAAACCGCTGGAAAGAGCGGTTTGCGCTGCTAAGAGGCGGAAGCACAGAGCAGGGGTCTTAGCCAGAACATGCTGATCGGGATCGATCTCGGCACCACCAACAGCGCGGTCGCCGTGTGGCGAGACGAGCGGTCGCAGCTCGTGCCCAACGCGCTGGGCGAGCTGCTGACCCCATCGGCGGTGTCGATTGACCGAACCGGCCAGGTCTGGACGGGGGCTGCGGCGCTCGACCGGATGGCCACCCACCCCGAGGAAACCGCCACCAGTTTCAAGCGGATGATGGGCACCGAAGCGACCGTGAAGCTGGGCAAGCGCAGTTTCACCGCCGAGGAGCTTTCGGCGGTGGTGCTGACGTCGCTGGTCGAGGACGTGGAGCAGGCGTTCGGTGAACGCCCGACCGAGGCGGTGATCACTGTCCCCGCCTATTTCAACGAGAAGCAACGCCGCGCCACCCGCCGCGCCGGCGAGATTGCCGGGCTCGAGGTGCGCCGCCTGATCAACGAGCCGACCGCTGCCGCGCTCGCCTATGGCTTGCAGGATCGCGGTGACCGCGAGCCATTCCTGGTGTTCGATCTTGGCGGGGGAACGTTCGATGTCTCGATCGTCGAGATGTTCGACGGGATCGTCGAAGTGCGGGCCTCGGCAGGTGACAACCGGCTCGGCGGGGACGACTTCAACCAGATCATGATCCAGTTGATGGAGCCCTGGCTGGGCGAGGGCGCTGCTGCCGCGCTGGCTCGTCTCTCTCCCGAACGGCGCAAGGCGTTGCTCAATCTGGCGGCGGAGAAGGCCCGCCGTGCGCTGTCGGACCAGGCGGAAGCCGATTTTGCCGTCACCGTCGGCGATGACCGGTTCGCTGCAACGGCAGGCGGCGAAGCATTCGAGGAGGCAGCCCAGGGCCTGATCAAGCGGCTGCGTGACCCGGTCATCCGCAGCTTGCGCGATTCCGGCATCGACCTGAAGAGCCTGTCGGAAATCGTGCTGGTTGGCGGGGCAACGCGGATGCCGGTGGTGCGCAAGGCCCTGACCCGGATGTTCGGCCGGTTCCCCAACCATTCTGTCCATCCTGACCATGCGGTGGCCCTGGGGGCAGCGGTGCAGGCGGGCCTGCTGGCGAAGGACGGCGGGCTCGATGAAATCCGCATCACCGATGTCGCGCCGTTCACACTGGGCGTCGACACTTCCACCCATGACCGCTTCGGCAATCTGCAGACCGGGATCTTCGCCCCGATCATCGAGCGCAACACGCCGGTGCCGGTCAGCCGGATGGAATGGTTCTCGACCATTCGTGACAACCAGCGCGAGGTCGAATTCAACGTCTATCAGGGCGAGGCGCGTGACGTTGCCCAGAACGTCAGGCTTGGCACCACCCGGATTACCGTGCCGGCCAAGCCCGCCGGGCAGGTGGGGATCGAAGTGCGCTTCACCTACGATACCAGCGGGCTGCTGGAAGTCGACGTGACGGTGCCGGAAAGCGGGCTGCACAAGAACCTGGTGATCGTGGACGAGGAGGACGGGCGTACTTCGAAGGACCTCGACGCGAGCCGGAAGGCCTTGCAGGCGCTCAAGGTCCACCCGCGCGACGAGGCCGAGAACGTCGCTGCCATGGCCCGCGCGGGGCGCTGCTACGAGAGCTTTACCGGGCATGTGCGCCAGACCATCGGTGACTGGATCACCGATTTCCAGGGCGTGATCGACAAGCAGGACAAGCGGTTGATTGCCGAGGCGCGCGAGCAGTTGCTGGCCGCGCTCGACCGGCTCGAGGAAAACCCGCCGCTGTGACCGCGTTCAGGGCAGGCTGAGCATGGCGCGCAGGCACTGGCCATGGGACGTGCTCGGCATTGACCCGACCGCGGACAAGGCCGCTATCCGCAGCGCCTATGCGGTGCGGCTGAAGGCAATGGATGTCGACCTCGACATCAGGGGCTTTGCCGACTTGCGCTCGGCCCGCGATGCGGCACTGCGGGAGGCTGCTTATGTCGGGCAGGAAGACCGGGTTGACGATCTCCTGTTCGATGCCGGGCCGGACCTGCGGGAAGACCCCGGCCCTTCCGGCAAGGACAGGGCAACCGACCAGCCGGTCGTCTCCTTCGCTCCGGCTGGCTGGGAAAACACGTTTACCGCCGAAAGCGATGAGGAACTCAGCTGGGACAACGAATTCGGCTATGGCACCGGCGCTTTTGCCAACCCCCACAGCCGGATCGATGCAGGCGACGACCAGGCGTGGGGCAATGGGGGCGATGCAGCGGACGTGCAGCTCGCCCGCCTGCTCTATCCGGGCGGTGCCCACTCGGAGGAAGCCTTCAGCGAGGAAGAATGCACGCAAGCAGAGACCTGTCTCGATACCCTGATCGCTGACGCCCGGGGCGGCGATCTGGGGCGTGAGCAGGCGATCGATGGCTGGCTCGCCGAGCTGCTGGCGGAAAGCTGGCCGCGCTCCGCTCCGCTGCTCGAGCAGGCAGCCGAGGCCTTCGACTGGCTGGCCCAGTCAGGCGAGATCGGTGAACGTCTGGCGCTGCAGTTCCTCAACCCGCGCCTGCGGGGCATGCGCTTCGTGGCCAAGGTCGGGCAGTCGGGCCATCCCTTGCACAAGGCCTGGACCGAATTGATGCGGCCCGGCAAGCGCAGCTTCTTCGACCGTTTCCGGATCAAGCGCGACGAGGTGGAGACATTGCTCGGCGGGATCCGCACCCGCTACCCCGAGGTGGAAAGCCACCTCGATGCCGAGCGGGTCGCCTCATGGGAAAAGCCTGCCCCCAGCTGGATCGTCTGGGTGATCCAGCGGGTCTTCATTTTCATCGTGGTGATCCAGGCGCTGGCCCTGTGCGGGCGGGCGCTGGACGACAACGACCTTCCGCCAGAGGATGTGGACCGGATCGTGGCCGAAGCGTTTGGCCCCGGGCGGACGATGGCTGAGCTTCAGGCTGCCGACCCCAAGCTGGCCGATATCGTCTATGCGACGATTGAAGCGGCGGACGACCCCGAGGAACCCGTCGATGGTGCCGGCCAGCGGGTCGCGGCGCGGCTGCGCGGGCTTGCCGGTATCGCGATGCAGGACGCGCCGAGGCAAGACGTGCTCGCCATCCTTGCCGTGCGGCGGGACCTGTTCGAGGCGGCGGGCGGGGCCGGAACGGAGGCCTGTTCGGAACTGCTCAAGCTCGGCGGACTGCCTTCGGGCGTCACCCTGACCGAGGAGGTGCGCGCGGGGGAGCGGGCGCTGGCCTGGCGACTGGCCCAAGCCGGGCTGCTCAGTGGCAAATGGGAAGCCAGCGAGACCCGCACCATGCCCCTGCCCCCATGGGTCGGGCCGGGCGTTGCCGAGCGGACCGGTGTGTCCGCCGAGCGGATCAACGCGGTGCTGCGCGGGGAAAAGACCGCTGACCTGTGCGCGGTGCGGATTGCGCTGATCGATACCCTGCTGTCCCGCCCGGACGATGCGCCGATAGAGCTCTTGCGGTTCATGTAGCTTGCGGGTGGGGGCCGCGCAGCCCATGTCCCGCAGGATGACCCCAACCGCCATCCCCCCTGAGCTGGGAGCCTGGTTCGCAGGGCGCGGCTGGCGCGTGCGGCGGCACCAGGCGGAGATGCTCGGCGCGAGTGATGCGGGTCAGCACGCCCTGCTGGTGGCGGACACCGGGGCGGGCAAGACGCTGGCCGGGTTCCTGCCGACCCTGGCGGCGTTCTGTCCTTCGCGGTCGGAAGATGACCCTCCGCCCGAAGGGCTGCACACGCTCTATGTCTCGCCCCTGAAAGCACTGGCGCATGACGTGCAGCGCAACCTGCTGACTCCGGTGAGCGAGCTAGGGTTGCCGGTGCGGATCGAGACCCGCAGCGGCGATACCCCGTCTGATCGCAAGAAGCGCCAGCGGGTCAAACCGCCCCACGTTCTGCTGACCACGCCCGAATCGCTCTCGCTCCTGCTGAGCTATCCTGAGAGTGCCGACCTGTTCGCCGGGCTGAAGCGGGTGGTGATCGACGAGGTCCATGCCTTCGCCACCGGCAAGCGCGGTGATCTCCTCGCGCTGTGCCTCGCCCGGTTGCAGGCCCTTGCGCCGCAGCTCCAGCGCGCTGCTCTGTCGGCTACTCTGGCGGATCCGGAGAGCTACCGCGCCTGGCTGGCACCGTGGGGCGAGGTGGATACGGTCACGCTGGTCGAGGCTGAGCCCGGCGCGCCGCCGGTGGTCGAGATCCTGCTGCCTGAGGAAGAGCGGGTGCCGTGGGGCGGCCATGCGGGGCGATGGGCGATCCCGCAGCTCTACGAGGAGATCCGCCGCAACCGGACCACTTTGGTGTTCACCAACACCCGCTTCCTGGCGGAATTCGTGTTCCAGCTGCTGTGGGAGGCGAACGAGGACACCCTACCGATCGGCATCCACCACGGCTCACTGAGCACCGAGGCGCGGCGCAAGGTCGAAGGGGCCATGGCGCGCGGCGAACTGCGCGCGCTGGTCGCCACCGCCAGCCTCGACCTCGGGGTCGACTGGGGCGATATCGACTGCGTGGTGCAGATGGGCGCGCCCAAGGGTTCCAGCCGCCTGCTCCAGCGGATCGGGCGGGCCAACCACCGGCTCGACAGCCCCAGCCGCGCGATCCTGGTGCCCGGCAACCGGTTCGAATTCCTCGAGGCGATGGCGGCGCGTGATGCGGTGGACGAGGGACAGCGCGATGGCGATCCCTTCCGCCCCGGCGGGCTCGATGTGCTGGCGCAGCACGTGATGGCCTGCGCCTGTGCCGGGCCATTCCAGGAGGCGGCACTGCTGGCCGAGGTCCGCTCCAGCCTCGCCTATGCCTGGCTGGACGAGACGGCGTGGGGCCGCATCCTCGGCTTCGTGGCCAATGGTGGCTATGCTTTGCGCGCCTATGACCGCTTCAGGCGGATCGTGCGCGACAAGACGGGCGTCTGGCGCCTGACCCATCCCGAACACGCTGCCCGCCACCGGCTGAATGCCGGGATCATTGTCGATTCGGAGATGCTCACCGTCCGCTTTCGGAACGGCCGGCAACTGGGCAAGGTGGAGGAGCGCTTCGCTGCCTCGTTCTCGCCGGGGGATACCTTCTTTTTCGCCGGGATGAGCCTGGAGGTCGAGCTGGTGCGCGACATGGAGGTGATCGTGCGGGCGGCGAAGAAATCGGCTACGATCCCGTCCTATGGCGGACAGCGGCTGGCGCTGTCGACGCATCTGGCCGGGCGGGTGCAGGAAATGCTGGCGGACCGTGCGGGGTGGGGCCGCTTCCCTGACGACGTGCGCGAATGGCTGGAAGTGCAAGACTGGCGCAGCCGCCTGCCAGCCCCGGGCGAACTTCTGGTCGAGAGCTTCCCCCATCACGGCAAGCACTACAGCGTCTATTATACCTTCGAAGGCTGGAATGCGAACCAGAGCCTGGGGATGCTGATCACCCGCCGGATGGAGGAGCAGGGCCTGCTGCCGGGCGGGTTCGTGGCCAATGACTATTCGCTGGCGGTCTGGTCGCTCAAGCCGGTCTCCGACCCGGTGCCGCTGCTGTCACCGGACATTCTTGCCCACGAATTTGTCGAGTGGGTGACGGAATCGCATCTTCTGCGCCGGGCATTCCGGGAGGTCGCGGTGATTTCCGGCCTGGTCGAGCGGCAGCATCCGGGCAAGCGCAAGTCAGGCAAGCAGGTCACCTTCTCGACCGATCTGATCTACGATGTGCTGCGCAAGTACGAACCGGACCATCTCCTCCTCGAGGCAGCCTGGGCCGACGCGCGTGAGCGGCTGACGGATGTCGGGCGGCTCGCCGATCTGCTCGAACGGGCGGCGGGGCAACTGGTCCATGTCACGCTGGACCGGGTCAGCCCCCTGGCGGTGCCGGTGATGACGATGATCGGGCGCGAAGCCGTGCCGCAGGGTGCGGTGGACGAGGAGCTGCTGCTTGAGGCGGAAACGCTGGGAGCAGAGGCGATGCGGGTCGGACCCGGGGGAGGCGGTCAGCGTGCGGGGAAGTGGCGATAGGACTCACTTTCCATTGCGCCGCACCGGATGGCGCTACTCCGCTGATCGCCGGGGGCACAAAAAAGGGGGCGGATTTCTCCGCCCCCTCCTTGATTGGTGTCGGCTACTTGCCTGAAGGCCGTGCGCCTATTCCTTGCTGAAGGAACGGTACTGTTCGTTGCCGACGAACCCGAACTTGGTCACGCCGGAGACCTTGATGATGTTCAGCACGCGGGCCGACAGATCGTAGCTGGCCTGGGCTTCGGGCTCGAACTGAAGTTCGGGCTCCGGGTTGATGCCCTTGGTCGCGTTGAGGTTGCGGACCAGTTCGCCCGAATCGATCGCCGCGCCGTTCCACAGGATCTGGTTATCCGGCGTCAGGACGATCTTGTTCTTGATCGGGTCGATCATGTCCTCCGGCGGAGGGTTGGGGTTCGGCACGGGCAGGTCGATATCGACCGAGTGGGTCGCGACCGGGATGGTGATGATGAACATGATGAGGAGGACGAGCATGACGTCGATCAACGGCGTCGTGTTCATCTCCATCATCGGCGATCCATCATCCTTGCCGCCTGACATTGCCATGGTGTGTTACTCCTGAAGTTCTTCGGACCGGTTGATCAGTTCGGATCGACCGGGGTCGAGATGAACCCGACGGTGGGATAACCCGCTGCCTGGACGTTGTAGATCGTCCCGGCCACGCAGCGCCACGGGGCATTGACGTCGCCGCGAATGTGGACCTGCGGGATCAGGGCCGGATCGGCCATGAGCGCCTCGGGGCCACCGGCGCGCTGGACAATGCTGTCAAGCCGCTGGAAGGCCTGGTCGTAAAGCTCTTCCGAAGATACCAGCGTGGTGTTGTTGATGTAGACCCGGCATGCCCCTTCCCGCGTGGCGCCGCCAAAGCCCGTCTTCTGGACGGACGCTGTGCGGCCTTCGGCATCGGTGGTGGTGACCGTGATCAGCAGGTTTTCGACCTTGTTCTCCGATTCCGTCGACACCATGACCGGGACCCGAAGGTTCTCGATCTGCTGGATGGCGACCGGAATGGCGATCAGGAAGATGATCAGGAGCACCAGCATCACGTCGACCAGCGGCGTGGTGTTGATGTCCGACATCGGCGTCTCAGCGCCGCCGCCTCCCATCGAAATGGCCATGACTTATCCTATCCTAAGACGTCTGTTCGTATGGTGCGGGCCGGAGCGAGGTGCGTCCGGCCCGCATTTGCTTGGTCAATCAGGCCTTCGGCGCGGTCGAAACGCCGCCGGTGGTGGTTGCCGGCTTGGCAGCAGCAGGCTTCGCAGCCGCGGCAGCCATGGCAGGCTTGACCGAACCCTTGGAGTTGATGTTGGCAAGAATGTCAGTCGAGAAGCCGTTGAGCAGCTCGCCGATGCGCTTGTTGCGCGACTGCAGCCAGTTGTAGGCAAGCACGGCCGGCACGGCGACGAGCAGACCGATCGCGGTCATGATCAGCGCTTCACCAACGGGGCCGGCGACCTTGTCGATCGAGGCCGAACCTTCGATGCCGATGTTGATCAGCGCGCGGTAGATCCCGATAACGGTACCGAGCAGGCCGATGAACGGTGCGGTCGCACCAACCGAAGCGAGGAACGGCAGGCCGCCGGCGAGCTTGGCGTTGATCGAGTCCTGCGAACGCTGGAGCGAGCCGACCATCCAGTCGTGCGCTTCCAGGCTGTCAGTCATCTTGCTGTGCGATTCCTCGGCAGCCAGGCCATCGTCGACCAGCTGGCGCCATGCGCTGTTCTTTTCCAGCTTGTTGCGGCCGTCAGCCAGCGAAGGCGCGCGCCAGAAGTTGGTGCGGACTTCGTTGTACTGCTTGAAGATCTTCTGCTGCTCGAGCAGCTTGGTGATCAGGATGTAGAACGATCCGACCGACATGATAACCAGAACGCCGAAGATCGACCATGCGATCACGCCGCCCTGGTTCATGGCTTCCATGAAGCCGAACGAGTTCTTGGGGGCTTCGCCTGCCGCCGCGGTAAGAATTTCAGTAATCATTGCGAAAGTCCTCTCAAATGAGTCTGGTGTCGAAGAACCCCGCCCGCAGGCGGGATGGAAAGGTTATTGCGGAATCTCCCAGCGGACCGCGCTGGCCCAGCTGCCTGACGTCGGATCACCGTTGCCATCCGTTGCCGGCCGGAAACGGGCGCGGCGCTGGATGAGGCTGCAGGTGGTCGAGTCAAGATCGCTGTGGCCGCTGGAACCGGTGACCTGGCAGCTCGTGACACGGCCGTCCGGGCCGATCTGGACGCTGAACCGGGTCACGCCTTCACGCTCTTCCCGCAGGGCGCGGGAAGGATAGTCATTGGCGTTGGCCCAACTGCCGGGATTGCCCCGGGGCTCGGCGGCCTTGGGTTGCACGCGCGGCGGCGGCGGAGCTGGCGGCGGCCCGGGAGGGGCCGGCGGCGGCACGCGCAGCGCGGGCGGAGCCGGCGGCGGAATGGTCGGCTGCGTCTGGATCGTGGGCGGCGCCGGCGAAATGTTGATCGGCGGCGGCGGAGCCACGATGGGCGGCGGTGCCGTGTTTTCCTGCGGCGGGGGAGGGGGAACCTCCTCCTCGGGCGGCGGTGGTTCTTCGATGTCCACGGTGGTCACCCGCTCGACCACCTTCTGGACTGCGTCATACGCAAGCCCGGTGATCAATGCGTAGCCGAGTGCCACATGGATCAGCGCCACAATGATGATTGCAACAACCTTGTTGCCGCTCATCTGCTGGTCAGCGTAAGCCATTCAGTTGCATCACTCCATCATCAGGTGCCGGAAACCCTTCCGGCGAAACTTTCTTGCCGGCACGGTGTTCCAACCTGCCAAAAAGAAACGTCAGCTGTCCACCCTGTAGTGTCTTCACACCCTGGGACCCGAAGCCGGGCAGGGCTTGCCTGCCCCATCCCAGCCAGCCTGGAAAGTTAATTTTGTGCTGTCCCCAAGCTTGGGCTCGCTTTAGCTTCGATGCCCGAGGGGCGCAAACGCTTTGTCGGTTCAGTACCAATTCACGCCACGGGCGCGATCAGGCACGCCAATCGAAGCCGGTCGCAGATTATCGCAACACATCGTCAGGTCAGAGAAAAACAGTATGAAATCAGGTGTTAAACACGCAATCGGGGCTCTGCTTGCCGGCGCCGCGCTGGCCTCTGCCCCCCTTGCCCTGGCTCAGGATGGGGCAGGCACCGCACCACCAACCTACGCCGACCTGGCTGACCTGGCCGATCCTGCCGACGCGGTCATCCGCGTGCAGATTCGCAAGCAGGCCGAGGTCGAGCCGGAGCGTTCGCCCGGTTTGCGGGAAGGCCATGTCCGGCTTTACATCGAAGCGCGCACGGTTGCCCTGCTCAAGGGTTCGCGCGCGGTCGGCGAATCGCTGCGCTATCTGGTTGACGTGCCGCGCGATGCGAACGGCAAGGCGCCGCGCCTGAAAAAGCGCGAGGTGATCCTGTTCACCCGGCCCAGCAGCGGCCGCGCAGGCGAGATTGCCCTGACCGGCCCCAATGCCCAGATTGACTGGACCCCGGACGTCGAGCAGCGCCTTCGCCCGATCCTGACGAGCCTCTCCGCGCCCGACGCACCGCCCGCCATCGTCACCGTGCGCGAGGCGCTCTCGGTGTCAGGAAACCTGGTGGGCGAATCGGAGACGCAGTTCTTTCTCTCCACGACCTCGCGCGAACCGGTCTCGATCAGTGTGGTCCGCCGGCCCGGCATGGCGCCCAGCTGGGGCGTGGCATGGGACGAGATCGTGGACCAGGCGGCCAGCCCGCCGCAGCCCGAGACACTCGAATGGTACAGGCTTGCCTGCTTCCTGCCCGACGCCCTGCCGCGCGCGGCCAATATCTCGGCTGACGCGAGCGGGCGCAGCCGTGCCGAGACGGATTACCGTTTCATCCGCGCTGAACTGGGGGACTGCCCGCGCAATCGCAACTAGCGCGCGGGCAAGACAAACTGGTTCCCAAGCGGTGCCTGGCCAGTCTAGGGCGAGGCGATGAAACGCTCTTTCCTGACGATGGCTGGCCATGGCTGAGCCACTGCGTATTGCCCTGGCCGGGCTCGGCACTGTCGGTGCCGGAGTCATCCGCCTGCTCGACACCAACGCCGCCCTGATTTCTGCCCGGGCTGGCCGACCGCTGCAGGTGGTTGCCGTCAGTGCACGCAGCCGGGGCCGCCAGCGGGGCGTGGACCTCTCCGCGTTCGCCTGGGTTGATGACATGGCAGAGCTGGCCCGGCGCGACGATGTGGATGTGGTGGTGGAACTCGTCGGCGGGGAAGATGGTCCTGCGCTGGCGCTTGCCCGGGCCGCGATCGGAGCGGGCAAAGGGGTGGTCACGGCCAACAAGGCGATGATCGCGCATCACGGGCTGGAGCTGGCCGAAGCCGCCGAGGCTGCAGGCGTCCCGCTCAAGTTCGAGGCGGCGGTGGCGGGCGGCATTCCGGTGGTCAAGGGCCTGCGTGAAGGGACTGCGGCCAACGCGATCGAGCGGATCTACGGCATTCTCAACGGCACTTCCAATTACATCCTGTCGACCATGGAGGCGACCGGGGCCGACTTCGGCGATACCCTGGCCGAGGCCCAGCGTCTTGGCTATGCGGAGGCTGATCCCACGTTTGACATCGAAGGCACCGATGCCGCCCACAAGCTGGCGATCCTGGCCTCGATCGCGTTCGGCTCGCGGCTCGATTTTGCCGGGGTCGAGTGCGAGGGGATTGCCCGGGTGCGGGCGGCCGACATCGCCCAGGCGGAGCGGCTCGGCTACGTCATCCGGCTGGTCGGGATGGCCGATTGCGAACACGACGAGGCCGATGTGCTGAAGCTGCTGCAACGGGTCAGGCCCTGCCTCGTGCCCAAGGGCCACCCCCTGGCCCATGTGACCGGGGCGACCAATGCCGTGGTCGCGGAAGGCAATTTTTCCGGGCGCCTGCTGTTCCAGGGCGCCGGGGCCGGCGGCGGCCCGACCGCCAGTGCCGTGGTGGCTGACCTGATCGACATCGCCCGGGGCGAAGCCGGTCCGCCGTTCTCGGTCCCCGTGGCCGATCTCGTGCCGATGGAGCCGGCCCAAAGCGGTGGCCGGACAGGCCGGACCTACCTGCGCTTCACCGTGGCGGACCGCCCCGGCGTGCTGGCTGAAATGACCGCCGCGATGCGTGATGCGGGGGTCTCGATCGAAAGCCTGATCCAGGACGGCAGGCCCGAAGAAGGCGGCGAGGTGCTGGTCGCCATGGTCGCCCACGAAGGGCCGGAGCGCAGCATTGCCCATGCGCTGGACCTGCTGGCCGGATCGGACAGCCTGACTGCGCCTCCGCTGGCGATGCAGATCATCGTCTAGTCAGGCTCCGGTTGGGCAGGTTCTGTTAGCGCAGGCTCAGCCAGGGCAGGCTCAGCTAGGGCAGTTTCGGGTTGGGCCGGTGCGCCGGTCTCGTTGCCGACCGGCGGCAAGCCGCGGGCAATCCGGTCCGCATCGCTGCCGGGCGGGGCTTGCGGCAATTCCGCAAAATCGACCGAAATGGCCGGCGGGCGCGGGCATTTCTGCAAACCGGGAATGCACATGCCGCCAACAGTGGCCGGACCACGAAAGATGCCCGGGCCCGCCACGTCGGGCGCTTGCGGATCGCCCTGGAACATCGTTTCGCGGGCGTAATCGTCTTCGGCCTGCTTGTCGGACCGGATGCGGAATTGCGACTGCTCCTGCTCGCGCGCGCAGACCACGATTTCCCCTTCTCCGCCGTCGCCGCAGGCGGGCTCGGGCGCGGCCGGACCGTAGGTGCTGCTGGCCGCAGACAGCGCTTCCTCGGCACTGCCGGGCTGCTGCGCAGCCGCGATTGCGGGAACCAGCACTGCAAGTGGCACGGCTCGGCGCAGATACCACAGGACATTTCTCGACAAGCGCGCACTCCCCGTCTAACCGCGCCTCAAGCAGGCTAAGAGGGCTGAATTCGACATGAACAAACCGACCCGATCATCCGTTCTGGAGCGCGTCCTGGTGCTCGAAATGGTCCGTGTCACCGAGGCAGCTGCCATTGCCGCCTCCAAACTGATCGGGCGCGGGGACGAAAAGGCAGCCGATGCCGCAGCGGTGGAGGCGATGCGCAAGGCCTTCGACGATCTCTATATGGACGGTACCGTGGTGATCGGCGAAGGCGAGCGGGACGAGGCCCCGATGCTGTTCATCGGCGAGAAGGTCGGCGGCGCGCCCGGCAAGGGGCCCAAGATCGACATCGCGCTCGATCCGCTCGAAGGCACCACCATCACCGCCAAAGCCGGGCCGAACGCCATGGCCGTGCTCGCCGCTGCCGAAGAAGGCTGCCTGCTGAACGCGCCTGATACCTATATGGACAAGCTGGCGATCGGCCCGGGCTATCCCGAAGGCATCATCAGCCTCGACAAGAGCGTGACCGAAAACGTCACGGCTGTGGCCGAGGCCAAGGGCGTTGCTCCGTCCGACATTATCGTCTGCGTGCTCGACCGGCCGCGCCATGCCCAGATCATTGCCGAACTGCGCGGCTTGGGCTGCGGCGTGGTGCTGATCGGCGACGGCGACGTGGCCGGGGTGATCGCCACCACCGATCCTGACACCACGATCGACATGTACATGGGCCAGGGGGGCGCGCCGGAAGGCGTGCTGGCCGCCGCGGCGCTGCGCTGCGTCGGCGGGCAGTTCAACGGCCGGCTGGTGTTCCGCAACGAGGACGAAAAGGCGCGCGCGCGCCGCCTGGGCATCACCGACTTCGACCGGATCTACAAGCTGGAAGACCTGGCCCGGGGCGACTGCATCTTCGCCGCCACCGGGGTGACCGCGGGCTCCCTGCTCGACGGGGTCAAGCACCTGCGCGGCGGCAAGATGACCACCGAAAGCGTGGTCATGCGCGCCAGCAGCGGCACCGTGCGCTGGATCAGGGGCGAGCACCGGATCGACTAAAGTCCGGGCCTCGCGCCTGACACCCGCTTGACGAAATTGACACCCTGTCAAGCGGGGTTTCCTGCGTTTTTCCTTTGCATTTGCAATGGCTTGATGCGATTGGTCCGCACTTGACACAGTGTGCCTCCGGGGGGCGGGGGGTAGGCGGTCATCGGCATCGATAAGGCCACGCTGCCACACCGCGCCGATGTAGGAAAGCGTTTCAGCCACCGGGAAGACTGGCCGCGATTTTCCCGGTCGCTCATGGACGAGGTGGGCGCGCTGGCTTGGTCGGCATGCTGATCCACCCACCTTTCCGCAGTTCTGCCCGGCCGTGGCGTGGATGCGACTGCTCGACACGCCACGGGTCACGACTGGAGACGCGGTTTGCGGATGCCCCTTGAGAGGGCCCGGCGCAGAAGCTAGGCGGATGGCAGGGAACAGGGGAAAGCTATGAAAGCGGGAATTCTTGCGGCTGCAGTTGGCGTGTCTGTCATTACGCCGCCGAACGTATTGGCGCAGACAACCGTTATTCACGCAGGTCGCCTGATCGACGTGCCCGGCGAAGCGCCGCGCGGCCCATCGACGATTATCGTAGAAGATGGCCGGATCGTATCGGTGGTTGATGGGCATGCCCAAGTTCCCGACGGCGCCGCGCTCATCGATCTGAGCGATCATACCGTGCTCCCCGGACTGATCGACAGCCATGTGCATCTGACCAGCGATGCCGGTGGGCTGGCGGGGCAGCTGGAGATCGTCACCTTGTCTCCCGCCACGCAGGCCTTCAATGCCCAGGCCAACGGGATGAAGACATTGCGTGCGGGCTTCACCACGGTGCGCAACCTGGGCGACGGCGACGGCGCGGTGTTCGCGCTGCGTGACGCGGTCAATGCCGGCAAGGCGACGGGACCACGGATCATCGATGCAGGCAGCAGCCTGTCGGGCACATCAGGCCACTCCGACGACGCGCTCGGCTATCGTGACGAACTGCGCCCCTTCTTTGCGGGTGCGGGCAATACCTGTGACGGGGCAGAAGACTGTCGCCGCGCTACCCGGCAACAGATCGGGCGTGGCGCCAATGTCATCAAGATGACGATCACCGGCGGGGTCAACAGCCGCATCGGTGCGGGTCTGGGCAGCCAGATGTTCGATGATGAGGCGGCGGCCGTTGTTGCCACCGCGCGGATGTTCGGGCGCAAGGTGGCGGTCCATTCGCACGGTGCCGACGGCACGCTCCAGGCGCTCAAACTCGGAGTCGATTCGATCGAACATGGCACCATGCTGACCGAGGAAGTCATCGCGCTGTGGGCGAAGAGCAAAACCTACTATGTCCCGACCTTGTCGACGGTCAACGGGTACAAGGAAAGGCTGGCGGCTAACGCCGATGCCTACGAGCCTGACGTCCTCGCCAAGATCAGATGGCGGATCGACATCACCGGAAAGACGCTTCAGACGCTCGTTCCGCGCGGCGTCCGTATTGCTTTCGGCACTGACGCGGGAGTGTCGAAGCACGGCCGCAATGGCGACGAATTCGAACTCATGGTCGCACATGGGATGACGCCCGAAAGTGCGTTGATCGCAGCCACGATCAACGCTGCTGACCTGCTTGGCCTGTCTGAAGAGATCGGCACGATCGCGCCCGGCAAAAGCGCCGATATCGTAGCAGTCGCGGGCGATCCTTTGACGGATGTGTCCGTCTACAAGGATGTTCGGTTCGTGATGGCGCGTGGCGAAGTCATCGATCTGGATTAACCGGGCGGTCGGCATCCTGCCGGCGCTGCCGGGTATGGAATTGCCAGCCTCGCTTTCGCGCAACCGAGCAATCCCCACCCTCCACCACCGCCCGTTCTCGCCCCAACCCGTCGACAACCGCCCCTCGCGCGTTGCAATTCCATGACGCCGCGCTAGGCGGGGCGCATCACCAGCGTTCGGGGATTCGCGCACCATGAAGATCATGTCCGGCAATTCGAACCTGCCGCTCGCGCGGGCAGTGGCCGCCTATCTCGAACTGCCGCTGACCGACGTCAGCGTGCGCCGGTTTGCCGACGAGGAAGTGTTCGTGGAAATCCACGAGAACGTGCGCGGCGAGGACGTGTTCGTGATCCAGCCGACCAGCTTTCCCGCCAACGACAACCTGATGGAGCTGCTGATTTGCGTCGATGCGCTGCGGCGCGCCTCGGCCAAGCGGATCACTGCGGTGGTGCCCTACTTCGGCTATGCCCGGCAGGACCGCAAGCCCGGCCCGCGCACGCCGATTTCGGCCAAGCTGGTCGCCAACCTGATCACCGAAGCCGGGGCTGACCGGGTGCTGGCGGTGGACCTGCACGCCGGGCAGATCCAGGGCTTCTTCGATATCCCGACCGACAACCTCTATGCCGCGCCCGTCATGGCGGCGGATATCCAGGCGCGGTATGGCGAGCGAGACCTGATGGTCGTCAGCCCGGACGTCGGCGGCGTGGTCCGCGCCCGGGCGCTGGCCAAGCGGCTCGACAATGCCCCGCTCGCGATCGTCGACAAGCGGCGTGACCGGCCGGGCGAATCGGAAGTGATGAACATCATCGGCGAGGTGCAGGGGCGCCACTGCATCCTGATCGACGATATCGTCGATTCCGGCGGCACCCTGTGCAATGCGGCCGAGGCGTTGCTTGACCAGGGCGCGGCCTCGGTCGCTGCCTATATCACCCACGGCGTGCTGTCGGGCGGGGCGGTGGCGCGGGTCAACGGCTCCAAGCTGACCGAACTGGTCATCACCGACACCATCCGGCCGACCGACGCCGCGCAGGACAGCAGCAAGATCCGCATCCTGACCGTGGCCCCGCTGATCGGCGAGGCGATCCGCCGGATTGCCGACGAAAGCAGCGTCAGCTCGCTGTTCGACTGATTGGTTTCGGTCGTGCGTGGCACGACGCAGACCACCTACTCCGCCTCCCCACCCGGCCACCAACGATACCATCAGGCTATGGTGGCCGGGTGGGGAGGCGGGGCGGGTGGTCTGACAACGCGCGTCAGCGAACCGAAACGTCACTGCCAGGGCCGGCGCGCACCTTCCTCGATCCGTTCGAGCGCTTCCAGCCGCCGGGCCTGCCGCGCTTCCAGCGTCACTCTCATCAGCGGTTGCGGCGTGCGGACGAACTGGACCGGAGTCATCCCGAACATCTCGGTGAAGTCCCGGTTGAGGTGGGATTGGTCGAAATAGCGCAGCGCCAGGTCTTCGGCTTCCGATTGGTCAGCCACCCCGAGCATATTCGCCGCCATGTCCAGCGCCCGGGCGCGGCGCAGCACCTTCTTCGGCGACAGACCGAAATCGCGCTTCACCACCCGCTCAAGCTTGCGCAGGTCGACCCGCAGCTGCTCGGCGCAGGTCCCCACGGCGATGTTCGGGTTTTCAAAGGCGATCCGGTTGAAGTTCGCGCTGATCGGATCGGGGTGGCGGCCACCGGCCCGGTCAATCAGGCGCTCCATGCAATCCTCAAGGACGTCCATCCAGCTATCGACCGAGGCATCGTCGCCGAACCGCGCCATCAGCGCCGGTTCATCCCAGCCGAGGCTGCCGTAGGACAGGACCCTGTCGCAGGTCCCGGCTATGGATGGGGCGCGCAAGGCATGGGCGGCACCGGGCTGCAGTGCCAGACCAACCGTTGCAAAGCTGCCCTTGACGCTGACCGGTCTGCGCCGGGTATGGGGAGTGAAATAGAGGGCCTGCCGGCCGAAGAACTGCGGGCCGTCCTGCGTCTCCGCGTGCCAGTCACCATCGAGCAAGATCCGCAGAACCGGCCCGTCGGCAAATATGCCGCAGGCGATCAGCTGATCGGGCGGAGCAGTGACCCGCATGCCATAGACGTGGGCTACCCACGGGCGCAGGCTTTCACGCGGCTGGCGGTTTATCGAAAGTAGCTGCCCGTCCCGCGTCCGGTCGAATTGGGAGCGGGGAAGGCTCCAGCCTTTTGGAGACTGTTCGATATTCATCGGCTGCTCCTGTTCCGAAGCGCTGTCTATCAGGCACTTGGCCCGGTGCAAGCGCTTGACCGGGGCGGGGCTGCGATGCAGGGCGATGTGATGCCCAGCAGCAACGATATCGCTCTCGCCAACCGTCTGGCCGAAGCCGCCGGGGCGGCCATCCGCCCCCTGTTTCGCGGAGAATGGAGCGAGGAGCAGAAGGCTGACCGTTCGTTCGTGACCGAGGCGGACCGGGCGGCTGAAGCAGCCATGCGCGCCATCCTCGAAGCGGAATGCCCGGGCGACGGCATCCAGGGGGAGGAATACGGCCTGCGCAACGAAAGCGCGGCGCGCCGCTGGGTGCTCGATCCGATTGACGGCACCACCAGCTTCATCGCGGGGCGGCCGATCTTCGGCACGCTGATTGCCCTGATCGAGGACGGCTGGCCGGTGATCGGGGTGATCGACCAGCCGATCCTGGGGGAACGATGGGTCGGCATGGTCGGTCAGGGCACCACTCTCAACGGCAAGCCTGCGCGCACCGCGCCCCGGCGCGAACTGGGCGATGCGGTGCTGGCGACGACTTCGCCGCACCTCTTCACCGGGCCCGAAGTGGACCACTTCATGGCGCTGGCCAAGGCCGTGGCCGAGCGCAAGATCATCTGGGGCGGCGATTGCTACAACTACGGCCTGCTCGCATCGGGCCATGTCGATCTGGTGTGCGAGGCGGGCCTGAAGCTGCATGACTTCGCCGCGCTGGTGCCGGTGGTGGAGGGCGCGGGCGGCACCATGTGTGACTGGAACGGCGAGCCGCTCCATGCCGCAAGCACCGGCGAAGTGCTGGCCATCGGCGATCCGGCCCGGCTGGAGGATGTGCTCGAAGCCATGCACGGTTGACCATGGCGTGACTTCAGCGCGACACGGTTAACCAAATTCCAAGCCGCACGCGGTATTTCCTCCCGGTCGAACTTTGCCCGGGAGCAGCCATGGCGACCAGTGCGCCGATCCAGCCAGGACTTTCCACGCTGACGCCTTCCGGCGCAGGCTGGTCGCGCGTGTCTGCATGGCTGCCGCCATGGATCGTGCTGGCCGTCTCCGCAGTCGAACTGGCGCTGGCCAACCGCAAGTACGGCCTGTTCACCGGCGGTTTCGGCCAGTCGCGGGCGGTGGACAGTCTGCCCGAGCTGGCCCTGTTCCTGACCGGCTATGGGGCCGTGCAGGCCCTGCTGGCGATTGCCGGCTGGGCGCTGGCCTGCCGCCTGGCCCGCGGCAAGCCCGGCTGGGTGGCGGTGTACCTGTTCGCGCTCGTCAATGGCGCCCTGTTCTGCGGGCTGCTGGCGGCGCAATACCAGCTCCATTCCTATTTCAGTGACGCCGTCGGTTTCACCCTGATCAAGCAACTGGGCGGGGGCAGCCTCGTCGATGCAATCAAGTTCGGCCTGAGCGAGATCGGCGTGGCCTTGCTCGGCCTGGCGTTCGCGGCGCTGATGGCATGGGGGCTGTGGCGCATCCTCGGCCGTGTCCTGAGCGGCGCGACCCCGTCCGGCAGGCCGGCTCCGCGCAAGCTGGCATGGAGCGTCGCCGCACTGTTTCTGGTCGCTGCCTTCGCGATTCCCCGGACCGGCTCGGACGCCGCGTTCGGCCTTAACCGGACGCTGGGCTGGCAGGGCGCAACCGGCCTGCTGAACCTCGTCAGCGATGTCGACCGCGACGGTTATGGCCTGTTTGCGATCCAGTATGATCCGGCGCCGTTCGATTCGACCCGCCACCCGCTCGCGCTCGACATTCCCGGCAACGGGATTGACGAGGACGGCTATGGCGGCGACCTGGAACTTGTGCCCCTGCCGGAACCGCTGCCGGCTCAGGTGCTTGCCGGGCGGCGGCCGCATGTCGTGGTCGTGGTGCTGGAATCGGTCCGGTATGACGTGCTGGGAAAGCGGATAAACGGCAAGGTCGTGGCCCCGAACCTTGAAGCCTTGGCGGCAGAAGGAAGCGCCGTCGTGCCCGCCTACAGCCATGTCGGCTTTACCACCGAATCGCTGAAATCGGTGTTCTCCGGCCAACTGGTGCCGCAGACCGGCGACCCGAGCCTGTTCACCGAGCTCAAGCAAAGCGGCTACCGGATCGGCGTCTATTCGGGCCAGCCGGAGGATTTCGGCGATATCTCCGCCACGGTTTCGATGCGCAAATCGGCTGACGTCCACATCGATGCCGAGACCCTGCGCGAGAAGCGCGCCTTCGAATTTGCCGCCAAGGGCTCGCTGCTGGTGGCCGAAGAGCACCTGATGGCGGCGTTCGACCGCACCCTGGGGGCGGGCACATGGGATGCGCCGCATTTCCTCTACTTCAATTTCCAGTCGGCCCATTTCCCCTACCATCACGACGGGGTGGAACTGAGGGTGGTGGAGCGGCCGGTCCGCCGCAACGAGATGAAGGCCGAAAACGCCGCGGCCGTGCAGGCGACATACTGGAACGCGGTAGCCCACGCCGACGCCTGGCTGGGCGAGGTCGTGGCCCGGCTCAAGGCGCGGGGCGTGTGGGACGACACCATCCTGATCGTAACTGGCGATCACGGCGAGGATCTGTTCGAGGATGGGTTCCTGGGGCACGGCCATGTGATCAACACCCGCCAGTATGGCACCATGCTGGTCAGCAACCGCCCGGGCATCCTGCCGGAGGGGCCGGTGTCGATGTCCGACTACCGCGCGATCCTGGTGGCGGCAATGCGCGGCAAGGCACCGCCCCGGCCGCTTGCCCCGTTCCTCTATATCGGCGTGCTTGATAAACCGACCGCAATCGGCCTGGCCGGGCCGGGCAAGGCGCTGACCAGCCTGCGGCTCGACACCGGCGAAGCCTGCTTCGTGGAGCAAGGGCGCTGCAGCCCCTATCCGGACACGGCGGGGCCGGACCGGGCGCGGGTCGATCAGGTGATTGCCCGCTGGGGCAGTGAACGATGGCGCGAACGCCAGCGGCCCTGATGAAGCGCACGCTTGCATTTCGGGGCAAGTTCGCTAATGCGCCCCGCTTCACTGACACGTGATTCATGTGCCTGCCTGGCTGTAAGGGCTGCCAGGGCCGGTTCGAACGTGTCTCTGCCAGGAGATGAAAATGCCCAAGATGAAGACCAAGAGCGGCGTGAAGAAGCGCTTCAAGCTCACTGCCACGGGCAAGGTCAAGCATGGTGTCGCCGGCAAGCGCCACCGCCTGATCAGCCATAACGCGAAGTATATCCGCCAGAACCGCGGCACCTCTGTCCTTTCTGAGAACGATTGGAAAGCGGTGAAAAAGTGGGCCCCTTACGGGCTCGGCTGAACGCGCGAATTTAGGAGAAACGGACTATGCCTCGCATCAAACGCGGCGTCACCACGCGCCAGAAGCACAAGCGGCTGCTCGACCAGGCCAAGGGCTATCGCGGTCGCCGCAAGAACACCATCCGCATCGCCCGCCAGGCGGTCGAAAAGGCCGGGCAATATGCCTACCGCGACCGCAAGGTTAAGAAGCGCTCGTTCCGCGCCCTGTGGATCCAGCGGATCAACGCAGCGGTACGCGCCGAAGGGCTGACCTATTCGCAGTTCATGCACGGCACCAAGCTGGCCGGGATCGAGCTGGACCGCAAGGTCATGGCCGATCTGGCGATGAACGAAGGTTCGGCCTTCAAGGCGATCATCGCGCAGGCCAAGGCCGCGCTGCCCGCCTGAAGAAGACGCATCTGAAAAAGGTTAGGGCGGTTCCTTCGGAGCCGCCCTTTTCTTTTGCCCCGCGTCGGCTTAACCCTGCTGTCGGGTTGCACAAACACGACACGCCTGAGGAGGGCGGACATGGGGCGCTGGTGTGAGGTGAGGGTGCGGTTCCACGAACCGCCGGCCGATTTGCGGCGCTATTTTACCAGTTTCTACCGGGTCGAGTTCGACTGCCCCGACGGGCCGGTCGAAGATGCCCTGCAACCGGAATGGGCCGGCCTGCGGTTCTTTGATAACCCAGTGATCGTCAGCAGCATCGCCGGCGGAGATACGATTGCCGGGACGGATTTCACCGCCATGGGGCCGACCAGCCTGCCGGTCCGCTTCCAGCTTGCGACCTCGCGCATGTGGGGCATCGGGTTGCAGCCGTTGGGCTGGGCGACCTTCATGGATATGCCTGCGCACGAGATGGCCAACCGCGTATGCGACGGTCGGCGCGAGTCCGCGTTTGCCCGGTTTCGCCCGCTCGCCGACCAGCTGACAGCCGATCCGGCCCGCGAAGCCGAAGAGCTGGGCATCATGGCCCGCTTCTTCGCCCAGGAGGCACCTCGCGCAGATGCCGAGGATGAGCGGATCCTGCTGGTGCACCAGCTTCTGATGGATCCCGAGTTGCCCGATGTTGCGGGGCTGGCCGAACGGGCCGGCCTCCATCCGCGCACGCTGGAGCGGTTGTGCCGCAGGGCATTCGGCTTTGCGCCGAAGAAGCTGCTGCGGCGGCAACGCTTCATGCGCAGCCTCGCGCAGTTCATGCTGGACCCCTCGATGAAGTGGATCGGGGCGATCGATGCGCTCTATTTCGACCAGAGCCACTTCGTGCGCGACTGCCGGGAATTCCTCGGTATGTCGCCGAGCGAGTATGCTGCGCTGGACCATCCGATCCTGACCTCGGTCATGCGGGAGCGGATGCGGGTGCGCGGTGCGGCGGTCCAGACGCTGGAAATGCCGCGCTGACCTGCGCGGAGGCTTTGCCTTGGGCGGCGATTGGCGCTAGCGGCCCTCGGCATGCAGGAACTCGAATCCCGGAATGAAGCGGCGCTGGCGGCCATCGCTGCCGCGCAGACGCCTGACGAGCTGGAAGCCATGCGCGTGGAAGCGCTGGGCAAGCAGGGCTGGATCACGCTCGCACTGAAGACCTTGGGCGGGATGTCGCCGGACGAGCGGCAGGTTGCCGGGCCGCGCATCCAGGGCATTCGCGCTGCGGTGTCCGATGCCCTGGCGGCGCGCAAGCAGGTGCTGGAGGACGCCCTGCTGGAACAGCGCCTGGCCAGCGAGACGCTGGACCTGACGCTGCCGGCCCCCGCTGCTCCCAGGGGGAGCGTCCACCCGGTCAGCCAGGTGATGGACGAACTGGCGGAGATTTTCGCCGACCTCGGCTTTTCCGTCGCCACCGGCCCGGAGATCGAGGACGACTGGCACAACTTCACCGCGCTCAACATGGCCGAAACGCACCCGGCGCGGGCGATGCATGACACGTTCTATTTTCCGGATGCGGACAGTGACGGACGCAAGATGCTGCTGCGCACGCATACCTCGCCGGTGCAGATCCGCAGCATGGTGGCGCAAGGCGCGCCGATCCGGATCATCGCGCCCGGCCGGGTCTACCGCTCTGACAGCGACGCGACCCACACCCCGATGTTCCATCAGGTCGAAGGGCTGGTGATCGACCGCGACATCCACCTCGGCCACCTCAAGTGGACGCTGGAAACCTTCCTCAAGGGATTCTTCGAGCGCGACGATATCGTGCTGCGCCTGCGGCCGAGCTACTTCCCCTTCACCGAGCCTTCGGTGGAGGTCGATGTCGGCTGGCAGGACGTCAAGGGGCGCCGGGTGCTGGGCGGCGATGGCGATGCGCCGGGGCACGGCTGGATGGAGCTGCTCGGCTCCGGCATGGTCAACCGCAAGGTAATCGAATTCGCCGGGCTCGACCCGGACGAATGGCAGGGTTTTGCCTTCGGCGTGGGCGTCGACCGGCTCGCCATGCTGAAATACGGGATGGACGACCTGCGCGCCTTCTTCGACGGCGATAACCGCTGGCTGGCGCATTACGGCTTCTCGGCGTTCGACCAGCCAACCCTTTCCGCTGGCGTGGGAGCGCGGGCATGAAGTTCTCGATCGAATGGCTGAAGGACTTCCTCGACACCGACGCTTCGGTGGCCGGGATCGCGGCCGCGCTCAACCGGATCGGGCACGAGGTCGAAGGGATCGAGGACCCGGCCGAGCGGCTGGCGGGGTTCCGCGTGGCCCATGTGCTCACCGCCGCCCGCCATCCTGATGCCGACAAACTGCAGGTGCTGACGGTCGATACCGGTGACGGAGCGCCGCTGCAGGTCGTCTGCGGCGCGCCCAATGCCCGTGCCGGGATGAAGGGCGTGCTTGGCCTGCCCGGTGCTGTCGTGCCCGCCAACGGGATGGAGCTGCGCAAGAGCGCGATTCGCGGAGTCGAATCGAACGGCATGATGTGCTCCACTCGCGAACTGGAGCTGGGCGACGACCACGACGGGATCATCGAACTGCCCGCCGATGCGCCGGTCGGCACGGCCTTTGCCGAATACCACGGCACCTCGCCGGTCATCGACGTGGCGATTACGCCCAACCGGCCCGACTGCATGGGCGTGCTGGGCCTGGCCCGCGATCTGGCGGCGGCTGGTCTGGGAACGCTGAAGCCTCTGGCCGTGCCCGTGATCGATGGGGCCTTCGCCTGCCCGGTGGAAATCCGGACAGACGATCCGGAAGGCTGCCCGGCCTTTTACGGCCGTGTCATTCGCGGCGTGACCAATGGCGCCAGTCCTGACTGGATGCAGCGGCGGCTGAAAGCGGCCGGACAGCGGCCGATCTCGGCTCTGGTCGATGTGACCAACTACCTGATGCTGGCGTTCGGCCGTCCGGCCCACGTCTATGATCTGGCGAAGCTCTCGGGCGCGGTGGTCGCGCGGCGCGCCAAGGCGGGTGAGCAGGTGCTGGCGCTGAACGAGAAGACCTATACCCTCGACCAGAGCATGACCGTGATCGCTGACGGACGGCAGGTTCACGACATCGCCGGGATCATGGGCGGCGAGCATTCCGGGGTAAGCGAGGGCACGACCGACGTCCTGCTCGAAATCGCCTACTTCAACCCGGAAAGTATCGGCGTGACCGGGCGCAAGCTGGGCCTGTCCTCCGACGCGCGCACCCGGTTCGAGCGCGGGGTCGATCCGGCGTTCCTCGATGACGGGCTGGCAATCCTGACCGACCTGATCCTGGGCCTGTGCGGGGGCGAGCCGAGCGCGATCGTGCGGGCGGGCGAGCCGCCGCTGGCGCTCCGGGTGGTGGCATTCGATCCCGCGCTGACCGCCAGCCTCGGCGGAGTCAGCGTGCCCGAGGCGGAACAGCGCCGTATCCTCGACGCACTCGGTTTCAGCGTGGGCGAAGCATGGCAGGTCACCTGCCCGCCGCGCCGCCACGATATCGAAGGCCCGGCCGATCTGGTCGAGGAAGTGGTCCGCATCCACGGGCTCGACAACGTGCAGAGCGTGGCCCTGCCGCGCGCCGACGGCGTCGCCCGCCCCACCGCCACGCCGCTGCAACTGGTGGAGCGCAAGCTGCGCCGGGCCGCTGCCGCGCGGGGGCTGAACGAGGCGGTCACATGGTCCTTCCTGCCGGTGTCCGATGCTGAGCACTTTGCCGATGGCGCGCCGCTGTGGGTGCTGGAAAACCCGATCAGCGAGGACATGAAGGCCATGCGCCCCTCGCTGCTGCCGGGGCTCCTGTCGGCCGCCAAGCGCAATGCTGATCGCGGCGCGGACGGCTCGCGCCTGTTCGAAATCGGGCGGCGCTATTTCCGCAGCGCCAACGGTGCGAGCGACGAGAAACCGACCCTGGGCGTAATCCTGGCCGGTGAGAAAGTGGCGCGTGGCTGGGCGACCGGGAAAGCCGCCGCGTTCGATGCCTTCGATGCCAAGGCCGAGGCGCTCGCGCTGCTCGAAGCGGCAGGCGCGCCGGTCGAGAACCTGATGGTGCAGGGAGAAGCGGGCGGCCAGTTCCATCCCGGCCAGTCCGCCACTCTGCGGCTCGGGCCGAAGAACGTGCTGGCCCGGTTCGGCATGCTCCACCCGGCCACGCTCAAGGCGTTCGACATCGATGGCCCGGTGGCTGCGGTCGAGCTGTTCCTCGATGCCATTCCGGCGCGCAAGGGCGCAGGCTTTGCCCGCCCGGCCTATGCGCCGCCTGCCTTGCAGGCGATCACGCGCGATTTCGCCTTCCTGGTTCCGGCTGCTCTGCCAGCGGGAGACCTGTTGCGTGCAGTACGCGGAGCGGACAAGGCGGCGATTGTCGCCGCCCGGGTGTTCGACCTGTTCACCGGGCAGGGCGTTCCGGAGGGTAGGAAATCGGTCGCACTGGAGGTCACCCTCCAGCCGGGCGACAAGAGCTTCACTGACGCCGAGATCAAGGCTGTGGCCGACAAGGTGGTGGCATCGGCGGCCAAGCTGGGCGGGGAGCTGCGCGGATGAAAACGGCACTGGTAACAGGCGCAACCTCCGGCATCGGCGAAGCGACCGTCCGCACGCTGGTGGCGAGCGGCTGGCGCTGCATTGCTACCGGGCGGCGCAAGGAACGGCTCGACGCGCTGGTCGCCGAACTTGGTGCGGACAAGGTCCACCCGGCGGTGTTCGACGTGCGCGATACCGCCGCGCTCGATGCCGCGCTGGCGGCTTTGCCGGGCGAATTCGCCGGGATCGACCTGCTGGTCAACAATGCGGGCCTCGCTCAGGGGCTCTCACCCGCGCAGGACGCCAATCTCGATGACTGGCAGACCATGATCGACACCAATGTGACGGCCATGGTGATCCTCACCCGCAAGCTGCTGCCCGGCCTGATCGCGCGCAAGGGCGCGATCATCGCCATCGGTTCGGTGGCGGGGAACTACATCTATCCCGGCGGCAACGTCTATGCCGGGTCCAAGGCGTTCGCCAACCACTTCACCTTGGCGCTGCGGGCCGACCTTCATGGCACCGGCGTTCGTGTCACCTCGATCGAGCCCGGCATGGTTGAGACCGAGTTCACCCTGGTGCGGACTGGCAGCCAGAAGGCATCCGACGATCTCTACGCCGGCGTCCACCCCATGACCGGGCAGGACATCGCCGACACGATCCGCTGGATCGCCGAACTGCCCCCGCACCTCAACATCAACCGCATCGAGCTGATGCCGGTCAACCAGGATTTCGCCGGCTTCCGCGTCGCGCGCACGCAACCATGACGTCCAGCACTCGCCGCACCTTCGCGATCATCTCGCACCCTGACGCGGGCAAGACCACGCTCACTGAAAAGCTGCTGCTGCAAGGCGGCGCGATCCATCTTGCGGGCGAGGTCAAGGCGCGCGGGGCGGCGCGGCGGGCACGCAGCGACTGGATGAAGATCGAGCAGCAGCGCGGCATCTCGGTCACGTCGAGCGTGATGACCTTCCAGAAGGACGGGATTGTCTTCAACCTGCTCGACACCCCGGGGCACGAGGACTTCAGCGAGGACACCTACCGCACCCTCACCGCGGTGGATTCGGCGGTGATGGTGATCGACGCGGCCAAGGGCATCGAGCCGCAGACCCGCAAGCTGTTCGAGGTGTGCCGCCTGCGCAGCGTGCCGATCATCACCTTCGTCAACAAGGTCGACCGCGAAGGCCGCGATCCCTTCGAGACGCTGGACGAGGTCGCCGACATGCTCGCGCTCGACGTCAGTCCGCAGATGTGGCCGATCGGCATGGGCGGGGAATTCGAAGGCCTGCTGGACTTTGCCACCGGCACGGTGGCGCGCCCGGAAGGCCCGAGCCGCGAATATCTCGGCACCCGCGATGCGGGCGACGACATCCCCGAACGTTTCGCCGACGAGATCGAGCTGGCGCGCGGCGGTTACCCGGAATTCGATCTCGAGGCTTTCCGCAACGGTGACCTCACCCCTGTTTACTTCGGTTCGGCGCTCAAGAATTTCGGCGTGACCGAGTTGATCGACGCGATTGCCCGCTATGCACCGCCGCCGCGGCCTCAACCGGCGGGGGAGGTTCTGATCGAGCCGAGCCATGACGAAGTGACCGGCTTCATCTTCAAGGTCCAGGCCAACATGGACCCCAACCACCGTGACCGGATTGCCTTCATGCGGCTGGTCTCCGGCACCTTCAAGCGCGGCATGAAGCTGACTCCCTCCGGCCACGGCAAGCCCATTGCGGTCCATTCGCCGATCCTGTTCTTCGCGCAGGACCGCGAACTGGCCGATACGGCCGAGGCGGGCGACATCATCGGCATCCCCAACCACGGCACGCTGCGGGTGGGCGATACGCTGAGCGAGAAGAACCAGCTGCGCTTCACCGGCCTGCCCAACTTCGCGCCGGAAATCCTGCGCCGGGTGGTGCTGAAGGACCCGACCAAGACCAAGCAGCTGCGCAAGGCGCTCGACGACCTGAGCGAAGAGGGCGTGATCCAGGTGTTCTACCCTGAGATCGGCTCGCAGTGGATCGTCGGGGTGGTCGGCCAGCTTCAGCTCGACGTGCTCGTCAGCCGGCTGGAGGCGGAATACAAGGTCGAGGCGATGCTCGAGGCCTCGCCTTTCGCCACCGCGCGCTGGCTCAAGGGAAGCGATGTTGCGCTCAAGGGGTTCACCGATTTCAACCGGCCGAACCTGGCGCGTGACCGCGATGGCGATGCAGTGTTCATGGCCAAGAGCCCGTGGGATGTCGGGTACCAGCAGGAAAAGAACCCTGACCTGGTGTTTTCGGCGACCAAGGAAAGATAAGGGGTTCGCGCAGAGGGCGCAGAGGAGAAGGGAGACGCGGAGGAGTTGCGCCAGCGGCGAAGCCGCCCTCAACTCGGAAGGTCACCCAATCGGCGAGGTATGGGATAGTGATTGAGCCTTCGGCTCCGAGCAACATCTCAGCGCCTCTCTCTGCGCCCTCTGCGTGAACCCCCTTCTTCTTGCGGCACGCGCTACGCCCGCCTAGGCTTTCGCATATGGCCGAATTCTCCGACACCCTGACCGACGCGCATGTCGCGATGATCGGCAAGCAGCCCGTGTTCTTCGTTGCGACCGCCGCTGAAGGCGCGCGGATCAACTTGAGCCCCAAGGGCTACGACGCGTTCCGGGTGCTGGCACCGGACCGGGTCGCGTATCTCGATCTGGGCGGTTCGGGCAACGAAACCAACGCGCACCTCATGGCAGACGGCCGGATCACGCTGATGTTCTGCAATTTCCAGCAGCCGGCCCTGATCCTGCGAATTTACGGTCGCGGCCGCCCGGTGCTGCCGCAGGACCCGGAGTGGGAGCAGTTCGCAGCGCATTTCACCCTCCTGCCCGGCACCCGCCAGATTTTCGACATCGCGGTGGAGAGCGTGCAGACCAGCTGCGGCTGGGGCGTGCCGCTGATGGCATTCGAGCGGGAACGTGAAACGCTGAAAAAGGCCCATCGCCAGTCCAACCCGTCCGAGTGGGCGGCCAGGCATGCGATCCGGCTGGCGAGCATTGACGGCCTGCCGGCGCGGCCGACCGACCGCTATATCGCCGGCGAGGCTGAAGGTCCGGCCTGACGTGCGGCTGAAATTTGCAAGCTACAACATCCACAAGGCGGTGGGGACCGATGGCCGCCGCGATGCTGACCGGATCATCACCGTCCTGCGGGAGATCGATGCGGATGTGATCGCCCTGCAGGAGGCGGATCTGCGGATCGGAGACCGGGCCAGCGTGCTGGAGCGCGCGGCGATTGACGATACGCCGTGGAAACCGGTCGAAGTGGCGCGCCGTCCGCGCAGCCTCGGCTGGCATGGCAATGCCATCCTGGTGCGGCGCGGGATCGAGGTGATCGAGGCCGAGCCGGTGGTTCTGCCGATGCTGGAGCCGCGCGGAGCGGCACGGGCCGATCTTCTGGTGGAGGGCGTGCGGATGCGGGTGGTGGGGACCCACCTCGATCTTTCGGGCCTGCGCCGCCGCGACCAGATCCGCAGCATCCTCGACCATGTGACCTGTTGCGGCCCCGGCTGCCCGACAGTGGTAATGGGCGATTTCAACCAGTGGGGTGTGCGCAGCGGGGCGATGGGTGAATTCGGTTCGGGATGGCATTTGCTGGACACGGGGCGCAGCTTCCCCTCGCGCCAACCGCTCGCGCCGCTCGACCGGATCGTGACGTCGCCGGAATGGACCTGTCATGAAAAAGGGGTGCACCACAGCGCCCGGGCCGCGCAGGCTTCCGATCATCTGCCCGTTGTGGCCGAGCTTGAGCTGCTCAAGTTTTAATCAATGATTACGAACTAGGCAGAAATACAGGCTCTCGCGATGGCTGAAGGGCCTAGAAACCCCTCGAAACCGGTGAATTTCTCATCTGGCACGGCTTTTGCTGCATATGCGAAGCCGGTGCATTCTCCGGCGGCAAAGCAGGGGAGAACGATGAAGTTCATCATCGCGATCATCAAGCCATTCAAGCTCGACGAAGTCCGCGAAGCGCTCGGGACCATCGGCATTGCCGGTATGACCGTGTCGGAAGTGAAGGGCTTCGGGCGACAGAAGGGGCAGACCGAAATCTACCGCGGGGCCGAATATTCCACCAACATGCTGCCCAAGGTGAAGCTGGAAATAGCGGCCAGCGACGACGTGGCCGAGCAAGTGGTCGAAACGATCACCCGGACCGCCAGCACTGACAGCATCGGCGACGGGAAGATCTTCGTGTTCGACCTCGCCTCCGCCACCCGCATCCGCACCGGCGAGACCGGCGACACCGCGCTGTAAGCGCGTGCCTGACATGAGGGACCAATCCATGATCCGAACACTTTCCAAGGTGACCACAAGGGCAGGCGGGGCGCTAGCGGCCTCCCTGCTCGCAGCCACCCCTGCATTCGCGCAGGAAGCGGCCGAGGCCGCTGCCGCCGTTCCCAACCCCGGCAACAATGCCTGGATGATGACCTCCACCCTGCTCGTCCTGCTGATGATCCTGCCCGGACTTGCGCTGTTCTACGGCGGCCTGACCCGGCAGAAGAACATGCTTTCGACCATGACCCAGGTCGGCGCGACCGCCTGCCTTGCCATGCTCATCTGGGTGATGTGGGGCTACTCCCTGTCGTTCGGTGACACCACCTACGAAGGCACGCTCGGCAAGTTCATCAGCGGAGGCAGCTACTTCCTGATTGGCACCGATGCTTCCAGCACGGCGGCCACCTTCACCGATGAAGTCATCAGCAAGTATGTCTTCATCAGCTTCCAGATGACCTTTGCTGCCATCACCGCCGCGCTCATCCTGGGCGCGACGGCGGAGCGGATGAAGTTCAGCGCGGTGATGGCATTTGTGCCGCTGTGGCTGACGATCGTCTACTTCCCGATCGCGCACATGGTCTGGGCCGGTGGCGGGCTGCTGTTCGAAGACGGCGCGCTCGACTTCGCTGGCGGCACCGTGGTCCACATCAACGCCGGTATCTCTGGCCTGGTGCTGGCCTACCTGCTCGGCAAGCGCCGCGGCTATCCCAATGAGCCGATGCCCCCGCACAGCATGACGATGACGTTGATCGGCGCCGGTCTGCTGTGGGTGGGCTGGTTCGGGTTCAACGCCGGCTCGGCGCTGGAAGCCGATGGCTCGGCTGGTCTGGCCATGATCAACACCTTCGTTGCCACTGCCGCCGCTGCGCTCACCTGGATGGTGATCGAACGGATTGCCGGGCACAAGGGCTCCGCGCTCGGCTTTGCCTCGGGCATCATTGCCGGTCTCGTGGCCGTTACCCCGGCCGCCGGCAACTCCGGGCCGTTCGGGGCGATCCTGCTCGGCATCGTGTCGTCGATCGTGTGCTACTACTTCGTCGCCAAGGTGAAGGCCAAGTTCGGCTATGACGATGCGCTCGACGCGTTCGGCATCCACGGCATCGGCGGCATCGTCGGCGCCATCGGTACCGCAGTGGTCTACCAGCCGTTCCTCGGCGGCCCCGGCGATGGCTCGACCCCGATGATCGACCAGCTCGGCGTGCAGTTCTTCAGCGTCGTCGTCACCCTGGCTTGGGCCGGCATCGGCACCCTGATCGCTGCCTACATCGTCAAGCTGACCATCGGCCTCAGGGTTACCGAAGAAGCCGAAGTCGACGGGCTCGACATCTCCGAACACGGGGAACGCGCCTATAACTGATTACCAAGGTTCGGCGGGACCGGGAGATCCTCTCCCCTTCCGGTCCCGCTGCACGATGTTCCTCCTGCGAACACAGCCTAACAAGGGCCGGAGCCAGCCGCTCCGGCCCCTTTTTTGTGTCTGATTGCGCACTCGCTGTTGCGGGTGCTTCCTCGCGGCTGTTCCTCCCGTTAGTCGGGCCGCTGCGGACGCGCGGTCGCGCTTGCGGTCCGCTGGTCGCGGACCGGATCAGTCCAGGCACCGGGGCCTTGTGTTGGGCCTCGGGCCTGGAAGGCCCGCAAGGCCGAACGGCCGCCCGCAGCGACCGAAGGGAGCGAGGATAGCCTGAGGGGCCGGATGGCCCCGCCGGCGCTTGAGGCTAAACAGAAGACGCCTTGATGAAGTCGGCGCAGCGTTCGCCGATCATGATGCTCGGCGCGTTGGTGTTGCCGCTGACGATCCTGGGCATGACCGAGGCATCGGCGATCCACAGCCCCTCAAGTCCCCGCGCCTTGAGCCTCGGATCGACCACCGCCGCCTCGTCGCCGCCCATGCGGCAGGTGCCGACCGGGTGGTAGACCGTGTCCGCGCGGCTGCGGACCAGCTGGTCGAGTTCGTCATCGTCATCGAGGTTGATCGGATGGCGGTCGCGCGGGCCGTATCCGGTCAGCGGCGGGGCATCGACGATCCGGTGCGACAGGCGCACGCCGCCCCGCAGCACGGCCATGTCGCGTTCGTCCTCAAGGAAATTGGGATCGATTCGCGGCGCGGCGGTCGCATCGCCGGAGTTGAGCCGTACCGTCCCCCGGCTCTCCGGGCGCAGCACGCAGGCATGGAGGGAAAATCCGTGGCCCTTGACCTTCTCGCGCCCGTGATCTTCCAGCACGGCAGGAACGAAGTGCCACTGCACGTCAGGCGCCGGAGCATCGGGCATCACGGTCCAGAACCCGCCCGCTTCGGCATAGGGCGTGGTCATGATCCCGGTCCGCTTGCGCCGGTGCTCGATGATCGCTTTCGCCATCCGCACGGTGCCTGCCAGGCTGTCGCCGATGGGAACGGTCGATTCGGTCGCCCAGCCTGAGACGTAATCGATATGATCCTGCAGGTTGCTGCCCACGGCCGGCTTGTCGAGCATGACCTCGATCCCATGCTCTTTCAGGTGCTCGGCCGGGCCGATGCCTGACAGCATCAGCACCTGCGGGCTGTTGAATGCCCCGGCGCTGAGGATCACCCCGCCGCTCGCGTGGACCACTTCGCGCTTGCTGCCGCAGCGGATGGCGACGCCAGTGACCCGGCCCTGCGCGATCACCAGTTTTTCAACCACGGTTCCGGTGCGGATATCGAGGTTGGCGCTGCCGCGCAGCGGCTCGACATAGGCGCGGGAGGCGGACCAGCGCTCGCCCTGGCGCTGAGTCACCTGGTACAGGCCGAAACCCTCCTGCCGCTCTCCGTTGAAGTCGCCATTGCGGGGCAACTGGAGCTGCGCCGCGCTCTCGACAAAGGCCTCGCTTGTCGGATTGGCCCACTTCTGGTCCGAAACGAACAGCGGGCCGCCCGCGCCGTGGAAATCGTCGGCACCGCGCTCGTTCGCTTCGGCCTTGCGGAACCAGGGCAGGACATCGTCATAGGCCCAGCCGGTGCAGCCCAGAGCGGCCCAGTTGTCGTAATCCCACCGGTTGCCGCGAATGTAGACCATGGCGTTGATCGCCGACGATCCGCCCAGCCCCTTGCCGCGCGGCTGGTAGCCGATCCGGCCATTGAGGCCCTTCTGCGGCACCGTTTCGTAGCGGTAGTTGGAGTTCTTGAGGAGAAACGGCATGAAGCCCGGCGTTTTCACCAGCAGGTTGTTGTTGCTGCCGCCCGCTTCCAGCAGGCAGACCCGCCGGGTGCCGTCTTCCGCCAGCCTGCCCGCAACCGCGCTACCGGCACTGCCGCCGCCGATGACGATGTAATCGAACCTGTCCATGACCTCTCCTTTACGGAAAGGTTAGGTGGTCGCGTGCCCGTCCGCAATCGGGTTTTCATCCGCCACCGGTTGCGGCGCCTGCCGTTCGCGCCAGCGGGCGCGGATCATGTCGCTGGTGTCGCGGCTGTCATCGTGCGTCCAGCCCGGCTCGCGCAGCAGGTAGGACAGCTTGTGCCGCCAGGGCGCGCGCCAGATGTCCTGCACCATGCCGATCCATTCGTGGAACACCGCCCACAGCAGGTTGAAGCTGCCGAGCTGGCGGACGATGCCATACCGAATCCGTTCCTCGTCCGGACGCTCTTCCTCGAAGGTGCCGAACATCCGGTCCCACACGATGAATACGCCTGCGTAGTTGCGGTCGAGGTAGCGCGGGTTGGTGGCGTGGTGGACGCGGTGGTGGCTGGGCGTGTTCATCACCGCCTCGAACCAGCGCGGCATCTTGCCGATTGCCTCAGTGTGGATCCAGAACTGGTAGATCAGGTTGAAGCCGCCGCAGATCGCGATCATCACCGGATGAAAGCCCAGCAGCACCAGCGGCAGGGCGAAGGCGAAGCCGAGGGTGAGCGCCCCGGTCCAGGTCTGCCGCAGGGCGGTGGACAGGTTGTAGTGCTGGCTGGAATGGTGGTTGACGTGGCTGGCCCAGAACCAGCGGACGCGATGCCCGGCGCGGTGGACCCAGTAATACTTGAGATCATCGAGCACGAAGCAGGCAATCCAGGCCCACCAGGCCCATCCGATATCGAACAGGCGGAACTGCCACGCCCACAGGAACAGCAGCAGGAAGGCGCCTCCGGTCAGCGCGCCTGCTACCGTGCTGCCCAAGCCAAAGGCGAGGCTGGTCAGCGTGTCGCGCGGTTCGTAGGCTTCGGGCCGGTTCTTCCAGGCCCAGACCATTTCCAGCAGCACCAGCACCACGAAGCCGGGAACCGCATAATCGACAGGAGAGAAATCGGGCACCGGCTCAGGCACCCAGCCGCCGCAGGCTGGCGGCCCATTCCGGCGCGCGCTGGCCCAGGTCAAAGGTGACACTGCCGAACCGGCGGTCACCCGTGCCAAGCGTCAGGTAGCCGTGGTCAAGTCGGACATGGTCATAGCTGTCGAGCAGGCGGGCGGCAAAATGTGCCCCATGCCTGCGGACCAGCAAGACCCGCCCGCGGGCATCGCGCAGCAAGGCGCCCATGCCTGCGCGGTCTATCACGACATCGGAGGCCTCGAACCCGCAGACGGCTTCGTCCGCCAGGGCGCGGGCGTGGCTTTCGTCTGCAATCCGGGTGTCTCCGCCCAGCCCGAGCCTGTGCGCCAGCCAGGCGAGCGCAAGGATGGCCAGCAACGAACCGCCGAACTGGAGCAGCAGAGCGGTGGTGATGGCGGGGTTCATGACCTGCTTACTGACACAGCTGTCAGTCAGCAATCAAGAGCCGGATTGCGCACCGGCATGGAGCATGTCGATCGCGCCGCGCACGGGCGCCACGTCATAGCCTGCCGCCCGGGCAGCGGCGGCGATATCGTCGGGGCTCATGCCCAGTTTGGCCTGGGCAAGCGACCACAGCAGGGTGGAGCGGGTGCCGGACCGGCAATAGGCCAGCACCGGCCCGTCCGTGCTTTGCAGGGCGTCGATCATGGCGTTGACCTGCGGCTCGCCAAATCCGCCACCGCTGACCGGAATGGCGCGATAGGCGATCCCGGCAGCGTGTGCGGCTGCCTCGATCTCGGCCCCGCTTGGCTGGCCGTCATCCTCGCCGTCGGGCCGGTTGTTGATGATGAGGGCGATACCCTGCTCCGCTGCGGCGGCCACATCGCCCGGCGTAATCTGCGGGCTGGCGGACATTGTGTCGGTCAAGTGGCGAAACTGGCTCATGGTATGCTCCTCGGTGCAGCAGCGTCGGACCGGGAGAGCTTTGGCGGCGGCGAACGCTGCTGGCAAGTGGGGGCAGGCGGGGCCAGCGCCCATGCCCAAATGACACAGTTTCCGCGCGCAGGGTCCGATTCCTTCAAATCGTTCGCATGACGCACGATTTTAGGCTAAGGGCGAGTCTTGCAGCATGGGGGGTGCGCCTTGCGTTCTCCCCTGCGACATGTCTGGCGCGACAGCCGTTTGCGCGCCGGGCGTGACAGCGACGTAGGCGGCACGACGAAGGTAAATGCACGTATATGGGTTACGATAAAGGGCGCCGCGGCCGAGGCCGGGACAAGCGCGACGGTTTCGGGGAAGAAGGGTTCGATCCGTTCGGCAGCCCGTCCGGTGGTTTTGCTGGTGACAGTTACGGCGGCGGTCGCGATCGTTTCGGCGGTGGCGGTGATCGCTTCGGCGGTGGCGGCGGCGGTGGCGGCCGTTTCGGCGGCGGTGACCGGGGCCCCGGTGGCGGCGCTCCGCGCGGCCCGGGTGGCGGTGCCGGCGCTGGTGCCGGTGGCGGCTTCAGCCGGATGCCCGCCCAGGTTGTCGGAACCGGCAAAGGTACCGTCAAATTCTTCAATTCGCAGAAGGGCTTCGGCTTCATCGCTCAGGAAGGCGGCGGCGAGGACGTGTTTGTCCATGTCAGCGCGGTCGAGCGGGCTGGCCTTGAAGGTCTGGCCGAAGGGCAGGAGCTGCAGTTCAACCTGGTTGATCGCGGCGGCAAGGTTTCGGCGCAGGACCTGCAAGTGGTCGGCGACGTGATTGCAGTTGAATCGAAGCCGGCAGCGCCGCAGCGCGAGCTGACCGGTGAGCGGGTGACCGGCACGGTCAAGTTCTTCAACGGCACCAAGGGCTTCGGCTTCCTGGTCCGGGATGACGGCCATCCGGACGCTTTCGTACATATCAGCGCCGTCGAACGCTCGGGCCTTGCGGGTCTGAACGAAGGCGAGCGTTACCAGTTCGACCTCGAGGTTGATCGACGAGGCAAGCACTCGGCCGTCAATCTGGAGCGCGCGTCCGATTGATCGCCTCTGCAGCGGGTTCCGTGTGTCGGACCGGCCCGCTCCAGGCACCCAAACGCGGCAGGTGGCGGCTCTGATGGGCCGCCATTTGTCGTTTCAAACCTCCGCCGAATCAGCAGGAACAACCCGATGTCGATCACGCCCCTCATGCCCGTCTATCCCCGCTCCGGGGTGCGCCCGGTTCGTGGCGAGCATTGCCACCTGATTGACGAAGACGGCACCCGCTACCTCGATTTTGCCAGCGGGATTGCGGTCAACCTGCTCGGCCACAGCCACGAAGGCCTGATCGGCGCGATCCAGCATCAGGCCGCCACGCTGATGCACGTGTCGAATCTCTACGGCAGTCCTCAGGGCGAAGCGCTGGCCCAGCGGCTGGTGGATATGACCTTTGCCGACACGGTGTTCTTCACCAATTCCGGCGCGGAGGCGGTCGAATGCGCGATCAAGACGGCGCGGGCCTATCATCAGGCGGGCGGCAACTCCGACCGGTTCGAGCTGATCACGTTCAACAACGCTTTCCACGGGCGCACGATGGCCACCATCAGCGCATCCAACCAGGACAAGATGCACAAGGGCTTCCTGCCGCTGCTGGCTGGGTTCAAGTATGTCGAATTCGACGACCTTGCCGGTGCCGAGGCGGCAATCGGGCCCAATACTGCAGGCTTTCTGGTCGAGCCCATCCAGGGCGAAGGCGGGATCCGCCCTGCCTCGCCCGAATTCCTGCAGGGCCTGCGCGCACTGGCCGACCAGCATGACCTGATGCTGGTGCTGGACGAGGTGCAGTGCGGTGTGGCCCGGACCGGCAAGTTCTACGCCCACGAGCATTACGGGGTGGAGCCTGACATTCTCGCCACGGCCAAGGGGATCGGCGGCGGGTTCCCGCTGGGGGCCTGCCTTGCCACCGAAAAGGCCGCGCGCGGGATGGGATTCGGCACGCACGGATCGACCTACGGCGGCAATCCGCTGGCGATGGCGGCCGGTACGGCGGTGCTCGATGCCGTCGGCAACGATGCGTTTCTTGCCGAAGTAGCTGACAAGGGCGAGCGCATCCGCGCCCGCCTCGAACAGTTCATCGGCAACTATCCCGACCTGTTCGAACTGGTCCGGGGCAAAGGCCTGATGCTCGGCCTCAAGATGAAGGTCGAAAGCCGCCCGTTCTACGTCCACCTGCGCGACAACCACCAGCTGCTGACGGTGGCGGCGGGCGACAACACCCTGCGGATACTGCCGCCGCTGGTGATTGGCGATGCGGAAATCGAGGAGTTCTTCGACAAGCTCTCGGCCGGGACAGCCGATTTCGTGGTTCCTGCCTGATGGGCGGGGCCTTGCGGCATTTCCTCGACCTGTCGGACGCCGGGGTCGATGCGCTGGCGGCGATGCAGAACGATGCCGTGACGCGCAAGGCGGCGCGCATGGGCTGGCCCAAAGGTCGGGCCGACGCCGATGCGCCGCTGGCAGGCCATGTGCTGGGCATGATCTTCGAGAAGAGCTCCACCCGCACCCGGGTCAGTTTCGACATCGCGATGCGGCAGTTGGGCGGTTCTTCGCTGATCCTCGATTCGGGTACCAGCCAGCTGGGGCGGGGCGAGACGATCGCCGATACTGCCCGCGTGCTCAGCCGCATGGTCGATGCGATCATGATCCGCACCGATGACCACTCCAAGGTGGAAGAAATGGCCCGGCACGCCACTGTCCCGGTCATCAACGGTCTGACTGACCGCTCCCACCCCTGCCAGATCGTGGCGGACATTCTGACCATCCTGGAGAACCGCAAGCCCCTGCCGGGCCTGGAAGTGGCCTGGTTCGGTGATGGCAACAACGTGCTGCACTCGATCATCGAAGCGGCAGGCTTGTTCAGGTTCAACGTCCGCGTGGCGACACCGGCGGGGTATGAGCCGGACGCGGGCTTTGTCGCCCAGGCGCGGGCGCTGGGCGCGCGGATCACCTTGACGCAGGACGCGGCCGAAGCTGCCACCGGGGCGGACGTACTGGTTACCGACACCTGGATATCGATGGGGCAGGCCCATGCCGCCGAAAAGCTGGCTGCCATGGAGCCCTATCGTGTCGATGCAGCCCTGATGGCACGCGCGAAAGCCGACGCGATCTTCCTTCACTGCCTCCCGGCCCATGTCGGCGATGAAGTGAGCGAGGAGGTGTTCGAGGGCCGGCAATCGGTCGTGTTCGACGAGGCCGAGAACCGCATCCACGCGCAGAAATCTGTCCTGCTGTGGTGCTTCGGCCGGATCTGACCAGCCCTAACGGGCCGGCCAGGTCTTCCGTTCCGCAGTGCCAGCGCCCATATGGCCGTGATGCTGCAACAGACCGAAACCTACTCCAACCGCATCCTGTCGTTTGTCGTACCCTCGCGTGACGCGCGCGGGCGGCTGGTTCGTCTGGATACCGTGCTTGACGACATTCTCGCCGCCCATGCCTATCCGCCGGCCATCGCGCACCTCTTGGCCGAAGCCCTGGTGCTGGCGGCGCTGCTGGGCAGCCTGCTCAAGGATGATGCCGGACAGATGACCATGCAGGCGCAGACCGAGGAGGGTGCTGTCCGTTTGCTGGTGTGCGATTACAAGGCGGGGGAACTGCGCGGCTATGCCGATTTCGACCCCGAGCGGCTGGCGGAGCTGGGTGCAAACCCTTCGCTCTACGCTTTGTTCGGTCGCGGCTATCTCGCCATCACCTATGATCTGGCCAACAACGGCGGACGCTACCAGGGCGTGGTGCCGCTGGAGGGCGAATCCCTGGCCGAGGCGTGCCAGGCCTACTTCGCCCAATCGGAACAGGTGCCGACCCTGATCCGCGTCGGTGTGACCCGCAACGGCGGCCAATGCGTGGCCGGAGGGCTGCTGGTCCAGCACTTGCCCGACGGCGAAGAGGGGCGTGAACGCCTGCACGTGCGCTTCGACGATCCGGAGTGGGAGCATGTTGCGGTGCTGGCAGGCAGCATCCGGCATGACGAACTGGTCGACCGCGGGCTGACACTGGAGGAGATCACCTGGCGGCTGTTCCACGAGGAAGACCGGGTGATGGTCGAGGTCCGCCAGGAACTGGCCAAGGGCTGCCGCTGCACCGTCAGCCATTTCGAATCGGTCATCAGCCGCTTCTCGGCTGAAGATCAGGCGCAGATGCGCAACGACGACGGGCACGTACTGGTTGACTGCGCGTTCTGCTCGAAGGTATTTCAGCTCAATCTCTAACGGTTCGTCGCTGCTAACCAACCATTCATCGTATGTCATGAAAGGTAACCGGTGATTGAGGCAGATTGGTGCCCGACACGGAGGAAACCGATGCACGTGAGTTCAGTCAAGCTGGTGGCGCTGGTCGCGGCCGCGGCAGCGGGGGTGTTGGTTGCGCCGGTCGCTGCTCAGGCACCGGCCCTTGCTATGCTCGACCGGCTAGAGCGCGGTGAGTGGCTGGTGCGGTTTCGCGGCACGGGCGAACAGCGCCGTGTCTGCCTGCGGACCGGGCGTGAGCTGATTCAGATGCGCCACGGCAATGGGGACTGTAGCCGCTACGTGGTGGAGGACAGTGCGGGGCAGGTGACGGTCCAGTATTCCTGTGCTGGCAATGGATATGGCCGTACCAGCATCCGCCGGGAGTCGGCCACCTTGGCGCAGGTGGAAAGCCAGGGGATTGCCGATGGCAAGCCGTTCCAGTTCACAGCCGAGGCGCGGCGGACCGGGGCCTGTCGTTGAGGTCAGCCTGATCGGCCATTGCCGGGCGGGCCGAATGTCATTAGCCCCGCACACATGCGACAGGGTCAATCAGGTGAGCAGCCGGCAGCAGTTGTTCTGCTCTCTGGCGGGCTCGATTCGATGGTTTCCGCGGGCATCGCGCGAGAGCAGGGCTACCGCCTCAATGCCCTGACGATCGACTACAACCAGCGCCATCGGATCGAGATCGAATCTGCCCGGTGCATTGCCGGTGAGCTGGGGTGCGAACGGCATGTCGTCCTGCCGCTGGACCTGCGCCAGTTCGGAGGATCGGCGTTGACTGACGAGATTGCCGTTCCCACGGGCGGTGTGAGCGATGAAATCCCGGTCACTTATGTCCCGGCCCGCAACATCGTGTTTCTGTCTCTGACCCTTGCCTGGGCCGAGTCACTGGGGGCGCGGGATATCTTCATCGGCGTCAATGCGCTCGATTACTCGGGATACCCCGATTGCCGGCCGGAATTCATCGCGGCATTCACGGACATGGCGCGCCTCGGCACCAAGGCTGGCGTGGAAGGCGAACCGTGCCGGATTCACGCGCCTTTGCAGCATATGAGCAAGGCCGACATTGCTCGCCAAGCCGCGCGCCTCGGGCTTGATCCGGGGATGAGCTGGTCCTGCTACGCGCCATCGGGGGACGGCCGCGCATGCGGGCTTTGCGACAGCTGCCGGTTGCGCCAGAAGGGCTTTGCCGAAGCGGGGCTGGTGGATCCGACCAGCTATGCCGCTACAATCTGATCAAAGGCTGGATCTGGGAGATATTGCGTGGCCGAACCGGGTGCCAATGGGGCCGAGATGAGCGCCGATACCAACCCCGATACGATGAAGGCCAGTTCCTACAGCTGGTACGTTCTGGGCGTGCTGGTGGTGGTTTACATCCTCAATTTCATCGATCGCCAGATCATTTCGATCCTGGCGCTCGACATCAAGCGGGACCTGGGGCTGACCGACAGCGATATGGGCTTCCTGGGCGGGGCAGCGTTCGCCGTATTCTATGCCTTGTTTGGCATTCCACTGGGGCGGTTGGCGGACAACTGGAACCGGGTAAAGCTGCTCAGCATCGGGTTGGCCCTGTGGTCGACCATGACCGCGCTATCAGGCTTTGCCCGCAACCAGCTGACCCTGACTTTTGCGCGCATGGGCGTGGGGATTGGCGAGGCTACCGCGAGTCCGACGGCTTATTCCCTGATATCAGACTATTTTCCGAAACGGCAGCGCGCCACAGCAATCGCGATTTATTCGTCAGGTCTCTATATCGGTGGCGGGATTTCGCTGTTCATCGGGGCGAAGATTGTCGAATCGTGGAATGCCGCATATCCGGGCGGCGGCCCGCTCGACCTCGTGGGCTGGCAGGCAGCTTTCCTGGCCGTTGGCCTGCCCGGTTTGCTGGTGGCGCTCTGGGTGGCCAGCCTTCGCGAACCCGTGCGCGGCGCGATGGACGGTGTCCCAAGCACCGGATCGGGCAAGCCCTTCACTGATTTCTTTGCCGATCTGTCGACGATCGTGCCGCCTTTCACGCTCATCGGTGCCTGGCGGCGGGGCCCGGCAGCCTTTGCGATAAACATCCTTGTCGCGGTGTTGCTGGCCGCGTTTGCCTGGATCATGATCGGTCTGACCGGCAACCTGCCGCAGTGGTCGGCCGTGGCGCTCGGCTATTACGCCGTTTTCTCGTGGGCCTGTGTCCTGCGGCAGAAAGACCCGCCAACCTTCCGCCTGATCTGGGGAACGCCGGCGTTTATCTGTACGACGCTCGGATATGGCCTCGTGGCGCTGGCAGCCTATGCTCTGGCGTTCTGGTCCGCGCCTTATGCCGAACAGGTTCTTGGCCTGCCCAAATCGGAACTGGCTTTCGTCCTCGGTGCCAATGGCGCGGCAAGCGGGTTTATCGGGGTCATTCTCGGGGGCCGGTTGGCTGATATACTGCGGGCACGGAATCCTGCGGGACGGATTCTGGTCATCCTGTTCGGAGTGATTGCACCCGTCATCCCGATCTGGATCGGCTATTCGACCGATAACGTCCTGCTCTTCTACGTCATGAACTTCCTTGCCGGAATGTTTGGCGCGGCTGCGCTTGGCGCGGCAGCGGCAACGACGCAGGACCTCGTGCTCCCGCGGATGCGCGGCACGGCGACGGCTTCGTTTTTCCTCGGAACGACGTTGGTCGGGCTGTGTTTCGGCCCCTACATGGTGGGCCAGATTTCTGATCTGACCGGAACCATGGTGGATGGGCAACTCGTGGGCGACCTGCGGACAGGGATCCTGTCACTGATCGGCGTGGCGCCGATTGCCGTGGTTCTGTTGCTGTATGCTTACCGCGCCGTCCCCGAGGCGGAAGCGTCGCTGCTCGAACGTTCGGGCGAGCGCGCTTCTGCCTGATGTAGGAACTGGGCGGCTAGTTCAGTTGCGCGTCAGAACGCCGCATGCGGCGCGGGCACCGGCGTTGCCGGTCGGGTCGGTGCGGTAGTCGTCTTCGCCTGCGTGAATGATCACCGCAGTGCCGTCAGCATCGAAGATCCAGTTTTCGACCTCAGCGCGGGTGCCAGGCAAATCGAACGAGAGTGAGGCCGTCTGGCGGCTGTCGAACACCAGGTTCGGCATGTCGCCGACATGGGCACCACCGGGGGCGTCCTTCCCGTGCGCCCGCCCTTGCGGGTTGAGATGGCCGCCGGCCGAGGTGAAGTCAGGGCGGGTGCATTCGCCCTTCGTGTGCAGGTGAAAACCGCGCGGGCCCGCCGCGATGCCGGTGGCGGCAACTGCCAGTGTGACCTTGTCGCCATTGGCCAGCAATTGCACTGTCCCGGCTGGCAACCCGTTTGACAGCATCATTGTCGCAGAGCCGATCCGCTCCGTCGGCAGTTCGGCGAGCGTGGAGCAGGCGGCCAAGCTGGCGGCCGTGATCGTAAGCGGCAGAACGGCCCGGAGAGCACGGTTGGGGCGGGACTGGATGCGGTTCATGACGGGTTCCTCTATCGGTACTGACCCAGCCACAACGAAAAAGGGGCCGGATTGCTCCGGCCCCTCTTATCTTTTTTCCCGAAGGTGGGAAGCTTACATGCCCGAGTTCGGACCGTAAGTGATTTCCACGCGGCGGTTCTGCAGTTCGCGCACGCCATCAGCGGTCGGAACGCGCGGCTGGGATTCGCCGAAGCCCTGGCTGCTGATCCGGCCATCGGGAACACCGCGACCTGCGAGGTACTGGCGGACCGAGGCGTTGCGACGCTCCGACAGACCCTGGTTGTAGGTGGCTGCACCCGAACGGTCAGCGTGACCGGCAAGCATGACCGAAGCCGTGCCGCAGTTCCGGTAGGCCGAAACAGCGTTATCGAGGATGGTTGCCGCTTCCGGAGTGATGTCCGAACGATCCCAGTCAAAGAACACGATATACGGGCCCTTGTTGCACGCTGCCACTGGCGGCGGCGGCGGCGGGGGAGGCGGCGGGGGAGGCGGCGGCGGCGGCGGCGGGGGAGGCGGCGGCGCAGCTTCCGGCGCACCGCCGAAGTTGTAGGTCAGCGTGCCGAGCAGCGAGTGCGAGCGGAACTTGGCATCAAGGTCACGTCCGATCGTGTCGGTCAGGCCGACGTTTTCAGCCGTGAACATGCGGTAGCGCAGGCCCACGTCCCAAGAGTCGCTGAGCGGAGCGCGAATTCCGGCGAGGACCTGCCAGGCAAGGCCGCTGTCCGAATCGTCAAATGCACCCGGGCCGCTCGCATCGATGGTTGCGTCGAGCGCGGTCCGCGCGACACCGATACCACCGCCGACGAAGCCCTGCAGGCCGTCATCATCGCCGAAGTCGAGCAAGCCATTCAGCATGAAGCTGAGCACATTGGCTTCACCGCGCGCAGGAAACTGGCCGTTCGCAAGACCACCCTGCGAGACCGGATCGGCCTGCACACCGGCGGAGTCAGCCGACAGGCCCTTGATGTCAGCCGCACGGTAGCCAGCTTCAGCTTCGAGGCGGAAGCCGCCGAAGTCGTAACCAACGATGCCGCCGAAATCGTAGCCGGTCTTGGCGTCCAGTTCGATGTTGTCGTTACCGGAGTCATTTACTTCCATGCCGATGTCTTCAACGATCATCGGGCCACCACCAAGTTCGATGTACCATTGGCCATCACGGGCGAGAGCAGGCGAAGCAAGGGCCGTTGAGGCCAGCGCCATGCCAATCACGAGATTCCGCATTACATATTTCCCCTTTTTAGCGAAAATTTATCCACCGAGCGGACTTTTTCTAACTTTTCCACCCGCCGGAAGCAAGCGACCTTTAGGCCGAAACTGTTGCAAGAATGCCTCTAAGTCCTCCCAAAACGGGAGGAAACAAGCCGAAACTTCCCGCTCATTCGCCCTCAACGATGGCAAAGTCAAACGGTTCCCTCAAGCTTGCGGAAAAATACCGCACCCGGCCAGTACAGCTATCAAGGCATTGATTGCACTACGCGCTTCTGCATCAACCGTTTCGCCCCCGGCGGCAGCGGGAGGCGCTGAGGCTGCCTGCCAGCCGTCTCTATAGAACCGGGACTGGCCTACCGCCTCGTCCCACACCCGCATCCCGGCGTGTGGCGCAACAAACAGCCAGTCCGCCCCGGTCCAACCTGCCAGCGAATCAGCCTTGCCAGACCATAGGCCGGTCGCACCCGGTCCGATCAACCAGCATTCGCCCGGCTGGGGCGTGACTGGGGGGTCGGAGGCAATGCCCATGATCCGGGGATGAACCAGCAGATCGAGTCGCGCGAGCGCCTCGTTCACATGCAGTTCCTTCTGCGCCTGACCGGCGAAGAGGTACGGCAGGGCGTGACGGGGGGAGGCATCGGGAAAGGCAAGAGGTTCTGGCATGGTGTGTCTCGCTGGCAGGGTTCAAGCTCAAGGAACAGGAAGCAGCAAAGGGTCGGACAGCGCGTGGCTGCCAATCTGGCGAACCCAGAGCGGCTCGCTGGCTGGTAGCGCGGCGTACGCGGCAGCATCGAGGACAAGTTGGGGAGAGGCGGTTTCCCACGATCGGGTGGGGCGCTCTAGAGGGCCTGTGCCAACCAGATAGAGTTCGCCTTGTTCGACCAGCGGCACGTCCACACCGTCAGTCCAGAGCCACGCCCCCCGCGCGCGGCGGGTCCAGCCATACCGGACGCTGCCATCGGATAAATGCACGCGGCGCGCGTGTATCGGGCTGAGGGGCTTCAGGCTTGCGCCCGGATTGTCCAGGGCGGCCGCAACGGGCCGGCTATCGGCAAGGCCGCTGGCAACAAACAGGTCCGCAGCGGCTGCGGCCGGGCCCAGCCCTTCGACCGGGATCAGGGCCTGGTCGAGGAGGATAACCAGAGTGTCAGGAAGATGACCTTGCTGCGCCTGCTTCTCGGTCCCGCCGCGTCCACGCAGCAGCCCGTCTAGCCGCCAGCGCGATCCCCCGAGCGCAGTCGCCTCGACAAACTGGACGATCTCCGTGCCGACAAGCAGGCGGTTGGCACCATGTGCCAGTGCCCGGACGCTGGCCGGCTCCAGCACCATGTCGGGTGCAATCAGCTCCACCTCCAGACTGGCGCCATAGTCCAGCATGAGCCCGGGTGAACCCGCCAGCGGGGTGGTTGTCACACCCGCTATTGCCCTGCTCCGGCCGCTGGTTCCGACAGGAACCAGCCCTCCGGCCTGATCGACCAGAAGCTCCGCGCCGCTCCAGCCTGCGCTTGCCGCGCTGGCAGCAAGATAACGCCGTGGCTGATCCGGGGTGCCGGTCCCGTCGAGCGGCAATTCGAAGGCCCATAGTCTCGTCGGAGCCGGGTCAAGGTCAGGTGGCAGAATGAAATGGCCCGGATCGCTTGCGACCTGATCCAGGATGGCAGCGCGGGTCCGTTCGAGGGTCAGCTCTATCCCGCCTTCGCGCCATTCCCAGTCGGTGATCATCCATTTGCCGGCTCTCCCGGGCACTGCCACTAGCTGACCCGGTCCGATCAGGGGATCGATCTCTGCCATGCGCCAGCGAAGGCGGGTGCTCTGGCTGGTGGCGCGCACCCATGCCGATCGCAGGAGATGCCTCGCTACCGGTGCGTCGAACACGGCGGGAAACTCAAGCGTCTCGCCTCCGGTGCCGGCTCCGCCTTCAAGCCGTTGGACCCCTGGCTGGAAGTCCCGCGCGGGATCGTAATAGCGGATGGCTTCGACTGCCTGCGCACGTGCCGTGGAATGGCTTGTTGCCCGGCCCGATCTTTGCCCGAAACCGTCTTCATCCGGTGCACCGGTCGGGGGAGGCAGTAACAAAGCGGGCAGCGACGATGGGGCTGCCGGCTTGACCAGGAGACGGTCGCTTGCAGCGTCGGTAACCGACGGATAGAGCAGATCGATCAGGCTGGCCGCCTCACGTAGCGAGCCGGAAGTCTGTTCGAACCCGCGCAGACCGTCGAGCGGCCGATCCGCTTCGATCTGCCTCCCCGCCGGGGAAAGCAGCCCCTCAAGCGAGAGCGGTTCGCCATCGGCGAAAACCTCGAACGAAAGCGCCGGGATGCGGTTGCCGAAATCCGCCAGTTGCAGATCCTCGAACACGACATAGGCGCAGCCGCGAAACGCCGGGCACGATGGCCCCAGCGCCGACGCCAACAGGGGGTCGGGCTGCTGGTCAGGATGGCCTTGATGAACGCGCAGCGTCCCGCCTGTCTTGAGTTCACCGGATGCGCCACGAATGAGCTGGCCATCGGCCCAGATACGGCCGACGCGCTCGATCGGCCGACTCGACAGAGCGACTGCGAACGAGGTGGAGTAGCTGTAACTGGTTACGCTGGGTTTGCCCTTGCCGCCACCGCTGCTGGCGCCCCTTTCAACGAGGTCGGTCGCCCAGATGATCGTGCCGGCAACCCGCGCCATGCCGAAAACCCGGGCGATGGGCTGGCCATAACTGGAGGTCGAGATCGCCAGGTCCTTCAGGCGCGGTCCTTCGCGCGAGGAGCGACCGATAAGGGCCGAATCGAGCTGTCGGCCGGCCAGCGCGCCAATCGCTCCGCCCAGTGGCCCGCCGATCAGCGTTCCCAGCGCGCCCAGTACCAGTGTTGCCATGGTGATCAGTCTTTCGTGCGATAGCGCCAGTGGCGCATAACGGGCCACGATAGCGGACCCGGCAGGGCGACCACCCGGCCGAGCCCGGCATGGGCATGGATGAAGGTCCGGCAATCTGCCGCCACCAGCAGGTGATGCTGCCACGGTCCGGGAACTGCGAGGACCACGTCGCCGGGTCGATGTTCACCAGTTACGGAGAACAGCCCGATGCGGGCGGCCATGGCCAGGTGCGCGGTTATGTCCCGGTTGCGCAATCGGTATCCGACCGGCGGGTGGGCCGTTATGCCGGCATCCCTGAATGCAGCGGCAACCAGCCCGACGCAATCGAGACCCGTGGCAGGATCGCGACCGTGCAGCCGAAACGGGGCGCCGACCAGCGCCCTTGCCGCTGCTGCGATGGCCATGCCTTCGGTCATGATGACCTCGGGTAGCGGGCAATCAGGTCATTGCCGGGCAGGAACGGCTCGCCCTGGAAATTGGCCGCGTTGGCAAAGCGGGACGTGCAGGTTGCCAGCGTCCGGTCACACCCCTGGCGCAGTCTCGCCCGGGTGCCCGGCGGCACTTCGCAATCGAGCGCCCGGTCCAGTATCAGGCCCGTCGCATCGGCATCGACCACGCGCGCCCGCACGCCTGCCGCTGGGCCGTCCAGCCAGTGCAGCGCGCCATGCTGGTAAAGTGGGTGGTCGAGGCCGCTGAACCGCAGCCGTTCGCCATCTGCCACTACCGCTTCGATCGCAGCAATCATGGTGTAGCGGGCCGGATTGAGTGTGCAGCCCGGCCCGCAGAACCGTGCGCGGCACAGCGGGCTGCTGCGTGGAACGGGGTCGATATCGAGCAGCGTCTTGGCCGAGCGCAGGTCGGCGCTGAACTGCCCGTCGGACAAGGACACCGCGCCGAGCACGCCGCTGTAGAGGGCCAAGGCCTCCAGCGTTTCCCAGTCGACCACGCCCAGCGTAACCGATGCGCCATCGTAACGACCGGCCGCAAGGTCGGCCTCGCTGATGCTGTCGTGGGAGAGCGCCCCTTCCACTTCGGCGCTGTCATCGTCGAACCCGGCGCTCTTGCGGATTGCGCTGGGTACCATGCCGGGCGCGGCGCGGTGCAGCAGTCCGCCGAACCACAGATCGCGATCATGCGAGGTGAAGCCCAGCGCCGCGCCGTCGCGCCGGAACACCTGCCAGTAAAGGGCGACCCCCTCCAGCTCACTGGCAAAGAACACCCGGCTCATGCGGTCGCCTCGCGCACCTCGACCAGTGGTACGGATGGCGCTTCCCCTGCGGCAAAGGCTGCGCCCGAGACATCGAGCCGGTCTTCGGCAAAACGCACCGGCACATCGAACAGGTACCCGGCGCGCACTTCGGCCCCGGTGGGAGGAGCCTCGGCGAAAACGATCACCCCGCCCGGTTCCAGCGTCCAGCCCTGGGCCGCGCTGCCATTGATGCTTAGACTGACGGTTCCGGCGCGCGGGCGGGTGATCCGGCGGACCTGGGCCTCGGGCCCCTCGCCATAGCGTTTCACCAGCGCAAAGGTCGCCGTGAGCCCGTCCCCGATGCCGAGCAGCTGGTCGGTGGGCCCGGGTTGCCCGGACATGCCGCTGGAACTGCAGTCGAACGGGTCGGCCAGACGGAAGGCGCGCGCCGCCCCGCGCCGGGCGCGAAAGAACTGCAACAGCACCGCCAGCTCTGCTTCGGACCGGATGCCGGGGCCCACATCGTAGCTCATCCGCGCATCGCTCCACAGCGAGGCGCGCCGCTCATGGCCCGAGGCCATCACGCTGACAGTGGTGGAAAACTCCGGGCTGGCCGAAGCATCACGGCCCAGCGCAAGCGGATAAAGCACGTCATCGAAGGCTTGCATGGTCGGCTCCTCAGGCGGGGGAAGGCGGACGTAACCGTCACGGGCGACCTGCGGCAGCGCCCAGACATAACGGCGTGGCAGATCGCGCATCGGCGGGGCATCAAGGGCGGCGTCGATCGCGCGCCAGAACGGGTCTGCATCCTCGGGCAAAAGGACAAAGCCTGACAGGTACTCCGTGCGCGCGACGGGATAGCCCAGGCGCTGAGTGGCAAACGTCCAGCCGTTTCGCCGCGCCGCTTCCCGGCCTGCGGTCAGCCAGTCGTAATCCTCCAGCTGCAATCCTTCGTAGGCGGGCCAGGCCCAGCCGGCGGGCAGGTTCGCCCGGTAAAGCTCGGGCATGGCAGGATCGAGCACTGTGGGGGTGAACACCAGCAGGCGGGTTTCCGAGCTTGTTCCCAGCTCCTGCCGCACCCGGAAGCGCATCGTGCTGGTGGATTGGGCCAGCACTGCCCCTGCCTGGTCGAGCAGGTACTTCTGCGCGGCGTCGAGTGGCTGGCGGATGTCGGCGATGATCGGAGGCGAACCGCCAAAGCGCGCGCGCGCCTCGTTGTCATAAAGGCAGATCCGGCCGTCCGCCATGACCCACCACCATGGCTCCCCGATCTGGAACAGCGGCGGCGCCCCGGCAGCCTTGATCAGGCGGGCAAAGCGGCGGAAGGCCTGGCGCAGGAACCCCATGGCAGCGTTGTTGGCGGGTGACAGGACGGCCGAAGGGGGCGACCAGCCGGTCAGCGCCGGGCTGCCGTCGTGGGCGCGCTGCATCCATGCTTCCGGGCAGTGCTGCGCCAGCAGTTCGAACGAGATTGACACCATCGGCGCCATGTCGAGCGCGACGCAGCGTGCGAAGAAGTCGACATGCCAGGCCTCTGCCGGAACGGCGAGCTCGCAAGTCGGCGAGGCTTCCAGCCGTCCGCCGACCGGGATGAGCCGGAAGAAATGGCTCATCCCGACATAATGGACGAACCGGCCCCGGTAGCCGAGGCCCTGCATGTTGTGCAGCAGCCGGGCCGGCGTCTGGTTGAAGCTGTCGTCATAGGCGGTGCAGATGCCGACGTCGTGCGGCGGCAGGACCACATCCCCGATCGCGATCACCGCGTCCTGCCCTTCGCAGGCGATGTCGAGCATTTCCGCCCAGCCGTTGACCCGCGCAGGTAGCAGGGCAGTCGAGCCCGCCTCGTATCCGGGCGGGACGAGCGAGATGAACATGCGGTCGATGGCGTGCGGCCAGACCGGTTCGCCCGGCAGGCTCCACCCCGCCTCCAGCCCGGAAAAGCGCAGCTCGATGGCGGCGTCGGTCGGGCTGCCGCTGGCGTAGTTCCACAGCCGCACGAACCAGGTCCGCGCCGTGCCGCTGCCGTCCGTGCCCTCGATGGTCAGGGTCGGCCCATTGGGCGCATCAAGCGGGATGAGCCCGCCCGATCGCCAGCGGAACCGCAGCACGCAGTGCGCGTAGTCGCGCAGCGTTTCGTACCGTAGCAGCGGATGATCGAGCGTGTCTTCGCTGTCCCAGATCAGCCCCGCCAGTTCGCCGCTGTGGTGGAATTCGCACTCCACCCGCAGGCTGGCCGGGCCGGTGGTGACGACGCTGGCCATCATCGGGCGGGGGAAGTTGACTGTCCAGTATTGCGGGTCGAACCGCTGGATATGGTCGCGGTCCTGCCCGAGGTGCTGCTTGGCGAGCCAGAATGCCATTGGTGCTATCCTTCAGGACTGGAGCAACGCCCGGCGCACGGCGCTGGCGACCTGGCGCGATGAGCGGCGGAGCGATGCCGGGGCGCTCGCCCCGCGCGGCTGGTTGAGGGTGATCGCCACCCGCACGTCGCGTCCGCCGCCAGCGGCCAACGACGGCTCGACCCGCCCGGCGCTGGTCGGCACGAACAGTTCGGGCCCGCGCTCACCCACAAGGTAGCCGCGCCCCGGTGCCACCGGTCCGCCGGTCGCACGGCCGGGCAGGCCGAATACCGCGCCCAGCAGCCCGCCAAGCAGGCCGCCGCCTGAACCCCCGCTGCCAAGCCCGCCGAGAATGGAATCGAGCCCGATCTGCAGCGCATGGGCGGCAATCTGGTCGAGCGCCTGGTTCGCAATCCGGCGCAGATCGTCAAAACCCAGGCTGCCGCGCCGGATGGCAGACAGGAGCCCGCGCTCAAGCACGCCGCCGGCCCGGGCAAAACCGTCCACCAGCGTCGCATCGAAGCTGCCGCGCATGCGGGCAATGTCGGCTTCGAAACCGCCGGTGCTGGCGCGGACGTCCACCAGCAGGCGGTCGATATCATCATCCATGGTCGTCGGTCTCCAGCAGGTGGTCGAGTTCGGCGCGGGTCAGGGATGAGGAAGACGCGGCTGGATCTGCCAGCGCCATGGCGAGGTCGGCCGGAGTGGCGGACCAGAAGGTATCCGGGGCCCAACCCAATGCGCGGGCGGCGAGAGGGAGCAGGCGCGCAACTTGGGCGTCAAACCGGTCGCTCATCCCCGCCCCTGGAGGATCGCCCCGAGCAAAGCGCGTAGCGGGACCGCGCATTCGGCAAGGCCAGCGTTCACCACCGCTTCGCCCACCGCATCGCGGGGGAGGCCGGAGCGGTCGGTCAGGCAGTGCCAGAACAGCGCGGTCATTTCGGCCAGCGTGAGCTGCCCCGCACCGGCCCGCTCGACCAGTGCGAACAGCGGCCCGAGTTCCTCTTCGGCGGCGACCAGTGCGGCGAAGCTGGGGCGCAGTACCCGGGCCTCGCCGCCAATCGTGAGCACGGCCTCACCTCGAACAGTATTGGCGCTCATGGTGCCAACACCACCGGCACCACCGCGCCGGAGCTTTCCAGCTGGAGGGTGTAGTTGCGCTCGCCGTTGAAATCGCCGGCATAGTCGAGCCGCTGGACCAGGAAGCGCCCGCGCAGCTTCTCGCCGTCCTCGAACGAGAGTTCATAGTCGGCCAGTGTCCCGGCCAGGGCATGGGCGCGGATGGCCGCTTCTGCCCCGCTGCCGAGGAAGATGCCGCTGGCGGAGACCGAGACCGAGCGCGTGCCTGCGCCCGACAGCAGGTCGCGCCAGCCCCCGGATTCCTTGTGGGTGACGACCACGGTATCGCCGTTGATCGACATCTGCGTGGTGCGCAGTCCAGCGACGGTCTGGTAGGCGGGTGGAATTGCTCCATCGCCGATCTTGAGGAGGAAGGCGGAACCTTTCTGGGCGGTCATAGGGGTTACTCCGGTTGAAAGCTGAGCAGGCGGAAACGGTATTCGAGCAGCATCGAGCGCAGGTTCCGCTCCCGCCGCTCGGCGCGGGCGCGCAGGAACAGGATCGAGGCCACCTCGAAGTCAGGCTGGAGGCGCGGCAGGGCCTCGATCCGCTGGCCGAGCGCGCGGACCAGCGCGCCATCAGCGGCCGGATCGTCACCCCGCGTGGTCAGTTCCACTGCCACGCGGATCTCGCGGCCCTGCCGGTCCTTCGTGCTCCAGTCGGCCGAGGCGCTGGCGGCAATGCCGAGCCAGGGCGGCGCGGCGCGCGGGGGCGCCTCTTCCTCGATCGCATTGAGCAGATCGAGCGGGGCAGGGGCGGCGCGCAGCCAGCCGATCAGCGCCGCGCGCAGGTCGATTTCCATGGGCTAGTCCTTGCTGGTGAAAAGCGGCCACAGCAGCCGGGCCATGCGCCAGCGGCGCGGATCTTCCCGGCGGGCGAGCAGGCTGGCACCGGCCCGGGCCTCAGCCAGGCGGGCAGCCTTGCGGGCCAGCCTCTGAGCGAAAGCGCTGGGGGAGAGCGTTGAGCGGGCGCGGATCATGCGAGGCGCACCACCCGCCACGGCCGCCACAGCGCCGCGACGGCAGCGGGCAGGGCCGCGTCGGTGCCGCTGTCACGGTTGCGGTATAGATGCGCGGCGAGCCGGAGTGCGCCGTGGCGCAGGGCGTCGGGCAGGCCGTTCCACTGGCTGGCGAGCCCGGCGATGTAGCGGACGTCGATCCGGCCGGCGGCCCCGGGCCGGAATACCCGGACCAGCCCCGTACCGTCCGCCTCGATTTCGAGCTCGAAGGCGTCGCCCGCCAGCGGGAAAGCGGACCCTTCAGCGGGAAGGCCGATGGCCTGCGTGATCGCGCTGACCGGGCGGGTCGAGAGGCGCTGCCACTCGGCCCTGACCGGCAGCACTTCGGCGCAGCCTTGGATGAGCGGCATGGTGCCGGTGAACGCTTCGCAAGCCTCCAGCGCACTGGCGAGCAGGCGCCCCAGCAGCGCGTCTTCGGCAGGCGTGCGGATGCCGAGCCAGTCCTTCAGTTCGGCAAGCGCGGCCGCGCCGGGATCGGCGGGCGCAATGATCGTGCGGCGCATGGTCTGCTCCGGTTGTGGAAGGGGAAAAGGGGTGCGCCCGCACCGGCAAGGGGGCAGCCGGTGCGGGCGCGGGGTACCTCCCGGAGGGGAGGAGCCGGGTAGGGCTTACGCCTCGACCCGCAGCAGCTTGATCGCGCTGGAATCGAGTACCTGTCCGCCTACGCGCCGGGTCGCGTAGAAGTGGACGAAGGGCTTGTTGGTGAAGGGATCGCGCAGGATCTGGGTCGCGCTGCGTTCTGCGATCAGATAGCCGGCACGGAAGTTGCCGAAGGCGATCGGGGTCTCGCCGGTGACGAGATCGGGCATGTCTTCTGCCTCGACCACCGGATAGCCGAGCAGGCGGTCGGGCTGCCCCTCGACCAGGCCCGGCTGCCACAGGAACGCGCCGTCGGCCGTCTTGAGCTTGCGGACCGTGGCGAGGGTGGCTGAGTTCATCACCCAGCTTGCCCCCTGCCGGTATCCGCCGCGCAGGGTGTGGACCAGATCAAGCAGGGTGTCCTCCGGCGCGGCACCGAACCCGGCCGCGTTGCCGGTGCCGATATACTGCACCGTGCCGAACGGGCGCGACCCGTCGACAGTGCTGGCGAACGGGGCGGAGAGGAACCCTTCGGGCTGGCTCACCCCGGTGCCATTGATGAACGCGGCCCCTTCGGCGCGGGCAAATTCGAGCGCGATTTCGCTGGCGAGCCAGGATTCCAGATCGAACCCGGCATCGTCGAGCATGGCCTGGCTCGCCGCCGGGTTGGCGTAGAGGTCGCCGGTCGGCGGGGCGATCTCGGCGAACTGGGGCGTTGCGGTCTCGGGGCGGGCGGCGGTCTCGCTGACCCAGCCCGAGGCGGTGCCGCCAGTGGTGACCAGCTTGCGGTAACCCGCGCTGCCGGTCTGGACCACCTGGGCAATCGCGCGGATCGGGCTGATCGCGGTCAGTTCGCGGGCGATCAGGGCGTCAATTTCCCTGGGCACGGCATAGCCGCCATCGGCGGGCACCGTGCCGCGAACCGACTTGATCTCGGCCGTGCTGCCGCGCCGCAGGTAGCCGTCGACGAAGCCCTTCACTTCCGGGCTGTCGGTGCTGCCGGCGATCGCCCCTCCGATGACAGGGCGGTGAGCGGCGCGGGCAATCCGGTCGACCCGGGCCTTCACCTCGTCGACATCGGTGCGCAGCGCGGTGACTTCGGCTTCGGTCTTGTCCTGCCGGGCAACGATGTCGAAACTGGCTTCAGCCGGGTCAATAACCGGCGCGGTGGGGGTAGCGGTATCCATGGGCATTTACCTTTCGTGGGGGAGGGGGAGATCGTTCGCGGCAGCCAAAGCGCGACTGCGCGCCGGCCGTTCAGGCCGAAGCCAAGGGGCGCGGACGCGCCCCGCCCGGCGTTTGAGGGTCGTGAACAAAGTGCACCCGCGCCGCATGTTGCAGCGGGTGGGTGACGAGGCTGACCTCGAACAGGTCGACTGCCTCCAGCACCCGGCCCTGCGGCGTGTGGCGGGCGGCGCGGGCGCGGTAGCCAAAGCTGAGGCCATTAACCGTATGGGTTCGCAGCATCGCAGCGGCGCGGCTGTCGGGGTTGTCAATCGTGGCGATTACCCGCAGGCCGCGCTCGTCCTCGCGCGCCTGCTCGATCCAGCCGATCCGCTGCTCGGGCCGGTGCTGCCAGTAGAGCGGCAACGGACCGGTGCGGGCGGCGAGCGTGGCAGCGAACGCCCCCGGGCGGATCGTATCGCGCGCGCCGTCGGGCACAGCGAACAGCGCGGCGTATCCGGCGAGTCTCATAGCGCCGCCCCTGCCCCGGACTTGATCCGGGATCATTTGAGCAATCCGGGCATCCCGAGCCGCACCGCGATCCCGACCAGCAGCAGGGCGAGTGCCCCGCGCACCAGCCAGTCGACCGCCGCTTTCCACGCGCTCGCCTTCGCGTCGCGCCAGGCCCGCAGCAGTTCGCGCAGCTCGTCGATATCGTCCTGCGCGCTCTCATCGCCGAGGCCGAGCCGGGCGAGCGCGCGGGCCGCGCCGACCTCGCTCGATTCCTCCACGATCGCGCGCAGGGTGACGAGGTCGCTGCCTTCCGTATCCGCCTGCGCGATCAGGCGGGCGAGCATGTCTTCGCGGGTCATGGTGTGTCTCCTTCAGGGGCGAGGCCGAGCAGATCGCGCTTCTCCGCGTCGCTCAGGAAATCGGCGGCGCTGACCTGCGCCCACAACCGCTCACGGTCTTCCGACAGGGCGGGTATCCGGTCGAGATCGACCGCGAGGTGCGCATCAGGGAACCAGGCCGCCAGGCCCTCGGCGAGACCGGCATGGATCTTCCCCGCCAGCGGCAGCAGGGTGAGCCGCCACAGCGCCCGGCTCGCCTCGCGGTAGTTGGCGTAGGTGTTGTCGCCCGGCAGGCCGAGCAGCATTGGCGGCACCCCGAAGGCGAGGGCAATGTCGCGTGCGGCGGCGGCCTTGAGCGTCGCAAAGTCCATGTCGGCGGGAGACAGGGCCACCTGCTGCCACTTGAGGCCGCCTTCGAGCCGCATCGGCCGTCCGGCATTGGCCTGCCCCTGGTAGGCGAGCGCCAGCTCGGCCTTCAGCCGCTCGAACTGCTCGCCCGTCAGCCCGGCGCCATCGCCCGGGTCATAGCTCAGCGCGCCGGAGGGCCGCGCCGCATTGGCGAGCAGGGCGCGGTTCCACTCGCTTGCCGCGTTGTGGATCGCGATGGCCTGCGCGGCGGCGGCGAGTTGGCCCGCGCCATAATGGTCGTCCGCCGGATGGAAGCTGCGGATATGGATCAGCTCGGGCCAGCCTGCCTCGTCTTCCAGCGGGATCTCCAGCGCTCGTCCGGCGAGAGCGTAGCGATAGGCGCAGGGCCACCCATCCGGCCCGGCCGAGACGCTGACCCGCTCGGGCCGCAGGGCATAGAGCTCGACCGGCTGGCCCGCCCCGTCCTTGATGACCTGGATGAAGGCATTGCCGTGGAGCAGCAGATGCGCCGCCACGGTCTCGACCAGCGACTGACCCGCGCTGGTGGCACCGATCAGGCCGGTGAGCATGGGGTCGGCGGGAAGCATCGGCGCGCTGCCCACCCCCTCCGCCACGATCCGCACGGCGCGCTGGGCGACGGGGTTGTCGCAAAACCCCTCGCGCACCGAGCGACTGTAATCGAACGGACTCGGACCGGTTGGTGTGCCTGCGTCAAACGCCAGCGCCCAGGGCGAGACAAAGCCGCGCGCGATAGGCACGCGCGGCCCGCCCCCGCCCTTGAGGGCGGAGGTGATTGTGGTGAGAAAGGACATGGGGTTCTCCGTGAAACCCCTCTCCCGGAAGGGGAGAGGGCCTTGATAGGTCACATCGCTGAAATCCGGGGGCGCGCCCGCTGCCCCAGCATCAATTCCGTCAGCGCCCACACCAGCGCATCCGCCCGGTCCGGTGAGCGGCCTGGCCCCTCGTAACCGCCCCCCGCCATCAGGCCGCACAGCTCGTCCTCCAGCTTCGGGAACGTGCCTGCATGCTTCACGCGGCCTGCCTCGTAGAGCGCGGCGACCGGTTCGGCGCGGGCGACTTTGCCCTTGCTGGCGTGGACCAGCTTCAGCGGCAGCGAGACATCAGCGGCGCGCAGGACGCTGGCGACCATGGCCCCGCCCTGGTTGGCTTCGGCCACCACCCGGTCGGCCTGCCATTCACGCGCGGCGGTGGCGACGGCGCGGGCCCAGCGTTCGGGGCTGGCCTGTTCCACCGAGGCATCGGCGAGGACATGGGCGAAACCATCGTCCCCCAGTGCCACGACCACGATCCCGCAGGCGTCACCGCTCGCCGAGGCAGGCGGATCGACCCCGATCACCGTGCGGCGCCTATCCGCAAGCCCTGAAGCCGTGCGGCACTGTTCCAGCAGCGCGCGGCTCCACAGTGCGCCTTCGATCTCCTCCAGCAGTTCGCCGTCAAGCTCCTGCCGCCCGAGCGCGGTGCCGCCGTATTCGGCGCGGACCCGGTCGAGGAACGCGCGGGGCAGGTTGCGGGCATTGGCCTCGCTCTTACCCCCGCTTACGACCACGCCGTCCCGCGCCAGCAGCCGCCGCACCAGCGCCACAGCGCGCGGGGTGGTGGTGGCGGTAATGCGGGGGTCGGGGCCGAGCCTGAGGCCCAGTTCGAGGTTGTCCCACGCGGCCATGGCGCGGCCGCCGCTGTTGTCCCACTTGGCGACCTCGTCGCACCAGGCGTGGCTGTGCTGGGGGCCGCGCAGGCTGTCGGGCTCGGCGGCGGAATAGAGCCGCGCTTCGGCCCCGTTGTTCCAGCGCAGCAGCCCGCGCGAAGGCTCGAACCGGGGGCGCTGGTCCGGCGCGGCAATGGCGAGCAGGCCGCTCGGCCCCTCCACCATCACCCGCCGCACTTCGCCCAGGCTGGCGCCGACCAGCGCGATCCGGGCGGCGCGATCGCGCCGGGCAATCTCGCGCACCCATTCGGCCCCGGCGCGGGTCTTGCCGAAGCCGCGCCCGGCCATGACCAGCCAGCAATGCCAGGCTCCGGGCGGTGGCAGCTGGCCTTCGTGGGCCTGATAGTGCCAGTGCCTGGGCAGGGTGGCGCGCTGGCGCCCGGTCATGGCGGGAATGACCGCGGGCCACGGGTCCTCCGTCTGATTGGCGAGCCATTCGCGCCGTTCAGCCGGGCTGGTGTTCGCCGTCTGTCTGGTCATTACCGGTCTCATCCCGTCCGGCCAGGCTGCGCTGGCGCATCTCGTCGATCAGTGCGTCGATAGAATCGAGCACTGCCTGTTCGTCTTCCTCGCCCTGCGAGGCGCGCTCTCGGGCGACCGTGTCACGGTGCGCGGCGAGCAGGCGCAGCGCGTTCGCCACGTCCATCTTGCGCGGCGGATCGGGGTCACGCAGGTAGCCGAGCACCTCCATTTCGAGGTGTTCGTAACCCTCCAGCAAGGCGGCGAGCCAGCGTTCGGCAAAGGCCCGGTCCTCGCGCCGCAGGGCATAGGCCTTGCCCGGCTGTACCCCGGCCCGGCTGGCCGCGGCGCTGACGTTGGAGGTTTCCGCCAGTGCAGCGAGGAACGGGGCCTGCCAGTCGTCGGCGGGGGCGGCGACCTTGCGGCGTACCGGCCGGCCGGCGCTGGCCACTGCTTCGTCCCACTGCAGGGCAAAGGCGGGGTGGGTCTTGCGGCGCGCATGAGGCGTGCTGCGACTGATATTGAGCCTTCTGGCGGCGGCGACCGGCCCTTCGCCGTCACGCAGTCCGGCAAGGAAGGCTTCCTCCCAGTCCCCGCGGGCGTGTTTCTTGTCTGCCATGGAGCGATCCTGTGCCGAATGGTGGTGCGAGCGACAGGCCTGAACGCAACCGGGCGGCGCTGCGTCGTGCAGCGCCGCCCGGTCCGAATCGGTTTATCGCGATGTTCCGCTTATCTAACCAATTAGCGTGACAATGTCAACACAAAAGTGCCAAATAGGTTAAAGGGGTTGCGCCAAACGGCGGATTGCACCTGTTCCCGGCCTGTTATAGGGAAGGCGCAGCCCATCCCCCGGAACCCCTCCCCATCATGATGAACCTGCTGCGCGGTCTCTATAACTGGACCATGGAAAAGGCCGCCCACCCCCACGCGGTGGGGTGGCTCGCCCTGTTCTCGTTCATGGAAGCAAGCTTCTTCCCGATCCCGCCGCATCCGCTGCTGGGCCTGATGTGCCTGGCAGAGCCGAAGAAGGCGATCCGCTTTGCCGCCATCTGCACGGCCGCGTCGGTCATGGGCGGGCTGTTCGGCTACCTGATCGGCTATGGCCTGTATGACGTGATCGGGGCGCAGATCCTGGCCGCGCTGGGCCTGACCGAGGAATTTCCCAGGGCCGCCTGCTACCTGCGCGAATATGACTGGGAAGCGATCGTGATCGCCGGGGCCACCCCGCTGCCGTTCAAGCTGCTGACCATCACCGCCGGGTTCATCCATATGGACCTGTTCACCTTCACCTGGGCCAGCATTGCCGGACGGGCGCTGATCTTCATGGTCGTCGGCATCCTGTTCCGCGTGTTCGGCGCCCCGATCAAGCGGGTGATCGACGAATACCTCGGCACGGTGACCACGCTGTTCGTGCTGCTGGTGGTCGGCGGCTTCATCGCCATCAGCCAGATCGGGGGCAGCGAAGACGGCGGCCCGGCCGACAAGTGCGACACCGCGACGATGGAATCGCTCGGTCTGGGGTGACGGGCCGGGTCAGCGGTCGGAACGGGCTTCCTGCCAGCCATTCCAGTAGGGCACCAGTTCCTCCGGAATGCCCGCCACGAACGCCTGGTCCAGCGGATACTGCGGCATCGCACTGGCAACTGCGTCGAGCACGGCCCTGCCCTGGGCCACATCCTTGCGGCGTTTGAGCGGATTGCGTTTGGCCTGGGCACCCAGCCAGAGTTTATGAAGCGCAAACCAGCGGGGATCGGGTGCCACCAGCCGTGCCGCCCGGCCATCACGGCATGGCACCACCTGGTCGACGGGCCGGCCGAGCAGCAACCATTCCTGCTCGGGCAGGGGAATCGGCTGGGGCTTTTCGCGCGGGCCCATCGATGCCGCACGGGACGGAGCGACCAACAGTTCGACTTCGTATGAATCGGAGTTGCGGGCCTGGAACGTCCGCTCGGTGTTGACCGTGAACGTGTGATCGACGGCCTTCAGCATCTCCCAGAACGGAGCGCCTTCCGGTTTTGTGTCCGCCGCCCAGGCAAGGTCGAAGTCCTCGGTCTCGTCGCTCAGGTCGAAGCGCGCGGCGGCCTCCTGCTGGTAAGCTATCAGGCAGTTGGTGCCCACCACCAGCAATTGGCCGTCGAGCAGGCCCCGGCAGTCGGCTTCGCGCAGGATCGGACCCGGCGCTGCTGCCAGCATCGGCACTCGTAACGCCCTGAGCAGCCGGGCGCTTTCCTCGACCCGCCCGCGCGATTTGACCACGCGATCCTTTGCCGCTGCTTTCTCTGACCGATAGGCAAGGAAGCGCGATTCGGCTTCATCGTCCCACCGGCCCAGGCTCTTACCGTTGCCCGACCGGTCATGAATCTCGTAGAGGTAGCTGTAACTGCCAACGGTCTTGCGCCGCAGGTCGTAAGGCAGCGCCCGCGCGGCCCGCTCGGCATCGCGCCAGACCTCGTAGCGCTGGCGTACGTTGACCAGCGCGCGGGCCTGTTCGTCAGTGAAGTCGGTCAGCGGCATCTGCGCAGTTTATCCCACATTATTGAAAAACATTCAAATATGGGATAAACGTCCGGAAATCAGATAATTCCGGTTGCCTTGCCAGCCCGCTCGAACATCGCGAGGATGGTCTGCACCTGCTCGCTGGTGTGCTCGGCGCAGAGCGAGCAGCGCAGCAGGGTCATGTTCGCAGGTGTTGCCGGCGGGCGGGCAAGGTTCACGTAGAGCCCCTCCCTGAGCAGCGCCTCCCACATGGCGGCGCCGCGTTCGAGGTCGGGCATGACCACCGCAATGATCGCGCTCTGCGGTTCCTCGGTGCCAAGCTGGAAGCCCAGGCCACGCAGACCCGCATGGAGCGTGCGGGAGTTTTCCCAAAGGTGCGCCCGCTTGTTGCCGCCATGCATCAGCTTGCGGATCGAGGTCGCGCTCGACGCCATCACCGCCGGTGGCAGCGCGGCGGTGAAGACGTAGGGGCGGCAGACCAGCCGCATGATCTCGAACTTGGGGTGGTTGGAAACGCAGAAGCCGCCGACCGTGCCCACGCTCTTGGAGAAGGTGCCGATGATGAAGTCGACATCGTCGATGCATCCGGTTGCTTCGCAGACGCCGCGCCCGTTCTCGCCGATGAAGCCCATCGAGTGGGCCTCGTCGACCAGCACCATCGCGCCATGGCTCTTGGCGACCGCGACCATCTCCTTGAGCGGGGCGACATCGCCCAGCATCGAATAGACGCCTTCCAGCACCACAAGCTTGCCCGCGCCCGCCGGAATCCGGCCCAGCCGCTTGTCCATCGCATTGATATCGTTGTGCTTGAAGGGAACGACTTCGGCCTTGCCCATCGCGCAGCCATCCCAGATGCTGGCATGGCTGTCGATGTCGAGCACGATGTAGTCGCCCTTGCCGGCGATGGTGGAGATGATCCCGAGGTTGGCCTGGTACCCGGTCGAGAACACCATGGCGTGGTCCATGGCGTAGAATTCCTTCAGCGCGTTCTCCACGTCGCGGTGGTGGAAAAACGTGCCGTTCAGTACCCGGCTGCCGGTCGTGCCCGCGCCAAACTCGTCATAGGCCTGCTTGCCTGCCGCGATCACGTCATCGTCGAAGGTCATGCCCATGTAGTTGTAGGTGCCGAGCAGGATCGTCTCGCGCCCGTTGCAGATCGCCCGGGTGGGGGAGAGCACTTTCTCCATCACCAGGCTGAACGGATCCTCGCGCCCACCGGCGAGCAACCCCTCGCGCATGGCGATAAGCTCGTCGAACTTGGAAAACAGGTCGCCGCCAGTTGCGGCCTCGGTCTCGCTCATGATGCGGCTCACCCGGCCTGGAGCTTGTGGACGGCATCGACCAGCAAGCCGTAGTTCTCGATTTCCGCCTGCTGGTTCATCGAGATGATGATATCGAACTCGTCCTCGATCGCGGCCACGAAATCCATCACGGTCAGGCTGTCAAACTCCAGATCGCCGGCAAAGGTGGTCTCGTCGGAAAGCGCCACCTCTTTCTTGTTGAAGGGCTCAATCAGCGAGCGGATACGGCTATCGACTTCGGCGCGGTCCATCAGGGAAATTCCAGTCGGTTGATCGGGCGGGCGACAGGCCCGCCAAGGCATTGCCGGGAAAAGCGGCTTGTCGCGCCGCTTGTCAAGCCCGATGGCCAGTGGCAGGCAGCGAATTCCTGTGTAGCGCAGGACGGGGGAACAGGACAATGGCGACCGATCAGGGGCTGGGCGCGACATCGCAGGATGGTACACCCGCTCCGGCACAAGCAGCAGCGCAGCGCCCGTTTTCACCCCATGCCATCCACCTCGTCCGCACCTCGGTCCAGGCCAACATGATGCTGTCGCAGATGGCGGATCAGAAGGCATCGATCCTGATGGGGGCAACCTTCGTGGTGTTCACCATCGTTATCGGCCAGGCCCGGAGCGGGGTGATCCCGATCAGCCTGGGCGTGCTGGCGATTTCCGCCTTCCTCAGCGCCATGTGCGCGGTCTATGCGGTCCTGCCTTCGGTCGGCACAGGCAAGCTGCCGCCCAATCCCAACAAGATGTTCTTCGGCCATTTCACCGCGCTCGACGAGCGCATCTGGGTCGAAGATGTGCTGGAGGAACTGCACGCCGACGAGACCGTGTTCCGCACCATGCTGCACGACGTCTACCAGAACGGGCAGGTTCTGGCCGGAAAGAAGTACAAGTACCTCGGCTATGCCTACCGCATCTTTATGGTCGGGCTGTCCGTAACCTTGGCGGCCTTCCTGTTTGAGCGATTCATTCTGGGCTGAGCATCAGTCCAGCAACCGCTTGACCGCCGCCAGGAACGGGCCGATCGACACCGGCTTGGACAGGTAATCCGCCGCCCCGGCCGCCCGGATCCGCTCTTCGTCACCCTTGCCGGCATAGGCGGTGACGGCCAGCACCGGCACATCGAGCAGGGCTGCATCGCGCTTCAGGGCGGCAATCAGGTCGATGCCGGAGACATTGGGCAACTGGATGTCCATCAGCACCAGATCGGGGGCAAAGGCCCGCGCGGCGTTGAGCACCAGTTCGCCATCGGCAACCGGCTCTACCTCGAACCCGCCGGCTTTCAGCACGTCGCAGAACAGCTTGCGGTTGAGATCGTTGTCCTCGACCACCAGGATGCGCTTGGCCATTCTGCCATTTCCCCATTGCTCGAAGGTTCACAATTGCGCGGTCCGCTCTATGTAGCGTGGACCATGAAAACAATTCCCGATTCCGGCCAATCCCCCGGGCACCACTCAGGCGACCCGGAAACGCTGGCCCTCAGCGCGCTTGGCTGGGTGCTGACCGACGAGGATCGCTCGGCCCGCCTGCTTGCGCTGACCGGGCTCGATTCGGAGACCTTGCGTGACCACCTGACCGAGCAGACTACTCTCGCGGCGGTGCTCGAATTCCTTATCAACCACGAACCTGACCTGCTGCTCGCCGCCGATGCCCTCGGTCGCACCCCGCAGGAACTCGTCGAAGCCCACCGGAGACTTGCCGCATGATCCGCCCCTCAGGCCGCCCGCTCGTGATCTCCGATTGCGATGAGGTGCTGCTCTACATGGTCTCCCCTTTCCGTGACTGGCTGGCCGAAAGCGAAGGGGTGACCTTCCGCATGGAAGGCAACAACTTCGCCAACGCCATGCGCTGGAGCGAGAGCGGGGAACCGGTGGGAGAGCGCGATATCTGGCGCCTGCTGGGCGGGTTCTTCGATACCCAGATGCACCGCCAGACGCCGATCGACGGGGCCGTGGCCGGGATCAATGCACTGGCCGAACACGCCGATGTGGTGATCCTGACCAACCTGACCGACGAACGCCAGCAGCATCGCACGGCGCAGCTGGCCGAACATGGCATCCATGCGCGGGTCTTCACCAACCAGGGGCCCAAGGGCCCCGCGCTCAAGGCAATTGTGGAGGAATACGCGCCCTCACGCGCGCTGTTCATCGACGACCTGCCGCAGCACCATCATTCTGTGGCCGAGATCGTGCCGCACGTGCGCCGCCTGCACCTGTGCGGGGAGCCGATGCTCGCGCCGCTGATTGATTGCGCCCACACGCAAGGCCATGCCCATGCACGGATCGACTGCTGGCACACGGCGCTGCCCTGGGCACTGGGCCAGCTTCATGACGAAAAGGAAAAGGAACCCGCATGACCGCCTCCACCTCTGTCGCCGGCCGTCTCGCCGAACTCGGCATTACCTTGCCTGCCGCCGCCGCCCCGATCGCCAGCTATGTGCCGGTCGTGGTGCATGGCGGGATTGCGACGATTTCCGGCCAGCTCCCCTTTGTCGACGGGCAGCTGATGACGGGCAGGCTGGGCGAGGACGTTTCGCTGGAGCAGGGCACGGCGGCAGCGCGGGCCTGCGGGCTGATGATCCTGGCGCAGCTGGAAGCGGCAGGCCTGCTCGAGCGGGTCGAGCGGGTCGTCAAGCTCGGCGCATTCATCAGCTCGACCGCCGATTTTACCGATCAGCCGGTAGTCGCCAACGGCGCATCCGATCTGATGTCGGAGGTGTTCGGCGAGGCGGGCAAGCACGCCCGCAGCGCGGTCGGGGTGCCGGTTCTTCCCCGGGGTGCGGCGGTGGAAGTGGATGCAGTTGTTGCCATTCGGGCTGATTGACCGCTGGCGGGCGCCGGCGCCGGTGCCGGGCAAGGTCGCCTGGCTGGGGGAATGGGATTATGCCCATCGCGGGCTCCACGGCCCGGGTGTGCCCGAAAACTCGCCGACCGCCTTTGCGCTGGCGTTGCAGGCGGGCGTGGGCATCGAGTGCGACATCCAGCGCAGCGCTGACAACCGCGCAATCGTGTTCCATGACTGGGAGCTCGATCGCCTCACTGGCGAGACGGGCCCGGTTGACGGGCGCAAGGCAGCGGACCTCGCCCGCCTGGCCCTGACCGGCACGAACGACCGGATGCCGACCCTGGCGCAGGTGCTGGAGCAAGTCGGCGGGACGGTGCCGATCCTGATCGAGATCAAGTCGAAGCGTGATCGCCGGGTCGGCCCTGTCTGCATCGCCGTACGCCGGGAACTGGACGGGTATACCGGCCCGCATGCTGTCATGAGTTTCGACCCGCGGGTTGCCCGCTGGTTTGCCAGTCATTCGCCGCGCACCCTGCGGGGTCTGGTGGTGAGCGAGGAGAGCAAGAAGCACTGGCGCGGGGTGTGGGAGCGCCACTCTGCGCTATGGCACGCCCGGCCGCAGTTCCTGGCCTATGACGTGCGCGACCTGCCAAGCCGGTTTGCCGCCAGCCAGCGTGCCCGCGGCCTGCCGGTACTGACCTGGACCGTCCGCTCGCCCGAGCAGCGCAAGGTGGCCGCGCTCCATGCCGATGCTCCGATTGCCGAGAACGAAGGATTCGCATGACGGCTGGCGAACTGACCGTGCGGGTGGCTGGCTCGGTCGGCGAATTGCCTGCCGGGGAATGGGACGCGCTGGGCGGCCAGGAAAACCCCTTCCTGAGCCACGCTTTCCTGAGCGCGCTGGAAGATTCGGGCAGTGTCGGCCCCGGCACCGGCTGGCAACCGGCCCCGATCGTGCTGGAGGATGACACCGGGCGGCTGGTCGGTGCTCTGCCCAGCTACGCCAAGGGGCACAGTCAGGGCGAATATGTGTTCGACCACAGCTGGGCTGATGCCTGGCACCGGGCCGGCGGTCACTACTACCCCAAGCTGCAGATTGCGGTTCCCTTCACCCCCGCCACCGGCCCGCGCCTGCTGCTGTCGGACGAGCGGTTCGCCGCGCCACTGCTGGCGGCGGCAGAGCGGGTCTGCGCGGGCAACGGGTTTTCCTCGGCCCATGCCACCTTCGTCGATCCGGCGCAGCTTGCCCTGTTCGAGCAGGCGGGCTGGCTGCCCCGGAGCGACATCCAGTTTCACTGGGCCAACCGCGGCTACGGTTCGTTCGACGATTTCCTTGCTTCGCTGTCCGCCCGCAAGCGCAAGGCGATCCGCAAGGAACGCGAAGGGGCAGTGCAAGGTCTGGAGATTCGCCGGTTGACCGGGGCCGATATCCGGCCCGAACACTGGGATGCCTTCTGGATTTTCTACCAGGATACCGGCGCGCGCAAATGGGGCACGCCTTATCTGACCCGGGCCGCGTTCGACCTGATCGGTGAAAGGCTGGCGGACCGGATCATCCTGGTCCTGGCGTTCGACGGGGCGGAGCCGATTGCCGGCGCGCTCAACTTCATTGGCGCTGATGCCCTCTACGGGCGCTACTGGGGCGCGACCCGCGAGGTGCGCTTCCTTCATTTCGAACTGTGCTATTATCAGGCGATCGAGGCAGCGATCGGGCTGGGGCTCGATCGGGTCGAGGCGGGCGCACAGGGCGGACACAAGCTGGCGCGCGGCTACGAACCGGTTACCACCTGGTCAGCCCACTGGATCGCCGATCCCGGCTTTCGCGCGGCAGTGGCGGAGTTTCTGGAACGCGAACGCAGCGGCATCGCGCAGGATCAGGCCTGGCTCGGTGAGCGGACGCCCTTTCGCAAAGCCTGATCAGGCGGCGCGGCGGTTGCCCCGGGACAGCCATTCGCGGGCCCGGCGCTGAGCCTCGGCAATTTCGCGGGCGGTCATTTCGTCAGATACCTCGGCCCGGCAGCAGGGCGCTTCCTCGTGGCCGCCGAGCGCTGCCAGGTTGAACCATTTGTGCGCCTCGACCAGATCGCACGGCGCGCCGTGGCTGCCGGTGGAGAAGGCGACCCCGAGATCGAAATAGGCAGCAGCGTCGCCCTGCGCCGCTGCGGCAAGGCACGAGGCCACCAGCATGTCGGCGGCGGTGGTATCGGCAGGCTGCGCGGCGCCGCCCGTGATTGGTGTCAGGTCCATTTGTCAGGCCCCCCTGTATCGCGCCAGCCCTGTTGCCGCCGCTGACACAGTGTTCACCCGCTTATGGTCAACAAACAGTTAACGCCGTGGCCATATTGTCTGAGCGAAGAGGCGATACTCATCCGGCTAAAGCGCCTTGTGCCGGTACGGGTGTCCCCCTATAGGCGCGCCAACGGGCGACCGGGTGCCACCGGAAACATTCGGGGTAGCAGGGCTTCGCGAGCCTGAGCACTGATGTTTGACCGAGAGGACCAATATGCCGAGTGCCGCCCCCAGGGACTTGGATGTTCTTGAAAAAGCAAAGAAAGCCCTCGAACCCGGCTATGTTCCCGGGGACGACGAGGACTACATGAACTCCCGCCAGCTCGACTATTTCAGGGTTCTGCTGCTCGAATGGAAGAAATCCATTCGCGAGGCGGCGGACATTACTCTCCAGTCGTTGCAGGACGGGCCGATCCGCGAACCTGACCTCAACGACCGGGCCTCGAGCGAGACGGACTGGGGAATCGAGCTGCGCACCCGTGACCGGCAGCGCAAGCTGATCTCCAAGATCGACGCGGCCCTGCGCCGGATCGACGCCGGTGAATACGGCTACTGCGAGGTCACCGGTGAGGCGATCGGAATCAGGCGTCTGATTGCCCGCCCGGTCGCAACCATGACGGTCGAGGCGCAGGAAGCACACGAGCGGCGCGAGAAGATTTCGCGGGACGACTGACGGGCGATTGGGGCACCGTCACCCCGCCCGCAAGAGGCAGGCTTAAACCTTCGTTAGCCCTTGTTGTGATAGCCCGCTGTCACGCACCCCAACCGGTGCGACCAGTGTTGCAACAGGGGAACCTTGCTTTCATGTCTGCGGTCGACACTCGCAATATTTCGCGCGACAGCCTTTTCCTGATGGCAACGCTGCGCGCGGAAGGCAGCGATCAGGATCACAAGGTGAAGGTGCGCAATCTCTCTTCCGGCGGAATGATGGCCGAAAGCGAACTGCGCCTGACGCGCGGTGCGCGGGTAAGCATCGAACTGCGCAACATCGGCTGGGTTTCCGGGGCCGTTGCCTGGGTTCAGGACAGCCGGTGCGGAATCGCCTTCGACGAGGAAATCGAACCCAAGCTTGCCCGGGCGAGTGTGAACACCTCGGGCGACCTGTCATCTCCCCGGTTTGTGCGTCCGGCCTCGATCCATCCCACGACTGCCGCCGACCTGGCCCGGTTGCGCAAGATCTGAGCTGCTGCCAATTGCGCCGCTGACGCGGCCCGCCGCACCTGCTAGGTGGGGGCGATGAGCCGCGTTCTTGCCTGCATTCTTCCCCTCCTGGCGCTCACACTGGTCAGCTGCGGAAGCGCGGACGATGCGACAGTTTCGGTGGCCGTAATCGGTGAGGAAGACCCGCTCACCGGCGAGGGGCTGCGCCTGTCAGTGGCGGGCCAGCTGGTCCGCTCGGCCACCCGCGAAGGACTGGTCACGCTCGATGCCTCGGGCGAAGTCGTTCCCGCCATTGCCGAGCGCTGGATCGTGACCGACGACGGCCTGAGCTATATCTTCCGCATCCGCAATTCCGACTGGCCCGACGGCACGCCGATCACTGCGCCCGCCGTGCGGGACCGCATGCGCCAGAACCTGGCCGCGCTCCGGGGAACCTCGCTCGGGCTGGACCTTGCTCCGATTGCAGAAATCCGGGCAATGACCGGTCGGGTGGTCGAGATCCGCCTGACCGGGCCAATGCCGGGGTTGCTGCAGTTACTGGCGCAACCGGAACTGGGGCTGGAACGGGGCGATACAGGGGCCGGGCCGATGCTGGCCGAACCCGCCGAAGCCGGGGTCTCGCTGGCGGCGGTGCCGCCATCCAGCCGCGGTTTTCCCCAGCCGGAGGAATGGCAGGAGTTCTACCGCACCGTGCTGGTGCAGGTCGCACCGGCCGAACAGGCAGTTGCCGCCTTCGACGGGGGCGATGTCAACCTGGTGCTGGGCGGGACAATCGTCGATCTGCCCTATGCCGACACAGGGGGCCTGTCCCGCGGCACGATCCGGCTGGATGCGGCGCTGGGCGTGCTCGGGCTTGATGTCATGCGTGACGAGGGGTTCCTTGCCGAAACGGCCAATCGCGAAGCGGTGGCGATGGCGATCGACCGGGACCAGCTGATGCAGCCGTTCAACATCGGCGGCTGGATTGCCACCACCCGGATCGTTGCCCCGGGCCTGCCTGATGATGACGGCACGGTGCCTGAACGCTGGATCGATCTCGAGATCGAGGACCGCCAGGCACGGGCACGGGCGCGGGTCGAGGCCTGGGAGAGGGCGAGCGGAGAAGACCTGACCCTGCGGATCTATCTACCCCAAGGGCCCGGCGCCGACATGCTGTTTACCCAGATTGCCCGCAGCCTGGCCGAAGCGGGCATAAGTTCGCAACGGGCCGACAATCCCGGTGCGGCAGACCTTGTCCTGAAAGACCGGCTGGCCCGTTTTGCCGGTTCACGCTGGTTTCTCAACCAGTTCCATTGCCGGATCACCGAAGGCCCCTGTTCCCCCGGAGCAGACGCACTGGTGCGGCAGTCACTGACCGTGGCGAGCCGGACGGAGCAGGCTTCCCTGCTGGCCGAGGCCGAGCGGCTGATGCTGGCGGAAAACCTGTTCATCCCGCTTGGCGCACCGATCCGCTGGTCGCTGGTGCGGGGCGGGCTCGACGGTTTCAACGAGAACCGGTGGAGCGTGCATCCCTTGTTCGACCTGGCTGAGCGACCCATTTAAGGCTCTATGCCCGGCATTGGGCTGAAGGAGGCTTGATGGCAGACCCCTCGCGCGTACAGACCATGGGTTTCGACATGCCGACGGGCACTGATCCGGTCTCCGTCCGCCGCCGGCTGGAGGCGATGGAATACCTGCTCGAACGCAGCTTCGTCGTACCCGGCACCGGCTACCGGGTCGGGCTCGATTCGCTGGTAGGGCTGGTGCCGGTGCTGGGCGACATCGTGACGACGGCGATGGGGGCCTACATTGTGTGGGAGGCGAGGAACCTCGGGCTACCGAAGTGGAAGCTGTGGCGCATGGCGGGCAATGTCGGGTTCGACGCCCTGCTCGGTGCGGTGCCGGTGGTCGGCGACGCGGCGGACTTCCTGTTCCGATCCAACACCCGCAACCTGAAAATCGTGAAAAAACATCTCGACAAGCACCATCCGCACACGCGCATAATCGAGCAGTAGTTTCATCGGCAACGGCTTCGCGCTAGGGCTGGTCCATGGCGCAAGACGTAACCTATTCATCCTATCTCGATCTGGACCGGATCCTCTCGGCCCAGCACCCGGCTTCGGGCGCGCATGACGAGATGCTGTTCATTGTCGTCCATCAGGCAAGCGAGCTGTGGCTCAAGCTCTGCCTGCACGAACTTGTCGCCGCGCGTGAGTGCATTGTCGCCGATACGCTGCGCCCGGCCTTCAAGATGCTTGCCCGGGTCGCCCGCGCACAAGGGCAGCTGATCCAGAGCTGGGACGTGCTCAGCACCATGACCCCGCATGATTATTCCACCATCCGCCCGCATCTGGGGGGATCGAGCGGGTTCCAGAGCGCCCAGTACCGGATGATGGAATTCGTCCTCGGCGGGCGCAAGCCGGACATGGTCCGTCTGCATGATGCCACGCCCGAAGTTGCCGCCATGCTGCGGGCCGAACTGGGCCGCCGGAGCATCTATGCCGAAGCCGTCCACCTGCTCGCCCGGCGCGGCTTTGCCATTTCGGACGAAGTGCTGGCGCGCGATGTAGGCGCAGCGTGGGCGCACAGCCCGGACGTGGAAGCCGCGTGGGCGGAAATCTACCGTGATCCGCAGGCGCACTGGGACCTGTACGAACTGGCCGAAAAGCTGGTCGACCTCGAATACCATTTCCAGCGCTGGCGCTTCGGCCACCTCAAAACCGTGGAGCGGATCATCGGCTTCAAGAAGGGCACCGGCGGGACACCGGGGGTTCCTTACCTCGCGGGCGTGCTGAAGCAGGCCTTCTTCCCTGAATTGCTGAGCGTGAGGACCGCGCTGTGACTATGCTCGAGCGCGCGCGCGAACTGGATGCCGCCGATCCGCTGGCGCGATATCGTGAGCGGTTCGACCTGCCCGATGGGGTGATCTATCTTGACGGCAACTCGCTCGGTGCTCTGCCGAAGGCGACGCCGGAGCGGCTGGAGCAGGTCGTGCGCGGCGAGTGGGGGACGGACCTGATCCGTTCGTGGAACAGCGCTGGCTGGATCGACCTGCCGCAAAGGCTTGGGGCGAAGATCGCGCCGCTGGTTGGCGCCGAGGGGCACGAGGTCATCGCCTGCGATTCGACCAGCGTGAACCTGTTCAAGCTGATCGCGGCGGCGTTGGCGATGCGCCCCGGGCGCAAGGTGATCCTGAGCGAGCCGGGCAACTTCCCCACCGACCTCTACATGATCGCCGGGCTGGAGGCGCAGGGGCTGGCAACCCGAAGGCTGGCCGAGCGCGAGCGGCTGATCGAGGCACTCGACGACGATGTCGCGCTGCTGCTGCTGACCCACGTCCATTACAAGACCGGCGCTCTCCACGACATGACGGCGCTGACCGAGGCGGCCCAGCGCGCTGGTGCGCTGGTGCTGTGGGACCTGTCGCATTCAGGCGGGGCGCTGCCGGTCGATCTTAATGGCTGCGGGGCGGATTTCGCTGTCGGGTGCGGCTACAAGTACTTCAACGGCGGCCCCGGCGCACCGGCCTATGCCTTCGTTGCCGAGCGGCACCATGCCGCGCTGGAACAGCCACTGACCGGGTGGATGGGCCACGCTGCCCCGTTTGCCTTTACTGACGATTATGCCCCCGCATCGGGCGTGGCGCGCCTGCTGTGCGGCACCCCGCCGATCCTCAGCCTTGCGGCGCTGGAGGTGGGGGTCGATCTGGTGGCGGAAATCGGGGTCGGGCGCCTCTACGCCAAATCGCAGGCGCTGAGCGGGTATCTGCTGGAGTGTCTGGCGGAGGCGGGGGTCATAACCCCTCTCCCCTTGCGGGAGAGGGGTTGGGAAGAGGGGTTGGGTTTGGTCAGCCCCGCCGACCCCACGCACCGCGGCAGCCAGCTCTCGTTCCGCCACCCTGAGGCCTACGCGATCTGCCAGGCCCTGATTGCGCGCGGCGTGATCGGAGACTTCCGCGCGCCCGACGTGCTGCGGCTGGGCTTCGCTCCGGCTTACCTGAGGTTCGAGGACATGGCTTTGGCGGCGCACCAGCTCGCAGATGTTCTGGCAACGCGCGCCTGGGCCTGCGAAGAATTCAGCATTCGAAGCGCCGTCACCTGATGCATCCATCCCGCCAAGCGGGAAAAGCTGAAACAAAAAACGCTCTTTCCCGTTCGGTTCTAAGTCGATGAGCCAGGCGGAGGAGCAGCTATGGACCAGTCAGACAATCACATGGCAATGGGCTGGGGCCGCTTTGCTGCGATGATCGTCACCTCGACCGTGATCATGTTCGTGCTGATGTACCAACTGGTCTATTCGGGCGAGCACGCCCTCTTCAGTGTAAACCGTCTGCTGGCCTCACTTATCATGGGTGGAGTCATGACTGCGGTCATGCTGGCATTCATGTGGAAGATGTACCAGCCCAAAGGGGCCAAGATCGCGGTCCTGTCGGGCGGGTTGCTTGTTGCTGGCGTCCTGCTCGTGCTGAACCGCTCGCAGACCCTGATTGACGATACCCGTTTCATGGAATCGATGATTCCGCATCACTCGATCGCCATCAACAATGCGCGCAAGGCAGAAATCAGCGATCCGAGGGTGCGCGAGCTCGCTGACGAGATCATTCGCAGCCAGGTACGCGAAATTGCCGAGATGAAGCTGCTGCTGGATGAAATCGATCAGAACGGCGAACAGGGAAATGCGCCGTTGCCAGCCGTCCCGGCCGAAGTGACCCCGGACATGGTGCCGCAGATCAGGGCGGCGAAGGACTAGTCCGCCCGCCGCGGCAGGCGCCTTACGCCTCCAGCTCGATATCCCAATAGAGCCAGTCCCGCCATGTCTCGTGCAGGTGGTTCGGAGGGAACAGGCGGCCCTGTTGCTGCAGCTGCCAGTGGGTCGGGCGGATCGGCTGGGAGGCAAGGTGCATCCCCGCCTGCTTCGGCGTGCGCCCGCCTTTCTTCATGTTGCAGGGAGCGCAGGCGGTGGCGATGTTCTCCCACGTCGTCCGCCCGCCGAGCCGGCGCGGGATCACGTGATCGAAGGTCAGGTGGTGCGTGTCGCCGCAGTACTGGCAGGCGAACCGGTCGCGCAGGAACAGGTTGAAGCGGGTGAAGGCGGGAAACTCGCTTGGGCGGACGTATTGCTTCAGGGCAATCACGCTCGGGATCTTCATGTCGAGCGAGGGGGAATGGACGTGCCGGTCGTAGGTCTCGATCACGTCGACCCGGTCAAGGAAGATCGCCTTGATCGCGGTCTGCCACGGCCACAGGCTGAGCGGGTAATAGGACAGCGGAGTGTAGTCGGCATTGAGAACGAGCGAGGGGCACGCCGCGAGGTTACGCGTCGGATCCTCCAGCGGACTTCGGACCTTGGCGGTCCGTTCGATCAGATCGGCCTTGAACACAAGCGCGTCTCCCTGATTGATGTCGAAGATGCATTTGCGCATGAAGGCGTCAAGTCTGTTACAGACAGGCTATCCACAGGGATGTCCTCACGCGCGCCATGCCAACCACTGCAAACGTCACCCGTTTCGCCCCCAGCCCGAACGGGCCGCTGCACCTCGGCCACGCGTTCTCGGCGGTCATGGCGCACGATCTGGCGCGGGCGAATGGCGGGCGATTCCTGCTGCGCATCGAGGATATTGACGGGCCGCGCAGCCGGCCCGAACTGGCGGACGAGTTCCGCCGCGATCTGGCATGGCTCGGGCTGGAATGGGAAGAAGTGCCTGCGCAATCCACCCGGCTTGGCAGCTATCGCAATGCAGCCGCGCGGCTTGAGGCCATGGGCCTGCTCTATCCATGTACGTGCACCCGCAAGGACATCGAGCAAGCGGGGGCAACGCCAGGCCCGGAGGGTCTGGTCTATCCCGGCACCTGCAAGGGCAGGCCGGTCGATCCGGCGCAACCGGCGGCGCTGCGGCTCGACATTGTCCGGGCGCTGGCCCTGACCGGGCCGCTCACATGGGAAGACGCGCTCACCGGTGTCCAGCAGGCCGATCCGCTGGCGCTGGGCGATGTCGTGCTGGTGCGCAAGGACCTGCCCGCCAGCTATCACCTTGCCGCGACGCTGGACGATGCGGCAGACGGCGTCACCCTGGTCACCCGGGGAGCGGACCTGTTCGCGGCCACGCACATCCACCGGCTGCTTCAGGCCCTGCTCGATTTGCCCGTGCCGCGCTGGCATCACCATCCCCTGCTGGTGGACGAAACGGGCCGCAAGCTGGCCAAGCGGCGGGGTTCGGGTGGATCCGGATTCGGGCTGGCCGAACGCCGCCTGCGGGGCGAGGACGGACCGGCCCTGGCGGCTTCGTTGAGGCAGCACAACTTTCCCGCTGGAATTTCGCTGGCGAGTACCTAGTTAGGCGGCATGAACACTGTCCTCGTCATCGTGCTCGTGGCCCTCATGGCCCTGGTCCTCGTCTCGCTGGTGCGGGGCATCGTGGCTTTCATGAAAAGTACCAAGATTGATCTCGAAACCGGGCAGGGCGAAACCGCCACCGACATGCAGCTGCTGCAGAACAAGATGATGTTCGCGCGGATCAAGTATCAGGCGCTGGCGATCGTGGTGGTTGCCATCATCCTCGCCGCCTCGCGCTAAGTCGCGCTGCATGGTCAAGCTCAACCGCATCTACACCCGCACCGGGGACCAGGGCACCACTGGCCTGGTCGATGGCTCGCGCACGGCCAAGCATTCGCTGCGGATCGCCGCGATTGGTGAGGTGGACGAAGCCAACAGCGCCATCGGGGTGGCCGCCGCCGTGATCGCGCAGGACAGCCTCACCGCCGCCCTCCAGCGCATCCAGAACGATATGTTCGACCTTGGCGCCGATCTGGCGACCCCCCTCGGCGCGCTGGGGGGAGTGGATTTCACCCCGTCCGACATGGTGCTGCGGGTCGTGCCGCAACAGGTCGAGTGGCTCGAGCAGCAGATCGACGATCTCAACGAAAGGCTGGAGCCGCTGACCAGCTTCATCCTGCCCGGCGGCAGCGTGGCGGCCGGGCATACCCATCTCGCCCGCGCCATCGCCCGGCGTGCGGAACGGGCCGTCACCGCGCTGGCTGAAGCCGAGCCGGTCAATCCCGTGGCTGCCGCCTATATCAACCGCCTGTCCGATTACCTGTTTGTCCTGGCCCGGGTCCTCAACGATGACGGGCGCAGCGATGTCAAATGGGTGCCAGGGGCGAGCCGCTAGAAACCGCTCCGCTCTAGCCATGCAGCCCGACCCTCGCTAACAGGCGCGCTTTGCTGCAAATGCGAAGGGATGGTGCAATGCAGAAAGTCGCCGTGATCGGGGCCGGGCAGATGGGCTCCGGCATTGCCCAGACTGTCGCCCAGCACGGGATTCCGGTCCTCCTGGCAGATGTCGACCTTGCCGTGGCCGAAAAGGCGCGGGCGGGGATCGACAAGGCGCTCGGCAAGCTGGTCGGCCGGGGCAAGATCGCAATCGAGGATGCGGAGGCCGCGCTGGCCCGCATTACCCCGATCGGCAGCTACGAGCCGATGGCGGACGCCGACCTGATCATCGAGGCAGCGACCGAGCGCGAAACGGTCAAGCAGTCGATCTTCGAGGCCGCCGGCAAGGTCCTGTCACAGGGCGCTATCATGGCCAGCAACACCAGCTCGATCCCGATTACCCGGATGGCCAATTTCTCGCCCGATGCGGCGCGCTTCATCGGGCTGCACTTCTTCAATCCGGTACCGGTCATGGGCCTGATCGAGGTCATTCCGGGCCTCGCCACCGCGCAGGAAACCACGGACCGGGTGGTGGCGTTTGCCGAAGGGCTGGGCAAGGAAGTGGTGCTGAGCCAGGACGAGCCCGGCTTCGTGGTCAATCGCATCCTCCTGCCGATGATCAACGAGGCGATCTTCGTGCTCGGCCAGTCGACTGCCAATATCGAGGATATCGACAAGGGCTGCCGCCTCGGCCTCAACCACCCGATGGGCCCGCTCCAGCTGGCCGATTTCGTGGGGCTCGACACCTGTTTCGAGATCATCAAGGTGCTCTACGACACCACCGGTGACAGCAAGTATCGCCCCGCGCCGCTGCTGGTGAAATATGTCGAGGCTGGCTGGCTTGGCCGCAAGACCGGGCGCGGGTTCTACGACTACTCGAACGAAGTTCCGGTCCCCACCCGCTAGGGTATTGGGCCGGACTATTCGATGGGGGAAGGCTCGGCCGGAACCGGGTCGAGCATCGGCGCGGGATCGAACCCTTCGCCCGGATCGGGCTCCGGCTCCAGCCCGGTGCCCTGATCGACCAGGTCGTCGTCTTCCGCAAAGCCGGAATCGTCCAGTTCGATCACGGTGTGGCTGCGGGTCGGTTTGGCGAGATCGGCAGCCTGTTGTTCGAATTCGGCCTTCTGGCCGTTGAGCTGGGCAGTGGCCTCATCGATCATGCCGCCGCCCTCCTCGGTTCCGACCAGGCTGGCGGCACTGGCGGCCGACAGGGCAACGAAGCCCAGGGCGATCCAGCGGTTGCGGAACAGGTGGCGATACATGGCCCGCAACCCTAACCGTGGCGTAGTTAAGGATCGGTAGCGGCCGTGCGTTTGAAACGGTAGAGCAGGTCGAGCGCCTCGCGCGGGCTCAGGGCGTCAACATCGAGCGCCTGAAGTTCCTCGCGCACGGCGTCGCGCTGCGGCTCGGGCTGGGCGCTGGCGGCGGCAAACAGGGGCAGGTCGCCAAGGCCTGCGGCGAGACCCCCGGTTTCGGCCCGGCCTTTCTCCAGCTTGTCGAGCACGGCCTTGGCCCGGGCCACCACCGGTGCCGGGACGCCTGCGAGCCGCGCCACGGCCAGCCCGTAGCTGCGATCGGCAGGGCCATCGGCCAGCTCGTGCAGGAGCACCAGATCGCCCTTCCATTCGCGCGCCCGGACATGGTGGAGCGACAGCGCATCGCAGGTCTCGGCGAGCCGCGCGAGTTCGTGGTAGTGGGTGGCGAACAGGCAGCGGCACCGGTTGGTCTCATGCACCGCCTCGGCCACCGCCCAGGCCAGTGCCAGCCCGTCGTAGGTCGAAGTGCCGCGCCCGACCTCGTCGAGGATGACGAAGCTGCGTTCGGTCGCCTGTGACAGGATGGCGGCGGTTTCGACCATTTCGACCATGAAGGTCGATCGTCCGCGCGCCAGGTTGTCGGAGGCACCGACCCGGCTGAAGAGCCGATCGACCAGGCCGATTTTGGCGGACCGGGCGGGCACGAAGCACCCGGCCTGGGCCAGGAGCACGATCAACGCATTCTGGCGCAGGAAAGTCGACTTGCCGCCCATGTTCGGCCCGCCGATCAGCCACAGGCGGTTATCCGGGCCGAGCGTGCAATCGTTGGCAACGAACCGCTCGCCCGCCTTGGCCAGCGCCGTTTCCACCACCGGATGACGCCCGCCAGTGATCGCGAGGCAGGGTTGCTCGACGATGTCCGGTCGGCACCAGTCACCCTCGGCCGCGCGTTCGGCCTGCCCTGACGCAACGTCGAGCCGGGCGAGCGCCTCGGCCGTGTGGGCGATGGCCTCGCGGCTCGTCACCACTGCACTGCAGAGCTCCTCGAAGTGGGCCTCTTCAGCTGCCAGAGCATGGCCGCCCGCTTCGGCGATGCGGCTGGCCTCCTCGTGCAACTGGAGCGAATTGAATCGCACTGCGCTGGCCATGGTCTGGCGGTGGGTAAAGCCGCTGTCCGCTGCCATCAGACCGTCCGCGTGACGGCTGGGGACCTCGATGAAGTAACCCAGCACGCCGTTGTGGCGGATCTTGAGTGCGGCAATGCCGGTCTCGGCCCGGTAGCGCGCTTCGAGCGCGGCGATGGCGCGGCGGGCATTGCCCGAAACCTGGCGCAGTTCGTCCAGCGCAGCATCGTAGCCGCCCGCGATGTAGCCGCCCTGCTGGCGTTCGGTTGGCGGCGTGGGGACGAGGGCCCGCTCGAGCCAGTCCACCAGCGCGCCATGCCCGCCGAGCGCGGGCAGCAGTCCCGTGAGCAGTTCTGGCCGGTCCGCCTGCCCTGCCAGGGCATCGCGGATGCGCCGCGCCTGGCCGAGACCATCGCGCACCTGGCCCAGGTCGCGCGGCGAGCCTCGCCCGGCGACCACCCGCCCCAGAGCGCGGCCGATGTCGGGCAGGGCGCGCATGACAGTGCGCAGGTCAGCCCGCAGGATCGGGTCGCCATGGAAGAACGCCACCAGCGCCAGCCGCGCCTCGACCGCGCTGCGGTCAGTCAGCGGGGCGGAGAGGTCCTGCGCCAGTTGCCGTGCGCCTGCCGCCGTCACGCAGCGGTCGACTGCGCCGAGCAGGCTGCCGGCCCGCCCGCCATGCTGGCTGTCGACGATCTCCAGGCTGGTCCGGGTCGCTTCGTCCATTGCCAGCAGACTGTCCCCGCCTCGCGCAACCGGTGGCAGCAGCAGCGGCAGCGTGCCCCGTCCGACATGGTCGAGGTAAGCGATCAGTCCTCCGGCCGCCGCCAGCATGGCGCGGGTGAAGCTGCCGAAGCCGTCCAGCGTCGCCACCCCGTGGACCCGCCTGAGCGCGCCTTCTCCTTCCTCGCTGGCGAAATTGCTACGGGGTCGGCCAATCGCCCCGTCAGGGGCATTGTCCCACCCTTCCGGGCAGACCACCTCGGACGGCGCGAGGCGGGCGAGGGCCGCACCTGCGCCATCGGGCGGGCACTCTTCCAGTTCCATCCGGCCGGTCGAGACGTCAATCGAGGCAATCCCGACCGCCCCGCGCATTTCGCACAGGCCCGCCAGCACATTCGCGCGGCGCGGTTCGAGCAGGGTTTCTTCGGTCAGGGTGCCAGCAGTCACGAACCGCACGATGTCACGACGGACCAGTGCCTTCGACCCGCCGCGCCGTTTCGCCTCTTCGGGTGTTTCGACCTGCTCCGCGATTGCCACCCGGCACCCGGCGCGGATCAGGCGGGCGAGATAGCCTTCCGCCGCATGGACCGGCACCCCGCACATCGGCACCGCTTCACCCCCGTGCTCGCCGCGGCTGGTCAGGGCAATGTCGAGGATCCCTGCGGCCTGGCGTGCATCGTCGAAGAAGAGTTCGAAGAAATCACCCATGCGGTAGAACAGCAGGCAGTCGCCCGCCTCACGCTTGAGCGCGTGATACTGCTCCATCATCGGGGTTGGCCTGGCGGACATCTGGCCACCGACCTAGGCGCTGGCGTGGCGATTCGGGAAGGGTCGCCTGTCGCCTTTCCCCTATCGCCGTGCAGACCGGTCCGCTAAGCGAAGCATCGGACGAGGCATTGAGGGGCATCGCACGTGGCCGACGAAAAGAATTCCAGTTTCACCGCGCGCGAGGCGTTGTTCTATCACGAGACCATCCGGCCGGGTAAGATCGAGATCATCGCCTCCAAGCCGATGGCGACCCAGCGCGACCTGAGCCTGGCCTATTCGCCCGGTGTGGCTGCCCCGGTCGAGGCGATTGCGGCCGACCCGTCGCTGGCCGCGCGGTATACGGCGAAAGCCAACCTGGTCGCGGTCATTTCGAACGGCACCGCCATCCTCGGCCTGGGTAATCTGGGAGCCCTGGCATCCAAGCCGGTGATGGAAGGCAAGGCAGTGCTGTTCAAGCGCTTCGCCGACGTCGATTCCATCGACATCGAGCTCGATACCGAGGATCCCGAGGCCTTCATCAATGCAGTGGCACTGATGGAGCCGACCTTTGGCGGGATCAACCTCGAAGACATCAAGGCGCCCGAGTGCTTCATCATCGAGGCCGCCCTGCGCGAGCGGATGAACATACCGGTCATGCACGATGACCAGCACGGCACCGCGATCATTTCCGCAGCCGGGCTGCTCAATGCCTGCCACATCACCGGGCGCGACTTCAAGGACGTCAAGGTGGTGGTGAATGGCGCAGGTGCGGCGGCGATTGCCTGCACGGCGCTGATGAAGGCGATGGGCGTGCGTCACGACAATGTGATCATGTGCGACCGGACCGGGCCGATCACCCGCGACCGGCCCGATCTTGACCAGTGGAAAAGCGCCCACGCGGTCGACACCGCAGCAACCAGCCTGGAAGAAGCGCTGGTCGGCGCCGACATCTTCCTTGGCCTCAGTGCCGCCGGGGCGCTCAAGCCGGAATGGGTGGCGAAGATGGCCGACAAGCCGATCATCTTCGCGATGGCGAACCCGGTGCCGGAAATCATGCCCGACGAGGCCAAGCTGGTCCGGCCCGATGCGATCGTTGCCACGGGCCGGAGCGACTTTCCCAACCAGGTCAACAATGTCCTCGGCTTCCCGTTCATCTTCCGCGGCGCGCTCGATGTCCAGGCGACCACCATCAACGAGGAAATGAAGGTTGCCGCGGCCCGCGCGATTGCCGAGCTGGCGCGCGAACGTGTGCCGGACGAAGTGGCAGCGGCTTACGGCAAGAACCACAAGTTCGGCACCGACTACATCATCCCCGCGCCGTTCGATCCGCGCCTGATCGAGGTCGTCTCCTCGGCGGTGGCGAAGGCCGCGATGGACAGCGGTGTGGCCCGTGCGCCGATTGCCGATTTCGACGCCTATCGCCATTCGCTCAAGTCACGCCTCAACCCGACCACTTCGGTGCTGACCAATGCCTACGAACTGGCGCGCGCCAATCCCGGCCGGGTGGTGTTTGCCGAGGCGGAGGAGGACGTGGTCCTGCGCGCCGCCATCCAGTATCGCGATTTCGGCTACGGCACCCCGATCCTGGTCGGGCGGACCAAGCGGGTGCTCGACAAGCTGCACGGGCTCGGCGTGTCCGATCCCGGCACATTCGAAATCCAGAACTCGGCTGACAGCCCGCTGGTGCCGGCCATGGTCGAGTATCTCTACGACCGCCTGAAGCGCAAAGGCTATACCCAGCGCGATGTGCGCCGGATGGTCAATCAGGAACGCAATGTCTTTGCCGCCCTGCTGGTTGCGCTGGGCCACGGGGATGCGCTGATCAGCGGTTTGACCCGGACCTTCGCCCAGACCGCGCGAGAGGTGAACCGGGTGCTCGATCCCAAGCCCGGATCGGTGCCGTTCGGCATCCACATGATGATCGGCAAGAACCACACCACGTTCCTGGCTGACACCACCATCAACGAACGGCCTACGGCGGAGCAGCTGGCGCATATCGCCACCGAAACTGCGGCCGTGGCGCGCCGCATGGGCCATGAGCCGCGCGTTGCCTTCCTGTCCTATTCGACCTTCGGCAACCCGCCGGGCCAGTGGCTGGGCAATATCCGCGAAGCGGTGGCGATCCTCGACGCGCAGAAGCCGGACTTCGAATACGAAGGGGAAATGGCGCCCGATGCCGCGCTCAACCCCAAGGTCATGGCGCTCTATCCGTTCAGCCGCCTGTCGGCCCCGGCCAACGTGCTGATCATGCCGGGCCTGCAATCGGCCAACCTTTCGGCCAAGCTGCTGCGCGAACTGGCCGGTAATGCCACCATCGGGCCGATGCTGATCGGGATGGAAAAGCCGGTCCAGATTGCGCCGATGACCGCGATTGCGCCCGACATCCTGACGCTGGCGGTGCTGGCGGGTGCTGGGGTGGTGGGCTAGGCTCGCGGAGGCCTAGCGCCGCCGATAGCGAAAGTACCAGACCTCGTGCCCGTACACGGTGCGGGCCTTGTGTTCGTAGCGCGTCTCGCACCATCCGGAAGGACGGTTCTCCCAGCTTTCCCGGCCCTTGACCTGCCATTCGAACAGGTCGTCATGGCGCTGCATCACCATCAACGCGTGGCGCAGATAGACGGCATGGTCGGTGCCGAAGCGGAACTCCCCGCCCGGTTTCAGCTTGGCGGCGAACAGCCTGACCGGCCCGTCATTCATCATCCGCCGCTTGGCGTGCTTGGCCTTGGGCCAGGGGTCGGGGTGGAGCAGGTAGAGCATCGACAGGCTGCCATCGGGAATGCGCGCCAGCACTTCCAGCGCATCGCCCCAGTGCAGGCGGACATTGGCCAGCCGACCATCGCGGACATGGACCAGCGCCTGGGCCACGCCGTTGACGAACGGCTCGGCCCCGATGAAGCCGTGGTCGGGCAGCAGGTCGGCGCGGTAGGCCAGATGCTCGCCGCCGCCGAAGCCGATCTCGAAATGGAGCGGCCGGTCGTGCCCGAACAGCCGCTCCGCCGTCACCGGCCCCTCGGCTGGCACGGCAATCTGCGGCAGCAGCTTGTCGATCAGCTCCTGCTGCCCGGCGCGCAGCGGCTTGCCCTGGCTGCGGCCATAGAGCCGGTTGAGCGTGGTCGGGTCGCCTTCTTTGAACGCTGTCATGGGGCGCCCATAGGAAAACGCCCGGGGTGTTTCCACCCCGGGCGCATCTCCCGTCCCAAACAGACTGATCAGAACAGATTGGATATAGTCAGGCGGCTTCCGCCTCTTCGCCCGGATCGCGCAGCACGTAGCCGCGGCCCCAGACGGTCTCGATGTAGTTCTCGCCGCCGCAGGCATGGCTCAGCTTCTTGCGCAGCTTGCAGATGAACACGTCGATGATCTTGAGTTCAGGTTCGTCCATCCCGCCGTAGAGGTGGTTGAGGAACATTTCCTTGGTCAGCGTGGTACCCTTGCGGAGTGAAAGCAGCTCCAGCATGGCATATTCCTTGCCGGTCAGGTGGACCCGCGCACCATCGACTTCGACCGTCTTGGCATCAAGGTTTACCGCCAGCTTGCCAGTGCGGATGACCGACTGGCTATGGCCCTTGGAGCGGCGCACCACGGCGTGGATCCGGGCAACCAGTTCCTCGCGGTGGAACGGCTTGGTCACGTAATCGTCAGCGCCGAAGCCGAAGCTGCGGATCTTCGAATCCATCTCGCTGATGCCCGACAGGATCAGCACCGGCGTCTGCACCTTGGCGACGCGCAGCTTCTTGAGCACGTCATACCCGTGCATGTCGGGCAGGTTGAGGTCGAGCAGGATGATGTCGTAATCGTAGAGCTTGCCAAGGTCCAAACCCTCTTCGCCCAGATCGGTCGAGTAGACGTTGAAACCTTCGGTAGTGAGCATGAGCTCGATCGCCTTGGCCGTGGTCGGCTCGTCTTCGATCAACAGTACACGCATGGGTATCCCCCTTTGCCCCGAACCTCGTGCGGTAACGCCCCGTTAGGGGGTGTTGCCTGCGATTAACCACAAAACATCTGAACGAGAAAGGTTAACGCGCCGTAAACGCGCTTGCCGTTTTATGGCTGAGTCTTTGCGGCAACAGCGGGCCACTGCCGGATGCGTGACACCTGCTTGACGAAGGTGACACCGTGTCAAGCTGGGCAGATTGATCGATCCTCTTGAAATTAATGAATATTCATGAGATTTCCTCGATGCTCCTTCCATCGGTGGCCCCACCCCCATGATGCGCGGCCAAGGCGTTTCGCAAGTCCGAAGCTTGAAACTAGCAGAAGCGCAGTGTGTAGGAAAATCCGGGCGTGCGGGAAAATGGTGTGGCTGCGGCAAGGGCTACGCCGTCGCGATCGCCCGTCACATCCCCGCCAGCTTCTTCTGCCGTCGGCGCTGCACGGAGGAGCCGATCCCGATTGCCTCGCGGTATTTCGCCACCGTGCGCCGGGCCAGATCGAAGCCTTCGGCTTTCAGCAGGTCCACCAGGGTATCGTCGCTGAGGATCTTCGCCGGGTCCTCGGCGTCGCACAGGGCGCGGATGCGGGCTTTGACCGTCGCGGCGCTGGCGCCTTCGCCGTCCGCGCCGCCGCCCACCCCGCTGGTGAAGAAGTACTTCAGCTCGAACGTGCCGCGGTCGCAGTGCAGGTACTTGTTGCTGGTGACGCGGCTGACCGTGCTTTCGTGCATCCCAATCGCTTCGGCCACGGTCCGCAGGGTGAGCGGGCGCAGTTCGGAGACGCCCCGGCGAAAGAACCCGTCCTGCTGCTTGACGATTTCGGCCGCGGTCTTGAGGATGGTCTTCTGGCGCTGGTCCAGCGCCTTGATCAGCCAGTTGGCATCGGTCAGCTTGTCACCCAGCCAGGCCTTGCTGGCCTTGTCGGTGCAGCCCTGGCGCAGTTCGACATAGTATTCCCGGTTGATGACGAGGCGCGGCAGGGTCGCCTCGTTGATGCGGATGTCCCACCCGCCATCGGCGGCGGCATGGAGCAGGATATCGGGGGTGACCGGCGCCTGCTCGCTGCCCCCGAAGGCCAGGCCGGGCTTGGGATCATAGCCACGCAGCTCGGCCAGCATGTCGGCGAAATCCTCGTCGTCGACATCGCACATCCGCTTGAGCCGGGCGAACTCGCCGCGCGCGACGAGGTCGAGGTTTTCGATCAGCCGCGCCATGCACGGGTCATACCGGTCCGCCTCCTGCGCCTGGAGCGCGAGGCATTCCGACAGCGACCGCGCGCCGACGCCGGTGGGATCGAGCGACTGGATGATCCGCAGCGCGCGCTCGGCCTCGGCCAGGGGAATGCCGAGTTCGTCCGCCACTTCGCGCAAGGGCACGGTTAGATAGCCGGCCTCGTCGAGCTGGCCGATCAGGTGGCGCGCAATCGCTGCCTCGCGGCCATCGCCGGCCACCGCGCCCACTTGCGCTTCGAGGTGATCCGCCAGGCTGGGGGCAGCCGCGCCGCGTTCGTCGATGCCGGGCAGGTCGTCCCCGCCGCCGGATGACAGCGCAGAGCCCCATTCGCCCCCAAGTTCGCCATCACCGGTGTCGCGGTCGCGGTCGAGCGTTTCGGGCGCGATATCGAGTGCGCTGTCGTCACCGATGGCCAGATCGGCACTGGGTTCATCCGGCGCGGGGGGCGGTTCTTCGCCCGCCTCGCGCGATACCTCGCCCGCTTCGAGCAGGGGATTGGCTTCCAGCGCCTCGCCGATGAAGGCCTCGATTTCCAGGTTGGACAGCGCCAGCAGCTTGATTGCCTGCTGCAACTGCGGTGTCATCACCAGCGATTGCGACTGGCGCAGGTCCAGGCGTGGGCCGAGAGCCATTATCCTTGCTCGCTGACGCTCGGGCGCTGCGCCCCAGCCGCGAGGCTGGGAGACCTCATCACAACGTGAAGCCCTCACCCAGGTAGAGCCGCCGCACGTTCTCGTCCGCCACCAGATCCTGCGGGCTGCCGGCGAACAGCACCTGGCCGCCGTAGATGATGCAGGCACGGTCCACGATATCGAGCGTTTCGCGCACGTTGTGGTCAGTGATCAGCACCCCGATGCCGCGCCGCTTGAGGTCTTTGACCAGATCGCGGATGTCGCTGATGGAGAGCGGGTCGATCCCGGCGAACGGTTCGTCCAGCAGCATGATCGAGGGGCTGGCGGCCAGCGCGCGGGCGATCTCGCACCGGCGCCGCTCGCCCCCGGACAGCGCCATGGCCGGGCTGGTGCGCAGGCGGGTCAGGCCGAACTCGTCAAGCAGGCGCTCCAGCTCGGTGGCGCGGGTGGCCTTGTCCGGCTCGACCATTTCGAGCACCGAATTGATGTTCTGCTCCACCGTCATGCCGCGGAAGATGCTGGTTTCCTGCGGCAGGTAGCCCAGGCCCAGGATCGCGCGGCGATACATCGGCAGGTTGGTCACGTCCTCGCCGTCCATCAGGATGCGGCCGGAATCGGGGCGGACCAGGCCCATGATCGAATAGAAGCAGGTCGTCTTTCCTGCCCCGTTGGGGCCGAGCAGACCGAGCACCTCGCCCTTGGCGACGGTAAGCGAAATATCGGTCAGCACTGCCGTCTTGTCATAACTCTTGGCAATCGAGATGACCTCCAGCCCGCCCTGGGGCAGGGTGGCCGGGGCTGGCGCGGCGTTTGGATCGGCGGGTGCGGTCGTGCTCATCGGGGCACATCTAGCACCCGGGCAAGCCCTGAAAAGGCCTCTTGTCCCGAAATGGTCTCGAAACTGGCAGGATTCCTGCATAACCCCGACCGGCTTCGACCAGCGGCGCGGGCAGATGCGGCCCTATCGCGCGGTTGGTTACTGCCCTTGCCACGCCTGCGGATGCGTGGAATACTCCGAGTCGGAGAGAACAGGAGAGGCCCATGAACAAGGCACTCGATCACACCGTCGAGGCACAGGCCAGCCAGTCGCAGGGCACCAGCCAGTCGCAGGGCACCAGCCAGTCAAAAGACTGGCGCAAGGGCATGAGCGACACGGTTGCCTATTCGCTGCTGGCCTACACCGGCCTGCACATTTTCGTCACTGTCGGGGCAATCCAGCAGACCGGGGCCAAGATGCTGGCGCTGGCAGCTCTGGTGGTGCTGGTGTTCGGGGTGATCCCGCTGTGGCGCCGGTTCGAGCACCGCTGGTCGGCCCTGAGTGATGCGCAGGCTCACGATCCTGCTTATGCCGCAGCCTATCGCCGTGACCAGATCAAGGTGTGGCTGCTGGCGATTGGCCTGCCGGTGGGCATCACCGCGCTGCTCAAGGGCATGATCGCGCTGGCCGCCTGACCGGCGGAACCACCCCTTGCCCCGTGCGCTTGTCTGCCATGCGCGCGGTTTTCCAGACACTCATGGCGCTGCTGGCAGCAGCGGCGCTGGCCCTGCTTGCGTCTCCGCCCGCCCATGCCGTGATCCCGGGGGGCGGCGCCGCGCCTGAAACCGAACCGGCCGGAGAGACCCAGGCCATCGCGCAGGACCGCGATGGCGGCGAGGACCGCCGGATCGAGCAGCGGATCGAAGGCATCTTCAGCGAGCTTCCCGCGTTCCGGCAAGTCGAGGCGGACGTGCGGGGCGGCGTGGTGACGCTGTCCGGCGTGGTTCCGGGTGAAGCGGACATCGACCGGGCCGCGAACATCGTCGGCCGGATTCAGGGCGTGGTGACGATCGAGAACGCCCTTGAGCGCGATACCTCGGTGGAACGCGGGCTCGGTGCGCTGGGCGACCTGTCGGACAGGGTGGAGCGCTGGATCGCCCTGCTGCCGCTGGTCGGGATCGCCGCGCTGGTGGCGCTGCTGATTGCCGGCCTCGGGTATTTTCTGGCGGGCCTTGGCGGACTCTGGCGGCGGATCACGCCCAACGCCTTCCTCGCGGAAATAGTCGCCAGCGCGATCCGGTTCGTCTTCGTCACGCTGGGTCTGGTGATCGCGCTCGACATTCTGGGGGCAGGGACCTTGCTGGGCGCGGTGCTGGGCGGAGCGGGGCTGGTCGGCGTGGCACTGGGCTTTGCCATGCGGGACACGATCGAGAACTACGTCGCCTCGCTGATGCTCAGCCTGCGCCAGCCGTTCCGGGCCAACGATCATGTCCGGATCGGCGATCTCGAAGGTCGCGTCATCCGCCTGACCAGCCGTGCGACCATCCTTATGACGCTGGACGGCAACCATCTGCGCATCCCCAACGGCCAGGTCTTCAAGGCGGTGATCCTCAACTATACCCGCAATCCGCAGCGCCGGTTCGATTTCGAGCTGGGGATCGATGCCGATGACGATCCGCGCGCCGCGATGACGCTGGGGGCACGGGTGCTGGCGGGGCTCGATTTCGTGCTCGACCAGCCCGAACCGGCGGGGCGGATCCGGCAGGTCGGCGATTCCAACATCGTGATCCAGTACCTCGCCTGGATCGACCAGCGCGAAGCCGACTGGTTCAAATCGCGCAGCCTGGCGATTGCGGCGGTCAAGCAGGCGCTGGAAGAGGCCGGTTTCGCCCTGCCGGAGCCGATCTATCGCCTGCGCTTTGACGGGCGGAGCGATCCGCTGGCCTTGGGACGCCCCGCCACCGTGCGCCAGAGCGATGAACCTGCTGCGAGTCGGCCGCCGCCAGACCGCACGGCACCGTCTGCTGCCGGACCGCCCGACGTCAGGCCGGAGCGGGAAATTGCCGAGATGGTGGAGCAGGAACGGCGCAACCCGGCCGAACAGGCGGATGACCTGCTCGATTCCCGCCGCCCGGTCGAATAGCGGTCATGCGCGGGCGCGCTCGATCGCTTCCACGACCATCCGGCGCGCGTCTTCGGCATCGCCCCATTTGCCGACCCGGACCCACTTCTCGGCCTCCAGGTCTTTGTAGTGGGTGAAGAAGTGCTCGATCTGCTGGAGCACGATCGAAGGCAGGTCCTTGCGCTCGCCGACATCGGAATAATACGGGAAGGTCGAATCGACCGGCACGCAGATCAGCTTCTCGTCGCCGCCATGCTCGTCTTCGAGGTGGAGCACGCCGATCGGCCGGGCGCGGACCACGCAGCCGGGGATGAACGGGCTGCGGCTGATCACCAGCGCGTCAATCGGATCGCCGTCGTCCGACAGCGTATGCGGCACGAAGCCGTAGTTGGCCGGATAGCGCATCGGGGTGTGCAGGATCCGGTCAACGAACAGCGCGCCGCTGGCCTTGTCGAATTCGTACTTCACCGGTTCGCCGCCTGTGGGCACCTCGATGATGACGTTGAGGCTCTCGGGCGGGTTGTCGCCAACGGGGATCTTGCTGATGTCCATGGCCGCGCCCTTAGCGGCGCCGGGGCGCGCTGCCAACCGAGACTTTTGTGCAAGTGCGAACAACGCACCGCAATTGCGCAACGCGCGCCGAGCGCCTAATCGCCCCGCCATGTCGAAAAACACTCCGCAAGCCATTCGCGGCACCCAGGATATCTTCGGCGCCGATGCCGAGGCGTTTGCCTTCGTGGTCGAAACCTTCGAGCGGGTGCGCAAGCTCTACCGCTTCCGCCGGGTCGAAATGCCGGTGTTCGAAAAGACCGAGGTGTTCAGCCGGGCGATCGGCGAGACGACCGACGTGGTCTCCAAGGAAATGTACTCGTTCGAGGATCGCGGCGGCGAAAGCCTGACCCTGCGCCCGGAATTCACCGCCGGGATCGCCCGCGCGTACCTGACGAATGGCTGGCAGCAGCACGCGCCGCTCAAGGTCGCGACCCACGGGGCCCTGTTCCGCTACGAACGCCCGCAGAAGGGCCGCTACCGCCAGTTCCACCAGATCGACGCCGAGATCATCGGCGCGGCTGAGCCGCAGGCCGATGTAGAGCTGCTGGCGATGGCGGATCAGGTGATCCGCGAGCTGGGGATCGAGGGCGTGACGCTGCACCTCAACACGCTCGGCGACGGCGACACCCGGGCAGCGTGGCGCGCGGCCCTGATCGACTATTTCGGTGCCGTGAAGGGCGAGCTGTCCGAGGATTCGCAGGAGCGGCTGGAGAAGAACCCGCTCCGCATCCTCGACAGCAAGGACCCGCGCGACCGCAAATTCTTCGCCGATGCCCCGAAGATCGATGATTTCCTGACGGACGAGGCGCGGGCGTTCTTCGACGCCGTCACCAGCGGGCTGGACGCGGCCGGGGTGAAATGGGTGCGCGCGGAAAGCCTGGTGCGCGGCCTCGACTACTACCGCCACACCGCGTTCGAATTCATCCCCGACGAGGGCAGCGAGGCGGCCTCGAAACTCGGTAGCCAGAGCACGATCCTTGGCGGCGGGCGCTACGACGGGCTGATGGAAAGCCTTGGTGGTGCGCCGACGCCTGCGGTCGGCTGGGCTGCGGGGATCGAGCGGCTAGCGATGCTGGTGGGGGAACGGGGTGAGGCGGTTGCCGACGTGATCGTCGTGGTTGAGGATGATTCCAGGATCACAGAGGCTATCGGGGCTATTCAAGCAGCAAGAGCTCAGGGCCTTGTTGTCGAATTGATTGCCGAAGGCTCGCCTCGCAAGCGATATGACAAAGCTGTCAAGCGTGGCTCAACCGCGATTGTCTCATTGCAAAGAGACTTGGCTCACAGCTTCAAGTGCGACGGAGAACCGAACCCTGTCACCCTCGCATGCTTCAAGGCTTATACTTAGCCATGCTTCGTCACCCCGGGCTTGACCCGGGGTCCATCCCTCCTCATGCACCTTGGCCTGACACGGAAGAATGGATGCTGAAACAGGTTCAGCATGACGGAAGAAGCGAAGTGGAACGCATGTTTTCCATCTCCGAAGCCGTCACCCTGAACTTGTTTCAGGGTCCATTGGGCCGCTAAGGTTGAGTCAATGGGGGGAAGCCAAACCCCACCGCCAGGTCGGCCCAATGCGGATTCGACATCTCGATAAGGTTGATCTTCCATTGCCTGCGCCAGTTCTTCAGCTGCTTCTCGCGCGCAATCGCGGAAACCATCTCGCCATGCATTTCAAACCAGACCAGCCGCTTTACACCATGCTGAGCGGTGAAGCCGGGCAGCACTGCGGTGCTGCCACAGGCGCGTTTCAAGGTTGGACGTGACTCCGATGTAGAGCGTGCCGTAATGCCCGCTCGCCAGGATGTAGACGCAGGGCAGTCGCTCTCTCACCATGTTGCAGAGCTTGTCGCACGATAGACCCTGAAACAAGTTCAGGGTGACGAATACGGAACCAGAACGGATGACCATTCCCGCCGAACGCCTTGACCAGATCGCGCACCGCTTTGCGGAGCTGGAAGCGCGCATGGCGAGCGGCACGCTGGAGGGGGCGGCGTTCATCCAGGCTTCCCGCGACTATGCCGAGCTGGAACCGGTGGCGAAGGTCGCTGCGCAAGTGAAGGCGGCGCGCGAAGAAATGGCGGGGCTCTCCGACATGCTCGCCGATCCGGAAATGAAGGCGATGGCGGAGGAGGAACTCGCCCAGATCAGGGCGACCCTCCCCGAGCTGGAGCGCCAGCTCGCCGTCGCCATGCTCCCGCGCGACAGCGCCGACAGCAAGCCCGCGATGCTCGAAATCCGCGCCGGCACCGGCGGAGACGAAGCCGCTCTGTTTGCGGGCGACCTTTACCGGATGTACGAACGCTATGCCGCCGAGCAGGGGTGGACAATCGAGCCGGTCAGCATGAACGCGAGCGAGGTCGGCGGTTTCAAGGAAATCGTGGCCAACGTCACCGGCACCGGGGTGTTCGCCAGGCTGAAGTTCGAAAGCGGGGTCCACCGCGTCCAGCGCGTGCCGGTGACCGAAAGCGGAGGGCGCATCCACACCAGCGCGGCGACCGTGGCGGTGCTGCCGGAGCCGGACGAGGTCGATGTCCAGATCGAGGACAAGGACCTGAAGATTGACGTCTACCGGGCCAGCGGCGCAGGCGGCCAGCACGTCAACACCACTGACAGCGCGGTGCGCATCACCCACCTGCCGACCGGTACGGTGGTGACCTGTCAGGACGGCCGCAGCCAGCACAAGAACAAGGAAAAGGCGATGCAGGTGCTGCGCACACGACTTTACGACGCCCAGCGCGAGGCCACCCAGGGGGCCGAGGCCGAAGCGCGCAAGGCGATGGTCGGCAGCGGGGACCGTTCCGAACGCATCCGTACCTACAATTTCCCCCAAGGCCGGGTGACCGACCACCGCATCGGGCTGACCCTGCACAAGCTGCCCGAGATTCTCGCCGGCCCTGCCCTGGGCGAGCTGATCGACGCGCTGATCGCCGAGGACGAGGCCAAGCGGCTAGCGGCGATGGAGGAATGACCCTCGCCGAGGCCATCCGCGCCGCTGCGGAGCGCCTTGCGGGGGCCAGCGATACGGCCCGGCTCGATGCCGAACTGCTCGCCGCCCACTGCCTTGGCGTCTCACGCGCCGACCTGCTGCTGCGCCATTTGCGCGATGAGGCGCCCGCCACGCTCGTTGCCCTGATCGAACGGCGCGCAGCGCACGAACCGGTCGCCTACATCACCGGCCATCAGGAGTTTTACGGCCTGCCGTTCATCGTCTCGCCCGCCGTGCTGATCCCGCGCGGGGACAGCGAGGTGCTGGTCGAGGCGGCGCTGGCGGAGCACGCCGGTGCGCGCCGGGTGCTCGATTGCGGCACGGGTTCGGGCGCGCTGCTGCTGGCCGTCCTGGCACATCTGGTCGGGGCGCAAGGGATAGGGATTGACCGTTCGCCTGCGGCACTGGCGGTCGCGCAGGCCAATGCCGACGCGCTGGGTTTGAGGGTTCGGGCGCAATTTCTCCCGGCGGATTGGACGCAGGCCGGTTGGGCCGAAGGGATGGGCCGGTTCGACCTGATCCTCGCCAACCCGCCTTATGTCGAAAGCGATGCCGCCCTCGATCCCGACGTGCGCGATCATGAACCGGCCGGGGCACTGTTTGCCGGTCCGGACGGACTCGACGATTATCGCATACTGGTGCCGCAATTGCCGGGCCTGCTGGCCCCGGGCGGGGTGGCCGTGGTCGAGATCGGGCACCGGCAGGCGGACGCCGTCTCGGCCATTGCGGCCAGCACCGGCTTGTCGGCGGCGCTGCGCCGCGATCTGGCGGGCCGCCCCCGGGCGCTTGTTTTGCGGGCTTTGTAAGCGGGGGGGTTGGCAAAGCGGGTTCGAGTGGTTAAGTGCAACCCAAGGCCAGCGGTTCTTGGTATTTTCCATCCGCCGGGCCTTAGCTCCAACATTTGCGCGTGCGACCGGGCCAGAGGGCCTGTCAGGATATGCAGATGGGGCACCGCGACCTGCAAATCTGGCGGTCGCGGCGAGGGGTCATGCGGCCGCCGGGCAATGGTGCCGGAAGGGCGGCCGATACAGAGGAAGAGCATTCCTTGAACAACAACAACAATCGCAACAACAACAGCAACAACAATCGCCGCCGCGGGCGCGGCAATCGCAGCCAGGGTGGCGGCAATCCGGGTCAGCAGAACCGGATTGACAGCCGTGCGCGCGGCAATGCGCCGCAGATGCTGGATAAGTACAAGAAGCTCGCGCAGGACGCCCAGCACAATGGCGACCGGGTGCAGATGGAGTACTATCTGCAGTTCGCTGATCACTATTTCCGGGTGCTGGCCGACAACAAGGCGCGCCAGGATGAAACGCGCGGCCCCCGCCGTGACGAGCGCGAACCCGACGACGATGATGACACCGGCGAACAGGGCGGTGACGACTACCGCCGCAATGCCCAGCGCCGCCCGCAAGGCCGCCGCGACGAGCAGGATTCGATCGAGCGCGGCAGCGAAGGTGACGAAGGCTCGGCGGACGATACGCCGTTCGGGCGCGATGATCGGCCGGCACGCGATGACCGGCCTGTGCGGCGGGAACGGCCTGCCCGCCAGGACCGTAGTGCTCGCGATGACCGTTCCCGTGAAGATCGGCCCCGCGAAGATCGCGTCCGCGATGACCGGCCGCGCGAGAACCGGAGCGAGGATCGCCCCCGTGACGAACAGGCACCTGCCACTGACGAAGCGGCCGAGCGTCGCCCGCGCCGCCGCGCCGCCACCCGTGATGCCACCCGTGACGATAGCGCGGCCGCTGCGCCTCGGGCAGCCCGGGCTCCGAAAGCCGAAGCCCCAAAGTCGGATGCAGGCGGCGATTTCGATGTGTCCGTCTTGCCGCCATCCATCAAGGCGGCCAGCCAGGATGACGATGGCGCCAAGCCCCGGCTCAAGCCGCGCCGCCGCCGTGCTGGCGGAGAAGCGGACGGGCCAGCGGAAGGTGCGGTCGAGACCGTCGATTCCTGACGGTACCGCACCGCTGACGAGGGGCGGCTAAATGGAACGGCTTCCCGCTCTGATCGGCCGCTACCCGCGCCTTGCCGCGCTCCTGTTCGGGCTGCTTGCGGCAACCGGGTTTCCCCCGCTCGGCCTGTGGCCGCTGGCCCTGCTGGGCATGGCGGGCCTGTTCCATCTGGCGGCAGGGGCCCAGAGCGTCCGCCGGGCCGCCCTGCTTGGCTGGCTGTTCGGGGTGGCGCACTTCACCCTCGCCAACAACTGGATCGCGACCGCTTTCACCTACCAGGCTGAAATGCCGCAATGGCTGGGCTGGATCGCGGTGCCGCTGCTGGCGCTCTATCTGGCGGTCTATCCCGCGCTCGCCGCCGCTGCGGTGCGCTGGCTGGGGAAAGGCACCGCTTCCGGCCTGCCGCTCGCCTTGCTTGCGGCAGGCGCCTGGACGGTCAGCGAATGGCTGCGCAGCTGGGTCTTTACCGGCTATGCATGGGATCCGTTCGGGCTGGCCCTGCTCGGCCCGTTCGACCGTCCGGGGCTTGCGGCGCTCCTGCCGTGGCTGGGCACTTATGCCTTGTCCGGCCTTGCGGTGCTGCTCGGGGTTGGCCTGTGGCATCTTCTGGCCTCGCGCCGCTGGCTTGCGGGCGGGGCGGCTCTCGTCTTGATGACCGTCGGCATGTACCTGCCAGCGCCGCAGCAGCGCGACGGCACGCTCGCCTATACCCTGATCCAGCCTGACATCCGGCAGGAAGAGCTCGACGATCCGACCAAGTTCGAGGAGCAGTTCCAGCGCATCGCGCGGCTCACCGCGCGCGCCGATCCGCGCGAGCGGCGGCTGGTGCTGTGGCCCGAATCGGGCGTGCCCGACTACCTGCGCGATGGCTATCCCCAGCGCTATTATGACCGGATGACCGCCGGGGGAGACCCGAAGTTCGCCCGCTTCCGCATCGGCCGCACCATCGGCCCCAACAGCCTGCTGCTCACCGGCGCGGTCGACCTGGAGATCCGCGATGGCCGGGCAGCGGGAGCGCGCAATGCGGTAACCGCGCTCGACAGCAGCGGGCGGATCGTCGGCGGATATGACAAGGCGCACCTTGTGCCCTACGGCGAATACCTCGCCCTGCGCTGGCTGCTCGAGCCGCTCGGCGCGACCCGGCTGGTGGCGGGGACGATCGACTTCTGGCCCGGGCCCGGCCCGCGCACGCTCGACCTCGGCGCCTATGGCCGGGCCGGGATCCAGATCTGCTACGAGATCGTGTTTTCAGGCCAGGTGGCTGATCGCGCCAACCGGCCCGATTATCTGTTCAACCCGTCCAACGATGGCTGGTTCGGCAGCTGGGGCCCGCCCCAGCATCTGGCCCAGGCGCGGATGCGGGCCATCGAGGAAGGGCTGCCGGTCCTGCGCTCCACCACCACCGGAATCAGCGCAGTGATCGATGCACAGGGCGTGGTGCGCCAGCATATCCCGATGCATCGGGCCGAGAAGATCGAGGGCGTAATCCCGCCTGCCGCGGCGCCGACGCTGTTCAGCCGCCTTGGCAACGCCTTGCCGCTGGCCTGGGCCTTTCTGGCGCTGGCTGCATCGGTGTTTGCATCCTCGGTTGCCATGCGCCGGCGCTCTCGCTAACAACGGGGCACACATAAAGCTTCCTTTATATCGGGACTCCCCATGCGCAGCAGCTTCCTCTTCACGTCGGAAAGCGTTTCCGAAGGACACCCGGACAAGGTTTCGGACCAGATTTCCGATTCGATTGTCGACCTGTTCCTGTCGAAGGACGCCGAAGCGCGGGTTGCGTGCGAAACGCTGACCACCACCCAGCGCGTGGTGCTGGCCGGGGAAATCCGCTGCAAGGGCGTGTTCGAGAACGGCGCATGGGCTCCCGGCGCGCTGGAAGAGATCGAGCAGACCGTGCGCAACACCGTGCGGGAAATCGGCTACCAGCAGGACGGGTTCCACTGGCAGACGCTGACCTTCGAGAACCACCTGCACGGGCAGAGCGCGCATATCGCGCAAGGGGTCGACGCCGGCGGGGAAGGCTCCAACAAGGATGAGGGCGCGGGCGATCAGGGGATCATGTTCGGCTATGCCAGCGACGAGACGCCCGACCTGATGCCGGCCACGCTCGACTACAGCCACAAGATACTTGAACGCATGGCGGCTGACCGCAAGAGCGGTGCGGCCCCGTTCCTCGAGCCCGACGCCAAGAGCCAGGTTACCCTGCGCTACGAAAACGAAAAGCCGGCCGAGGCGACCGCGATCGTGGTCTCCACCCAGCACGCGGTCGATTACTGCATGCCCTGGACCGACGGCGACAAATCCGGCGGTGACGCGGCGAAGTATGCGCAGCTGGAAGCCTACGTGAAGGGCGTGATCGCCGATGTGCTCCCGGCCGGGCTGCTGACTGCGAACACGGTCTATCACATCAACCCTACCGGCCGGTTCGAGATCGGCGGGCCGGATGGCGACGCCGGGCTGACCGGGCGCAAGATCATCGTCGATACCTATGGCGGCGCGGCCCCGCACGGCGGCGGCGCGTTCAGCGGCAAGGACCCCACCAAGGTGGACCGCTCAGCCGCCTATATCACCCGCTACCTTGCCAAGAACGTGGTCGCGGCCGGCCTGGCGCGGCGCTGCACGATCCAGATCGCCTATGCCATCGGGGTGTCGGAGCCGCTGTCGCTCTATGTCGACCTCCACGGCACCGGCAAGGGCGTGACCGAGGCCCAGCTGGAGCAGATCCTGCCCGGACTCGTCCGCCTGACCCCGCGCGGCATCCGCACCCACCTCGGCCTGAACAAGCCGATCTATCGCACCAGCGCCGCCTATGGCCACTTCGGCCGCAAGCCGGAGGGCGACCTGTTCCCCTGGGAACGGACCGATCTGGTAGACCGGCTCAGGGCCGCAGCGGGCTGATCAAACGCCCGGCTAAGCAAGATCCCGGTTAAGTGAGATAATGCGCGGTCGTCTTGGCGGCCACGTCCTCGGCGCTTACGCCCGGGGCCAGTTCGATCAGGCGGAACGGGCTGGCGTGATCGGGGCGCTGGAACACCGCCAGGTCGGTGATCACCATGTCGACCACGTCCCGGCCCGTCAGCGGCAGGGTGCAGGCGGGTATGAACTTGGAGCTGCCGTCCTTGGCGCAGTGTTCCATCACCACGATGATCTTCTTGACCCCGGCAACGAGGTCCATCGCCCCGCCCATGCCCTTGATCATCTTGCCGGGTACCATCCAGTTGGCAATGTCGCCGTTCTCGGCCACTTCCATCGCGCCGAGCACGGTCAGGTCGATGTGCCCGCCCCGGATCATGGCAAAGCTCGCCGCGCTGTCGAAATAGGCGCTGTGCGCCAGTTCGCTGATGGTCTGCTTGCCGGCGTTGATCAGATCGGCGTCGACCTCATCGTCGAGCGGGAACGGCCCGATACCGAGCATTCCGTTCTCGCTCTGCAGGGTCACGTCCATCCCGTCCGGGATATGGTTCGCCACCAGCGTCGGGATGCCGATGCCGAGGTTGACGTAATATCCGTCCTGCAATTCCTGTGCGGCGCGGGCGGCCATCTGGTCGCGGGTCCAGCCTGACGTATCGGTCATGGGTTCAGTCTTCCTTGGCCGCATCCGGTGCGGCAACGAGGGTGGGGGTAAGGAACCAGCCTTCGCCGAACAGGCTCTCGAGCGGAGCGGCGGCGGCCGGGTTGCGGAGGAAATCGAACAGTTCGTCGAAATCGCCGCGGCTGTCGCCGGCAATCGCGACCACGCAATGGGTCTGGGCCAGTTCGCGGCGGCGGGCATCCTTGCGGTCCTCCGCGCGGCGCATCAGCAGCAGCCCGTCGCGCCCCCACGGGTCGAGCCCGCTGGCGAGCAGCTGCTCGCGGACCCGGCCAGCCTCGATTGCGGGCACCTCGGAAGCCCAGAAGACGGCCACATCCTGCAGGCGCAGTTCGGCCAGGACTTCGGCCAGGTTCGGGTTGGCAGGGATGGCGCTGGCAGTGTCGAGCTTGCCGCCGGCCGGATCGAGATCGACCAGCACGGCCGGGGGCAGGATGGCGCACTCGCTCATCACCGGCTCCAGCGATCCCGGGCGTGCCAGCACCGCCGACCGGCGCGGGGCATCGACCGGATCGAGCCGTGCCTGCTCGGCTGCATGGAGGTAAAAGGCGGCATAGGGATTGACCGGCTCGGCTGCAAAGACCGACCCCGTTGCGCTGGCCGAAGTGTTTGCCGCCACAGCCGCCGGGCGTGCGCTCCGGGCGGCCGCGACCGTGGAACGCGGAGCGGGCGGGGGCGGGATCGTGACCACGGTCGGTGCGGGTTCACCTGCGATCACGGCCACCACCGGATCGGCCGGCGCTTGCGCGTTCGCGCTGGCCGGGTCGGTATCCTGCCTGTCACGCACCAGGATGCCGCTGGCCGCGATGGCCGGAATTGCAGCCGCGACGCAGCCGCCCAGCGCGCCCGGCAGGGCCAGCAGCGCGGCCAGAAGGGTGGCCCGGTGCAGGGTCACGCGTGGGTTCACGCGGGCACCGGTTCGCGCACGGTGCGGAATTCGATCTTCTTGTCGTAAGGGGCGCCCAGGATCATCCGCTGGACATAGACGCCGGGCAGGTGAATGCAGTCAGGGTCGAGGCTGCCGGCCGGCACGATTTCCTCCACCTCGACCACGCAGACCTTGCCGCAGGTTGCCGCCGGCACGTTGAAATTGCGCGCGGTCTTGCGGAAAACGACATTGCCGGTCTCGTCAGCCTTCCACGCCTTGACGATGGCAAGATCGGCGAAGATGCCGCGTTCCAGGATGTAATCCTGCCCGTCGAATTGCTTCACTTCCTTGCCCTCGGCCACCAGCGTGCCGACCCCGGTCCGGGTGTAGAAGCCGGGAATGCCGGCCCCGCCTGCGCGCATCCGTTCGGCCAGCGTGCCCTGGGGGCAGAACTCCACCTCCAGCTCGCCGGAAAGGTATTGCCGCTCGAATTCCTTGTTCTCGCCCACGTAGCTGGAGATCATTTTCCGGACCTGCCGGGTGCGCAGCAGCTTGCCGATGCCTTCGTTGTCGATCCCGGCATTGTTGCTGGCGAAAGTCAGGCCGGTGACGCCCGAGTCGCGGATCGCGTCGAGCAGGCGTTCCGGAATGCCGCACAGGCCAAAGCCTCCGGCGGCGATCAGCATGCCATCGCGCAGCACGCCGTCGAGTGCGGCGGTGGCATCGGGATAGAGCTTGTTCATCAGGTGTCTCCGTTTGCCGATCTGTTAGGCCGCCAGGCAAAAGCGGGCAAGGGGGCGGGTCTGACCATGCTGCATTTGCGTAACAAAAATGCTGCACTTGCGAAGCCATTTTGGCGCTAATTGTGGCCCCTGCACCAATCCGACCGGGTTTTGCCTCGACTATGTTGCAAGACTTGCAACTGAGCGTGCTTATTTCGCACTTGCACAATATGTGCGCCCCCGGCATATGAAGCAGGCCTTTTAGGCATCCTCTCCCAAGACTTTCCAGCCCCGGCCCCAGTGGTCGGGGCTTTTTTCTTGCCCTCCGGGTGTCTGCCATACGCCCTGATAGCAGGGCCCAGTCGGTCATTATGGCACTTCGCCGGGCACGTCCGGGCGCTCCTTACGTTTGCATCCCGCAGGCCCAATACCTAGCTTGGGCTGGCAAGCGAAGAGATGGGAGCGAGCGCCGCATGGCCGATGCTGACGTGAAAGTGCAGGACAAGACGGTGCGGCTCCAGGTGGCTGCGGCCCGGCAGGAAGAAAGCGGGCGCGGTGTTGCCCGGATCCCCCGCACGGCTTTCCAGGCGCTGGGCATAACCGATGGCGACGTGGTCGAGATCGTCGGCAAGCGCAGCACCGCGGCAATCGCCATGGCCTCCTATGACGAGGACGAGGGCCTTGAACTGGTCCGGCTGGATGGCCTCCAGCGCGGCAATGCCGAAGCGGCCTCGGGCGAGCATGTCCACCTGTCGAAGGCCGAATCGCGCCCCGCCACCCGGGTTGTGTTCGCCCCGGCCCAGCGCGAAATGCGGCTGCAGGGACCGAGCCAGGCCTTGAAGCGCAACTTCTTCCGCCGCCCGCTGGTGGCAGGAGACCTGGTGGCGACCACCGGCCAGCAGCCGGTCCAGAACATGCCGCCCGAAGTGCAGCGCATGTTCAGCGTACCCGCCTATGCCCTGACCCAGATCCGCCTGACCGTGGTAGCGACCGTGCCCAAGGGTATTGTCCACATCGACGAGAACACCGAGGTCGAGCTGCGCGCCGAGTTCGAGGAACCGCGCGATGGCCGTGCAGTGGTCAATTACGACGATGTCGGCGGGATGGGCGAAACGATCCAGCAACTGCGCGAAATGGTCGAATTGCCGCTGCGCTATCCCGAACTGTTCACCCGGCTGGGGGTCGATCCGCCGCGCGGTGTGCTGCTGCATGGCCCGCCGGGCACCGGCAAGACCCGCCTGGCGCAGGCCGTTGCCAACGAAAGCGATGCCGAATTCTTCGTCATCAACGGGCCCGAAATCATGGGCTCGGGCTATGGCGAGAGCGAGAAGCGCCTGCGCGAGGTGTTCGAGGCTGCGGCCAAGGCGGCACCGGCGATTATCTTCATCGACGAGATCGATTCGATCGCGCCCAAGCGCAGCCAGGTTTCGGGCGAAGCCGAAAAGCGGCTGGTCGCCCAGATGCTCACCCTGATGGACGGGCTGGAGGCGCGCTCCAACATCGTGGTGATCGCCGCCACCAACCGGCCTGACGCGATCGACGAGGCGCTGCGCCGCCCCGGCCGGTTCGACCGGGAAATCGTGATCGGCGTGCCGGATGAGCGCGGGCGGCGGGAAATCCTGTCCATCCATACCCGCGGGATGCCGCTGGGGGAGAAAGTCGATCTCGACGAGCTGGCCCGGGTGACCCATGGCTTCGTCGGGGCGGACATTGCCGCGCTGGCGCGTGAAGCAGCCATCGATGCGGTGCGCCGGATCATGCCACGCCTCGATCTTGATGCCCGCACCATCCCGCCAGAAGTGCTGGAAGATCTGCGCGTGACGCGCGAGGATTTCCTCTCTGCGCTCAAACGCATCCAGCCCTCCGCCATGCGCGAGGTGATGGTCCAGGTGCCCAACGTGAGCTGGAGCGACATCGGCGGGGTTGATGATGCGGTCGACAAGCTGAAGGAAGGCATCGAACTGCCGCTCAAGAACCCCGATGCCTTTGCCCGGCTCGGCATTCGCCCGGCCAAGGGCTTCCTGCTCTATGGCCCACCCGGCACCGGCAAGACGCTGTTGGCCAAGGCCGTGGCCAAGGAGGCCGAAGCCAACTTCATCTCGATGAAGTCGAGCGATCTTCTTTCCAAGTGGTACGGCGAAAGCGAGCAGCAGATTGCCCGCCTGTTCCAGCGTGCCCGTGCGGTTGCGCCGTGCGTGCTGTTCATCGACGAGATCGACAGCCTCGTGCCGGCACGGGGCAGCGGACAGGGGGAGCCGCAGGTCACGGGCCGCGTGGTCAACACCATCCTCGCGGAAATGGACGGGCTGGAGGAAATGCGCTCGGTCGTGGTGATCGGGGCGACCAACCGCCCGGCCCTGGTCGATCCGGCCCTGCTGAGGCCCGGCCGGTTTGACGAGCTGGTCTATGTCGGCACGCCTGACCGCAAGGGCCGCGAGCAGATCCTCGGCATCCACACCCAGCACATGCCGCTGGCCGACGACGTCAGCCTGTCAGACCTGGCGGACAAGACCGAACGCTATACCGGGGCGGACCTCGAAGACGTGGTCAGGCGCGCAGGCCTCAACGCGCTGCGCCGGGCCGGCGGAGCGGTCGAGACTGTCACAGCGGCCGATTTCGTGGGCGCGTTGGACGATTCGCGCGCCACAGTCACGGAAGCGATGGAGAACGAATACAAGAACATGCGCGGGGAGCTCAAGAAACGGGCGGCTGAAGTGCACCCGATCGGATTCATCCACGAAGGCATGGTCGAGCCGGCACGAGCCCGCAAGCACGGGAAAAACGAAGCCTAGCGGCTGCGGCCTGCCTTAGCGCGAGGCGGACGGCGGAGGCGAAGCGGGAGCAACCTCGATATCGACCCCGGCTGCCGCATCGCCCGCGTCGCCGGCAGCATCGACCCGCTGGCGGGGGATGGCAGTCGGCTGGTTCTCGCGGATCCAGGCCAGCATGCCCTCGCGCACCGCGCAGCGCAGGTCAAAGGCGTCGCCAGCATTGGCCGCGCTCATCAGCAGGCGGACTTCCATCGTGGTGGCGGTGGTTTCCGTCACCTGCAGCTTGCGCGAGCGCCCGTCCCACAGCGGGTGTTCCTCCACCATGCCCTCGAATGCGGCGCGGAGCGGCGGCACATCGGCCAGCGGGTCCAGATGCAGGAACACGCTCCCCAGCAGGGCGGAGCCATGGCGGGTCCAGTTCTGGAAAGTCTGGTCGAGGAAGTAGTTCGACGGCACGATCAGGCGCCGCTCGTCCCAGATCTTCACCACGACATAGGTAGTGCGGATATCCTCGATCCGGCCCCACTCACCCTCGACGATCACCACGTCGTCGATCCGGATCGGCTCGGTCAGCGCCATCTGCAGGCCCGCAATCAGCGATTTGAGGGCGGGTTGGGCGGCAGCGCCCACGGCCAGCCCGGCTAGCCCTGCCGAAGCCATCAGCGTCACCCCGATGTCACGCACCCCGGGGATCGACAGCAGCATCATGCCAATGGTGAGGAACACGATCAGGAACGTGCCGATCCGGCTGAAAATGGCCAGCCGCGTGCGCTTGCGCCGTGCCTGCAGGTTGTCGGCCACGCTGATGTCGGCCTTGAGCACGGCCGCTTCGACCAGCGCCTTCATGACCGCCAGAGCCATCCAGCCGACCAGCGCCGGCAGGACGAACCCGGCGATCTTCTCCCATGCGCCAGCCACCAGCGGCGTCTCGCGCGCGGCCAGCACAATGCCCAGCGCGATCAGGGCATAGCGCGCCGGCTTGCGCACGTGGTCCACGATCATGTCGTCGGACTGGCTCTCGCTGGCGCGCGTCACCCGGTCCAGCACGAGGAAGGCGAGCCGGTGGACCAGCAGCGCCGCCAGTACCCCGGCGGCGGCCACGACCAGCGCAAGGCTCACATCGGGCAGCCACCCGGGCAGGCCTTCGAACCAGAGCTCCAGCCGCTGTCTCAATGGGCTGCCCCCCAGCTTGCCCCGGCCCCGATTTCGATGCCCAGCGGCACATCGAGCCGGACCGCGGGCAGCGCCGCTTCGGCCATGACCCGCTCGATCACCGGGCGGGCCGCGGCCACGTCACCCTCGGGCAGTTCGAACACCAGTTCGTCGTGCACCTGCAGCAGCATCCGCACATGGCCCAGGCCCGCGTCGGCAAGGGCAGGCTGCATCCGCACCATGGCGCGCTTGATGATGTCGGCGCTGGTGCCCTGGATCGGGGCGTTGATCGCAGCGCGCTCGCTGCCCTGGCGCTCCGCCTGGTTCTTGGCGTTGATCCGGGGGAACCAGGTCTTGCGGCCGAACAGGGTTTCGGAATAGCCGCAGGCCCGCACGCTCTCCAGCGTTTCGTGGATATAGCGCTGGATGCCGGGGAAGCGCTGGAAATAGGTGTCAATGATCGCCTGGGCCTCGTCCGCCTCGATCCCCAGCCTGCTGGCCAGGCCCCAGCGGCTGATGCCGTAGAGGATGGCGAAATTGACCGTCTTGGCCCGTGCGCGGGTATCGCGGTTGACCTCGCCGAACATTTCGCGCGCCGTGCGGGCGTGAATGTCCTCCCCGTTGGCAAAGGCTTCCTTCAGCTGCGGCACGTCGGCCATGTGCGCGGCAAGACGCAGCTCGATCTGCGAATAGTCGGCCGCGAGCAGAACGTGGCCCGGCTCCGCCACGAAGGCTTCACGGATCTGGCGGCCGATCTCGGTCCGGATCGGGATGTTCTGCAGGTTGGGGTCGGTCGAGGAGAGTCGCCCCGTCTGCGCCCCCACCAGGCTGTAGCTGGTGTGGACCCGCCCTGTCTCAGGGTTGATCGCTGCCTGCAGGGCATCGGTGTAGGTACTCTTGAGCTTGGACAACTGGCGCCATTCGAGCACCTTGGTGGCGATTTCTGCGCCTTGTGCCGCCAGCCCTTCGAGGATCGCCTGATCGGTCGAGTACTGTCCGCTCTTGCCCTTGCGCCCGCCCTTGTAACCCAGCGTGTCGAACAGCACGTCGCCCAGCTGCTTGGGGCTGCCGATGGTGAAGGGGGCGCCGGCGAGGGCGTGGATTTCGCCTTCGAGGCCCGCCATGGTGCCGGCGAATTCCTCGCTCAGTTTCGCCAGCCTGGCCCGGTCAACCTTGATCCCGTGGCGCTCCATCTGTGCGACGACCGGGATCAGCGGACGGTCGACCCGCTCGTAGACCCGCGTTCCGCCCTCGATGGAAAGCCGGGGCTTGAGCAGGGCATGGAGCCGCCAGGTCACTTCGGCATCTTCGGCGGCATAGCAGGTGGCGCGGTCAAGCGGCACCTCCCCGAAGGAGATTGCTTTCTTGCCGGTTCCGCACAGTTCCTTGAACGGAATGGGTGTGTGGCCCAGGTGCCGCCCGCACAGTTCGTCCATCCCGTGGCCGCCCCCGATGCCCTCCTGCCCGCGCCCGGCATCGAGCGCGAAGCTGATGATCATGGTGTCATCGATCGGATGGACGGCAACGCCGTACCGGGCGAGCACGTTGAGATCGTACTTGCCGTTCTGGAACACCTTGAGCACCGCGTCGCTGGCGAGCAGCGGCTGCAACGCGGCGAGCGCTTCGGCCCGGTCGATCTGCACCGGCTTTTCGCTGAACATGTCGCTGCCGTAATGGCCGAGCGGGATGTAGCAGGCCTCGCCCGGTCCGGTGGACAGGCTGATCCCGACCAGTTCTGCCTGCATCGCATCGAGGCTGGTGGTCTCGGTATCGACCGCCACTGCCCGCGCGGCAAAGGCACGGGCAATCCACCGGTCCAGTGCCTCGCGGGTCTGGACGCATTCATAGCGGGTGAGGTCGATAGCAGGCCATTCCGGCAGGGGCTGGCGGCTGCCTTCGGGCGCGGCCATGGCACCGGCGTTCACCGCCCTGGCCGGATTGAGGTCGGTCGTGCGCGAGGGGCTGCCCGAGCCGCTGTCCAGCCGCCGCAGCAGGCTGGTGAACCCGTGTTTGCCGAGGAAGGCGGCGAGCGGTTCCGGCGGAACCCCGTCCAGCTTCATGTCGTCGAGCGGCACCGGCAGGTCGCAATCCTCTTTCAGGGTTACGAGGATCCGGCTCAGTTCGGCATCCTTGCGGTGCTCGATCAGGCGTTCGCGCAGCTTGGACGGCTTCATCGCTTCTGCCGCATCGAGCGCGGCGGTGAGCGAGCCATGATCCTGGATCAGCTTGGTCGCGGTCTTGGGGCCGATCCCGAAGATGCCGGGAATGTTGTCCACCGAATCGCCCATCAGGGCCAGGACGTCACCCACCAGTTCCGGCCCGACGCCGAACTTTTCCGCCACTTCGTCGAGGAAGATGCGCTGGTTCTTCATCGTGTCGAGCATGTCGACGCGGGCTCCGCCGCTCTCGCCGATCAGCTGCATCAGGTCCTTGTCGGACGACACGATGGTGACGTTCCACCCCTGCGCCTGCGCGACGCGGGCATAGCTGGCGATCAGGTCGTCCGCTTCGAAACCGGCAACTTCGATGCAGGGCAGGCTGAAAGCGCGGGTCGCATCGCGGATCAGCGGGAATTGCGGCACCAGGTCTTCCGGCGGGGGAGGGCGGTTGGCCTTGTACAGATCATAGATGTCGTTGCGGAAAGACGTGCTGCCGGCATCGAGGATGACCGCCAGATGCGTCGGCCCTTCCGCCTTGTCGAGGTCTTCGGCCAGCTTCCACAGCATGGTGGTATAGCCATAGACCGCGCCGACCGGGGTGCCTTCCGGATCGGTCAGGGGGGGCAGGCGGTGGTAGGCGCGGAAGATGTACGACGAACCGTCGACCAGGTAGAGATGGTTGCTGTCAGCCATGGCGTGTGGTTAGCAGCGGCGCGGGCAAAGACCAGACCGGATTTGCCGCCTGCTGCCGTGCTGCAGCGGGAATGGCGGAATTCCGCCAATTCGGGCAAAATCGTGGCAGATAATGCGGCTCCCGACGTAAATCCGCTTGCTTTGACACAATCCCGCCATTATTTACCCCCTCGAAGCCAGCCGCTTGGCCGGTTTCGCGCCAGGGTTCGCAAGACCCGGCGACCACACTCGCTGTTTAAGGATATTACACTATGCGTAAGATCATTCTTGCTGCCGCCGCTGCCGGCGCCGCCCTGAGCCTCGCTGCTTGCTCGGAAGCCACCGAAGAAGCCGCCACCGAAACCGCTGATTCGGCTGCTGCCGACATGGAAGCCAACACCGACGCGATGGCCGAAGGCGCCACCGACGCTGCTGCTGCCGGTGCTGAAGCTGCCGCTGAAGGCGCTGAAGCTGCTGCTGAAGGCGCTGAAGCTGCTGCCGAAGGCGCTGCTGAAGCTGCAACTGAAGAAGCTGCTGCTGAATAATCCTTTCGCTTCTAGCGAATCAGGAAAGGGCGGCGCCGCAAGGCGCCGCCCTTTTCGTTTGTCCTGCCTTTTCGCTTGTCCTGGGTGAACCGTGTTCCTCAGGCAGGGGAACGGCGGGTGCTTATCGGCCGGTGTAGTTTGCCCCGGCCCAGCTGCGCCCATCGCTATCCGCGCTGTACCCGTCATAGATGGCGCGGGCGATCTGGGCGATGCGGGCTTCGCGGGCCGCACGCGAACCTTGCCCGGTCACATAGATCGCCAGGGCAATGGCGCGGCCATCCGGGGTGCGGATGAAGCCGATATCGCTGGAGGTGTTGTTGAGCGACCCGGTCTTGTTGCCGACAGTCAGGCTGGCGGGGAGCATCGCGCGGATCCGGCGCTTGCCGGTGACCGTGCGCTCCATCGCGCCAAGGATGACCTGGCGGTGGGCGGCGTTGAGCCAGCGCCCTTCGTGCAGGCCGACCATCAGCTCCAGCATGGCCTTGGGCGTGGCGCTGTCTCGCCGATCGACAATCGATGCGGGGTCGAATTCACCGTCGTCGCGGACCAGTGTGGCGATGTCGCGCGTCAGCTCGAACTCGCGGATTCCGGCGCGGCGCATCCAGTCGTTGACCGCCTGCGGCCCGCCCACGACTTGGAGCAGGGCGTCGGTCGCCGGGTTGGAACTGCGCGTGATCATCAGCTCGATCAGCTCGATTGCCGGCAGGTAATTGCCTTTGCGCACTGGCGCGCGGGCAGTGGAGAAGCGGGCTGAGCGTTCGGGGATCAGCAGCGGAAATTCGCTGCTCAGGCTCCAGCGGCCCTGTTCCACCCCTTCGAGGTAAGTCGCAGCGATCGCGATCTTGCTGGTGCTGGCCATCGGAAAGCGCTGGTCGCCCAGCACTGAAACCGTCTTGCCGCTGGCCAGATCGATCGCGGCCACTCCGATCCGGCCCTGTTCGCCGCTGGCAACCCGGGCAATCGCGGCGTCGAAGCCGCTTTCGTAAACGGCATTGAAGGTCTGAGGCGCGCGGGTCTGGGTGCCAAGCGTGTTGTCGAACGCGGCCTCCAGATCGGAAGATCCGCCCTGGGCACCCTGGGCCTGGGCGGCTCCGCTGAAGGTCATGGCAACGGCTGCCAGTGCGGGAGCGAGATAACGCGCGAATACGGACATGTACTGACCCCTACACCCAATCTGGTTTGCACAGGCTTAACGGCAGCAGTTTTGCGGGAACAACCCGCTGCGCGACAGAAAGTGTCGCTGGCACGACCAAATCCTTTTCTACGTAATAATCCCGAGCCTCTCAAATTGCCGCCTTGTGTCGATGGCAGCCGGGCGGCAACATGCCGGGCAAACAGGTCAACGGGGAGAGGCATGGACGATCTTGAGCGGGGGCTGGCGCGTGCCATGACGCGCGTCGGAACGGGCGAGCCGGCCGGTCTGCAGCGCCTGACCGGCGGGGCAACCATGGAAAGCTGGCGCTTCGAGCAGGCCGGTGAAAGCTATGTCCTGCGCCGGGCGCCGAGTCTGGCCTTCATGGAAGGCCGCCCGTTCGGCCATGCCACCGAAGCAGCCATCATCCGCGCCGCCCGCGCCGCCGGGGTGACCGCCCCTGAAGTCATCACCGTCCTGGAAGCAGGCGATGGCATCGGCAGCGGGTTCATCATGCGCGCGCTGCCGGGCACGGCTGACCCGCGCAGCATCCAGGCCATGGCCGACCCAGCCACCGTCATGCGCGAGGCGGCGCGCGATCTCGCCCGCATCCACTCGCTGCGCCGCGCCGACCTGCCGGGCGACGTGCCGGTGCTGGATTATGCCGAAGGGGTGGTGGGCCTGCGCCAGCAGTTCGACGAGGCGGGCGGCGACCGGCCGATTATCGCGGCTGGCCTGCGCTGGCTCACCGACAACCTGCCCGAACCGGCTGAGCCGGTGCTCAACCATGGCGATTACCGGCTCGGCAACCTCTTGTGCGAGGACAGCCACCTGACCGGCGTGCTCGACTGGGAGCTGGCGCATTTCGGCGATCCGCACGAAGATCTGGCCTTTGGCTGCATGGCGGTGTGGCGTTTTGCCAATTACGACCGGCCTGCGCTGGGTCTGGGCAGCCTTGAGGATTATTTCGCGGCCTACGAGGCGGAAAGTGGGCGCACAGTCGATCCGGCGCGGTTCCGGTTCTGGTCAATCTATCGCACGGTGTGGTGGGCCCTGGGCTGCTTGCGCTGCGCGAAGTACTGGCGCGATGGTTCTGACCGGATGCTGGAGCGGGTGGTGATCTCGCGCCGCACGAGCGAGAACGAGCTCGACCTGCTGCTGTTGCTGGAGGAAGACGCACCGGCGGCGGAGCGCGCCCGGCTTCCGGCTGCCGCCGCCCCGCCGCCGCCTGAACAAGGCGAGGCAACCGCCGGCGAGATGGCCACGGCAATCAGCGAATGGCTGGCCACGATCAAGGATCGCCTGGAGGGGCACGACCGCTTCCAGATCGCAGTCGCCCGCAATGCGCTGGGCATGATCGCGCGCAGCGAGGGACAAGGCGACGTGCGGGACCGGGCTCTGTCCGAGGCGCTTCTGGCAGGCGAAAAGGGGCTCGCGACGCCCCGGCTGCTGGCTGACCTCAAGAGCCGGGCGCTGGCCAAGCTTGAAGCCGACATTCCCAGATACCCGGCGCTCGCCGTGGCGCGCCAAAAATGGACAGGAGAGAACTGATGGATTTTGCCGTCCCGCAGGAACTGGAAGACTACTACGCCGAGCTGACTCGCTTCATCGAGGACACGATCATCCCGCTCGAGCAGCAGGACGACAACATCCGCTTTTTCGACCACCGGCGCGAATACGCGCGGACCGATTTCGAGAACGGCGGCCTGCCGCGCCACGAATGGGAAGATCTGCTGCGCCAGTCGCGCAAGCTGGCTGACGAGGCGGGCCACTGGCGTTTCTCCGCGCCCAAGAAATACGGCGGCAAGGATGGCTCCAACCTGTGGATGGCGGTGATCCGTGATCGCTTCGCCCAGCGCGGGCTGGGCCTGCACAATGACCTGCAGAACGAGCACAGCATCGTCGGCAATTTCCCCTTCGTCGCGATGTTCGAGCATTTCGGCACCGAGGAGCAGAAACAGGAATTCATCCTCGGCGGGTTTGAAGGCACCCGCCGGGTCGCCTTCGGCCTGACCGAGCCGCACCACGGCTCTGATGCGACCCACATGGAAACCGTCGCCGTGCGCGAGACCCGCGACGGGGTCGATGGCTGGCGGATCGACGGGGAGAAGATGTGGATCACCGGGATGCACGTTGCCACCCACTGCGCGATGTTCGCGCGGACCGGCGGCAAGGCCGGCGATGCCAGCGGGATCACCTGCTTCCTCGTCCCCAACCCCACCGAGGGCCTCCAGATCGAGGAGTGGATGTGGACCTTCAACATGCCCACCGACCACCCGCGTCTGTCGGTAACCAACGTCTGGGTGCCGGACAGCGCGATCCTCGGGGTCGAAGGGCGCGGGTTGGCGCTGGCGCAGAGTTTCGTCCACCAGAACCGCATCCGCCAGGCCGCAAGCAGCCTTGGCGCGGCGACCTTCTGCGTTGAGGAAAGCGTGCGCTATGCGCGCGAGCGCAAGCCCTTCGGTGAGGAGCTGGCCCGCAACCAGGCGATCCAGTTCCCGCTGGTGGAACTGGCCACCCAGTGCGAGATGCTGCGCCTGCTGATCTACAAGACCGCGTGGGACATGGACAACATGCCCCACGAGATGATCGAGAAGACGATCTCCGACAAGGTCTCCATGTGCAACTACTGGGCCAACCGGCTGGTGTGCCAGGCGGCGGACCGCGCGATGCAGGTCCATGGCGGCATCGGCTATTCGCGGCACAAGCCGTTCGAGCACATCTACCGCCACCACCGCCGCTACCGCATCACCGAAGGGGCGGAGGAAATCCAGATGCGCAAGGTTGGGGCCTACCTGTTCGGGTACCTGGGGCCGAAGCGGGGGATGTACGGATGACGGGAAAAGGCTAGGCACTCCCGCGTCAAACGCTAGAAACGCCCCATGACCACCTGGACCATCGGCATCATCGGGGGCAGCGGCCTCTACCAGATCGACGCATTGGAAGACGCGCAGTGGATCCGCGTCAACTCCCCGTTCGGCGAAGCGTCGGACGAGATCCTGTGCGGGCGGATCGGTCCGGTTCGGGTGCGCTTCCTCCCCCGCCACGGGCGCGGCCACCGCGTTGCCCCGTCGGAACTCAACGTCCGCGCCAATATTGACGCGCTCAAGCGCGCCGGGTGCACCGACATTCTCGCCATCGGCGCGGTCGGCTCCCTGCGCGAGGAACTGCCGCCGGGCCGCTTCGTGGCGGTCGACCAGTTCATCGACCGCACCAAAGGTCGCCCATCCAGTTTCTTCGGCACCGGCATGGTCGCCCATGTCAGCATGGCCGAGCCGGTCTGCCCGCGCCTCAGCGCGATGGCGGCGGACGCGGTCGAGGCGGCGGGCGGCACGGTCGTGCGCGGTGGCACCTATCTCGCGATGGAAGGGCCGCAGTTTTCCACCCGCGCAGAAAGCCACCTCTACCGCCAGTGGGGTGCGGACGTGATCGGGATGACCGCCATGCCGGAAGCGAAACTGTGCCGCGAGGCGGAGATGCCTTACGCCCTGCTCGGCATGGTGACCGATTACGACTGCTGGCGCGAGGATGCCGCCTTTGTCGAAGTCAGCCAGGTGCTGGAACAGATGCACGCCAATGGCGCGATTGCGCGGCAGGCGGTGGAGCGGTTCATCGCCGCCCTGCCCGAAGTGCGTGAACCCACACCGCTTGACACCGTGCTCGACCACGCCCTGATCACCGCGCCCGATGCGCGCGATCCGGCCGTGCTGGCGAAGCTGGATGCGGTGGCGGGACGGGTGCTCTAGGCGGAACAGCTCGCCCCGCCGAGCACGCAGAAGCGGGCGCAGTGGGGGTGGTTGAGGGCGATTTCGCCCGAGGCTTCGGCCAGCGTCGCGCCCATGTCGAACTGCGGGTCGTAAGGGATCAGCGTGCAGGCGGCGACGCGCGGGGCGGGCTCGCCCTTGCGGTGGACGACCATCCGGCTGGTCGCGCACATGATTTGCGCCGGTGACTTGCCGAGGATGCCCCAGCAATCGACCGTGATTTCGGCAATGTCGCGGGTCGCGTCCATTTCCGGGAACAGCACCAGCCGGGCCGGATCGTGCGCGTCGATCCCCACGCCCTCGGCGGCGAACAGCCGGGCGTAGCCATCGCGCGCTTCGCCCATGCTTTCGCCCGGCAGCAGGCGGCCTGCGACCGCGATGGAGAAATGGTTGTCTGACAGCCATTTCAGGCCGTCCAGCCCCGGCGCCCAGCTGTTCGGACCGCGCTCGCCTTCGTGGCCTGCTTGCGTGTGGTGGTCGAGGCTCACGCGGATCGTCAGCCTGTCCCCGAACCGCGCGCGCAGGGCGAGCAATGCCGCCTCGTGGCGTCGCATCGGCTTCATCGCATTGCTCAGCACCAGAGCGTCGAACCCGCGTTCGAGCGCATCGGTGAGCATGGCGAGGAACTGCGGGTTCATGAACGGCTCGCCGCCGGTAAAGCCGATCTCGCGGGTGCCCATCCCCTGCGCCTCGTCGAGGAAACGCGCCGCGTCGCTGGCGGCAAGATAGACCAGCGCATCGTTGGTCGGGCTGCTTTCGATGTAGCAGGTGGCGCAGGCGAGGTTGCACAGCGTCCCGGTGTTGAGCCACAGCGTTTCGAGCCGGGTTAGTGGCACTGATGCCCGGCGCTCGCCCTTGGCGGTCCATTCGGGATCGGCGAACTTCTCCCGCGGCAGCAGTGCCCCGTCGACCCGGAACGGCGAGGGGCCTGTGGGCGCGTTGCGCGAGCGGGTGCGGGCCTCGCTCATGCAAACGTCCGGCGCAGCTTCGCCACCAGCGCCGCGTATTTCTTCGGCACCTTGCCGAACACGGTCGGTTCCCACGCGCTGAAGGCGGCGGCCTTGGCGATCTCGCTGCGGGTGGGGTAGCTGATTACTGCGCTGCCCATGGCAAAGGTGCTGCTCTTGCCGGTGATGCTCTGGCTGAACGGCAGCAGCAACTCGCCCGCGTTCTTCCCGACAATGCTGGCGCCGAGCACTTTCTTGCCCTTGAGCACCAGCTTGAGGTGGCCCCGGGTGTCGCCCTCGGCAATGGCGCGTTCGTTGTCGTCGAAGCCTTCCTTGACCACGATGACTGCATCGCCGTGCTGCGCGCGCGCTTCGGCCTCGGTCAGCCCCACCTGCGCCACTTCGGGCTCGGTATAGGTGCACCAGGGCAGGGCGCGGTAATCGACCTTGGTCGGGATTCCGGTGACGATCTCCAGCGCCACGTTGGAGCCCTCGTAGCCCGAGGCATGGGTCAGGCGCGGTCCGTCGCGGCAATCGCCGATGGCGTAGATCGACCTGACCGAGGTGCGGCGCCGGGCATCGGTGACAATCCCGTTCGGGCCAATTTCCACGCCCACTTCCTCCAGCCCGAAGCCGCGGCAATTGGCCTTGCGACCGACCGCGACCAGCAGGTGTGAGCCATCGACCGCCTCGCTGCCGCCATCCGACAGGCTGATTTCCACGCGCAGCGCACCTGCGCGGCCCTCGGCCCTGCACACCGTGCCGTCGATGAAGCGGACGCCCTCCTCCTCCATCACGGCGCGCACCACGGCGACGGATTCCGGATCGTCCCGCCCCATCAGCGGGCCGGGGTTGACCACGGTGACCGCGCTGCCGAGGCGGCGGAAGGCTTGTGCCATCTCCATCCCGATCACCCCGCCACCGATGATGACGAGGTGCTCTGGCTGCTCGGCCAGATCGAACAGGTTTTCGTTGGTGAGGTAGGGTACGCTGTCCAGGCCTTCGATCGGCGGCACCATCGGCTTCGAGCCGGTGGCGATCACGATCCGAGGGGCGGTGAGCGTGCGGCCATCGACCTCGACCGAATGCGCGCCGGTGACCCGGGCCCAGCCCGGGATGACTTCGACGCCCATGCCTTCGAACGTCTCGACCGAATCATGGGGCTCGATCTCGGCAATCGCCTGGCGGACGTGCGCCATGACCCCGGCCCAGTCGACCTGCGGCGGGGCGAGCGTCACGCCGTGGCGGGTCGCTACCCGCGCCTCGGCCGCGCGCTTGGCGGCAGTGATCAGCGCCTTCGACGGTACGCAGCCGTTGTTGAGGCATTCGCCGCCCATCTTGTGGCCTTCGACCAGCACGGCCTTCAGCCCGAACAGGGCCACGCCGCCTGCTGCGGTGAGGCCTGCGGCGCCCGCGCCGATCACGATTGCATCATGGGTAAATTTCATTGTGCGCCCCGCGTAACCCGTTATGCCTCGCCCGCGAAGCATGTTCTGCATTCCCGTTCGCGCAATTGAGGCACCACGTTACATGAACTCGGTTCCGGCCAGCCCGGCGGCCTGCTGTTGAGGGTATTCGTTACCGGGGCCGCCGGCTTGCTCGGCGGGGAGGTCTGCGCCCGGCTCGCAGCAGCCGGGCACAGCGTGACCGCGCTGGTCCATCGCAACCCGCAGGTGTGCGACAACCGGGGCCGCCCGGTCGCCGTGGCCGGGGCGGTGCAGGGGGATGTCTCGCTGCCGCAATTCGGCTGGGATCAAGACGCATGGGACGCGGCGGCCGCTGGCCATGACCTGCTGGTCCATTGCGCCGCGACCGTCCGGTTCGACCTCGACGAGGCGGACTATGCCGCCGTCAACGTGGGCGGCACGGCCGAGGCGCTCAGGCTGGCCGGTGCAGGCGGGATGGCCTTTCTCCATGTCAGCACTGCCTATGTCTGCGGAGTGCGCGACGGCCTTATCAAGGAGAGTGACCCGCTGCCCGAAACCGGTTTCGCCAACGGCTATGAAGCAAGCAAGGCGGCCGGCGAGCGGCTGGTGCGCGCCAGCGGTCTTACCTGGGCCATCGCGCGCCCCTCGATCGTGGTCGGGGAGCATGGCGATGGCACCATCCGCCAGTTCGACACCACATATGCCGCGTTCAAGCTGATTGCCGAAGGCCGCGTGCGCCATATGCCAGCCCGCGCCGGGGCGACGCTCGACTTCGTGCCGGTCGATCATGTCGCGGCAGGCATCGCCCTGCTTGGCGAAAGGATGGAGCAGGCGGCGGGGGGTACCTTCCACCTTGTTTCCGGCCAGCCCTTGCCGGTCGGGCGGTTCACCGCCGCGATCGGGGCCTACCCGCACTTTCACGAGCCGGAACTGGTTGCGCCAGAGGCGTTCGATCCCTCCATGCTGCCTGCCCTGGAGCGCCGCCTGTTCCGCCGGGTGGCCGGGCTCTATGCCAGCTATTTCCAGCGCAACCCCCACTTCGACGATTCGGCCTTCCGCGCGATTGCCGGGGCCGGCTGCCCGGAAACGGGCGAGGCCTACATTCGCCGCCTGATCGACCACTGTATCGCGGTCGGGTTTCTGGCCGCTAGCGCACGTGCGGATAGTGCCGTGCCAGCCTGGCGCGCGCGCCCACAGCCCAGAGAATGCCGACCTTGAAATAGATCCAGTTGGCCTTGAGCGGCCCCCAGGCGGCGATCCGCCGGTCCGAGGTGACGATCCAGCGCGGGACCATGCGGATCTTGCCGAGTGCTGCGAATTTCACGCACAGGTCGGCCTCCTCCATCACCGCGTCCCCCGGGGTGCAGCCGCCGATGGTGAGGAACTGCGCGCGGCGGAAGAACATCCCGTGGTCGCCGAACAGCAGCCGCACCCCGCGCAGGAACAGATGCGGGCGGGTAATCAGCGGCGCGTACCAGGTCTTCAGCCAGTTGTGGACAGTGGTGCCCCAGCGGGTCTTGTCACCCCGGATCAGCGGGGTGAAGCTGGCGAGCGCGATTCTTGGTTCGGCCAGCGTTTCGCGGATGACCTGCACCATATCGCGCGGGGGTACGCTGTCGGCATGGAGCACGCAGACCAGCGGCGCGGTGGCGGCGGCGACACCGGCATTTATCTGCCAGCCGCGACCCGCCTCGGTCTCTACCAGGGTCCAGCCAGCGGCGCGGGCGATCTCCGGGCTCCGGTCTGAGCTGCCGCCATCGACCACCACGATCTCGGCCGGTTGCGGGTCAAGCTGGCGCAGCACCTCGACCAGCGCGGGCAGGGCCTTTTCCTCGTCCAGCACCGGGATGACGAGTGCGACGGGCGAAGGGTTCATGGCAGGAACTCCGGCCAGCGGGCGAGGTCTTCGGGCGTATCGACGTCGCTGAGTTCCGGCAGCACTGCCGGACGAATGCCGCGCTGCGCGAACCGGCGCAGGGTTTCCTCGAACACCGCAGGCGTGCTCCATGGCATGTCTGAAAAGGCAAAGGCCGCGTCCGCGTTGTAGCCGAGCAGGTAGTACCCACCATCGCTGGCCGGGCCGATCACCATGGGGTCGGTTGTGAGAGCGTCTGCCGCGGCTTGCAGGACGGCAGGCGTCAGGCCGGGGCAGTCGCTGCCGATCACGATTGCCGGTGCGGGTACGGCCGATAGACGGGCAGTGAGATCGCCCTCGCCCTGCGATGTCACGGTGAGGTCAGGCCCGAAGGCTGCGCGGAACAGCTCCGGCGCGCCGCCGGTCACGCGCAATTCGAACGGCACGTCGCTGGCGCGTGCCACCGCAATCGTGTGCGCCAGCAGGCGGGTGTAGATCGTTGCCGCGCCCTCTGCGCCGAAGTGCGGGATCAGCCGGGTCTTGACCTCGCCGGGGCGCGGCCAGCGGGCGAAGATCGAAAGCAGGGGCGGGGCCATGGTGACCCACTAGCCGCTCGACGCAGCCAGCGCCATGGGGCAGGGTTGCCGCAATGAACCGCGCCCGCCTCCTTGTTGCTCTGGCCGCAGCCACCGGTGTCGCCGCCCTGCTGGTGGCCGAGCGCAAGCGGCCCTTGCGGCAGCAGACCTTGCCCGATGTGCCGCGCAACCTGCGCAATGCTGCGCTCGGGGCCGGGTGTGCGGTCATCGTCGCCGCGGTAGAGGAGCCGCTGACCCGGGCGATTGCGCGCGGCAACCTGGCCAAGGAGCGCGGCCTTGCCCAGCGCTTGCCACGCCCTCTGCGCCTGCTCGGCGGGATCGCGGCGATGGATTACGGGTTCTACTGGTGGCACGTGGCGACGCACCGGGTGCCGTTCCTGTGGCGTTTCCACCGCGTCCACCACGTCGATCCCGACATGGACGCCAGCACGGCGGTGCGGTTTCACCCGCTCGATATGCTGGTCTCGCTGCCGTGGCGGCTGGTGCAGGTGCGGCTGGCGGGCGTCAGCCCCAAGACCCTGCGCTGGTGGCGGCGGTTCTTCAACGCCTCGATCCTGTTCCACCATGCGAACCTGCGCTTGCCGGAGGGGTGGGACCAGCGGCTGCGCACGGTGCTGACCACGCCGGAGATGCACGGCCTGCACCATTCGCGGGTGCCCGAGCAGCAGGATAGCAACTTCACCAGCGGGCTCAGCCTGTGGGACCGGCTGCACGGGACCTTCCGCGCAGACCCCCCTCCCGGCACCTTCATCATCGGGGTGGATGATCCGCAGGCGCTGGCCGACGTGGCCATCGATCACGCGCTGGCAGCGCCGTTCGCCCGACGAACGGCTGACTTCAATCGACCAGCGTTGGATTGACTTGGGCGGCCCGAGCAGGCCCATAGGGGGCAAGAGTTTTGCACCAAGGGGCCTTTCGCATGTTCGCTCGTCACAGCCGCCAGTTTACCCGTCTTTCGCTCGCCGCAAGCCTGCTCGCCTCGGCCAGTGCCGTGGCTGCGCAGGAAGCTCCGATCATCCAGCCCGGCGCGCCGGGGGAAGCACCCAGGGTGATCGGTGCCGATGAAGCGACCCGTCTCGCTGCACTGACCTGGACCCCGGCCGACATCGCCTTCATGCAGGGCATGATCGTCCACCACCAGCAGGCGGTGGAAATGGCGGCGCTGGTCAAGGGGCGGACCAGTCGCGAGGAAATCGTGGCCGTGGCCGGGCGGATTGACGCCAGCCAGGCAGACGAGATCGCCTTCATGCGCGGCTGGCTGGAAGAGCGCAGCGAACCGGTCGCGATGGCCGGCATGGGCCATGCCCACCACACGATGAAGGGCATGGCCAGCCCCGAAGACATGGCGCGGCTGGCCACGCTCGATGGCGTCGCGTTCGAGCGCTTGTTCCTCCAGCTGATGATTGCCCACCACCGGGGCGCGCTGGACATGGTGGAAGACCTGCTGCGCGTGCCCGGCACCGCCTTCGACCCGGGTCAGCAGCGCTTCGTCAACGATGTCGAGACCGATCAGAAGGCCGAGATCGAGCGGATGAACGCGCTCTACGCCACGCTCTCGGAAGATCCGCGCGCCACGCTGGCGGCAGGCTTTGCCGATGCGGGGGAAGCCATTCTCAACTTGCGCAAGGTGGTGAGCCTGGCCAAGCCGGCCGGCTTCGTCGATCCGGCCAACCCGGCGGGCCTCCAGCCGGTCATGCCCAAGAAGGAAGACAAGAAGGACGGGACGGCTGAAGCGCCCAAGGCGGAGACTGCCGCCGACCCGCACGCCGGGCACCGGATAGCGGCTGCACCTGCCGCCACCGCCGCCCCACCCGCCGCCCCGCCCGCCGCCGGAACCCCGCCACCTGCAGGCGAAGAGGCGGATGCCAAGCCGCAATTCGGCAAGCGCGGATCGCCGTTCGACTTTGCCAATACCGACATGGCCTTTTCCGGCGATCTGATGGTGGCCGGCAACTACCACGGCTGGAACGCCTATCGCCTCGGCGAAGACGGTGTGCCCACGCTGGTCAGTTCGGTCGTCTGCCCGGGTGGGCAGGGGGACGTCTCGGTGGTCGGCAACCTGCTGATCATGTCGGTCGAACAGACCACCGGGCGGGTCGATTGCGGGCTGCAGGGCGTGCCCGAGCGGATCAGCGCCGAGCGGTTCCGCGGCCTGCGGATCTTCGACATTTCCGACGTGACCCGCCCGCGCCAGGTCGGCCAGGTGCAGACCTGCCGTGGCAGCCACACCCATTCGATCGTCAGCGCCGATGCGGAACGGCTGGTGGTCTACAACTCCGGCACCTCGGGCGTGCGCGACGAGAAGGAGCTGGCCGGCTGCATCGGGGATGACACCGGCGATACCCGCACCGCGCTGTTCAGCATCGACGTGATCGAGATCCCGGTGGCCGACCCGTCGAAGGCGCGGATCGTTGACAGCCCGCGCGTGTTTGCGGCGGAAGGCCAGATTGCCGGGCTGTGGCGCGGCGGTGACCATGGCGACGGGACGCAGGACACCTACCGGACCGACCAGTGCCATGACATCACCGTGTTTCCGGCCAGGAAGCTCGCTGCCGGGGCCTGCTCGGGCAACGGCATCGTGTTCGACATTTCCGATCCGATGAAGCCGAAGCGGATCGACGCGGTGACCGACAAGGGCTTTGCCTACTGGCACTCGGCCACCTTCAACAACGACGGGTCGACCGTGATCTTCACCGACGAATGGGGCGGCGGGGGCCGGCCGCGCTGCCAGGCGGGCGATCCGAAGAACTGGGGCGCCAACGCCTTCTACGGCGTCGAGAATGGCAAGCTGGTCTATCGCGGCACCTACAAGCTGCCCGCCCCGCAGGGGGACAAGGAGAACTGCGTCGCCCACAACGGCTCGATCATCCCGGTTCCGGGGCGCGACCTGTTCGTCCAGGCCTGGTACCAGGGCGGCATTTCGGTGATCGACTTCACCGATGCGGCCAACCCGCAGGAGATCGCCTATTTTGACCGCGGCCCGGTCGACAAGGACCAGCTGGTGGTGGGCGGATACTGGTCGGCCTACTGGTATCGCGGCCGCATCTACGCGACCGAGATCACCCGCGGGCTGGACGTGTTCGCGCTGGAGCCGAGCCAGTTCCTCACTGCCGAAGAGATCGCCGCCGCCGAAGCTGCGATCTACCCCGGCGACGTGTTCAACCCGCAGACGCAGACCCAGGTGACCTGGCCGGCGGACGTGGCGGCCGCAGCCGAGGCAAGCCGCAAGGGCGGTTAAGGGGCCGCCGGGCTGCGCCCCGGGTGTGGGGCACCGAACCCGGGGCGGCAGGCAGGGTGACAAAGGTGACACCGCGTCACCCACTGCTGCTGTGGGTAACCTGTTGTATTAATATGGTTTGGGCCACCCTCTCCGGGCCGGACGGACAAGCGCGCAGCGCGCAAAAACGCCCGCACGCCGCCAACCGCAAGGGCAAGGGTTAACCGGAAGAAGTCAAAGAGCGGGGCGAGACTAGTCCGCCACGCCGCATGCTAGCGGAACAGTGCGGTGTAGGAAACGTGGCTGTGATGAGTCCGCCCCAGCTTCCCCGGCCTCCGAGCCGGGGTCACGCTGTCCTTCGTCGCATGGCTCCGCGCTTCGAGGAATTCGGGGCCTCAATGCCGCATCACCTGTGCGGGGATAAAGGAGCGCGGATGATCTGGCCGAAAGCCGCTGGTGGCATGAGCAACGCCTGTTATCGCCTCGTCACCGGGGGTTGCGAGAAAGTGCGTTTTTCACACTTGCCGGCATCGCCCTCTGGCTCATCGGCACCAAACGCCTTGAGCACATCTTCGCAATAGCCGCCGGAACCGTGCGCCTGAATCAGCGACAATGCATTGGCACTGTTGAAACGAGAGTAGAAGATTTTATTGGCACGAGCTTCACTTGGCTCAAGCCGGAATTGATGCCCAAGCTGGGCACCCAGTCCTAACGAAAGCAGAGGAACAATATCCCTTTCGTTCAGGAAGATAAGGGATTTTTCCGCGACCTTCGCGCGCCCGTAAACATCCCACTGGTCGGGCTTGCCAGCCAAATCGAGACCCGCCTCATCGTCCGTGCGCGTGTAGACCGATATCGGCATGGCAAACCCTACCAGCGCGTCAAGGCGGAGCGGCCAATGGCCCTGCACAGCCACGGCTTGGCCTGGCGTTTCGGACGGGACCACCATCTCGTAGCCGGACAAGGCGGGAGCCAGAAGCTGGGCAATCGCGGCGCCACGGCTATGCCCTGCCAGCACGATGCCAATCTTGCCGTCCGGCCCAGGGCGCAGTTCCGCCCGGCAGAGGAAGCGGGAAAGTTCGCTGCGCGCTGTCGGAAAAGCCAGAGGAGCCTGGTCAAATTCATTAGCCACCAGCAGTTTCCGGATGACATTCAGGGCTCCACTGCGGAATCCGGCATGACCGGGCGGAGTGTAATAATACCCGTCGCGCCACTTGCTTGTGTACGCTTTTGCCTTCGCATTTTCGATCCAGTCGCGGCCGGATTCGGTCCCGGTGATGACGAGGTAGACGCGATTGCCGCCACGCTCGGCGATCAGGAAGGCGTCGGTCAGATCGCCGAACAGACCGGACCGTGCGGGATAGTACTGCGCGACATAGCCAAGTTCCGACAGGCGCCTTTCCCCGTCAGTTGCTTTTCTTGGTTCGTAGGTCGGAGCAAGAAATGTCGCTGCCGCAACCGCAATCGTGCAGGCATCCGGAACCTCGGGGATCAACTTGCATGCGTCGGTGAAAAGGGTGTTGGCCGGTATCGAAGGCTTGGCGCTATCCTCCGCAGCGACGATGCCGGAAGAAAGCAGGAAACTGAACACTGCTGCCAGAATAGCAATTCGCATGACAGTTGATCCTCACCGCTTGCGGAAGGGTACAATGCATGTCGAACCTTGGCCAGAGTGGGAAATCACCACCCGTTCACCAAAAAACCCCGGCGGATCGCTCCGCCGGGGTTTCCTGTTTCAGCCGATGGGCTGGGTGGAGGGGCTTAGAAGCCCATTCCGCCCATGCCGCCCATGCCGCCCATGTCGGGCATGCCGCCGGCGGCGGGCTTGTCTTCCGGCGCGTCGGTGATTGCCGCTTCGGTGGTGATCAGCAGGCCGGCGACCGAGGCCGCATCCTGCAGAGCCACGCGAACGACCTTGGTCGGGTCGATCACACCGGCAGCCACGAGGTTCTCGTAAGTGTCGGTGGCAGCGTTGAAGCCCTGCGTTTCGTCGTTTTCACGCAGCAGGTTGCCCGAGACGACCGCACCATCATGACCGGCGTTCTCTGCGATCTGCCGCACCGGAGCGACGATCGCCTTGCGGACGATGTCGATCCCGCGGGTCTGGTCGTCGTTCGCGCCCTTCAGGCCTTCGAGAGCCTTGGTGGCGTAAAGCAACGCGGTGCCGCCACCGGGGACGATGCCTTCTTCCACCGCAGCGCGGGTGGCGTGCAGGGCGTCGTCGACGCGGTCCTTGCGCTCCTTCACTTCGACTTCCGAAGCGCCGCCGACCTTGATCACGGCAACCCCGCCGGCGAGCTTCGCCAGGCGTTCCTGCAGCTTTTCACGGTCATAGTCGCTGGTGGTGTTGTCGATCTGGGTGCGGATTTCGGTGACCCGTGCCTTGATGTCTTCAGCATCGCCGGCGCCATCGACAATCGTGGTGTTGTCCTTGTCGATGGTGACCTTCTTGGCCTGGCCGAGCATGGCCAGCGTCACGTTCTCCAGCTTGATGCCGAGATCTTCGCTGATCATCTCGCCCTTGGTCAGGATCGCGATGTCCTGCAGCATGGCCTTGCGGCGATCGCCGAAGCCCGGTGCCTTGACCGCTGCAACCTTCAGGCCGCCGCGCAGCTTGTTGACCACCAGGGTGGCCAGCGCTTCACCTTCGATGTCTTCCGCGATGATCAGCAGCGGGCGGCCCGACTGGACCGTCGCTTCGAGCACCGGCAGCATCGACTGCAGGTTCGACAGCTTCTTCTCGTGGATCAGGATGTACGGGTTCTCCAGCTCCACCACCATCTTTTCGGGGTTGGTGATGAAGTAGGGGCTGAGGTAGCCGCGGTCGAACTGCATGCCTTCGACGACATCGAGTTCGAACTCGAGGCCCTTGGCTTCCTCGACGGTGATCACGCCTTCCTTGCCGACCTTTTCCATGGCTTCGGCGATCTTCTCGCCGACTTCACGGTCACCGTTGGCGGAAATGATGCCGACCTGGGCGATTTCCTGCGAGCCCGAGACTTCCTTCGAACGGCTCTTGAGGTTCTCGACCACCTTTTCGACCGCGAGGTCGATGCCGCGCTTAAGGTCCATCGGGTTCATGCCGGCAGCAACCGACTTCATGCCTTCGCGCACGATCGCCTGGCCGAGCACGGTGGCGGTGGTGGTGCCGTCACCGGCGAGGTCGTTGGTCTTGCTGGCGACTTCGCGCAGCATCTGCGCGCCCATGTTCTCGAACTTGTCCTTGAGCTCGATTTCCTTGGCGACGGTAACGCCGTCCTTGGTGATGCGGGGTGCGCCGAAGCTCTTGTCGATCACCACGTTGCGACCCTTGGGGCCGAGCGTGACCTTGACGGCATTGGCGAGGGTATCGACGCCCTTGAGAATGCGTTCGCGGGCGTCACGGCCGAACTTTACGTCCTTGGCTGCCATGATTGTTTCTCCTGAATTGGGTTGTTGAAAGGGAAAAGCGTAGCGGGATCAGCCGGTCAGGCGATCACGCCCATGATGTCGCTTTCCTTCATGATCAGCAGGTCTTCCCCGTCGACCTTGACTTCGGTGCCCGACCACTTGCCGAACAGAACGCGGTCGCCGACCTTGACGTCGAGCGGGATGCGGTCGCCGTCTTCGTCGCGGTTGCCTTCACCGACGGCGAGCACTTCGCCTTCGCTGGGCTTTTCCTTGGCGTTGTCGGGGATGATGATGCCGCCAGCGGTCTTTTCTTCGGCTTCGATGCGCCGGACCAGCACGCGGTCGTGCAGTGGACGAAATGCCATTGTAATGACCTTTCCTGTTGAATGTGAATGTGCCTTGGCACTCTCCCTGCGAGAGTGCCAGCGAGCCGCATGTGGGGGCGGGGCCGGTGCGAGTCAACAGCGGCAGGCAGGAAAAAATTTCGCGGCCGGGCAGGGCTCAGCCGCGCGCCGTCGGATCGGGCCATTGACCCACCAGGCCCAGCCTGTAGCGCAGCAGCCAGCGCCCGAGCATCAGCACCGCCACGATCCCCAGCCCGGCGGCAAGCCCGGTCCAGATCCCGACCCCGCCCCAGCCCTGCTCGAACGCCAGCCACGCGCCAAGGCCGATGCCGATCACCCAGTAGCCCAGCAGCGCGAACAGCATCGGCACGAAAGTATCGTGCAGCCCGCGCAGCATGCCCGCGCCCACCACCTGTGCCCCGTCGACCACCTGGAACAGGGCGGCGACCAGCAGGAAGCTGACCGCCAGGGTTGCGACTTCGGCGTTGGCGGGGTTGGTCCGGTCGATGAACAGGCCGGTCAGCGTTTCCGGCATGGCGATCATTGCCAGCGCCATCATCGCCATGAACCCGGTCCCCAGCAGGTAGCTGGTCCACCCCGCGCGGCGGATATGCTCGCGGTCGCGCCGGCCATGGCCGATGCCGACCCGCACGGTGGCGGCCTGGGCCAGGCCCATCGGCACCATGAAGGTCAGGCTGGCAAGCTGCAGCGCCACCGCGTGGGCGGCCACGGCAGCGGTGGAAATCCAGCCCATCAGGATCACGGCGGCGGTGAACACCCCGGCCTCGAACGCGTGGCTGACGCCGATCGGCAGGCCCAGCCGCACCATCTGGCACAGGCGCGGCCAGTCGCTGCGCCACCAGCGCCCGAGGAGGTGGTAGCGCCGGAAGCGGCGGTCATGCGTGATGACCAGGACAATCAGGGCCAGCATCAGCGCATTGGTCAGCACGCTGGCGACCCCGGCCCCGACCAGGCCGAGCGCCGGCAGGCCGAAGTTGCCGAAGATCAGGCCGTAGTTGAACAGCACGTTGGCCAGCACCCCGGCCACGCCGGTAACCAGCGACCAGATCGGCCGCTCCACCGCAGCCAGGAAATTGCGCAGGCACAGCGTGAACAGGAACAGCGGGATCGACCACATGTAGGCGCGGACATAGGCCTGCGCCGCGTCCGCCAGCGCTGCCTCCTGCCCCATCGCCCGCAGGATCGGGCCGGTGTGCCACAGGGTGAACAGGATGAACGGTGTCAGGAATGCCACCAGCCAGAGTGACTGGCGCACACTGCGGCGCACGTCGCGGACCGAATGGGGCATGCGCCCGATCTCGCTCGCCATCAGCGGCGAGGCCCCGGTGACCAGGCCCATGCCGAAGATCGCCAGCAGCATCGACAGGTTGAACCCGAGCGAGGCGGCCGCCAGTTCGGCCGGGCCCAGCCAGCCGACCATCAGCACGTCGGCCGCGCCGATCGAGGCCATGGTCAGGTTGGTCAGCACCAGCGGCCAGGCCAGCTGCACGGTTGCAGCCAGTTCCTGACGCCAGGGGGACCGGATCCCGTTCGAGATGTGCGCGCGGTTCATGCAGCCGGCCCGGATAGCCGCGCCGTGCGACAGGTCAAAGTCCGGCTGGCGATCGCAGTGCGAGTTTTCCGCGTGGCGCGGCCAATCCGTCACAGCTTGCCATGGCGGGGGCGTGTGGCCACATGCGGCCCGAACCTGCCGGAGAATAACATGAGACGCCTCGTTGTCGCCGCACTGCCACTGGCTTTTGCCCTTGCGGGGTGCGGGAGCGAGCCCGACGCGCCGCCGCCCGGTGCCTCCGCTCCCTCCGGTGATGCCACGCCCGCGCAGGTGGCTGTCCGCCCTGCCGCCTTCGCGCAGTGTGCATCCTGTCACGCCGTCGTGCCGGGCAAGAACGGGATCGGTCCCAGTCTGGCAGGCGTGGTGGGGGCCAAGTCCGGGCAGGAACCGTCGTTCGCCTACAGCACCGCGATGCGGCAGAGCGGTCTTGTCTGGGACGAAGCGACGCTTGACGCCTATCTGAAAGACCCGCGCGCGGTCGTGCCCGGCACCAAGATGGCCTACGCCGGGCTGACGGACGATGCCGCGCGGGCGGAACTGATTGCCTGGCTCGGGACAATCTGAGCAGCAGCCGGGTTCTCACCGTGCTGATGGCGCCCAAACGAAAGGGGCGGCACCTTGCGGTACCGCCCCTTCCTGATCTCGCGTGAAGCGAAAGACGCTTACTTGAGTTCGACCGTGCCGCCAGCGGCTTCGATCTTGCCCTTGATGTCTTCGGCTTCGGCCTTGTTGACGCCTTCCTTGATCGCCTTCGGGGCGCTCTCGACCAGCGTCTTGGCTTCGGTCAGGCCCAGGCCGGTGATGGCGCGGACTTCCTTAATGACCTGGATCTTCTTGCCACCGTCGCCGGTGAGGATCACGTCGAACTCGGTCTGCTCTTCAACGGCTTCGGCAGCAGCGGCGGGGCCGGCTGCAACCGCGACAGCAGCAGCGGCGGAAACGCCCCATGCTTCTTCGAGGGCCTTGGCAAGGTCAGCCGCCTCGAGGACGGTCAGCTTCGAAAGTTCTTCAACAAGCTTGGCAATATCAGCCATGATGGTTCACTCCAAATTGTGGCGGGGCAGGACACCGTGTCCGAAACCCCGAGATTGTGTCGTCTGACGAAAAAGCGTCTCTTAGGCTGCCTTGTCCGCGTAAGCGGCAAACACGCGGGCGACCTTCGCTGCCGGTGCGGTAACGACCTGGGCGATTTTCGTCGCCGGGGCATTGACCAGACCGATAAGCTTGGCGCGCAGCTCGTCGAGGCTCGGCATCGAGGCAAGCGCCCGGATCCCTGCTTCATCGAGCACCACGGTACCCATCGAACCACCGATGATTTCGAGCTTGTCGTTCGTCTTGGCGAATTCGACAGCGGCCTTGGCGGCCGCGACCGGGTCAGTCGACCAGGCCAGCCCGACCGGACCGGTGAGCAAGTCATCCAGCCCGACATAGTCGGTGTTTTCAAGGGCGAGCCTGGCGAGGCGGTTCTTCGCAACCTTGTAGGTCGCACCAGCAGCGCGCATCTTCCCGCGCAGATCGGTGGACTGAGCCACCGTCATGCCGAGGTTGCGGGTGACGACCACCACGGCAACTTCGTTGAAGACTGCGTTGAGCTGGGCAACCGCGTCGGCTTTCTGCGAACGATCCATGCCATACTCCTTCACAAATGATCGTGCGGGATGGCTCCCGCATGATCGGCTACGTTTGTCCATGCCAGGGGCCGAAGCTCCGGGCACGGGCGAGTCCGTCGAAAGGGAAGGAGGGTGTGTGCCGTCATCATGGCGGACACGCGGGCGATTGCTTGCGCAAGATCGCCGGAAATCTCGTTTCCCCGTCTAGGCTGGACATTAAGCAGGCCTGATTGCCTGCACCAACTGTCTCGGACGGTTGCCCGCTGGACCCGTCGGCCCAGCGAACGAGGGGGCCACTAGCGGGTTCGGTCCCAGAGTCAACAAGAATGGCCCGCCCAACCGGGGCGAGCCATTCCCGAAGCGGTGGCGCCACTGGCGCTGCACCTGCCGGGCGGGAGGCTATTCCTGCGGGGTCTGATAGCCCAGCAGGTCCCCCGGCTGGCAGTCCAGTTCGCGGCAGATCGCTTCCAGGGTGGAGAAACGGATTGCCTTGGCCTTGCCGGTCTTGAGGATCGAGAGATTGGCCAGGGTCAGGCCGATCCGTTCGCTCAGCTCGGTCAGGGTCATGCGGCGGGCGTGGAGCAGATCGTCGAGCTTGACCATGATCCGGGTTCCTTCTTCGCTGTTTTCGGGGCGGGGCGGCATCACACGGTCCCTTCCAGTTCGTCGCGCATTTCAGCGCCTTTGCGGAAGACACGGGCGAGGATGAAGAGGATCAGCACCAGCAGCAGGCCTTCACCGCTTACGCCGAGGTCGGTGTCGATGTGGACATCCTCCACGTCGCCGACCAGTTCGTCGATCCACAGGACCACGGCGGCGAGCGGGATTGTCGCCAGCTGGCTGGCAAGGGCAATCCAGCCCATGCGTGACAGTCGCTCGGCATTGATGGCGATGAAGGGATCACCCTCTTTCACGCTGCCCACGATCCTGAGCAGGAGCATCAGGAAGTAGACCGCGAGGCCAAGGAAGACGAACACGGCGACCATGACCAGCAGCACGGCGCCGACCAGTTCAGGCCCGGCAGTGATGCCCTTGGCGGCGGCTTCGGCAATGATGCGGTCCTGGAAAATGGCAGCGGCGGGGAGGCCGATGCCGACCATGATCAGGGCGAAGCACAGCGCGCCGATGAAAAACCACAGCAGCCCCTGTGCTGCGAGCAGCAGCGGATCTCTTCCGGTCTGGGTCATGACGAATTCTCCCGTTTCTCTGGATCAGGCAATGGCGGGGGTGATGATGACCGATGCCTGGGCGGGCGGCACGGTGACCACCTGCGCCATGCTGGTGGCGACGATCAGGACAGCGGCGAAGGCTGCGGCGACATTCCGGGAAAGATTGGTCATTTATCGAACTCCTTGATGGTTGGTATCGACAATCAATAAGAGCGAGTCGCCATATTGTCAATCAATAATATCGTAAAACAATATCACCGAGGTTGTTGCGCGATAAGCCTGTCTGGGCCTGCTGCACCTCAGCAGCCCTTGGCGCCGTTGACACGCGCTGCCGCCCACCCTACATGCGCAGCCTACCGCCCGCTTCGAGCAAGGCCGGTCCATACGCGGGGACCAGTCCTACGGAAGGAAGCGCGGCGATCCAGTTTCGCGACGTGCAAAGCTGCTTGCGGCGCCTCATGGGCGATTCGCAATGCGGCTCGTTCGCGTCCCGGTATCTGGGTTTTCCTGCGTTGTGACAGGTTTCCAGACGAGCCGGGCACTGCCCCGGCCCAATCAAGAGGCAGGCTACCCTCCATGGCGAAGACAAAGAGCGCAACGGCGAAGGCATCGGGCGCAAAGGTTTCGGGCACCGCGAAGAAGCGCATCCGCAGGATTTTCGGCGACGTTCACGAAACCGTGCCGATGCCCAACCTGATCGAGGTCCAGCGCGAAAGCTACGAGCAGTTCCTCCGCTCCGACCGCAGCATCGGCTATGTCTCCGGCCTGGAAAAGACCCTGCGCTCAGTCTTCCCGATCCGCGATTTCGCCGGCACGGCCGAGCTTGACTTCGTGCATTACGAGCTGGAACCGCCCAAGTACGACCAGACCGAATGCCGCCAGCGCGGGATTACCTATGCCGCGCCCATGAAGGTGACCCTGCGCCTGATCGTGTTCGAGGTGGACCAGGAAACCGAAACCCGCTCCGTGCTCGATATCAAGGAGCAGGACGTGTACATGGGCGACATGCCGCTCATGACCGAGAACGGCACCTTCATCATCAATGGCACCGAACGGGTCATCGTCAGCCAGATGCACCGTTCGCCGGGCGTCCTGTTCGATCATGACCGGGGCAAGACCCACAGCTCGGGCAAGCTGCTGTTTGCAGCCCGCGTCATCCCTTACCGTGGTTCGTGGCTCGATTTCGAATTCGACGCCAAGGACGTGGTCAACGTGCGGATCGACCGCAAGCGCAAGCTGCCGGTCACCTCGCTGCTCTACGCACTGGGTCTCGACAGCGAACAGGTGCTGCACCAGTTCTACAACACCGTCGTCTGGGAACGCGTTTCCGGCAAGAGCGGGGTTGAAGATTCGGGCGGCTGGAAGATGCCCTACAGCGCCGAAAGCTGGCGCAACCAGAAGCCGGCCTTCCCGCTGATCGACGCCAGCACCGGCGAGGAAATGTTCCCGGCCGGCCAGAAGATCTCGCCCCGCGCTGCCAACAAGGCGGCCAAGGACGGGCTGACCCACCTGCTGATTCCGACCGAGGAAATCTTCGGCCGCTATTCCGCGCGTGACCTGATCGACGAAAGCACCGGCCGCATCTGGATCGAAGCGGGCGACGAAGTCAGCACCGAGAACCTCGAAGTGCTCGACAAGGCCGGCATCGACCGGCTCGAACTGCTCGACATTGACCACATCGCCACCGGCCCGTGGATCCGCAACACGCTCAAGGTCGACAAGGCCGAGAACCGTGACGAAGGTCTGGAAGCGATCTACAAGGTCATGCGTCCGGGCGAACCGCCGACGAAGGAAACCGCCGAGGCGCTGTTCGAAGGCCTGTTCTTCGATGCCGAACGCTATGACCTGTCGGCCGTGGGCCGCGTCAAGCTCAACATGCGGCTGGGCCTCGATGCCGAAGACACCGTCACGACCCTGCGCAAGGAAGACATCCTGGCCGTGGTCAAGGAACTGGTCGACCTCAAGGACGGCAAGGGCGATGTCGATGACATCGACAACCTTGGCAACCGCCGCGTCCGTTCGGTCGGCGAACTGCTGGAAAACCAGTACCGCGTCGGCCTGTTGCGGATGGAGCGCGCCGTCAAGGAGCGCATGAGCTCGGTCGACGTCAGCACGGTGATGCCGAACGACCTGATCAACGCTAAGCCGGCGGTGGCCGCGGTGCGCGAGTTCTTCGGCAGCTCGCAGCTGTCGCAGTTCATGGACCAGACCAACCCGCTCTCCGAAGTCACTCACAAGCGTCGCGTTTCGGCGCTCGGGCCGGGCGGTCTCACCCGCGAGCGGGCAGGCTTCGAAGTCCGCGACGTCCACCCGACCCACTATGGCCGGATCTGCCCGATTGAAACGCCGGAAGGCCCCAACATCGGCCTGATCAACTCGCTGGCCTCGTTCAGCCGGGTGAACAAGTACGGCTTCATCGAAACCCCTTACCGCAAGGTCAAGGAGGGCAAGGTGACCGACGATGTGGTCTACCTGTCGGCGATGGAAGAGCAGAAGAACGCCGTCGCCCAGGCTTCGGCCGAACTCGATGACAACGGCGTGTTCGTCGACGAGATGGTCTCCGCCCGCCAGGAAGGCGAGTTCGTGATGCTTCCGCGTGACCAGATCACGCTGATGGACGTTTCGCCCAAGCAGCTCGTCTCGGTGGCCGCCTCGCTCATTCCGTTCCTGGAAAACGACGACGCCAACCGCGCGCTGATGGGATCGAACATGCAGCGTCAGGCCGTGCCGCTGGTGCGCGCCGAAGCGCCGTTTGTCGGCACCGGGATGGAAGAAACCGTGGCGCGCGATTCGGGTGCTGCGATTGCCGCCACCCGCGGCGGCGTGGTCGACCAGGTTGACGCCACCCGCATCGTGATCCGCGCGATCGGCGATGTCGAACCCGGCCAGTCGGGCGTGGACATCTACCGCCTGCAGAAGTTCCAGCGCTCCAACCAGAACACCTGCATCAACCAGCGCCCGCTGGTGAAGGTCGGCGATCTGGTGGAAGTGGGCGACGTGATCGCCGACGGTCCCTCGACCGACCTGGGCGAGCTGGCACTGGGCCGCAACGCGCTCGTCGCGTTCATGCCCTGGAACGGCTACAACTACGAAGACTCGATCCTGATCTCCGAGCGGATCGCCAAGGATGACGTGTTCACCTCGATCCACATCGAGGAATTCGAAGTCATGGCCCGCGACACCAAGCTCGGGCCAGAGGACATCACCCGCGACATTCCCAACGTCGGCGAGGAAGCCCTGCGCAACCTCGACGAAGCGGGCATCGTCTACATCGGTGCCGAAGTGCATCCGGGCGATATCCTGGTCGGCAAGATCACGCCCAAGGGTGAAAGCCCGATGACGCCGGAAGAAAAGCTGCTCCGCGCGATCTTCGGCGAAAAGGCCAGTGACGTGCGCGATACCTCGCTCAAGCTGCCTCCGGGTGTTGCCGGGACCGTGGTCGAGGTGCGCGTGTTCAACCGCCACGGGATCGAGATCGACGACCGTACCCGCGCCATCCAGCACGAGGAAATCGAGCGGCTGCGCAAGGATGCGGCTGACGAACGTGCGATTCTCAACCGGGCGACCTACAACCGTCTGCGCGACATGCTGCTGGGCCAGATCGCCTCGGCCGTGCCGAAGGGCGTGAAGAAGGGCGTCGAGATCACCGAAGAGGTGCTCGAGAGCGTGGACCGGTTCGAATGGTTCAAGTTCGCGGTAGCCGAAGACGGGCGCCAGGCGCAGATCGAAGCGGTGAAGTCGCAGTACGACGAAGCCGTCAAGGTGATCGACGAGCGGTTCGAGGACCGCAAGGAGAAGCTCGAACGCGGTGACGAACTCGCCCCGGGCGTGCTCAAGATGGTCAAGGTTTTCGTGGCCATCAAGCGCAAGCTGCAGACCGGCGACAAGATGGCCGGCCGCCACGGCAACAAGGGCATCATCAGCCGCGTGCTGCCGATCGAGGACATGCCCTTCATGGAGGACGGTACGCCGGTCGACATGGTGCTAAACCCGCTCGGCGTGCCGAGCCGGATGAACGTGGGCCAGATCTTCGAAACCCACCTCGGCATGGCGGCCCGCAGCCTGGGCCACCAGGTTGCAGCCGCGCTCGACGAATGGCGGATCGCCAACCCCGATGCGACGGCCGCCCGGCCGCCCGAGGCGGTTCGCGAGAAGCTGGTCGATGTCTATGGCGAGGACTATGCCGACGAAGTGAACGGCCGCAGCGATGACGAAATCATCGAGCTGGCCGGCAACCTCGTCACCGGGGTGCCGATGGGTACGCCGGTATTCGATGGTGCCCGCGAAGCGGATATCTCGGCCATGCTGCAGAAGGCCAACCTGCCCACCTCGGGCCAGGTCACGCTCTATGATGGCCGCACCGGCGATGCCTTCGACCGCAAGGTGACCGTGGGCTGCATGTACATGCTCAAGCTCCACCACCTGGTCGATGACAAGATCCACGCCCGTTCGATCGGCCCCTACAGCCTCGTCACCCAGCAGCCGCTGGGCGGCAAGGCCCAGTTCGGTGGCCAGCGTTTCGGGGAAATGGAGGTCTGGGCCCTGCAGGCCTACGGCGCCGCCTACACGTTGCAGGAAATCCTGACCGTGAAGTCGGATGACGTGGTCGGCCGGACCAAGGTCTACGAAGCGATCGTCAAGGGTGACGACACCTTCGAGGCCGGCATTCCGGAAAGCTTCAACGTGCTCGTCAAGGAAATGCGCAGCCTTGGCCTCAATGTCGAACTGAAGTCGCTGAGCGACGAAAGCGACAACGACGCCTGGCCGCAGGCGGCAGAGTAGGGGCTCCGGCCTCGCTCACCCCTCCTTACGCTAGCCAATCACCCGCCAGGGAAAGACAGTCATGAACCAGCTGACCAAATTCACCAACCAGCTCGCGAAGCCCGAAACTTTCGACGAGATCCAGATCGGCATTGCCTCGCCGGAGCGGATCCGTTCGTGGTCGTTCGGCGAAATCAAGAAGCCGGAAACGATCAACTACCGCACCTTCAAGCCGGAACGTGACGGCCTGTTCTGTGCCCGCATCTTCGGCCCCGTGAAGGACTACGAGTGCCTGTGCGGCAAGTACAAGCGGATGAAGTACAAGGGCGTCGTCTGCGAAAAGTGCGGCGTCGAAGTGACCGTGACCAAGGTCCGCCGCGAGCGGATGGGCCACATCGAGCTGGCCGCCCCGGTGGCGCACATCTGGTTCCTCAAGAGCCTGCCCAGCCGCATCGGTCTGCTGCTCGACATGCAGCTCAAGCAGCTCGAGCGGGTGCTCTATTTCGAGAACTACATCGTCACCGAGCCGGGCCTGACCCCGCTGGAGAAGTTCCAGCTGCTCTCGGAAGATGAGCTCTACGAATACCAGGACGAATACGGCGAAGATGCCTTCACCGCCGGGATCGGCGCCGAAGCGGTCAAGCTGATGCTGATGGAACTGGATCTTGAGCAGGAACGCGAGGACCTGATCGAGGAACTGGCGACCACCAAGTCCAAGCTGAAGCCGGCCAAGATCATCAAGCGCCTGAAGATCGTCGAATCGTTCATCGAATCGGGCAACAAGCCCGAATGGATGATCCTCGACGTGATCCCGGTCATCCCGCCCGAACTGCGCCCGCTGGTGCCGCTCGATGGTGGCCGGTTCGCGACCTCGGATCTCAACGATCTCTACCGCCGCGTGATCAACCGCAACAACCGCCTGAAGCGCCTGATCGAGCTGCGCGCGCCGGACATCATCGTCCGCAACGAAAAGCGCATGCTGCAGGAAGCCGTTGACGCCCTGTTCGACAACGGCCGCCGCGGCCGCGTCATCACCGGCGCCAACAAGCGTCCGCTGAAGTCGCTGTCCGACATGCTCAAGGGCAAGCAGGGCCGTTTCCGCCAGAACCTGCTCGGCAAGCGCGTCGACTATTCGGGCCGCTCGGTCATCGTGACCGGCCCGGAACTCAAGCTGCACCAGTGCGGCCTGCCCAAGAAGATGGCGCTCGAACTGTTCAAGCCGTTCATCTACGCGCGGCTCGATGCCAAGGGTCTGTCGATGACTCTGAAGCAGGCCAAGAAGTGGGTCGAAAAGGAACGCAAGGAAGTCTGGGACATCCTGGACGAAGTGATCCGCGAACACCCGGTGCTGCTCAACCGCGCGCCCACGCTTCACCGCCTTGGCATCCAGGCGTTCGAGCCGGTGCTGATCGAAGGCAAGGCGATCCAGCTGCACCCGCTGGTCTGCGCTGCGTTCAACGCCGACTTCGACGGTGACCAGATGGCGGTCCACGTGCCGCTGAGCCTGGAAGCGCAGCTGGAAGCGCGCGTGCTGATGATGTCCACCAACAACATCCTCAGCCCCGCCAACGGCAAGCCGATCATCGTGCCGTCGCAGGACATGGTTCTGGGCCTCTACTACCTCTCGATGGAGCGGCAGGAGAAGACCCCGGAATTCATCGACGGCGAGAACGGCGAGCAGATCGAGCGCCTGCCGCGCTTCGCCGACATCGCGGAAGTGCACCACGCCATCGAAACCCGCATGGTCACGCTGCACACCCGCATCATTACCCGCGTGCCGCAGGCCAACGAAGCGGGCGAAATCGTGCAGACACGGGTGATCACCACCCCGGGCCGGATGCTGATCGGCGAATGCCTGCCCAAGAGCCACAAGGTTCCGTTCGACATCGTCAACCGCCTTCTCACCAAGAAGGAAATCGGCGACGTGATCGACCAGGTCTATCGCCACACCGGCCAGAAGGACACGGTGCTGTTTGCCGACGCGATCATGAGCCTCGGTTTCCGGTACGCCTTCAAGGCGGGGATCAGCTTCGGCAAGGATGACATGATCATCCCTGAAGAGAAGATCGAACTGGTCGAGCAGGCCAAGGCGCTGGTGGCCGATTACGAGCAGCAGTATCAGGACGGCTTTATCACCCAGCAGGAAAAGTACAACAAGGTGATCGACGCCTGGAGCCGCTGCGGTGACCAGGTGGCCGATGCCATGATGGACAAGATCAAGGCCCGCCCGTTCGACGAGAACGGCAAGGAAGCCCAGATCAACTCGATCTACATGATGAGCCACTCCGGTGCGCGTGGTTCGCCAGCGCAGATGAAGCAGCTCGCCGGGATGCGCGGCCTGATGGCCAAGCCTTCGGGCGAAATCATCGAGCAGCCGATCATCTCGAACTTCAAGGAAGGCCTGACCGTTCTTGAATACTTCAACTCGACCCACGGCGCCCGCAAGGGTCTGGCGGACACCGCACTGAAGACGGCAAACTCTGGTTACCTGACCCGCCGTCTGGTCGACGTGTCGCAGGACTGCGTCATCGTCGAGGACAACTGCAAGACCGAGAACGCGCTGGAAATGCGCGCCATCGTGCAGGGCGGTTCGGTGATTGCCTCGCTCGGCGAGCGGATCCTCGGCCGCACCGTGGCCGAGGACCTGGTCAACGCCAAGACCGGCGAAGTCATCGTCAAGTCGGGCACGCTGCTCGACGAAGCGATGGTCAAGGCGATCGAGGAAGCCGAAGTGCAGGTCGCCAAGATCCGTTCGCCGCTGGTCTGCGAAGCCGACCAGGGCGTGTGCGGCACCTGCTACGGGCGCGATCTTGCCCGCGGCACTCCGGTCAACATCGGCGAAGCGGTCGGCGTGATCGCGGCCCAGTCGATCGGTGAGCCGGGCACGCAGCTGACGATGCGGACCTTCCACATCGGCGGCGCGGCGCAGCTCAACGAGACCAGCCACCTGGAATCGCTGTCGGACGGCAAGATCGTCTATCGTGACATGCCCACGATTACCGACAAGAAGGGCCGGATCCTCAGCCTCGCCCGCAACGGCGAGCTGGCAGTGATCGATGCCGAAGGGCGCGAGCGCGAAATGCACAAGGTGCCTTACGGTACCGTGCTGATGTTCGCCGACGGCGCCGATGTGAAGGAAGGCGATCGCCTGGCCGAATGGGATCCGTTCAGCTTGCCGATCATCACCGAAACCTCGGGCGTGGTGCGTTACCAGGACCTGATCGACGGTACGACCATGGAAGAGCGCTTCGACGATGCCACCGGCATCGCCCAGCGCGTGGTGACCGAAATCCGGGCCGGCGGGCGCAAGAAGAAGGAAGACCTGCGTCCGCGCCTGACCCTGCTGGGTTCGGCCAACGCTGACGAAACCGAAGCGGCGCGTTACCTGCTTGCTCCGGGCACCAGCCTCTCGGTCGAGGACGGGCAGGAAGTCCAGGCGGGTGACATTCTCGCCCGTGCCAGCCGCGAAGCGGCCAAGAACCGCGACATCACCGGCGGTCTGCCGCGGGTGGCCGAACTGTTCGAGGCGCGCATGCCGAAGGATCTGGCGATCATCGCCAAGATCTCGGGCAAGGTCGAATTCGTCCGCGAATACAAGGCCAAGCGCAAGATCGCGATCGTGCCGGAGGAAGGTGAACCGCTCGAGTATCTGATCCCCAAGACCAAGCCGCTCGACGTGCAGGAAGGCGACTTCGTCAAGAAGGGTGACACCCTGATTGCCGGCTTGCCCAACCCGCACGACATTCTGGAAGTGCTCGGGATCGAGGCTCTGGCCGAATATCTCGTCGCGGAAATCCAGGAAGTCTATCGCTTGCAGGGCGTGAAGATCAACGACAAGCACATCGAGGTGATCGTTCGCCAGATGCTGCAGAAGGTCGAGATCACCGATGGTGGCGACACCACCCTGCTGATCGGCGAACAGGTCGACCGCGCGGAGATGGTCGAGATCAACGGCAAGCTGGCCAAGGGCAAGGAGCCCGCACAGGGCAAGCCGGTGCTGCTCGGCATCACCAAGGCCTCGCTCCAGACCCGCAGCTTCATTTCGGCGGCTTCGTTCCAGGAAACCACCCGTGTGCTCACGCAGGCGGCGGTTGAAGGCAAGAAGGACACCCTGATCGGGCTGAAGGAAAACGTGATCGTGGGCCGTCTCATCCCCGCCGGTACCGGTGCGGGCATGAACCGGATGCGTGTGATCGCCAACAGCCGCGATGCCTCGCTCCGGGCAGCCTGGAAGAAGCAGCAGGAATCGCTGATTGCGCCTGCCACTGCGGCAGAAGAACATGCCGCCGAACTGGCGCAGGGTCCGGAAGCACCCATGGGAGATGATCCGTTGGCAGCAGTGCAGGGCGAAACCCACGGCACTGACGCCGATGCGGGCGAATACCTGAACCCCGAAGCGGCAGACGGCGAGGAGTAAGCCTCCTCTCCCTCGTCTGACGGGACCAGCAAGACCCCGCCTGCGCCACACCGGCGCGGGCGGGGTTTCTTGCATCCGCACACCGTGCCGCTATCCTGCGCCTGACCCGCCAAAGGAACCGCCATGCGCCTGATCGCCGCTCTCCCGCCTCTCCTCGCCAGCCTGGCCCTGGCGGCCTGCCAGCCGGCCGGGGGGGCGCAGGAAATTGAGCCAACACCATCGCCATCGCCAGCGGCTGCGAGTGGGGCAGCCCCAAAGCCATCCGGCGATGCGCCGGATCTGGCGCTGGCTTCGCTGGCCGGTGAATACCGGGTGGCGGGCATCGACGGGACCGAGGTCGGCGGCGGCATCGGCCTCGCCCTGACCATCACCGATACGCTGATCTGGTTCGAGCCGCGCTGCGCCGGCTTCAGCTGGACCTATAGCTATTCCGGTGGCGACCTGGCCACTGATCGCCCGCAAAAGCCGCGCCCGCCCGGTGGGGCGCTGGTGGCCGGTCCGATGGGCGCGACCTGCCGCATCGCGGTTCATCCGGAGCAGCAGCGGCTTGCTGCCGCGCTGGATGCGGTGAATGCGGCACGGCGCACCCCGTCCAATGCGATTGAGCTGACCGGCGGCGGACACAGCGTCACGCTCTACTCGCAATAGGCACGCGGCTCGGCTAACGGGCTGGGCATGACCGTGATCACCCGCTTCGCCCCGTCGCCCACCGGCCGCCTGCACGTCGGCAACATCCGCACTGCGCTGCACAACTGGATGCTGGCGAAAAGGCATGGCGGGCGCTTCCTGCTGCGGATTGACGATACCGACGCCGAACGTTCCAGGGAGGAATATGTCGAGGCGATCCGGGCCGATCTCGCCTGGCTGGGGCTGGTACCCGACGCCGAAGAGCGCCAGTCGGCCCGGCTCGAGGTCTATGCCCGCGCGTTCGAAGCCTTGCGTGCCGCCGGGCGGGTCTATCCCTGTTACGAGACCGCGCAGGAGCTCGACCTGAAGCGCAAGGTCGCTCTGGGGCGCGGGCTGCCGCCGGTTTACGACCGCGCCGCGCTCGCGCTGACCGAAGCAGACCATGCGGCGAGTGCGGCCGAGGGGGTGGCCCCGCACTGGCGCTTCCTGCTCGACCATGACAAACCGATCACCTGGCATGACGGCGTGCGGGGGCCGCAGAAATTCGACCCGGCGCAACTGGGTGACCCGGTGATCCGCCGCGCCGACGGGTCATGGCTCTACATGCTGCCGAGCGCCATTGACGACATCGACATGGGCGTAACCCACGTGCTGCGCGGCGAAGACCATGTGTCCAACACAGCCGTGCAAATCCAGATGTTTACCGCACTTCATGCTGCGGGTTTTGGTGCAGCAAAAGCCGTGCCGCAATTTGCGCACGAGGCCCTCCTGGTGGGCAGCGAAGGGAAGCTCTCCAAGCGGCTCGGGGCACTGGGATGCGATTCTTTCCGCGAGCGGGGCATCGAGCCTGAGGCACTGGTGGCCCTGCTGGCACGGCTGGGCACCTCGCTGCCGGTGGAGCCGATTGCAGACCGGCAGGAGCTGGTCGACAGCTTCGAGCTGGCTACGTTCGGTCGTGCACCCGCGCGGTTCGACGATGCCGAGCTGGAGCGCATCAACACCGCGCTGGTGCACCAGATGGACTATTCGAAGGTGGCTGACCGCCTGCCATCGGGGATGGACGAAGCCGGCTGGCACGCCATCCGTCCCAACCTGGCGACAGTGGCGGACGCAGGCGAATGGTGGCGGCTGGTAACCGGGCCCATCGCACAGCCGGAGTTTGCAGAAGAGGACCGCGCCTATCTCGCCGAAGCCGCGCAAGCCCTGACCTGGGGCGAAGACCCCTGGCAGGCGTTAACTTCTGCACTGAAGGAGCGGACCGGCCGCAAGGGCAAGGCGCTGTTCCTGCCCCTGCGCCAGGCGCTCACCGGGATGGACCACGGTCCCGACATGGGCGAACTGCTACCGCTGATCGGCGAAGGCGAGGCGCGGGCGCGGCTTACTGCGGCCTCCGGGCAGGCCTAGCCCGTCCGGATCATCTCCGCGACTTCCTCGATCGTGCCGGTGACCAGCAGCGGGCTGCCGCCGACCATGCCGACATTGGTCTGGCCGTTCTCGCCTGTCCTGAGCCATGCGATGTTCGCGGCAACGACGAGATAGTCACCGCCGCGCGACTTGAGAGAGATGAATTTCATGGTGCTGGTTTCCTGTCAGGGGCACTATGGGCCCGAAACCATCCGTTTATATTAACGCGGCCTTGTAGGCTTACCAATGGTGCTGCGAACCCTGCCGTTCCGGCCTGACTTTGAAGTGCGGCGCAGCGTTTTTCATCCGTGCCCGCCTTCAAGATGATCATCCAGGAACTTGAAGGAATTGACCTTGCCGATCGTCTTTCCCCCGGCAACCCGGGCCTCGTCAAATACGGAGTACACCGCCCAGCCGATCACGTCGTGGAACCGCCGGATCGCGCGCGGTTCAAACGGGATGCGCTTGAAGATCACCACGTTGCCGGCGCTGTCCATACGCGAGCTTTCCGAATAGCGGGTGTCGTCAATCGCCCAGGCGAACCCCGGCGGGTCGTTGGTGGCGCAGGTACCGCAATAGATACCAATGTCGTGGACGAACGAGAACACGCGCCCGTCACGTCCTGCGCGGGTCCGGGTGCGCCAGCCCCGGGCACACAGTGCTTCGATCCCCCTGACCTTGGACAGCGTGCTCCGGGTAAAGTCATGCAGCTTGCGCGAAACATCGGACCCGGCACTGGCCGCCTCCGGTGGTGGTAGCTCTACGCCAAGCTCAAGCATCGTCAGCTGTAGCAGTTGGATGCGCGATGGCAGCAGATCGAGAAAGCTTGCCAGGTTCTCCCGCCGCTGGGCGGGCAACAGAAGGTAACCCTCGCCTTGATGGGGCGCAGCGAACACCGGATAGTCGGACACGGCCTGCTCGAAGCGCTTGGCACTGCCGAACAACCGACTGAAAATCGCCACCCGGACTACCCCCCGTGCTTGTCCAGTTCATCCCCGCTCAGCGTCACCACGTGGAGCAGGTTGGTGCTGCCCGGCGTACCGAACGGCACGCCCGCCAGCGCGATCAGCTTGCTGCCCGCGGTGCCGAAGCCGTGCCGCAGGGCCATGCGCTTGCCCTTGGCGATCATTTCCTCGAAGCTGCCGATGTCCTTGGTCACCACCGCGTGCGCGCCCCATAGCAGGGCCATGCGCCGCGCGGTACGGGTCGAGGGGGTCAGTACCAGCATCGGCACTCCGGGCCGTTCCCGCGCCACGCGCCGCGCGGTCGATCCCGATCCGGTGAACACGGTAATTGCGCTGATTGGCACGGTATCCGCAATTGTCATGCAGGCATGGCTCAAGGCATCCGCCGTGGTTGGCTCGGCCGGGGTTTCGAGGAACCGCACCCGGCCGATATAGGCCTCGTCCTCCTCCACCTGCTTGGCGATCCGGTGCATGATGGTCACCGCTTCCTCCGGCCATTCGCCTGCGGCCGTTTCCGCGCTCAGCATGACCGCATCGGCCCCGTCATAGACCGCGTTGGCCACGTCGCTGACTTCGGCGCGGGTGGGGGCCGGGTTCTCGATCATCGATTCCAGCATCTGGGTCGCCACGATCACCGGCTTGCCGGCGGTGCGCGCCTTGTTGACGATCATCTTCTGCAGCGGCGGAACTTCCTGCGGTTCCAGCTCGACCCCCAGGTCACCGCGCGCGACCATGATGCCGTCAGCCAGTTCGATGATCTCGTCCAGCCGGCGCACCGCCATCGGTTTTTCGATCTTGGCGCAGAGCGCGCCGCGCCGCTCGCCATTGGGCCCAGCCATCAGCTTGCGCGCTTCGGCAATGTCTTCCGGGCGCTGGACGAAGCTGAGGCCGATCCAGTCCGCCCCCTGTTCCATCGCGAAGGTCAGGTCGCGCCGGTCTTTTTCGGTCAGCGCCGGGATCGGCACTTCGGCATCGGGCACATTCACGCCCTTGCGATCCGAGATGACTCCGCCAACCTCGGCCGAGCAGAGGATCTCGTTTTCGTCGGCCCTAATCACCCGAAGCCGGATCTTGCCGTCGTTGATCAGCAGCCGCTGGCCCTTGTCGAGCAGGCCGAACAGTTCCGGATGGGGCAGGTAGCAGCGGGTTTCGTCGCCCGGTTCGGGGTTGCGGTCCAGCGTGAAGTGGCCGGAATGGCGGATCACTGCCTTGCCATCCTTGAACGTGCCCACGCGCAGCTTGGGGCCCTGCAGATCACAGAAAATGGCGATCGGGCGGGCGAATTCCTTCTCCAGCGCGCGGATCGCCTTGATCGTGTCGGCGTGCGTCGCATGATCGCCATGGCTCATGTTGACCCGGAAGGCGTCCACCCCGGCGCGGAACAGCCGCCGCAGCATGTCCGGGTCGCGCGTGGCGGGGCCGGTGGTGGCGAGGATCTTGACCTTGCGGCCGCGGGGGCCGACCTTGCGCGTGTCGCTCTTTTGCATAGGAACACGCTATGGCATGAGCGCGCGGCAACTCAAGGACAGGTTTCCATGGATACGAATGCGTTTGCCAATCGGGGCGACCAACTCGACCAGCTCGACGATGCTGCTGCGGCCGCGGCGTTCCGCCGGCTGGTGCGCCACCTGCGCCACCGGCACGATGCGCAGAACATCGATCTGATGGGGCTGGCCGGGTTCTGCCGCAACTGCCTGGCCGACTGGATTCGGGAGGCCGGGTTCGATGGCGACAAGGAGCCGGCCCGCGCCCTGATCCACGGCATGGCGACGGCGGAATGGAAAGAACGCTACCAGAGCGAGGCAACACCGGAGCAGATCGCGGCGATGGAAGCCAGTGTGGCGAAGAACGCACAGGATTAATTTGCGCCAGCGGTTCAAGTCCGCAGCGCGGCTGGCTATCGGATCGCCAACCGATTCACCCCTGATTCTCTGGAGACACCCATGGCCGACAACGCCGCACGCGAAGCGCAACCCACCGATGACCGCCTGCGCCTGCTGATCGAACGGATCGAGCGCCTCGAGGAAGAGAAGAAGGGCATCGCTGACGATATCCGCGATGTCTATGCCGAAGCCAAGGCGGTGGGCTACGACGCCAAGATCATGCGCCAGATCGTCCGCCTGCGGAAGATGAAGCCGGATGACCGTTCGGAAATGGAAATGCTGCTCGATACCTACAAGGCGGCTTTGGGCCTCGGCTGATTGCCGCTATCCTGTCCACTGATTGGACAGGAGAATCACCCATGGGCAGCCCCTGGCAGAACACCGCCGGCATGATCGTATCCACCACCGCAACGCTCGAAGGGCGGCCGGTGCAGCAATATCTCGGCATCGTCACCGGTGAGGTGATCGTCGGGGCGAACCTGTTCCGTGACCTGTTCGCCTCGATCACCGATATCGTCGGCGGTCGTTCGGGCAAGTACGAGGACGTGCTGGCCCGCGCGCGCAAGGAAGCCCTCGCCGAAATGGAGGAAGCCGCGCGCCAGCTCGGCGGCAACGCGGTAATCGGGGTCGACATCGATTATGAGGTGCTGGGCCAGAACGGCTCCATGCTGATGGTCAGCGCCAGCGGCACCGCCGTGCGGGTCTGACCCACTTTTGGCAGGTTGCCCCGGTTCCGCCCGGCCGCTAGCGCCACACTAGGGCGACAGTGAGAGGGGCAGGGCACTGGCAACGCAGCTTGAATTCGAAACACGGCAATTCCGCACGGCTGACGGGCTGACGCTGGAAGCTGACGTCGGCGGGCCGGAGGGTGCGCCGATGGTCGTGCTGCTGCACGGCGGCGGGCAGACCCGGCACAGCTGGGCGGGCGCGATGCGGGCGCTGGTCAGTGCCGGGTACCGGGTGCTCAACCTTGACGCGCGCGGGCACGGGATGAGCCAGTGGTCGCCCGCCCGCGCATACGGGTTGCCGGACCGGATCCAGGATATCCACGCGGTGGTCGAAGGCTGCGCGGTGCCGTTCGCACTGGTCGGCGCTTCGATGGGCGGGCTGACGGCGATCCATGCCATCGGCGAGGGGCTGCGCCCCGCCGCGCTGGTTCTGGTCGACATCGTGCCGCAGATGGAGCCGGCCGGGGTGGACCGGATCGTCGGCTTCATGAACGCCAACCATGGCGGGTTTGCCAGCCTGGAGGAAGCCGCCGATGCGGTCGCCGCCTATTACCCCGAGCGGCCCCGGCCGAAGGACCCGACCGGCCTGATGAAGAACCTGCGTCTGAACGAGGACGGGCGGCTCTACTGGCACTGGGACCCCTCGATGTTCAATGTCGAGGACCCGTCAAACTTCCACGATCCGCTGGCGCGCTCGACCATCAGGCTGGGCCAGCGGCCCGAGGTGGCGGTGCTGGTGGTGCGCGGGCGGCTGAGCGACATGGTCTCCGATGCCAGCATTGCGGCATTCCACGCTCAGGTCCCCGATGCGGAGGTGCACGACATCGTTGGCGCCGGGCACATGATCGCGGGCGATCGCAACGATGCCTTCAATGCAGCCGTGATCGATTTCCTGGGGAAGAGGCTTCCCGTTTAGGGGGGCTGCTTAGGGCAGGGCTGCCTAGGGGCGTTGCCCGCTGCGCCCCCTTTCGCTAGGGGCCAAGGCAATCCAACTCCACACAGGTATGCAAAGCAGGCACCCATGGCAGGCCATTCCAAATTCAAGAACATCATGCATCGCAAGGGCGCGCAGGACAAAAAGCGCTCGGCGATGTTCTCCAAGCTCAGCCGCGAGATCACCGTGGCGGCCAAGATGGGCCTGCCCGACCCGGAAATGAACCCGCGCCTGCGGCTGGCGGTCAACGCGGCCAAGGCGCAGTCGATGCCGAAGGACAATATCCAGCGCGCCATCGACAAGGCCAGCATGGCGGGCGGCGAGGATTACGAGGAAATCCGTTATGAGGGCTATGGCCCGGGCGGGGTGGCGCTGATCGTCGAGGCACTGACCGACAACCGCAACCGCACCGCCACCAACGTCCGCACCGCGTTCAGCAAGAACGGCGGCAACCTCGGCGCCAGCGGCGCGGTCAGCCACGGGTTCGAGCGGCTGGGCCTGATCGAATACCCGGCCGGGGCGGGTGACGAGGAGAAGGTGCTCGAAGCCGCCATCGAGGCCGGCGCGGACGATGTCGAAAGCTCCGCGGATGGACACACGATCTGGACCGGGATGGACGGCTTGCACGAAGTCGCCAAGGCGCTGGAAGGCGTGCTGGGCGAGGCCGAAAGCGTGAAACTCGCCTGGCGGCCCAACCTGACCGTCAATGTCAGCGAAGGCGATGCCGCCACTCTGATCAAGCTGATCGACGTGCTGGACGATGATGACGACGTCCAGACCGTGTGGGGCAACTACGAGATCAGCGACGAGATCATGGAGAAGCTGGGCTGATCGTGCGCCGATGATCATCCTCGGCCTTGATCCCTCGCTCAGTTGCACCGGCTGGGGCGTGATCCGGGCCGAGGGATCGCGGCTCAGCCACATCGCCAACGGACAGATTGCCACCGATGCGCGCGCGCCGATGGAGCAGCGGCTCGCCCACCTTCACGCCGGGGTGACGGCAGTGATCGAGGCCCACCGGCCCGATCGCGGGGCGGTGGAGGAAGTGTTCGTCAACAAGAACCCGCAGTCGACGCTCAAGCTGGCCCAGGCGCGCGGCAGCGTGCTGGCGGCCTGCGGCGGGTGCCGCCTGCCGGTGCGCGAACATTCCGCGCGGCTGGTCAAGAAGGCGCTGGTCGGCACCGGGGCGGCGGAAAAGGCCCAGGTCCAGGCCATGTTGCGGGTACTGCTGCCTGGTGTGGTGATTGCCGGCAGTGATGCTGCCGATGCTCTGGCAGTGGCGATTACCGAGGCAAACCTCGGCCCGCGCTAGCTATTCTGCAGTGCGCGCTGCGCCCGCATCCAGCCGGCGCAGCGCCTGGGCCCCGCGAATGCCTTGTGCCACTGTCAGCAGCAGGACACCGATCACGATGTATTCGTAGCTCTCCGGCTTGATCGAGAACATGCCCACGGCCAGAATTACCCCGAACACCAGAACGGCCACGGCCCAATAGAGGCCCCTGCCGTGCCAGAGGCGGTATGCGGCAACCAGGCACATCACCACGAGCAGGCCGATCAGCGCCAATCCCACCGTGGCCACATCGCTGGAGAACAGGATATCGGAAGACAGGACCCCTGCGGCAATGGTCAGTCCGCCCAGCAGGAGGCAGCCAAGAGTGCCTTGCTGCGCAGCGCTGAGCGCGCCTGTGCGGGTTCCGAGATCGGCGTTACGGAACGGCATATACAATTTCCCTTGCGGCGTGCCATCTCTGCTTTCACGAAGGCGAAACACGGGTCAAGCACGCGATACGTCAGCGTCCCTTCATAGCACGGATGGCACCAGCTCAGGCATGACAATCGAACTCTACGGTATTCCGAATTGCGACACGGTCAAGAAGGCACGCAAGTGGCTGGATTTGCACGGCCTTGATCATGTCTTTCATGACTACAAGAAGGAAGGGATCGACCCTGAAAGGCTCGCCGGCTGGTGCGATGCACAAAGTTGGGACGTCCTGCTGAACCGCCGCGGCACTACCTTTCGCGCATTGCCCGATGCCGACAAGCAGGGAATCGACCGCGCCAAGGCGCTTACGCTGATGGCCGCACACACCAGCCTGATCAAGCGCCCGGTGGTCGAGCATCCGGGCGGGCTGCTGGTCGGGTTTGACGCCCCTGCGTGGGAGGCCGCCCTGTGCTGAGGATATTGCTGATGGTTGCACTCACTATGGCTTCCGTTCCGGTTTCTGCTCAGGTGCTGGTGATCGCGCATCGCGGCGCCAGCGGCGAGCGGCCCGAGCACACGCTGGCCGCCTACGAGCGCGGTATTGACCAGGGCGCGGACTATATCGAGCCCGATCTGGTGGTGACGAAAGACGGCGTCCTGGTTGCCCGGCACGAGAACGAGATTTCGGAAACGACGGACGTCGCCAGCCGGACCGAATTTGCCGATCGCCAGCGCTCCAAGACCATCGATGGCGTGCTGGTGACCGGCTGGTTCGCGGAGGATTTCACCCTGGCCGAACTGCGCACCCTTCGCGCGCGGGAGCGCCTGCCCGGCCTGCGCCCGCAGAACGTGCCGTTTGACGGGCTGTGGCAGGTGCCGACGCTGGAAGAGGTGGTCAGGCTGGTCCGCGCCAAGGAAGCGGAAACCGGGCGCCGGATCGGGATCTATCCGGAACTCAAGCACCCGGAATTCCTGCTCCAGTCCGAAGGGATCGATACGGTTGATCTGCTGCTGCTGGAACTGAAGCGGCTGGGGGTGACGGCGGACGATCCGGTCTTCATCCAGAGTTTCGAAATCGCGCCCCTGCGGCGGCTGAAGCAGCGCAGCGGGTTCAGGCTGGTGCAACTGGTCTCGGTCGACGGCGGTCCCGCCGATGAGCCGGGCATGACCTATGCCGAGATGATCAGCCCGACCGGGCTCGCCGCTGTGGCCGGATATGCCGATGCGGTCGGCGCGGACATGCGGCTGGTGATCGGCAGTGACGGCAGGCCGACTGCGCTGGTGGCCGATGCCCGCGCCGCGGGGCTGGACGTCCACGCCTGGACCCTGCGCAAGGAAAACGCCTTCCTCCCGCCAAGCCTGCAGGGTGCAGGCGGGGAGGGCGCACGCGGGTGCATGGAAACGCTGTTTTCCATGCTCGCCCAGACGGGAGTCACGGGTGTCTTTACCGATGATCCCGCCCTGGCTGTGGCGGCGCGCGGCGGGAAAGGCTGCCGCTAATCGTTTCTTCCTCGTCATTGCGAGGCCGCAGGCCGCGGCAATCCAGATTCATCGTGCTCCGACGCCCTGGATTGCCGCGTCGGCTTCGCCTCCTCGCAATGACGGAAACCGGAATTAATCGGCTCGGGTTGCCGACAGGATGTAGTTGAGCGACAGGTCGGCTGAGAGGTGCAGCCCGCGCGCGGGCGAGAAGGCGATGCCCTGCATTGCGCCGACGGCAAAACCGGCTTCCCCCAGCATGTCGGCCAGTTCCTCGGGCGTGATGAAGTCTTCCCAGTGGTGTGTTCCGCGCGGGATCAGGCCCAGCGTCTCGGCCCCGCCCACCATCAGCAGGCGGCTCTTCGCGGTCCGGTTGGGGGTGGAGAGGACCAGCAATCCGCCGGGAGCCAGCCGTGCCGCCAGCGCGGCGATGAACGCGCGCTTGTCAGCAACGTGTTCGATCACCTCCATCGCGGTGACGAGGTCGAACTGGCCAATGTCGAGCGCACCGACCTCGCCTGCCATGTAGCGCACATCGAGCCCGGAACCTTCGGCATGGGCAGCGGCGGCGGCGACATTTTCCGGCGCGGCGTCAACCCCGGTCACACTCGCACCGAGCCGGGCCAGCGGCTCGCACAGCAATCCTGCGCCGCAGCCGACATCGAGCGCGCTCTTGCCAGCGAGCGGCTTGCCGGAGGCGGGGGACAGGGCCCAGTGCCAGTCGATCGCGTCGCGCAGGAAGCCCAGCCGCACCGGGTTCAGGCGGTGGAGCATGGCCGAGGAACCCTTCGGATCCCACCATTCGCGCGCCAGCTGGCCGAAATGGGCGGCCTCTTCCGGGCGGATGGTTGTGGCGCCTGTAGAATTGCTACGCGTGTGCGTGGTTGCATCGGTCATGCCTGATGGCTAGCAGCACCCACGCACAGCATCCAGCACGGAGACGCCCGCTTGGCCCGTATCGTGATGAAATTTGGCGGCACATCGATGGCCGGGACCGAGCGCATTCGGCGCGTGGCCCAGATCGTGCGCCGCCAGCAGGCCGCCGGACACGAGGTCGCGGTGGTCGTTTCGGCCATGGCAGGCGAGACCGACCGGCTGGTGAACTTCTGCCGCGAGGCCAACCCGCTCTATGATCCGGCTGAGTATGACGTGGTGGTGGCGAGCGGCGAGCAGGTCACCTCCGGCCTGCTCGCGCTCACCCTGCAAGCCCTGGGGTGCAAGGCGCGGAGCTGGCTCGGCTGGCAATTGCCGATCCGCACGATCGAGGCCCATGCCAAGGCCCGGGTGGACGAAATCGATGCCGAAGCGCTGATCGCCTCGATGCAGGCAGGCGAGATCGCGGTCATCCCCGGATTCCAGGGCGTATCTGCCGCAGGCCGGGTGACGACGCTGGGGCGCGGCGGGTCGGATACAAGCGCGGTCGCCGTGGCCGCTGCCATCAAGGCTGACCGGTGCGACATCTACACCGATGTCGACGGGGTCTATACCACCGATCCGCGCATCGTCGCCAAGGCGAAGAAGCAGAAGGCGGTGACGTACGAGGAAATGCTCGAACTGGCTTCGGTAGGGGCCAAGGTGCTCCAGACCCGCTCGGTCAGCCTGGCGATGAAGGAAGGGGTGCGCGTGCAGGTGCTCTCCAGCTTCCTGGGCGACGATGCCGTGCCTGCCGACGAACTGCCCGGCACGATGATCGTGTCGGAAGAGGAAATGGACCAATTGGTGGAGAAGGGCGACATGGAACGCCAGCTTGTGACCGGGATCGCGCACGACAAGAACGAGGCCAAGGTCATCCTCACCCGGGTGCCCGACCGGCCCGGCGCGGTCGCCAACATCTTCGAACCGCTCGCCGCCGCGAGCATCAATGTCGACATGATCATCCAGAACGTCGGCCGCGACAAGGGCGAGACCGACGTGACCTTCACTGTGCCGCAGGCGGATCTTGCCCGCGCGCAGGCGCTGCTGGAGGACAAGCGCGACGTGATCGGGTTCAACCGGATCATCACCGACAGCAAGATCGCCAAGATCAGCGTGGTCGGCGTCGGCATGAAAAGCCATGCGGGCGTCGCCAGCACCATGTTCCGCGCGCTGTCCGACCGGGGCATCAACATCCAGGCCATCTCCACCAGCGAGATCAAGGTCAGCGTGATGATCGACGAGGACGAAACCGAACTCGCCGTCCGCGTGCTGCACACCGCCTATGGCCTCGATGCTGCGGATGAGGCGGCCTGAGCTTGGCGCACACCGCCACCATCCTCCTGCTCGGCTCGGGTGAGCTGGGGCGCGAGTTTGTCATTTCGGCCAAGCGGCTGGGTGCGCGGGTGATTGCCTGCGACGCCTATGACAATGCGCCCGCAATGCAGCTGGCGGATGGCCGCGAGGTGTTCTCCATGCTCGATGGCGCGGCGCTGCGCGCAGTCGCCGAGAAGCACCGGCCCGACTATATCGTGCCGGAGATCGAGGCGATCCGCACCGAGGTGCTGGCTGAGCTGGAAGCGGAGGGCTTCAACGTCGTCCCGTCTGCCCGCGCGACCCAGCTGACTATGAATCGCGATGCGATCCGCGACCTGGCGGCGGGCGAGCTGGGTCTGGCCACCTCGCGCTATCGTTATGCCGAAAGCCTGGCCGAAGTGAGCGAGGCGGCGGCCTTCACCGGCTTCCCGTGCGTGATCAAGCCGGTCATGTCCTCCAGCGGCAAGGGCCAGAGCAAGGTCGACGGGCCGGACGGTCTTGCGGGCGCGTGGGATTATGCCGTGGCGGGAATGCGCGGCGACCGGGCGCGGGTGATCGTCGAGCAGTTCGTCGATTTCGACTACGAGATCACCCTGCTGACCGTGCGCCATGCAGGCAAGGACGGTGCGGGCGGGATCACCTTCTGCCCGCCGATCGGCCACCGGCAGGAACGCGGCGATTATCAGGAAAGCTGGCAGCCGACCCCGATGAGCGACAGTGCTGTGGCGCAGGCACAGGACATGGCGGCGAAGGTGGTCGAGGCACTGCAAGGCGGGGGCAAGGGCTGGGGCCTGTTCGGGGTCGAGTTCTTCGTGAAGGGCGATGATGTCATCTTCTCCGAGCTTTCCCCGCGCCCGCACGATACCGGCATGGTCACGCTGGCGAGCCAGAACCTGACCGAGTTCGACCTTCACGCCCGCGCCATTCTCGGCCTGCCTGTGCCCGCCGAAATCCGCGCGCGCCCTGCCGCCAGCGCGGTGATCCTGGCGGACCGGGACAGCGAGGCCGTGTCCTACTCCGGGCTGGGTGAGGCGATGGAGGGCGGGGCCGATGTGCGGATCTTCTCCAAGCCGACCAGCCGCCCTTATCGCCGCATGGGCGTGGCGCTGGCCACCGCCGGGGACACCGACACTGCCCGCCGCATCGCACGCGATGCAGCGGGGCGGGTCACCATCCAGTACGGCGATTAGCCGAACAGCATCACGTTCATCAGGCGGCCCGGGATCAGGAAGGCGGCCACACCGGGCAGCATCAGCGCGGTGAGGTAGGTCGTCACCAGGTGGCGCTTGTGCGCGGCGATATCGCCCTTGCGTGCGGTGGCCACGACTTTCCACGCAGCATGGAAGGTCAGCGGCACGAACAGGTGAATCCAGCTGAAGCTGCCGCTCGACTGGATGAAGATGGCAGACGTGGCCGTGACCAGCATCAGCACCAGCCAGACCTTCCCCAGCAGCTTGTGGCGCGGCGTGCCCTTCGCCGCCAGCAACAGGTAACCGCCGAGCGGAACCGTGGGAATGACGGTCGCGACGTGGATGATGATCGGCAGCTTGGCGTAATGGTGCAGGTTGGGCACCATGCCGAGCGCCGCCTTGCCCAGCGCCAGCACCATGACAAAGGTCATGGTGAAGCAGGCCAGGCTGACGGCCGTGCGGGCCACCGGGCCGATATCGAACCCGGCGGCCGGGCGGCGTGCTGTGTTGGCGGCGGGGGCGGGGGCGGGGGTAGGGGCAGGGGCGGAAAGCGAAAGAGCGGTCATGGCTGGTCTCCTCTGGGGCATTCGTGGTTTGCCTGCCCAGAATGTCGCCGCACTGTTCGCGGGCAATCGCCCCTGCGCCAGCCGCACGGTCTGTACGTGAAATGAGGCGCTGGTGCGCGGGTTTGCCACTTTACGAAGCGCGAACGGGCGCTAGGCTGCCGGTCCATGCCAGACACCGCCACCACCCCCACAAGCCAGTCGCACCGGTTCTGGCGCAAGCTCGTGCTCGACTTGGCGGTCATGGTGGGGATCGGCGTGGTGCTGGCGGTGATCGGCCCGTTCGGGACGTTTGAGACCAGCCTGCCGGTCAGGCTCGCTTACTGGACCAGTCTCGCAGTGGCCGGATACGCCTTCTACCGTCCGATTGGCTGGCTGATCGAACATCATGGCCGGAAACTCGACCTGCCGACCTGGCTGCTGTGGACCGGCGCTTGCCTGATTGCGACGGTGCCGATGTCGCTGGCGGTGGCGGCAGTCGACCGCCTGCCATACGGGCAGCCGTTCCCGCCGTTCGAGGTGCTGGCGGTCAATTATGGCTACGTGCTGGTGATTGGCGCCATCGTGACCTTGCTGTTCTTCCTGTTTGACCCTGACCGGGCCGCGGCTGCGCAGGCCAAGGCGCTGCGGTTGCCCGAACCGGTTTCCGATTCTGTTCCGGCGCCGGTTTCGGAACCCGCGCCTGCGGTCGGGCGCTTCCTCGAGCGACTTCCGCCGCACCTCGGCACAGACCTGATCGCGCTGGAGATGGAGGACCACTATGTCCGCGCGCATACGGCGCTCGGCAGCGAGCTGATCCTGATGCGGCTGCGCGATGCCATCGCCGAACTGGACGGGATCGAGGGTCTGCAGGTCCACCGCAGCTGGTGGGTCGCGCGCCATGCGGTGGAGGATGTGCGCCGTGACGGGCGCAACCTGCGGCTGGTCCTGCCCGGCGGTCTGGAAGCCCCGGTCGCCCGTGCCAATGTGGCCGTGCTCAAGGAGCAGGGCTGGATCTGAGACCTCTCGCGGGGCTGCCGACCACGCTGCCCCATCGAATATGACCGTTCCGACACCCTGATATCACCGCACTGTCGCAGTCAGGTCGCGGTCGTTTCACACTTGATCGGTAGCCGCCCTGCAACCTTTCAGGGAGCACCCGATGTCCAGATTCATGTCCGTCCACGACGCCTTGCTCTGTTCGACAGTTTTGCTGCCGACTGCCGCATTCGCTCAAACTGCTGCGCCAGAGGCTGTTGTGGCCGACGATACCACCATCGTTGTCACCGCGCAGAAGATCGAGCAAAGGGCGGTCGATGTTCCGATCACCATTTCGGCCGTCAGCGGCGAGCGGATCAAGGATCTGGGGGTCAGCGATCTCGACGAACTGTCGAGCTATATCCCCGGCCTCAACATCCAGGAACAGAGCGCCAACAATCCCGGCATCGTGATCCGCGGGATCACCTCGGACAGCGGCTCGTCGCAGCAGGGCCCGCGCGTGACGCTCTATTATAACGGGGTCGATATCTCGCGCTCGCGGGGGTCCTATCAGGCAATCTACGATCTTGAACGGGTGGAGGTCATCAAAGGCCCGCAGGCAACCCTGTTCGGCACGGCTTCTGCCGTTGGCGCGATCAGCCTAGTGTCGGCCAGGCCGCGTCCGGGCCTGGCGGGTGAACTGACCGGCGGATACGGCAATTTCGACCAGACCCTGGTTGGCGGCTATCTCAACGCGGGATCGGACGTGGTGGCCGGGCGGATTGCTTTCGAAGGGCGGACACGTGACGGCTACGTCGAAAACCTGGCGGCATCGCAGGAGGAGGAACTCTACGCGCAGGATCAGCTGGGCGTTCGCGCCTCGTTGCGCTTCACGCCCACTGATGCACTGACGATAGACCTGGTCGGCACTTATGATCGCCAGCGCAACGGTGGCACACCCTTCATTTCGGGCACCCTGCCGACTGAAGCAGGCCCAGCCGATCCGTTCGGCGCGGCCAATCTGGGTGGTTCGCCCTTTTCCGCGCAGGCCCTGGGCAACAGCCAGCTGGGTCTCGACCGAGACGTCTATGACGCCAACTTCACGCTGGCTTACGGTTTTGCCGATGGCTGGACCTTTACCACGGTCAACGGATACCGCGAATTCGACAGTGCCGAAGTGTTCGACGCCGATGGCAGCGCCGCGCCTTATCTCGAGTTCGCCGAGATCGCCGATGGCTGGCAAATGAGCCACGAGGCGCGCTTCAGCTACGCTGATCCGTCATGGCGGGCATCATTCGGGTGGAACTATTTTACCGAGAAAGGGCGCCAAAACGTGCCCTTTTCGACTGAGGAAGGCGTGTTCATCCAGTGCCTGACCGGGGCATTCAGCGGACTAGGCGTCGCGTGCGTCAATCCCGCCGGTGCAGTGACTGCGCTCAATATCACCCCTGCTCTTTCCGGTGGCACCATCGCCGCGCTGCCATACAGTTCCGTATTCGAAAACCAGGGCGACAATCAGAGCTATTCGGTCTTTGCCGATGCCACCTGGATCGCTGCGGAGGCGCTTGAACTTACTGCCGGGGTGCGGTTGCTGATCGAAGAACGCAAGTCGGGCTTCATCTCCAGCGTGCCCGTGCCGGTGCTGCCGCAACTGCTGCCTGAGCCCAACCGGACTGGCCTGCTGCGAGCAGTGCCGTTCCTCAACTTTTCGCTCATCCCGGGCCAGATCGACACCGGTGGGCAGACGTTCGAGGCGGATCGCAGCTTCTCGGCCGTCTTGCCCCGGTTCAATGTCCTTTACCGCCTTTCCGATCAGGTCAACGTGTTCGCCACCGTATCCAAGGGCCGCCGGTCGCCGGTCGTCCAGTTGTCGGCGGCGCGGTCCGGTGGCTTTGCTGTGCCCAACCTGCAAGTGGTGCCACAGGAAACGGTCTGGAACTACGAGGTGGGTTTGAAGGGCGCGGCGGGCATCCTGTCGGGGTCACTTGGTATCTATTACCAGAAATATGACGGTTTCCAGGTCAGCGTGACGCAGTCCGATGGGAGCACACGCACGGAAAGCGCCGGCAAGGCGAGCAACCTGGGAGTCGAAGCCGAGGTGCAGCTGCGCCCTGCCAGCTGGCTCAGCCTGTTTGCCAACGCCGGCTATATCGACGGCGGAATCGACGAGAACAACGATTTCGCCCCAGCCTTTTCCGGTGCCCGTTTCCGGCTCCAGCCCGAGTGGCAGGCCGCTGCCGGTTTCACGATCGATGCGCCGGTCAGCACCGGCACCCGTTTCTTCGCCACGCCCAGTGTCACCCACCGCAGCCGGATCTTCTTTGAACTGCCCAACAGCCCGGTGACCTCGCAAGAGGCAGTCACCCTGCTCAATGCGCGCGCTGGGTTCACCTTTGCCGACGAGGCGTTAGAAGTCGCGGGCTTCATCCGCAATGCGACCAACGAACGGTACCTGCTGGATGCCGGCAACACCGGCGGGGCATTCGGCATTCCCACCTTCATCCCGGCGGAGCCCCGGTTCTATGGCGTGCAGGTGACCGCCCGCTTCAGGAACGCCGGGCTCTGACCCCAACAAAAACCTCCCCGAGCCGGGTGGCTCGGGGAGGTTTCTGCAACCCGAAGGGCTCTGGCGGCTCTTCGGTTAGATTGAGCCTTGCGGCTTACTGGTGGTACTTGGCGTAGCTGAGGTCGAACCGGTCGGCGTTCATCACCTTGGTCCAGGCCTTGACGAAGTCGCGCACGAACTTCTCTTCATGGCCCTTCTCGGCATAGACTTCACCTACGGCGCGCAGCTGCGAGTTGGAGCCGAACACCAGGTCAGTGCGGGTGGCGCGCCACTTTTCCGCGCCGGTCTTGCGGCACTTGCCGACGAACTCCTCGTCACCGCTGGTGTCGACCACCGACCATTCCGTGCTCATGTCGAACAGGTTGGTGAAGAAGTCGGGGGTCAGCTGGCCCTTGCGGGTGGTGAGCACGCCGTGGTCGGTGTTGCCGGCCACTGCGCCGAGTGCCCGCATCCCGCCGACCAGCACGGTCATTTCGGGGATCGACAGGCCCATCAGGTGGGCACGGTCAACCAGCAGTTCCTCGGTCTTCACGCTCGCCTTGCCCTTGAGGTAGTTGCGGAAACCATCAGCCAGCGGCTCGAGCGGCTCGAAGCTCTCGGCATCGGTCTGCTCGGCAGTGGCGTCGCCGCGGCCGCCGGTGAACGGGACGGTCACGTCGAAACCGGCATCCCTGGCCGCCTTTTCGACCGCTGCGGTGCCAGCCAGCACGATGGCATCGGCCATCGACAGGTTGCCGCGCAGTTCCTCGATCTTGGCGAGTACCTTGGCCAGTTCTTCCGGATCGTTCGCCTTCCAGCTGGACTGCGGAGCCAGCCGGACGCGGGCACCGTTGGCACCGCCGCGGTGGTCCGAGTTGCGGTAGGTCGCGGCCGAGGCCCAGGCTGCCTTGACCAGCTCGCTCACGGTCAGGCCGCTGGCGAGGATGGCCGACTTGAATGCGGCAACATCGGCGTCTGAAGGCGTGGTGCCAGCGGGAACCGGGTCCTGCCAGATCAGGTCTTCGGCCGGGACTTCAGGGCCCAGGTAACGGATCTTCGGCCCCATGTCGCGGTGACACAGCTTGAACCAGGCGCGGGCGAAGGCATCGTCCAGCGCCGCCTGATCATCACGGAAACGCTCGGAAATCTTGCGGAATTCCGGATCGCGCTTCAGTGCCATGTCGGCCGTGGTCATCATGGTCGGCACTTTCTTCGACGGATCGCGCGCGTCGGGAGCCATGTCTTCCTCGGTCTGGCCGATCGGCTGCCACTGGTTCGCACCGGCAGGGGACTGCACCAGTTCGTAGTCGTACTTGAACAGCAGGCGGAAGTAGTCGCCGCCCCACTGGGTCGGGTTGTTCGACCAGGCGCCTTCGATGCCCGAAGTGGTGATGTGGCCCTTGCCGATTTCGTCCTTGTCGGTCAGCCAGCCCAGGCCCTGCAGGGCCAGATGCTCGCCTTCCGGCGCACCGCCGAACGTGTCAGCCGGCTTGGCGCCGTGGGCCTTGCCGAAAGCATGGCCGCCGGCGGTCAGCGCGACGACTTCTTCGTCGTTCATCGCCATGCGGGCGAAAGTTTCGCGCATGTCGCGGGCCATGCCCACGTCATCGTGCGGGTTGCCGCCCGGACCTTCGGGGTTGACGTAGATCAGGCCCATCTGGATCGCGGCCAGCGGGTTTTCCAGCGCCTTGCCTTCATCGGGCAGGATGCGGGTGGCAACGCCCTCATTGACCCACTGCTCTTCGGTACCCCAGTAAACCGTTTCGGGCTCGAACACGTCCTTGCGGCCGCCGCCGAAGCCGAACACCGGGCCGCCCATCGATTCGATTGCGACGTTGCCGGTCAGGATGAAGAGGTCGGCCCAGCTGATGTGCTTGCCGTACTTCTGCTTGATCGGCCACAGCAGGCGGCGCGCCTTGTCGAGGTTGCCGTTGTCGGGCCACGAGTTGAGCGGGGCGAAACGCTGCTGGCCGCTCGATGCGCCGCCGCGTCCGTCACCGGTGCGATAGGTGCCGGCTGCGTGCCAGGCCATGCGGATGAAGAACGGGCCATAGTGGCCATAGTCAGCCGGCCACCAATCCTGGCTGTCAGTCATCAGCGCGGTCAGGTCAGCCTTGAGCGCGTTGTAATCGAGCGCGTTGAACGCTTCGCAATAATCGAAATCCTCGTCCATCGGGTCGGCGCGGCGACCGTCCTCCTTGAGGATTTCAAGCTGAAGCGAATCGGGCCACCAGTCACGGTTGGTGCGGCCAAGCAGGCTGCGGGCTGCGCCTGCGCCGGTCACTGGGCATCCGCCGCTCATTTCTCCGGTTTTCATGTCCATGGGGTGTTCCTCCGATAGTGTCATCTGGATAGGGGTGTGATGCTGCTCTGCCGCAGGGCCTTTGATTAGTCCAATCGATTAATTGCCAGATAGTAATCGCTTCTGCCGGTTTTAGCAGCGCGCATCCGCCAGCCGTGCGGGGCTTGCGGCAAATGCTGCCGGGCCCTAAGCGCCGCGGCCATGACAGACTATCCCAAGACCGCCCGCCTGATGGCCCGGGGCACCGCCTTCCTCGGCTGCGAAACCGCGATCATGTGCGGGGCGATGAGCTGGGTTTCGGAACGCAATCTCGTCTCCGCGATCAGCAATGCGGGCGGCTTCGGCGTGATCGCCTGCGGGGCGATGACGCCGGAACTGCTTGATGCGGAAATCGCCGCCACGCGGGCGCTGACCGACAAGCCGTTCGGGGTGAACCTGATTACCATGCACCCGGCCTTGTTCGATCTGATTGCGGTCTGCGGCAAGCACGGCGTCGGCCATGTCGTGCTGGCCGGGGGCATCCCGCCCAAGGGCAGTGTCGAGGCGATCAAGGCGAGCCAGGGAACTGCTGGCGGCGCCAAGGTGATCTGCTTCGCCCCGACGCTGGCGCTGGGCAAGAAGCTGCTGCGGTCAGGCGCCGATGCGCTGGTGATCGAAGGGATGGAAGCGGGCGGGCATATCGGCCCGGTCTCCACCAGCGTCCTGGCCCAGGAAATCCTGCCTGAACTGGCGGAGGAGCACCTGATCTTCGTTGCCGGGGGCATCGGCAAGGGGCAGGCGATTGCGGGATATCTGGAAATGGGCGCGGCCGGGGTGCAGCTCGGCACCCGGTTCGCCTGCGCCAGCGAAAGCATCGCGCACCCCGATTTCAAGAAGGCCTTCTTCCGGGCTTCCGCACGCGAGGCGATTGCCAGCGTGCAGGTCGATCCGCGCTTGCCGGTGATCCCCGTTCGGGCGCTGAAGAACAAGGGCACCGAGGCATTCACCGCCAAGCAGATCGAGGTGGCCGGAATGCTCGACCGGGGCGAAGTCGACATGGAAGCGGCGCAGTTGCAGATCGAACATTACTGGGCCGGTGCCCTGCGCCGGGCGGTGATCGACGGCGATATCGAGGGCGGCAGCCTGATGGCGGGCCAGAGCGTCGGCATGGTCAAGGCCGAAGAACCGGTGGCGGACATCATCGCCCAGCTCATGGCCGAATGCGAAGCCGCACTGGACCGGCGCTGAGATCGTGGCAGCGCCGTTTGTCCTGACGCTGTCGTGCCCGGACCGGCCCGGCATTACCGCCCGGGTCGCCTCGTTCCTGTTCGAGCGTGGCGGCAATGTGCTGGAGGCGCAGCAGTTCAACGATGCCGCCAGCGGGCGGTTTTTCATGCGGGTCGAGTTCGCGCCCGGCCGCGCCTGGGGCGATGCCTTGCGGGCTGATTTCACTGCCCTTGCGGGCGAATATGCGATGGACTGGAAGCTGGTTCAGCGCGACCGCCCGCGGCGGGTCATGCTGATGGTCAGCAAGTTCGACCATTGCCTGGCCGATCTGCTCTATCGCTGGCGGATCGGCGAGCTGGTGATGGAGCCGGTGGCGGTGGTGTGCAACCACCCCCGCGAGGCGCTGACCCATACCAATATCGGTGAGGTTCCCTTCCACCACCTGCCCGTGACCGCCGATACCAAAGCCGAGCAGGAAGCGCAGGTGCGCGCGCTGGCCGAGGAGACCGGGGCCGAACTGGTGGTGCTCGCGCGCTATATGCAGATTCTGTCCGACCAGCAGGCGGCGCATTTTGCCGGGCGCTGCATCAATATCCACCACAGTTTCCTGCCAGGCTTCAAGGGGGCCAAGCCCTATCACCAGGCCCATGCGCGCGGGGTCAAGATGATCGGTGCGAGCGCGCATTACGTGACCAGCGATCTCGATGAGGGGCCGATCATCCACCAGGATGTGGAGGCGATTACCCATGCCGACACACCCGATGAACTGGTCCGCAAGGGCCGCGATATCGAACGCCGGGTCCTGTCGGAAGCGGTGCGGCTCCATCTGGAAGAGCGGGTCCTGCTCAACGGCGGGCGCACAGTGGTATTCCGGGGCTAGCCCTGTTTTTCCTGCAGGAGTAAGCGCCGCCGATGGTCGCCTTGCGTACCCTGCTGTTGCGGCATCGTGCTGCCTGGATTGTGCTGGCCGTGCTGGCGCTCGGCCTGCGCGCGCTGGTTCCGCAGGGCATGATGGCCAGGCAGGGCGACAATCTTGAACTGACCCTGTCGATCTGCCGCGACGCCGGCCTCGGCCCGGCGACCGTGACGCTGGCTATTCCACGCGAGATGCCTGCGCCCGACCATGCCGCCGAGCAAGGCGAGCAGTGCGCATTCAGTGCGCTGGGGCAGGCAGCCACCTTGCCGCCGCTCGACCTGCTGCTGGCCGCGCTTGCCTGTGTCATGGCGCTGGCACTGCTGCCTGCGCCCCGGATCGTGCTGCACCGGTTGGCACGCCTGCGCCCGCCGCTGAGAGGCCCGCCGATCGTTTCCTGAACCATCCCCTCAGGCTGCGCGTGCGGCCCGATTTTCACCTGTTCAGGAATATCTCATGACTGATTTCTCCCGCCGCCTGCGCGGCCTTTTGCTGTGTGCGCCTGCCCTGCTGGCCGCTGTTCCCCTTCATGCCGAGCACGCCGGCGAGCCCCCGCGCGATCCCGTGCTGACCGACGTGATCGTGGTCACCGCTGCACGAGACAATGCCGCCGCCACCGATGCCCTCGAACCGCCCGCGACCATCGCCCTGCCGGCCGATGCGGCCGCCCTTGCCGCCCGCACGGCCGGGGGCGCGCTGGTCGGCAACGGGGCGCTGTCCGGGCAATTGTCCTATCGCGGGCTGTCGGGCGAGCGCTTGGTGGGCCGGGTCAACGGCCAGCGCTTTGCCACCGGCGGCCCCAACGCGATGGACCCGCCGCTGCACTATGCCCCTGCCGTGTTGCTGGAGCGGATCGAGATTGCACGCGGGGTCGCGCCGGTCTCGCAAGGTCCGGGCCTGGCCGGGGCGGTCAATGCCGTGCTGCTCCAGCCAGCGTTCGGCAGCGGCCCGGTGCTGGAGCCGGCCGGGACGGTGCGGGCACACTATCGCGGTGTGGACGACAGCCTTGCCGTGGGCGGCATGGCGGGGCTTGCCAGTGACCGCTGGCGACTAGGTCTGATCGCCAGCCGCGAAGAAGGCGAAGATTACCGCATCCCCGGAGGGGTGGCCCGGGGCACGTCCTACGAGCGCAATCTCTACGGGGCCGTGGCGGGATTCCGGTCCGGGGCGGGCGAACTGTTCGTCGAATACCGCCGCAGCGAAACCGACCCCAGCGGCAACCCGCCGTTCGCGCTCGATATTGTCTACTTCGATACCGATTTCGTGCAGGGCGGTTTCGCCGGCGAGATTGCGGGCGATGTCACGCTCGACCTGCGGCTGGGCCATGTCGCGGTGCGGCACCTGATGGACAACCAGACGGTCCGCCGCCCGGCTGCGCCCGCCGCAATGGCACGGGCGACCTTCGCCGATGCCGATACGATGACAGCGGAAGGCTCGGTCCGGTTCGGGAGCGAGCGGCGGCATGTCTCGGTGGGTGTGGGCGCGGAGCTGAGCGACAAGTTTGTCCGCATCACCAACCCTGCCAATGCCGCGTTCTTCATCGACGCTCAGCCGCAGCTCGCATCGGAACGGCTCGGTGCGTTTGCCGAATGGCGCGGCGCGCTGGGGGCGCTCGAACTGGAGGCCGGGGCGCGGGTCGACCGGACCAGCCAGAGCGCGGGTTTGCCACAGCTTGGCGCAGGAGTGCCCGCGGGGCCGCGCACGCTGGCAGCGCAGTTCATCGCCAGCGACCGGGCGCGGCGCGACACCACGGTCGATGCGGTCATCCGGGCCTGGCTGACGGGGGACAGGCTCACCCCGCGCCTCGCACTGGCACGCAAGACCCGGGTGCCGGGCTTGCTTGAACGTTTCGCCTGGCTCCCGACCGAGGCCAGTTATGGCCTCGCCGACGGCAACATCTACGTCGGCAACCGCACGCTCGCACCGGAAGTGGCGTGGATCGCCGAGGCCGGGATCGACCTTGCCACCGGCGCGCTGACCCTGCGCCCGACGCTGTTCTACCGCCGGGTGGATGACTACATCCAGGGGACGCCGTTCGATGCCACGCCGGGGGTGATCAACAGCCCGGTCGAGCTGGTCGCCAGCATGAGCGGGGATGCCACGCCGCTGATGTTCCGCAATGTCGATGCCGAGCTGTTCGGTGTCGATGTCGATTTCGACAGTCGAATTGGCAAGACCGTGCGGATGGAGGGAACATTGAGCTGGGTCCGGGCCAGGCGGCGCGATGTGATCGGCAACCTCTACCGGGTCGCCCCCGCCAACGGGCGGCTCGCCGTGCTGTGGCAGCCGGGCCAGTTCACCCTCGGCGCCGAGATGGTCGGTGCTGCAAAGCAGGGCAAGGTTTCAGCCACCAACAGCGAACTGCCGAGCAAGGGCTATGCCGTGCTCAGCCTGTTCGGCGAGGCACGGCTGATGCGGGGAATGACCCTTGCGGCAGGGGTCGAGAATCTGTTCGACACGCTCTATCGCCCGCATCTCTCCGGCCTCAACCGGGTCGGCGCATCGGACGTACCGATTGGCTCCAGGCTGCCCGGGGCCGGGCGCGGAGCATGGGTGCGGCTCGGGTTCGACTTCTGATTGCAATCGCCTGTTACGTGGCCCATTTTCCGCCCGACGGAAGGGGGCCGCGTGACAGAGCGAACAAGAAAGACAATCTGGAGCCGGGCGCGGGAGATGGCGGCCCAGGCCCCGCCGGAGCGCAACCGCTACGTCGATTTCCTGCGCGCGCTCTCCATCCTCGCAGTGGTGATCGGGCACTGGCTGGTCGCCGCGCCCTACGTTGACGGCAGCGGCGCGGTGCAGGGCGGGCACCTGCTCGGCATCCTGCCGTGGACCCAGTGGCTGACCTGGGGCTTCCAGGTCATGCCGCTGTTCTTCCTGGTCGGCGGGTTCTCGAACGGGGTCAGCTGGTCGGCCAACCGGCGGCAGGGGGCGAGCTTTTCGCACTGGTTCTCCAGCCGCTTCCGCCGCCTGATCTATCCGGTCCTGCCGCTGTTCGCGATCTGGACCGGGATTGCCATGTTCGGCACGGTCCTGGGGATCGAGCGCCCGATCGTCGCGATGGCGGCGCAACTGGCGCTGATCCCGGTGTGGTTCCTGTCGGTCTATATCATGGTCACGGCGGTGGTGCCGCTGACCCACGCGGCATGGCGGCGCTGGGGGCTGGCGTCTTTTGTGGCGCTGGTCGCAGGCGCCGTCGCGGTTGACGTGCTGACGCTGCAGTTCGGGGTGCCGCACATCAAGTTCGCCAACTTCGCCTTTGTCTGGCTGGCGGTGCACCAGCTCGGCTATGCCTGGGGCGAGGGGCACTTTGCCAAACCCGCCAAGGCACTGGTGTGGGGCATCAGCGGACTTGCAGCCCTGTTGCTGCTGGTGTTTGCCGGCCCCTATCCGGTGGCGATGATCGGCGTGCCGGGGAGCGAGATCTCGAACTCGATGCCGCCTACCATAGCGCTGCTGGCGCTGGGAATTGCGCAGACCGGCTTCGCGCTGGCGCTGGAGCCGCAGGCGCGGCGGATGCTCGATAACCTGCGGCTGTGGACCGGCGTGGTGCTGATCAACGGCATGATCATGAGCATCTACCTGTGGCACCTGACCGCGTTCGTGCTGGTGCTGGTCGGGGCCTGGCTGCTGGGCGGGCCGGGGCTGGCAGTCGAGCCGGGCAGCGGCGCATGGTGGTTTGCGCGCCCGATCTGGTTTGCGCTCTATATCGCGCTGACCCTGCCGCTGGTCATGCTGTTTGCCCGCTATGAGCAGGCCCCGGCGCACCCCAAGGCAGCGGGCAAGGGCGATGTGCCCGAATGGCGGCTGTTTCTGGGGCTGATTCTCGCCTGCGTCGGCCTCGGCGCCACTGCCGTGCTCAGCATTGCCAGCCCGGAAGGGGTGACCGGGGTGCGGCTGTGGATCGTGGTCCTGCCTTTTATCGGAGGTGCGCTGGTCCGCTTCGGCAAGCTCTATGACATCACCGCCAGTCGCCCGAAAACCAACCAGTGAGGCCAGCCTGTGAACAATGAACTGAACGCGTTTCCCCTGCCCAATGCTTCAACTGACCTGACCGGCCGGGTGGCGCTCGTCACCGGCGCCTCGTCCGGCTTTGGCGAGCGGTTCGCCCGCGTGCTGGCGAGCCAGGGCGCCGCAGTGGCGATTGCCGCGCGCCGCATTGACCGGCTCGAGGCGCTGGCGAAGGAGATCGAGGCCGCCGGGGGGCGGGCCCTGCCGGTCCAGATGGACGCGACCGATGCCGATGCCCTGGTCGCTGCGGTGGCTGCGGCGGAAGCGGCGTTCGGCACGGTCGACATCCTGGTCAACAATGCCGGCATTCCCGACGCCATGCGCGCGCACAAGATGCCGCTCGATCTGGTGGACCGGGTGCTGGGCGTGAACCTGCGCGCGCCCTGGATCCTCGCCTGCGAGGTGGCCCGGCGGCTGATCGATGCGAAGAAGCCGGGCAACATCGTCAACATCGCCTCGACCGCGCATTATAGCTACAATGGCGGCGGCGCGGCGCTCTATGCCGTCACCAAGACGGCTGTGGTGCGGATGACCGAAGCGCTCAGCGTCGAGTGGGCCTATGCCGGGATCAACGTCAACGCGATAGCCCCGGGGATGTTCGTGACCGAAATGACCGATGGCATGTTCGCCCGGATCGGCGACCCGACCGACATGGTCGCGCGCCGCCGTGTGCCGGTGCCCGCCCAGCTCGATTCGACGCTGCTCTACCTCGTGAGCCCGGCGAGTGAATGCGTCACCGGTGCGACCATCCGGGTCGATGACGGGCAGAGCGCGCAGATGGGAATGCGGAAAGGCTAGGCGGATGATCGTCGAACGGCTCGACCATGTGAACATCATTACGGACCGGCTGGCGGAGACCGCCCGGTTCTATGCCGAACTGCTCGATCTGGAGGAGCGCGACGGTCCGCCGCCGCTCAGGCCGGAGCAGGTGCGCTGGATGTACGATGGTTCGGGTATCGCGATCCTGCATCTCAATTCGGTCGATTGCCCGCGTGCGTTTGATCGGGCGGTGCAGCCGGGAGCGGAAACCGGCGCGATCCACCACGTCGCGCTGCGGTGTGGCAATTTCGACGAGGTCAAGGCGCGGCTCGATGCGCGCGGGGCGGACTACCGGGTGAACGATTTGTCCTCGATCGGCCTCAGGCAAATCTTCACTGCCGATCCGAACAATGTGCTGCTGGAGCTGAATTTCTTCGCGCCCGCTAGCTAGGCCAGCTGCTCCAGCAAGGCTCGCCACGGCGCGGCACGCGGGTTGTCTGAGCCGAGCGGGTCCCACTGCTGTGCCATCAGCGCATGGGCCTCGGTCTCAGGCATGCCCTGCTCGCGGTGCTGCAGGTAGAAGAAGGCTGACACCCGCCAGTTCATGATGCAGTGGACGTGGACCGGCTCGTCACCTGCCAGCGCGGCCTTGAACGCGGCGTAATGCCCTGGCTCGGGCGCATCGAACGGCACCGGGATATGGGTATAGGCCAGACCCGCCGCCGCCATCCGCTCCGCTTCGTCCGGCAGGGCCTCGGGATGGTCGGCCAGCGCGAGGTTGACCACCCGGCGAATGCCCAGTGCAGCCAGCCGTGCCGGGTCATCGGGATCGAGCTTGCCCGATGTGGTGATCCGGGCCGACAGCCGCTGCCAGGCGCGGATGTCGGCCGGATCTCCTGTTCCCATCACTTCATGCCCCGGTCACTTCACGCCCCCGGTCACTTCACCCCGGCGTCCTTGTCCTGGTTGGCACGGAAGATCACGTATTGGCGGATTGCGTCCATCTGTTCCGGGGTCAGCGACCCGGCGAAGCTCGCCATGCCATTGTCCTTGAGCAGGCCGTCATTGACCACCGCCAGCCAGGCGCTCTTCTCCGCCAGGGTGGCACTGCGGCGCAGGTCCGGCAGCACGGAAGAACCCACCGCAGCGGGTGCATGGCAGACCGCGCAGTAGCGGGCGTAGTGCTTCGCCCCGTCGGCGATGACGTCCGCACTGGCCCGGCTGGCAGGCGGATCAAGCGGCAGTTTGGCCAGCGCCGGCATCTCCGGCAGCTTGGCGGTACCGCCCAGCTTGAACACCAGCAGGCGGCTGAGGTTCTGCACCGGCTTCAATCGGTCGATCAGCTCGCCGTCGACCGACAGGGCATAGGCACCGCCCCAGCCGGCCAGCACTGCGACATACTGTTCGCCGTTGACCGTGTAGGTGATCGGCGGGGCCACCACGCCGGTCTGCGCGGGGAAGCTCCACAACTTCTTGCCGTCCCTGGCGCTGTAGGCGTTGAACTCGCTCCCGGCGGTGCCCTGGAACACCAGTCCGCCTCCGGTTGCCAGCAGGCCGCCGTTCCAGGGGCCGGGGTGCGGCACGGTCCAGCGGGCCTTCTGTGCCACCGGGTCCCATGCCACCAGCATGCCCTTCAATGTGCCCGCGACCTCCTTGCGAATGCCGAGATCGGGCGGCAGGTCGCCGGCGCCGAGATCGAACCCGACATTGAAGCCGCGGTTGCGGTCAGGCTTCCAGTTCGCTTCCGGGGCATAGGCCATCGCGGCCTCGAACGCCGGGATGTAGACCAGGTTCTCGCCCGGGTGATAGGCCATCGGGTGCCAGTTGTGCCCGCCCAGCGCGCCGGGGGTGACGATTGCAGGCTTGCCGGTCTTGTCCACCCGCGTTTCCGGGTTTTCGGTCGGGCGGCCCGTCTTGGGGTCGATCCCGCTGGCCCAGTTGACCGTGACATAGGGCTGGGCGCTGATGAACGCGCCCGTCTCGCGGTCGATCACGTAGAAGAACCCGTTCTTCGGCGCCTGCATCAGCACCTTGCGCGGTTTTCCGCCGATTTCCATGTCGGCCAGCATGATGTGCTGGGTCGCGGTATAGTCCCAGGTTTCGCCCGGCGTGGTCTGGTAATGCCACACATATTCGCCGGTCCCCGGCCGGATGGCGACGATGCTGGAGAGGTAGAGGTTGTCGCCTTCGCCGGTGCCGTCCGCACCTGGGCTGCGATAGGCGCGGTTCCACGGGCTTCCGTTGCCGACCCCGATATAGAGCAGGTCCAGCTCCGGATCGTAGGCCATCGAATCCCACACCGTGCCGCCGCCGCCGATGTTCCAGTATTCGCCGCTCCATGTTTCAGCGGCTTTCTTGAGGTATTCCGGATCATCGTCAGACGGCTGGTCGGGCACGGTGTAGAACCGCCACAGCTCCTCGCCGTCGGCCACATCATAGGCGGCGACATAGCCGCGCACGCCGAACTCCGCCCCGCCATTGCCGATGATGACCTTGCCGTCGATCACGCGCGGCGCGCCGGTGATTGTGTAGCTCTGCGACTGGTCGACAGTGACCTTTTCCCACTCGACTGCGCCGGTTTCGCGATTCAGCGCGATCAGCCGCCCGTCGAGCGTGCCGAGGAAGAGCCGGTCTCCCCAGGTGGCGAGGCCCCGGTTGACCACGTCGCAGCAGGCCTTGACCGCGGTTTCGCCCGGCACCTTGGGATCGTATTCCCACAACAGCTTGCCGGTGGCGGCATCGAACGCCTTCACCTTGCTCCATGCGGTGGTGAGATAGAGCTTGCCGTCGAGCACCAGCGGGGTCGCTTCCTGCCCGCGCGCGGTGTCCATGTCGGCCGACCAGGCGAGGCCGAGCTCGCCGACGTTGTCCATGTTCACGGCATCGAGCGGAGAATAGCGCTGCTCGGAATAGGTCCGCCCGTGGGTGATCCAGTTGGCGGTATCGGCATCGGCGGCCAGCAGGCGGGCCATGTCGATCCCGCCCTCGGGCATGGCGGTATCCTTGCAGCTACCCAGAACCACCGTTGATGTGATCAGCGTAAGCGCTGCCGCGATTGCGAACCTTTTCATCCCGTCCTCTCCCCTTCTGGCGACTCTACCGGTCGCGCTTTGAAACCTTTCTTGCCCGCTCGCACAGCGCTTGTCCATTGCTCCAAAATGATGGAACAGTGACAAGCGGCCTGCGTTCAGGCGGGAAGACAACACGGGAGCGGCGACGATGTGCAATGAGGAACAGCTGACACGGTGGGCCCGCGAAGGCCTGAGCCGGCGCCAGTTCGGCGCGCTGGGCGTGATGGCGGTCGCAGGAGCAGCCTGCGCGCCGGTCGCAGGGGATGACAGCGCGATAACCCTGCCAGCCATGGCCGAGCGCGATGTCGCATTCACGACCGCCAGCGGCACGATGGACGGCTGGTTCGTCCATCCGATGACCAGGCCTGCGCCCGCGGTCATCCTGTGGCCCGATATTGCCGGGTTGCGCGAAAGTAAGAAAGACATTGCCCGGCGGCTGGCCGGTCGCGGCTATGCCACGCTGGTGCTCAACCAGTACTACCGCGATACCAGGGCGCCGATCTGGACCGACTTTGCCGACTTCGCCGGAAACGGCGGATGGGACCGGGCGCGTGCCATGCGCGGCAAGCTGACCGCAGAAGCGATCATGTCCGATGCCCGCGCGGCAGTGGCCTGGCTCGACGCGCAGGAGGAAGTCGACACCGCGCGCGGGATCGGATCCCAGGGATACTGCATGGGCGGCCCCTTCGCGGTGTGGACAGCGGCGGCCGTGCCGGACCGGGTCAGGGCGGCGGCCAGCTTCCATGGCGGCGGACTGGTGCGGGCTGGTGAGCGATTGAGCCCGCACGCCCAGATGCCGGGTACAAAGGCAGGTTTCCTGATCGCTGTGGCCCGCGATGACCACGCCAAGGCACCTGCGGACACCGAAGTTTTGCAGGCGTTTGCCGAGAAGATCGGGCGCGGCTCAACCACGCAGGTATACGATGGCGACCACGGCTGGACCGTGCCGGACAGCCCGGCTTACGCGCCTGCAGCCGAAGCCGCATCCTGGGATGATCTGATGCGGCTCTACGCTGCCAACCTGTAGCGTCAGATAAAGCCGAGCGCGCTGAGCTTGGCCGAAAGGCCTGCCTCGTCGAACGGCTTGACGATCCAGTCATCTGCGCCCGCGCCAATCCCGCGGTGAATGTCCTGCGCCCCTGATTTGGAGGTGCAGAAGATCACCCGGGTGTTCTCGGCGCCGGGCAGGGCGCGTAGCGCGGCCACGAATTCCGGGCCGGTCATGACCGGCATGTCCCAATCGGTCAGGACCAGGTCGGGCATGGCAGCACGGCAGCGGGCAATCGCTTCCTCGCCGTTTTCCGCCTCTGCGACCACGAAGCCGTGCTGTTCCGCCATGCGCCGGGCGACCTTGCGGATCATCCGCGAATCGTCCACCACCAGGCAGGTGAGCGCCGCCGCTGCAACCGGGGCGCTGCCGGAGGCCGCCGCGCGGGCAGCCGCAACTGCCGCAGCTACGGCATCGGCCTGGCTCTGGGCGGGCACAGGCTGGTCTGTTACCGGCGGAGCGGCGGGCTCGACCAGGCTCAGATTGCGCTTGATCAGGTTCTCCACGGGGCGATCTCCTGACGGGGGGACAGGCTGGCGAAAGCAGCCGGTGCCTGCTGGCGCAAAGGTGGAACAGGTACCGCAACCTCGGGTGCAAGGCGGGCCGCTTCGCTCTCGGTCATGCAGACATGAAGGAAAGGGACCCAGACATCGCCGAACTCGGCCTTCTGGTACCACACGTCGAGCACGTCGTAGCTGGCCCAGCAGCCGTCAGGCTCGCGCAGGCGCAGGCCCTCGCCGATGCGCGGCACGGTGGCAAAGCGCAGCCGCTCCTGCGTCTGGTGCGTTTCGTTCTGGACTTCGATTTCGATCACAGCGTCGCCCCGATTGCCTGACCATGCAGGGCTAGCGGCAATTCCTTGCCGAATTGCAAACCGCGCGCGCCGCGTTACAAAAGATCTACTTACCTTTGCGAGGATATCAGCCATGCTCGAACTGCTCGTCGCCATCGTTTTTCTGACGGTGGTCTTCATGATCATGGGCGTGCGCGTGGTGCGCCAGGGCTATGTCTATACGATCGAGCGGCTCGGCAAGTTCACGCTCGCCGCCCAGCCGGGTCTCCATGTGATCATCCCCTTCGTCGACCGGGTCGGGCAGAAGGTGAACGTGATGGAGCAGGTGCTCGACATTCCGGGGCAGGAGATCATCACCGCCGACAATGCCATGGTCGGGGTTGATGCGGTGGTTTTCTTCCAGGTGCTGGACGCCGGCAAGGCGGCCTACGAAGTATCCAATCTGTACCAGGCGATCATGGCGCTCACGACCACCAACCTGCGCACCGTGATGGGCAGCATGGATCTGGATGAAACCCTCTCGAAGCGGGACGAGATCAACGCGCGCCTGCTGTCCGTGGTCGATCACGCGACCTCGCCCTGGGGCGTCAAGATCACCCGGGTCGAGATCAAGGATATCCGGCCGCCGCTCGATATTTCCGAAGCCATGGCGCGGCAGATGAAAGCCGAGCGTCTCAAGCGTGCCGAAATCCTCGAGGCCGAGGGTGCCCGTGCCAGCCAGATCCTGCGCGCCGAGGGCGAGAAGCAGTCCGCCATTCTGGAAGCCGAGGGGCGCCGCGAGGCCGCCTTCCGCGATGCCGAAGCGCGCGAGCGCGAAGCCGAGGCCGAAGCCAAGGCGACCCAGATGGTGAGCGATGCCATCGCCGGATCGGGCTCACAGGCAATCAACTACTTCGTTGCCCAGGAATACACCAAGGCGATCGGCAAGTTTGCCGACAGCAAGAACGCCAAGACCATCCTGTTCCCGGTCGAGGCAACGCAGCTGATCGGCTCGCTTGGCGGCATCGGAGAGCTGGTGCGTGATGCCATCGGGGGGCCGGGTAGCGGCCCGGCGAACCCGGCCAGTCCCGCCCGTCCCCCTGCCCGGCCGGGCGTGCCGCCCGCTGGCGGAGAGCGTTGATGGGCTGGCTGGGCGAAATCGCGCCGCATTACGTCTGGCTGGCGCTGGGCCTGTTTCTGGCTGCGGCGGAAATTCTGGTGCCGGGCTTCTTCCTGATGTGGCTGGCTGGCGCGGCTATCCTGACCGGGCTGGTCGCCTGGTCCCTGCCGATCGGCGTGCCCCTTCAGATCATCGTTTTCGCGGTGAGCGCCTTCATCGCGGTGTTTGCCGGGCGGCGCCTCATCAAGGATCATCCGGTCCACGAAGCCGACCCCAAGATGAACCGGCGCGGGTTGCGGATGGCGGGGGAAACCGCAGTGGTGGTCGAAGCGCTTGAAGGCGGATCAGGACGCGTCCGGCACGGAGACAGCGAATGGCTGGCCCGCGGCGCCGACCTGCCGGTCGGCACGCGGGTCCGGATTACCGGCAGCGACGGTTCCGTCCTGCTGGTCGAACCGCTTGGCTAGCGTGGTCTGCTAGGTCATCTTCGCGCGGCCGGTGAAGCGGCCGTGCTTGCGGTATCGCTCCATCCACCGATCGAGAAACAGGTCAAGCGGCTTGGGCTCGATGCCCAGTGCGGCAAAGCCCGGCAAGGCGCCTGACGGTACGCTGCCCTCCTGCAGCATGATCCACTGATCGCGCCCCATCGGGGTACCGGGCAGGGCGGCAAACAGGCCCGAAAGCGAATCGGGCACCGGAAGGAAGGTGCGGCTGCGTTGCTGCCCCGCGGCAATGCGCTGGTTCAGCTCGAGCATGGTGAGCGTTTCCGGCCCACCCAGTTCGAATGTCTTGCCACCATGCCGCGCCGGATCGAGCAGGGCTGCCGCAACGGCTTCGGCCAGATCGTCGACATGGAGTGGCTGGAGGCGCGACTGCGGTCCGAACACCGGCAGCACCGGGGACATCCGGATCAGGCCGGCGAACATGTTGATGAAGGTGTCCTCCTCGCCGAACACCACCGAGGGCCGCAGGATGGTCGCCGCAGGAAATGCCTCCAGCACCAGGCGCTCACCCAGTGCCTTGGCCCGGGCATATCCGGACTCGCTGCCGGTGTCCGCCCCGATCGCGCTGACATGGACCATGGCGCGCGTGCCCCCGGCTGCTGCCAGCCGCGCGATCCGGCCTGCGGCATCGCCCATCAGGGCCTTCAGATCGCCGTCAAACGCGCCGACCAGGTTGACCACGGCATCGGCACCATAGAGCGCGCCCGCCACACTGGCCTCGTCACGGATGTCGCACCGCAGGAACTGGATCTGGCCAAGGTTGGCGAGGGGCTTCATCCGCAACGCGCGCTCTGGTCGGCGGCTGGCGATGCGGAGGCGCGCTCCGCAAGCCAGCAGGGCCTGGGTGACATGGGTGCCGATAAAGCCGCTGCCGCCGAAAACGGTGACGACGCGGTCCTTCAGGATGCCAGTCTGAGTCATGGTCTGTTCCGGTCAAGTGGAGGGCCGCCCTGCGCGGCCTGTCGGCTTGCGCCCATGCCGCAACGCGCGCCTCGCCGCAACCGCTGCAATATGCTTGGCGAATGCACATTGACAGAGGCCCCCCGGCTTCGCTAGTGGCGCCGCCTACCCGCGGCCCGGCTTCGATGTCCGGCGTCGCTCCGGTGCCCAGATGGCGGAATTGGTAGACGCACCAGCTTCAGGTGCTGGCGCTCGCAAGGGCGTGGAGGTTCGAGTCCTCTTCTGGGCACCATTTGTTCTTCTCACGTTCTCCCAAATAATCTATAAAACCCGCAGAAATCCTAGGGATTTGGCCCTTGGATCGTTCCGGATCGTCCCGCCTGTTCTCGGGGGTTCCAGACACTTTTGTGGGCCTTTTGAGGCCGTTTCGCAAAGGCCCAGATGAAAAGGCCCCCACATGCCGCTGACAGATACTCGCCTCCGCGCTCTCAAGCCCAAGGACAAACCGTACAAGGTAACCGATGAGCGCGGCCTATATGTCGAGGTCACGCCGACCGGCAGCAAGCTTTGGCGATTCCGATACCGGATCGGTGGTGCGCAAAAGAAGCTCTGCATCGGCAGCTATCCTGACATCAGCCTCAAGCAAGCCCGAGACGCAGCCTACGAGGCACGACGAGCTGTTGCTTCTGGGGGCGACCCGGCCTTTGAGAAGCGGAAGCGGAAAATCCGCGCCGAGTTCCTTTCTGCACAGACGTTCGAGGCAGTCGCGCGTGAATATATCGAGCAGATGATGGTCCAGAATGGCCGCGCCGATGGCACGATCGTCAAGGCCAATTATTTCCTCGACAAGCTTGCGCCTGCCATCGGTAACCGACCCATCCACGAGATCGAGCCGTTCGAAGTCCTGGCTCCTCTGAAACGACTGGAAGCCACTGGTAAGCACGAGACTGCGAAGAAATGCCGCTCGTTCGCAGGCCGCGTGTTTCGTTACGGTGTCGCTACCACCCGCTGCAAATCCGATCCGACCAGTATGCTGAAGGGCGCTCTCGTAACGCCGAGAGCCACGCATTATGCAGCAATCCTCGAGCCCACCGAGCTAGGCGGGCTGCTGCGCGCAATCGACGACTTCACTGGCTACATGGTGACCAAGTTTGCTTTGCAGATCGCGCCGCATGTGTTCGTACGTCCCGGCGAACTCCGCCACGCCGAATGGCATGAGATCGACCTGGTCGATGGGGTCTGGAAGATCCCTGCCGGTAAAATGAAAGCGCGCCGAGCGCATGCCGTCCCGCTGTCCAAGCAAGTTAGAGGTTATCTCACAGACCTGGCCGAGATGCTCGGCCGCGAAGGATATGTCTTCCCGTCTGCGCGCAGCTCACCGTTGCTGGGAATGCCGCGTGATCGGGAGACGGCACCTGGGCCCGCATTGTAACCAGCCAAGGCCAGGTGGACCGCGTCGAACCGGTCCAACATATCGCGAAGATACCGGGCGCCACCGTCGATCGATGCAAGAGGGTCATGACGGTTCCGGACGCCCAGTTCGCGCGCCGTGGCCGGCATAAGCTGCGCCAGCCCGGCAGCACCGGCTGGACTCACAGCCATCGGATTAAAGCGGGATTCAGCCCAGATAAGAGCACGAAGCAGGTTGGTCGGAAGCCCGTAACGGCGCTCAGCCTCGGCTATCGCCGCCATATACAGGCTTTCCCGATAGGATATGTTTGCTGGCTCGGCCTGGTAGATTGCAGGAAGATATTGCCTTGCCGGCTGCTGGTCCGTCTTCGGCGGAACGACCGCGTGTTCGAACAAGGTGAAATCCTGGGCGCGGACTTGCTGAGAGGAGGTCGCGATCATTCCCAAACAGGCGACCGCTATCGCGGTCCGACGATTGAGGCGGGTCATCTCGAGTGGTGCTCCATTGATTCGAATCGATATAGAACATAAGTAGAACATATGCCTGTAGGAAAGCAGCGAATGCCTGCCTTCGGGAGAGGAGAGGAACGCTGATGAGGGGGCCACTTTGCTTGCTGAGGAGCTCGCATGTCCCTGTCTGTCCAAGCTCATCCCAACCGGTCGCTTGCCGGGACCGCCCGTCGCATTTGTGAATCGCGAGGGGGCAAATGGTCAGGCACAAGGGGCATGGCCTGCTGCCCTGCGCATGATGACCGCACGCCGTCACTCGGTGTGTCGCTCGGTCGACAGGCTATCCTTTTCCATTGCTTTGCGGGATGCGATCAGCAGAGCGTATTGTCTGCATTGGCGCGTGAAGGTTTCGAGGCACCGGCGCTTTTTTCAGGTTCTGCGACCACCAACGAGCCCGAATCGACCAGCACCCGCAAACCTTCGGCGGCAGCGCTGAGGATCTGGCGCGATGCACAGCCACTGCGTGCCAGTCCGGCAAAGGCATATCTTGAAAGCCGCGGCATCCTCGCCGCATCTCCGGCGCTCCGCTTCCATCCACGAACGCCGCTTGGCCCGAAAGGACGGGCCCGTTTTCTGCCCGCCATGATCGCGGCAGTCAGCCTCGACGAGGGCCCGATCGCCATCCACCGCACGTTCCTGTCTACCGAGGCTTCAGGCAAGGCCGCTTTCGAAAAGCCGAAACGCGCGCTCGGCGCGCTCGGTGAAGCTGCTGTTCGTCTCTTCGCTCCAGTTTCCGGCAAGCTTGGCCTTGCCGAGGGGGTCGAGAGCGCGATGTCGGCCTATGCTCTCACCGGCATTCCCGTCTGGGCGACCCTGGGCAATGAGCGCTTCGGTCTCGTCAGCGTGCCTGAGAGCGTGACCGAGCTTCACCTCTTCGTCGATCACGATGCTGGCGGCGAGCTGGCCGCGTCGCGTGGCCTAGCCGCTTATGCCCGCGATGGGCGGACGATCCACGTTCGCAAACCATCCTCACGCGACACCGACTGGAACGATGAACTTACAGCATGCACTGCTCTGGCTTCGAGAGTCCTCACGGATCGATCTGGCGACGAACGTGCACGAAGCGGAAGCGCGGTTCGACTGGCTCGAAGCAGCCTTGCCGCCGCGGCATGTGCGCAGCGAAGCACAGGTCGAGCTCCAGCAGTTCTCGACCCCGCCAATGCTGGCCTGGCTGATGGCGAAGGCCGCAGCTGTCTCTGCGCAAGACACCCTACTCGATCCGTCCGCAGGCAATGGTGCCCTTGCGCTGTGGGGCAACGTTCGGAACGCCTTGTTGGTCCTCAACGAGATAGATCCTGTGAGACGAGACAGCTTGGGTCACATCTACGCTGCCCAGGCATTCGCACGCGATCTCCCGGGGCGCTTCAAGGTCAGCCAGGAAGGCACCTCGCTCGAATTGTCCGGGGATGGGCACGCCTACCGCCAAGGCTTCTTCCTCGGCGACGGAACCGGAGCGGGCAAAGGACGGCAGATCGCCGCGGTCATCATGGATCGCTGGCTCGCAGGCGAGCGCCGACATGTCTGGATCACCAAGAACGAGGCGCTGCTCGAAGATGCACGCCGCGACTGGGAAGCGCTTGGCGGGCTGTCGCTCGATCTCCAGCCGCTCTCGCGCTGGAAACTCGGCCAGCCCGTAACGATGTCCGAAGGTATTCTCTTCGTCACCTATCCGACGCTGCGCTCGGGCCGCGCCGAGGATACGCGGCTCGACCAGATCCTTGCCTGGGCGGGCGAGGATTTCGACGGCGTGATCGCTTTCGACGAAGCCCATGCGATGGCTAATGCGCTCGGGGGCTCTTCAATCCGCGGCAAGGTCAAGGGCTCCGAACAGGGTATGGCGGGCCTCAGGTTGCAGAACCATCTCCCGCGCGCCCGCGTACTCTATGCTTCGGCCACCGGCGCCTCGGACATTGCCAACCTCGGTTACACCTCCCGGCTCGGCCTGTGGGGACCCGAGACCGCATTCCCGACCCACGAAGCCTTCATGACCGAGATCCGCGCTGGCGGCGTCGCGGCGATGGAGCTCGTCGCCCGCGACCTCAAGGCCCAGGGCCTCTATCTTGCCCGTGCGCTGTGCTTCGCCGGGGTGGAGTACGAGATCCTCGAACATCGCCTGACCGACGCACAGGTATGGTGAGCGCCGCATTGCGGATGCTAGTAATCATGTCCGGTTTCTTTCGAGGTGAGGAGGTAAATGCGGTCCTGCAGCTCGTCGGCCGAGAGCACGCCGTATCCGATCGGGATCGGGCGCCTGATCGGCTCGAGCAGTTGCAGGTTGGACGGAGCCACTGCCGGAGTCACCGCCTTGCGCTGCTGATCGTGCTTGGGCGGGTCCATCGCTATGAACATTTCAAGTTCGAGCGCGCCTTCCACCGAATGCATGTCCTGGATTGCAATTCCGCCTAGCTTCGCTTCCGAAGAGAAGACCTTATGATTGGTGTCCACCGCCATGATGTCGTCGAACTTGGTAATGGACCAGTAAGGGCCGACATAGCTCTCGCGGCAGTAGTGGACAGGTTCTTCGGCGCGCAACCTGTCAAAAAATAGACCGATGGTATCGTTCTGAAACAGGCTTGGCCGGGCCACGTCGATTTCCTCGATCGGAATTGACGCGATCCTCGCCGCGGCATCCGGCTCGGCGATCTGGCTGTCCATAAGAACTATTCCTTCTACATCTCAGGCCTGATCGGCCTTCAGTCATCCTTAAGGGAGACATCTCGTGCAGTCAATAAATCGTATACTCTTTTAGTCCCTTGCAGACACCAATCCCATCGGATAGTGTGCCGATCCAACGAAGGTTTGCTAATATCCTTATACTTTTTATTCGAGAGGTGCGGGTGTGCTGATGAGTGGCGGATGTCAGCGGTGAAGAAGGCCAAGCGTGCCCTTTCTCTTGCGCAAAGCATCGTGCGGGACATCGAGGCGGGTCGCCATAACCCGGGTGACAGGCTTCCGCGCGAGGATGAAATGCTCGCGCGTTACGAGGTTGCGCGCGCAACTTTGCGGGAGGCTTTGCGGTTCCTGGAATTGCAAGGGGTCATCCATCTCCAGCTCGGCCGTGGTGGAGGTCCCGTCGTAGCCCGTCCGCAGACCGGCGATTTTGCAAGCAGTTTGTCATTGATTCTGCATTTCATGGAAGCCGATTTGCGTGGTTTGCTTGAATTGCGCGAAGCAATTGCTCCCGATGTCGCAGGGTATGCAGCCCAGCGTGCAACTACCGCTGATCTCAGCGCGTTGGCAGGGTGTCTGGCGGAATTGAGGCATCATGAAGCCTCTGATCAATTCGAGGAACTTAATCGCAGATTTCACGACTTGTTGGGTTGGGCGAGCGGCAATCCGCTGTTCGGTTTGCTGACCTCTGCGATGCATCTGTTGACCCGCGAGTTTTCCCATTCGCTGGGATATTCGGCACAGGAACGGGCGGTGCAGATGAAGTTTCTGGTGCGGGTGCTCGAGGCAGTGCGGACTGGCGACAGCGCCGCGGCCCGTCAAGCAATGAGCCGGTTGGTGGCCGGCTCTGCCGTCTATCTTTCGGAGCGCAGCCCCGAGCTGGTCTCGCAGCGGGTGCGGTGGGGGCAGCTGTAGAATTTTCAATAGTTTGAGTGTGCGTTTAGGCAAGTGGCTGGAGAGGAAGAATGGCGTTGAAGAGCCGAATATGCGAAATGCTGGGGATCCGGTACCCGATCCTGCTTGCCGGGATGGGCGGAGCGAGCGTTCCGGCGCTGGCGGCTGCGGTTTCGAATGCCGGCGGGCTCGGGGTCCTGGGTGCCGCGGCGTGTTCGCCCGATCAGTTGCGTGACTGGATTCGCCAGACCCGGGAATTGACCGACAAACCTTTCGGTGTCGATACGCTGCTCCCCGCGTCGGTCAGGCGCGGCTCTGCCCCTCAAAGCGGTGCTGCACCCCAAAATCCCATGGATCTGATGGGTGAATATCAGCAGTTCGCGCGCGACTTCATGGATCGTGAAGAGCTTCCGGAGGTCGATGCTGCCGCCGCCATGCGGGCGGCGGGCGCGCCTGAAATGGGCAAGGGCGGCCCGCAGTTGTTCTCGAAGGAATTCTTTGAGGCGCAGATGGAAGTGGTGATCGAGGAAAAGGTGCCGGTTTATGCTGCCGGCCTTGGCAATCCTGAACCGTGGATGGATCGGCTCCATGCCAATGGCACCAAGGTCATGGCGGTGATCGGCAAGGTCAAGCACGCCGAACAGGTCGTCGGGTCGGGCATCGACATGATCGTCGCGCAAGGGCACGATGGCGGAGGTCACAACTCGCCGATCGGGACTATTTCCTTGATTCCCCAGGTGGTCGACGCCGTTGGCGATCGTGTTCCTGTCCTTGGGGCCGGCGGTATCTCGGATGGCCGGGGTGTTGCCGCTGCGATGATGCTGGGGGCAGAGGGCGCGTGGGTCGGCACGGCATTTCTCGCGACCGAGGAAGCGGGCATCGAGCGCTTCCAGAAAGAGGCGATCACCGAAAGCGGCGATGCCGATACGGTCGTTAGTCGATCGCTTACCGGCAAACCGGCGCGCATGATCCGTAACAAATGGGCCGACGCCTGGGTGCAGGCCGGAAAGGAGCCTCTGCCGATGCCCTATCAGTCGATGATCTCCGGCCCGGTCATGGCCTCCGGGATCAAGGCAGAGCGCAAGGATGTCATCCCCGGCTTCGCGGGGCAAGGCATCGGCCTGATCGATTCGATCCGGCCTGCCGCCGAAGTGATGCGCGACCTGGTCGATGGAGCCGAGAAGGCGTTGGCGTCCGCTGGTATCTACAAGTGAAGCGCAGGAGGCAAGAAGATGGCTTACGCCAAAGGTCATGAATTGCGCCGCCCCGTAGAGCCTCTCAGAGCGCTGGGGCAATGAGGCAGTTGATTGCCGACAAGGAGGATACGGCGCAGGTGTTCCGTATCGTCAAGGCATTGTCGGGCAATTCCTATTATCGGAATTTCAATCGCTTCATGAAGTCGAGCGATGGGCGGCGTATCGCTTCCGACCGGGCCGACCTACTTGAAACCTTGTGCGATCGCAAACGCCTTGCGACCTGTGCGTCTGGCACGCTTGGCCGAGCCTACCTCGATTTTGTTTACGGGGAGGGTCTGACAGCAGAAGGTCTGGCGGAAGCCAGCGAGGCCGGAGGTCTGGAGGACCTCGGCGACCCCGATGTTTCCCTCTATCGTCGGCGCCTTCGCGATTCGCATGACCTGTTTCATGACGTCGCCGGATACGGCAGGGACGCACTGGGCGAATTGTGCGTGCTGTCCTTCGGAAACGCGCAATTCTATAATCACGGGATCGCTTTCATCTTGGGCGTCGGCATTCCCAAGATGAAACTGGAAGCTGCCCAGTTGCCAGTGGCGCGCGCTGCATTTGAAGCGTGGCGCCGGGGCCGGGCTGCAGCCGATCTGACCACCTTCTACTGGGAAGAAAATCTCGATCGTCCGTTGGAGGATGTCCGCCGCGAGTTGCGACTGCGTCCGCCGGAGACCTATCAGAGGGTGCGCGCTCTTTCCGAACAGCTCGAACGCGATTACCAGGCGGTCAGGCAGGCATGAGCTTAAGCGACAAATCGGCCATCACCGGAGTGGGCGAAACCGCTTTCGTGAAAGGCACCGAGAAAACCGCGGTCGACATGATGCTGGAAGCATCGCGCAAAGCCATAGCAGATGCAGGGCTGAAGCCGTCGGATATCGACGGCATGGTTCCTCCGCCGATCTACACCACCTCGGAAGAGATGGCGGCTAACCTCGGTATCGAAGTTCTGCGCTATGCCTCTACGGTCCACATGGGCGGGGCGAGCCCTACCACGGCACTCCAGAACGCCGCGATGGCAATTGCCAGCGGCTTATGCGACCATGTGCTGGTGACGCTCGGGTGGAACGGTTATTCCGCCTTGCGGCCCAAGCCTGGCGCACCGCCGACGCGGCCGATGAACATGAACACCCTGACGAATACGATCCAAGGCTATTACATTCCGTATGGCGTGTTCCTGCCGGTGCAGATGTATGCCTGGCTCGCCACCCGGCACTCCCGAATTTACGATATCGGCCCGGAAGCGATGGCGGCCGTTGCACTGGCGTGCCGTCGCCATGCGCAGATGAATCCGCAGGCCTTCACTTATGGCCGGGAACTGGATGCCGAAACCTACCATTCCGCGCGCTGGATATCCGAACCCTTTCGCCTCTACGATTGCTGTCTGGAGACTGACGGGGCATGCGCAGTCGTGGTTTCGCGAATAGACCGCGCCAGGGACATGCCGCATGTTCCCGTGAGCATCGCCGGTGCGGCTGAAGGGCATCCTTACCCCGCCGACGATATCCCTTCGCGTCCCGACCCCTTCAAGATCGGCCTGAGCTACGCCGCGCCGCGCGCGTTCGAAATGGCGGGGGTCGATCGCGAAGACATGGATTTTCTGCAGATCTACGACTGCTTCACCTACGTGGTTCTCCTTCAGCTGGAGGCCCTGGGCTATTGCGAACCAGGTGGACAGGCAGAGTTCGTCGCGAATGGCCAGATCGAGCTGGGCGGGCGCTATCCCGTCAACACCCATGGCGGCCTGCTGAGCGAGGCCCATGTTTGGGGACTGAACCATGTCGTCGAGGCGGTGCGTCAGTTGCGCCACGATTGTGGGGAGCGGCAGGTCGAAGGCGCCCAGACCGGCCTGGTGACCGGCTGGGGCGATCTGGGTGACGGCAGTATAGCGATTTTGAGGAGGTTTGCGTGAGCGACGAGAAAGATCTGCCGCCCAAGATGCGCCCCTCGGCGCAGGCCGCACCAGCCAAGCCAAAGCCGCGCCCGCAGGATCCGGTGGAGCAGGAATTCTGGAACCGGTGTCAGGACGGCAACCTTTACTTCCAGCAGTGCGAAGGATGCGGCAGTTTTCGGCATTTGCCGCGCTATATGTGCGCCCGATGCGGTTCTCCTGAATGGTCGTGGGAGCGTAGCACCGGCAATGGCACGCTGTTTTCCTGGACGGTGACCCATCAGGCACTGCATCCCGCCTTCGCCGGCGAGATTCCCTTCATCGCTGCGGTGGTGGAACTGGAGGAGGGAGTGCGCATGGCAACCCGGCTGGTCGATTGCGCGCTCGACGAGCTTGAGCTCGATCTGCCGGTCACGCTGGATTTCGAGCCGATCTCCGAAGATTTTCGCCTGCCAGTATTCCGACCCGTCGCGATCGCGCGCGCAGAAGGATAGACCAAGATGGATCTCGACTACGGACCCCAGTATGACGCGTTTCGCGAGGAAGTGCGCCAGTTCCTGCAAACCCACGGTCACCGCGCACCCGATGGCCAAGGCCGTGCCGCGCGCCCTTCCCCCGAAGCCGTCGAATGGCAAAAGCTGTTGATCCTGCATGGTTACACGGCGCGTACGATTCCCAAGGAATACGGCGGATACGGAGCCGAGCCGGACATCCTGAAATCGCGGATCATTGCCGAGGAATTTTCGCGCGCTGGCATCCCCGCAGGCCTTGCGAACCAGGGCATTTCCATGCTCGTTCCCACGCTGCTGGAACTCGGAACCGAAGCCCAGAAACGGCAATGGATCGAGCCGACCCTAAATGGCGAGATAGTCTGGTGTCAGGGATATTCGGAACCTGGAGCGGGATCGGACCTCGCCGCGCTCAAGACCAGCGCCCGCGTCGAAAATGGCGACTTTGTCATCAACGGACAGAAGATCTGGACCAGCACGGCCAAGCAGGCGGACATGATCTTTTGCCTTGTTCGGACCGAACCGGACGCGCCCAAGCACGGCGGCATCTCCTACTTGATCTTCTCGATGGACACACCAGGGATCGAGGTCCGACCACTCAAGACCATGACCGGTCATGCCGAGTTCAATGAAACGTTCTTTACCGACGTGCGGGTTCCCCTGGATCAGATCGTCGGGCAGCGCGGGCAGGGGTGGTACGTGGCCAATGCCACACTGGGCCATGAACGTGGCATGCTGGGCGACCCCGATGCACTGGAAAACCGGCTCCAGGCGCTGGTCAGGCTGATGCAAAAAGAACGCATCGGCCAGGGTTGCGCAATGGACAACGCCGTTCTGCGTGACCGGCTGGTTGCATTGCAAGCCGAAGTCGCGGCGATGAAATTCAACGGCATGCGCATCCTGTCGAACAGCCTTAGGGGGGATGCCGGCGGCATGGCGAAACTTGTCGTGAAGCTGCAGAGCTGTGAGCTCGCCCATCAGATTTCCGCGCTCGCGATCGACGCAATGGGCGAGATGGGCATACTCTATCACGGAAGCGAGCGCGAGCGCGAAGACGGTGCCTGGCAGTGGAACTACATGTTCCAGCTTGGTCTGATCATCGGTGGAGGCACCGCCCAGATCCAGAAGAACATCATCGCCGAACGCGGGCTGGAAATGCCGCGCGAACCCAAGTTCGCAACGCCTCCCGCCGTCGAACAGGCGACGGCCGTTGCAAGCGGGCAGAATAAGGGAGCCGCCTGATGGATTTCGGACTTTCGCAAGACCAGGAGATGCTCTGCGACGCGATCAGCCGCACTCTTGCTGATACTTGTCCGCTCGATCATGTGCGCGAATGCGCGGAGGGCTCGGTTCCCTTCAGCGACAACGTGCGTTCGGCGCTGGGCGAAATCGGCATTTGGGGAATGATGGTTCCCGAGCAACATGACGGGCTCGGGATGACAATGCTCGATGCCGCCGCTGTGGCCGAGCAGCTCGGCTATGCCGTCGCGCCGGTGCCTTTTATCGGTGCCCATGTACTGGCACCCCTTGCGCTGGCACAGGGCGGTAGCGAGGAGTTGAAGGCGCACTGGCTGCCGAGGATAGCGAAGGGCGAGGCGCAAATCGCCGTCGCGATCGCGGAAACGGTGGAGATCCGGGACCGGGCAGGCGTGGACTTCGACGGCGCAAAGCTCGACGGAACGGCTTTGTTCGCGCTCGACTTCCTGGAAGCCGACGCGTTTCTGGTAGCCGATACCGCCGGTCGTATGCACTTCGTAGCTGGCGATGCTGCGGGTCTGGAGAAGGTTGCTCTCAAAACGATCGACCGCACCCGGAGCGTAGGGGAGCTGCGGTTTTCTGGCGTAGCGGGCGAGGCTCTCGCGGACGATGGTGGGGCCACAGTCAGGCGCCTGCGGGACGCCGGCCGGGTGCTCCTGGCCGCCGATAGCCTCGGTGCGGGCCAGGCTATGATCGAAAAAGCGGTCGACTATGCCGGGCAGCGCGAACAGTTCGGACGAGTGATCGGCAGCTTCCAGGCGGTCAAGCATATGTGCGCGGAAATGGCTGCCCGCCATGAACCATGCCGTTCGCTGGTCTGGTATGCCGCCCATGCGTTCGATGCGACGCCCGACGAGGCTTCGCTGGTGGCATGCCATGCCAAATCACATACGGGCGAAGTCCACCGTTTTGTCGCCCGAACCTCAACCGAGGTGCATGGGGGGATGGGTTTTACCGATCTCCTAGGTCTGCATTTCTGGTTCAAGCGAATCGGTTTCGACCGCCAGGTTCTGGGAAGTCCCGAAGCGGTCCGGGCCGAAGCAGCGGCCTTGCAGGGGTGGACGCAGGTCGCATGAGACGATGAATTAGGCGCACGCTACCGACAAAATCGTGGCCACCAAGGAGAGAGGAATTAATACGTGATCGACTGGAACCTTGGCGACATCCTTGATGCAATCGAACCTGCGGTCCCGGAAGATGCTCCGGCGCTGATTCACGGCGACCGGATCATTAGCTGGCCCGAAATGTCGAAGCGTTCGAACAATTTGGCGCGCAATCTGCGCGCGCAAGGTGCAGGCGACGGGGCGAAGATAGCCTTCTACATGCGCAACCGTTCCGAATACGGGGAATTGATGGCCGCGTGCTTCAAGGGCCGCCTCACGCACGTGAACATCAATTATCGTTACCGTCCCGAGGAGGTTTTCTACATCTTCGACGATTCCGATAGCGAGGTAATTGTTTACAGTTCCGAGTTCCGCGACTGCATTCTTGAACTGAAGGAACGGTTGACCAAGGTTCATACATTTGTAGAAATCGGCGATGCTTCGCAGATCGCTTCCTTCGCGCTTCCTTACGAAAAACTTGTAGAAGGTAACGGCGCGCCTCTCGATATCGAGCGTTCTCCCGATGACCTGCTGTTCATATATACAGGCGGTACCACCGGCATGCCCAAGGGCGTGATGTGGCGACACGATGATATGCGCAAGGCTCAGCTCGACGCGCAAAAGCTGCTGGGTCCGGTTCCCCAGACCATGGAGGAAATGGTGGCCCTGGTGAAGCAGGGCGAGCTTGCGCGCATCACTTTGCCGGCGTGCCCGCTGATGCATGGAACCGGGTTCATTACTGCTATTGGCACGCTCATGTCGGGCGGGGCCATCGTCACGCTGTCCGATCCATCCTTCGACGCGGAAGAATTGTGGGATGCGGTGGACCAGCACAAGGTGCAGAGCATCGCCATTGTCGGTGACGCTTTTGCCAAACCCATGCTGCAGGCGCTGGACGCCCACCCGAAGCGCTGGGACACGAGCAGCCTGATTTCGATCATCTCGTCCGGCGTCATGTGGAGTAAACAGGTAAAGGCGGGCCTGTGCAAACATATCCCCCAGGTCATCCTCATGGACAGTTTTGGCGCTTCGGAAGGGCTGGGCTACGGCTTGTCGGTGACGACCGCACAGGGCGGCACCAACACCGCGAAATTCGGGATCGGGGAATTTTGCGACGTATTCGACGAGAACGACCGGAAGGTCGAGGCGGGGAGCGGCGTGCCCGGCTTTATTGCCCGCAAGGGCGCAATCCCCACAGGATACTACAAGGACCCGGAAAAGTCGGCCAAGACTTTCAGGACGATCGATGGCGTGCGTTACTCCATCCCGGGCGACTGGTGCCGGGTGGAATCCGATGGAAGCCTGACCTTGCTGGGCCGCGGCAGCGTCTGCATCAACACCGCAGGTGAAAAGGTTTACCCCGAGGAGGTGGAGGAAGTGCTCAAAACCCATCCCGCCATTGCCGACGCGCTTGTCGTCGGGGTGCCTGACGAAAAATGGGGCGAAGCGGTGACCGCTGTGGTGCATTTGACCCAGGATGCGGACTTCGACGCGCAAGCGATCAAGGATCACGTGCGCCAGCAATTGGCAGGCTACAAAACACCCAAGGCGATTTGCCCAACGCAAACCGCCTTGCGCGCGTCAAACGGCAAGGCGGATTATACTACGGCCAAAGAGATCGCGAAAGCGGGTGCCGGGGCCTCGTGAGCCATTTGCCCCCTCCTGACTATGATGTCGTAATCGTCGGGGCCGGGTTCAGCGGAATATACCTGCTTTACAAGCTGCGTCAGGCGGGGTTCGACGTTCTGCTGGTAGACGCAGCGGAGCAGCCGGGGGGAATCTGGTACTGGAACCGCTACCCGGGAGCACGGGTCGATTCCCAGGTTCCACTTTACGAATTTTCCATTGCGGAAGTATGGAAAAGCTGGACGTGGAGCGAACGATTTCCAGGCTGGGAGGAACTGCGCGCCTATTTCCTCCACGTCTGCGATACGCTCGACCTCTGGCCGGCAATGCGAATGAAAACACGGGTCGAAAGCGCGCAGTTCGATGAAGACACCGCCTACTGGCGATTGAAGCTCGACGAAGGCGGGAAAGTAAGCGCGCGTTTCCTTTTGCCGGCCCTGGGGTTCGCCTCGAAACCCTACATTCCCGATATCCCGGGTCTTAGCGATTTCGAAGGCGACTGGTGCCATACCGCCCGCTGGCCGCAGGAAGGCATCGACCTTTCTGGCCGCCGGATCGCCCTGATCGGCACGGGTGCCAGCGGCGTACAGGTGGCGCAGGAGGCGGCAAGCTGCGCGGAGCAGCTGACGCTTTTTCAGCGAACCCCGATTCTCGCCCTTCCCATGCGGCAGGAAAAACTGGACGCTGATCGTCAGCTTCGCGAAAAATCCGAATATCCCGCTGTCTTCCAGAAAAGGCTTACGACAAGTGGCGGTTTCGAATGCCAATCGCTGGACATCTCGGCCCTGGCTGTGACCGAGGAAGAGCGGACTACGCATTTCGAGGATTTGTGGCAGCGAGGAGGGTTGCGCTTCTGGTATCATAATTTCGCTGACATACTGACGAACGAGGACGCCAATCGCCACGCCTACGAGTTCTGGCGTGACAAGGTGCGCGAGCGGATCTGCGACCCGACCATTGCCGAGAAGCTCGCTCCCGATGAGCCGCCACATCCCTTCGGGACCAAGCGACCATCGCTCGAACAGAATTATTACGAGATCTTCGCACAAGACAATGTGACGCTGGTCGATCTGAACGACACCGCGATCACTCGCGTCACCGAGGCCGGGATAGAAACAGCCACTGGCATGATCCCGTGCGATCTCATTGTCTTCGCGACCGGCTTCGATGCCGGTCGTGGCGGGCTCATCGACATGAACATCACCGGCCGCGGTGGGCTGGGGCTGGCAGAAGCATGGAAGAGCGAGATCAAAGCCTATCTAGGCATGGCCGTCGCCCAATTTCCGAACATGCTGTTCGCCTACGGCCCGCTCAGCCCTTCAGGCTTTTCCAACGGTCCGACAAGCGCCGAAATCCAGGGTGACTGGATCTGCGATTTCCTGATCTGGCTGCGCGATAACAGGATCGGCCTTTTCGAAGCCGATGCGCTGGCCGAGCGAAGCTGGACCGATATGGTCGCCCAAGTAGGGTCGATGACGCTCTTCCCCAAGGCTGAATCGTGGTACATGGGCGCCAATATTCCCGGCAAACCCCGACAACTGATCAATTTCCCCAGCGTATCTGGTTACGCCGATCTATGCCACGATGTCGCACGGCACGATTATCGTGGTTTTATCAGGAATACACTATCCGGTATGGAGACTGCGCCGAAATGAATGAAATGAAACCAATCCACGACGGGTCAGCAGATATCGATCCCGTATGGGCCGGCGACGGGGCGGATATACCCGAATGGTTCGCCTGGGCGCTGAGCGTGCCCCGTGAGGAAGGCTTCGTAGAGGTTGGTGGCGCGCGGGTGCATTATCTTCGCTGGGGCAAGCGTGACCGGCCCAAATTGCTCATGACTCACGGTTTTCTCGCCCATGCCCGCTGCTTTGCCTTCATCGCACCGTACCTTGCCGAAGACTACGACGTGGTGGCGTTCGATCTGGCCGGTATGGGCGATAGCGAGATGCGCGGCGTGGCCGATATAGCTGCGCGGGGAAAGGAATTCGTCGAGATCAGCGAAGCGCTCGATTTGTTTGCGGATGGAAGCAGACCGACGATCATCGCCCATAGCTTCGGCTCGGGTGCAGCGCTGACCGCCGTTTCCCAATCGCCGGATGCCTTCGCCGGCGTTATTGTCTGCGATCTCATGGTGATGCGGCCCGAAAAGCTGGAGAAATACTGGACCATGGGCAGATCGAGCCCCGGGTCGGGTAATCCTGACAAACCGGTGCGACGCTACCCCACCTACGAAGCGGCGCGCGAGAGGTATATCCTGTCGCCGCCGCAGGCAGTTGGTGAGCCGTTCCTGATGGATTACATGGCCTATCACTCTCTCCGCCGCGATGGCGAGGAGTGGACATGGAAGTTTTCTCCCGAAGTGTTCCGGCGCAGCAACAAGCCCGACGAATGGCTGACAGTAGGCCAGAGGCTGGTCGATGCGCCCGGGCGCAAAGCGATTGTGTACGGCGAGAAAAGTCAGCTCTTTGATCGCGATTCCGCCCGCTATATCCGGGAACTGGGAGGGGGAAAGATACCAATTGTTGCAGTGCCCGATGCACGCCATCATCTCATGCTGGATCAGCCGCTCGCGTTCGTCGCTGCGCTACGGGCGGTACTGGCCTTTTGGAGCCTCTGAGATCCCCCATACTAAGAGGCTGGTTCCTGGTCAGAGGCCAGCGAGATGGGGGCAAAGGGCGTCCATATTCATCTTGTACTATATCCGAACTATTGTCGCCGTCGGCACGGCGAACGCTTCGTTGGTCTCGATGCCAGCTGGGGCAAAAGCTTTATCGGGAGCAACTCGCTTAGCACGCCAACCATTGCTGATCTTTAGCAAACGTTCACTCCGCGTGCGATCTGGATCGTGGCCCATGGGGTCAAAAGATAAGGCGCTTTACTAATATCACGCGGATGTATATGCCCATGGACGGGGATTGGGCTAATTCTCTCCCTCTCCTCTCCACAGACTAAGGGGCGACCCTCGAGGTCGCCCCATTTTGCAGTAAGCGGCGGAGCCAATTATCGTCGCACTGAAGAGATGGGAAGGGATGCTATATGACACTGAGAGCGATGGTGCTCGCCACTTCGGCCATCTTGGCTTGGCCGCAGATGGCTTTAGCGCAGGATTCCACAACTGATGAGGCGGAACCCCAAGGATCCGTAATCATCGTGACGGCCCAACGCCAATCTCAAAGTCTGCAAGAGGTGCCGATCGCGGTCAGTGCCTTCGATGCTACGGCTCTCGAAAGCCAGCAGATCGAGAACGCTGCTGACCTTCAATTGACGCTCCCGAACGTCTCATTTTCGAAGGGCAACTTCACCGGGTCGTCCTTCACCATCCGTGGTATCGGCGATCTTTGTGTTGGTGTGACGTGTGACGCAGCGACGGCTATCCATATCAATGGTTCCCCTCTTTTTGGTACCCGGCTGTTCGAAACAGAATATTTTGACCTTGAGCGAATTGAGGTCCTACGGGGGCCGCAGGGCACCCTCTTCGGCCGCAACGCTACCTCGGGTGTTGTCAACCTTGTGACAGCCAAGCCTGACCTCGGTTCTTTCGGCGCGGCCGGAGAGTTCGAGTATGGGAATTACAACAGCATCAAGGCCGAAGGGATGGTCAATGTCCCGATCGGCGATTCTATCGGCGTTCGGGTAGCCGGATTCTTTCTGAATCGCGACGGTTACACCACAAACCTTTTCGACAATTCGGATGTCGACGACCGAGACATGTACGCTGTTCGTGGTTCTCTTCGTTTTGAACCCGGTGCCGATACCACTCTCGACTTCATGGCATATTATTTCAGGGAAGATGACACCCGTTTACGTAATCAAAAGCAGGCCTGCCAGCGTGACCCGCTCGGCGTGCTGGGTTGTCTGAACAATCGCCGCGACTTTGACATCACCAATGCCAATTCCACAGTCGGCGCAACGCTCAGTTCGCAAGAGTTCTTCGCTATTCAGGGAATTCCCTCAGTACTGGGATTGGGAAGCCTGTACGGCCCCGATGCATTTGCAGGATTCGATAAGCCCGACGATGTGCGCACGGTAAACACGGCGTATACTCCATTCTATTTTGCCGATGAAGTGCAGCTACAGGCCCGTCTCGAGCAGCGCATCGGAGCTATGACACTGACTGCAACCGGTCTTTATCAGGACACCGAAGTCGATTCCCGGCAGGACTACTTTCTGGGCATTCAGGATCGTACCGGCTTTGCTACGGCCTTGAACGTGTTGTCCGGCTTCGCGGCCAACGGTTTGCCTACCGGCCTCCCCGCACCTGCACCGGCGTTCGTGCCAGGTTCGTCGGCGTATTTTACCCCGATTGTGGAGGCTCTCATCCCCAATGGCCCAGGGGGCTTATTGTGCACCTCCGATAACGATGATGGGAACAGGGGCGCGTTCGAAGGTAATGTATTGTGCGGCGAAACGCCGCTATCCTTCGACAGGTCTTCAGAGCAACGCGAATCCTGGAGCGGCGAAATCCTCCTTTCCAGTGATTTCGACGGAGCATTCAATTTCCTGCTCGGAGGGATCTATGCAAAGTCCAAGACTACCGACAACAGTTACTATGTAAACTCATTCGCGCTTGACTACGCCAGTGCCATTCTGGGATCGTTTGGTACTTTGGCAGGCGGTGCACCGCCATCCTACTTCGCAACATCCATGTACCGCAACAATTCTCTCGAGGCTAATCTTGAGAGCTTCGGTGTGTTCGGGGAGATCTACGTCGACCTGACCGAGCGTCTGACCTTCACCGGAGGTTTGCGGTATAACGACGACAAGAAAGACGTGACTGCGCGCACGACCTTGATTAGCTTCCTCAATCCTTACGCGAATGACGGGGAGCCGTTCGACAGCCCGATCACTCCCTTAACCGGTCCCTCTGGTCTTTTTGATGCCGATCCTGGTACGCCAGGTGAGCAGCTGACGCAATTTAGAGAAGTAGGTTTCGATGAAATAACCGGGCGTGCGGTGCTCGACTACGAAGTTACGCCTGACAATTCGATTTACGCATCTTATGCCAGGGGCTATAAATCCGGGGGTATCAACCCGCCCCTTTCGCCCGTTTTCGATGTGGCTGAAAGCTTCGGATCAGAAACCATCGACGCATTTGAAATCGGATCGAAAAATACCTTTGCGAATGGCGCACTGCAATTAAACGCTACTGCATTCTACTATAAGTATAGCGGGTTGCAGCTTAGCCGCATCGTCGCCCGTACCTCAGTTAATGATACTATCGATGCCGATATCTGGGGTGTGGAACTAGAGTCCGTTATCCGGCCCGATCCCGATTGGCTTGTCAACTTGACGTTCAGTTATCTCAACGCGGAAGTTGCCGGCGACCAGTTCTTCTCCAATCCGCGCGACCCGGGTGGCGGCGATCCTGATGCCGTCATCATCAAGGATATCAGCAACGGTGCTAATTGTGCCGTAACCGGGCCAGCCCCCGGCGTGGCCGACGCATTCGTCGCCGGAGTGAACGCAGCTCTGGGTCTTCGTGGTCCCGAAGAATTTCCTAATGACGGCAATCTTGCGTCAAGCGGCGCATTCAGCATTTGCGATGTCTTGGCCGGAGCCGTTCCGGCGGGCAGCGGCCTTGCGGTATTAAGCCCTGGCGTAGAGGTCAACTTAAAAGGGAACAAGTTGCCGCAGGCCCCCGAAATGAAGGTTTCGATGGGTGTGCAGTACACCGCCACTTTCGACAATGGCATGACTCTGGTTCCTCGCGTGGACGTAGCGCTGACTGGTGAGCAATACGGCAATATCTTTAACGGCAGGGTCAACCGGATCGAGCCATTCGTGCAAGCCAACGCGATCGTGCAGTTGAACAGTGCGGATGAGCGTTGGTTCGTGCGCGGATTTGTTCAGAACATTTTCGACAGCAGCTCGGTGACAGGATTGTACTTGACCGACGCATCCTCGGGGAATTTTACCAATATCTACACTTTGGATCCTCGTAGATATGGTGTTGCTTTGGGGTTCAGTTTCTAACAGGTCCAGATCGTGTTGGCGGGGAGATCGGTGGTCCTCCCAACGACCCGAAAGGACAGTGCCAGCTAGTTCGTATTTCGACCCATGACTTTATAGCTTTTCCAGAGCGGCGTAATGCTCGATGACCGCCTCGTAAGCCTACCGACGAGGCGGTCATCGAACCGGCCAAATGCGAGCTGCACTCGAAATGCCTGTACGATCGCTCGTTGATGTCGCTACGAGATGCTCGCGGAAAGCTTAAGGCCTTACATAGAAACGACAATGAAGAGTCACCGAATAGTGCAATCGGGATATCCGATGGTGATACTGGCAAACGCACTCTGCGAAAGGCGGAAACATGCTGACCCCTATGATCCAAGATTGGGTCGCAGTGCACGAGGTGCTGACGCGTTAGGAAAAGTTGGAAGGGGCTGCGGGGCAGACTTCTGAGAAAACTTATCCTAACTCTGTTCAGGTTTCATAACTGATTTTCGATCGACCGGAGCAGGCTCAACCGACGTGCGATTGTCGCGAGACAATTCGACCCATCCCAACCCAAGCGACTTCTGGATCGCGATCCAGCCATTTGTCATGGCGGCGATCGCCCGATCGAGATTTGCTCTGGCCTGTTCGCGCTTGCGGATCGAAGTGTTGAGTTCGCCTTGCGAGATTACCCCCGCGGCGCGGCGTTGCTCGTTAAGCTCCGCAGCCGTGTCGGCCTGTCGACTGATCTGCGCCAGCGCGGCTACGTTGGCTCTTTGTTGCCCGAACCGGGCAAGCGATTGTTCGGCGTCGCGCAGTGCGCCAAGGACCACTTCAACATAACGCGCTTCGGCCTCGTCGCGCGCACTCTCGGCCTGATCGATCGATGCTGCCGTGCGGCCGAAATCAAGCAGGTTCCACTGTAGCCGCGGCAAAGCGATTGCCGATAAGTTGCCCGGGTCCAGGATGTCGTCGGGCTCCGATCCGCCCAAACCGAGAATCCCCATGAAGGAAATCTTGGGGAAGCGAGCAGCCTCTGCCACGCCAATGCGCGCATTCGCCGCGGCCAGCATGCGTTCGGCGGCTCGAACATCCGGCCGCCGCGCTATTAGCGCTGCGGGATCGCCCACCGCGACCCGTTCGGGGGGAAGCGGAATTTCGGCCTGAGCCGCCAGGAGCCCGTCGAGTGCGCCGGGCGCTTCGCCCGTCAGCACCGCGAGCGTGTCTTTGAATACATCGATGTCCGCTTGAGCTTCCGCGATCTGCGACTTGAGCAGTTCGAGCTCGGCGTTCGCGTTACCGACCGGGAACAGCGCGAGAGCGCCCTGTGTATAGCGCTGATAGGTCAATTCGAGAATTTGCTGCTGCAAGTCGCGCTCTCGCTGGACAAGCTCGAGCCGCCCTTGCGCTTCTCGCAGGCTCACATACGCCCGCGCGATTTCGGCGGCGAGCTGGACTTTCGCATCCTCGGCGTTCGCCACCGAGGCCGCAGCCTGAGCGTTAATGGCCTCGACACGCCGTGCCTGCCCCCCAGCGAAATCGATCTCCCAGTTTGCGTTGAGCCCGAGGTTGTAGACGCTGAGGCTGTCCTGCTCTTCGGTGTCTGCAGGAGCGCCGGGCGATCCCGGGGGCGGGCCGCTGCCGATATCTAGCCCTGGGATATTCGCCTGGACCGCAGTCGCCTGCGCAGCCACGGCGGGTAGCCGGTTGGCGCGCTCCTGGCGGACAGAAGCCCTTGCCTGTTCGATGCGAGCGCGCGCTGCGGCCACGCCCGGATTGCCGGCCAGCGCACGCGCCTCCAGTTCATTGAGAACCGGATCGCCGAGCAGCGTCCACCAGTCGCCGGCAATCGGCGCCAACGGATCGATTTCGGGGCCGGCCCGTACGAACGCATTGCCTGCGTCGGTCGCAAGTTGCGGGGGGCCGGCATAGTCGGGACCGGACATGCAACCCGCGAGGAGCGCCATGGGAGCGAGGAGGGTTAGGGTCTTGCGCATAGAGTTCTCAGTGCATCGAAAGGGATAAGTTCTTCGGGAGAGGCTTGAGGAACAGTACCAGCGGCACCGTGACCAGGGTAATCGCGCCCATGGCGAAAAAGACATCGTTGTAGGTCATCACGAACGCATCGCGCTGAATGATGCCGGAAAGCATCTCCAGCGCGGCCTGTGGATTGCCCAACGACGCCGTCATGGTGTCCAGGTATTCCTGTAGCCGGGGGCTGTTGGCGTTGAGAGTTTCTTCCATCCGCCGACTATGATGCCACAGGCGCTGGTCCTGGAACGAAGCAAGCCCGGCGAGCGCGAAAGAGCCCCCTAGGTTTCGCGCCGCGTTGAAGATGCCCGAAGCATCGCCGGCATCCTCCTTGGCAACCGAAGCTACCGTCGCCTGGTTGAGGAACATCATCGTGAGGATCATGCCGATGCCGCGCAGGAACTGGCTTTCGGTGAACACTCCACCTCCCGATTCCGCTGTCAGATTTATGCTGACGAAACAGCTTAGCGCCATGATGAACATGCCCGCGCCGACCGCAATGCGGATGTGAATCCTGCGGATCATGAACGGGAGAACGGGCATCAACAGGAAAGCCGGAACGCCCATCCAGAAGATCACAAGTCCGGTCTGCAAGGCATTATAATCGGAAATTATCGCGAGAAATTGCGGGATCACGTAGGTCGAGCCATACATGACCATGCCAAGCGCCAGTGCCATCACCACGACGCTGGCAAACTGCCTGCTGAGCATCAGGCGCAATTTGAGCACGGGTTTGCGCGCGTAAAGCTGTCCGTAGGTCAGAAGTGCAAAACCCACGACCGTCATCAGTGTGAGCTGGACGATCAGCGTGGAATCGAACCACTCCTCACGGTGGCCTTCTTCCAGAACGATGGTCAGCCCACCCAACCCAAGGATCATACCAGCTATTCCCGCCCAATCAGCCTCGCGCAGGTAAACCCAGTCGGGCTTTTCATGGGGTAACCCGATGAATAGTAAAGCAAGGAGCAACGCGCAGACGGGCACGTTGACGAAGAAGGCGTAGTGCCAGCTCAGGTTCTCGGTAAGCCAGCCCCCCACCAACGGGCCCATTACCGGCCCAAGAACCACGGTCATTCCGAAGAGCGCCATGCCAATCGGCTGTTGCGATGGAGGCAGTCGCTTTGCGACGATGGTCATGGCGGTTGGAATAAGCGCGCCGCCCATGAACCCTTGACCGGTGCGACCGATGATCATCGTCGTCAGATCGGTGGCAATGCCGCACAACACCGAAAAGGCCGTGAAGGCAGAAACCGCGACGATGAGCAGCGTGCGAAGGCCGAGCAGTCTTTCCAGCCACGCGCTCAGAGGGATGATGATGATCTCGGCAACAAGGAAGGCTGTCGCGATCCAGGTGCCTTCGGTTCCGGTCGCGCCGATTTCCCCCTGGATCGTCGGCAGCGCCGAATTGACGATCGAGATGTCAAGCGTTGCCAGCATCGCCCCCAGCGCACCGGCGGCTACGGCGATCCAGGCCGTAGCATCGGCCTTTTCGACCGGCGGCGAAACCGCTGCAGCGGCGCCTGCCATCGGTCAGTCTCCGGCCGCGTTGCGGATCGAATCGAGTTGGTCTCTAGCGGCGCGCGTATCGACACTCGCGACAACAGACATGCCCGGCACCAGCAGACGCAGGATCTCGGGCGAAGCCTGAATGGATATGCGCACCGGGACGCGCTGAACGATCTTGGTGAAATTACCCGTCGCGTTCTGTGGCGGAAGGATTGAGAATTCTGCCCCGGTCCCGGGGGCGATGCTTTCCACTCTTCCTAATAGCTCGAGGTCCGGCAGCGCGTCGATTTCCAAGGTGACGGGTTGCCCCGGGCGGACAAGTCCGAGCTGCGTTTCCTTGAAATTTGCTGTCACGTAGAGGCGGTCGGTCGGTACGAGGCTCATAAGGCGTTGGCCAGGCTGGACAAATTGTCCAGGTCGGACCGTGAGGTCACCCACCCGCCCGGAAATACTGGCCTGGAGCGTGGTCGATGACAGGTTCAGACGGGCGGCCTCGAGTTGCGCACGAGCGGCGTTGGCTTGCGAATTGGCCTGGTCTATCTGCTCGCTAAGCGTGTTCTGTCGGCGCTGTGCCGCCGTGAGCGCGGCGCGCGCTGCCGCGACTTGAGCCTGCGCTTCTCTGGCCTGGGCCTCCAGCTGATCGAGCCTCTCGCGCGGCTCCGCTCCCGAAGCGGCAAGGGGGCGGTACCGGACAACCTGCTCAGCAGCGAGACCAGCCTGTGCAGATGCTGCTGCGAGCTGTGCACGGGCCTGGGCAATTGCCGCGTCCTGCTCTTGTTGCTGGGCGCGTACCGTATCTGCTCCGGCGAGCGACGCGGCGATCTGGGCTTCGACCTGGTTCGTTTGGGCACGATAATCTCGCACGTCCAGCTGGACAAGTGCATCGCCCGACGCGACCGTTTGATTCTCCGTCACTAATACGCGCTCGACGTAGCCCGCAATTTTGGGGGAGATGATGACGCTGTCGGCGGCAATATAAGCGTTGTCGGTGGACTGCTGGAATCTGCCGTACGTCTGATGATTGTAATACCAGTAGCTCCCGGCGAGCAGGACCAGAATGCCGGCGATCAGCAGACCCAGCCGGACCCGCGGACTGGACAACCCCGTCGGACGTGCGCCTTCATCGCTAGCCCCTGCTGTCTCGTCCGCCATGATTATTTCGCTCCTCGCCATCGTTTGAGCCGCTGCGCGAGCGATATAGCGGCCAAAACAAAATGCGAAAGTCCTTTACTATTTTTCTCCGATCGATAGGAATGTCTCATGCCAGAAGATGAGGGCACTCTCGCACTCGACAATGTCATCACCCACGATGATCGAGCGATCTTCATGATGGACCAGATCAGCCGCGCCGCGCGCAAGGCATTCGATGACCGAGCACAGCCGCTGAGCCTCAATCGTACGCAGTGGCGTGTGTTGGCGCAGCTCATCAGAGCTCCTGCCCTGAACCAGACGGACATCGCCAGGAGACTTGAAATCACATCCTCCAGCAGCGGCCTGGAAGACATGACGCCTTCGCGCTTGAGTGACCGGACGCGGCTTGCGCAAGTCATAGCAATATTCGGTCGCCACGGGCGGGGCGGCATCACGCCCGTGTTGGGACTAGGCCGATCTCAAACCAAAACACATTCGACGCGCCCGGATGCCCCGCTCGTGGCGATTGCGCCAGGGGACGAACCTCGGTCATGTTCTATAGCGGACAACCGAATGGAGCATGCGGGACGCGAACTTTCATTGCACCGGCCCTCTGCCGGACGAACAAACCGCTGGCGGCGTGCTAGATGGAAACTAACGCAAACTTCTCCCTAGTGGCGTGGATCGTTGGCATTCTGATGCTTACGACCATCGCTTTCGCGATGTGGCTAATCGATCCCAGACCAAATCAGGAAACATATCAGATCAAGTTTGATCGCTCCGTGGAAGGCCTTCAGTCGGGATCGACTGTAACACTATTGGGAGTCCCTGTGGGACAGGTAACATCGGTCCGTCTGGCGGAAAATGAACCGGAAAACGTGGTCGTTGTTCTGACTCTCGATCCTTCTGCGGCGAAAGTCCACGGCCTTGAAGCGACAATCAGCACGGATCTGATAACTGGAGAGGCTGCGCTCGTGCTCGAGGGCCGACGGGGTCGTGAGGGCATTTACACCGACAAGTCAGGAAAAAAGATCATTCCCGCCGCGGACGAAACCGGACTATTGGGGAGGGATGCGACCGCCACTGTAGAGACCGTGGCAAATAGCATTCGCGCTCTGAACGAAGGACTGGAGCCAGAAAAGCAACGGGTGATCACCTCCGATCTTGTCCGGCTTCGAGTCACGACGGCCGCACTCGCATCGGACGCCGAAGGTTGGGACGAACGATTGGCCTCAACAAAAAGAAGATTGTTAGACTTAGGGCAAAGGGTTGGTGGATGGGGAAATAATCTTCGAGATGCAGATCGGCGGATCTCAGGGCGGAGCGCTTCTGCTATCGCGCAACTACGCCTTCGCCAATTCAGGGAGGGGGTGCAGAACGCTGAAAACAAACTTTCCCAGATAAGGAGTGGCATTCCGGCGGTCGAAGATTCTTTGGTTGAAGGTGAAACGGACCTTCGCGAACTTAGTCGCGAACTTGCTCCTCTCAGTGAAAAAATCGAAGATATTCAGGTTGAGGGAATTACATCAAATCCTCCCCTCCCAGACTATCGGCCAAAAAGAAGAGAAGCTGGAACGAATATCGATGATTTAAAGTAAACCGAACGGATGACTGCTTCCGGGCAGAGCGCGCAGCCCGTAAAATAGCGGAGATTGGAGCGCAAAGCGGATAACGACCTACTCCGCGGTCAAGTTTGAAATTGAAATTCCGAGTCCTAAAAAAGGCATCGAACCAATACATTAGAGGGATTTTGCGGGCCTTTTGCGGGCTTTTCAGCTTGACCGAAATATCTAAACATCAGAAATTAAACGGAAAAGAAGTTCGAATGTGATGCCTCTTCTGGCACCATTTGTTCTTCTCACGTTCTCCCAAATAGTCTATAAAAACCGCAGAAATCCTAGGGAATTGGCCCTCGGATAGTGCCGGACCGTCCCGCGTTTTCCCGGGGGTTCCGCACATTTTTGCGGGCCTTTTGCGGGCTTTGCAAAAACCGCATTGAGAAAAGGCCCGCACGTGCCTCTGACCGAGACTCGGCTTCGTGGTCGCTCGCACGCTCATTGCGAGCCTCAATACCGATGGTGATCGCGGACTTCCGCTCCACGACGCGCTGGGCTCCCTGCTCGAGATCGAGATGGCGCATTGGTGGCGGCCGACGGCGGCGAACTTCTTCGATCGCGTGCCAAAAGCGCGCATCCTCGAAGCCTTCGATGCTGTGGGCGGGCCCGAGCTTGTCAGCCGCTATGCGGGTTCCAAGAAAGCCGATCTCGCCTCCGCTGCCGAACGCATCTTTTCAGGTGAGTTCATCGGCGAGGCCGACGTCAAAGAGCAGGCTCTGGCCTGGGTTCCGGCCGTCATGCGTTTCGGCACTCCAAGGGAAGAAGCCGTTGATGCCGATGAAGCAGCTGCTCTCTCGGGACACATCGAAGAGGTAGTAACCGAGAAAGCCGCCTGAACCTCCTGACAGGTCGGCTTACACGGTTGGCGGTCCGTCCGTTCGGATGGGCCGCCTTATGTCATTTTGACCGGAATTGGGCCGTTAGCCGTCAGTCTGCTTATAGCTCAATTTCTTTGGAAGCTGCAGTTCCGGTTCCGACCTTTGAAGCGGCCAATAGCTCCACAAAAAAGTCGCTCGCCCTCATCTCGGTGGTACACTCCCTTGCGGCCCTATACCGCAACGACCGCTCCCGTGCGAGCGTCGGAGCGCGTTCGGAGCGGAAACTTCAGCACGCTTTGAGACGTCGATACAGGATGCGTGTCTCGAGCAGGTTGGCAATGCGAAGGCCGACCTCGATCACGTCGAAGGGTTTCGCCACGAAATCCTTCGCTCCCAGCGACAGGGCGCGCCGCCGCGCCTGCAAGGTCGTATCGGCCGTCAGAACGAGGATCGGCCGGAATTCTTCCGCCCGGTCATGACGCGAGAAAGCTTCGAGCAGTTCGAACCCGTCGATTTCGGGCATCATCAGGTCCAGCAGGACGATATCCGGCTGGAGATCGATATACGCGGTCTTCAACGCCGACCAGTGCGATGGCTTGCCCGAGATGTATCGCGCGAAGCCTGAGCTCGAGCCAGTCGAGCCTGCGGGACGGGAAGGGCGGCTCGACGCTTTCTTTTCAAGCGTGGGGGCCGAACTTCGGCATCAGGGGGCCGAAGCCTACTACGAGCCTGTCCTGGACAGGATTACGATGCCGCCGGCGACGCTGTTCGATGGCTACGATCACTACTACGCAACGCTGGCGCACGAACTCTCGCACTGGACCGGGCATGGCTCACGTCTGGGTCGCAATCTCAAGAACCGATTTGGAAGCGAATCTTACGCGGCCGAGGAACTGGTGGCCGAGCTGTCCGCCGCGATCCTGGGCGCCGAGCTCGGTCTGCCGGTTGCGCATCTCGACCATCATGCGAGCTACATCGCGCATTGGCTCGAGCTCCTGAAATCCGATGATCGAGCCATGCTCATGGCAGCCGCCAAGGCGGAAGAGGCTGCGAGCCTCATCCTTAGGCTCGGAGGGCGTTCGGGCGCCGGTAGCGAGGCTGCGGCATTCGTCTGACACCGCACCAGCGTTTCGAATTATGTCCGCAGAACTTATAATTACTTGATAAGCCACCATCCGCTAAACAGTGCAATGCATGAGAAGCGGGGCGCAATGAACAATCCGATCGAAGCAGTGCGCAGGTGTCATGCCTTGGCGGGGAGAACCTATGCCTTCCTAACAACGGGAGCGCTTGTCACAGGGGCAGGCGCTCTTGCGGGTTCGCTGTCGTCTTATTTTACGGACTCGGTCGCCCTCGGGATGGGCGGCGCTGCGCTTGTGCTAGGTTCGGCAGGCGGCGCCGCCGCGCTTGTCCGGCGCAAGGCTGACAGCCGGATAGAGCGCTTTGGGGCGGCCGAGCATGTCGTGCAAGAACTGCTCCATGCCGAGTCCTCGGAGGAGATCCTGGATCTGCGTGCCGATCTCGATGCGCGGGCGATGGCCGAACCCGCGGTGGCCTATCTGCTGAATCTGCGCAACCGCGAAATCTCGGAACATTTCTCCAGCGTCAAGGATCGCGAAGTGCGGCTCGAACGCCAAGCTGCGGTCAGGCTGCTTTGCGCACAGGCGAGCGGCAGCCTGCACAAGAAGATCGAGGCGCTGCGCGAGGACGATCCCTTCCTGCGAGCGAAACGGACCTTGCGCAATGCGATCCGTTCCATCGGCGAACAGAAAGCGGCAGCGCAAAGGCAGATCGACGAGGCCATAGCGAAAAGTCTCCTTAAATGGCGCAAACAATGGTCGCGCCCGGACTTTGCCGAAGTCGATGTGAAGATCGCGGAGCTCGAAGACGCGTTGCGCACGCTTGAACAGTCACCGCAATTCCGGGAGGCCGATCAACGCTTCGCGGAGCTTGCCGTTATGGTCGAGAGGCGGGCGCGGGATGTCGAAACCGTTGCGCTAACCGCCATTCCGCAATCGCGCGAAGAGGCTTTCGATAGCGACTGGGTCGTCAGGAACGCGCTCTATGTCTCGGCGCTGTCCGTGCCGGTGTCGGCTTGGGGCGATTTGTCGCAAGCGTCCGACATCTTCGCGACCCTGCGCGATGTGAATGGCAATTACGAGGGCATGAGCGATGTGGACATCTGGCTCGACACGCTGACGATGCCGAGCGAGCAATTGGCCGGATTGGTTTCCCTGACCAAGGGGGCCTATTTCGAAGAGCTTGTTGAAGCAGACTTCGGCGGGGTGCGCTTCGAGCATTTCAATCACCCCGACACGGATATCGTGATCGACGGGATCGAATACCAGATAAAGGCGACCGACAGCGCCAGCTATATCAACAGCGTGGCAGACCATATCCCGACCATCGTTACCTCGGAGAAAGCGGAAATGACGGGCTCGATCGACGGGGGCTACACCAATGAAGTACTAACCGATGGCGTCGAGCAGGTACTTGGCGGACCGATCATCGATTTCAGCGATACCGCGCTGGATGCGGTGTTTGCGGGCCTCGGCTTCATCAGCATCATCGGGCTGGTCAAAGGCATCGCCCGCGGCGCAAGTATCTATCGGGAAACGGGCGATGCGGTGGGGGGACTGGCAAGCGGCGTGGGCGTGACGTTCGAGGAATCAGTCTGGGCCGTCATCAACGTTCTCGAGCTTGCTACCCGCGGCGCGCTGGCCGGCGTGACGTCAAAGCCCGCGCGCTACCTGGGCGGGAAAATTGGCGGCGCTTGGAGTGCGGCAAAGCGCAGCTATACCGGCGAGTGGGAAGACAGGGATGGGTCGGGAGCGCGGCAGCCCAGCGATCAATCGACCCGCTGAATCACCGCGCGGTCAGTGCTTCATTTCATGCGTAGGCTGTGTTGAATTTCGCGGCGAGACGTAGGCCGTCCACGGGTGGCGAACTATCGCATGTGACTGTCATCTCACAGTTTGCCGTGATTTGTTCGGGAGGTTTGGGGTCGGGCAGCGCTGGTGCCGGATCGGCAGCGCGGGAAGTCAGGCCGTAAAATACTTAAGTGCGGCATGACCTCTAGTCGGCCGGAAGCGGAAAGGCAGCTTTTATATCTTTGAGCGGATTAAGCGGACAGCGACTGCTGACCGAATCGCAAGCCGGTGCATTAGACAATGATCTGGAGAAACCCCTCTTGGTATAGACCTTTGCCGTCGTTAAAACGCCCTTGCAGGACAGCCAACACGGAGCCGAGAGCCACAAACTAAATCGGTTTACTATTTAGCGCGCCTTTCCTACCATCCAGAGATGGCGAGAGAAACCTTTACGATTGAGGGCGCAGGCGCGATTTCTCTTACAGCCGAGGCTGAGGGGGATGCCTACGCCATACCCGTCCTTCTTGCGCACGGCGGCGGGCAGACACGGCGCGCGTGGAGAAGGGTGGTCAGCGAGTTGGCTCAAGCCGGCTTTCGCGCAATCGCCTTCGACATGCGCGGTCACGGAGACAGCGATTGGTCGCCATGCGGAGCTTACGAAATGCGCGACTTCGCGGCGGATCTGGTCGCTGCAGCGTCGCGCCTGGACCAGAAGCCAGCGCTGGTCGGCGCTTCACTGGGCGGGCTCGCTGGACTGATTGCCGAAGGGGAGCTTGCTCCATGTAGCTTTGCTTCGCTCACATTGGTCGACATTGCCCCGCGCATGGAGCCCAGCGGTGTGATGCGCGTGGTTGGTTTCATGGAAGAGCATGTCGATAGCGGCTTCGCCTCACCAGAGGAGGCGGCCGACGTGATCGCTCGCTACATGCCGCATCGTCCCAGGCGGGGCGCGAGCGATGGTCTGAAAAGCTATCTGCGGCAGAAGCCGGATGGGCGCTTCTATTGGCACTGGGACCCTGTGTTTATCCGTAAAATAATGTCAGCCAGACAAGGCGACCCAGACAGCCAAGAACGTCAATCGGCAATGCTGAGCCAAGCTGCGGCGAATCTCACGCTTCCGCTTCACCTCATCCGAGGCGGCTCTAGCGATCTTGTTTCCGAAGAGGCCGTTTTGCATCTGCGACAACTCGTCCCCCATGCAGAATACACCGATATTGCCGATGCCACGCACATGGTCGTGGGCGATGCGAATGATGCCTTCTCCGCCGCTATCGTCGATTTCCTAGGGCGCCATCACTCTCGCGATACGGCTCAGCCACAGGGGACGAGGGAGCTATGATCGATCGAGAGCGCTTGCAGGAAATGCTGCATATCGCGCCGTTTCACCGATGGCTTGGGCTGGAGATTGCGACATGCTCCGCCCAGGAAATCGCGATCACCATGCCATGGCGCGAAGAGATCGTGTCGAACCCTATGATTGGGTCGGCGCATGGAGGGATCCTGGCTTCACTGGTCGACCTCACCGGGCTTTATACTCTGCTTGCGGGGGGCGTCGCGGCGAGAGCGACGGTCGATCTGCATGTCGATTACCACCGTCCTGCAACCTCAGGACCTCTCACTGCTCACGGACAGATCGTGAAGATCGGGCGACAGATTTCGGTGGCGGAAACCCGGGTTCTCGAGCCCGACGGCAAGTTGGTCGCCAGCGGCAGGGGCGCCTACTTCTCGTCAACAGGATCAATTGATCATCGCGGCGGGACTATTGAACTCGAACAGGCTCTTGCCACCCAAGGCCCAGCGACTTCTGCAGCGCAATCCACGCCAGCGTAAGGGCGCCTTTTGCCCGGACGAGGTCTGCTGAGGCCTGCTGCTGTTCTCGCAGGGCCCGGTTGAGCTCAGCCTTCGAGATCGCTCCTGCGGCAAAACGTTGGCGGTTCAGGTCCGCCGCGACGTCAGCCTGCTTCTTGATTTGCATACTGGCAGCGAGCGCCACACGCTGCTGGCCGAAGCGAGCCAAGGCACGTTCGGCGTCTTGCAGTGCCAGAAGCACCGTCTGCTGGTAATTGGCGACTGCTTCGTTGCGCGCCGCCCCGGCTTGGTCGATCGCAGCGTCTACCCTGCCGAAATCCAGAAAATTCCACTGGAGGCGTGGGATCGCGAGTGCGGAGAAATCGCCGACATCGACAACGTCGTCCAACGAGGATCCGCCGAGGCCCAGGATCCCCGTGAAGGACAATTTCGGGAACCGCGCCGCCTCGGCCACCCCGATCCGCGCCGTCGACGCGGCAAGAGACCGTTCGGCCGCCCTTATGTCAGGCCGACGCGCCACCAGGCTTGCCGGATCGCCGATCGCGACCTGCTCTGGCGGCATGGGAATGGAATGCGCAGTCGTGAGCGCTGCATCAACTGATCCCGGCACCTGTCCGGTCAGTATAGCGAGTGCATCAGACAGGACTGCGATATCCGCTTCAGCTTCGGCAAGTTGTGACTTGAGCATCTCCAGTTCGGCATTCGCGGTGCCTACCGGGAAAAGCGGCAATGCACCGCGCTGATAGCGTTGGTATGTCAGCGCCAGGATCTCTTCCTGCAACGAAATCTGCGCCTCAAATTGCTCTGCGCGGAATTGGGCCTCCCGCAAATTGACGTAGGTGCTGGCCACTTGGGCAGTCAACTGGACCTTTGCGTCCTCTGCATTGGCCACCGTTGCAGCAGCTTGGGCATTGCTGGCTTCAATGCGCCTGCGCGAGCCACCGGCAAACTCCAGCTCCCAGTTGGCGTTAAGGCCCACATTGTAAAAGCTGAGCGAGTCATCGGTTTCTGCGTCAGGATTGGTTTGCTCTGACGGGGGGGGCGCCCCGCCTTGAAGGTCGAGACCAGGAAGCCGGCCCTGCACGGTAGTGGCCTGTGCCCCAAGCGATGGCATTCGACCCGCACGGTCTTGCCTGATGGATGCCCGTGCCTGAGCAATGCGCGCCTGCGCTGCGGCGAGCGTGGGATTGCCGGACAGCGCAGCCTCCACCAGCCGCGTCAACTCGGTATCGCCGAGCAGCAGCCACCATTGAGCGACAGCCGGGTCAGATGCGCTCACGTCACTGCCAGCGCGTACAAAGCGAGCGCCCGTGTCTGCTGACACAACTTCCGGGGGGCCTGCATAATCGGGCCCAGCCGTGCATCCAGCTAGCAAGGCGATAGTGATAATCGGAGGTAGCAAGTGGCGCATAATCTCGGGCTCAGTGCATCGAAAGGGAGACATTTTCCGGAAGCGGCTTGAGGAACAGAACAAGCGGGACTGTCGCGAGTGTGAGAAGTCCCATCACCAGAAAGACATCATTGTAGGTCATGATGAACGCTTCGCGCTGGAGAGTGCCGCCGAGTGCCGCCATCGCTCGTTCCATATCGCCCAAGCTTCGCGCCAGTCCGTCGAGATAGGTCTGCAGCGAAACGCTGTTCGCATTCAGCGTTTCTTCCATGCGCCTCGTATGGTGCCAAATTCGCTGGTCCTGGAACGAAGCGAGGGCCGAGAGGGCGAATGATCCGCCAAGATTGCGGGCCGCGTTGAAAATGCCCGAGGCATCGCCCGCGTCTTCCTTGGCCACCGACGCAACCGTTGCCTGATTCAGGAACATCATCGCAAGTATCATTCCGGCCCCGCGGATAAGCTGACTTTCAGTGAAGACAGCGCCGCCGGATTCGGCGGTCAGACTCGTGCTGACAAAGCAGCTGATCGCCATCAGCAGCATTCCGGTGCCGACGGCAATGCGGATGTCCACCTTGCGGATCATCAGGGGCAGAACCGGCATCAGGAGAAAGGCCGGGACACCCATCCAGAAGATGACCAGTCCCGTCTGAAAAGCATTATAGTCAGAGATGATCGCCAGAAACTGCGGAATGACATAGGTCGAACCATACATCACCATGCCCAGGGCGAGCGCCATGATCGCGACGCTGGCGAACTGTCGATTGAACAGGAGCTGCAACTTCAAGACTGGCTTGCGTGCCTTCACCTGTCCGTAAATCAAACAGGCAAAGCCGATAATGGTCACCACCGTTAGCCAGCGAATGAGTGAGGACTCGAACCATTCCTCACGGTGCCCTTCCTCGAGTACAACAGTCAGACCGCCCAGTCCGAGGATCAGCCCGAGAATGCCAGCCCAATCGGCGTCCGTGAGATATTCCCACTTGGGCTTCTCGTGAGGCAGCCCGATAAACAGCAAGAGCAGCAGGATTGCGCAGACTGGCACATTGACGAAAAAGGCATAGTGCCAGCTCAGGTTCTCGGTCAGCCAGCCGCCGATCAATGGCCCCATCACGGGGCCAAGAACCACAGTCATGCCGAACAGGGCCATTCCGATTGGCTGTTGGTGCGGCGGTAATCGTTTAGCCACAATAGTCATTGCGGTCGGAATGAGGACCCCGCCCGTGAATCCCTGACCCGTTCGGCCGATGATCATGGTCGTAAGGTCGGTTGCAATCCCGCATAGCACCGAAAATGCGGTGAACGCGCTAACCGCGATGATGAGGAGGGTTCGCAGACCGAACAGCCGTTCGAGCCAAGCGCTCAGCGGAATGACGACGATTTCAGCAACGAGAAATGACGTAGCAATCCAGGTGCCTTCGGCGCCTGTGGCACCGATCTCGCCCTGAATGACGGGGAGTGCGGAATTGACGATTGATATGTCCAGCGTCGCGAGCATGGCGCCAAGCGCGCCCGCGGCCACAGCGACCCAGGCAGTCACGTCTGCGTTCTTTCGGCCCCCGGCCGGCCCGATCGAAGTGTCCTGCGCTGCCAGTATCTCGGTCATTGAGTCCGACTCGAGATCTCTTCCAATTCGCCGGCAGCATTCCGGGTGTCGACCGTAGCCACTACCGACATGCCGGGAACGAGCAGACGCCGCACTTCAGGGGGAGCATCGATACCGATGCGGACGGGTATCCGTTGAACGATCTTGGTAAAGTTGCCGGTGGCATTTTCGGGGGGGAGGATGGAAAATTCCGCGCCCGTTCCCGGCGATATGCTGACCACTCGTCCCGCGATCTCAAGGTCGGGTAGGGCGTCAACTTCGAGCCTGACGCTTTGGCCGGCCCGGATCAGGCCGACCTGCGTTTCCTTGAAGTTTGCCGTCACGTAGATCGCCCTCACCGGAACCACCGTCATCAAACGTTGACCCGGTTGCACGAACTGGCCCACCCTCACCGAGAGATCGCCGACGCGGCCGGCCTTGCTGGCGCGCAGCAAGGTCGATTCAACCGTAAGGTCGGCTGTTTCCAGCTGAGCGCGAGCAGCGTCCGCCTGCGCCTGGGTCTGGTTGATCTGCTCGAACAGGGTCCCTCGGCGCGCGGTCGCGGCAGCCACCGCCGCCTGCGCGGCGACGAGTTCGGCCCGCGCTTGCCGCGCCTGCGCCTCATACTGGTCTAGCTTTTCCCGCGGTTCGGCTCCTGTCGCGGCAAGGGGCCGATATCGCGCCACCTGGTCGTTCGCGAGGTCCAGTGCTGCGCGCGCGGCGGCGAGTTGGCCCCGCGCCTGGCGAATGGCTGCATCCTGTTCGGCTACCTGAGAACGGATTGTGTCGGCACCGGCCAGGGTCGCAGCGATCTGTGCGCGCGCCTGTTGCGCTTGCGCCTGATAATCCCGCAGATCCAGTTGTACGAGGGCTCCGCCGCGAGCAACCTGCTCGTTCTCCCCCACGAAGACCTCTTCGACGTATCCCGCTACCTTGGAAGAGATAACGACGCTGTCGGCAGCGACATAGGCGTTATCGGTCGTCTGCATGTACTGTCCGTAGGTTACGTGCCGGTAGTACCACCAGATCCCGCCAAGCAGCACGGCAAGACCAACGATGATTAGCACGATGCGCAAGCCACGCCGCGATTGCGGTTTCGTTGGGGTTGTGCCCTCCTGCTCCGGTTGGTTGGAGTTATCGGTCATCTGACTCTTTCGGCAGCCTCAGTAAAAGGTGAACGCGTCTCGCGCCCTATGAGCCGTGAGTCAAATAGTAAAGGCATTTAGCAGTTTGCATTTGGGCATCCGAGGCTATCCGACTACACAGCGCTATGGATGAAAAACCAGATACCATGTCACGGTCTCAGCGTCGGCAGAAGGTCATCACCGATGATGACCGCATTCTCTATCTTATGGACGAGATCAGTCGCGGCGCGCGCAGAGTGTACGATGCGAGGGTCGCCAGGATCGGTCTCAATCAGACACAGTGGAGGATCATCGGACAACTTCTTCGCGATCCTGCCCTTACGCAGGCTGAAATCGCCAAGAAACTGGAACTGGAATCGGCGACCATCGGCCAGGCGGTTGCAGGTCTTTGCGCACGCGGGCTGATGAAAAGGCTTCGAGCTGAGACGGATCGGCGAGCGTGGCAGCTCATCCTCACGGAGCAGCTTGACGATCTGCTGCCCGAACTGAGAGGCTCCGCGGATAGGCTTCATGGTCTGCTTTGGCGCGACATTGCCGCCGACGAGAAGCAAACGTTGCAGCAGACTCTTGAAAGGGTATCGGAAAATCTGGACCAACTCCGGGCCGAGGCTGAGTAAAATCATGGCATCGCCCCCGGAAAAGCCTATCAGCAGCATCGCTCGCGCCGCGGAGATCGGCCAAATCCTAATGAGGCACGGCGCGAAGAATCTCGCCGGAGCCCTCGGATTTATTCCCTCTTCGAGCAATGTCATCGATCCTCGCGAATTTCATCCGGCTGCAGTTGTGGCGTTCCTCCGTGACATCGGGCCAGTCGGCATAAAGCTGGGGCAACTCCTCGCCACCCGAAGCGATCTGTTTACCGAACACTGGATCACGGCATTCTCAACCCTGCACGATCAGGTGTCGTCAGTGCCCTTCGCAGATATCGAGCCCGTACTTGCTTCAAGCTGGGGTGAGGACTGGCGGAGCGACTTTGCGCAGTTCGACGAAAAGCCTTTGGCCTCTGCCTCCATAGCGCAAACCTATTCCGCCAGACTGCGGGACGGAAGCGAGGTCATCGTGAAGGTTCGGCGGCCAGGCACTGCCGCTCGGATGGAGGCTGATGTGCGCCTCCTTATACGCCTTGCCGGGATCGTGGAAGCACGGTCGCCGGACATCGCGCGTTACCGGCCAGTCGAGTTTCTGCGGACCTTCGGCCGCAATCTTGCCTGGGAGATGGACCTCGCTGCGGAATCCCGAGCCTGCGAGCGGATCGGCGCATATCTCGATACCATCGGCGTCAGGTCCCCGGCCATCCATTGGGAACTGACCGGGCTGCGGGTGAACGTTCAGGAACGCCTGTACGGCAGGCCCGCGTCTTCGCTGGGCAGCCCATCGGGCGACCCGCGGGTGGCGGCTTTCGCTAAAAGCTATGCCAACGCTGTCCTGCGGATGATCATCCTGAACGGCGAATTTCACGGCGACCCCCATCCCGGTAACGTCTTCATGATCGGCGAGCAGGATGTCGGCTTCATCGACTTTGGATCGGTCGGGACGCTCACCAAGGCCAGGCGCGACGAGATCGTCCGCCTCGTCCTTGCGATCGCTGGTGAGGAAACCAGCGATGTCGCGAATGTCCTGCTCGCATGGGCGGGGGAGCCGAAGGTGGATCGCGATGCGCTCGCGGTGGATCTGGATCAGTTGATCGGAGAGTTCAAGGGGACCGTGCTTTCTGGAATCGAGTTCTCGCAAATTTTCTCCCGCGTTTTCGATCTTTTGCGGGATTATCAACTGGTCCTGCCACCCGATCTGGCTATCCTTCTGCGTACCTTGCTTACGGCAGAGGGTGTCGTCCGATCACTGGCACCCGACTATAGCATTGCCGAGGACACCCGGCCGATCATGACGGAGCTTCTCGCCGAACGGTTCTCGCTCGCTAGCGCTCGGTCGGGTTTGAAGAAACTTCGCGGTCAGCTGCTCGGGTTGTCGGCGTCCTTGCCCGACATACTTGCCACTGCGAAATCGATCGCAAAGTCAGGATATGTGCCGGTTCAGCTCGATCCCCTCAGTATCGAGCAGCTCGCAGCACTTCGCAATGAGCGTCAGTCCTTGAAAGGCCCTCTAGCTGCCGCATTGATCGTGGCTAGCGCATTGCTTGTCGATCAATCCTGGCTTCTGGCTGGCGGCGCGCTTGTGATTGCTGGGGTGGTGCTCATCCGAAAATCATAATGAAGGAGCAACTTAATTCGTGCACGGTCACGTTAGGGCGAGGGCGAAACTAATGAGGATTTGATGCGCCTCACTTCAGCCACCAAAACGCATCGCGAAGAAAATTTTTCGACCTATTGCGATTGAAGGCTTATTTTCCTCAATCAGACGAAACTTTGGAACGGCAGCTTTCAGGCTTGTCCTCGCCTGACTTTATGGCCGCTATTGGGGCGCAATGCAGACTGACTGCTATTGGGCCGAAAGCAGACGGACCGCTAAGGGGTGAGCACTTCGCTGAAGCTGACTGAGCCTCGGGATACGCGGAAGCTCCGCACCTCAACTGTTGCCAATCATATGTAAGCGGGACCTTCCCAGGAGTCTCGACCGAGTGCAAGACAGGGAATGACGCCAGCCATCCGTAGACGATGGCCAGGATTAAATAGGACCCTCGCCGCCTTTGGGATCCAGCGCCGTCTTCATCTGATTGATGTCGCCGATGGAGGCCCCGCGGTCTCCCTCTTGGCCCTGAGGAAAAATCGCGTCGAGCCGGTCCCTGAGCACTGTGCTGAATTCGTCTCGATCATGCCGCCGTCCCTGCGTTACCATGATCTCGCTGTGGATCGCCGTCTTGATCCGCTCAACTGCTGCGATGTCGATCGCTCCAGCACGCACCAGCTCGGAGCAGAGTTGGAGCAGGCCGGCCGTGGTCGCGTGTGCGCGCAAGCCGATGTAATCAAGTGTAGCGTGAAGCTGTCGGGTATCGTCGGGTTGTCCGGCCATTATTATAGCTCCTGCTCCTCTCGGCTCGCCTGCTCCCAGCCGCCGCCGAGCGAGAGGAATACCGCGATTTGATAGGTCGACAACTGCGCCTCGGCTTGGGCGAGCGCAGCTTCGGTCTGGGACAGCGACCGCTCGGCCTCCAGAACGACCTGAAAGTTCTCGCGCCCTGCTTGGTAGCGAAGCCGCGCAATGCGTGCGGCTTCGGCGCTGTGCTCGCGCGCGCGCCGCAAGATCGCCACCCTGTCGAGTTCGTTGGCGTAGCGGGTCAGGGCGCTTTCGGTTTCCTCCAATGCGCCGAGCCAGGTGCCGTCGAAGCGCGCCAGCGCGGCCTCGGCGCCGGCTTCCGCCTGGGCTATCCGTGCGCGCGCCACCCCGGTGTTGGGGAAGCTCCAGCTGATCAGCGGTCCGAGCCCGAAGCGGAAGCCGTCGCCCGACGTCAGGCCGCCGAGTGAGGATGCGGTCGAGCCGATCGAGCCGCCCAGAGTGATGTCCGGGTAAAGCTCCGCCGTCGCAACTCCGACCCGCGCCGTCGCTGCGGCGAGCTCTCGCTCCGCTTGGCGGATGTCGGGGCGGCGGGCGAGCAGGCTGGCGCCGTTTCCGACAGGGATCGGCTGCGAGAGTGCAGGCGAAGTGGCGCATTGCGCAACCGCCTGAGAGAACTCCGCGGGCGGCTGCCCGGTCAGGACCGATAACCGATAAAGCGCGGTGCGCTGCTGGGCTTGCAGCGTGGGAAGCTGCGCGCGGGTCTGCTCGAGCAGGGAGCCGGCCTGCGCGGTGTCGAGCGCGGTGCCGCGCCCCCCCGCCACCAGCCGCCGCGTCAGGTCGAATGTCTGCTCCTGGATGCCCACGCTCTGCTCGGCGACATCGAGTTGCCGCCCGGCATTGCAGGCATCGACATAGGCGCGCGCGGTTTCCGCTGCGATGGTCACGCGGGTGAAGTCGAATGCCGCCTGCACCGCCTCCACATCCGCCCGGCTTGCCTCGACGGCGCGGCGGATGCGGCCGAACAGGTCGATCTGGTATCCGACGTCGAGGCCGGCGTCGAAGACCGTGTCCGCGTCGCCGGGGCCGGGCTCATCGGCGTATTGGGCAGCGCCCGAGACTGTGGTCGACGGCAAACGGCCGGCGCGCACTTCGCGCAGCACCGCGCGCGCCTGGGCAAGGTTGGCGGCGGCGACCCGAAGGTCCGTGTTGGCGACCAGCGCCTGTTCGACAAGATCGTCGAGCACCGGATCACCGTACAGGCGCCACCACTGGCCCGGCGGCTCGTCACCGGTGAAGGCGGGCGACGCGGCGCTTACAAAGGGCGCCTGCGCGGGGGTAGAGGCTTCGGGCACCCGATAGTCCGGCCCGACCGTAGCGCAGGCGGCCAGCGCGGAGGCGCTGGCGGCGGCAAATAGCAGCTTGCGGATCATGCTTTCGCTCCATCCTCGGGCAACCCCGGGTGTGGCGTGGTCTCGTCATCGGCAATTGGCCTGGTGCGCGTCCTGCGCCGCAGTTTGCCGAGCCAACCGCCCATCCCTCTGCTCACGACGTAGAACACCGGCGTGAAGATGAGGCCGAACACCGTGACGCCAAGCATTCCGAAGCTCACCGCGGTGCCCAGCGCTTGTCGCATCTCCGCGCCGGGGCCGACCGCGATGGCGAGCGGGATGACGCCGAAGATGAAGGCGAAACTGGTCATCAGGATCGGCCGCAGGCGCGAACCGGCGGCGCTGACCGCTGCCTGCATGGGGTTCATTCCCTCCTCGTCTTCGGCCTGCTTGGCGAATTCCACGATCAGGATCGCGTTCTTGGCCGCCAGCGCCACCAGCACGACCAGCCCGACCTGCGTGAGGATGTTGTTGTCCATCCCGCGCAGCAGCACGCCCACCAGCGCGGCCAGAATGCACATCGGCACGATGAGGATCACCGCCAGCGGCAGGGTCAGCGCTTCATATTGCGCCGCCAGCACGAGGAAGACGAACACTACCGCCAGCAGGAACACGATCGCCGAGCTGCCGCCGGCGGCTTTCTGCTGGTAGGCAAGGCCCGTCCACTCGTAGGTCATGCCCTGCGGCAGGCTTTTGGCGGCCAAGTTCTCCATCGCGGCCAAGGCCACACCCGAAGACACGCCCGGCGCGGCATTGCCCTGGAGTTCCACGGCGGGGGCTAGGTTGTAACGGACCACACGGCCCGGCCCGCTGGTGTCGCTGAGCGTCGCCACCGATGAGAGCGGAACCATGTTGCCGCTCACCGAACGCACCTGAAGTCGGCCAATGTCGGACAGATCGTCACGCGCGGAGGGCTCGGCCTGCGCGGTGACCCGGAAGGTCCGGCCGAGCAGGTTGAAGTCGTTGACGTAGGTTGACCCTAGGTATGTCCCCAGCGCTTCGTAAATTTGAGCGGGCTGGACGCCGAGCAACTGCGCCCGGTCGCGGTCCACGTCGGCCTCCACGCGCGGAGACCCGGTGTTAAACAGCGAGAAGACCTGCGTGACCTCGGGAGTCTGCGCGGCTGCGCCCATCATCGCTCCAGTCGCCTGTTCGAGCGCTTGGTAGCCGGCCCCGGTGCGATCCTGGATCATCATGGTGAAGCCGTTGCCTGTGCCAAGACCCGGCACGGCGGGGGGCGCGATCACGAAGACATTCGCCTCCTGGATCTCGCCACCCATCGCCTGGGTCAGGCCTCCGGACAACTCCGCCGCGGAAAGGCCTTCCCCGCCGCGCTCACCCCAATCACGAAGCTTGATGAACATCGTGCCTGCGTTCGACGACTGCGAGAAGCTGGCGCCGTCGAGACCCGCGAAGGTCGCGGCATCCACGACGCCATGGTTCTTGCGCACGATGGCATAAGCCCGACCGAGAACCTCGCTCGTTCGTTCGAGCGAGGAGCCGGGCGGTAGCTGAACCACGCCGATGAGCACGCCCTGGTCTTGTTCGGGGATGAAGCCCGTCGGGGTCGACGTCAGCGTCACCCCGGTAGCCGCAAGCAGGACTCCGTAGATCGCCAGCATGACGGTCGTCTTGCGCACCAGCTGCCCGGTAAAGCGCCCGTAGCGATCTGAGAGCCAATCGAAACCCGCGTTGAACTTGTCGGCCGCACGCCGGATCGGCCGGGTAAAGCGGTTACCTTCACCGTGGTGCTCCTGATGGGGCTTGAGAAGGATAGCGGCCAGCGCGGGGGAAAGGGTCAGCGAGACGACCAGCGATATCAGTGCGGCAGCGGCGATGGTAACCGCGAACTGTCGGTAGAAGATACCGGGAATGCCGGCGACGAAGCCGGTGGGGATGAAAACCGCCGTCAGCACCAGGCCGATGGCGATCAGTGCGCCAGACACTTCGCGCATCGTTCGGTGGGCGGCCTCGCGCGGACTTAGCCCGTTGCGGATATGCTTCTCCACCGCTTCGACGACCACGATGGCGTCGTCCACGACGATGCCGACCGCAAGAACAAGGGCGAACAGAGACAGCGAATTGATTGAGAAGCCGAGGCCGAGCTGGTGCGCCACGGCAATACGCCTGATGTGTGCCGCGCGCGGTACAGGATGCAGACGCCGGAAGGAATACAACAAGGTGATGCTGTCACAGCGGCCCCTCGACGGTTGGCCTTCAGCGAGGGCTGCGGCATGCGTTGTCAGCAGCAGGACAACGGGCTGATCGTCAGGCTACGGTCGGCTCCCAGAGGTCGCTCTTTATAGGCTGTGACTATCGGGAGCGTGCTACGCTTTCGATTGGCCTCAATGCCTCCGGCGACCGCATAGGCAGCGAGGGGACAGTTTTCCGCTATTGCACGAACGAGGAGTGGGCAGCCGCCAGACAGCGGCGCGCCAGTCCTGTCTGCACCCAAGCTGGGACGCTCGGATACACAGAAGAACTCAATTTGCAGGTCGAGCAGGTGGCTAATCCGTTATGACAGAACGCACTCTCCCCGGCGGCTACCGGCTCTCGAATCTGAAAGGCGACCTATCAGGCGGACTGGTCGCAGGCGTCATAGCCCTGCCGTTGGCACTCGCGTTCGGCGTTCAATCGGGCTTGGGGGCCGCCGCCGGCCTCTACGGCGCCATCGCACTGGGCATCATCGCCGCGGCGCTCGGAAGCACGGTGACGAACGCCTCCGGCCCGACCGGTCCCATGACGGTGCTTTCGGCGTCGATTATCGCGATCGCCATCGAGCGCACCGGCAGCCTGCAAAGCGGTCTTGGCATCATCCTGCTCGCGTTCTTGCTGGGCGGGGTTCTTCAGATCGCGATCGGGCTGCTGGGTGTCGGCAAGTACGCCAAATATTTTCCCTACCCTGTAATCTCGGGCTTCATGAGCGGTGTCGGCCTGATCATCATCGCTCTGCAGGCCTGGCCCTTTCTGGGATCCGCGGCTCCCGGATCCGTTCTGTCCGCCGTGACGGGGCTCGCCGAGCCGATCCGCAATGCGAACCGGGACGCGGTGCTGCTGGGTGTCATCACCGTCGGTACCTACTATCTGTTCCCGCGCATCACCAAGGCCATTCCTGCGGCGCTGGTGGCGTTGCTGGTCGGAACCCTTGTCGCCGTGTTCGCCGGGTTCGATGTGCCGATGATCGGCGACATCCCCGCCGGGTTGCCCGAACTGCGGCTGGGAGAGATATTCGCCGTCGCTCCGGAGCACTACCCTCTCATCGTCCAGCTCGGACTGACGCTGGCTCTGCTAGGTTCGATCGACACCCTGCTCACGTCGGTGATCGTCGATAACATGATCAAGACGAGACACGACAGCAGGCGCGAACTGGTCGGCCAGGGGCTCGGCAACGCGGTTGCGGCGATGGTCGGCGGGATACCGGGCGCAATCGCCACCAAGAACACGCTCGTCAACATGAAGGCCGGCGGAACGACCCGCTTGTCCGGCATCGTCCACGGGCTGTTCCTGCTTGGGGTCCTGCTTGGGCTCGGACAGTTCGTTGCCTACATTCCCCTGAGCGTCCTCGCAGGCCTGCTGATCCCGGTGGGGCTGTCGATCATCGACTACAAGGCGCTCAAGCACCTGCGGCACTTGTCCCGCGCGGACGGAGCGGTGTGGTTCATCGTGATGGCGATGACAGTCTTCGGCAGCTTGATCTATGCGGTAGGCGCGGGCGTGGCGCTGGCCAGCATCCTCTTCATGAAACGGGCGGGCGATCTTGCCGAAGCGAACGCCTCGGTCGCGCCTCTGCCGGAGGAGCCCTGGGACGACGAGCTCGAGATCCGCAAGACCCATTCCGGTCAAGTCTACGTCAAGCATCTTTACGGGCCATTGTTCTTCGGCGCCGTGCCGCGTGCCCTCGACATTGACCTCGCGGTAAGCGGGGCGGTCCTCGCCGGTAAAGTCGAAATAGGCGGCAAGGTGGACAACGCTTGCGAAGCGTCTGCCAAATCGCTTCGTGATGATTTCGAGCGCCGCGTCGACCGACCGCTGGTCGGCCAGGTCGGCCTCGACCAGCGGATAGGGAGCGGTGGCCCCGGGCCGGTCGATTCCGACCACGGTATAGCTATCCTGCAGGGCGGCGACGAGCGAGCGGCCGACGTTGCCGCCTGCTCCCGTAACCAGTACAACCGGTCTTGATCCCGCCATCGCGCAGCCCCCTCCCGCGTCCGGCGAGCGGCTACGCATATCAGCGGACTTCGACATAGGCAAGCCGGGGCGAAACGATCGGTCAGAGGCGTTCTTGGACCCAGCGACCCTTGCCGTCGGGTAGCCACGCTCGCCGAGGTGCAGGCTGAGGCGCGGTCGCTCAGGACTTTGCCACGGGACCGGTCTGCGGCAATGGCCCTGGGCGCATAGAAGCATCTTATCGGTGGATCGCTTCTCTTTCTATTTCCGCAGGACCCGCCCCGTCTCCATTATCGCTCTACCAATTGTGAAGGAGTGATACTGAAATGTCCGATCTCATTGTCGTGGGCTTCGACCGGCCCGAAGAAGCCGACCGCGTGCTGATGCAGCTGAACCGGATGCGCCGTGAATATCTGATTGACCTGGCCGACGCAGTGGTTGTCATTCGCGATCCAGACGGCAAGGTGCAGATCAAGCAGTCGATCAGCATGATCGGGCAGGGGGCGAGCTACGGCACCCTGTCAGGAGCCCTCTGGGGCACGTTGATCGGTTTCCTGTTCCTCAATCCTCTGGCGGGTATGGCAATCGGCGGCGCTGTCGGCGCAGGCAGCGGTGCGCTCACGGGAAGCCTCGTCGATTATGGCATCAACGACGATTTCATCCGCGAGATGGGCCAGACGCTGACCCCCAATTCGAGCGCACTGTTTCTGCTGGTCCGGAAGGTGCAACCTGAGAAGGTGCTCGCGGAGCTGTCGGCATTCAACGGCCGCGTCCTTCGGACCTCCCTTTCGCCCGAGCAAGAGGCACAGCTTCGCGTAGCATTGGCGCGCGAGGGGGCGGTGGGCGACGCCGAGCCTGCCTCCAGCGAACGGCAAAGTCCCGAACCGGCTCTGACCTGAATCGAGGCAGCCGCTGAACGGGCGCCCCCCCGTGAGTGTCCAAACACAACTCGCCGTAAGGAAAAGCCATGACGAGATATATCTTGCCTGCCATTCTCGCGTTCGGGCTCGCTGCATGCGGCAATGATGGCGCTGGCGAAGAGGCTCAGCGCAACAGCATAGGGGAAGCAATTGACGAAAAGGCACTGGTAGAGGCGGTCAACTCATCGATCGACCGAAATGCTGTGGAAGGCTTGGCGCGCGAGGCGATTTCCAGTGCAGTTCAAGAGGCCATACCGGCCGAGGTCCGGGCTGCTGGGGTGGTGGTAGATGAGAAGGCATTGGCCAAGGGCATCGACCAGGCAATTGACGTCAAGACACTCCGCAGCGCCGTCGAGAACGCCGCAGTAGCGGTCGAGAATCCCTCGCAGAGGTGAGCGGATCGTCTCGCCCCGTCAGCACTTCGGAGCAGCCAGCGCCAAGACCGCGCCGAGCGCCATAGTTGGAGAAATGCAAAGAAGCCCAGCCCTCAAGAAAACCCTAAGAAGGATTACGCGCTCATTCAGTTCATCCAGAAGTTCCACCGTCTCGCTGACACGCTGGTCCAGCGCTTTGAAATCAGCATTGCCCGGGCCACCTCAGTCTCGAATGCATGGTTGGGTCCCGGATTTTCAGCGGTCGCAACGAGCGCCGATGAACCTCGGCGCCGCAGATGACGCTGCCTTTGCCCTGCACTCGACGGCTTCCAGAGTTCATGGTGACGCTTAGCGATGTCCCAAGTCCGCTTGAGGATTTTAGCGACTGCCGGACGACAGGGTGATGGCGATCCACAGGGTGCGGCGCTTTTCGGACGAATCGAGGTTGAGTTCTCCTTCGCCGCTCATGCCGCATTCCTTTCGTCTCTCGCCCAACTTTCGGCGGCATCCCGCTCGAGAGGCTCGAAGAATTTCATCTTCGCGCGGAAGTGCGGATCGGAGACCTTCGTGCCCCACTCCTCCCACTTGCGGTCACCGACGATCGCAATCCGGCCGAAACTGTCCTTGTGCTTCGCGTCGAACTTGAGGTCGCGCCAGATCCCGCCGGGATCCCAACCCGTGAAGTCGGGCGACAGCTCGATCAGCATCGGGACCGTACCTTGCTCGCGCATGGCAATGCGCTCGAACTGGGCACGAAGCGATCGTAGTCGGAACTGTCGAGGGTTCCACCGGCTCGCACCAGGATCAATCCGTTCTCTTCGGCGCTGTTCAGCAGTTTGCCTTCTCCATTCTGTCCGGTCACGCGATGTCCGTCAGCTCACGCTGCTCCTGTCGCGTCACGTTGCGGCGCAAGGGCTCCCACCACTCTCGACGCCAGCTCTGCTCGGTATCCGAGCCGTGCGGCACGAGGCGGGCAATCGCGGGCAAAACGAACAGGATCAGCGCGGTCGCCGTGATCAGTCCACCAATAAGCACCGTAGCCAATGGACGTTGCACCTCGGCACCGGTTCCGATGGCGATCGCCCCTATACGATGCATCGCGATTTCGGATGCGGATGCTGCATGGCTTGGGCGGAGCCCGCGCGCACGCGGCTGTCAGCCGAAGTGAAGGCACGCGAAGACATCCCGATGGCGCGCGTCAAAAGCCGACGCGGCGTTCCCGAGGTCCTTTCATCGTGCCACACCACGCTGATCGAAGCATCCGCGATCCACGATCAATGCCCGCTCGCGAGATCGCGGGCTGCTCAAGGATCGGCACGATGACATCGGGCGGGCGCCGGTAAATGCCGCGTGACTCCCGGGGATGGAAGCGGGCAGACGCACACGGCCAATTGAAGTGATCGCGTACGACAGCTTCGGCCGACGCGTCTGCGGACTATCCAAAGCGTATGGCCTACGCTAACGAGCATCGCGTGCGTGCGGTTATCGCCCTTTTCGGCCTCCTTGCGATGGTGCTGTCCGGTCTTCACGCCGGGCCGGTCGCTGCGCACGAGAGCGATGGGACACACTGGAGCGATGTTGCCAGCCACGGGCACGGTCATGGTGAGCACAATGGCGGCGGCGGGGATGATCCGAATGATTCCCCCGCTGACCTTGATGCGGATCAAGGGCATCATCACTGCCCGTCCGCCGCGGCGCCGCAGCTGCCGCAGGCCGAACTGAATAGCCACCTTAGCAAACAGATCCTCTTCGCGGCGGAAGTCTCGTTCCTCCGCCTGGGCGCTGCTGCGCCACCGCTAGACCCTCCCAAAGCCTGACACCCTTGCTTCGCTGCGCGGAGGAGTCCGCGCGACTTGCATTCGGGCGTCAGGAGACCTCCCCGATGAAATATGGAATCGTTGCAACTCTCCTGGCGGGAGTTGCCGGGCTTGCTGCAAGCCCCCTGGCGGCTGAGCCGCTCACGCTGGAACAGGCGGTCGATAGGGCCGTCGCGGCCGCGCCCGAACTTGCAGCCAACGAGGCGAGCGTCGATGCCGCGCGGGCCAGCGCCCGGCAGGCAGGCTTTCGTCTGAATCCGACCGTGGCGGTCGAGGCCGAGAACCTCGCCGGGACCGGCAATTACAGCGTGCTCGAACAACCCGAGGTGACCGTCACCTATTCGCAGCCAATCGAGCGTGGCGGCAAGCGCGCCGCACGGATGGCCTATGCCGCGCGCGGCATTGATCTGGCCGAAGCGCAGACCCGGCTCGCACGATTGCAGATCGGGCAGGAGGTCCAGCGCGCCTACATCGATACGCAAATCGCCGATCAGCTCGTCTGGATTGCGGAGCAGCGCCTCACCACCGAGAAGGAGCTGCGGACCGAAGCGCTCCGTCGGGTCCGCGGATACAAGGATCCCTTGTTCGTCGAGACAGCCGCTTCGGCTCGAGTGACGGCAGCCGAACTTGCTCTGGATGAGGCGAAGTCGCGGGCGGCTTCGGCGCGCAATCTGCTCGCATCCTATTGGGGCGGAAGCGGCACCGGGCTGGATGTCGCGAAGGGGATCGTGAGACCGCCTGTGCGCGACGATCTCGCGTCCGCCGATGCCGCCGTCCGCCAAGCGGCCCTTGCCCGCGCCAGCGCGGAAGTCGTGGTCGAGCAATCTAGGGCCGCGCCCGACTACACCGTCAGCGGCGGGGCACGGTTCTTGCGCGAAACGAACGACGTCGCGCTTGTTGCCGGTGTCTCGTTCCCGCTCGGCCGGTTCGACCGCAATCAGGGCAATATCGAGCGTGCCCAGGCAGAGCGCCGCAGGTTGGAGGCCGAGGCCGAAGCGGACCGGCTGGCGCGCCTGCGCCGTCTGGTCTCGCTTCGCGCGCAGGCAGAGGCCGCTTCGCAGCGTGCCGATGGCCTGATCGAGAAGGTCTACCCACAGGCCCAGAAGACGCTGGCGCAGGTGCGCGAGGGTTACAACCGCGGGGGCTTCCGTTTCTCCGATATCCAGGCCGCGGCCGACGCCATCATCGAGGTCCAGCAGCAGTGGGTCGAAGCGATGATCGCCTGGCGCGACGCCCAATCCGAAATCGATCGTTTGACCGGCCGCTTCGACGTGGCCGTGGAGACTGTGCCATGACCAAGACGTTCCTTGCTCGCGTCGCGCCACTGGTGCTGATCGCGCTCCCCCTGGCCGCCTGCGGATCGGCAGAAACCGACGAAGCGGAGCAATCCGAAGAGGCCGAGGCGCCCGAAGGGCCGCATGGCGGCCGTCTGCTCACTGACGGCAAGCTGTCGGTCGAGGTCACGATCTACGAAGCGGGACAGGACCCGCAATATCGGGTCTATCCGTATCTCGATGGCAAGCCACTCGACCCGGCAAAGGTCAACCTCCAGATCGTGCTGCGCCGGCTCGGCGGACAGATCGACCGGTTCCGCTTCACACCGCAAAAGGACTATCTGGCCGGCAACGGCGTGGTGGGTGAGCCGCACAGCTTCGATGTAGAAGTGATCGCGGTGGTCGATGGCAAACGCAGCCGCTGGACCTACGACAGTTACGAAGGCCGTACGACCATCACCCCCGAGGCCGCGCGGCAGGGCGGGATCGAGGTCACGACCGTCGGCCCCGCCACCATCGGTGACGCGCGCGAGCTGTTTGGCACGGTTCAACTCAACCCCTCGGCGCGATCCGAGATCCGCGGCCAGTTTCCCGGCCGGGTGGTCTCCGTCACCAAGGGCGTCGGCGATTATGTCCGGCGCGGCGAGCTGCTGGCGCGCGTTGAATCGTCGGAGAGCCTCCAGACCTATCCGGTCTATTCCACGGTCAGCGGCGTCGTGGCCGAGCGGCCCGGCAACCCGGGCAATATCACCGGAGACCAGCCGCTCTATGTGATTACCGACCCGGCGGCGACGACGGTGGTATTCAACATCTTTCCCAAGGATCTTGGGATCGTACGCCCCGGCATGCGAGTGGAGGTCGCTTCGCAGGACGGCCGTGCAGTGGGCGCGACCACGCTCGGCGAGTATCTGCCCGAAGGCAATGCGCAAGCCGGCACCGCGCTGATCCGCGCGGCGATACCCAACCGGGGCGGCTGGATCCGGCCGGGGATGACCCTGCGCGGCAAGCTCCAGGTCAACCAGCAGGCCGTCCCGCTGGCGGTGCGGACCGAAGCGATCCAGCCGTTTCGCGATTTCCAGGTCGTCTATGCCCGCTTCGGCAACACCTACGAGGTGCGGATGCTCGAGCTGGGCCGCAAGGGCACCGAATACACCGAAGTCCTTTCCGGCATCGAACCGGGCACGCCGTACGTGACCAAGGGCTCCTTCCTCGTGCGCGCCGATGTCGAAAAGTCCGGCGCGAGCCACGATCACTAAGAGGAACCCTCGCCATGCTTGAACGCATCGTCGGACTATCGATCCGCCAGCGCTGGTTCGTCCTCGCGCTCGTCACCCTGTTCAGCGCGATCGGGGTGTGGAGTGCAACCCGGCTGCCGATCGACGCCGTGCCGGATATCACCAACGTCCAGGTCCAGATCAACACCGAAGCCGCCGGCTATTCGCCGCTCGAATCCGAGCAGCGGATCACCTTCCCGATCGAGACGGTCATCGCCGGTATCCCGAACCTCGACTATACCCGCTCGATCTCGCGCTACGGGCTCAGCCAGGTCACTGTCGTCTTCAAGGACGGGACCGACATCTTCTTCGCCCGCCAGCTAGTCAACGAGCGCATCCAGCAGGTGAAGTCGCAGCTTCCCGAAGGGATCGAGCCCCAGATGGGGCCGATCGCGACGGGGCTCGGCGAAATCTTCATGTTCGCCATCGAGCCCGAACCCGGCGCACGCAAGGCCGACGGCAGTGAATGGACGCCCATGGACCTGCGCACCCTGTCGGACTGGGTCGTGCGGCCGCAATTGCGGACGATCCCCGGTGTCGCCGAGGTTAACACGGTCGGCGGCTACGAGCGGCAGTACCATGTCACGCCCGATCCGATGCAGCTCGCGGCGATGGGTCTGTCGCTTTCGGACGTGGTCGAGGCGCTCGAACGCAACAACGCCAACCGCGGCGCCGGCTATGTCGAGCGCGGGGGTGAACAGATCCTGATCCGCGTACCGGGGCAGGCGGCGAACGAGGAAGACCTCGGCGGCATCGTCATCGCGACGCGCGGCGGCGTTCCGATCCGCGTCTCCGATGTGGCGCAGATCAACATTGGCTCCGAGCTGCGCTCCGGCGCCGCGACCGAGAACGGCAAGGAAATCGTGCTCGGTACCGTTCTGATGCTCACCGGCGGGAACCCGAGCGTAGTGGCGCAGGCCTCGGCCGACAAGCTTGAGCAGATCACCGCCTCGCTTCCCGAGGGCGTCGTTGCCCACCCGCTTTACGACCGCACCGAACTCGTCGGCCGCACGATCGCTACCGTCGAGAAGAACCTCGCCGAGGGCGCTCTTCTGGTCGTCGTCGTGCTGTTCCTGCTTCTCGGCAACCTCCGCGCCGCTCTGATCACCGCCGCGGTGATTCCGATCGCGATGCTGATGACGCTGACCGGCATGCTTGCCACGCGCACCTCCGCCAATCTCATGAGCCTCGGCGCGCTCGACTTCGGGCTGATCGTCGACGGGGCGGTCATCATCGTCGAGAACTGCCTGCGGCGATTGGGCGAGCAGCAGCACCGTCTTGGCAGGCTGCTCGACCGCGAGGAACGGTTCGGACTGGTCGCATCGGCCAGCGCCGAAGTTATCCGACCGAGCATCTTCGGGATAGTCATCATCACCGCGGTCTATCTGCCGATCTTCGCGCTCGAAGGCATCGAGGGGAAGACCTTCCACCCGATGGCGATCACCGTCGTGCTCGCGCTGACAGCGGCGATGATCCTTTCGCTCACGCTGGTCCCGGCTGCAGTGGCGATGTTCGTGACCGGCAAGGTCGAGGAGAAGGAAAACCGCGTGATGCGGTGGATCTCCACGCGCTATGCGCCACTGCTCGATCGAGTGCTCGCACGTCCCCGGCCGGTGGTCGCCGGCGCCCTGCTGCTGGTTGCGCTGGCTGGCGCGGGCGCGACGCGGCTCGGCTCGGAGTTCATCCCCCAGCTCGACGAAGGCGACATCGCCATGCACGCGCTGCGCATACCAGGGACCAGCCTGTCGCAATCCATCGAGATGCAGACGGCGCTCGAAACCCGGATCAGGCAGTTTCCCGAGGTGGAGCGGGTGTTCGCCAAGATCGGCACGCCCGATGTCGCGACCGACCCGATGCCCCCGTCCGTTGCGGACAACTTCATCATGCTGAAGCCACGCGAGGACTGGCCCGATCCGCGCAAGCCACGCGACCAGCTCGTTGCCGAGCTCAATGCTGCGGTCGACCAGATTCCCGGCAACAATTATGAGTTCACCCAGCCGGTGCAGATGCGCATGAACGAGCTCATCGCCGGCGTTCGGGCCGATGTGGCGGTCAAGCTCTTCGGCGACGATCTCGACCAGCTCATCGCCAGCGGGCAGGCACTCGAGGAAGTGGTGGGCGCGGTGCCCGGGGCCGCCGACGTCAAGCTGGAACAGGTAACGGGGCTGCCGGTGCTGTCGATCGTCCCGCGGCGCGAGATGCTGGCGAGCTACGGTGTCAGCGTCGAAACCGTCCAGGATATCGTATCGACCGCCACGGGCGGGCAGAACGCAGGGCAGGTGTTCGACGGCGACCGGCGTTTCCCGGTGGTCGTGCGCTTGCCCGAAAACCTGCGAACCGACCTCGATGGTTTGCAGAACCTGCCGGTTCCGCTCGCCAACGGAGCCTCGGTGCCGCTCGGCGAGCTCGCGGACATCTCTCTCGCGTCAGGGCCGAACCAGGTCAGCCGCGAGAATGGCAAGCGCCGCGCGGTGATCACCGCCAACGTGCGGGACCGCGACCTCGGCAGCTTCATCGACGAGCTCCAGACCCGGATCGGCGAAGAGGTCGAGCTGCCCAACGGGTACTACGTCGAGTACGGCGGGACGTTCGAGCAATTGCAGTCGGCCGCGACCCGGCTGTCGATCGTCGTTCCGCTGGTGCTGCTGCTGATCTTCGGATTGCTCTACACGCTGTTCCGATCGTGGCGCGATGCCGGAATCGTATTCACCGGTGTGCCGCTGGCGCTGACGGGAGGGGTGGCCGCGCTTGCGCTGCGCGGCATCCCGTTCTCGATCTCGGCAGGCGTCGGCTTCATCGCGCTGTCGGGCGTGGCGGTGCTCAATGGCGTCGTCATGCTGTCTTTCATCAGCGACCTGCGCATCCGCGGCGAAAGCCTGCTCGAGGCGATCAGACATGGAGCACTGACCCGGTTGCGGCCGGTTCTGATGACGGCGCTGGTGGCCTCGCTCGGGTTCGTGCCGATGGCGCTCAACGTCGGCGCCGGTTCCGAAGTCCAGCGCCCGCTCGCGACAGTCGTGATCGGCGGGATCGTCTCGTCTACGATCCTCACGCTACTGGTGCTGCCGGCGCTCTACTGGCTGGTGCACCGGCGCGACCGTGATGAGGAAGCCCGTGAATTCGCTGAAAGCGACCGGCAATCTCTGCTGCCAACGCCACCCTTATGAGTACCAGGAGTCTGACGATGACGACCCTAGCTAGGATCAATTCTGCCCATTTCCCGCGCCGCTACCTCGCGGCCGCGATATTCCTGCTTCTTTTGCTTTGTACGAGCGTCGAGGTCTGGGCGCACAATGTCGCCGAGGGCGACAAGGGCTATATCCAGGAGATGAGCGGGGTGCAGATCCTGCCCTACATCTACCTCGGCGCCAAACACATGGTGACGGGATACGACCATTTGCTGTTCCTGTTCGGCGTCATCTTCTTCCTCTACCGGTTGAAGGATATCGGCATCTATGTGACGCTGTTCGCCATCGGCCATTCGACCACGCTGCTGTTCGGCGTGCTGACCGGGATAAGCGCCAACGCCTACCTCATCGACGCGATCATCGGACTGTCCGTGGTCTACAAGGCGCTCGACAACCTCGGGGCCTTCCAGCGCTGGTTCGGGTTCCAGCCCAATACCAAGGTGGCGACGTTGGTCTTCGGCTTCTTCCACGGCTTTGGCCTCGCGACCAAGATCCTCGAGTTCGAGATGCCGAGCGAGGGACTGGTCGCCAATCTCATCGCCTTCAATGTCGGTGTGGAAATCGGCCAGCTGCTGGCGCTCGTCGGCATTCTCGTGGTGATGGGCTATTGGCGGCGAACCTCCAGCTTCATGCGCCATGCCTTTGCCGCGAACGCCATCGTGATGACCGCGGGCTTCATGCTCGTCGGCTACCAGCTCGCCGGTTACGCGGTCAGCTGATCCCCCAGTCTCGAATTCGGAGTTTCCACCATGTTCAATTCGCAACGTCCCAACATCGACGACCTTCCCACCTCGCGCCAGCTCGTTCGGGCAACTGCAATCTCTGCGGCAGTCGCGGGCGCGCTGCTGATAACGGTTGTCCTGCCCGCCGAATACGCGATCGACCCGACCGGCATCGGAGGTGTGCTCGGCTTCACCGAAATGGGCGAGATCAAAACGCAGCTGGCCCAGGAAGCCGCCGCCGACCGCCCCGCCACCGCATTGGCAGCTGAGGCCGCTCCTGCTGCCACTGCCGCCCTAGCCACAAAGTCCGGCGTTGTCGGCGCGGCCACCGGCGCCCGCTCCGACGTAACCGAGCTGACGCTTACGCCCGGTCAGGGCGCCGAGATCAAAGCGACGATGGCCGAGGGAACGACGCTGACCTACGACTGGTCGGTCTCGGGCGGCGCGGTCAACTACGACACCCATGCCGATGCGCCGGGGATCGACTACCACGGCTACGACAAGGGTACGAACTCTGCTGGCCAACGCGGCAAGCTGGTAGCGCCGTTCGACGGCAAGCACGGCTGGTTCTGGCGCAATCGCGGTGACGCGCCGGTTACGGTCACTCTGCGCACCCAGGGCGCCTACACCGAAATCAAGCGCGTCGTCTGATCGCCCGTCCAGATGCCGGGAGATGATCCCCGAAACTCTCTTCGCCGGTTACGCCGGACTGTTCGCGGCCGCCTTCGTTGCGGCGACGATCCTGCCCGCGCAATCCGAGCTCCTGCTCGGCGCGATGCTGGTCTCGGAGCGGTTCGATACCGCCGCGCTGCTGGCGGTGGCGACGGCAGGCAACGTGCTGGGCTCGATCGTCAACTGGCTGCTCGGACGCTATTTCGCTTATTACCGCGAGAAGCGCTGGTTCCCGGCATCGGCTGCCACAATGGCGCGGGCCGAGGCTTGGTTCGCGCGCTTCGGCCCCGCAGTGCTGCTGTTGTCATGGGTGCCGGTGATCGGCGATCCGCTCACCGTGGTCGCCGGGGTGCTGCGGATGCGGTTCGTCCCCTTCCTGCTTGTCGTGACTCTCGCCAAGGGCGGGCGTTATCTGTTCCTGACCTTTGCGGTCATGAACCTGCTGGCGTGAACGGGACCTAGGAAAAATCGCGATGCTAAAGGTTCTCGCCAATCGCCCCTACCGCCACCTGTTCTTCGCGCAGGTCATCGCGCTGGTGGGCACCGGGCTGGCGACCGTTGCGCTCGGCCTGCTCGCCTATGAGATTGCCGGCGCCGACGCTGGTGCGGTTCTGGGGACCGCGCTGGCGATCAAGATGGTCGCCTATATCGGCATCGCGCCGGTCGTGGGCGCATACGCCGACCGCCTACCCCGCAAGAGCCTGCTGGTGGCGATGGATCTGGTGCGCGCCGGCGTCGCGCTTGTGCTGCCCTTCGTCGACGCGGTGTGGCAGGTCTACCTGCTCATCTTCCTGCTGCAATCGGCTTCGGCGGCCTTTACGCCGACCTTCCAGGCCACCATCCCCGAAATCCTGCCAGACGAGGAGGAGTACACCAACGCGCTGTCGCTCTCGCGACTGGCCTACGACCTCGAAAGCCTGCTCAGCCCGATGCTGGCGGCGCTGCTGCTGACCGTCATCAGCTTCCACTGGCTGTTCGCGGGAACTTCGGTGGGCTTCCTCGTCTCGGCGCTGCTGGTCGTGACGTCGGCGCTGCCGCACCGCAAGGCGGCAGCACGCGCGGTCGAAAACGCGTGGCGAAAAACGACTCGCGGGGTGCGCATCTATCTCAAGACGCCGCGGCTTGTTGGTCTGCTGGCGGTGACTCTCGCGGCCGCGGCGGGCAGCGCGATGGTGGTCGTCAACACCGTGGTTCTGGTCAAGGGGATGGGTGGCTCGCAGCAGGACGTGGCGCTGGCGCTGGCCGCCTATGGCGGCGGCTCCATGCTGATTGCGCTGGCGCTGCCACGTGTCCTGCGAAGGCTGAGCGAGCGCACTACGATGCTGATCGGAGCCGGCGTACTGTGCGCGGTGTTGCTCGCGTTCGCCATGGCGACTCCCACGCTGCCGCCCGATGCGATGTGGCCGTTCCTGCTGGCGGAATGGCTGGTCATGGGCGCGGGCTATTCTCTGTGCGTCACCCCCGGTGGACGTCTGCTGCGCCGGTCCTCCAACGAAGCGGACCGTCCGGCGCTATTCGCGGCCCAGTTCGCGCTGAGCCATGTCGGCTGGCTGCTCGCCTATCCGGTAGCAGGTCAGGCCGGTGCGCTTCTCGGGATGCCGGCGGCATCCGGGCTGCTGGCCGCCATCGCCGCGACCGGACTGGTCGCCGGCCTGTGGAAGTGGCCTGCGGTCGATCCCGAAGCGGTCGAACACGACCACTCTGACTTGCCTCCCGGCCATCCCCATCTTCGCGGGCAAGGCGCCGGGCCCCATCGGCACCCCTATGTGATCGACGATCTGCACGTGGAATGGCCGGGCAGGAACTAGAGTCGGAATCTGTCTAGGCACACGACTTATCACCGTTCGGGGTCGATCTTGCGGCGTGGTGCGAACTTCGGCTTACTCGGCGCCGGATCGTTGAAGATCGCTGATCGAAGCCATGAGCGCAGCTCTGGAAATCTCCCCAACGTGCACTTCGGTGACCACGCCATCTGCCGAAACGAACGCAGTCGTCGGCAACGCCGCTGACCCCAGCGCTTGGCCGACAACGCCTTGGGCGTCCCGCAAGACGTTCGAGGAAACCAGTCCCTCTTCTCGAAGAAAAGCGGAAACCCGCTCCGCATCTTCGCCTTGGTTGATCAGCAAGACCGGTACGTCACGGTTTGCTGCGGCGACCTGCGCAAGCATCGGCATCTCGCGTCGACACGGTCCGCACCATGTCGCCCACAGGTTAATGACGAAGGGCCGTCCGCGGAACGAGTCCAGTGCGACCGATCCTCCATCGAGGCGCTCGACCGCAAGCGACATGGGCAGTGGGTTAGGGGGCGGCTGTATCTGGCGATCCGCAATAGCCCAGATCGCGGTGACCCCGATCAACGCGGCAAGAGCGAGCGCAAGCGCCGTGCCGCGTAGCATCACAAGAAGAGCCAGGACGGCGGCTGCGAGGCCGAAGGCCGGAGAAAAGCCCCCTTGCCACAGATAGGCAGCGGTCCAGGGCTCGACGGCAAATGCCGGCCAATTCTCGGCGATGAAACCAGCTCGGGCAGCGACAATCCCGACGGTCATGGCGATAAGGGAAGGCCGGACCGGTTCGCCATCGGTCCACCTGCGGCCATACGAAACCACCGCGACGAACGCCCAAAGCGCTGCGACCGCAAGCAAGCGCTCAGCGGCAATAGCAAGCGGGCCGAATTGGAGCGTGTTCATTGGGTTGTCGCAGCCGCAGCAGTCGTTCAAATGAGGCCGCGCGCGAGCCAAAGGTCCTCGCGCCGTTCAACAGCTTCATCGTCAGCCGATGAAACCAGGGTTGCAAACGCATCGTCCTGCGACAGGAAGATCCGCCCGGTCAGGTCACCGAGCAGGCGCGATCGCCGGAGCCGGTCCATGACGGGTCCCTTCACCTCGGACAGGTGCAACTTGATCCCCGCGTCGGCAAGGCGATGATTGATGGCTTCCAGGCTTTCCAGTGCCGACGCGTCGACCGCGTTGATCGCCGAGCCCATGAGAATGAGATGGCGGACCTCGGGCCTTTCCGCGACGACCTCCAGCACATGCTCCTCGAGCCAACGGGCGTTAAGGTACGTCAAACTTTCATCGACGCGGATTGTCACAATCTTGGGATCGGTGATTACTTTATGCCTTTCGACGTTGCGGAAGTGCTCGGTGTTCGGCACGCGGCCCACGATCGCCGAATGAGGCCGCGAGGTCCGCCACAGCAATAAGGCGAGGCTGAGGCCAACTCCCGCGACGACGCCAGGTTCTACTCCGAGGCCCAGGGTAACGAGAATGGTGGCGGCCATGGCTGCGAAATCGGCCCGCGAATATCGCCACACGTTTCGCACGGTTCCGAAATCGACGAGGCTCAGCACCGCCACGATAATCGTGGCGGCTAGGGTAGCAATCGGGAGCGACACCAACAGCGGGGTCAGAAACAACGCGGCGATGGCGATACCCACGGCGGTCATCGCACCGGCGGCGGGGGTTTCCGCCCCGGCATCGAAATTGACGACGCTGCGGGCGAACCCGCCGGTCACGGGATAGCCGCCCGAGAAGGAGGCGGCGATGTTGGCCGCGCCGAGGCCAATGAGCTCCTGGTCAGGGTCGATCCGCTGCCGCCGCTTCGCCGCCAGCGTCTGGGCGACGGAGACAGACTCTACGAAGCCGATCACTGACAGCAGCAAGGCAGGCACCAGCAACTGCTGCCACAGACCAAGATCCAACAAAGGGATCGTCAAGGGAGGGAGGCTTTGAGGTATCTCACCCACCACCTTCACGCCTTGGCTTTCCAGGTCGAAAACGATGACAGCAAGGGTGGAGACCGCCACAGCGGCAATGGGAGCAGCCTTGGCGACCAGGTCCGCGGGGCGGGCGGGCATGCCGCACTTTATCAGGCTCGGCTTCAAACCCTTGCGCACCAAGAACAGAAAGACGAGCGAGGCGCTCCCGATCACGAGCGTCGGTAAATTGGTCGCGCCCAGATTGCGCGCCAAGGTAACGAGCAGTTCGGGCATCGCCTCGCCCGACGCCTGGATGCCCAAGATCGACTTCAACTGGCTGGTCGCAATGATGATGCCCGATGCGGTAATGAAGCCTGAAACGACGGGATGGGAAAGCAGATTGGCGAGGAAGCCGAGCTTGAGCACCCCCATCAGCACGAGGATCAGACCGGACAGAAGAGCCAGCACCAGCGCCGCGGCTATGAACTCGGCGCTGCCCGGGGGCCCAACGGTGCCGGCCGCCGCCAGGGTCATGAGCGAGATGACCGCCACCGGGCCTACCGCGAGCGTGCGGCTCGTGCCGAAGATCGCATAAGCGATGATTGGAAGGATCGAGGCGTAAAGGCCGACTTCGGGCGGCAGCCCCGCGAGCATGGCATAGGCCAGGCTTTGGGGGATAAGCATGATAGTGACGATGCCCGCCGCCACGCCGTCATTTGCAAGCGTCTGGCGGTTATAGCTCCTGCCCCAAGCGAGGAGGGGCAGATAGCGGTCGAGCTTCGCCACGAAAGTCAACGCGGCTTGTTGGCAAGGTCCCACAGACCAGCGGCTCTCGCCCCGGTTCGGCAGAAGCCGACGACCTTGCCGTCGCACTGACTTACCGCCTCGGCGAACCTGGCGGCGTCTTCGGGGGTGGCCTGGCCTGGCACGACCGGGATATGCGTGTAGGCAAGGCCATGTCGCTTGGCCTCGGCCTCCAGCTCGGCTGATTTGGGTTGTCCGGGCTCTTCGTCGTCTGGCCGGGCGTTGATGATGCCCGTGTAGCCTTGCGCGGCAAGCTCGCTGATCTCTGCCGGTTCGACTTGCGGGCGCACGGCGAGGTTCGGTGAAAGCTGTTTGTATTCCGTCATCATCGGTCTCCTAACTTGCGGATTGTGTTGTCGGCACAGTATTTGCGGGCACGGGCAGCAGGCGATGTGCGATCATGCCGACGAGCATGGCCGCCACGAACAGCCACGCTTGCCACGCGCCCAGCGCCAGCCCCGCCAGCGCGGGTCCGGGGCAGAAGCCGGCAATGCCCCAGCCGATACCGAACAGCGCCGCACCGCCGAGCAGGCGCCTGTCGGGCGCAGCGTTCTCCGGAACAAAGAACCGGCTCGCGAGGACGGGCTGCGCGAGCTTGCGTCGGATCATGTAGGCGAGCGCGGACGGAATAAGGGCTGCGCCCATCACGAACATCAGCGTAGGATCCCATTGCCCGGCGACGTCGAGAAAGGCCCGGACCCTTGCAGGGTTGACCATGTCGGACAGGACCAGTCCCGCGCCGAAGATCGCGCCGACCAACAGCGCTGCCAAGACGTTGCGCATCGTCAGATTCCCAGCAGGTGGCGCATGACGAACACTGTCAGCGCGGCGGTGGCCATGAAGGTCAGCGTGGCAAAGATCGAGCGTGGCGCCAGCCGCGCCATCCCGCAGACACCGTGCCCGCTGGTGCAGCCATTGCCCAGCCGCGTGCCGAACCCGACCAAGAGGCCTGCGACGATAAGAGCGCCGGGTGACGCGTCTATGATCAGATCGGGCCGGCGCACGAAGGTGGCGATCAAGACGGCGCCCAAGGGCAGGCCGACGATAAAGGCCCCCGCCTGCCGCCACGGCGGGCCGCCTGGGTCGACCCGGGTCGCCGTGGCGAGCATCCCGGAGACGCCAGCGATGCGGCCATTCAGCAGCAACAGCAGCGCCGCTGCGGCGCCGATCAACAACCCGCCCGCAATCGCCACAAAGGGTGAGAGTGGTTCCATGTCTCTGGCTTCCTATCGCAGCACGTTGAGCGGCAGCTTCAGGTAAACCTCGCCGTTGTCCTCGGGCTCGGGCAAGTGGCCTGCACGCATGTTGACCTGGATGGCCGGCAGGATCAGCTTGGGCATGTCCAGCGTGGCGTCGCGCTGGGTGCGCATCGCGACGAACTCGTCCTCGCTCACGTCCTTATGCAGGTGTACGTTTCCGGTCCGCTCCGCGAGCATGGTGGTTTCCCATACGAAGTGATCGCGATTGGGCGCCTTGTAATCGTGGCACAGGAACACCCGGGTTGCGTCGGGAAGTTCCATCAAGCGGCGCACCGAGCGGTACAGCGCGCGGGCGTCGCCGCCCGGAAAATCGGCGCGGGCAGAACCATAGTCCGGCATGAACATCGTATCGCCGGTGAACAGCGCGTCGCCGATAACGTAAGCCATATCGGCAGGCGTATGCCCGGGGACATGCAGCGCGATCAGCTGGAGTTCCCCGATCCGCAGCGTGTCGCCGTCGTTCAACAGCACATCGAATTGCGAGCCGTTACGCTGAAACTGCGTACCCTCGTTGAAGATCTTGCCAAAGACGTTCTGAACCGTGATGATTTCTGCCCCGATGGCGAGCTTGCCACCGAGCTTTTCCTGCAAATACGGCGCAGCCGAAAGATGGTCGGCATGCGCATGTGTTTCTAGCAGCCAGTCTATGCTCAGACCTTCCTGCTGCACATAGGCGATCACCGCATCGGCCGAAGCGTGGCTGGTGCACCCAGACGCCTGGTCGAAGTCGAGCACGCTGTCGATGATCGCGGCTTTGCCCGTTGCGGGGTCGCTGACGACGTAGGTGGCGGTAAAGGTCGGCTCGTCGAAGAAGGCCTTGACCAGCGGCGTAGCTTGCGTGCCGGCAAGCACCGCATCGACCTGGGCGATGGCACGTTCGAGATTGATGTCGGTCTGCACGGATCAGCTCCTGTTTTCTTCAATGGTCCCTGCTTGCCCGAGATCGGGGCAGAACAGGTCATGGAGGAGAGCAAGCACCTGAAGCGCTTTTGGATCGCAAACGCTGTAGAAGACCGTTTGAGCATCCTTGCGTGTGTTCACCAGCTTTTGCTCGCGAAGCTTGGACAGGTGCTGCGACAGGGCCGATTGGCCAAGCGCCACTCGGCTGGCCAGCTCGCCAACCGAAAGCTCGCCGCTCTGGGCCAGATGACAGAGAACCAGCAGGCGCGGCCTATTTGCCATCGCCTTCAACAGCCCGACTGCCTCGGCTGCCTGAGCCTCAAACTGCGCAATGAGATCCACACTTCTCTCCATTAGGAGAGTCTAATTTAGGCAATTCTAATGGAGATTCAAGAGGGGCTTCGATATTTGTGTGCGAACGCTGGCCTTTCGATGGAAAAACAGGATGCTGGGTTCGCGGTGTTGAGGAGAAAGGCCGCCCGAGGCCAACCGATTCAAGGGTGACGGGCCATATTTAGGTCTCGAATCCACGAAAGATCGTGCCGCCACATCGTCCGGAACAGCAGCCAGAATCCGGTCACCGCCAGCCAGGCCATCGCCACGCCTGCGGTGATGATCAGCGGATGGTTGAAGCTCGTTCTGTCTGAATAATCCATGTTGTGGAGCATCCAGAAGAAATCCCACCAGCGCCAAGTATCATTCCGCCGCTCGAGCACAGCGCCCGTCGTCGCCGAGACGTAATAGGTGCTGGCGTCTTTGTCGGCGAAATCGACTTGCCAGATGGGCGGCTCGTGGTCCCTGATCGGGAGCGATGGTCTGGTGAGAAGCTTTGCCGGGCCGGGACTTGTCCGATTGGGATGGTTTGACCTCGCGATCGCGCGAGCGGCTTCCGCATCGATCGTCACTCGCACCCCCGTTCGAGCGTCGAACATCCGGGTCGATCGCGCGGTCCGCACTTCGACGACCGGCCGATCGATGAGCGTCCTAAGCCGCAGCCCCTCGATCGTCTCGCTGTTGAGCTGCCGCACGATCGTTGGCCAACCGCTCGCCTCGCCGGCGAGTGCGGATTGGATCGCTTGGGGCCGGGGGCCTCCGGCGACCGTTTCCATGTCGAGCAGCGCCATCGCGGTGCCGCTGATCGCCCAGAGCACGAACTGCAGGCCAATGGCGAGTCCGACCCACTTGTGGATCCTCCGCAGCCAGATCGACTTGATTGTCATGGGGTGCTGCGCCCCTTCTTCTTGCGCTTGGGAAAGGCGTAGAACAGCAACCAGATGCCCGACAGCGCCATTAGCACCGCACCCCAGGTAAAGGCGCGCAGTAGCGGATTGTTGACGTTCTCGCGCTCGTCGTAGTCCATGATGTGGAGCATCCACACGAAGTCGAACACCCGCCACAGCTCGTGCCGCCGCGCGAGAAGTTCGCCGGTGGCTGGTGAGAGATAGAAGGTCGGCCGGTTCCAGTGAGCGAACTCCACGCGCCAGAGCGGCGGCGTCCGTCCGCGGATTTCCCCGGGAACGTCGGTGATGAGTTCGGCCGACGCGATGGGCTCGGAGCCTGTGTAATGGGACGAAGCCAAGGCTCTGATTGCCTGCTCGTTTGGGGGTTGTAGCAGTGCAGCCGAGGTTGCCGCGAAGGCGCGCTCTCCCAACGGTCCTTCGGTCACGTAGATCGGGCGCTCGTCGACCCAGGCCAGCCTGATGCCGGTCGACTCTTCCCGGGCAGCAAGCACGAACGGATCTTGCAAGGCGCCCGCCTCGATGCCCGGACTGGACGCCTCACGAACGAGATGGTCGCCGTGGATCGTATCGATGTGAACGACGGTCATGTAGATGCCGCTCAGCGACCAGACGACCACCTGCAGGCCGATGAACAGGCCGAGCCATTTGTGCGTCTTGCGGGCGATAACATGGGTTCGCATCTGCGGGCGAAAACTCCGGTTCTGGATGAGAATGGCCCCGGCGAAGTCATCGCCGGGGCCATCAAGCGGCGATCAGCAGTGTCCCGCCGCCCGGTGCTCGGGAGCGCAAGTAGGCGAGGCCTCGGGCTCGGCCGCAGACTCTGCGGTTGGCGTGGCCGCGGCCGGCTTGGCGGGGGCCGCCTTTGCCGCCGCGGCTTTGGGAGCAGCAGGTTTCGCGGTAGCCGCCGGCGCGGCCGCAGCGCTCTTAGCTTGCGTCTGCATAGTCATCGGCTCGCCGCGCAGCATGGCTTCGACCATGGCGATTTCCTCGAGCTGCTCGGCCCGCGTCTCCTCGATCTGCGCCCGCACGGCCCCGGTCGCGCCGTTGGCGAGCGCGATGTCCGACATGGCGACAGCGCCGCGGTGGTGGGCAAGCATCTTGGCGAGGTAGGTCTCCGAAGGGGTAGCCCCCGATGCCGCCATCATTTCGCTGTGCATCTCGGTCATCGCCGCTTCGTAGAGCCGGGCGCTTTCGGGATCGGCGGTGCCGTTGCGGGCGAGCGCCTTGAGCGCTTCGATCTCGGCGCCCTGGTTGTCGATCGTCATCTGCGCCATCTTCGCGACATCGGCGGTGGGCTCGAGGCCGAGCACAATCCGCGACATGGCGATCGCGCCGTCATGGTGCGCGATCATCTTCTTGACCCAGGTGTCGCCAGCATCGACGCCGACCGCGGCCTTCATCGCCTTGTCCATCGCCATCTCGGATTTCGCATAGGGGCCGTCCATGTCCATTTCGGCAGCGGGTGCGGTGTCGTCCGCCGGCTGCTCAGGGCTTCCGCAGGCGCCGAGCGACGCGAGGAGCGCGAGCGCGCCGATTCCGGTCATTTTGATCATTGAATATCTCCGTAGTTGTGGGTCGTGTCGGATTACAATCGGTCCATGATCCGCTTCATCTCGGCGATTTCTTCCTTTTGGGCCTGGATGATCTCGCCGCAGAGCTGGCGTATCTCGGGATCGGTGAGCTTGGCTTCCTCGCACATCAGTATCGCGCCGGAATGGTGCGGGATCATCGAGCGCAGGAACTGGTCGTCGCCGACCAGGCTCTGCTGGCGAATGCCGAGGAGCGACAGGACGAAGATCGCGGCGAAGGCGGCGTAAAGCACGGCGTTCAGTCTGCGTCTGCGATACATGCCCCCCATCGTCGCCAGCATGATCGCGCCCATCGGAGCCCACATGACCAAAGCCATGTAGAAGAAGTTCACGTTCTGGATGAACTCCCCCCAGCTCCAGATCATGGCGAACATGGCGAGATACATCACCAGCAGGCTCAGGCCGAGATTGACCGCCAGCATCATGTAGGGCTTCGAGCCGCCCTCGTGATGCGCGGACTTTGCGTGGTCTTCCATCGGTCGTTCTCCTTACCAGTTCAGGTGGTCGACGCCGTGCACGAGCGCACCGCCGAACCAACCCTGCACGAGGATCGCCGCTGTCAGGATCGACAGACCGACGATCATGCGGGAGCCGCGGTCCTGCTCGGGGCGCCTGAGCGCGAACACACCCAAGGCGAACGCGCCGATCCCGATGCCGGTCCCGAGCCAGCGGTGGCTCTGCATCATCCAGTCGTCGAGGCCGAGTTCGAACCCGCCGCTCAGCCAGCCCGACAGCATGGCGAACGGAGCGGTCACCCCTGCGGTCACCACCAGGAACTGGACGGGCTTCGCGAAGCCGGGCCGCTTGCGCCCGACGATGGCGGTGAAGAGCGCCGCCGGGATGAAGGCGATCGGAAAATGCACCAGCATAGGATGGAAGCGGCCGAGCCAGTCGAGCAGTCTGGCCGCGAAGCTCTGCGGCGGATCGTCTGCTGCGTCCATCGCCGCCATGGCCGCGGCATGACCCGGCATCGCAGGATCGTGGGCCATGGGAGCCGCGTCCCGCGTTCCGCCAGCCGCCGCGCGTTGTGCCTCGAGTTGCGCTGCCTCCTGCTTCGCTTTGTGATCCTTGTGCGCCGATACAGGTGCCGCTGGCATCGACAGGACAGCGATGGCTGCAAACATCGCCAGCACCGACCGCGCCAGCAAGCGATGCGATCGTCGGATGAACATGCTCATCTCAGGTCCCCTTCGGCTTGCGCGCCGAATTGTGCATGACCAGGATCTTCCAGCCATCCGCCGTTCTCGTGAGCACGCTCGTGGCGACGCCCCTGCGCATCGCGATTTCCCCGCTCTTCGTCTCGATCCGGTAGTTATAGGTCTCGGTCGCGAGCGCGAGATCGCCTTCGATGCGCACCGCGACCGCGTAGTCGGAGAATGCGAACGAGCGGAAAGCCGCGAGCTCGGGCCCCAGATGGTGCGCGAGATACTCCTTGTAGGTGCCTTCGACACCGCCGGTTTCGAACACTGCGGAATCCTCGGTGAAGAGTGCTTCGGTGCCGCTCGCGTCCAACCGCTCGATCGCGGACTTGTAGCGCGCCAGCACCGCGCGAACGGCGCTCTCGTCGGCGCCAATAGGCGCGGTTTGCGGTGCCGTCGGCCCCGCGTGTGAAGCATGGTGCCCAGGTGCCGCCTGGAGCGCCAGAAAGGCTGCGATCATCGTCGTTGCAAGCATCGTTTTTCTCCCCTCAGAACCACACGCGGATGCCGGCCAGGAAACTCCAGCCACCGGTCGCTTCGCCTTCGTCGCGCAGGAAATCGCGGGTCCTGCCGAAGGCGCGCTCGTATTGGACGCCCACGTAAGGAGCGAATTCGCGGGCGATGTCGTAGCGCAGCCGAACGCCGATCTCGGCATCGGTCAGGCCCGCGCCGACGCCGATATCCTCGCTGCTCTGCGCCGCGAAATTGAGCTCGGCACGCGGCTGCAGGATCAGCTTCTGGGTGATGCGCTGGTCGTAGTAGCCTTCGAGCCGGCCCAACAGCTCGCCCCGATCCGACAGGAACAGCGCGCCCTCGACATCGAAGAAACCCGGCGCCAGCCCCTCGAATCCGACCGTGGCGTAGACGCGCGATGGGTCTGGCTCGAAATCGTACCGGACACCGGCCTGAAGATCGAAGTAGGGGCCAATGGCGCGGCTATAGAGCGCCTGGACCTCGGCGGATTCCACCCCGGCGCCGAACTCGCCTTCACCTTCGGTTTTGACGACCAGCCGATTGATGTCCCCGCCATACCAGGCCTCGCCACCCCATTCGTAAGAGTCCCGTCCGCTCTTGATCTTCACCTCGGCGATGTTGAGCATGACCATCGAAAAGTTCTGGCCGCCGTGATGCAGCGACAGATGGTGACGCCCCATGGCCATCGCGGACGGGCCATAGATCGCGTCCGCGGCGTAGTCCGTGGGCACGGGCGGAGCCGTGCCCGAGCCGGCAGGGAGGTTCGTCCCCTCTGCCGTGATCGTTTCGGCCGGGGTGCAATGTCCCATCGCCGCGTGTTCCGGCGCGCACGTCACCTGAGCCGCAGGTTGCGCTGCGGGGAGTGTGCAGTGCCCCATCGCCGCATGCTCCGGCGAGCAAGTGTTTTGGGCCGGGAACGCGGTCTGTGGCGTCGCTGTGGGAGAGGCAGCGGGACGCGTGCAATGGCCCATTGCAGCATGTTCGGGCAGGCAAGTGCTCCGCGCCTGAGGTACCGGAAGTGGCTGAGCGGCAGCCGGTTGGTTTTCCGGTAGCGTGCAATGTCCCATCGCGGCGTGCCCGGGCAGGCAGGTCGGCGGCGCTTTGGGCGCGGGCTGCGGCTGAGCGACCGCCGATCGATTTGCCGGCAGCGTGCAATGCCCCATGGCAGCATGCTCGGGAGTGCAACTCGCCGCTGCGGGAGGGACCGATGTCTGGTCCGGCGAAGCCTGTTCTTGCGCGACTGCTGGCACGCTGGCGAAAGCCGCCACGGCAAGCAGGGGAAGTCTGTGAAGCCAGATCATCTTACGCGTCTCCCTTGTCGGGACGCACGGTGACGACACGCATCATCCCGGCGGTCATATGGTAGAGGTTGTGACAGTGGAACGCCCAGTCGCCCTGCGCATCGAGGGTGACGTCGAAGGTCGCCGTCCCGCCCGGCTGCACGTTCACCGTGTGCTTGCGCGGCGACCAGGCGCCATGCCCGGTCACCAGCTCAAAGAAGTGGCCGTGCAGATGGATCGGGTGCTGCATCATCGTGTCGTTGACGAGCCGCACGCGCACGCGCTCGTTGTGGCGGAAGGGGATCGGCTCGGCCGGTTCGCTCATCTTCACCCCGTCGAACGACCACATGTAGCGTTCCATGTTGCCGGTCAGGTGGATGTCGAGCTGACGGGATGGCGCGCGCACGTCGGGATTGCGCTCGAGCGCCATGAGATCGCGGTAATTCAGCACGCGGTGGCCGACGTCTTCCAGACCCGTTCCTGGATCGCCCATGCGGTCGACCGGCATCGGCGAGATCGTCTGCACGCCCGGGTTCTTGTCGACCTCCGGCGCGTTTGCGAAGTCGCGCATGCCCATCGAGCCGTGGTCCATTGGCGCCGCTGCCTGGCCGGCGGCCGCCGGGGCCGTGTGTCCCATCGCGGCGTGGTCCATGGGTGCTGCCGCTGGAGATGCCGCAACGGAGCCATGCCCCATCGCCGCGTGATCCATACCCGCCATGCCAGCCGCCGCTGCCGTTGCAACTACGGCGCCTGTCTCTTTCCAGCCGGTCAGCTTCCACAACTCGCCGGAGGCGTTCTGTTGGGCAGTCGGATCGACCCCGCGTACCTTCGCCGGGTTCGATGATCCACTGCCCATCGCGCCATGATTCATCCCGGAATGGTCCATGTCGCCCATGCCCATGTCCTTCATGGTCAGGAGCGGGCGCGGGCGCAGCGGCGGAACCGGCGCGCTCATGCCCTCGCGCGGCGCAAGGGTCGCGCGGCCCAAGCCCGACCGGTCGCTCGCCTCGCTGACAAAACTGTAGGCGCGGTCCCCGGGTGTAACGACGACGTCGTAGGTTTCGGCGGTGCCGATCTGAAACTCGTCGACGGCCACCGGACGCACGTTGAGGCCATCCGCCTGCACCACCGTCATCGGCAGCCCGGGGATGCGGATGTTGAAGGTCGTCTGCGCCGAGGCATTGATGATGCGCAGCCGTACGCGTTCGCCCGGCGTGAACAGGCCGGTCCAGTTGTCGAACGGGCCGAAGCCGTTGATGGTGAAGGCGTAGGTCGATCCGGTAACGTCTGCGATGTCGGCAGCATCCATCCGCATCTGCGCCCACTCCCAGCGCTCCTTCGCCGTCAAGTCACGCCCCGCGAGCAAGCCGGACAGGGTCATGCGCTGGCGGTTGAAATAGGGCCCACCCATCTGCTTGAGCTTACGGTAGATGGTCGCACCGGCGAGCGGGCTGTGGTCGGACAGCACCAGCACATGCTCGCGGTCGTAGGCGACCGGATCGGGCCCGGCCGGATCGATCACGATCGGACCGTAGACGCCATCCTCCTCCTGGTAGGCGCTGTGGCTGTGATACCAGTAGGTTCCGGCATGGCTGAGATCGAACTCGTAGTCGAAGGTCGAGCGCGGCATGATGCCGGGGAAGCTGACGCCCGGGACGCCATCCATCTCGAACGGCACGAGAAGGCCGTGCCAGTGGATCGAGCTGTCCTCATCGAGCGTGTTCTGGACGCGCAGGCGTACCCGCTGGCCTTCCTTGAGGCGGATCAGCGGACCGGGCACGGTTCCGTTGATTCCGATCGCGCGGCTGACCTTGCCGTCGACCTCGACGCTGACCTGACCAATGGTCAGGGCGATCTCGTTGCCGCTGACGGTGGGCAGCGGGCGCACGAGGCCTTTCGAGAGCGGCTGGGCCCAGGCGGGCAGAGCCTGCGCCAAGCCGAAGCCTGCGCCGGATATAGCGGCGGCGCGCAGCAGCGCACGCCGTCCGAGGACGAGTTCATTCATCGAGAATTCCTTGGCTCACTGGCGTTAAGACGATCGTCTGTCGGCGGGAGCAGGCCCCCGCCGGCAGTCAGTCGTGCCTAGTGGTGCGCGTGCCCGTCGGCCGGGGCCGCGGGCGTCATGTCATGGCCTGCATGCGGGTCCGACGAAGACGCGTCGGTGCCGCTGGCGGGCTTGGCCGCCATCTTGTCGCAGCACGCGCACTTGTCCTTCATCTTCTCGCAGCATTCCATCTTCGGCTTTTCCGCAGGAGCAGCCTGGGCGTGCGCGACGCCGGGAAGAGCGATCGCGAGCGCGACCGCAGTGATCAACTTGTTCATGTTCCTGTACTCCGTGAAATCGAAAAAAGGACGATTTCACGCAAGTCTGGGAGGGGGCGTGGGCAGCTTTGCCAGGAACGCCCGATGCCCGCTCGTCCGGAACCCGGCGAGGATGGGTGCATGATAGGCGACCAGTTCGAACGCGGGCGCGCCGAGCGGAGCCAGGGCGGAACACATCGCGACACAGCACTGCGTCATCGCACCGGGCTCGTCGTCCCTGCCGGGTTCCTCGTCGCCGCAATGCCCTGTTTGAGCCATCTCGCGATGATCCATCGGCGTCGCCGCCATAGCCATGCCCGACTGCATCGCCAGCGGTGCGATCAGCATGGCCAGCGCTGCCAGTATGAGATGAAGACGACGGAGCATTACCGAAATGTCCTAGGCCCGGGGGTTAACAGGGTCAATTTTCTTGTGGAGCCAAAGGTACGCGCGTCGTTTCCGCGTTTGCCCTTATGCGCCCGCATCATCCCACGGACTCAAGGTCATCGAGGATGGGGCAGTCGGGCATTTGGTCGCCGTGACACTCGGCGGCCAGGCGCTCGAGCGATCGGCGCATCGAATCCAGCTGCCGAGACTTGGACTTCAATTCGGCCGCACGGGCGAGAGCAAGTGCCTTGACTTCCGCACTGGCGCGGCTGCGATCCTGCCAGAGTCCCAGCAGCTGCCGTATTTCCTCGATACCGAAGCCGAGATCGCGAGCCCGTCCGATGAAAGCGAGCGTGTGAACGTCTGTCCGATCATAGTCCCGGTATCCCGAATCTCTCCTTGGGGCAGCAGTGATCAAACCCACCTTCTCGTAATGCCGGATCATCCGCTGGCTCACGCCTGACGCGTTCGAGGCTTCGCCGATCTTCACAAGTGGATGCTCCGCAACCGCAGCGAATTGCCGATGACCGCCACCGAACTGAACGCCATCGCCGCACCTGCGATGATCGGACTCAGCAGGAGGCCGAACCACGGGTACAGAACCCCGGCCGCGATGGGCACGCCGGCGGCGTTGAACACGAACGAGAAGAACAGGTTCTGCCGGATATTCGCCATGGTCGCGCGGCTGAGCTTGCGCGCGCGGACGATGCCCCGCAGATCGCCCTGCACCAGGGTGATCGCCGCGCTTTCCATCGCCACGTCGGTGCCCGTGCCCATCGCAATGCCGACATCGGCGGCTGCGAGAGCAGGAGCGTCGTTGATACCATCCCCCGCCATCGCCACACGCCGCCCTGCGCGACGAAGCTCCTCCACCTTCGCCTGCTTCTGCTGCGGAAGGACATCGGCCATCACCTCGTCGATCCCGACCCGGCGGGCGACCGCTTCGGCCGTCCGGCGATTGTCGCCGGTCATCATGACGACGTGGATGCCGCTCTGGCGGAGCTCCGCGACGGCCTCGGCAGCGCTGTCCTTGATCGGATCTGCCACCACCACGATGCCGGCCAGCCTCCCGTCGATAGCGACGAACATGACGCCTTCGCCCTCGGACCGATGCTGGTCTGCCTGACTTTCGAGCGGGCCGGTGTTTGCTCCGATCGTTTCAAGGAGGGCTGCGTTGCCCAACGCGACACGGCGTCCATCCACCTCCCCGGTTACGCCCTTGCCAGTGACCGAGGCGAAATCGGAACTCTCCGGCAGCACGATCCCCCGATCGTTCGCGCCTTCGACGATCGCCGCAGCCAGTGGATGCTCGCTGCCGCGCTCCAGCGCCGCGGCGAGGCGGAGGACCTCGTTCTCGTCGAAGCCATCCGCCGGCTGGATTTTGACCAGCTTCGGCTTGCCGACCGTCAGGGTGCCGGTCTTGTCGACGACCAGCGTATCGATCCTTTCGGTAAGTTCGAGCGCTTCGGCGTTCTTGACCAGTACTCCGGATGTCGCCCCCCGGCCGGTTCCCACCATGATCGACATCGGCGTCGCCAGACCCAGCGCACAGGGACACGCGATGATGAGGACCGCCACCGCATTGACCAGGGCGTGCGCGGCGCGCGGCTCGGGTCCGACGAAATTCCAGACGATGAAGGTAGCGATGGCGATCAGGACCACACCCGGGACGAACCAGCCGGAGACCCTGTCCGCAAGCGCTTGGATCGGTGCACGCGAACGCTGCGCGTCGGCCACCATGCGGACGATCTGCGAGAGCATGGTATCGCGTCCAACGCGATCGGCGCGCATGACCAGACCGCCGGTACCATTCACCGTGGCGCCGGTGACCCGGTCGCCTTCCCCCTTCTCGACCGGAACGGGCTCGCCGCTGATCATCGACTCATCGATCGAGCTCCTGCCCTCGACCACGATGCCGTCGACCGGCACCTTCTCGCCGGGTCGGATGCGCAGAAGATCGCCGACCTGGACGAGGTCCAGCTCGACGTCCTCGTCGTTACCGTCGGAGTTGACCTTTCGGGCTGTCTTGGGAGCCAGGCCGAGCAAGGCGCGGATCGCCTTTCCGGTGGCGGAGCGCGCGCGCAGCTCGAGAACCTGACCGAGCAGCACGAGCGTGGTGATGACGGCCGCGGCCTCGAAATAGACCGGCACCATGCCGCCCATCGTCCGGAGCGCTGGAGGAAAAATCTGTGGCGCGACGGTCGCGACCACGCTGTAGCCGAACGCGACCCCGACGCCGAGCCCGATCAGCGTGAACATATTGAGGTTGCGGGTTCGCAGCGACTGCCAGAACCGCTCGAAGAACGGCCAGCCGCCCCACAGGACGACCGGCGCCGCGAGCACCAGCTGCACCCATTGGGACATACGTATGGGCATTACTTCCCAGCCGACTAGCTCCATCAGGACGACCAGAACGACAAGCGGGACGCTGAACGCGGCGCTCACCCAGAAGCGCCGCGTCATGTCTATGAGTTCGGGGTTCGGGCCTTCCTCCAGCGTCGGCTCGAGGGGCTCCAACGCCATGCCGCAGATGGGGCAGGTGCCGGGACCGTCCTGGCGGATTTGGAGATGCATGGGGCAGGTCCAGATCGTGCCGGCGGGCACGTCCGACAGATTGGCCTTCGTAGCTCCCGAAGCCGCGCCGGAAAGGTAGCCCTCCGGATTGGCGCTGAACTTTGCCAGACAACTCGCACTGCAGAACCAGTAGGGTTTTCCGTCGAGCTCGAACCGGTGAGGGCTGGTTCGGCTATCCACCTTCATGCCGCAGACGGGGTCAGTCGTCATGCCGTGCTCGTGTCCGCCCTGCGGGGCCGCGCGCGAACCATGCGTGCAGTCGTGGTGATGATGGTTCTCGTGCATGTCCGGCTCCTTCAGAACGAATCGGTATGCGCGACCTTATGGTGTCTGACATCATGTCAGGGTCAAGCGGATCCGCCAGTGGTGGTTGAACAGGGATGGAGATGTTGCTGGAGCCGCGTTTCTTTGGACCTTTCATAACAAGCAAATGGCTGAAAATACCTCGATGGTTGGCGCGCGATGAAAGCTGGGTAATCACATATTGGTCTGATCGGGCGGTACATCCGCGGGAAGCTCAGCCGCACCGTCAGCGAAGGCTGGCAGGTCGAGATCTGGGCCGACGTTGTAGCTCGTCATCGACAGCGACCCCAGTGAATATCCCTCGATGAATGACTGGGAACGCCCTTCCGCGGCCGCCAGGCCCGCCGTGTAGAGCAGCGGAAGGTAGTGATCGGGTGTCGGCACGGCCTTTGCAAAGTCAGGATGCTCGCCGAGCTTCAGAATGCCTGAAGGATCGTCGGCCATTTGGGCGCGTACGGCCTCGTCGAACCGCTGTGCCCAATCGGCTCCTGCGGTGGGCTGATTCCATTGCACCAGCCTAAGGTTATGGACGACGTTGCCGCTCGACAGGATGAGCACACCCTTATCGCGCAGAGAATTCAGCCGTGCGCCAAGCTCGAGGTGATAGGAGAACGGCTGCGAGGCGTTGATCGACAGCTGTAGAACCGGGACGTCCGCCTTGGGATAGAGGTGCGCCAGAACACTCCAGGTTCCGTGATCGAGGCCCCACTCTTCCTGGTCCAGCCCCACCCACTCCGGCCTGACCGCCTCCACGACTTCCTGCGCGACATCGGGGGCTCCACTCGCGGGGTACTGGAAGTCGAACAGCGGCTGGGGAAAGCCGAAGAAGTCGTGGATCGTGCGTGGCCGGGCCATGGCGGTCACCGCGGTCGCCCCGATGTACCAATGAGCCGATACGACCAGGATGGCGCGCGGGCGCGGCAATCGCTCGCCCAGCGCGCGCCAGGCCTGCGTGTATCCGTTGAGCTCAAGCGTGTTCATGGGGCTGCCATGGCCGATGAACAGGGCGGGCATCCTGTTCACTGGCCGACTCCCAGGGTGACCACCGCCATCAACACCGGCAGACTAACCAAGGCGGCCGAAAACCAGGCCAGGTCCCACTTGTCGCTCTTATCCATGTGACGTCTCCTCACGGCTGACATTGCGATCGATCCATGCGGCGAACGCGTCGATGAAGGTCTGGAAGAAGGCCTCGGTGTCCTTCGCGGCGAGATCGCCTCGGTCGTCGAACATCGCGCCGGCGCCGCCGATATACGCCTCCGGCTGCTGTAGGACCGGCATGTCGAGGAACACCAGCGACTGGCGCAAGTGATGGTTGGCGCCAAAGCCGCCTACTGCTCCTTGCGACAGGCTCATCACCGCCGCCGGCTTTCCGGCAAACACGCTGGCGCCGTAGGGTCGCGATCCGACGTCGATGGCGTTCTTGAGCGCGCCGGGGACCGAGCGGTTGTATTCCGGCGTGACGAACAGCACGGCATCGCTTGCCTTGACCTGGGATCGGAAGCGCTCCCACGGGGCCGGGGCGCCGCCTGCCTCGACATCTTCGTCGTAGAGCGGCAGGTCGCCGATCTCGACGATTTCGAGTTCGACGCCGTCCGGCGCAAGCCCGGCCAGCGCGTGCGCTGCCTTGCGGTTGAGCGAATCCTTACGGAGGCTGCCGACGATCACGGCTACTTTACGGGTCTGGGTCATTTGGAATTCTCCTGATTTGAAATGGGTGCCGGTGAGCGGCAGCGGGGGGTGGGCGCCACTCACCGGCGGGCCGATCATCACGCCAAAACGTCAGCGTGCGTCGACCAGAACCAGTTCACTGTCTTCCAGCGCTGTTACCTCGATCCGTGCGAGCCCGGTGATCGCGGCGCCGTCACGCGCGTTGACCTCCACCTCGTCGATGCGAACCTTGCCCGTCGCCGGCACCAGATACAGATGCCGGTCGGGCGCTGCCTCGTACGTCACGGTTTCGCCCGCCTTGATAGTGGCGCCGAGCACGCGGGCCTGCGCCCTGATCGGCAAGCTGTCGCTGTCTTCCTCGATGCCGGATGCGAGGGTCACGAACTGGCCGTCCCGATCATCCTTCGGAAAGGGCCGTGCGCCCCAGCTGGGCTGGCCTCCGCGTTCATCGGGGATGATCCATATCTGGAAGATCTGCGTGGCCTCATCCTCGTGGTTGTATTCCGAATGCGTCACGCCGCTTCCGGCCGACATCACCTGCACGTCGCCGGCTTCAGTCCGGCCGGTGTTGCCCAGGCTGTCCTGGTGGGTGATCGCGCCCTTCCGGACGTAGGTGATGATTTCCATGTCGCGGTGGGGGTGCGGCGGAAAGCCGGACCGGGGCGCGATGGTGTCGTCGTTCCACACCCGCAGCTGGCCCCAGTTGGTCCGCGCAGGATCGCGGTAGTCGGCGAACGCGAAGTGGTGGCGGGCGTCGAGCCAGCCATGATCGGCCGCGCCGAGACCCGCAAACGGTCGAACTTCTATCATCGTCATTCTCCTGAATGTCTTGTCGAAGCCGATATGGGCCTTGCGGCCATTCAGGATAAGCGGGATAAAGTGGTTCGAAATGATCAGGAAAATCGAACAATGGACGTTGGAAGCCCGACCGTCGACCAGCTCAGGATTTTCCTCGCGGTAGCTGAGCACGGCAGCTTCAATCAGGCCGCCAAGAAGCTGGGCCGCGCGCTATCGGTTGTCAGCTACGGCATCGCAGCACTGGAGCTTCAGCTTGGAGTGAAGGTGTTCGATCGTGAAGGCTCACGGCGTCCCAAACTGACCGATCCCGGACGCGCGCTGCTGGCGGACGCGCGGGCGGTCATCGATGAGGTCGACGGAATGGTGGCGCGGGCGCGCAGCGTCCGGCAGGGGCTAGAGACCGAACTCGCGCTGGCGGTCGACGTGATGGTGCCGAGCACCGCGTCGCACGGCTTCTCTCCAGCCACATCGAGGAACTCGAACGCAAGGATGCTCTGCTCGGCGATGTCTTTGCTAGTGGCCAAGGAGGTCTTCATGGCTAACGAGGCCCCCGTCGATGCGACCGAGCGCCGGCGGCTCACAAGGCTCATCCGCCTCCCCGAGGTGCAAGATCGCGTCGGACTGGGCCGTTCTACGATCTACCGATGGATGGCCGAGGGGAAGTTTCCCAAACCTGTGCAACTGGGTGGGTTCACTGTCGCCTGGCCGGAACACGAGATTGTAGAATGGATAGCCGGTCAGATGGGCAGGCGCGATCGAGGGCCCGGCTAAGCCACGCTTTCCCAGCATGTATCGGGCACCATCATCGCGCGCACGGTGATGCGAATTGAGGGGGTGGGGGTGCAGGCGCGCAAGCTCAGGCGAGGAAAACAGTCTGAACCGGCTCGTGCTTGGTGATCGAGATCATGGCGAACAACCGCCTTAACGCGTCGATTGCCGAGACACCGGTTTTGGCCCGCCCGGTTCCGAATTTCCCGGGTACCCCCTGCTCGGTGACGAAGGCGACCGTGTACACTTGATCCGTTTGCACCTCGGCTGATCCTGCAAACAATCGGTCAATACGCCGCCCACTGGGATTTTCCGCTTTCAGAAAGAGCTTCAGGCCCAGCATTCTCTTCACGTATCCTCCCATTTGTCCAAACGGATCAGCCGAGAAGGTGCGCTCGAGATTCTCTTCGATCATCGTGCGAATCTCCGCACCGGTCAGCTGGACCGTCATAACTTCGGGATTGGTCGGGATGATGTTCCACAGGTCATTGAGCGTGACGGGTCCGGGCGCAATCGGCGCTCCGTATCGCCAGCCATTCGAGAATGCGAGGTCGGTTCCGCCGACCCCGGCGATTGCCCGCAGGAGAATGTCGTCCATAGAGGACTGCGCCATCGCGTAGCGATGCAGGGGCTTGTCGATATGTCCCACCACTTCCGACATTTGGACCCGCTCCGGAGCGAGCGCATCTTCCACCATCGCTGCGACTTTGGCATCGTCGGCAAGGCTGTCATCGATTGGGATAAGTTCGTGGCGATGCGAGGCGACGCGGCCTGCTTCGACCTCTAGATCGAGCCGGCCGACGAACGAGCCGTGGCAGCCGGACTGGAAGATGATCGCGCCGTTTTCGACAATCGCCTCATGCATGCGGTTGTGCGTATGGCCGCTGACGATGACGTCAATTCCGTCGGTTTCACGGGCCAGTTTGACGTCCTGCGGAAACCCGAGGTGTGATAGCACGACCACAAGATCCACGCCCTCCGAGTCGCGCAGGTGCCGGATAGTGCCGGGCAACTCCTCGTTGCCGATCGTGAAACGGACGCCCTCGCTAAAGGCTCGCGGCATAGTCTTGTCGACGATCGGGCACGCAATCCCGACGATCCCGACACGCAGACCGCCGCGTTCCACAATGCGCCACGGTGCGAGCAGCAGAGAGCCGTTGTCTTTCCGGTAGCAGTTGATCGCGAGCATGGGGTAATCGAGCTTGGCTGCAAGATCGCACACCCCTGTGGGTGTGTAAGCGAACTCCCAGTGGACGGTCATCGCATCGATCTTCAATGCGTTCATCATCGGAACCAGGGCATGGCCGCGCGAAGCGACCGCGACATGGGTACCGTGGAACGTGTCGCCGTTGTCGAGCGCGATCACCGCGCCCCCGGTGACCTGCCTTACCCGATCGAAGAGCGTCGCGATGCGGGCGAGGCCACCGAGTTCGATGAATGTCCACTCACCCCCTTCGCGCACCAGTTCGCGATGCGGTTCGATGTAACCGTGAAGGTCGTTGAGCTGAAGAAGGGTCAGGCTGCGCCGCATCGAATGATCTCTTTCAATGATGTCGAAAACTTTCAACGAACACGGAGTCAGACAGCGCGTGCCGAGCGGAACGCTGACTTGAACTCGTCAAGGCTGAGGGCGCCATTCACCAGACGGTGGCCGATCAGGTAGGCTGGCGTTCCCGCCAAACCCAGCGTGAACGCCTCGATACGGGTGTGTGCGATCGCGCGGTCGATGGCTTGTCGCTGCGAGGCGAGGTCGGTTTCAATCTGCGCCCAATTGCCGCCAACCGCTTCTGCTACTTCCCGCAGCACCGTATCCTCGAGACGTCGTGGCTCTGCCATCAGCGCCTGATGGAAGTCGGAATAAATTCCCTGCCAGTCGCTCGCCAGCGCGACGCGCGCGGAGCGTTCGGAGAGCGCGCCAAAGATCGGCCATTCCTTGTAGATCAACATTACCTCACCATCCTCCCCGACGGCCTCGTGAAGAGCGGGGCTTGCAAAACGGCACGCAGGGCATTGATAGTCGCCGAACACGACGACAGCGAGAGTGGCATCAGGCGGCCCAGCGCGAGGGGCATCGGGGTCCTGAAGCGCCGCTTGCGCGGTCGGATTGGCCGCGACATCGACGCCCAATGGTGTCAGTCCGCGCAGAATCGCGCTTGCGCCCCATCCCCCCAGTGCCACCAGTGCGAGCTGCGCGAGGTGCCGCCGGGACAGTCCGGCCTCAGCCACAGGCAGTTCTCCCGCGCCCGAGTGGTGCAAAACCAACCCAAACACCCTCTGCGGCCAGCGGCGCGACGTCGCTTCGACAAACGTTGTGGGTCGAGGAACGGGCCGCAGGCCTTTTGGCGTCCAGACGAGCCGCGCGCTCAGTCGAAATGCTCTGGAGGAACGAGCTGTCGTCAGGGATCAAGGCACTACTTCCAGCTTGGGTGGGAAGATAACCGGCAAGCGCCGATGTCTAATGGTCACGGGCTCCACCCACGAGGAACAGGCCGGCGCGGACGAACAGCGCTGGAAGGAGGCTGTGCAGCTGCATGTGCTGGGCAATCCGCGGCGCCAGGTGCCGCGTGGGAAAGGGCTGCTTCGGGCAGAAAACTGATGTTTGGCGCAAACACTCAGCCGAGGTCGCAGCCAAATCTTACCCCAGCCTTAGCTCCTCGGCGTCGGCGCTTGTTTGGTAGCAACACCATGGCCTCGTCCGCCTACCACATCGCTCGACCGGTATTGGCCCATAACCATTCCCCAGCTCGTTCGACGTTCGCACGATTATGCAAGGGTTTGTCGCCGCCTCGATCCATTAATCGGCAATCAGGGCAAAGCCTCGCAACTGCAATGTCGCAACCGTCGTCAGCGCTGCCAAATCGATCGTCACCGTCGGAGCCACGTCGGATGCCGCGATCTTCTGGGCATGCAGTGCCTGGCCGCAGACGTGAATCTGCGCGCCTGCAGCTTCGAGTTCGGCAATCAAGGCCAGGTTCGGGTTATCCATTGCGAACCGGCTGCGATACGCGGTGTGGGCCACGATGGCGGATGTGGCCGGGCCATGAATGACCGCCACGATGTTGCCGCCAGGGGGTCGGACGCTTTTGGTCGCGAGCAGGTTGAGAAAACGGGCGACCTTCCCGAGCGAGGGATGCGGGGCGCTTGAGTCCGTGGCTGCTGCGCTTATGTCGAACACGACGCGATAGTCGATCGCGGGGTCCGGCTGGTTCGCCGCGTCGGGAAGCGAGACGACCGCGCCGTAATGCGGAACCGGTAAGGCTGGCGGTGTCTCGGCCTCGATTGGCGATGCGAACAGGGCACCGGTTGCCGCCAACATACAGGCCAAAGCTCTCATCGCCGCGCCCTCTCATGTCCGTGCGCTTCGGATGGTGAGCGCCACCCGTGGCGGCGAAATATGTCAGCCCCCGTCTTGCTCGCGAGAAAAGCCGTGAAGGCCTGTGCCTCGGCTCTTTGATCGCTCGAGGTGGTCGTCGCCACCGCCATCGGGCGATACAGCACGATGTCGCGCTCGATCGCCACCTGGTCGGCAATCGCCGGATTGGCGGTCTGCCAGATCCCCCAGATTATCCAGGCGTCGATCCCGGGCTCGGCAATCCATTTCTCCCGCGCCTCGGCGCTGTTGGCCGCGAAGACACCAATCCTCGGGCGGAGCTTCCGGAGAAAACCTATTCCGCCGGCGCGGCTGGCCAGATCTTCCCACAACCCGTCCTGGCCCGCGCCCTCGACGACCATGACGTCGAGATCGCCACGCAGAAGATCGCGGAATCCTTTGATCTTCGCCGGATTGCCCTTGCGGACGAGGATGGCCGCAGGACGATCGTAGAGCGGCTGCACATCGGTTTGGCGCAGGGCGGTTGGCAGTGCGCGCACGAAGTCCGTCATCATCGTATCCGATCCGCTGAAGATCACGTCGGCGTCCTTGCGCGCGTTCTCGATCCATTGCGGGGTGGGGCCGCTCACGACCTCGATATCGATACCGGTGTCCTTCTCGAACTGCGCGGCCGCCTCGCGTACCGCCGGCGCAGGGCCGCCCGGACCATAGACCTTCACCTGCGCGGCAGCCGGGGTTGTGATCAAAGCGGCTACAACCGCTGTGGCGAGCAGATACTTCATATCGGCTTCCTCTCGTTACGGACGTTCTCGATCAACGAAGCAGTTGCAACTTCGGGGCCTGCGGTGCGGCGGGGCACGGTGTCTTGGGGATCGATCATCCGGGAGTCCCCGCCAGTTCGACCAGCATGTCGCTCGACAGCACTTGCGGCAGCTCGCGCAGTTCACCCGACTTTGTCGCAAACAGATAATAGGGAATCGAATTACGGCCCTGCTTGGCAAGGAAACGCGTGATTGCGGGGTCCCCGCGCGTCCAGTCGCCTTCCATCACCACCACACCGGCCTTCTCGAAGGCTGCCCTGGTCTGCGGTCGATCGATCGCGATCCGGTCGTTGACCTGGCAGATCAGGCACCAGTCGGCGGTGAAATCGACGAACACGGGCGTACCGGCCGCGCGCAACTGTGCGAGCCTCGCCTCGCTGAACGGCTGGCGGCCTTTGGCGGTCGCCACCGATGCGGCCGAGGCCTGCGGGAAATCGACCGACGCGGTGAGGATGACCGCGAGCGCCAGCGGCACGAACGCATGGGATACGCTGACCCCGCGCATCTGGCGCAGGCCCGCCCACCACAATCCCAGTCCGGCCAGTGCAGCGATCGCCAGGCCGATCGTCAATCCATCCACCCCGCTCTGCCGGCCAAGCACCCAGGCAAGACCGAGCGCCGTCGCCAACATCGGCACGGCCAGAATCCGGCGGAAGGTCACCATCCATGTGCCGGGCTTCGGCAGCCAGCGCTGAAGGCGCGGTACCCAGGCGATGAGCAGGAAGGGCAGCGCCATGCCCAGACCCAGGCCTGCGAAGACTGTCAGCGCGGCCAGTGGCGGGAGCACGAGTGCCGCGCCGAGCGCCACGCCCAGGAACGGCCCGCTGCAGGGCGTCGCGATCAGCGCGGCCAGCGCTCCCGTACCGAATGCTCCGACGCCCCCACGCCGATCCATCCAGCCGCCGGCAAGGGACGGGCCACGCAATTCGAACAGGCCCGCCAGGTTGAGTGCGATCGCGAGAGATAGCAGCATCAACAGGAGGATGATGCGCGGATCCTGGAGCTGGAACGACCAGCCGATATCGTGACCCAGCGCCCGGGCGGCAATAAGGATGCCGCCGAGTGCGGTCGTCGTGATCACGCTGCCCGCGAAGTAGGATGTGCCCTCGATGCGGGCGCTGCGGGGATCGGCACCGGACTTCGCCAGGCTGAGAGCCTTGAGCGAGAGGATCGGAAACACGCATGGCATGAGATTGAGAAGCAAACCGCCCAGGATCGCGCCCATGAGCGCGATCCGCAACGTCGTCGGCGCGGTGGTGGATGACCCTGGCATGTCCGGCGCGGACGAGGCCGCAGGGAGCGATACGGGTGCTCCGTTTGCGAATGGGAGGCTATTGCTGTTCGCAGCGCTTTCGGAAGGCGCGGGCGCGGGACCCGCGGTGGCTGGCGCATCGCCGGTTCGAATGGCGTAGCTACGAGTGCCGTCGGATATCACCCCGGTAAACCGCTCGGTAGGTGGCGCCCCCGAGGCGGCGACCGTCACGGCGAGGGCGCCATCGGCGTCGCGGGTGACGCTCTGGGCTGCTCCGGCGTCGAACCAGCCGCTGTCTGCGGGAAAAAGACGGGTGCGCTCGGCATCGAGGTTGCCGGCCCCCGCTATTGCGAAAGTCCATCGGCCCCCCCCGCCCGTCATGCTTGCGGCCGCGGCGTCGCGCCGAGGCAGACTAGCCTCGGCGGCGCGGATGATGGAGCGGCTGTCCGCCTTCGCTTTTCCTCCGCCCGTCACCAGCCGAAGGTCGAACGTCGCGCTCTCCGGTACGCACAAGGTGTCCGAGCACACCAGCCAGGAAAGCTGGGCGCGTATCGGCAAGACCGTGCCGGGCGCCACCGACTTGTCGATCGTGAGGTCGGCGAGCAGGGTGAATGCACCCTTGTGAACGTAGCTGGCGAGCCCGGCGAGCCGCAGCAGCGTCGGTGCGGGATGTTCGAGCTGACCGATCCTCACCCCTGTTGGCAGTGTCCAGTTGGCCTCGACCGACAAACCGCTGTCACCCGGATTGGTCCAATATCCGTGCCATCCGGCTTCGGGTACCATCCGAACGGCGAGGCGGGTGGTCGTTCCGGGCGTGGGCTCCTCGCTCTGGGCATGGATCGAGGCGTCGAGATGGCGCGCCGGCTGCGCCGCTGCCGGTACAGCAGCCAGGGCGAGCCACAACCACGAGACGACCAGCAGAAGCCTGGCGTAGCGCAGGATCGATGCGACAACTGACATGACGGTCTCCGGCCTCAGGAATAGGGACATGGCCGGCGCGCACTGGGAGAGGAGGGCGTGCGCGCCGGCCGGCTGGAAGCGCGAGCTACTTCGCAGCCGTTCCGGTCGGGTCCGTGCGCGCCAGCTCGACGGCTTCGCGCAGGCCCGTAATGTCGATCGCTCCGGGGATCAGATAGGGCCCGACGAGCAGGGCCGGCGTGCCCGAAAGTCCCATCATCGCCGCATACTTGCTGGTCCGTCCAAGGGCTGCGTCGATCTCATCGTCGTGCTTCTCCAGATCGGCTTGCAGGCGGTTCCAATCGACGCCGGCCTTGTCGGCCGCCGCGCGTATCCCTGGGGAGGATACCTTGCCGGGCATCGCCATCAGCGCATCGTTGAACGCGGCATGCTTGCCCTGGTAGGTCGAGGCGATCGCGGCGCGGGCTGCTTCGACCGACGGGGCGCCGAAAATGGGCCAGTCGCGGTAGACGATCTTGACCTTGGGATCGGCGCGCTTGAGCTCCTCGAGCACCGGATGCACCTTGCGGCAGTAGGGGCACTGGTAGTCGGTGAACATGACCAGGGTGACGTCGTGGCCTTTCGGCGCGAATGTCGGCGCGACGGGGTCGTTCTGGATCTCGGCGCGGACGCGCGCCGCTTCCTGTGCGTCGGCCGCGGCTTCGCCCGGCCCGGTCTGGGCTTGTGCCGTGCCGTCGCCCTCGGTCCGCAGGACGAGAGTGCCGACCAGCAGCGCAGCAGCGCCGAGCAGGATAAACAGGGACCACTTCTTCATGTCAGGGATTCCTTTCGAGATCGCGGATGGCGGCAGTCAGAGCCGCACGGGATATTTCGCCGGAATGGGTTTTCCGGATGCGGCCGTCGCCATCGATGAACAGCGTCGTCGGCAAGGCGGAGGAGCCGGTGGCCGTTGCGAGCATACCGCCGGGGTCGAGACGAATAGCGCCATCCGGCAGTCCCTCACGCTTCAGATACGCGCGGACCTGCGGGGCGCTTTCGCCCTGATTGGCGAGCAGCACGGGGACTGTCGAACCGGCCGCGACGTCGATCAGCATGGGCATTTCGCGGCGGCACGGCGGACACCAGGTCGCCCAGAGATTGATGACCATCGGCTGACCGCGCTCCGCATCGAGATCGATCGGCGCGCCGTCGAGGCTCGCAAGAGCGAGGCCGGGCGGCAGCGGCCGTGGTTCCGCAGCGAGGAGAACCGTCGCCGCACCATTGATGCCGGCGAGCACTGCGGTGGCTCCCAGCAAGGCAAAACTGGCACGCGTCCGGCCGAGCGTGACGACGATCACGAGCGCGGCGGCCGCTACCCCCAGCCACCATGAGAACCCACCCTGCCACAGGAAGAGCATCGACCAGGGATCCTCGCGGAAAGCGGAGAAGTTGCCGGCGATGAATCCGATCCGGGCTGCCAGGATACCGGCCAACAGCGCCAGCCACGCGGTCTTCGCGGCCCGAATGTCATAGCGGTGCGCCAGCATACCGCCGACCGCGACGAACGCCCACAGCAGAGCGACCGCAACCGCGCGGTCGGTGGCCAGCATAAGGGGACCAAGTTGTAGAACACCGTCCATCCGGCGGTCTGTCGAAGCCGCAGCTTAAGGCTGGCTTAGCGCTTCGCTTAAGCTTCGCGTAAGGTGACCGATGAAAGGCGACATGATGCGAATTCTGCTGGTTGAGGACGACGAAGTGCTGCGCGACGGGATCGTCGCCGGGCTCGGCCTCGACGGTTACGAGGTCGATGCGGTCACGACCCTCGCCGAAGCCCGCGAAGGCGCAGCGAGCGGAGATCATGCAGGGATCGTGCTCGATATCGGCCTGCCCGACGGCTCGGGCCTCGATTTGTTGGCCGAATGGCGCCGCAGCGGCATGAAGCTGCCCGTGCTACTCCTGACGGCGCGCAATCTCGTCTCGGACCGCATCGAGGGCCTCGATTCCGGCGCCGACGACTATCTCGGCAAGCCCTTCGACCTATCCGAATTGTCCGCCCGCCTGCGAGCTATCCTTCGCCGTGCCGCCGGGCGCGCATCGAGCGATATCGAGATCGGCGAACTGGTGGTGAGCGAGGCGCGGCGGGCGGTCCTTCTCTCCGGGAAGGAGATTGCCGTGTCGCGGCGCGAGTTCGCAATTCTGCGCGCTTTGACGGAGCGGCCCGGGCACGTCCTCTCGCGCAGCCAGCTCGAGGACCGCATCTACGGCTGGCAGGAAGAGGTCGAGAGCAACGCGGTCGAGGTCCACATTCACAAACTTCGCGGCAAAATCGGACGCGAACGCATCGAGACAGTGCGCGGCGAAGGCTACCGGATCGCCGGTTCGTGAAATCTCTGCGGGCGCGGCTGTTTGCGTTGGTAGCCGCGGTCACCATGCTTGTCTGGGCAGGCGCAGCGATGTGGACCTCGCTCTCGACGCGCGCCGAGGTCGAGCAAGTACTCGACAGGCGATTGGTCGAAGCGGCGCGGATGGTCGCGGCGCTCGACATACCGATGGACGCAGCACCCCGCCAGGTCGAGCCGAACGCCTATGAAAAGCAGCTGTCCTGCCAGATCTGGTCGCTAACCGGCCGTTTGGTCGGGCAGTCCGCCGGCGCGCCGGACGCACCGCTGGCGCAAGGGCGCCCGGGTTTTTCGGAGCGGCGGCTTGGCGATGCAGAATGGCGCGTCTACACCCATATCGACGAAGCGCGCGGTATCCGGGTCATGGTCGGCGACAATTTGCAGGTGCGCCAGCATCTGGTCACCGACATGATGCTCGGCCTACTTCTGCCAGCACTCGTCGGCCTGATCGCCTTGGCGGGGCTGCTTTGGGTCGGGATTGCGAGCGGTCTTGACCCGCTGGCGCGCCTCGCCGGGGACATCAAGCGCCGGTCCTCCGAAAGTCTCGCTTCACTCGAGGTCGAGCGAGTGCCTGCCGAACTCTCGCCGGTGGTCGATGCGATGAACGGACTTCTGGCACAACTGGAATCGGCCCGTCGCGCGGAGCGCGATTTCGTCGCCAATGCCGCCCACGAACTTCAGACCCCGCTTGCCGGTCTCAAGACCCAAGCCGAAGTAGCGCGCCGCGCCGATGATCCGCAAATGCGTGATCGCGCGCTGACGCAGATTTCCAGGTCGGTCGACAGGACCAGCCGACTGGTGAGCCAATTGCTGGACCTTGCGCGGCAGCAGGGCGGAATTGGGGTTACGCCGCATCGCGCCTCTTCGCTGCGCGCAGTCCTGCATGATCTAAAGCGAGACTACACTGCGATCGCCCAGGCACAAGGCATGGAGATAGAGGTTGCGGCCGAATGCCTTGATGGCCGGCTTGCCATCGACCCTGATGCTCTCCGGCTGGCGCTCGGCAATCTCGTCGAAAACGCATTCTATCACGGCAGTACGGGGACGTTCGTTCGGATCGAATGTGCGGACCGCGATGGCCCGGAACTGCGTGTGATAGATGACGGTGTCGGCATCCCCGAAGACGACAAAAAACGGGTGCTGCGCCGCTTCGAGCGAGGCGTCGGGGTTCAGTCACAAGGCAGCGGCCTGGGCCTGTCGATAGCTGCGGCGGCGATTGCGACCGCGGGAGGCACGCTCGACCTGTGCCCCCGAACCCCGAGAGGACTGGTCGCAATATTGCGCTTTCCGCGACTGGCAGATTGGGAGGATGGATCTGCGGAAGCAGTTTGATCGGCAATAGCCCGCTTGGTCTCATAATCTTAGGATAAAGGTTCGACCTCAGCTCGGCGGCCGGCAAAGGTTTCGATTTCGGCGTCGAATGAAAAGAGACTTCCTCCAATCGGCAGGTTTTTCGAGCATCCTGTTCGCTTCAGCGTGGAACGTGTGTCCCGATCGAAGAGCGCGCTCCGATACTCGAAGAGGATGGCATGACAGGCGCAATCCGCTGATGGATGGGAGAGATGTGCCGCCTGATGCGGGACGGATACTTCAGGCGGCCAGCACCTTGTCCGGCTGGCTGGCCACGACCGGGCCAGGTCAAGGCCCGCGCTAGATCCAGCGCCGCACTTCACGCGTATAGGCAAGGTACCGTGCGCCGAAAACTTCAATCAGGCGCTCTTCCTCTGGCCTGATCTGGAATGCCGTGATGTAGGCAACGAATACAACGATCACGGCCACGTTGACAAACGACCCGAGCAGAAGCGCGATACCGATTAAAACGAGAAGCAAACCCAGATACATCGGGTTGCGCGTGAAACGGTAGAGACCTGTGACGACGAGACTGGTTGCCTTCTCAGGCGCCAGCGGTGTCACTGTCGTTCTCTCCCTGCGAAATGCCAGGATCGAGACGATATCGATCGATATCCCCGATACGATCAACACGTAACCAAGTAGCTCCTGCAACGGAAACGTGAATCGCAACGCGTCGAGTTGGGAGGCGATTCCCCACATCAGCAATGCCGAGATTGCTGCAACCAGCGGCGGGGGAACAAGTAGCTTCATGAGGCTCCACTCCCGCTTAAGTGTAGCCGCCGTCTCGCTATAGCGCGACTTCGCTGCCAGAGAACACGGCGACTACCAAAAGAGACCTCTGTCTCGGTACATCGACAGCCCGTGCCGCAACTGCTGCTGATCGCGATATGGTGCGGCGTTCGACGAGGCATACCTCTACTGCGCCTCCGGATTACCTGCCGCCTTCCAGGCATCGAACCCATCGTCCATGTGAAAGACGTTCTCGAATCCTTGCTTTTGCAAGACTTTCAGGGCCCCGGCGCTGCGGCGACCGGATTTGCAATGCAGCACATAGCGTTCGGACTTGTCCAGCCTGGCCAGTTTCTCGGCAAAGGCATCGTCCGTGAAATCGATGTTGATGGCGCTTTCGATGTGTCCTTCCGCGAATTCAGCAGGCGTTCTGACATCCAGAACGACAAGCGAAGCGTCTTTCGCGAGCAGCTCGTCAGCCTCGGCGGCGCTGACGTCGATCACATTGGTTTTGCTGACCGCAGAGCCTGCGACCGGATCGGCATCCGCTCCCTGCGATGCACGCTCGGCCGAACAGGCCGACAGGCTAAACGCCAGTGTTGTAGCGACGGAGATAATCAGTCTCATTTCGATTCCCTTCCGATGCGGTTATCGCACACTGGTTCATGGATCTCCGTAGAGAAATGGAAGCTCAGCACTCTTGCGAGTAAGCGTGGTCTGAAGACCGCAGCTCAGGCTGCCTGAGCGATGGGTTCATCGATCGGTCGTTGCCAATTCCACGGCATCAGTTCGTCCCAGCGCGCGGCGGGCCAATCGGCGGCGATCTTGCCGATGATGTCGGCAATGTAGGCCTGCGGTTCGAGGCCGTTCATCTTTGCCGTCTCGATGACGGAGTAGATCGCGGCGGCGCGGGCGCCCCCCGCCTCCGAGCCGGCGAACAGCCAGTTCTTCCTGCCGATCGCGATGGGGCGGATCGCGCGTTCGGCGATGTTGTTGTCGATCTCGAGGCGACCGTCATCGAGGAAGCGAGTGAACGCGTTCCATCGCTTGGTGCCATAGCGGATGGCCTTGGTCGTTGGCGACTTGGGCGCGAGCTTCCTGAGCGCGTCGTCGAGCGCGGCGCGAAGCGCCGTCACCAGCGGTCGCGACCGCTCCTGGCGGATGCTTCGTCGGATATCGGGCGGCTGGCCGCGTATCTCGGCCTCGATCGCGTAGAGCTGTCCGACCCGGTCGAGCAGATCGGTGGTAAGCGCGGTGGGCTGTTGCTTGTGGCGCTCGAACAGCTCGCGTCGGAAGTGCGCCCAGCAGGCGACCTCCGACACGCGATTACCGGCGTAGATGCCGCTGAATCCGGAATAGGCGTCGGCCTGGAGGAAGCCGGCGAACCCGGCGAGTTCGCGCTTGGGATGGACGCCGGCGCGGTTGGCGGTGAACCGATACCAGACGAGCGGCGGCGCGGTGGCGCCGCTTGCGCGATCGTCGACGACATAGGCCCAGAGTCTTCCGGTCGCCGTCTTGCCCTTCCCGGGCTCGAGCACCTTCACCGGCGTGTCGTCGGCGTGGATCTTGGTCGCCTTGAGGCCTTCCTCGCGGATGCGCTTGACGATCGGGTCGAGCAGATGCGCAGCCTGGCCGGTCCATCCGGCGAGCGTCGATCGATCGATATCGACGCCCTGCGCGGCCATCATCTCCGCCTGGCGGTAAAGCGGCAGGTGGTGATCGAACTTGGAGACGACGATATGGGCGAGCGTGCCAAACGTCGCCTTGCCGCGCGCGATCGGCTTGGGCGGCGTCGGCGCCTGGACGATCTTCTCACAGGCGCGGCAGCTATACTTGGGCCGGACATGGCGCACGACACGCCAGCTGACCGGCACGACGTCGAGCTGTTCGTCGGCGTCGGCGCCGAGGCGGCGCAGCTCGCCGCCGCACGAGGGACAAGCGCAGGCACCGGTGGCGGGCTCGTGGACGACCTCGTCGCGCGGCAGGTGCGGCGGCAGCGAACGGACCGGCGTTGGCCGTTCGGGCTTGATGACGATATCGGGTGCGCGCGCGTCCGCGACGGCCGCTTCGGCCTCATGCTCTTCGAGCGCCAGCTCCATCTGGGCGATCTCGCGCGCGAGCTTCTCGGACGACGTTCCGAAGGCCATCCGGCGCAAGCGGTCGAGCTGGGCGCGGAGCATCGCGATCACGTGATCGCGAGCGTCGATCTGCGCTTCAAGGCTGGCGATCAGCGCGTCCCGATCGGGGGTGGAAGCGGCCTCATCCGACACGCAAAACTTGTACCGGACCGGCAACGAAAATGCCAGCAAAAACCCCTGAATCCTGCCGATTATCAGCCCGCCAACGCCGGCCGCCAGGTCCGCTCGGGGCGACGCCAGTCGACGCCTTCCAGGAGCATCGAAAGCTGGGCGGCGCTGAGGTGTGCGACGCCCGTCTGGGTCATCGGCCACACGAACTTGCCGCGGTCGATCCGCTTCGAAAACAGACACAGGCCCTGGCCGTCATACCAGAGCAGCTTGACGAGATCGCCGCGCTTGCCCCGAAAGGCGAAGACGGCGCCAGAGTGCGGACTCTGCTTCAGCACCTCCTGCGCCATCACCGCGAGCCCGCACATCCCCTTCCTCATATCGGTCGCGCCGCAGGCGAGCCACACTCTCGTCGTGGGTGGCAGCGCGATCACCGCCCAAGCACCGCGAGCACGCGACTGAGCGCCTCGGCATCGACCGACGCATCGACACTCAACCTGACACCGCCCGGTAGCTCGATCCCGATCCGACCGGGAACCTCCAGGACCGACGGTAACAGGGAGGGCGTCTGCGCTGGCGGCGGGATCGCGACCGCATCCGCGATGCGCACCTCGGCGAAGGAAGGGCCGGGCTCTGCTGCAGGATGTGGCAACGTCTTCAGTGGCGGATCGAGCAGCAGGCCAGACATCGCCTTGCGGCGCCAAGTGTAGAGGAGCCCGCTCGTCACCTCGTGGCGCTCCATCGCCGAGCGCACCGATCCACCCGGACCGAAGGCATCGCGCAGCATCGTCAGCTTCTGCTCGACGGTCCAGAACCGCCGCCCCGACACACGGGCGATCACCTCGATACGACCAGTCATACGACTGCTCGTATGACTACTCACATGCTCAACGACCTCATCCACCGCGCCGCTCCACCCGAAAGCGACAAGCATCGCAGCAATGCCGTCATCGGCAAGGCGGCCTACGGACCACGCTTACTCTTGCGAGGGAGAACCGCCTCTTTGTTTCGGCCTGATCCCAGTGTCCGCTTCGCGCGATCACGATTGCCCGCCATTTAAGCCCGTCGCCGTTTCCGCTGCGGCTGCTACGTCTGAAAATCTCTTGCGTGCAATCAGGTCGATCAGCGCCGATTTGCCCGAGTGGCCGGTGCCTTCCTCGATTTCGGCGTCATAGGACGCGAGACGTTCGATTTCGAAACCGGTGACAGCCTCTCGTAGCACCTGCTCGTTATAGAGGTTCTCAACTGTCGGCGGTCCGCCGGTGCCATAGCCAAGCTGTTCCTCGCGGTAGCCATGGAGAAGCAGGATGCCGCCGGGTTTGAGAGCTTGGCAAAAGCCAGCGAACATTCTTCGACGCAGAGCGGGCCCGGCGAACTGGATGAAGATGCCGACGACCGCGTCGAACGCTCCCACTGGCCAGTTCCAGTCGGCCACATCGACCAGCCGATAATCGACGGCGACGCCCCGTCTGCTCGCGAGTGTGCGAGCCTTCTCGATCGCTACTTCCGATATGTCGGTTGCAACGACGTCATGGCCATGTTGTGCAAGGAAGACACTGTTGCGTCCTTCACCATCGGCGATCGCCAGAACCTTCGATCCGGGCGCCAGCCGATACGCTTCCCTGGCCAGGAAGGCGTTGGGCTGGGTGCCGAACAGGTATCCTTCCGATGCGTAGCGCCCGTTCCAGAATGTGGCTTGATCGGGATCGGTCACTGGCGTTCTGCTCATAGTCTGCTCATGTCCGCACTGTGCCCATCGCGCTGGGGCCGGCGCCTATATGGACGACACACCCAAGTGGTTCGGCGATCGCTCGACGAGCCGGAGATATCGCTATGATGGGGTGACGGACCGCTCACGTGCATCGATCACGCAAGACGCGCGAAATTGGCCGCCCCGGGTGAGCTGGGTCGCGCATTTCCCGCGCGTACACCATCGACGCCGGTCATTTGCTGGAGAAAATCCGAAAGTTGAGCGAACCGTGTTTCATCCAGCCGGTAGAAGACAAGCTTGGCGTCCTTTCGCGTGCTGACCAGGCCTGCATTACGCAGGACCGCCAGCTGCTGCGAAAGCATCGGCTGTCCGATCTGCGCCCGTTCGTCGATCTCACCGACATTGCGTTCGGCCCCAGTCAGCGCACGCAATATCCGCAGGCGAACCGGATGAGCGACCGCCTTGAAGCTTTCGACCAGTTGATCCTCGGTCATTTGCGCGGACTTCCCTTCGCGTCGCGGAGGAACCAATCGGTCTGGTTCCGCGACGCAAACACATCGTCGAGCTTGGCGCTTGGCTGGCGAAGCAGGTTCTGGCCCGGCTCCCAGTTCGCCGGCGCGAGAAACGGACCGGCATCGACCGCCTGCAGCGCATCCAGAGTGCGAAGCATTTCCGGTGTCGAGCGCCCGACGTTGGTGGGATAGCAGGTCATCGCCCTGATGACGCCTTGTGGGTCTATGAAGAACGTCGTCCGCACCGTCGAACTATCGCTGTCGTCGGGCGCGACCATCCCATAGGCGCGCCCGATTACGAGCGTCGGATCCTCCACAATCGGGAAGCGGACCTCGAGATCGAAGCGATCGCGAATGAGCCGCAACCACGCGAAATGGGAGAACAGGCTGTCTACCGACAAAGCCATGAGGGCGCACTCGCGCTTCTCGAATTCCCCTGCCTCCTTGGCGAGGGCCACGAATTCGGTGGTGCAAACCGGCGTGAAGTCGGCGGGATGCGAGAACAGCACGAGCCACCGGCCCTGAAAATCGGAGAGGCGAAGGTCGCCAACCGTGCTTCTGGCGGAGAAATCCGGCGCGCGGTCGCCGATCCGCAGCCCCGCGCACGGCGCGGCTCGGCGTTCGGAGAAGGTAGGGGTGTCACGATCCATGTAACCAGTCATATCACTTGACACGGAGTTTGCAACACATATAATCAGTTTATGTAATCAAGAGGAGATTTCTCGTGTCCGATGATCGCGCGCTCACCCTGGCCACGGACCAGATTCGACAAGCGCAGGCCGACAAGTGCCTAAAGCCTTCAATCGCCGGGTTTTTCGACGAAGCCACGAATACCGTCTCTTACGTGGTCCACGATCCCAAGAGCCTCGAGGCTGCGGTGATCGACTCGGTGCTCGATTTCGAAGCCGCTTCCGGCCGGACGTCCAGCGGGTCGGCAGACCGCATTGTCGAATACGTAACTACGAATAATCTGAAAGTGGAATGGCTGATCGAAACCCACGCGCACGCCGATCACATTTCCGCGGCGCCCTATTTGCAGGACAAGCTTGGCGGCAAGCTCGCCATCGGCAAGGATATCGTCCGGGTCCAAGAGGTCTTCGGCAAGCTGTTCAACGCTGGAACCGATTTCGAGCTCGACGGCTCGCAGTTCGACAAGCTGTTCGATGACGGCGAGACCTTCCGCATCGGGGGGCTTGAGGGCATTGCCCTCCACGTGCCGGGCCACACGCCGGCCGATATGACCTTCATCATCGGCGACGCGGCGTTCGTGGGCGACACGATCTTCATGCCCGACTTCGGCACCGCGCGAGCGGATTTTCCGGGCGGCGACGCCGGCCAGCTCTTCCGTTCGATCCGGCGCCTGCTTTCCCTGCCGAACGAAACGCGTCTCAGGAAATCGGCGCATCCATAGCGCTGGTATCGGTTACGTTGCCTTAACGGTCGCCAGATAGCCTCGGCCCATGGCAGTCTATCTTCACGAAGGCGGACTGAAGCTCCGCCAGAAAGTTCGTGCGATCGTCGTAAGCAATAGCGGTCAGTTCCTCCTCGTTCGCCCACATGGGTATGAGGATGGCGAATGGACGCTGGCAGGTGGCGGGGTGGAACAGGGTGAGACACCGCACCAAGCGATGCGCCGCGAGATCTCAGAAGAGCTTGGTGTGACGCTAGAAGAAGCTCTCGAAGCCCTGCCGGTCAGCAACCGGTTCATCTATGAACCCACCTACAAGACCTCCCGCAACCTCGACCATGACGGACAGCATGCAACGATGTTCATTGTCCGCCTGCCACGCGACACCCCCCTCCGGTTGCAAGCGGAAGAGGTTGTAGATGCGCGCTGGTTCAGCCTGGAAAAAGCTCTCGGCGCATTCCCAGTCGCCAAGCAGCGAGAAGTATTCGCAGAATGTGTGGCCGGACTGGCGGCCTGAGTTGGTAATGTGCCCAGCACTAGCGCTCACAGCTTTATCCCACCGTGGCCCGTAAGCGTACGACTAGAACAAGGAGCGATCGTGGTTTGCCCGTGCTGGAGCGGGGCAAAAGTCTGGTCTCGAGTCCCGAAAAAGGCATCGAACCAATGTCTTATTCGCCTTCTGCGGGCTTTTTCCGGGCTTTTCTAGAAAACCAAATCACGGAAGTGGCTGTTACAGAACCAGAAAACAGCTAGAATTGGATGCCTCTTCTGGCACCAGTCAACCACTTTATCGTGTTGTTTTTACACGATAAAGTGGAGTTTCTGAAAATCTGATCCCACTTTAGTTCCCACATTTTGCATGGGCCGGATTGATCTTTTCCGGGCCAAGGCGGGACTATAATGCACGGTCTCTTGTGGGCGAGTATATCACTGCTCGGCTTTGTTTTCTGCCCGAATCCGCACCGTGCAGCGGACGGGCTGTCGCGACGTTGTGGCGGACTTCCTGCAAGCCTCAATGGCTTCCCGGTTATCGCGCTGGATGTCCGCGGAATTAAGCAACGCGTTCCATGCCTGTGGATCACCAGCCTTCATCATCCGCGCTCCCGCGTCCCATAACGAGGATGCGCCAACCATCCGTGTCGCGATGCGCTCCGGCCAGTGCCAGCTTTCCGGCATGGTGCGGGCGATGGTGCCGGGAAGGAATGACCAGAGGAATATCCCGGCGAGCATACAGCCACCTGCCACTTGGAAGAGTTGCTGGCGTTGCTCGCCTGCCGTTCGCGCCTGAGCAGTGATAGCGTGCAAGTCCTGTGTCGCATGATTCAGGTCCGCTCGCGCCTGCCTGATTCTGTCGTGGTCTGATCGCCGCGCCGATTCCGCCACGGCTTCAATGCGCGCCCCAAAGCTATCGGGCGTCAACTGCATAGCAGGGTGGTCGGCGATGGTGTTGATGCCGCGTGAGATTGCACCCAATCGCTTGGCCATGTCTGTCAGCGTCGTGCCGTAGTCGGGTATCACAATATCCGCGCGCTCGGCGGCAAGATGCTGCACAGCGCGGCGCATCAGGGCTAGCTCGCCTTCAAGGCGAGCGAACGCTTCGGCGGCGGGATCGCTTGCGGCCTCCTGGGCGGGAGGATCGGGTTCCGGCTCAAGGTCCAGTGTCAGTTCCACGTCATCAGCATCGGTATCCATCTCACTTCTCCTACAGGCCCATGCCGATTGACCGGCTCCGCTCCATGGTCACGGAAGCGGCAAGGTCGCGGGCCAGATCGCGACCGAGTTCTGGTTTGACGCCAAGTTCGTGCGCTCGTCCGCGCACCAGGGATTCGACTTGCGCGTCCCGCTCCAGGCCCTTCGTCATATCGACCATACAGCTGGAGACCTGGCGCGCTCCGTTCGTGTCGCCACGCTGCTGCATCGTTTCTCGAAGCCGCCCCAGCCGCTGCCAGTCATTGACGAACCGGTCGGCACGCTGCGCCGGATCGACGCGGATTTCGGCTTCAAGCTGCATGGCCCCCATTGCGCCCTGAGTGCGGCCATCGGCGGCCTCGCGCGCCAACTCCGGCTGGCGCTGCATGGCGCTGACAAGATCGGCGGCGGCATGGGGCCGGATTGTGTCGAGAGCCTTCCCGGCTTTCTCCAGCGCGTCGCGCTGGTGTGGCAGGATGGGTAAATTCTGCTCGCGCATCTGGCCGATGTCGGCGGCGGCACGGGCATAGCGTTCGACCGCTCGGCGCTGATCAGACAGCCCGGTCTGTTCGGTCGGCGAGACTTCGAGCTTCTGCGCTTGCGGACGGAAACTGGCGAAGATGGATTTCGCCCGCTCCGGCACCTGCCGTGCAATCTCGACGATGCGTTCGCGAAACGTGATCCCGCGCCGCTCAGCGAACTGGCGTTCGGGCTTGTAGTCGCTCGCCATCTCCTTGCCGCGCTCCCGGCTGAGCGTGCGGACGAGTTTTGACTGATCGGCGAAGTCGTCACGGCCATAGTGCAATGCCAAGCCTTCGCGGTGGCGCGACATGCCAACGTAAGCTCCGTGGCTGTCCATACCGGGGGTGGCGAGCACATGGGTGCGGTCCACCGTCATGCCCTGCGCCTTGTGGATCGTCGCAGCATAGCCATGATCGATGTGGGCATAGTTTTTGGTGTCAAAGGCGACGCTGCGGCCATCGTCGGTGCGCACGGCCATGCTTTGCGCGCTGATCCGCTCGACCGTGCCCAAGGTGCCGTTCTTGACGCCTAGCCCGCGCTCATTGCGCAGGAACATGATGCGGTCGCCGCTGGCGAACTGGCGCTCGCCGCGATCAGCTTTGATCGACACGTCCATGCCTAGTTCGCCCGCGTCACGCAGTCGACCGCGCGCGGCGTCATTGAGCTCGCGCACTTCGTCGTTGGTATGGGTGAGAATGATGCGCGTATCGCCGGGGCTGGCCTGCCGGTCACGATCCCAGCGCTCGATCAGCGCGCTGCGTGCCGCTTCCCTCGTCTCGGCGGCATGCACCATCTCGCGCTCACCATAGGCCTGAATGGCAAGGCCGGTGCGCCCGGTGGCAAGGTGCCGCGTGGCGTCCTGCTGCCAGCCGTCATGCTGACGCCGCACCTCGCTGATTTCGACGCCGCCGTGCCGTTCATGGATCGACCGGAACGCAGCGCCTGCTTCGATGGCCTGGAGCTGCTGCGGGTCACCGACCAAGACAACTTTCGCGCCTGCATCGGCGGCATGGGAGAGCACGCGCTCCATCTGGCGCGTGCCGACCATGCCTGCTTCATCAATGACCAGCACATCGCGCGACGTGAGCAATTCGCGGCCCTGGCCCCACTGATGCTCAAGGCTGGCGATGGTGCGCGACGCGATGCCAGAACCATGCTCCAGCCCCTCGGCTGCAATGCCGGACAGGGCGGCACCGCGAACGGTATAGCCAGCGCTTTCCCAGGCCTCGCGCGCCACGCCCAGCATCGCGCTTTTGCCGGTCCCGGCATAGCCGACGACAACGCTCAAACCCCGCCCATCGGTCACATGCTCGAACGCCGCGCGCTGTTCGCCGGACAGAATCAGGCCGCGTGTCTCGGCACGCGCCAGCGCTCCTTCCCGGCCTTTCTGATCGACGCCAGTCCGCTCGCGCTCCGCCATCAATTCCGATGCGCGTTGCAGCCGCTGTTCGGTTTCGATCATGGCGCGCGAGGTGAACCGGTCTTCGCCGCGTCCGTCCTTGCCCAGCGCAATCATATCAGGCGAGCCGCGCACCGCGCTCATCGCCAGTTCGAACTGCTCTTTCCCGTCGCTGTGCCGGTGCACGAACATCGCCAGGTCACGGCCCGTGAACGTGGCTTGGCCGTGCGTGATGGCGTCGAGCGCGACAGCGGGGTTGGCGATGATCCGTTCGCCATTGCGCTGCGCGACGGCGCGGTGTTCTTCGATCCGCTCTGCCTCAAGCCCGCGTACCCCCATGCGCGAAGCGGCGGGGCCGATCTTGTCCTGCGGCTCCAGCGCAATGCCCTGCGCCTCCAGGCTGCGGTGATCGATCCGCGCGTCGATATCGAGTTCGGCCAGCCGCTGGTTGACGTGATCGGCCCAGCGCTCGCGCCACTGCTCCACTAGCTCAGCCTTGTTCCAATCGCGCACCTTCGCGCCGAACCCGTCTTTGCCGACTTCGCGCATGGTGAGCATGACATGGGCGTGCGGCTTGGGCTGGCCGTCCGCGCCGATATCCCAATGGACATTCAGATCGGCGATCATACCCTTTTCGACGAATTCGGCTTCGGCAAATTCGCGCGCCAGCTCGATGCCCTGTTCCCTAGTCAGCTCGCGCGGAATGGCGAATTCGACCTCGCGGGAAAGCTGCGCGTCCTTGCGCTTTTCGGCGGCCTCAACCGCATTCCACAGTTTCTCGCGGTCGCCGAATTCCTCCGGCGCACCTTCCGGCAACATTATTTCGGAATGGACGACTCCGTCCTTGTTGGTGAAATCATGGTCGCGGTCGAGCCGGTCGTCGTGCAGCCGTTCGGCCCCACGATAGGCCGCTGCCGCCACAGCGCTACGCCCGCTCGAACGGCTGATGACTTTAACGGAGAGGTGGAAGATCGCCATGACGGCAATCCATCTACGCCACCAAGCGCACGTCGGCACGACGTATAAGCGCGCCCTCCCATGATAAAATCCTGCTCGGGACTATTCAGTATCAAGCCGTCTCGACACCACTACAGCATTGAACACGATCCGATATTATCATCGACGCATCACCTCTCGATGGAGCCAGAAGATGCGCAAACCCCGTGACTTTGATTCGGAACTGAAGGCGCTCGCCGATAAGGCAAAGCAACTTAAGGAACGCCGCGTGCAGCAGCTTGGCGAACTGGTGATCGCAACCGGAGCCGATACTACTGACGCGGAAACGCTGGCCGGTGCGCTGCTCGTCATCGCCGATACCACTGACGCCGGAAAGAAGGAGGCGTGGCGCAAACGCGGCGCTGCATTCTTTCATAGCAAGGCGCGCAAGCGTGGCGACGGAACTCAGGGCCAGCCGGACGGCACTCTCCCGCTTGACGGCGGCGCGGCATCGGCTTGAGGCGGTCATGGCCCGCACTGACATGCGCGAATGGCAAGTCCAGCGCCGCGAACGCACGCGGCAACTGATCGAACTGGGTGGCCTCGTCGTGAAAGCCGGACTGGTCGAACTCACCGACGATGATCGCGCCACGCTCTACGGCGCGTTTCTCACCGTTGCAGCCAAGCTGCGCGGCGAAGAACGCGAACAGGCGCTGGTGTTGTGGAAGCGGAAAGGCCAGCGGGCGTTTGAAAGCGAGTCTACTGAAGCAGGTTTTTGAGTTTTTCCATCGAGGCGATCATCTGGCTCAATATGGCAGAATAGAGCGCATCGAGCCGCGCATCTTTGGCTAGGCCGAGGCGATCGGCCGCAGTGTCCAAAAGTTCTTGGCGCCGACTGGCCGAGGTGAGGTGCGAATAGGCAATGCGCAGGTCATAGGTGACGTAAAAAGGTGACAATGCGGTGGCCACCAAGCCACTGGTATCTTTGCTTTCAAGAATCGCCTGCAGGCGCTTGAGCGATCCACTCGAAGTCAGCTTCAACCCCAGCGTCCTAGCCAATTTTTCGAGGCCTGCATTGTCGAGCGATTCGACAAAGATTCGGTTCAAGCTGTCAAAAGCGTGTTTGCGTTCCTTTTCGGTATCGATGACTGGTGGGGTCAACCGGGCGATTGTATCGACAAGCTCGTCGTCGAGATGGAAGAGCTTGGCTGAGAATTCTACCTCGAACGCTTTTGCCAGGGCGCTTCGCCCCTTGATGGCGATGGCCTCGATAGGCGGATCAGTGAAAATGCACGAAATTTGTCCATCATAGAATTCGCTACCAATCGCATGGTCGGAGGGGACGTTTTCAGAGCGAAGATAAAATTGTTCGGACTCCGGCAGCTTGGAAACGTCGCCGAGCCACATGATCACTTTGCCATGCCGATTGATGCCAAACGGGATATAGTCCTCGCTCATATTGATCGTGCCATAGGATTGCGAAGCGAAGCGCACTTCGTATCCTGGCAAGGTATCAAATTTGCTCAGCACCGTTTTGTTGAAGAAGAGCGGCGTCAGGAAACCGGGATCGAAGCTCCGGTAGAGGCCCGGGATGTAGTAATAATCGTCGGCATCGACGAGGAACGGCACGTCCGTGAATTTGTAGTCGGCTTGCCGCTTTTTGCGGTTAACGCGCACAAGGTCCGAACCCTTCGCGACCGCCTGCCGGTGCAATTCCACTATTGCGAAGGTGCCGTTGTCTGTCAGATAACGGCTGGAGCAGGCCGGGCAATCGAGATGCGGCAGGTTTGAAATCTGGATTTGCACGCCGGAGACATAATCCGTGAAGTCGGGAAAGGTCAGGTCCATGCTGTGGCCGCAATCGTCACAATAGAGCGTACGGACTTCGCCTGACTTGGGGATTATTTCGGCTAATTCCACCTTTGGTTCCTTCACGCGTTTGGACATATGGTCAGACGCACAACAAATATTTGCTCATCGAAACAACAATTTTTCCAAGAGATCGGTCAACTCACGCCGCTTTCCGGCAGGTAGTCTGTCTAGGTTGCGTTGCTTCCACATGACGGCGGGCAACTGCCGAGCTTCCGGTATCCCGAGAAGTTCCCAGTCCGGTTCCCCGCGCTTGAAGCCGATAAGAAAACGCCGATGCGCTTCCGGCATGTCGGTCACCATCGCGGCAATGATTGCCTCACGCGCAGCTTCAAGATCGGCAAGGGCGACCGGTTCTTGTGTCATGCCGACGAAGCCGCGCGCGAATTCCTCTGCCATTGGCTTTCGGGTCGGTGCCAGCACTTCGGCCATCGGGCGATTGTGGCTGATGAGATAGACAAGGAATGCGCGCCGAAGTTCGTCGCTTATGCCTTCGTGCGCCAACAGGTCGCGCACGTCGAAAAGATCGCGCGGATGCTGGCGGTCGAGCGCTGCCACAATCTTGCCTGCATAGAGGTCGGCGAAGGACACAACCTGCATTTCAGCAAAGCCGAACTCGTCCTCCACGGTCGGCACCACGGTTGTCACCACGGGATCGTAAACCGTGCCGCGCAGCACCGGCGTAATCTCGATCTTGATCTGAACGCCTCCGGCGCGAACGATTAGCTTCGTGACGATTTTCTCATCCGCCGAGCGGGACGGATTGACCTTCGCGCCGGGGATTCCAGCCTCGATCCGTTCGGCGATCCGCAGCATTGCCGCGTCAATTGCGGCAAGTGATGCGGTGCGGTCCTCGACAGGCAGATATGTCAGGTCGATGTCCACCGACAGGCGCGGCATGTCGCGCACGAACAGGTTGATTGCCGTGCCGCCCTTGAGCGCGAAAGCCTCTTCTTTCGCCACGAATGGAATGGTGCGAATGAGAAGTGCGACCTGCTGCCGGTAGGTTTCGAGAAAGGCCATGAATTCACTGGCCTCCCAGGTCGGACGGCACGGTTATATGGTAAGTGGGGTCTAGCCTGCCGCCTTTGACAAGGACGCGCTTGCCCGATCCGAGATCAACGCGGGGCACGTCGAGCCGGGATCGCCAAGCATGGCGGTGGCGGTCGGCAAAGAACAGGAAAAGCCGCTTCACCTTCACGCTCGCGCACGCTTCCAACAGGGTTTGCAGGCGGCGCGGACTGAGGTCGCTCAGCCCCTCCATCAGAGCGTCAACCTGGTGGAAGCTTTCGCGCTCGGGCAACTCGTCGAGCAATTCCAGCACGGCCCGTTCCTTGCTCGAATATCGGATCGGCAAGTGCATCCCTGCGGCGCTTAACATGACGGGACTCGGCTCTGGTGGTGCATCAGCATCGCCCGGAAACAGCCGTATGCTGTTATGCCACTGGAATTTAACGTCGAGCGGAAGATCAGTTAGCCAGGTCGGGGGTCGCTTCGGCCCGTAGAGGTGGATTTCCTGCACCTGCGCCGAAAGGTAGTGCGCATAGCCCAGTTGTTCGAGCGCCGTGCGTCCGCCAACGGCTAGCGGTAAATTCAGCAAGGTTTGGAGAGATATGACGGCCTGTTGCCATGTCAGCGCCGTTCGCGAACGGCGATAAACGCGCCGCGCCGGGTTATCGAGCCATCCGGCACGAACATACTGGCTGCGGAGCGCCGATGAATAGCCGTGGGCTTCCAGCCACCCAGCATCGGCCAGCAGGCCCTCGGGGAGTTCCTGCTGGAGGCGGTTTAGCTTGTTGTCAGAACGCGTAGCCATGCTTAGCGTTTTGGCATATTTTCAAACCAATGTCGATTTTATAAAATCGTCATTATACTAAGTCTGACTTAGCAGACTGAGGTGGAGTCAAACCATAACTCCTGCTCGCGCACGCCCAACGATCAGTTACACGGCCTCATAGTGGATGGCATCGACTAGCGCTGCACGACAATCCCATGCTTCTGCATCAGCACCTTCAGGACGCGGCGCATTGTACCATTTGGCAAGCCTGATCGGCTCAATCACACGCTCCCAGTAGTTGTCCAGGCTCAACGTGGACGGGGCAAAATGTAGCGCTTCAGCCAAGCTGGCCTTGTTCCCATTGTTGACGCACACGAACACATCTGGCCGTTTCATCGCCAACAATCTTGTCGCGGTTGGGTAGCGCCCGGTCCTTGCGGAGTCTGCGAAAGCTGATTCAAACAACACGCAAAACCGGTCGAAGTCTTCTTCCGTGACGGGGCCTCGGCGCGGGATGCAGTCAATCGCTTTGGCAATCCTGCTATCCTTGTTTGCAATGAGCTTCGTGAAGGAACCGGAGCCCTGCATCGAACCAAACCAGCCGATTTGATACTTTTCCAGCCCGGAATTCGCGACCGCATCCGGGTGCACGATCCCCGCGACCGCTTTCCATTCCGACACGGTCAAAGATTCGAAAGATTGCTCTCTGGCGAAGAGAGTTTGCAGGTAACGCAGGAACTTCATGCGCGTTTCAAAATGATGGTTGGGGTCCTTCCGCGCCTCATGAATGAACGCAGGCCAGCTCATTTTCAGGAGGTCAGAATCGATCCGCTGAAATTCCGCCGTTTCGCTCGGCAGAACCGGAGAAGGCGCGCGGGGGCGGTTGGCTGCAATGTCGGCCTGCCGTCGATAGGCTTCAGCCAGTTGCTTGGTAACCGGCTGACGATGGGGCGCGTATGAATCCAACGTCGCGAGCAGCTCCGCAATTGCCGCCTCGCCGTCATCGCAGGTCAGATGCAAGCAAGCTTCGACATTCGTACCCAGCCCACCCCTCGTGAAGTTAGCACTGCCGACGATGGCATCGACATTTCGGCCTGTCCGGAACAGATAGATTTTTGGATGGAAACACGTCCCGCTTTTCTTGAAAACATAGGTATTGGGCACCTTGCGCAGGGCATCGACGAAATCTGGGTCAGTGGCGCAAAAATCGAGGCCCACGGTGACCGATTTGAATTTGTGTTTGTTCTCAATGAGCTTGTCCGCCACCGGCCCCGCATTCGCCCATGCAACAGCCATGTAGATTTGCTCATGTTTCGGAATCAAACGGAGCAGCGTCTTTCTGAGCGAAGCCGCGTCAAGAACTGAAATCTTCAAACTGCATTCCTTCACGGCAAGAGCGGCCTACCCAGTTCTTTAAGGAACACGTTATGATCGCTGGTCGCTAAGGCGATCTTGTCTTCCGCCGCTGTCAGCCTCTCATGCACTGCATCAAGGTCGATTTCGTCGTCCGCCGTGGCCGTGCTGATGTAGCGCGAGATGTTGAGGTTGAAGTCGTTGCCTTCGATCTCTTCCATGGGCACGCAGCGAGAATAGCGCGTTTCCTCTGTGCGGAATTGATAGGTCGAGACGATTTTCCGAATATGATCTTCGGTCAGGTTGTTCTGCCGTTTGCCCTTTTCGAAATGCTCCGCGGCATTGATGAACAGCACGTCGTCAGGCTTTTTGCACTTCTTCAGGACCAAGATGCACACCGGGATGCCGGTGGAATAGAACAGGTTGGCGGGCAGGCCGATAACGGTGTCGATATGGCCGTCCTTGAGCAGCTTCCTGCGGATTTCAGCTTCCTTACCGCCCCGGAACAGCACACCGTGCGGCAGGATGATGGCCATCACCCCATCGTCCTTGAGGTAGTGAAATCCGTGCAGCAGGAACGCGAAATCAGCGGCGGACTTTGGCGCAAGGCCGTGGTTCTTGAAACGCACATCCTCGCCAAGCGCTTCCGAGGGTTCCCAGCGATAGCTGAACGGTGGATTGGCGACCACGGCATCGAAACGCGGCATCTTGGCCGGGTTCGTTTCGCGCAAAATGTCCCAGTCATTGGTCAGCGTGTCGCCGTGGAAGATCTCGAACTCGGTATCCTTCATCCCGTGCAGTAGCATGTTCATGCGTGCCAGGTTGTAGGTGGTGATGTTCTTTTCCTGCCCGAAAATCTTGCCGATGCCGTGCGTGCCCATGCGGTGGCGCACGTTGAGCAGCAGCGAGCCGGAGCCGCAGGCGAAATCCATAAGGCTGTCCATGTGGACGCGTGGGCCGTTCTTCGGCTCCTGCTGACGTGACCCCCTGATTTTCCTCCAAGTTGGATTAGAGTCCGGCCCTGACAGAAGGACGGACGAGATGAAGAGAACGAGGTTTTCAGAAGAGCAGATCATTGGCGTGCTGAAGGAAGCTGAGGCGGGCGCGAAGACCGCCGACCTGGCTCGGCGGCACGGAGTGTCGGAAGCGACGATCTACAACTGGAAGTCGAAGTATGGCGGGCTGGAGGTGTCCGATGCCCGGCGGCTGAAGGAGCTGGAGAGCGAGAACGCGAAGCTCAAGCGGTTGCTGGCCGATGCGATGCTGGACAAGGCTGCGCTGAAGGATCTTCTGGCAAAAAAGTTCTGACGCCCGCCGCGCAGCGGGAAGCTGTTGCTCATCTCCAGGCCTGCCACGGGATGAGCGAACGGCGGGCGTGCCGTGTCATCGATGCTGATCGCAAGAGCGTGCGCTACCGTTCCACCCGGGACGATGACGTCGATCTGCGTGAGAAGCTGCGCGAGCTGGCCAACCAGCGTCGCCGGTTCGGCTATCGCCGTCTGCACATCCTGCTGCGCCGGGAGGGGATCATGATCAATCGGAAGAAAACCCAGCGGCTCTACAAGGAGGAAGGCCTCGCGGTCAGGCGACGACGCAGCCGCAAGCGTGCTGTAGGCACAAGGGCGCCTGCTCCTGTTCTGGCGTTGCCGAACCAGCGCTGGAGCTTGGACTTCGTGCACGACCAGATGGCCTCAGGCAGGCGGTTCCGGGTGCTCAACGTGGTCGATGACGTGACCAGGGAGTGTCTGGCAGCGGTGCCGGACACCTCGATCTCCGGTCGCCGTGTCGTGCGTGAACTGACCGAGCTGATCGCACAGCGAGGCAAGCCGGGGATGATCGTCAGCGACAACGGAACCGAGCTCACCAGCAACGCCGTGCTGGCATGGTGCGGCGAGATCGGCGTCGAGTGGCATTATATCGCGCCCGGAAGGCCGATGCAGAATGGCTATGTCGAGAGCTTCAACGGTCGCATGCGGGACGAACTGCTCAACGAGACGCTGTTCTTGAGCATGGCCCATGCCCGTGTCGAGATCGCCGCCTGGGTGGATGATTACAACCGGGAGCGACCGCACTCATCGCTTGGCTACGCAACACCGGCGGCGTTCGCCGCCGAACTGGATAAGCAATGGCCTGCTTCGCTACGCCCTACGGGCTCCGCTACGCAGCCCATTGCTTCAACCGCGCTTATGCGCGAAACAACCGCCCGGCTCTAATCCCAGCTGGGGGAAAGCTGGGGGTCACGTCACCGGTCGCGCGGGTCGACCGCGTCGGACCCCTGACGCACTTTCGGCGACCACGAGATGCCGCCACGCAGACCGCCGATCGGGGGGGACAGGTAAATGACCTTGAAAGCATCGCGGGTATCGAGTGCGCGCAGCAAGGCCTGTGTCCCGGCATAGCGGGAAAACTCGCCCCGGACCTGGCCAAGCGCCACCAGCGGTGCGGCAAAGGCAAGGGTATCGGCGGGCCCGTCCTGCTGGCCCACTTCCAGTCGCCCGTAATCGCTTGCCACAAAGCCGTACAATTCGCCGGCCTGGAGCACCTCGCTTTCGCGGCTGCGGTTGGTCTGCTCCAGATTGACCCCGATGACAATTCCGTCCGGCGAGGTCCACTGCGCGTTCAGACGGGCAAACAGGTCCAGTTCCGCGTCGGACGATTTGTCCGATATCCGGTCCTCGTCGAAAGCGCCGACCTGGCCGGCCACACCGCCGGTCAGGCGGATGTCAAACCCGCCTGACTGATATTCCAGCCGCGGAAGCTCGGCCAGGGCCGCCGACGAGCAGCCCAGCGCCAGTGTGGCCGCCGCACTGCGCAGCAAGCCGAATCCGATATTCGAACGCATTCCAATTCCCTCCGTCCAAGCGGTTGATTATCATAAAGTAAGAGATGGATAATCTAGAAAATCGCCTCGGCGACCAGATCGATAAGATTGCCGTTTCGCGCGCAATCGCTGAAATCGTGTGACATCGCGGGTAAGGTCAGCAGCCTGATTCTGGCGGGGCGGCCGTGCATTTTGCCGAATTTCTCGACCGAACTCACCCAGGCCCGGGCCCGCCGCAGGCGGTTGCGCCCCTGATGCTGGAGGATCAGGGCATCCTGCCGCACCGAGGCATCGACCCTGGTGTCGCGATTCCCGACCATGACGGCGGTAGGTATGTCGACAAACCGTGCCTGGACCTGCGGCTGCCCGCTATCGTTTCCTATGCCATAGGGGTAGGGCAGATCAGGAACGGGCATGCAATACCATCCCGCCGAGACCACGCAGAGGCGGGCGACCTTGTCCGGATGGAACATGGCAAACCGGTGCGCCATCTGCGCCCCGCCCGAAAAACCGAACAGCAGGATCCGCTCAACGCCACCGCCCAGTTCGGGCTTCAGGGAGGCAAGCAGGCCGACCAACCCGACATCGGATGGCGTTTCGTCGGCTTTGCGGGTGAGCAGCTGCTGATATTTGCCGAACCTTTCCCGCGTGAACAGGGGGGCAACGATCGTAACCCCCTCAAACGCAGGATGTGCGGCGAACCGGCTCGCGATCTCGGCTGCGTTGCGGCTGATGCCGTGCAATGCCACCAGCACGGGCTGGCCGGCGCGGACATTGGCGAGGAAGCAGTCGGGGACACCCTCGGCGGTCGAAGGCCGGAAGCTGGGGATCGGGGCGGCTCTAGACATCGGACAAGCTCCGTCGGGAATTGCGGTTGGCCGCAGCACCACGCTGCGGCGGGATGGACAGCAGGCGGGCGAGCCGCTCCAGCGCGATTGCCCCACCGAGCCGCGCGTGAAGCGCGCGCGTCCATTCGAGCAGCCGCGCAGCGACAAAGGCGATCAGGGTCAGCGGGCCGGCAATGGCGGCGCCATCAGCGAGGCCAATTGACTGCCACACCACGATCAGTGCTGCGGCCAGCCCGGCAACGGTGGCGGCCGTCTCCATGGCGCCTGCGATTGTTGCGCGTTGTACGGATCGCGAGCCGAGCTGGCCCGAAAGCGCAGCCAGCTTGCGAAAGCCATGCCCTTTCGCCGAGACGGCCCCGGCGAGCTCGGCGCGCACCCGGCGCACCAGGAAACCGTTGAGCTTTCCGCGCTCACGCCGCTGGTGGCGGATTGTCCGCGACAAGGCGCGCGCCATCAGGGCAATCCCGGCCAGACCCGACGCCAGTGCCAGCAAGGCCGGGCGTGCCTGCGGGAGCGATGCGAGAATCCACAATGAGGCAGCCGTGCCTGACAGGGCGCTGGTCCAGAACCTGACCGAACCGCGCAGCGCATAGTTGCGCAGCGCGGCCATGTCATTGACCAGCCCGGTCAGCCAGCGTGCGTCCCCCCCTTCACCCGCATGGCGGGTAACCGCCTGAAACAGCGCCGCACGGCAATCGGTGACGAATGATTGCGCGAACAGCTCCCCTACCCAGCGCTGGGCTACGAGCGCGAGGCCAGCCAGCAGCGCAATGCCGATCGCCACCGGCATCGCTGGCCCGGATAACCAGTCTCCGCTGCTCACGATCCTGTCCAGGGACTGGGCAAACAGGACCATCAGCGCGGCTTCGGTCAGGGCCAGCACCGCCAGTGCGGCGGCCAAGGCTCGCCGGTTGCCATGCAGAAGAGCCGGCGACATGGTCAGGCCGCCTGGACGTCGAGCGGCCTGCTGAAGGCGATGCGCGATACGGCGACCGGATCGCGCAGCTCGGCCAGCGTTGCAACCGCAAGTCCGGTCGCACTGCGCGTTTCGCGCGCTGCAAGGGGTGAGGCGGAGACCAGTCCGGACACCGCGAGCGGCACGATCCCGCGATCCTGAAGCCAGCGACAGCCGAAGGCAGCGCCCATTGCGTCCGCCGCGGCGAACACGAAACCGTCCACCCATCCCTGTGCCGTGGCCTGCTCGACCAGACTGGCAGTTTCGGACTGGAGCAGGCCGTCGGCAATCTCGACAATTCCCACGTCTACCTGTTCCTGCGCCAGACGGGCCAGCAGCGCGCAGGTAATTGCGCCCAGATTGTGGCCGCCACACCGAAGGTCGAGGCATGGCCCGCATCGGTGAAGTCCACTGCCAGTTCTGCCCCGGCATCGCGCATGGTCCACAGGTCACCGCCCGAACCGGTCCCGGTCAGCTTGGCCGCCCCGACCCTGAAACCTGCGCGGGTCAGGCCATGGACCAGCCCTGCCACAGTGGTCGTCTTGCCGGCATTCATCGAACTGCCGACAACGGCGATCACCAGCGGGGGCCGGTCGCTTGCCGGCTGCACGGTGGCAAAGTCCCGAAGGTTCAGGGCGCGGCCGTTTTCTCCGACGAGCACACCGATTACTTCGATGTCGGTCGGGGCCTTCACCGCCGCATGGCGGTTGACGGCCAGCGCGGCCACGCCGCCGCCGGCCACGAGGTGGCAGGGTTCGAGGGATTGCGGGACATAGGCTTCGAACTGGTCCGGAGCATAGCGATTGCCGAAGGCGACAATGATTTCGTCGCCGACATAGAGGTCGCCCCGGCGGCCGTGAATGTTCTCCAGCCGGCGATGCTGACCGAGCCGGATAACCCTGGCGAGGATGAGATCGCCCGGCTCCGGCCGCCAGCCCGAGCGCACCAGCCGGGTCGCTGCGGCCAGGTCGACATTGCGGGTGGTGAAGGCGCGCTTGGCGGCCGTCAGCCGGTCCTGAAGGCGGGCCGACCGGGCGGCGGTATCGATAGAGGTGATTTCCTGAACCAGCATCGTCTGCTCCTGCGTCTTGGTGTTCGCAGTGCAAACGGAACGAGGCCGCCGGTTATTCCCCGGGAATCGCAAAAAAAGGCCTGCAGGGCAGCCCGCAGGAATTTTGCAGACCAGCGGGAATAAGTGCCTGAGCTGCCCCGTTTAGCCTCCCGACACCAGGCCTCGGTGCGATCGGTTCGCGCTCTGGCAGATCTCAGGGAGTAACGCATTGTGACAGACAAGCAGACACGCAGGATCATGGTTCTTGCCGCTATCGCCGTTCCCGTGTTCATCACCGCCGGTGCGGCCCTTGCCGCAGAAGGGCCGGATGGCGAAAGGTCATCCTGGCGGCTCGATCCGTCGCTCACCCTGAGCGGCCGGGTCGTCACGGCAGAGTCCGCCGCCCGCTTCGAGGATGAGACGATCGACGGCACTGCCTGGGCCGTCCGGTTGGCGCCCTCGCTCGAACTGGCGAACGACGACGTCACCCTGACCTTCCGCAATGCGACCACCCGGCTCGAATTCCGCGATGCTGACCGCACTGACCGCTGGCAGAATACCGCGCGGCTGAGCGGCCGTTTTGCTCTCGGCGACGAAAGTTCTGTCACCGTGTTCGGCGAACGGGCCGACAACATGCTGTCGGCCGAATTCAGCCTGACCGACGAGTGGGAGGCAGGCGGCGAATTCGAATATGCGCCGGACAAGTCCAATCGCATCCAGCTGGGAGGAAGCTGGCGGGAGCGCAGCTATGACGACGGCGAGAATTCCAGCGGCCGCGGTCCACGCGTCGATGCCGAATACCGGTACCGTTTCGGGGCAAACCACTACGCCTATCTTCGTGGTCGCTATGACGAGATCTCGTCCGACAATCCCCGCCGGGAGGTAACGCGCTGGCTCGCATCGGCCAGCTACCAGTATCCCCTGGCGCAGGATATCCGGGTCCGCCCGGAAGTGTCTTACCAGAAGCTCGATTATCGCGGTCGCCCGGTCGCGGCCGGAGGCTTCCGCAGTGACAAGGTGCTGAGCCCGGAGCTGACCATTCTCTACAGCCCCGGCCCCTGGCAGGTGTCGGCTGAAGCCCGCTACATTATCCGCAGCTCCACCGATCCGCAGTTCGATCGCTCCGGTTACCGGCTCGCGCTGGAGATGAGCTATGACTTCTGAGCCGGCACGCGCTGCAGCCAGTGCGTTTTTCAGAATGTCCCACCTTCTTGCAGGGCTTGCTCTCGCCGCGTTCCTCGCTGTCGTCTGGGCACTGTTTGACCAGTCGGGCTCGCCGATCACCCGCGCGGTCACGGTTGCGCTGGGCGATCCGGGGCGTGAATGGGAGCTGCCGGGTCTGTACCTCCTGATGGCGCTCCCGACCGGCGCGGTGGTGGTGGTGTTTGTCCGCACGATCCTTGGTTGGCAGACCTTCGGCCTGTTCACGCCGATGTTGCTGGCGCTGGCTTACCTCCAGTCCGGTCCCGTCCTCGGCCCGACAATCTCGACGGCTGCAATCCTAGTCGGGATGGCATCTGCCCCGGTGCTGCGCCTGCTGGAGATGTCGCGTGTCGCATTCCTTGGCGCGCTCATTGCAATCGTGGTCACCGCACTCGGTACGCTCGCGATCAATTTCAACCAGCTGGTCCTGATCAGTGCCTTTCCGGTGGTGGTTACCGCGCTGGTGGTCGAGCGGTGGTGGAATGCCTGGGAATCAGAGGGCGCGAGCAAGGCGATGCGGATGACTGTCACCACGCTTGTCGTCGCGCTTGCGATCCAGTGGATCGTTGCTGCGCCGCCGGTGCTCCACCTTGCGGAAACCGCTCCGCTGGCGCTGCCGGTGATGTCCCTGTTCCTGATGATCCTGCTTGGCCGGTACAAAGGCCTGCGCTTGTCCGAAATCGCGCGGTTCCGCGCAGTGAAAGGAAAGTGATATGCCCATCCTCGGAATGAACCACCGCAACGCCCTGATCCAGCGCTACAATCCGCGCGAGGCGATCAAGCGGGTCAACCAGAAGTTCCAGACCAAGCAGCGGCTCGCCGAAGCGGGGGTCCCGGTCCCGCAGACGCTGGCCCTGATCGAGGATGGCGCACAGCTGACCGCATTCGATTTCGCCAGCCTGCCCGATGCATTCGCCGTCAAGCCCAACCGCGGGCGCCGGGGGGAGGGCGTCATTCTGGTCGATGGACGGACCGACGGCGGCTGGCGCCAGCTGAACGGGGAAACGCTGACCATCGGGGCACTGCGCCGGCATATCGGCCGTATCCATGAAGGCGAGCTGTCGCTTGAAGGCGCTGACAGTGACGCGGCCCTGTTCGAGCCGCTGATCCGCCCGCACCCTGATTTTGCACGGTTGGTGCCCTTCGGCTTGCCGGATATCCGGATCATCTGTCTGGGCGATGCTCCGCTGATGGCGATGACCCGTCTGCCCACGGAAAAATCACGCGGTCGGGCGAACCTCCATCAGGGGGCGGTCGGGGCGGCGCTCGACTTGCGCACCGGCGATATTTTCCGTGCTGTCCTGGGATCGGAAGCCATCGAGCATCATCCCTCGACCGGCGAACGCCTGATCGACCAGCAGATTCCCATGTGGAGCGATGTCATCCGCGCCGCCCGTCGGTGTTCCGCCGCTCTGGAGCTGGGCTATGTCGGTGTGGACCTGGTTATTGACGCAACGGCAGGGGTGCAAGTGCTGGAATGCAATGCCTACCCGGGCCTCGAGATCCAGAACGTCAATGGCGCAGGCCTGGCCGGCCGGATCGAGAAGGTCAGGAGAGCCCGGCAGGGCCGCAGCGTGGCAAGAAATCTGGCGAACCTGGCACCGCAGCCGGGAAGCCTTTACCGGATGCTCGCGCCGCCGGTATTGCCGATCATGAAAGCTGCCATGATGGGGGCATTCCAGCCGAAGGCCACTGCCGTGTGAGGCCAGTCCCGCTGCCGCGCTGCCCTGCGGCAGGGGCAATTCGCCGCGGGATTGCGCCGATTCAGCCTGCCCCATGATCATCGGGCAAGAATGTTTGCACCCAGCAGGTGCGTTCCTGACGAAAGTCGCTATGGAGCGCGAATGCCTTTCCCTCAACTACCGCCAGCCCTTGGCGAAACGCTCGCCACCCGTGGCTATCTTGAACCCACGCCGGTCCAGGCCGCCGTCCTCGAACCCGGCGCTGCCGGCCGCGATCTGCTGGTCTCGGCGCAGACCGGTTCCGGCAAGACGGTTGCCTTCGGCATGGCCATGGCACCTGAACTGCTCGGCACGGACGGGCTGGCCCAACCGGTCAGCCAGCCGGTCGCGCTGGTGATTGCCCCGACGCGCGAACTGGCGTTGCAGGTCAGCCGCGAACTGATGTGGCTCTATGGCACGGCGCGGGTGCGGGTGGCGACCTGTGTCGGCGGAATGGATCCGTCGAAGGAACGCCGCGCGCTGCGCGACGGGCCGCACATCGTCGTCGGCACGCCCGGGCGGCTGCGCGATCACCACGAACGGGGCGCGCTCGACCTTGCCGGCCTGCGCACGATCGTGCTCGATGAAGCCGACGAAATGCTCGACATGGGCTTTCGCGAGGATCTGGAGGAATTGCTCGACGCCACCCCCGAAGGGCGGCGCACCATGCTGTTTTCCGCCACTATTCCGTCGCAGATTGCCGCTCTGGCGCGGCGTTATCAGCGCGATGCCCTGCGCATCTCGACTGTGGGGGACGACCGCGGCCACGGCGATATCACCTATCAGGCGGTGACCGTCAGCCCGGCTGAAATCGAACATGCGGTGGTCAACCTGCTGCGCTTCCACGAAGCCGAAACGGCCATGCTGTTCTGCGCCACGCGCGAGAACGTGCGCCGCCTCCACGCCTTGCTGCAGGAACGCGGCTTTGGGGTCGTTGCCCTCTCGGGTGAGCATTCCCAGTCCGAACGGAACCAGGCCTTGCAGGCCCTGCGGGACCGGCGCGCGCGGGTCTGCGTGGCGACCGACGTGGCCGCGCGCGGCATCGATCTGCCCACGCTGAGCCTGGTCATCCACGTCGAAATTCCGCGCGATGCGGAGACCCTGCAACACCGTTCCGGCCGGACCGGCCGCGCGGGCAAGAAGGGCACGGCGGTGCTGATCGTTCCTTACCAGCGCCGCAAGCGGGTCGAATCGATGCTGCGCGGCGCCCGGGTCGAAGCCCAGTGGATCGATCCCCCCAGCGCCGAGGCGATTCGCCATAACGACCGCCAGCGGCTGCTCGATGCCCTGCTCCAGCCGGTCGATTTCGATGAGGAAGACCGCGCACTGGCGGCCCGTCTGCTGGCCGAGCGCAGCCCCGAGGACATCGCTGCTGCCCTGGTGCGGGCGCATCGCGCCGCCTTGCCGCAGGCCGAGGAACTGGTGGCCAACACGCCCGCAGCCCGCGAAGCGCAGCGTCAGGAGCGGCACCGCCCGGGGTTTGAGGATATTGTCTGGTTCCGGATGGATGTCGGGCGGCGGCAGAACGCCGATGCACGCTGGATCCTGCCGCTGCTTTGCCGCCGCGGGCACATCACCCGCAACGAGATCGGCGCGATCCGGATCGGCCCGGCTGAAACCCATTTCCAGATACCCCGCGCGATTGCCGACAAGTTCGCTGCCGCAGTCTTGCGCACCGTTGGCACCGAAGAGGGCGGTGACATCATGATCGAGGTCGCTACGGAGACGCCGCGCGAAACCGCTCGGCAGCATCGCAAGGCGGGCGGCCCGCAGGAGCGGCATCGCGGCGGACCGGGCGGGCCGGGTGGCCCGGGCGGCGGCCGCAAGGTCTGGCCGAAGAAGCCGCACCGCAAAGGCCCCAAGCCAAATTAGCCAAGCCAAATTAGCGAAGCCAAATTAGAATGCACTGACCCTTCAGTTCAGATGCGGATAGTGCCGCCGACCATCGAACTGACCATTTCATCGCTGTTAAGGTTCAGCTGCGGCAGCAGCGTTTCCACGTCGCTGTCATTGGCCGCCAGCCATACGCGCGTGCTGCGGACGATCTTGCCGGGCAGGGCTTCTGCCCATTCGATGGCACTGGCGATCTCGGCATCGGTTGCTGGATCTAGGAAACCGGCCTCATCACATTCCTTGACGAACAGGGTCAGGCTGCTGCCTTCGCTGTGGCGCTCCCAGGCGAAACGGACCTTGTTGCTCAGCCTGCCTTCGCGGTGCGATGGGTTGTCGTTCGGCTGGGGATCGCTGCGGCTTTCGATCGCGGCCAATTCGCCCGTCCGCTCGCTGTCGTCGAGCACCAGTACCCATTGGATCACATGGCAGGGTACGGGGAGCAGCGGCCACCGGCGCAAATGCATTTCGCCGACCGCCCGCAGCCTGAGCTCGTGATTCTCCATGCCGGCCCGCTTCCCCCCAGATCCTTCTCGCAAACCATAGCATAGAACGCCGCACGTCAACTGCCTCTCTGTGAAGAGTGCGCGCGCAGCATGGGAACCGAGGGCAAGCTACATGGTGCGGTGTTCCGAGAAAGGAACCAATTCAGGTCTCGCTTCTTTGATTGGGCAGGCTGCCGTTCAACGCAGCACCCCCAGATGGAGAGAACCCATGCATCATGACAACAACCGCAGGCTGCTCGAAACGCTGATCGATACCGTGTACGATTCGCTCGAAGGCTATCGCCGCGCGAGCGAGACCGCGCGTTCGCCGCAGATCAAGGACGCCTTTACCCAGCAGATGGCCCGTCGCCGCGACACGCTCGACCGGCTGAACCAGGAACTGGTCCGTCAGGGTGGAGACCTGGTCACCAAGGGCACACTTACCGGCACGCTCCACCAGACCTGGCTGGCGATCACCGACCTGTTCGGTGATGACGACAAGACCGCGGTTGAGCGGGTCGAGGAAGGCGAGGATTACCTCGCCGGGAAATTCGAGGCGGCGCTGGAGGATGACGACCTGACGCCCGAAACCCGGGCGGTGATAACCGCTGCCTATGCCGAAATCCGCGAGGGCGAGCGGCTGGCCGACCGGCTCAGCCTGATGGCTCAGGGCACCTTCGGCCGGGACTGATCGGCGTGTGCTATTCGTGGTCCAGTGGCTGCACCTGCGTTCCGATGAGAACGTGGGTGCAGCCCAGCCCGGCTGGGTCTTCGCCTTTGGCCAACCCGGCAACCGTCCGCCAGCCTTCGCTGCGCAGCTGCTCCGCGGCGTCAAATTCATGGCCGAGCGGAAGGTAGATGGTGGGGCGGCGTTGGGGCGATTCGAGCGCTTCGATCAGTGAATCGAGATAGAGTGAGAAGCCGGTAGCCGGTTCCTCGCTGCTCCGTATGACATAGGTGCCGCCGCGACCCAGCGCGCCGCGAACGCCTTCGGCGTACAGGGTAAAACCAAACCAGCTCTGGTATTCGAACCCGTGCCGTTCGGTCGGATCAAGCGTGACGCGGGCATCAACTCCGGCGCGGGCGGCAATCTGTCTGAGACCCGCGATCCGGCTGGCCAGAGCGCCGCCTGCGTCAATCGCGGCTATCCGCTCGATCGCGTCGTCGAACGGGCCCGCCGCATAGAGCAATGGCAGGTAAGCGGCCCCGCCGACTTCGCGCAGGGCGCCTGCATCCTTCATGTCGAGTTCCCGCCGCACAGCGTCGACCTGCTGCGATGCCAGCGGAAGGGCCTGTTCGGCGAGGGTGTCGACCAGATCGGGCAGGGTGAAGTCGACCGAAATGCCGCTGGCACCGGCGGCGGCCAGAGCCTTGATTGCCAGTGCGACTACTTCGCCGGCCGCTTCCGGGCTGTCGCTACCGATCAACTCCGCGCCAAGCTGGAGTTTCTGCCGCGCCGGATCGAGCTGGTCAGCGCGAATCGTCGCCACCTCACCGGCATAGCACAGGCGCAGAGGCCGGGCGGCCCCGGCCAGCGAGGTCGCTGCGATCCGCCCCACCTGTACGGTCATGTCGCTCCGCAGTGCCAGCGTACGCAGGCTTGCCGGATCAACGAACCGGAACATGCGGCGGGGGGATACCCCGTCCATCCGGGTCGCCATCGAGCGTTCGAATTCCACCAGCGGCGGGCGGACCCGGTCATAGCCGTTGCTGTCCAGCACATCGAGCGCAGCCCGCATGGCGGCGGTCACCAGGGCGGCTTCGGCGGGCAGCCGGTCAGCCAGGCCTTCGGGCAGGAGATCGTCGGGATCGGTCATCACGCGCGGCCCCCTGCCCGATTGCTGATCAGAACTCCAGCGCCTTGACTACCTTCACGCCTTCGACGGCGCAGGCGGCCTTGACCAGTTCGTCCGGGATGGCTTGGTCCACGCTTAGCAGCAGCACCGCCTCGCCCCCGGCTTCGCGGCGGCCGAGATTGAAGGTGCCGATGTTGATGCCGTGCTCGCCCAGCAAGCTGCCGATCCGGCCGATGAAGCCCGGCGCATCCTGGTTGACGATGTAGAGCATGTGCCCCGCCAGTTCCGCCTCGATCCCGATGCCGAAGATCTCCACCAGACGCGGGTTTTCCGCCCCGAACAGCGTGCCGGCCACCGAGCGGTCGCCTTGGCTGGTCGCCACTGTGACGCGCAGCAGGGTGTTGTAAGCGCCGTCGCGTTCGTGCCGGATCGAGCGGACATCCAGCCCGCGCTCGCGCGCCAGGTACGGCGCGTTGACCATGTTCACGGTGTCGGAATACTGCTTCATCAGCCCGGCCAGCACCGCAGCCTCCAGCGGCTTGCCGGAAAGTGCGGCGGCTGCGCCTTCGCGTTCAATGCTGATCTGGGTCAGATTGCCGTGTGCCAGTTGCCCCACTAGCGAGCCGAGCCTTTCAGCCAGCGCCATATAGGGTTTCAGCTTGGGTGCTTCCTCGGCTGAAAGTGACGGCACGTTGAGCGCGTTGGTGACCCCCCCGGTGACGAGGTAGTCGGCCATCTGCTCGGCCACCTGAAGCGCCACATTGACCTGCGCTTCCGTGGTCGAGGCGCCAAGATGGGGCGTGCAGATGAAGTTCTTCGTGCCGAACAGCGGATGGTCGGGCGCGGGCGGCTCCTGTGCGAACACGTCGAGCGCTGCGCCCGCCACATGGCCGCTGTCGAGCATGTCCTTGAGCGCCGCCTCGTCGATCAGGCCACCGCGCGCGCAGTTGACGATCCGCACCCCCTTCTTGGTCTTGGCGAGGTTTTCCGCCGACAGGATATTGCGGGTCTGGTCGGTCAGCGGGGTGTGCAGGGTGATGAAATCTGCCTTGGCCAGCAGCGTATCGAGATCGGCCTTCTCCACACCCATTTCGACCGCGCGCTCCTCGGTCAGGAAGGGGTCATACGCAACCACCTTCATCTTCAGCCCGAGGGCCCGGCTCGCCACGATCGAGCCGATATTGCCCGCCCCGATCAGGCCCAGCGTCTTGCCGGTCAGTTCCACGCCCATGAAGTCGTTCTTGGGCCAGGTGCCAGCCTGCGTTCCCGCATCGGCAGCCGGGATCTGGCGCGCGACGGCGAAGATCAGCGCAATGGCGTGTTCGGCAGTGGTAATCGAGTTGCCGAACGGGGTGTTCATCACCACCACGCCCTTGCTGCTGGCATAGGGAATATCGACGTTATCGACCCCGATACCCGCGCGTCCGATCACCTTGAGGTTGGTCGCCGCGTCCAGGATCTCGCGCGTCGCCTTGGTGGCGCTGCGGATGGCAAGGCCGTCGTATTGGCCGATCACGGCCTTCAGCTCATCCGGCGTCATGCCCGGCTTCACATCGACATCGCAGCCGCGCTCTTCGAAAATGCGCGCGGCATTGGGGTCCATCTTGTCGGAAATGAGGACTTTTGGCTTGGTCATTTGAAGTCTCCCTCTCCCCTTCAGGGGAGAGGGCCGGGGAGAGGGGAACGCCTTCCCGGCCCTTGATTAGTTAAAACTATGAGGAGGGGCACCCCCTCTCCCGACCCTCTCCCCTGAAGGGGAGAGGCTATTGGACGTCAGACAGAAACCCGCGCGTAGGCCCAGTCGAGCCAGGGGCCGAGCGCCTCGATATCGGCGGTCTCGACCGTTGCGCCGCACCAGATCCGCAGGCCCGGCGGGGCATCGCGGTATCCGGCGATGTCATAAGCTGCGTCGTTCTCTTCGAGCAGCTTGGCAAAGGCCTTGATCATCGCTTCGTCTGCGCCTTCGACCGTCAGGCAGACGCTGGTGTTGGAGCGGCTGGCGGGATCAGCCGCAAGATGGCCGAGCCAGTCGCGTTCCTGCACGATTGTGTCGAGCGCAGCAGCATTGGCATCGGCGCGGGCTTTCATTGCAGACAGGCCGCCCAGACCCTTCGCCCATTCGAGCGCGAAGATGGCATCTTCCACCGCGAGCATGGACGGGGTGTTGATTGTCTCGCCCTTGAACACGCCTTCGGCGAGCTTGCCCTTGCTGACGAGGCGGAACACCTTGGGCAGCGGCCACGCAGGGGTATGGGTTTCCAGCCGCTCGACCGCGCGCGGGCCGAGGATCAGCACGCCGTGCGCGCCTTCGCCGCCAAGCACTTTCTGCCAGCTGAAGGTGAGCACGTCGACCTTGTCCCACGCGATGTCCTGCGCGAACACCGCGCTCGTCGCATCGGCGATGGCCAGGCCTTCACGGTCTGCCGCGATCCAGTCGCCGTTCGGCACGCGCACACCGCTGGTCGTGCCGTTCCAGGTGAAGATGACGTCGCTGTTCCAGTCGACCTGACCGAGGTCGGGCAACTGGCCATAGTCGGCGCGGATCACGGTCGGATCGATCTTCAGCTGCTTGACTGCGTCCGTCACCCAGCCTTCGCCGAAGCTTTCCCAGGCCAGTGTGGTGACGGGACGTGCGCCGAGCATGGTCCACATCGCCATTTCGACCGCGCCGGTATCCGAACCGGGCACGATGCCGATGCGGTGCGAGGCGGGAACCTCCAGCACTTCGCGGATCAGGTCGATGCAGTACTGCAGACGCGCCTTGCCGATCTTCGAGCGGTGAGACCGCCCGAGTGATTGCGTGGCCAGCTTGTCAGGGGACCAGCCCGGCGGCTTTGCGCAGGGACCGGAAGAAAAGAACGGGCGCGCAGGTTTGCGCGCCGGCATCAGGTGTTCAGTCATGTAGTCTCTCCTTACAGAGAGCTCGCGCGGCGTTGGGACCGCGTGGCCCGTCGGCCGCTCTAGTGTCGGGTTCCCTCCAGTCAAGTTGTAATGCGGTTGCAGGGGAAACGATCCCGCTTCGCTCCCTCTCGCCAAGCGCCGTTTTGCCGCCTAAAGGGCCACGCGATGCAGACGTCCGATCTCCGCATTGCCCTCTTCAGCGGCAACTACAACATGACGCTGGATGGCGCCAACAAGGCGCTCAATCGCCTGGTTGAATACCTGCTGCGACAGGGCGCAGCGGTGCGGGTCTATTCGCCCACTGTACCCGAACCTGCCTTCGCGCCGAAGGGCGATCTGGTCAGTTTGCCGTCTTTCGCCATTCCTGGCCGCAGTGAATACCGCATGCCGGTGGGGATCAGCGCAGCGACTCGCGCCGATCTGGAGGCTTACGCTCCCAACCTGTTGCATATCGCCTCACCCGACTTCAGCGCGCGGGCGGCGGTGCGCTGGGCAAAGGCGCGCGGCCTGCCGGTGCTGGCATCGGTGCATACGCGGTTCGAAACGTATCCTCGCTATTACCACATGGGCTTTCTGGAGGCACCGCTGGAAGCCTGGATCCGGGAACTTTACCGCCGCTGCGACGCGCTGGTCGCGCCATCGCAGAGCATGGTCGACACCCTGCGCGAACAGCGGATGCATCATGACATCTCGATCTGGTCACGCGGCGTGGACCGCGAGGTGTTCGCGTCGGACAAGCGCGACCTCGTCTGGCGCCGATCGCTCGGGCTCGCAGACGAGGACGTGGCGATTGTTTTCCTTGGCCGGCTGGTGATGGAAAAGGGGCTCGACGTATTCGCCGAAACCATGGCGGCGCTGCGCCAGCGGGGCGTGCCGCACAAGGTGCTGGTGATCGGCGACGGGCCGGCCCGCAAGTGGTTCGAGGCAAATCTTCCCGGGGGGATCTTCGCCGGTTTCCAGACAGGCGCTGATCTGGGCCGTGCGCTGGCCAGCGGAGACGTGTTCTTCAACCCCTCGATCACCGAGACGTTCGGCAATGTGACGCTTGAAGCGATGGCCTGCGGCCTGCCGGTGGTCGCCGCCGGTGCAACCGGGGCGTCCAGCCTGGTCGAGGATGGCGTGACCGGGCGGCTGGTGCCGCCTGATGGCGCAGAGGCCTATGCCGCTGCGCTTGCCCCCTATTGCACCGATTCCGCGCTTCGGAACGGCCATGGCGCAGCGGGCGAAGCGCGCAGCAAGCAATACGACTGGGACGCGATCAACCAAGCTGTGGCCGATACCTACCTGCGTCTGGTCTCCCCGCGCTGCGGGCGATAGGTCAGGCGAGCACGCCTTCGCGCCGCATCCTCACCGCGTACCACAGCGTGAACAGGGTCGTGACCCAGATCGTCGCGTCGAGCGCCGGGTTCGCCAGTTCTGCAGGCACCGTTGCCACGGCATAGTTGAACCAGGTCGTGCCGATCAGACCGATCACCGAAATGGCCGCTGAAACCACGGCCCAGCGGCTGCGCAAAAGCAGCAGCAGCGAAGTGGCAAATGCGCCCCAGATGCCCAGTGCCCATACGGCATTGGCCCACATGGGGAAGCTGTCGAACCAGGCGATCTGGTCCGGCGTAAGGCCGAGCGTATCCAGTTTGGCGAGCCGGGTCATCATGTAGCTCATCACTCCCACGCTGTTCCACAGCAGGGTGACGATGCCCACGGCCCAGAGATGCCAGGGCGCGGGGTGGCGTGAACGGTTCATGGCTTTGTCCTCTCTCCCGAGGCACGCTTTGTATCACTTCCGGCGCCGCGGCCCAACGCGATTGGCGATTGCCGGTTGTCTTTGTCTTCAAACCTTCGCTGCAATTTGCCCGCCGCCTGCCTATACAGTGACGATGAGCGACCTGTTTGCCGACACGCCCGTACCTGCGAAACCCGACGAGCCGCGCCAGGACGCTCCTCTGGCTGACCGACTGCGCCCGCGCCTGCTTGCCGAGGTCATCGGGCAGGAACACCTGACCGGGCCCGAAGGTGCGATCGGGCGCATGGTTGCAGCGGGCAAGCTGTCCAGCATGATCCTGTGGGGCCCGCCTGGCACGGGCAAGACCTCGATTGCCCGCCTGCTCGCCGATGCCGTGGGGATGCGGTTTGTCCCTGTCAGCGCAGTGTTTTCGGGCGTGGCGGACCTCAAGAAGGCCTTTGCCGAAGCCGACCTGGCGGCGAGGGCGGGGCAGAAGACCCTCCTGTTCGTGGACGAGATCCACCGGTTCAACCGCGCCCAGCAGGATGGCTTTCTGCCGTTTGTCGAACGCGGCACAGTGACGCTGGTCGGTGCCACCACCGAAAACCCCAGCTTTGCGCTCAACGCCGCCTTGCTCAGCCGGGCGCAAGTGCTGATTCTCGAGCGGCTGGACGAGCCGGCGCTGGGCCATCTGCTCGATCGGGCAGAGGAACTGGCAGGCCCCTTGCCGCTGACAGAAGATGCGCGCGCCGCGCTGGTCGCCAGCGCCGACGGCGACGGGCGGTTCCTGCTCAACCAGGCGGAGACGCTCTACAACGCCCGGATTTCCGAGCCGCTTGATCCCGCTGCCCTCGGCGCGTTCCTGCAGCGACGTGTGGCCGTGTACGACAAGGACCGCGACGGGCACTACAACCTGATTTCCGCCCTGCATAAATCGCTGCGCGGCAGCGATCCGCAGGCGGCGCTCTATTACCTGGCCCGGATGCTGACTGCCGGGGAGGAACCGCTTTACGTGCTGCGGCGGCTGGTGCGCTTCGCCAGCGAGGACATCGGCCTGGCTGATCCGCAGGCGCTGGTCCAGTGTCTCGCGGCCAAGGATGCCTACCAGTTCCTAGGCAGCCCCGAAGGCGAACTCGCCGTTGCACAGGCCTGTCTATACTGTGCCACCGCGCCCAAATCGAACGCGGCCTACAAGGCGCAGAAGGCAGCCTGGAAGAGCGCGAAGGAGACCGGCAGCCTGGCCCCGCCGGCCAATATCCTCAATGCGCCGACCAAGCTGATGAAGGATATCGGCTATGGCGAAGGCTATGCCTATGACCACGACGCGGACGAGGGTTTCTCCGGTGCGGACTACTGGCCCGAAGGCATGGCGCCGCAGACCTATTACACCCCGGTCGAACGCGGGTTCGAGCGCGAAGTGGCCAAGCGGCTGGAATATTGGGAACGCCTCAGGGCCGGCCGCGCGTGATAGGAGGCCGCTTCCGGCATTTCCTTGCCATTGACTGGTCCGGAGCGAGGGGGGAGCGGCATAAGGGCATCGCGCTTGCGCTGGCCCACGCCGATGGCGGCCCGCCTGTCCTGATCGAGCGCGCGCGTGGCTGGAGCCGGGCCGATGTCCTTGCCCTCCTTCGCCATGACCTGCCCGGTGATACGCTGGTCGGCATGGACCTGGGCATTGCCCTGCCATTTGCCGATGCCGGGGCATTCTTTCCCGGATGGGAAGAGAGCCCGCCCGACGCCCGCGCGCTGTGGGCGCTGATCGATGGCATCTGTGCCGGCGATCCGCATCTGGAGGCGGGCAGCTTCGTGCGCCATGCCGAGGCTGGGCGGTATTATCGCCACGGCAAGGGGGATGAGGGCGACCGGTTCCACTTGCCCGGCGCGGGAAATCGGGAAGGACGGTTCCGGATCGCTGAACATGCTCAGCGCGCCGCAGGTGTGCGGCCGGTCAGCAACTTCAACCTGGTCGGCGCAGCGCAGGTCGGCAAGTCCAGCCTGACAGGCATGCGCCTCCTCCACCGGCTGGATGGCTGTTTGCCGGTCTGGCCGGTCGACCCGTTGCCTGCGCGGGGATCGGTGCTGGTGGAGATATACACCTCGATCGCGGCGCTGGGCGGCGGAGCAAGGGGCGGTTTGACCAAGCTGCGCAGCTATGAGGCGCTCAATCGGGCGCTCATGGCGCTTGGCTCTCCACCAGTGCGGGGGGAGGGCGCACTGGACGACCATTCCTCCGACGCGCTGGTGAGCGCGGCCTGGCTGCGCCGGACCGGACCGGAACCGACCTGCTGGACACCGAACGGCCTGACTGAAGACGTCGCCCGCACCGAAGGCTGGACTTTTGGCGCGGTTTGAACGAAGGGCGCATCCACATTTTGCCCGGTCGGATGACCGGCTCCGGGCATGGGCCGGCTTAGCTCAGTTGGTAGAGCACCTGATTTGTAATCAGGGGGCCACGGGTTCGAATCCTGTAGCCGGCACCAGTTTCGACCAGAGGAAACCGTCCGGGGGACGGTTTTCCGTCGAAACTCCCGAGCGCAAGCGAAGCAGCACTTGCGCCAATTGCTTTTGCGAGTTATTCGCATGTAGCAATCCTGCAGCAGCCCGCTGGCTGCCGATCCCGCACCGTGAGGCTCACATGTTCAAGCGCACCACCCTTTCTCTCGCCCTTGCCTCGCTCGCAGTGGCGGGCTGTTCCGGCCAGGCCGAGGGCGATGGTGCCGATCAGGTGGTCAACCTTTACACCGCCCGCCATTATGACAGCGATCTGGCGCTCTACGAGCAGTTCACCCAGGAAACCGGGATCAAGATCAACTGGATCGAAGGCAAGCCGGATGAGCTGGTCGCGCGGATGAAGGCCGAAGGCGCCAACAGCCCGGCCGACCTGTTCATCACCGCCGATGCCGGTGCCCTGTGGCGGGCGCAGCGCGAAGGCCTGTTCCAGTCGGTCACCACCGACACGCTGACCGCGCGCATTCCGGCCAACCTGCGCGAGCCGGAAGGCAACTGGTACGGCTTCACCCGCCGCGCCCGCGTGGTCGCCTATGATCCGGCCAAGGTGAAGCCGGAGGAGATCGACGACTACGCTGACCTGGCCGATCCGCGTTTCAAGGGCCGGATCTGTGTCCGTTCGTCCGACAGTGTCTACAACCTTTCGCTGGTTGGTGCCCTGATCGAGGCCTGGGGTCCGGACAAGGCCGGGGACTGGGTCAAGGGTGTGGTCGCCAACATGGCCCGTCCTCCGGAAGGGGGTGATCGCGACCAGATCCGCGCCGTCGCCGCCGGGGTGTGCGACGTGGCCATTACCAACAGCTACTATTACATCCGCATGGCAAGCGGCGAAGACGCAGCTGACCGGGCCATCACCGACAAGGTCAAGCTGGCCTTCCCCAGCATTGATGGTGCTGGGACTCATATCAACATCTCCGGTGGCGGCGTGATCCGCAATGCGCCCAACAAGGCCAATGCGATCAAGCTGCTGGAGTTCTTCGCTTCCGCCAAGGCGCAGACGCACATCTCGGCCGAGAACAACGAGTATCCGGCCTCGCCTGACGTGCCGGCCCCGGCCCCGGTTGACGCCTATGCCGCCTTCACCGCCCACCCGATGGGCGTGGCCGCGTTCGCAGCCCGCCAGCCGGAAGCCCAGTCGCTGATGAGCGCAGCCGGCTGGCGCTGACCGAAGGCAGTTCGCTCCGCTTGACCCGCTTTTCGCCTCTGGCTGCCCTTGCGGCCATCGCGGGGCTGGCGGTCTTGCTGCCGCTGGCAGGCGTAGTGCTGGCCTCTTTCGGCTCGGACACCGCCGACATCGCCGGGCGGGATCTGGCGCGCTATGCCCTGACCAGCGCGGGGCTAGCGCTGGCAGTGGGGGCTTTCACCGGGCTGGCCGGAACCCTGTCTGCCTGGCTGGTGGTCATGCACCGCTTCCCCGGACGCGGGCTGTTCGCCTGGGCGCTGGCCCTGCCGCTGGCCATGCCGGCCTTTGCCATCGCCTATGGTTATGCCGACCTGTTCGACGTTGCCGGCCCCTTGCGCACGGCCTTGCGCGCTGCGACCGGGCAGGACCTGCCGTTCGAACTGCGCAGCATTGGCGGGGCGGCCTTCGTGCTGTCGGCCGCGTTTTACCCCTATGTCTACCTCGCCATGCGGGCGGCGTTCCTGAGTCAGTCCGGCAGTGCGCTGGAGGCGGCGCGGATGCTCGGGTGCAGCGGGCGGAGCGCATTCCTGCGGGTGGCCCTGCCGATGGCGCGGCCGGCGCTGGCAGCCGGGGTGGCGCTGGCGGTGATGGAGACCCTGGCCGACTATGGCGCGGTGCACTTCCTCAGCGTGCAGACCCTGACCACCGGCGTGGTCCGGGCCTGGTCGGTCTATGGCTCCACCGTCAGCGCGGCGCGCTTTGCCCTGCCGCTGCTCGCGGCGGCCGCGCTGTTGCTGTGGATCGAGCGCGCCAGCCGCCGGGGCCGGGCGCACGAATCCGCCCGCGCCCGCTTCCGCGAACTGGAGCCGCAGCCGCTCGGGCCGGTGGCGCGGTGGGGGGCGGCGTTGTTCTGCCTTGCACTGGTTGGCGCCGGGCTGCTGATCCCGGCCGGGTGGCTGGCGTGGAACCTGGGGACCTACACCCCGGACTGGACCCGGCTGGCCACCGCCATGCGCAACAGCCTGGGCTTGGGCCTTGCGGGCGCGGTGGTGACGGTCATGCTCGCCACCATGCTGGCGCTCGGGACCAAGCGTCTGCCGCTGATCGCGCGACTGGCGAGCCTCGGCTACGCCACGCCGGGGGCGGTCATGGCAATCGGCCTGCTCGCGCCTGCCGGGGTCATCTGGTCGATGGCGCCGGGATCGGGCATGGGCATCGCCCTCGTGCTGCTGGTGCTGGCCTATGCCGCGCGGCTGATGGCGGCGGCGCTGGAGCCGATCGACGCCGGGCTCGCCCGCGTCACCCCGTCGATGATTCAGGCCGCCCGCACGCTCGGCCATGGCGAGACCCGCGCTGCCTTTGCAGTGGAACTGCCGCTGGCGCGCGGGGCCATGCTCACGGCCGGGCTGATCGTGCTGGTCGACGTGCTCAAGGAACTGCCCGCCACCCTGATCCTGCGCCCGTTCAACTTCGACACGCTGGCCGTGATCGCCAACAACTATGCCGCTGATGAGCGGCTCGGGCAGGCCGGGCTGCCGTCGCTTTTGATCCTGGCATTGTCACTGCCTGCGGTTATGTGGCTGACCCGGCAGATTTCCGCTTCGGCGCCGGGCCGGGGCTAGTGGCGAGACCGGCGATGGACGCAACCGATCCGATCCTCGAGCTGTCTGCGGTGACGCGCCGCTATGGCACCGTTGCAGCGGTAGACGCGGCTGGTTTCGCGCTGCAGCGCGGGCGGATCGCCTGCCTGCTCGGCCCCTCGGGCTGCGGCAAGAGCACCCTCCTGCGGATGATCGCCGGGCTGGAACCGGTCGACGAAGGTACCATTCATCTCGCCGGGCAGGTGGTCTCCGCACCCGGCAGCCAGGCCGCGCCGGAGCATCGCGGGGTCGGGCTGGTGTTCCAGGACAACGCCCTGTTCCCCCACCTCGACGTGCGCGGTAATGTCGGCTTCGGGCTGGGCCGCCTGCCCCGCGCCCAGCGCGAGACGCAGGTCACCCGCCTGCTGGACCAGTTCCACATCGCCCATCTGGAGAAGAGCTGGCCGCACATGCTCTCGGGCGGGGAGCAGCAGCGGGTGGCGATCGCCCGGGCGCTGGCGCGCGAACCGGCGCTGCTGCTGCTGGACGAACCGTTCTCCGGCCTCGACGGCTCGCTCCGCGCCAGCGTGCGCGACGCCCTGCTGGCCGACCTGCGCCGCGCCGGGGCCACCGTGCTGGTGGTCACCCACGATCCGGACGAGGCAATGGCGATAGCCGACGACCTGGTGCTGATGGCGGGCGGGCGGGTGCTTCAGACCGGCAGCCCGGACGAATGCTATCGCCGCCCGGTCAGCGTGACCGCCGCCCACCTGCTGGGCGATCTGGTGCTCCTGCCGGGGCAGGTTGCCGCCGGGCAGGCCGAAACCGCGCTCGGCACCCATCCAGCCCCGGGCCTGCCCGATGGCCCGGTGCTGATCGGTCTGCGGCCCGAGGCGCTGTCGCTGATGCCGGGCGGCGTGCCGGCCACGGTCAGGGAGGTGCGCTTCGCCGGGCACGGCCACCGCTTGCGGCTCGACCTTGGCGGCACGGAGGTCATGCTCCGGCTGACGGGCACGCCGCCAACGGTGGGCGAGACAGTGGACGTGGGCCACGATCCGGCGGCGGTAAGGGTCTTTCCGGGCTAAGCGCAGCACCACGGGCACGGCTCGTCGCCCCCTGCCGGAACGATCGCATGGCAGGCCTATTGGTCGGGTATCAACCAACCCGAAGCCTATGGAGAGCCACCATGAAACTGAAGTCGCTTGCCGAGCAGACCATCGTCGTCACCGGGGGATCATCCGGGATCGGCCTTGCGACCGCGCGGATGGTCGCGCAGCGCGGGGCGAACGTGGTGATCATCGCCCGCAATCAGGAAGGGTTGGACAAGGCCGCCCAAGAAGTCCGCGCCGCTGGCGGACGGTGCGACACCATCAGCGCCGATGTCGGCAGCCGCGACGAGGTCAGGGCCGCTGTCGAGCAGGTGATCGAGCGCCACGGCGGCTTCGATACCTGGGTCAGCAATGCGGGCGTCGGCCTTTATGCCAAACTTGAGGAGCTGAGCGACGAAGACCATCGCCGCCTCTTCGAGACCAATTAATGGGGCGTGGTCCATTGTGCCACCGAGGCGCTGCCGCACTTGCGCGAACGCGGGGGTGCGCTGATCACCACCGGGTCGATTTCCTCGCAGATGCCCGCGCCCATCCTGTCCTCCTACACCGCCAGCAAATATGCCGTGAAAGGCTACATCGATTCCCTGCGGCTGGAACTGATGCACGACAAGGCCCCCATCTCGGTCACCCTGATCCAGCCGAGCGGCATCAACACCCCGTTTGGCGAGCATTCGCTCAACCAGATGGAAGACCGGTCGAAGGTTCCTCCCCCGGTCTATGATCCCGACATCGTCGCCGATGCGATCTGCCATGCCGCCGCGCATCCGACCCGCGACCTGATCGTGGGCGGGGCGGGGCGGGCGATGACTCTGCTGGCCACGCTGGCACCGGGGCTGGCCGACCGCGTCTTCGCCGCGGCCTTCTTCAAGACCGCGCGCGACACGTCCCGGCCCAAGCGCGAGGTCAGTGGCGGCTTCCATCACGGCGGCGGGCGGGGCGAGGTCTATGGCGACCAGGGCAAATGGATGCGCCGCACCAGCCTCTACACCACCGCCCGCACCCATCCCGTGATGGCGACAGTCGGCCTGCTGGCCGCAGCCGGGGCGACGGGATTGCTGCTTTCGCGGCGCTGAGAGGTGGCGCAATCCGAAGCCTCGGTTCGGTGTCCTTGAGGCTGGGCGCTGGTCCGGGGCGTCGGTGGGTCGGCGAGACGGATCATCGCCCATTAACCTACGGCACAGATCGGATTTATGGCCTGAACGAGCCTGTCCGTCGGGTCGCCGGCTCTCAACCATAATTCGGCCAATGCTTGAGGATCCTATCCCGGAGTAACCGGTTAACAAGCCCCCAGCCCTGTCCGCCCCTTGCCTAATTTAATAGTCTGAATATACGGAATAAATATCATTAGTATCAGTTAACCTGCGAGGGCGTGTCCGGGTAATGTCAATGCCTACATAATAACTAAGTGTTTATACTTATAGAATCTTCCCGGATCATGAAAAACTAGAGCAGAATCCGATCACTCTGGTTCGTATCCTGCGGCGGTGAAGTAATTCGCGCATTCTTCCGGTGTGAAGCGAGGAAGCGCGTCGCCGATGGCGTCCCAAAGCTCTGGGACCGTGCGGGCCGCGGCCTTGCGCAGGATTGATTTGAGTTTTGCGAAGGCGTTTTCGATCGGATTGAAGTCTGGGGAATAGGGCGGGAGGAAGAGCATCCGCGCACCTGCCGCTTCGATGGCTTCGCGAGCGCCACTGGCTTTATGGGCCGGCAGATTATCGAGGATGACGATATCGCCTGTTCGCAGTGTCGGCGCGAGCACCTGTTGCGCATAGGCGACGAACCATTCCCCCGTCATAGGTCCGTCCAGGACCATCGGTGCGGTCATACCGGTGAGACGCAGCGCGCCAGTGAAGGTTGTCGTCTTCCAATGGCCATGTGGAATTGGTGAGCGGCACCGCAGGCCACGCTTTGCTCGTCCCCGCAGCCGAGCCATCTTGGTTGTCGCGCCGGTCTCGTCGAGGAACACCAGCCGTTCGGGATCGAGATCAGGTTGCGCCCGGAACCACGCGCGTCGCCGCGCGGCAACGTCGGGCCGCTCCTGCTCGCTGGCGTGCGCCGTTTTTTTTGACGGTCATCGCGTGACGGTCGAGAAAGCGCCAGATCGTGCTCGGGGCGAAGGTCACGTTATGCTCTGAGCGAAGCAGTTCGGTCAGCTCGACCAGTGTCAGATCAACCTGACGGTCGATCGCCCCCAGAATGATGTCACGGTAGGCCTCGATCCGCTGAGAGCGTTTGTCGCCGCCCTGAGGCTTCGCACGTGTCGCCCCGCTTTCCCGCCACTCGCGAACCCAGCGCACTGCGCTGGCTACAGCCACTCCGAACCGCTGTGCCGCCGCTCGGCGGGAAAGACCACCATCAACCGCTGCGATCACACGACTACGCAGATCCTCCGATATAGACTTCGCCATGCCAGGCTGGCCTCCTCGTCCAGCCGACATGTTGAATCAGAATTTCCCCCTGGTGGGAATCCCCCGGGTGATTCAATAAGATCGGATTATGCTCTAGACCGGAGAAGCTGAAAAAGAGAGTGACGTGGCCCGAACACCTGTCGATCGCCTTAAAGACTTGGTCCCTGCTCGCGTCAACGAGGAGGGCAGGATTTTTCTGTGGGATGAAAATGGCAAAAAAGGCCCGGAGATCGACCTGGTCAAATATGACCGTCCGCTCTCCCAGGTAAATATCAATATCGTTTCCATAAGTGATCGTGGCAGCGAAGAGCGGCGGGAATATATCAGCCATCTCTTTCCGTCTCGTCCGGTCCGGGATGTTTCCAGCTTTGATATTCAGGCCCTGTCTCAGGCGGTCGAATCGTACGACATGCTTGTTGTAAGCCTTGATGATATCGGGCGATTCAGGAAGGTGTTTGCCAAACCGGCTAAAACCCTGATCATGAACAAGATCTCAATCGCAGTCGGCACCCGCTTCAGTCCTGCCGACAGGGCGGTGCTGTTGAACTTCGGCTTTGACGATGTTTTCCAGCTAACGATGCCGCTTGAGGAGGCGATGGTCCGGCTGATGGGGATACTTGCCCGTCATCAGATCAATCAGTCGATACGATCGCGCTCCGAAGAGGTGAACCTGGACGAGTTCAGCGAGCAGCACGTGATCGGAATTCTGTCGTACAGTCAGAAACGGATCGTCAAGGAGCTATTGAAGCATGAAGGGTCGCCCGTAAAATTCAGCCAGCTGGCAACGTTCGATTATGTGACCCGGGAATACAATCTGAATGCCTTGCGAGTGGCGATAAGCGGCCTGCGTCGGCGATTGTTCAATTGCCGAATCCGCACCGTGAAGGGCATTGGCTACGCTCTGGACGTGTACCGGTAACGGCTGATCAGCACAGTACCGCGAGGCCGCCGGTAACGATCAATGCTGCCACCGCAGAACTTGCGATCAACTGCGCGCCCTCACTCCACAGGTCGAACGGCTTGATCCAGCGGTTCGCATAGCGCCGCCGCCGTAACTGGCGTGCCAGCTGGTCGGCCAGTTCGTAACGCTCCACCTGTTCAGCCATTGCGCGAATGTCACAAAGGCGATTCTTCTGTTCCCGTGTCAGCACGGAAATGTCGGGATCAGGAATCACAGACATTCTTCCTCAGCGTGCGTTGGCCCTTGAGTGTCAGCGCTGCTGCGCGGACGACAAAATGCCCCTCCCTGGTTCTGTCTATTTGTTCGAACATGAGTAGCCCTCCAAGCTGAAGGTCGCCGAGAAGTTCGATGACTTCCGGCCCGGTCCCGTGCGCTGGCGCAGGTACAAAGATGTCGCGTGCATTTGGCCAGGCTTCTCGCAGAACTTCGATGGCCGATGCCGCGTCGCGGGATATCAGGTCCTCGTCCATCTGCGTTCCCCTTGGTTGTTGCGGCGGAGCGATCTGTTCTTCGTTCCGCCGGACGAATGGACCCTGGCAGATTAGGTCTGGAGGTCCGGAAACCTTAAGCTCGCTTAAGTGAAGCGGCGCAGGCGAACGCCCGCGAGCTCTGAATCGGCGCGGGATTATCGCAGCAACCACGACGCCTTGCGCCGATGCTGCCTCGCCTGGGGGGCACTTCCCCACCTGTCGCCTGCCGCAGCTGGTCGTGCAAAACCGCCGCCCTTGATCGGGCGGAGCGCAGGCGCCATTGAACCGCGATGCGTCTTGCCCTGTACGAACCCGAGATTGCCGGCAATGTCGGCGCCGTGCTGCGCCTGGCGGCCTGCATGGGGGCCGCAGTCGACCTGATCGAGCCGATGGGGTTTATCTGGGATGACCGGCGGGTGCGGCGCGCGGCGATGGACTATATCGACCATGTCACCGTTACGCGGCACGCCGGGTTCGATGCCTTCCGCGCCGAGGCCGGGCCGCGCCGGCTGGTGCTGTTCACCACCAAAGCCGACGGCTCGCTCTACGATTTCGCCTTCCGGGCAGACGATGTGCTGCTGTTCGGCAAGGAAAGCGCGGGTGTTCCCCCGGCCGTGGCCGATCGGTGCGCGGCCCGGCTGCGCATTCCGATGCGCGCCGGGGTCCGGTCGATGAACCTGGCTTCGTCCGCTGCCGTTGCCCTTGGCGAAGCGCTGCGGCAAACCGGCGCTCTTCCCGAATAGGAACGCGGGGCCTTCCGATACCGGAATGTCAGGAGATGGTGCGGTCGAGAAGACTCGAACTTCCACGGGCTTTCGCCCACAACGACCTCAACGTTGCGCGTCTACCAATTCCGCCACGACCGCACACTAGTCAGGGCGAAAACGGTCGCCCTGCGGGGTAGGAGCGGGCCCCTAGCAAAGCGGTCATGGCCCCGCAAGCGACTTGTTGGCGCGATGCCCAAGCGCGGCTACGCTTGCAGCACCCTACGTAGTCACCTCTAGGTATCGGTCCGTGTCAGGCCGGTACAGGTCCGGCGAGCGGCTTGCCGAAGGTTTCTTGCCGTCCTCAACCATGAGGGGTGAGTAGCCTTGCTGTCCTTGCTCTGGTCGCAGCCCCGCTGGCGACTGCGGATAATCCGCCTGCCGGGGCGCCTGCCGGGGCTGTAGTGACTGCGCGGGCGTCGGCTACGATCGTGCGGGGAGCGGCGGTGCGTCAGTCCGGTCCGCCGCCGCAGGAAGGGCCTTCGGTCCAGATAACCCGCACAGCAGATGGCGAGGTGCTGGTCGAGTTCACCTGACCATTCTACCGGTTCGGCCGGGGCCGGGTCAGGACGGCTTCCAACCGAATTCGGCAAACTTGGCCGATTTGGGCACATCGGTCACCGCTTCGTCGATCCGCATCACTTCGCCGGGCGCCAGTGTCGGCTGGGGCGGGGCGACTTCCCACGAATAGACGATCCTTTCGCGCGCATCGCGCATCACGATCAGGATCGAGGGCACGGGCAGGGTCTCGCGCCCGGTGTTGGTGATCGTGCCGCTGGCGCCGAAGAACTCGGTCTGGTTGGGCAGGGTGCGCCGGTCCTGCTGGTCGGCCGGGAAATCGAGCACCAGATCGCGGTTGCCCGCGGCAAAGGTCGGGCGGCTGACCGGCACCCAGTCCGGCAGGCCCCAATAACTTGCGGCCAGCACCGTTCCCGTCGCGAGCAGGGCGAAAGCGACCCCGGCGGCGGTCCACAACTTGAGCGGGTTGCGGCGCGGGCGGAACGGCGGCTCGGCATCGAACGGGCTGTGGCCATCGTCGTCGGCATCGTCCGCGTCGCGGAAAGAACGGAACGGGGCGCTCTCTGCCTCGACCACGCTTGGCGCGCTGGCGGGATAATCAACCTGCGGCGGCGGAGGGGCCGGGGGCGAAAGCGGCGCCGTGTCAGCCACCGTGTCAGCCACCGGGGCAGCCATCGTGTCAGCCACCGGGGCAGGCGCAGCAGGGTCCACCCCGGGAATCGGCGTCTGCGTGTGCGGCGGCATCGGCTCCGGCGCAGTCGCCCGCTCTGGCGGGAGTGCAATATCCGGGCCCTGCTGGAACCAGCTGTGGCGGCATTTGGCGCAGCGGACGGTGCGCCCGTCCACGCCGACGGCGCTGTCAGGAACGACATAGCGCGTGGAACAGGCGGGGCAGGCGATGATCATGGTAACCACCGGCTTTATGCCTGCCATTCCGATGCAACAAGGCTTCGTGGAGGGGGAGGGCGGCAGACGGTGGCTTTTTTCCACATCGAAGCCTCGCTATAGCCCCTCCACCCATGCTCAAGCCCCGCAACTTCCCGGTCCAGGTGCGCCACCCACGATGAGCGGCGCCGATGATGAAGTCGTCAACTTCGACAACGTCGGGCTGCGCTATGGTGCCGACCGCGAAGTGCTGAGCAATGTGTCGTTCACGCTCTATCCCGGCAGCTTCTATTTCCTGACCGGCGCCAGCGGCGCGGGCAAGACCTCGCTGCTGAAGCTGCTTTACCTCGCGCAGCGCCCCTCGCGCGGGGCGATCCGGATGTTCGGCACCGATGTGATCACCCTGCCGCGCAAGCGCCTGCCATCGTTCCGGCGGAGGCTGGGGGTGGTGTTCCAGGATTTCCGGCTGGTGCCGCACCTCAGCGCGTTTGACAATGTCGCCCTGCCGCTGCGCGTTTCGGGCGTGCGCGAAGGCGATCTGGCCAAGCCGGTGAACGACATGCTAGACTGGGTCGGCCTGTCGAACCGCAAGGATGCGCGGCCCGCCACACTGTCGGGCGGAGAGCAGCAGCGGGTGGCCATTGCCCGCGCGGTGATCGGCCGGCCCGACATGCTGGTGGCGGACGAGCCCACCGGCAACGTCGACCCTGAGATGGCGCTCAAATTGCTGCGCCTGTTCGAGGCGCTGAACCGGCTCGGCACGACCGTGGTGGTGGCGACTCACGACGTCCACCTGCTGCGCAAGGTGCCCGATTCGCTGATCATGCGGCTGGACAAGGGGCAACTGGCCGATCCGACCGGCGCGCTGCGCTATCCACCGCGCCCGGCCCGGCGTGACGGGGGGGCAGCATGAGCGAAGCCCGTCCTCCGGCCATCGGGCGCACGGTGGCGCGCGGCTTCTCTCCCTTCGCGGGAGAGCGGGCGGCGCAGCTGGTGCCCCATTCGCGGCTTGCCGGGCCCATGCCCTGGGTGATCGCGATCATGGTGGCGTTGACGGTGATTGCGGCGGCTGGCGGGCTGGCGCTCAGCAACCTGGCGCGCGAGGCACGGGCCGAGCTGTCGGGCGGGGTGACCGTGCAGATTGTCGAGGCCGTGCCGCAGGAACGCGAGCGGCAGGCTGCGGCAGCAGAGCAGATCCTGGCAGAGCACCCTGCGGTCGGCGGGTTGAAGCGGGTCTCCGATGCCGAGCTTGACCGCCTGCTGGAGCCCTGGCTGGGCGTGGGCGAAGAACTGGAAACCGTGCCGATCCCGGCACTGATCGATGTGCGTCTTGTCGGGGATGCTGATCGCGCCACCCTGACCGAGCTGCAGCAAAGCCTGCTGGCCCAGGCACCGGGCGCCCGGGTCGATGCGCAGGCGGGCTGGCTTGGCCCGGTGTTCTCCGCGATTGCCTCGCTCCAGTGGCTGGCGCTGGCGCTGGTGATCCTGCTGGCCGCGACCAGCTCGGCGGCGGTCTGGCTGGCGGCGCGCAGTGCGCTCGGGGCCAACCGCGAGACCATCGAGATCGTCCACCTGCTGGGCGGAACAGACAGCCAGATCGCCCGCATCTTCCAGCGTGCGGTCGGCTTCGATGCCACGCTGGGCGGGACCGTTGGACTCGCCCTGGGGCTGGCCGGGGTTCTGGTGCTGGGCCAGCAGTTTGCCGCCCTGGGGGCAGGATTGATGGGCGGCGCGGGGCTGACCTGGCTGGACTGGATCCTGCTGGCACTGGTCCCGGTAGCGGCGGTCGCCATCGCCATGCTGACTGCGCGGATGACCGTGCTGTCTGCCTTGAGGACCATGCTGTGATCCGCCGGCTCTTCGCTGCCTTGCTGGTGCTCTGGGCAATCGGGTTCCTGTGGTTCGCCACGACCCTGCCGCGTCCGGCCGGACGGACGCAGACCGATGCGATCATCGTGCCGACCGGAGCGGCGGGCCGGATCGAGCGCGGTCTGAACGTGCTGGAGCGTGGCGATGCCCGGACCATGCTGATAACCGGGGTGGACCGTGAGGTGCGTCCCGGCGAATTTGCCGCCGAGTTTGACGTTCCGGCCCCGGTGATGGACTGCTGCGTCACGCTGGGGTTTGCTGCGGTCGATACCCGCAGCAACGCCGCCGAAACCGCGCAGTGGGTGCGCCAGAACAAGGTCGGCTCGTTCCGGCTGGTGACCACCGACTGGCATATGCGCCGCGCCGCAGGCGAGTTGGAGCGGACCCTGCCCCCGCAAGTGGTGGTGGTGGAGGATGCGGTTGTCTCGGAGCCGTCGCTCAGGATACTGTTCGTCGAGTACCACAAGCTGCTGGCGAGCACGCTGGCCCGCAGCTTGCCCGGATGACCCGCCGATGCTGATCCTGCGCAACCTTGCTTTCTACGCCAGCTTTTACCTGCTGAGCCCGTTCTATGTGCTGGCGGCGCTGGCGATGGCACCGTTCGGGCGCAAGGCCTTGCGCACGGTGGTGGGCAAGTGGTCACGCTTCCACCGCGATTGCCTGCGCCTGGCCGGTATTCGCGTGGTCGAGGAAGGCGTGATGCCCGAAGGGGCCGTGCTGTTCGCCATCCGGCACGAAAGTTTCTTCGAGGCGATCGACGCACCGGGGATGTTCTCCAATCCGGCCCCTTTTGCCAAGCAGGAGCTATCCTGGATTCCCGGCTGGGGGCTCGCCGCATCGTGGTATGGCATGGTCTGGGTGGCACGGGATCAGGGCGCGAGCGCCTTGCGGACGATGGTGCGCGAGGCCCGATCACGGGCAGCGGACGGGCGCCCGCTGGTGATTTTTCCCGAAGGCACCCGGATGCCCCATGGGGAGCCGGGCAAGCTGCAGGCGGGCTTTGCCGGGATCTACAAGATGCTCGGCCTGCCAGTCATCCCGGTCGCGGTGAACAGCGGCCCCCTCTATCACCGGCGGCTGAAAAAGCCCGGCACCATCACTTACCGCTTCGGGGAACCGATTCCGCCGGGCCTGCCGCGCGAGGAAATCGAAGCGCGGGTGACCGAGGCGATCAACGCGCTGAACCGTTGAGCAGGGCTAGTCCGCCACGCTTCCACGCCCGAAGTCGGGCCGGGCATCGTCCTGGCCCTGCTCGATGATCGAGCGGCGGATTTCGCGGGTGCGGGTGAACAGGTCGAACAGCTGCTCGCCGTCGCCATTGCGGATCGCCCGCTGGAGCGCGGTCAGGTCTTCGCTGAAGCGGCCCAGCACTTCCAGCACTGCCTCGCGGTTGCTGAGGAACACGTCGCGCCACATGGTCGGGTCGGACGCGGCTATGCGGGTGAAATCTCGGAAGCCCCCGGCGGAATACTTGATCACCTCGCTCTGGGTCACGTCCTCGAGGTCACTGGCGGTGCCGACGATGGTGTAGGCGATCAGGTGCGGGATATGGCTGGTCACCGCCAGCACCAGATCGTGATGGGCCGCATCCATCCGCTCTACCTTGGCGCCGAGCGCCTCCCACAAGGTGGTCAGCGCGGCGACCGCCGCTTCCGGTGCATTCGGGGCGGGGGTGAGGATGCACCAGCGGTGGCGGAACAGGGTAGCGAAGCCAGCCTCGGGGCCGCTCTGCTCGGTACCCGCCACCGGATGGGCGGGGATGACAATGTGGTCTGGCAGTGCTTCCGCCAGCACGCGGGCGACCGACAGCTTCGATGAGCCGACATCGCTGATGATGGCATGGGCGGGCAGGTCTGCGGCAATGTCTCGCGCCGCCTGCGCCATTGCGCCCACCGGCACGCACAGGACGACAAGGTCGGCCGCCGCGACAGCCTCGGTCGCGCTCCCGCAGACTGTCCCCACCAGTTGGCGCTCTTGCGCCCTCAGCCGCACCGCCGGGTCGGCATCGTACCCGGTGGTCACCACTTCAGGCAGGCAGTCGCGCAGGGCGAGGCCGAGCGAGCCGCCCAGCAGCCCCAGGCCAATGATCGCGACGCGCTCGATGGTCATCCCGCCTGCTCCGCCGACGCGCGGATGATCCGGGCGATGTCGGCCATCTGGGCATGGGTGCCGATGGTGATCCGCAAGGCCTGGGGCAGGCCCTGGCCGGGCAGGTGACGCACCGCGTAGCCGCCATCGGCCAGCGCCGTCAAAGCATCCGCCGCGCTGAGCGCGCCTTCGAACAGCACCAGCAGGAAATTGCCCTTGCCCGGTACTGGCCGGATGCCGTGGTTGCCGAGTGCAGCCATGGCATCACTGAAGCGGGCCAGTTCAGCGGCGTTGTGCGCGCGGCTGGCCGTAACGAAATCCTGATCGCCAAGCGCCGCCAGCGCGGCAGCCTGGCCGCCTTCGGTCAGGTTGAACGGCCCGCGAATGCGGTTGAGCGCATCGACCAGTGCGGGGGCACCAGTCGCCCAGCCGACCCGGACCCCGGCAAGCCCGTAGATCTTCGAAAATGTGCGGGTGACGAGCACGTTGTCATGCACGGCTGCCAGTTCCAGCCCGCCATCGTCTTCGTCCGGTGCGAGATATTCGGCATAGGCCTGGTCGACCACCAGCAGGACATCGGCTGGAAGGCCGGCGTGCAGGCGGGCGATCTCGCTGCGCGGCAGGAAAGTGCCAGTCGGATTGTTGGGGTTGGCGACGAACACCACCCGTGTCCTGCCGGTGACCGCGCCGAGCAGCGCATCGACGTCGGTGGCGAAATCCCGGTCGGGTGCTTCCACCGGGGTCGCGCCGCAGCGCCGCGCGGCGATATCATAAACCGAAAAGCTGAACCGGCTGAACAGCACCTCGTCATCCGGCCCGGCAAAGGCCTGGGCGGCCAGATTGAGCAGCTCGTCCGACCCCGTCCCGCACACGATCCGCGCCGGATCGACTTTGTGCACCGCCCCGATTGCATGGCGCAGGGCGCGCGAATCGGGGTCAGGATAGGTCGCAGGCGTGCCCGCTTGCGCCAGGGCAGCGAGCGCCACCGGACTGGTGCCGAGCGGGTTCTCGTTCGCCGACAGCTTGACCAGCGGCTTGCCATCCGCACCGGTCGCCTTGCCCGGGACATAGGCATGGATTGCGGCGATCCAGGGTTTGATTTGGGGTGCTTGGGCCATGACGAGCGCGCGCATAGCCGCTCGCCGCGGCAAATCGAAGCAATTCCTGTTTTGCCCCACCCTTTGCCAGAGTTGACAGCGCCCGGTGCTGCGCCCAAGTCCGCCGCCGCCATGAACGCCGCCCTGCCGCACCGGACCTGCCGCCTGCCTGCGCCCCTGCCGCTCGACAGCGGGCAGGTGCTCGAAGGGGCGGAGATCGCCTACGAAACTTATGGCGAGCTGGCAGCTGACAAGGGCAATGCGATCCTCGTCTGCCACGCCCTGACCGGCGACCAGTACCTGGCCAGCCCGCACCCGATCACCGGCAAGCCGGGTTGGTGGGAACGGATGGTCGGCCCCGGCAAGCCGATCGATACGGACCGGTTCCACGTGGTCTGCGCCAATGTGATCGGCAGTTGCCTCGGCTCGACCGGGCCGGCCAGCCTCGCCCCGGATGGCGCGCCGTACGCGATGCGCTTCCCGGTCATCACCATTCGCGACATGGTGCGGGGCCTCGTCGGCCTGCTTGACGAACTTGGCATTGCGCGGCTGCATACGGTGGTGGGCGGCTCGATGGGCGGGATGCAGGCGCTCAGCCTCGCCGCCAACTGGCCAGACCGTGCCGCGCGGGTGCTCGCCATTGCCACCACAGCGCGCCACTCGGCCCAGAACATCGCCTTTCATGAAGTGGGGCGCCAGGCCATCATGGCCGATCCTGCCTGGCAGGGCGGGGACTATTACGGCAAGGGCGCTTCGCCCGACGCCGGGTTGTCGGTGGCGCGGATGGCAGCGCACATCACCTACCTCTCCGAAGAGGGCCTGACCGAGAAGTTCGGCCGCCGCCTGCAGGACCGGGAGGCGAAATCGTTTGGCTTCGATGCCGATTTCCAGGTCGAAAGCTACCTGCGCTATCAGGGCAGCGGGTTTGTCCAGCGGTTCGATGCCAACTCCTACCTCTATATCACCCGGGCGATGGACTATTTCGACATTGCGGAAGAGCACGGCGGCCTGCTGGCAACGGCCTTCGCGGGCACAGGTGCGCGGTTCTGTGTGGTCAGCTTCGATTCGGATTGGCTCTACCCGACCGCGGAAAGCCGCCACGTGGTCCATGCGCTCAACGCGGCCGGGGCGCCGGTCAGCTTTGTCGAACTGTCCGCCCCGTTCGGGCATGACAGCTTCCTGCTCGACGTGCCTGCGCTCGACCGGGTGATTGCGGGCTTCCTCGATGGCTGAGGCGCTGCGTCCCGACCTTGCGGCCATTGCCGCGCGGGTGCCGCAGGGTGCCCGTGTGCTCGACGTTGGCTGCGGCGATGGTGCCTTGCTGGAGAGCCTCCGGCAGGAGCGCGGCGTCGATGCGCGGGGGATCGAGATCGACGGCGCGCTGGTGGAGCGGTGCGTGGCGCGCGGGCTCAGCGTGGTACAGGGCGATGCCGACCGCGACCTGACATTCTATCCCGACGGCGCCTTCGACGTCGCCATTCTCAGCCAGACGCTGCAGACCGCGGCCCGGCCCGATCACATGCTGGCCGAACTGCTCCGGGTCGGCCGCCGGGCCTTCGTCAGCTTCCCCAACTTCGCCTACTGGCGGATGCGCTGGTCGCTGCTCAGCCGCGGGCGGATGCCGGTGACCCGCCACCTGCCGGTCAGCTGGTACGCAACCGCCAATATCCACCACGTCACGGTGAAGGATTTCGAGGAGCTGGCCGACGCCCTCGGCATCGCCATCGAGAACCGCTGGTTCTTCACCCGCGAGCGCGAGGTTTCGCCCACTGGTGCCAACTGGCGGGCCGAATATGCCCTGTTCGAAGTCAGCCGGAAGGCCTGAGGCGGGCTACTCGACCACCAGGTAATAGGCGCGCGCCTGACGTGAGGTGTTGCGCAGGGTGATGGCGTAGCGTTCGGTAAAGACCGGTGTCCAGCGGCAGCGCGCTGCGCTTTCGCACACGGTCGTTCCCGAAGCCGAAACCACCCGCAGCGCCGGCGCATTGCCCGCAGGCGAGGATACTGCGATCACCGCTCTTCTGCCGGACAGGAACGTCTGGGTCAGCTCCAGTTCGCTGTCAGCGGCCAGGGTGCCGCGCCGATAGGCCGGGCCTAGGGCACGCCCGCGAAAGGGGATGGCCTCGCTGCCGGTGCTCGCCCGCCATGCCGCCACCGGGTCTTCACCGGCGTCTTGCGCCGGACGCGCGCCAAGCGCCTCCAGCCGGGCGACGCGGCGGGCGAGTGCGCTGGTCCTGCCTGCCCCGGCATCGGCTTCGGCCCCGGCCAGCAGCGCGGCGACGGTCTCCGCCAAGGCGGCAGGCTCTTCGGCCGCTGCGGTGCGCGGGGGTTCGGACGCCGCACAGGCGGCCAGGAGCAGGGCGAGCAGGCCTGCGAGGGCTGGGCGGGTCATGGGCGGTCCTCTGGCTGGAGCCGGAAATGCGCGCCTTCCCGGCTGGGCACAAGGGTGAGCGACAAACCGTGCCGCTGGGCGATCGCCCGCGCGAGGGCGAGGCCGAGACCGGCCCCGCCCTTCGTATCGCCGTGGGCGCGGCCGAACCGGGCAAAAACCGCTTCGCATTCGGCGGGCGGGATGCCGGGGCCGCTGTCCTCGACCGAGAGGCGCGGGCCCGGTTCCAGCGTCAGCCGGATCGCGCCGCCCTCAGGCACGTACTTGAAGGCATTATCGAGCAGGTTGGTGACCAGCCGGGCAAGTTGCATTTCCTCGCCCGGCAGGGTGACATCGGGGGCGATCGTACATTCGAACCGGTGGCCCGATTCCTCCGCGCTGTCGGCATAGAGATCGCCGATCCTGCGGACCATCGCGCTGAGATCGACCGGCTTCAATCCGCTCCGGTCGCCGATCTTGGCCTCGCTTGAGGCAATGTCGAGCAGCGATTCGAGCAGAGCGACGAGCGCGCGGATATCACCCCGTGCAGCGCCGAGCGCCTCGGCTGCGCCCGGCTCGGTGCTGGTGCGCGCCAGCTTCACCAGCCGGGTATCGAGGTGCATCAGCGGCGTGCGGATTTCGTGCGCGATCTGGTCCGCCGTGTCGCGGTGGGCCTGGGCGAGGCGCGCGGTCTGGGCCAGGGCATCGCCGCTGTGGCGGGCCAGTTCGCCGATCTCGTCGCGCCTGCCTTCGTCGACGGCAAGCGCGGCAATCGCTTGCGGCTCGCGGCGGCGGAAGGCCTGGTTGAGGCGCTCGATCCGCCGGTTGAGGCTGCGCGCGGTCAGCCAGCCGAGCAGGGCGACGCTGGCGACTGCGGCAAGACCAGCGAACAGGAAGCCGAAGGCGAGCCGCCGCAGCAAAGCCGCCGTTGCGCGATCCTCGCGGGCTACCAGCAGGCGCAGGTCAGGGCCGAGCTGGGTTGCCCGCGCCTGTGCTTCGCCCCCGCCGGGCAGGGCAATCCGCTGGCTTTCCGAAATGCGCGCATTGAGCCCGGGCCACTGGTCAAGGTCGCCGGCCAGCCGCTCGCCACCGGGTCCCAGGAGAAGATAATGCGGCCGGTTCTCCCCGCTCGGCACCAGTTCCAGCCGATCGCGAATGCGGGCGATCAGCTCCGCCTGCCCGCCGCTGGCGTGGATATCGGCCAGACCGGCCAGGTCGACATCGACCGCCCGCTCCAGTGCGGCATCGCCGGTCGCCCGTACGGTCCAGTGGGCCAGGGCCCACAGGAGCGCGACCAGCAGCACCGATACCAGTGTCGCACCCAGCGTGATCCGCCCGAAGATGGAATGGGTGCGTCTTTCCATCAGCGCCCGTCGAGCAGGCGGTAGCCCGTGCCCCAGATCGTCTCCAGCGCGGGTGTGGCAAAGCCATCCTCCAGCTTGCGCCGGAGCCGCCCGATACTGACATCGACCACATTGGTCTGCGGGTCGAAGTTCATGTTCCACACATCGCGCAGCAGCATTTCGCGGGTGATCACCTCGCCTGCGTTCTCGATGAAATAGCGGAACAGCTCGAACTCGCGCGGGCTGAGGGCCAGGTGCCGGTTGGCGCGGAACGCGGTGCGCGCTTTCACATGGCATTCGAACGCGCCGTAGATGATGACCGCGCTGTGTTCGCGCCCGGACGAGCGCCGATGCAATGCGCGCAGCCGGGCGAGCAGCTCCTCCGCCTCGAACGGCTTGGCAAGGTAATCGTCGGCCCCGGCGTCCAGCCCTTCAGCCCGGTCGGAGGTCCGACCGAGGGCCGAGAGCATCAGCACTGGCGTACCGACGCCGCTTTCGCGCAGCCGCTGGAGGATGGTCAGCCCGTCGACATCGGGCAGCATCCGGTCAAGGATGATGACGTCGAACTTGTCCATCCCGGCGCGGAGGAGCCCGGCGCTGCCAGTGCATTCCCAGGTGATCCGGTCACCCTGGCGGTGGGCGAGTTCGATCACCTCGCCCGCCACCCGCGCATCGTCTTCGACATAGAGGATCGTCAGCGCCGCCATGGTTTCCGTCCGTGGCGATGGTTGCACGGCGGCGGGCTGCCCGCAAGCACCCGCCGACACGCTCTGGAGCAACTGCCCGCTCATCCCAGATATTCTACCGAGACCCAGCCCCTGGTGCCGAAGCTGTCCTCGACTTCGATGAACAGGCCATCGCGCTTGCCCGTGGGGGTGAGGGTGGTGCCGGCCCGCAGCTTGCGCACTTCGGCGGCGCCGGCAGCAGGCGCGGCCCGCATGGTGGTCTCGGACACGACGCTGGCCCCGGCTGCGGCGGGTGCGGCAGCTTTGGGCGCCTGCGCCAGGGCCGGGCCTTGCGCCGCCACTGCGTTGAACGCGATGATGAAGGCTTCGGCCAGCATCTTGCCGTCCTTGCTGGTGCCATAGCCCGCGTTTTGCACGCCCTGGGCCCACCCGCCCCCTACACCACCGGCACCGCCAAGGGTCAGCGAGCTTTTCCGCACTTCGCCGGAGCCGGTGGCGATGGTCTGGCCGGTGGCTGGGCTCAGCACCTTGATCCCGGCGGCGACGATCTTCTTCTTGCCGCCCAGCCCGCCGAATGCGCCCAGCAGCGCGCCGCCCATCGGCACGCGGGTCAGCAGCGAACCGGCAGCGCCGGAGCGGATCAGCCCTTCGGTTGCGGCCGACTTGGCGAGGTCGATCGACTTGTCGACTTCCTCGGCATCGCCGGCAATCACGTTGAGCAGGAAGTCGGCCGGCTTGCCGCCGGCCGGATTGTGCGGGGTGAAGCAGCCCGATTCCATGGCGAGGGCATTGATCAGTTCGCGCGGGCTCGAGAGGCCGTACTTGGTCCAGCCCTGGGTATCTCCCTCGACCACGGCGATGGTGCCATAGGCCTGGGTGCAGGTGGTCAGCTGCACGGGTTCCTTGCCCTTCTTCTGGGCAAGGGCGGGGCTGGATGCGCCCATTATCAGCGCGGCAGTGGCGAGAGCGGAAACGGTCTTGTTCATGGCAACCTCCTGTTCGGGATGGTTGCCAATGTGACGGTGCGGGGCGCTGCGTCCCACACACCAAGCCTGTCAGGGAGATGACAAGTGCGGTTAGGGCGGTGTCAGCGCTCTGCCGACCGGTCCAGCCAGCGCGCGAATGCAACCCCGCCGCTGATCAGGAACGGCACCAGCACGATGCTGAGCACGACCTTTGCGATCACCTGCCCGATCAGGAGGTTGGTGATCGGGAACAAGCCATAGAACGCCAGAGTGATGAAGATGACGGAATCGACCGCCTGGCTGAGCGCCGATGCAATGGCCCCGCGCACCATCAGACCCAGCTGGGAGCCTTCGCGCGCGCCGGACAGCTTGTCGAAAATCCACACGTTAAGCAGCAGCGAGACGATATAGGCCGCCGGCCCCGCCGCCCAGACCCGCCACACGGTGTTGTGTACCCGCTCGAACGCGGCAAGATCGTCTGCCCGGCCCGCTACCATTTCGGTGGAGGCGGGCAGGTTGAGCACCAGTTGCATCAGCAGCGAAGCGATCAGCAAGGGCAGGAAGCCCCACCACACGATCCGTTTCGCCAGCGCCGTGCCGTAAAGCTGGGCCACGGTGCTGGAAATCACCACCAGCAACAGGAAAGCGAAGATGCCGGCCTCGACCGCCAGGTCGGTCGGCGGGAGCTGGACCTGCTTGAACGCCAGCACGCCTGCCAGCACGGTCATCCCGCCATAGAGCATGAGGTAGACGAGCAGGCCGCGGGGGGTAGTAGCGGCGGCGGATTGCCCGGGGCGTGCATTGGTCAGGTCCATCCCGGCTGACTATGGCGGCGGCTGGGAAAAGGAAAGCCACCGTTTTTCGTGTTCCCCCGTTTGACGAAGCCGCGCGCAAAGGGGCATGAGACGCGGCGACGTCACCACCCGCCTTGCATGAAGGGGCTCCATGCACCCGATCCTCACCAGTCTCATCGGCATTGTCGCAATTCTCGGCATCGCCTTCCTGCTCTCGACCGGCAAGCGCCGGATCAGCCTGCGGGTGGTTGGCGCGGCCTTTGCGCTGCAGGCGCTTATGGCGCTGCTGGTGCTGCGCACACCATGGGGCGTTAGCGCGATCCAGGGGCTGTCCAACGGGGTGATTGCACTGCTCGACTATTCCAAGGTGGGGATTTCGGCGGTGTTCGGGCCGATGGACGCCAACCCGTTCGTCAACACGTTCGTGATCGCGGCGCTGCCGGTGATCGTGTTCTTCGCCGCGATTGTATCGATCCTCTACCACTGGGGCGTGATGCAGCGGCTGGTGCGCTGGGTCGGCGGGGCGATCGGCTGGATTACCGGGATAAGCAAGGTCGAGGCCCTGGGTGCTGCCGCCAACATCTTCGTCGGCCAGTCGGAAAGCCCGCTGGTGGTGCGGCCCTATCTGGCGGCGCTCTCGCCCAGCCGCCTGTTTACCCTGATGACGGTCGGCATGGCCGGGGTCGCGGGCACCATCCTGGCGGCCTACGCCAGCTTCATCGGTGAAGATGCGGTGCCGTTCCTGCTCGCCGCAGCCTTCATGTCAGCCCCCGGCGGCATCCTGATGGCCAAGATCATCATGCCTGACGACGAGGGCGAGCCCGCGCCCGAGGGCCGGATCGTGCTGCCCGATGCGCGGATCAGCGCCGAAGGACCGGCCGCGATCACCGAAGGCACCAAGGCGCATGAAGTCGAGGTTGCCGAAACCTTCGAGGAAGGGCATCGCCCGGCCAACCTGATCGAGGCGGCGGCGCAGGGCACCCAGACCGGGGTCAAGCTGGCGGTTGCCGTGGGCGCGATGGTGATGGTGTTCGTGGCGCTGGTGGCGCTGGCCAACGGCATTCTGGGCGGCATCGGCGGCTGGGTCGGTTATCCAGAACTGACCTTCCAGCAGATCCTGGGCTGGGTGTTCGCCCCGGTCATGTACCTGATCGGGATTGCCGACTGGCAGCAGGCCCAGATCGCGGGCGGGCTGTTCGGCACCAAGATCGTGCTCAACGAATTTGTTGCCTTCATCGAACTGGGTCAGCTCGAAGGGCTGACCGAGCGTAGCCGGGCGATCGTCACCTTTGCGCTGTGCGGCTTTGCCAATTTCAGCTCGATCGCGATCCAGATGGCGGTGACCGGCGGCCTCGCTCCCAACCAGCGCCCGGTGATCGCGCGGCTCGGCCTGCGGGCACTGGCAGCCGGGAGCCTCGCCAACCTGATGAGCGCGGCGCTGGCGGGGCTGTTCCTGCCGCTGTGACGGTTGTATGGGGCGCGGCATGACAGTCGCATCCGTTTCCATCGCCCGCCCGCTGCCGCAGATCGCCGACGAACTGGGGCAGAGTTTCGCCGAATACGGCTTTGCCATCATTCGCGACCACGGCATCCCCCAGCCGCTGATCGACCGGGCGCAGGCCATGGCCAAGGCGTTCTTCGACCTGCCGGAAGAAACCAAGCGCGCCTACCACAAGCCGGGCGGCGGCGGTGCGCGGGGCTACACCCCGTTCGGCACCGAGAAGGCCAAGGATGCCGAGGTGTTCGACCTCAAGGAATTCTGGCACGTCGGCCGCACCCTGACGCCGGGCGACCCCTTGGAGGAGTTCATGCCGCCCAACGTCTGGCCGGGCGAGATCGAGGGTTTCCGCGAAACGTTCGAATCGCTCTACCGGGAGTTCGAGCTGGCAGGCGACCGGATCCTGCGCGCCATCGCGCTGCATCTGGGCCTGGCCGAAGACTGGTTCGTTCCGACGGTCGACCAGGGCAATTCGGTCATGCGCCTGCTGCACTATCCGCCCCTGCCGGAAAGCGCGCCTGCCGGCGCGGTGCGGGCTGCCGCGCATGGTGACATCAACACCATCACCCTGCTGCTCGGGGCTGAGGAAGCCGGGCTGGAGCTGCTGACCCGGCAGGGCGAGTGGCTGCCGGTCCAACCGCCTGAAGGTGCCCTGGCGGTCAACATCGGCGACATGCTCGACCGGCTGACCAATTCGCGCCTGCGCTCCACCACCCACCGGGTGGTCAACCCGAGTGGTGAGGCAGCCCGGCGCTCGCGCTATTCGATGCCGTTCTTCCTCCACTTCCGGCCGGACTTCGTGATCGAAACGCTGGACTCGTGCATCGATCCCGAATCGGCTGACGCGCCTCCTGAACCGATTTCGAGCCACGAGTTCCTGCTCCAGCGCCTGCGCGAGATAAATCTCGCCTGAACGGGCGACTGACCGCCGGAAAAAACGCCCCACCGCAGAATCTTATCCTCTGTTGCAATGCAGCAACAGTGGTTAAGTTGTTGTATATATATCCAAAAGTGCTGCCGCTCCGGTCCCGGCCCAATCGTCTCGTCGTTTGTCATTCGGCGGTAACAAAAGATACTTCTGTGCGTAGCGCATCGCCCGTAACGGGCCAGCATCCAGTTTACGCCTCCATGTTCTTGACCACCGAGGGATAACCTTAATCATGAAGCTCAAGTATCTCCTGGCCGCCAGCGTAGTCAGCCTTTCGGCTGCCGTTGTCCTCCCCGCTCCTGCCGCCGCGCAGCAGATTACCTCTTCGATTCAGGGCACCGTTCAGGATGATGCCGGCGCCCCGCTCGGCGGCGTGACCGTGGTCGTGACCGACACCCGCACCGGCGCCTCGCGCACCACGGTGACCGGTACGGACGGCCGTTTCTCGGCGCAGAACCTCGTGGTTGGCGGCCCCTACACCGTGGCGGTCAACGCCGACGGTTACGAAGGCCAGACCGTGGGTGAACTGTTCACCTCGCTCCAGGGCGCGACTGACCTTACCTTCACGCTGTCCTCCGGCGCGGGCGAAATCGTCGTGACCGGCAGCCGCGTGCAGGTGACCCAGCTGGCCGTCGGCCCGGGCACCAGCTTCGGCCTCGAAGTGCTGGAGAGCGCGCCCAGCTTCAACCGTGACATCCGTGACATTATCCGCCTCGATCCGCGCGTCAGCCTTGACCGCGAAGATGCCGCCACCGGCGGTTCGGGCGCTGACCGCATCAGCTGCCTTGGCGGCAATGATCGCGGCAACGCCTTCACCGTCGACGGCATCAGCCAGGGCGATATCTTCGGCCTTAACGACACCGGCTTCAGCTCGCGCAGCTCGACCCCGATCCCGTTTGACGCTGTGCGTGAAACGCAGGTCCAGTTTGCGCCGTTCGATGTCGATTACGGCCAGTTCACCGGTTGCGCGATCAACGTCGTCACCAAGTCGGGCACCAACGATTACCAGTTCGGCGGTTTCTTCGAATATTCGGACAATGGCCTGCGCGCCAACAACCTCGTGTCGAAGGGCCGCACCAGCCAGGTTGCGCCGATTGAGCCGGAAAAGCGCTGGGGCGTCTATCTCGGCGGCCCGGTCATCAAGGATCGCCTGTTCCTGTTCGGTGCCTACGAGCACCAGGAAGCAGGCCAGTCGCAGGATTTCGGCCCTGACGGGGCAGGTTTCCCGAACCCGCAGATCGGCATCTCGATCGACCAGTTCAACGACGTGCGCGAGGTGCTGAACGATGTCTATGGCATCGATACCGGAGACGTCGTGACCAGCCGTCCGTTCACAAATGACCGCTATTTCGTTCGCGGCGACCTTCAGATCACTGACGATCACCGCCTTGAGGCGACCTACCAGCGCCTTGAGGAAGGCACCACTCTGCCTGATGACCTGTTCTCGGGCAACAACCCGCAGGCAGTGGGCCGCAACACCTTCCGCATCAGCGGCACCGAGTCCAACTACTATTCGGCCCGTCTTTTCTCGCAATGGAATGACCGCCTTTCGACCGAGCTGCGTTATTCACGCGCGGACATCCAGGATCTCCAGGATCCGATCGGCGGCGGTGAAGCGCAGTCGGCCAACCCCATCCCGCGTATTATCGTCGGCATCGACAACCCGACCGGGATTGACGGCACCGTCCTGGCCGGGCCCGGCAACTCCCGCTCGGGCAATGATCTGAAGACGAAGGTCGACCAGTTCCGGGCGGCAGCGAACTTTGATGCTGGTGCACACCGGATCAAGATCGGTGCCGAAGTCAGCAAGGTCTCCTTGTTCAACCTGTTCGTCCAGAATGCTACCGGCACGCTGGTGTTCCGCAACATCGACGATCTGCGGGCAGGCCTGCTGTCGCCAGGCAGCACCGGCACCACTTCGACCCTGCCGGGCAACGTGGTAGCCGGCCGCACCCTGGGCGCATTTGGCAATTTCTCGGCTACAGGTGATGTGAACGATGCCGCCGCCAATTTCGGTCGCGTGGCCTATTCGGTGTTCGCCCAGGACGAATGGGAGATCAACGATCGCCTCGATGCCGTGATGGGCCTTCGCGTGGACTGGTATGATGGCGGCGCGCCCTCCATCAACCCCAACTTCGTGGACCGCTATGGTTTCGGCAACAACACCGGGTTCAGCGCTCTTGAACCGATCGTGATGCCGCGCTTTGCGCTGACCTACGATCTGGACGATTTTGCCGTATTCTCCCGCGCCCAGCTGCGTGGCGGCGTCGGCATCTTCTCGGGCGGCGATCCGCTGGTGTGGTTCAGCAATGCGTTCTCGAATGACGGCCGCGGTTTCGCCCAGGGCGGTACCAATGATGCGCCGTGCCCGGCTGGCCAGATCGACGTGGTCGTCAATGGCCAGTTCACCGGCGTACCGAGCTGCTTCCAGGCAGCCGGTTCGGCGCGTGCTGCTGCTGGTCTGGGGGATACCCAGTCGATCAGCCCCGACATCAAGATGCCCAGCGTGCTGCGCGCCAACATCGGCTTCGCATCGGACCTGAACTTCAGCGAAACCGGCTTCTTCAGCGGCTGGAACCTGGTGCTGGATTACATCTACAGCAAGACCCGCAACCCCTTCACGGTGGTTGACCTGTCGCAGACGGTCAATCCGGCGCTCGGGGTCAACGGCTTCACCATCGACGGTCGTCCGATCTACCGCGCGATCGACCCGACGGTGGCTGGTTGCAACGCGGAACTGGTGGGCCTCAATCCGGGGCCGGTGTACCAGGGCGTTACTTCGGCCTGCTTCAACACCGGTCGTGACGACGAACTGATGCTGACCAATGCGGGCAGCTTCGAAAGCCACATCGCTTCGGTTATCCTGTCGAAGCGGTTTGACGGGGGCCTGTTCACCGAAGGTGGCTCGGTCGACTTCAACCTGGGCTATGCCTACACCGACTCGCAAGACCGGCGTAACATGCTGAGCTCGACCGCCGGATCGAACTATGACTCGACCGCTGCGTTCGACCGGCAAAATCCGGAAGCCACACGTGGCTTCTATGCCTCGAAGCACAACATCACCTCGCGGCTCTCATTCAGGGAAGAGTTCTTCGGTGACCTCGCGAGCCGTTTCTCGGTGTCGTTCGTTGCCCGTTCGGGCCGTCCCTACAGCCTGACCTTCACCGGTGGTGGGACGTTCAACGACAGCGCTTCCGGTAACGACAACGCGCTGGCCTATCTGCCGACCGGCCCGAACGATCCGAACGTTTCGCCCAGCTCGAACATGGGTGCAGTGCAGGCGCTGGCCGATTTCGCCAATGGTCTCGATTGTGCGCGCGAGTTCGTCGGTCGTTCGGTGACGCGTAACCACTGCGAAAACGACTGGTATTTCGACATGGATCTGTCGATTTCGCAGGAAGTGCCCGGCCCCGGCCGACTGTTCGGACGGGATGACAAGCTGCGGCTCTACGCCACCGTCGACAACTTCCTCAACATGCTCGATTCCAGCTGGAACGTGCAGACCCGGCGCAATTTCGCCGGCTTGCAGGATGTCGCCTCGGTGTCTGGCGTCGATGCCCAGGGCCGTTACATCTTTACCAGTGCGGCCGGGATTACGCCGGACGCAACCACCGGGCTGTCCTCTTTTGACAACGACAACTTCGTCAACGTCAGCTCTTCGGCATGGCGGATCAAGGTTGGCGTGAGCTACGACTTCTAAGTCAGGCGCTACCTTACGAGCAAAGCAGCGGCGGGGCCCCTCTGGGGCTCCGCCGTTTGCTTTTGTGGTACGGGGATTTTGCACTGGGCGGATCGGGCGCTAGAGTTGCGGCCGAAACCAGCGGGAAAGGTCGCCATGCCCGAAAGCGCCAACTACGCCAGCACCCGTCGTCGCCCCCGTCCGGCGCTGATCGTGGTGATCGTGCTGGCGCACCTGCTTGCCATCTACGGTTTGACCCGGGTGTTTGCGCCGGGGGTTGTGGCCTCGGTGGAGGAAGCAGTGGTCGCCGCTTTCACCGTCACCATCACCGCCCCGCCTGAACAGGAGCCGGAACCCGAACCCGATGCCGGCGCCGCGGGCGAGCAAGGCGTGGAAGCCGTGCCCAAGCCGGTCACCGCCCCGCCGCCAAGGCTGCCGGTGCCGCAGACCACGCCCGTTCCGCGCGCTTCCTCCACCGGAGCCGCCAACACATCAGGCGCGCGCGACAGCGGTGAGGGCACCGGCGCCGGGGGCGATGGGCTGGGGACGGGCAGCGGCGCGGGCGGAGGCGGGCAGGGCGGCGGAATCGCGGCGAGGCCGTCGGTCCGCTCCGGCGAGCTCAACCAGGCACGCGATTTCCCGGTGCCTGAAGGCGGACGGCAGGCGCGTTTCGGCAAGTCGGTGACAGTGGTGTTCACAGTCACGGCCGACGGCCGGGCGCGCGATTGTGCGGTTGCGAGCACCCAGGTCGATCCGGACACCACCGCGCGGGTCTGCCCGCTCGTGGTCGAGAAGATCCGCTTCAACCCGGCTACGCGGGCTGATGGTACGCCGGTCGAGGCGCGCTATGGCTATCGGGTTGATTTTCGGCCGTTATGAGCCTGCTACGAGATGGTAACCGGCCTGTGTTAGCGGTGCCGGCATGAGCGCGATTGTTCCGGTTATTCTGTGCGGCGGCAGCGGCACCCGCCTGTGGCCCCGCAGCCGCAAGGCACGGCCCAAGCCGTTCCTGCCACTGGTGGGCAGCCGCACGCTGTTCCAGCAGGCGCTCGACCGGTGCGGCGATCCGGCACTGTTCGGCCCGCCACTCGTGGTGGCGGGCGAGGCCCACGTGCCTTTGATCCGCGAGCAGGGCGGGGCGGGCTTGCGGATTGCAGTCGAGCCGGCCGCCCGCAACACCGCGCCGGCGATTGCCCTGGCGGCTGCGCTGCTCGATCCCGACGACGTTCTGCTGGTCTGCCCGAGCGATCACCATATTGCCGATATCGCCGCCTTCCGTGCCGCGGCGCTGGCCGCAGCCGAGCTGGCCCGGCAGGATTGCATGGTCGCCTTCGGCATTGCGCCGGACCGGCCCGAGACCGGCTATGGCTATATCCTGCGCGGAGCACGGCTCGATGGCGGGTTCCGGGTGGAGCGGTTCGTGGAGAAGCCTGACCGCGCCACTGCCGAGGGCTTTCTCGCCCAGGGCGGCTATAGCTGGAACGGGGGAATCTTCGCCTTTCGCGCAAGCGCCTTCCTGGCCGAACTGGCTGCGCATCGCCCGGGCATGGCCCGGCTGGTGGGCGAGTCGGCGGAGCAAGGGGGCTGGGCTGACGCCAGGTTCGATCCCGCCGCTGCGCCCTGGCAAGCCATCAAGGGGGAGTCAGTCGATTACGCGGTCATGGAGAACACGGCCCGCGCCGCAATGGTCCCGGCCGATCTGGGCTGGTCCGACATCGGCAGCTGGCAGGCGCTCCACGCGGCCCGTGGCGGCGATGCGGCGGGCAATCACGTGACCGGGCGCGCAGACCTGCTCGACTGCCGCAATGTGATGGTGGACAGCGACGGGCCGCGCGTCTCGGTCGTGGGGCTGGAGGGTGTGATCGTGGTCGTCGACGGCGACGAAATCCTGGTCACCAGAGCCAGCGGTGCGCAGCTGGTGGGCAAGCTGCCGGGCCCGAACGCGCCATGACCGCGAAGCTGCTGCCAACCCGTACCGTAGCCAAGCCCTGGGGCTGCGACACCCTGCCCGCGCCGTTTGCCGCCCCTGCAGGCGAGCGGATCGGCGAGATCTGGTTCGAGCCGGATGCGGCTTTGCCCGACCTGTTGGTGAAATACCTTTTCACCTGCGAGAAGCTGTCAGTCCAGGTCCACCCCGGCGATGCGCAGGCTCCGTTTGGCTCGCGCGGCAAGGAAGAGTGCTGGCTGGTGCTCAATGCCGAGCCGGATGCCCGCCTTGCAATCGGCTTCCGTGAGCCGGTCAGCGCCGAAGCGATGCACGCCGCCGCTCTGGACGGGTCGATCGAACACCTGCTGGAATGGCATGGCGTGCAGGCTGGCGATTTCTTCTACCTGCCCGCCGGCACCGTCCACGCGATCGGGCCGGGCCTCGCACTGATCGAAATCCAGCAGAACAGCGATATTACCTACCGCCTCTACGACTACGGCCGGCCGCGTGAGCTGCATCTCGACGAGGCAGTGGCAGTGGCCGCGGGCGAACCCCATCCGCCCGCCATGAGGCGGCGGCTTGGCGAGCAGGAGAGCGCGGTGCTGGTCGACGGCCCGCACTTCCGGCTGGAGCGGCTCTGCGGCCTGCCTGACGCGGGGCTGGCGGCGCGCTTTCCCGCAGCGGCACTGGTGGTGCCGGTTCGCGGCAACGTGACGGCAGGCGGGTTGGCGGTGGCGGCAGGACAATGCGCGCAAGTTTCATCCCTGCGGGACATCGGGTTCGACCCCAAGGGAGAAGCGCTGGTCGCCGCGCCGATCTAGCCCTTGGCGATCAGCTTCTGGCCCTGCTGGCGAATGGCGCCGGAAATCATCGGCTCCATGAAGGCAAGCATGCCCGGTAGTTCGAGATCGATCACCAGTTCGGTGTCACCGATGTCAATGCCGCCGGTCAGTTTCTGACCCATGGCGCTGATCGTCATCGCCATGCGGTCCTCGCTCGGCCAGCTGGTCTCGACCTCGGCCATGCCGCCGGGCACATGGTCGGCGATTTCATGGCTGCGGCTCTTCAGCCGTTCGCGCACCACCGCGCGGTCGAGTTCGTGGGGGATCGCAACGCGCATGGTCAGGATTCCTTGGAGGTCTGTTCGTTCTCGCCGTAGCGATATTCGAGGTAACGGGTCTTGATCGCCAGATCGTCGAGCGAACCTTCGGCCAGTTGCCGGGTGACATGGTCGATCTCGCGGCTGATCCGGGTCAGGCTTTCGGTCAGCTGCTCGTCCGGCGTAGCCCCGGCGCGCTTTTCCTGGCGCAGGTTCTGCGGGATGCGGCGATAGGCGTCGATTGTCTCCGGCAGAACATCGCCGACCAGCTTGCGGACCTCCTGCGCGGCCGGATGCTGCTGGTCGATCGCTTCGAGCTGGAGGCCGAGCGCGTCGAGCTGCACCCCCATGTCCTCCACCACTTTGACCGCCGGGGCGGGCAGGGCGGGGCGCTGATGCTCCAGCCAGATCTCCGTTCGGCCGACCATGGTGCGTACATCGCCTTTGGTCAGATCAGCGCGTTTGGGCACTTTGACTTTGGGAAAGCTGGAGAACAGCGCGGTCGCGACAATCGCCGCCACCAGAACCGACATAACCCCAAAGAACCCGATCCCGTCAAACATTGCCCCGGCAATCCCTGCCGCAACCAGGATCGTGAACAGCGCGATGACGATGTTGCGAATGCGCAAGGTCCAGTTGGCGCGCTTGATCGCCTGCGAGCCTTGCCCGATCGAACTGCTGCGCCGGTGCCGACCGCCCGCGCGGTTGTCGTCGCGAAGGCGGCGCGCGTCTTCCAGTACCCGGTCGCTCTGGCGGGTGAGGTCGTTCACCTCAGCCCTCCACCGTCAGCAGGCTGGATTCGCTGACCTGCTTCTGGGCCTGGGCCTGCCCTTCGGCGCGGGCGATATAGCCCTTCGACTTTTCGACTTCGGCGGTCAGCGTGACAACGGTCTGCTTCATGCTGTCGAGAGCGCGCAATTTGAACGAGTCCACCTCGTCCATCGTGTCGTAGATATTCTGGAAGGCGCGCTGCAACGTCTCCAGCGGGATCGTGCTGCTGGCGGCTTGTTCGTGGATCTTGCCGGTCTGCTCGCGCAGCATGGTGCTGGTGCTGTCGATGATGTTGGCAGTGGTGGTGTTCAATGCGGTGATCTGGTTCAGCACCAGCCGCTGGTTGGTCATCGCCTCGGCCACGGTCACTGCGGTGCGCAGCGCACCCACGGTGGTGGTGCTGGCCCGGTCCACGCCCTTGACCAGTTCGACGTTGTTCTTCTTGACCAGGTCGAGTGCGAGGTAGCCCTGCACGCTGACCGCCATCTGGGTGAGCAGGTCCTGGGTGCGCTGGCGGACATAGAACAGGGCGGTTTCGCGCAGCGCCTTGGCCTTGGCCGGATCGGTGGCGTCAAGCTCGAAGGCCTTCTCCTCCAGCTTCTCGTCCAGCTTGCGGGAAATGTGGATCATCTGCTCCAGATTACCCATCGCTTCCCACAGCTTCTGGCGTTCGACATCGATCGCGGCGTTGTCCATCAGCAGCTCGTCCTTGCCGCTGGCAAGGCTGCCGAGCACGGACTGGATATGGGTCTGCGCGCTCTGGTAGCTGCGGAAGTAGTTGTTGATCTTGTTGCCGAAGGGAATGATGCCCAGGATCTTGCGCGGGCCTGACAAAGCGCCGCGCTTGCCGGGATCGAGGTCTTCCACCACCCGGCGCAGCTCGGCCAGGTTGGCACCAACGCCTTCGTCCTTGTCCATCGCACGGACCGGCCGGTCGAGGAAGCGGTTGGACATGCCGGCCGCTGCCATGATTTCCTTGCGGCCCATGTTGGTCAGCTGGTCCACCTTCTTGCCGAATTCGGGCGAGTTGGCATCCTGCGCAACCAGATCGGCGACGAAGCCATCGACCTTCTCGTCCAGCTTCGACCTGACCTCCGGCGCAACCGGCACCAGCCCGGCGGCTTTCTCGGCCGAGACGTGCGGCACGGGATCGGGCGGCGTCAGGTCGAATGCGACTTCGGTGGCGGTTTTCGTTTCGTTGGTGGCCATGGCTGCCCTGATGCTCCTTTGCCTGCTGTATTAGGGGTGTAAGACACAGATTTCAAGCAATGGTCGAAGGTGTGCCGCAAGCGCCCCTGTGCGTCCATCCTTTCGTTCGGCCTGACAAGCGGTTAGGAGGCAGGCGGACGAACTTTTGCGGGGACCAGCAGTTCATGGCCGAAACGAAGCGCACGACGAACGAGCTGGACTTTGCCCGGGTCATCCTGAGCCTGCGCAAATGGTGGCGCGACGACGTGGTCGCGACGGTTAACCAGGAAGGCATTGTCGAGCTGCGGCGCGAGGAAGCGGACCTGTCGTCCCGGTTCCTGTTCATGACCATCATGTCTGCCGGGATCGCCATCCTCGGCCTGATCCTGTCCTCTCCGGCGGTGGTGATCGGGGCGATGTTGATCGCCCCGCTGATGGGGCCGATCATCGGTCTGGGCTTCGCCATGGCCTCGGGCGATTACGTCTGGCTGCGCAAGTGTGCCAAGTCGGTGGCGATCGGGGCGACGCTGGCGGTGTTGTTCTGCGCCGTGATCGTGTTCATGTCGCCGCTCAAGACGGTCACGGCGGAGCTGGCGGCGCGCACCCGGCCCAACCTGTTCGACCTGCTGGTGGCAATATTCTCCGGGCTGGCGGGTGCCTATGCCCTGATCCGCGGCCGTGAAGGTGCGGTGGTGGGTGTGGCCATCGCCACGGCGCTGATGCCGCCGCTGGCGACGGTCGGCTTCGGCCTCGCCACGCTGAACTGGACGGTGTTTTCCGGCTCGCTGATGCTGTTCATCACCAACCTGGTGGCGATTTCGCTGACAGCCGCCGTGATGGCCCGCCTGTACGGGTTCACGACCGAGCTTTCGGCCAAGCATACCCGGTGGCAGAACTTCCTGATCCTGGGCACATTGATTGCGCTGGCGATCCCGCTCGGTCTGGCGCTGCGCACCATTGCCTGGGAAGCGCAGGCCTCGCGCCAGATCAACCGCATCGTGATCGATGCTTTCGATGACGAATCGCGCCTGTCGCAGATCGATATCGCCTACGACGCAACGCCGGTGCGCATTTCCGCCACCGTCCTCACGCCGCACCTGAAGCCGGATGCCGAGGCCGAAATCGAGCGGCAGCTCGAAGGCCGGCTCGATCACGAATTCGAACTGGTGCTGACTCAGTACCGGGTCGGAACCTCCGACAGCGCGGCTGAGCGGGCCCAGCTTGCGGCTGCGCGGGAGCAGGACCAGGCCGCCGAGCAGGCTCGCCAGGTTGCCGCCGCCCTGGCTTTGGTCGCCGGGGTGGAGGAAAGCGACGTGTTGGTGGATCGCCAGCGCCGCCGCGCGCTGGTGCGGGCGAGGCCGCTGGAGGGGGCAACCTTGCGCGCCTATCGCACCCTGGAGCAGCGCGCCGCTGCGCAGGTCAAGGGCTGGGCCATTGAACTGGTGCCTCCGGCGCGGCCGCTGCCTTCGGTTGCATTCGAGGAGGAAGCGCCTTCGGAGGACGGCGAGGACGCCATTGCGCTGGCGGCATGGGCATCGGCCCGGGTCGGTGCACCGCTGGTGCTGACCGGCCCGGATGAGCAGACCGCGCTGGTCAGCGAGCAACTGAAGGCTGCGGGCGGCCGCGTCACCCGTGCCACCTCCGGCCCGGCCCCGGTGCGGATCGAATGGGGCAGTGTCGAGGAGTAGCGGTCAGGCCGCTTCGGGCAGCTTGATCGGCTCGATCTCGCCGGCGAGGTAAAGCCGCTTGGCCTTGGCCCGGCTCAGTTTGCCCGAAGATGTGCGGGGCAGGGTGCGCGGGGGGACCAGTTCCACCACGCAGTTCATCCCTGTGACCGAGCGGACCTTGTCACGGATCTGCTCGTGCAGCCTGATCCGTTCTTCCGGGTCGGAGACGCGGCAATGCACCAGTACGGCGGGCGATTCCTCGCCATTGTCCATCTCGAACGAGAACGCCGCCACATCGCCGTGGTTGAAGCCGGGCAGCTGTTCCACCGCCCATTCGATATCCTGCGGCCAGTGGTTCTTGCCGTTGATGATGATCATGTCCTTGGCCCGGCCGACAATGAACAGATAGCCATTGGCCATATATCCCATGTCGCCGGTGTCGAGCCATGCGCCCTTGCCGTCGTTACCTGGCACCAGGCAATCGCGGGTCGCTTCCTCGTTGCGGAAATAGGAATGCATCACGCTCGGGCCGCGGCACCAGACCTTGCCGATCTGCCGTTCGCCCCGCACCGCGTCATTTGCATCCCGGATTTCCACCTCCATGTCGGGCAGGGCCTTGCCGCAGTTGACGATGGCCCGGTAGCGCGCTGGCCGGGAAAGGTCGCGCGGGGTGCCCGACAGGCTTTCCTCCTCGACCAGTTCCACCCGGATGCCTTCGCCCGGGGGCATGACTGTCACCGCCAGCGTCGCTTCGGCCAGGCCATAGCTGGGGGTGAAGGCGCTGGCGCGGAAACCCGCCGGGGCAAAGGCATTGACGAAATTCTGCATCACGTCGGGCCGGATCATGTCCGCCCCGTTGCCGGCCGTGCGCCAGCGGGAGAGGTCGAACCGCTCGGTCACGCTGCTCTGGCTGGAAATGCGGCGGGCGCAGATGTCGTAGCCGAAGGTGGGCGAATAACTGAGCGTGTTGCCCTGGTTGCGGCTGATCACGTCAAGCCATGCGAGCGGACGGCGGGCGAAATGCTCGGTCTTGAGATAGTCGCAACTCACCTGGTTGGCGATCGGCGACAGCAGGCAGCCGACCAGCCCCATGTCGTGATACCACGGCAGCCAGCTCACCACCCGGTCGTTGGTGCCCAGGTTCATCGAGGCGGCATGGCCGTAGAGGTTGTGCAGCAGCGCGCGGTGGGTCACGGCAACACCGGTGGGGAAGCGGGTCGAGCCCGACGAATACTGCAGATAGCAGATATCATTCGGGCTTGCTTCGGGCAGATCGCATTCGGGCGCTTCGCGGGCGTTGAAGCTGGCCCAGTCAATCCCTTCGCAGCCTTGCCGGTCTGCCGCAGCCTTCGCCATTTCGGCGATTTCGGGGGGATAGATCAACATGGCCGGATCGCTGCTGGCGAGCTGCACCGCCAGCTGGTCGATATAGCTTTCCTTGCCGCCGAAGCTGGTCGGCAGCGGCAGCGGCACCGGCCATGCCCCGGCGTAGCTGCAGGCACTGAACAACGCAGCGAATTCGGGGCCGGTTTCCGCGATCAGGGCAACCCGGTCGCCCTTGCCGATCCCCGCTGCAACAAGCCGCCGGGCCATCGCCAGCGCGTCTTCGCGCATTTCGCGGAAGGGATAGACCCGCTCCAGCTCGCCCCGCATGTCATGAAAGTTTAGCCCCTTTTCGCTACGCGCGGCATAGTCGACCGCATCGTTGAAAGTGGCAAAGTCCGCCCGGATGCGCGGCAGCGCGCAATCGTTCGGCGTGGGAACCGGCATGGTGATGGTCATGAGTGAAGGCGAAACCCGTTGTTGGTGCGCACAGGCATGGGCGTTCTCCCCGCGCTCTAGTTAAGTCCCCTCCTGACGCGCCCGTTCTCGCCGCGTCATGCGTAAGCGTTGCCCAATTCGCAAAGACTGTGGCACCATTATGACGATGACGCGCAAGGAGCAAGCAGGACAGCACTCAGCACGGGGCGGGCCGAAGGCCAAACCGCCGCTGGATGAGGCACGCCTGCGGGACCTGGCGTTGGCCTATGTTGCCCGATTCGCCACCACCGGCAAACGGGTGGAACGCTATCTGGTGCGCAAGCTGCGCGAGCGCGGCTGGGCTGGGGAGGGGGAACCTGACGTCGACGGGCTGATCGCGCGGATGGGCGAGCTGGGCTATATCGACGATGCCGCGTTTGCCCGTGCGCGCGGCGGCGACCTGCTGCGACGTGGCTATGGCGCGCGGCGGGTGGGGCAGGTCCTGGCGGAGGCCGGGGTGGACGAGCCCGTCCGCCGCGCGGCGGCGCCGGACGAGGCGGCCGCCCGGCGCGCGGCCTTCGCCCTGGCGCGGCGCAAACGGCTGGGGCCATTCGATTCGCATCCGCCGGATCCTGCCCGCCGTGCGAAGCAGCTTGCCGCAATCGTGCGCGCGGGCCATGGATTCGACGCGGCGCGGGCGATAATGGATGCAAGCGACGAATCCGCGCTGGCCGAATGGGTGGCTGAAGCCGGCGATGATGCGGGAAACCTGGAAGGAATGGATTGATGCGCGCAATGGCACTCCTGCTGGCGGGCCTGTGCCTCGCCTGCTCGCCGCAAGGCCAGGCGGAAACTGCCGCCGCTCCCACTGCAACGGCACAAGCGACGCATCCCGTTTCCGGCCTGCGGGTCGTGCCGTTGACGGTCACCAGCGGCAGCAAGCGGCACGTGTTCCGGGTCGAAGTCGCCGAGACCGTGCCGCAGCAGCAGCGCGGGCTGATGTTCCGCACCGAACTGGGCCCGGACGAGGGGATGATCTTCCCCTATCGGGCTCCCCAGCTGCTCGGCTTCTGGATGAAGAACACGCCGCTGCCGCTCGACATCATCTTCCTCGACGAGGACCGGCGGATCATCAACATCGCCGCGCGGACCACGCCCTATTCGCTCGATTCGGTCTATTCCGAACGGCCGGCCATTGCCGTGCTGGAACTGATCGGTGGCCGCGCGGAGGAGCTGGGCATCCGCGCCGGGGACAAGGTCGAATGGTAGGCCCGCGGCAGGCCGGTTTCCCGCTTGGCCGCAAGGCTGCAATCCGCTAGGCGCACGGCCATGTCTATCCTCGGCAAGATCTTCACCTGGTGGGACGGCGCCACCATCGGAACGCACCTGTGGAGCTGGCGCAAGGGCCAGCAGGTCGGCACCGATGTGCAGGGCAACCGCTATTTCCGCACCCGCAAGCCGGATGCGCAGGGGCGGGAGCGGCGCTGGGTAATCTACAATGGCCCCAACGATGCCAGCCGCGTGCCGGCCGAATGGCATGGCTGGCTGCACGGCTCGTTTGACGATGTGCCGGAAAGCAACTTGCCGCCGCCGCACATCTGGGAAGTGGACTACACCCCCAATGCGACCGGAACCCCGCTGGCCTATCGCCCGGCGGGTGCGCTGGAGCGTGGCGGCAAGCGGGCCGCGGCGACGGGGGATTACGAAGCGTGGTCACCGGACGCCTGAGGGTGCGCGCGCTCGCCCCTCTGGTCGCGCTCGTGCTGCTGGCCGCCTGCGATGACAAGCCCCCTGCACCGCGCCCGGTCGAGACCGAGGTGCCCGAGGAACTGGCCCGGGCGGCGCCGCCACCCGCGCAGCCTGCGGGGGAAGCGGGGCTGGGCACGCCGATGGCTGACCGCGTTGCCACGCTCGGCCTGCTCAACAAGCGCAACAACCTCTCGCAGGACATTACCCTCAAGCCAGGCGAGACGCGCCGGATCGGCGATGTCATCGTGCGCCTGTCCGCCTGCGAGCGGACCGCGCCATGGGAAATGCCGAGCGAGACCGGCGCTTTTGTCCAGGTGCTGGTGCGCGACAACCGGAACCAGGACAGTTGGGACCGGGTCTTTTCCGGTTGGCTGTTCAAGCGATCACCCTCGCTCAACGTGGTCGAGCACCCGGTTTACGATGTCTGGGTGAAGAACTGCGCGATGAGTTTCCCGGGCGAGGAAGGCTCCGTGGCATCCCCCTCGCCCCGCGCAACCGGGGCCCCTGCTGCGGCACCGGCGCCGGCTCCGTCCCCCACTGCCGCGCCACCTTCCGCGCCTGCGCCTGCTGCGGCCGACGACACCGAGGCATAGGCCTGCGGCAGGCTGGCGTCGGGCGGACCCGATGCCTGGGCCAGCATCTCCAGATAGCGCGCCTGCGGGATTTCCACCGCGCCGAGCGAGGCAAGGTGCCCGGTCATGAACTGGCAATCGAGCAGCCGGTACCCGGCCCGGCGCATCAGCGCGACCAGCCACGCCAGCGCCACCTTGGAGGCGTTGTCAGCCCGGCTGAACATGCTTTCGCCGCAGAACACCCGGTCGAACGCCACGCCATAGAGCCCGCCGACCAGTTCGCTGCCGTGCCAGCATTCGACCGAATGGGCGTGCCCGGCCCGGTGCAGCGCCAGATAGCTGGCCTCGATCCGGTCGCTGATCCAGCTTCCGCCATCTTCGTCGCGCGGCTCGGCGCAGGCAGCGATCACCCGGCCGAACGCCGCATCGACAGTGACCCGGAACCGGTCTTGCCGGATCACCTTCCGCAGCGAGGCCGAACAGCGGAAGCCATCCAGCGGCAGGATGGCCCGCTCGCGCGGCTCGACCCAGAACAGCTCCGGATCATCGCGCGCGTCGGCCATCGGGAAAATGCCGCTGCGATAGGCCAGCAGCAGCATTTCGACCGGGATTGGCGGGGCTGGGAACTGGTGCATCGCCCCTTTGCCTAGCATCCCCGCGCCGCCCGGTCAGCGCCAAACCCGGCCCGCCGCTGCATTTCGCCTTGCGCGGGCGCCACGCTTTGGCTTAAGGGCCGCATCCGCCTGCAGGGGTGTAGCTCAGTTGGTAGAGCATCGGTCTCCAAAACCGAGGGCCTGCGGTTCGAGTCCGCACACCCCTGCCATTACCCTTGGCATCCTGCAGGCGGTCCTTTCCCGATTAGTACTCGTTCGGCTCTTCCGGGGTTTTCGCCATATGGGTCGGGCCGGCGGTGCGGTCCCCCCGCGCCAGCGCGAACACCACGCCTGACAGCAGCAGCAGGGCGATCAGGTTAGGCAGAGCCATGGCAGCGTTGGAAATGTCGCCCAGACGCCAGATCAGGGTCAGGTCCTGGAAGCTGCCGATGAAGATCACCACGCACCACAGCACTCGCCATGCCATGTGCAGTATCTTCTCGCCGCGCAGGGTCGATCCGGGAACACGGTCGTAGAGGAAGGTGATCGCTCGCTCCCCGTAATAGCTCCAGGTGACGAGGGTGGTGAAAACGAACAGGATCAGCGCGACGCTGGCAATCAGGGTGCCGATCGGGATGCCCGCCAGCAGCGCCGGGAAGGCTGCGGCAAAGGCGCCTGAGGTCATCGCAAAGCCCTGCAGGTCGGATTGCCAGGCGTGTTCGACCGCCTGCCCGGCGTGGGTGAAGTTGCCTTCCACCGTCAGGATCACCAGCGCGGTGATGGTGCAGATCACCACCGTATCGATGAACGTGCCGAGCATGGCCATGCGGCCCTGCTGTTCCGGATCGTCGGTCTGCGCCACGGCATGGGCGATCGGGGTCGAGCCTTGCCCGGCCTCGTTCGAGAACAGGCCGCGCGCCACACCGGCGCGGATGGCAATGATGATTGCCGCGCCCAGAAACCCGCCGCTGGCCGCCTGCGGGTTGAACGCGCCGTGGAAGATGCGGCCGAAGGTTTCGGGAATGTCCTGATAGTCGAGCACGATCGCGATGATCGCCATGATCAGGTATCCGGCCGCCATGAACGGCACGATCTTTTCCGCCACGCTGCCGATCGACTTGATCCCGCCGATGATGACCAGGAACACGGCAATCGCCACGATCACCCCCGCGACCCATTCCTGCATTCCGAACAGTTCGCCGAAGCTGTCTGCCACGGCATTGGCCTGGATCGAGTTGCCGGTGACCAGTGCGGAGAACAGCGTGCCGAGGCAGAACAGCACGGCCAGCCAAGTGTATTTGGGGCCAAGGCCCATCATGATGTAGGTCATCGGCCCGCCGCGATAGGCACCCTCGCTGGTGCGCTCACGATAGCGGATGGCGAGCGCGCCTTCGGCAAAGGCCAGCGCCATGCCGATCAGCGCCGTGACCCACATCCAGAAAATCGCCCCGGGACCGCCCAGTGCGATCGCCGTCGCCACCCCGGCGAGGTTGCCTGTGCCGACCTGGCCCGACAGTGCCGTGGACAGCGCCGCGAACGGGCTGATCTCACCCGCGCCCGCACTCTTGCGGCCCTTGAACAGGCCGGTAAAGGCGCTCCCCAGATTGCGGATCGGGTAGAACCGCAGCCCGAACATCATCCACAGGCCGATGCCCAACAGCACGATCACCATCGGCGGGAAGGGGATCACGGTCTCGCCGTTCCAGCTGCCCCCCCAGATGAAGTCGGATACATTGACGACGTGATCGACGAGGCCGGGCGATCCGGCAGTGCTGGCAGCCATGTGGCGTTATTCCCCCTTGCGCGGCCACCTTAAATCGGGGCCGGACGGATAAAGCGCGCACGCTAACCGCGCCCCGCCGGGTTTGCCAGAGGGCTTTGCACTTTCCCCCGAGTGTCTGCCATGGCCGGTTCTGCAGCCAGCACCGCATCCCGCTGCGCCGGGGTTGAGAGCCCCCTTTCCCAACCGCCGTCACCGGTCTATGAAGGGCCATCCCCGGGGAGCTCGTGCGAGCTGAGAGGCAGGTGTCACGCCCTGCGACCCGCTGAACCTGAACCCGTTAGCACGGGCGGAGGGAGTGGACTGGCCGCCGCAAGGACTTCAGGCCAGCAAACCGCTCTCCCGCCACCTGAGGAGAGACACGCATGGCCGACATCAACAGCAAGCTCGAAATCGGCGTGACCACCGGGCCGATCCGCGGCTCCGCCAAGGTCCACGTCGAATCGCCTTCCGGCCTGCGCGTGGCCATGCGCGAGATCCGGCTGGAGCCGTCGAGCGGGGAGCCGCCGGTGCGGGTCTATGACACTTCCGGCCCCTATACCGATGCCGATGCCGTGATCGACATTGCCGCCGGCCTGCCCGAACTGCGGGCCGACTGGATCCGCGGACGCGGCGACGTGGAGGAAGTGACACAGCGCGAGGTCAGGCCGGAAGACAACGGCCAGTTGGGGCCGGACCGCAGCGGCGGCGTCCCGCCATTCCCGCGCGTGCGCCACAAGGTGCTGCGGGCCAAGCCGGGCATGAACGTCAGCCAGATGTACTATGCGCGGCGCGGGATCATCACGCCGGAGATGGAATATGTCGCCGTCCGCGAGAACATCGGGCGCGAGATGATCGCGAACCATATCCGGGACGGGCAGGACTTCGGTGCCAGCATTCCCGACTATGTCACCCCCGAATTCGTCCGCGACGAGGTCGCCCGCGGTCGCGCGATCATTCCCAGCAACATCAACCACCCCGAAAGCGAACCGATGGCGATCGGGCGCAATTTCCTCGTCAAGATCAACGCCAATATCGGCAACTCGGCGGTTGCCAGCGACGTCGCCACCGAAGTCGACAAGATGGTCTGGTCGACCCGCTGGGGCGCGGACACCGTGATGGACCTTTCCACCGGGCGCAACATCCACGACACCCGCGAATGGATCATCCGCAACAGCCCGGTGCCGATCGGCACGGTGCCGATCTACCAGGCGCTGGAGAAGGTCGGCGGGGTGGCCGAGGACCTGACCTGGGAGGTGTTCCGCGACACCCTGATCGAGCAGGCCGAGCAGGGGGTGGATTACTTCACCATCCACGCCGGGGTGCGGCTGCCCTACGTCCCGCTCGCCGCCAAGCGGGTAACCGGGATCGTCAGCCGGGGCGGCAGCATCATGGCCAAATGGTGCCTCGCCCATCACAAGGAGAGCTTCCTCTACGAACGGTTCGACGAAATCACCGAGATCATGAAGGCCTATGACGTGGCTTATTCGCTGGGCGATGGCCTGCGCCCCGGATCGATTGCCGACGCCAACGACGAGGCCCAGTTTGCCGAGCTCTACACCCTGGGCGAACTGACCAAGCGGGCCTGGGCGCAGGACGTGCAGGTGATGATCGAAGGGCCCGGCCATGTGCCGATGCACAAGATCAAGGAGAACATGGACAAGCAGCTCGAGGCCTGCGGTGAAGCGCCGTTCTACACCCTCGGCCCGCTCGTCACCGACATTGCGCCCGGTTACGACCACATCACCAGCGGCATCGGCGCGGCGATGATCGGGTGGTACGGCACGGCCATGCTCTGCTACGTCACGCCCAAGGAACACCTCGGCCTGCCTGACCGCGATGATGTGAAGGTCGGCGTGGTCACCTACAAGCTTGCCGCCCACGCGGCGGACCTGGCCAAGGGGCACCCGGCGGCCAAGGTGCGCGATGATGCGCTGTCCAAGGCGCGGTTCGAGTTCCGCTGGCGCGACCAGTTCAACCTCAGCCTCGATCCCGACACAGCCGAGCAGTACCATGACCAGACCCTGCCGGCCGAAGGCGCGAAAACAGCCCATTTCTGCTCCATGTGCGGGCCCAAGTTCTGCAGCATGAAGATCAGCCAGGAAGTGCGTGAATTCGCGCGGCTGCAGAACCAGGGCGCCGACGGGTTCGTGGCGGCGGAAGAAGCGGAAAAGGGCATGGCCGAGATGAGCCGGGTCTATGATGAAACCGGGCGCGAGCTCTACATGGGCGCGGGCGACCGCGAGCACGACTGATGGCCGACCTTTACCTCAAGAACCTCGAATCCGAACGCAAGGCGCTGTGGGCGAGCTGCCGTCTGAAGGGGCTCGCCCGCAACTCCCCCGAACGCCAGCGCATCGCCGCGCTGGACGAGGCCATTGCCGCGCACAAGGCGAAGAAGGTGAGCTGAACTGGCGGGCCCCGGGCGGTATCGCGCGGCGGCGGGAACGTTTGCGGGTCTCGCTCATTGGGGATGGAGTGCGCCGCACCAGCGTCCGGCAGTCCCGGGCGCGCGCCACTGTCGTTTCCCCCTGCAAGATCCAAAGGACCTGCCCATGACCAAGTTTTCCCTTGCGCTCGCGTCTGCCGCTTCGCTCGCCCTCGTCGCCTGCGCCGAGCCGGCCGAGGACACCACCACGACCGAAGACACCACGGCGGCTGACAGCATGACAAATTCCACCGTTACCGACGGGGGCACGATCGTCGAGGTGGCGCAGGACAATCCCGATTTCTCCACCCTGGTTTCGGCCGTGACTGCGGCTGATCTTGGCGCAACGCTGTCAGGCACTGGCCCGTTCACCGTGTTCGCGCCCACCAACGCTGCCTTCGAGAAGATCCCGCAGGCCAGCCGTGACGAGCTGATGAGCGAAGCCGGCAAGGCCGATCTTTCGGGCATCCTGACCTACCACGTGGTCCAGGGTGAAACCGACGCTGCCACCCTAACCCGGGCGATCGAGGCAGCCGGCACCGAAGGCCATACCCTGACGACCGTCAACGGCGCCACGCTGACGGCAACGCTGGAAGGCGGCAAGGTCATGCTGACCGATGCGGCCGGCAACAGGTCCACCGTGACCGCCACCGATGTCGACGCATCGAACGGCGTGATCCATGTGATCGACACCGTGCTGATGCCGAGCTGAGCCCAGGGCGCAGCGCAGCAATCGAGCCAACGAGGGGCGGCCCGGCAACGGGTCGCCCCTTTTTGCGGTTATCGTTCCACCCCGCCGCTCAGCCGCGTGAGCGCGCGGGCGAGCGCGGTGTCGGTCTCCTGCGCCGCGTCGATCATCGCGCCCAGCGCCTCCGCCGCCTCGGCCAGGTCGAGCCTGCAGGCAAGGGCGAGCGCGGTCTCATAGCTGACCCGCTGCGATTGCTTGCCCTTGCGCAGCGCGCCGGCCAGCGCGATGTCGCGCAAGGGGCCCTGCACGATCGAGGTGCAGTCGTTGTCCGCATCATCGAGGATGGCGCGCAGCCACACGTTCTCCGCCTTGTCGGGCGCGGCATCGAGGGCGCGGGCGATATCCGCCAGGGCCTCTCGCTGCGTGCCGCTGCGGGCGGTATCCTGCTCCACCAGCTCGCGCATGGCCTCGTCGGCGAGGCAGGAGCGGACGTTGTCCAGCCGCTCCACCATGGCGCATTCACCATCGTAGAGGTCCTGCACTGCCATGACGAGGAGCGCGCGGGGGGTATCGACATTGGCCATGAGGCTGGTTCCTTTCACGCCACCCAACGAACGCGCAAGCCGCCGGTTTCATCCACCCCGCGCGCCTGCCCCGTATCCGGAGCGGATGACCGCAGTGCCCCAGCCAGAACCGCAGGTCACGGCATCCAACGCGCGGCTGATCATGCCCGCCACCGGCACCGAGGCGGCGCCCTTCCTCGAACTGACCAACCGGGCCGATGCGGCGCTGTTCCTGGCCGAGGCCTCGCTCGATAACAGCGGCAAGGCCACGATCGCCTACCGGCGCACGCCCGCCGCCAACCGGGTCAGCTCGATCACCATTCCCGAAGGCGAGACGCTGCGGCTGACCCCGGAGACCGGCTATGCCATCGAGGCGCAGATGGCCGCAGCGCGAGAGGTCATGGCGCGGCGCAAGCGCGCGCTTAGCGAACTCGCCAGGTACGGCCGGGGGCCCTTATGTCCGGCTCCATGTCTGGCCGTTATGTGTGGATTGCCACCGAAGTGGCGCTGGCGGCCCATGCCGAGCAGCTTGCCGAGCACGGCGGCGCAGAAGGCGTGCGGGATGAGGGTATGCTGCACAGCGCGATGGCGCGCCCCCGCAATCCGGCTGACTGTGGCGAACCCGACATGGCCTCGCTGGCGGCGGCCTATGCCTACGGCATCGCGCGCAACCATCCCTTCGTCGATGGCAACAAGCGCACAGCGGCGGTGGTCAGCGAAACCTTCCTCATGCTCAACGGCCATGTGCTGGAGGCAAGCGATGCCGAACTGGTGGTGGCCGTGGTCGCGCTCGCAGCGGGCGAGCTGAGCGAGGAGGAACTGGCCGACTGGTTCCGCCAGCGGATCAGGGCCTGACCCAATCCACTTTCCTACACGCGCCAAATCTGCCTTATCCTCTCCGATGAGCCAGACACCCGATCCCGCCCGCCCCGAACGCTTCCACACCGCCGCTTCCGCGCGCGCCGCTCACCCTCAACCCCCTGAACCACCCGGCCCCGCCCGACACGACGGCTGGACCCGCACCCGGCAGGCCGCGTTCCTGCGTGCGCTGTCGGCCACCCATTCGGTGGCGGAGGCGGCGCGCAGTGTGGGGATGAGCCGCCAGTCGGCCTATCGCCTGCGCAGCAAGCTGAAGGGCCAGGCGTTCGATCTGGCGTGGGAGGTGGCCTTCCACCACAGTTTCGACGTGCTCGCCCACGCCGCGCTCGACCGGGCGCTCAACGGGGTGGAGGTGCCGGTCTATTACAAGGGCGAGCTGGTCGGCAGCTATCGCCGTTTCGACGAGCGGCTGACGGTGGCGCTGATGAACCGGGTGACGCTGGGCGGGGTGCCGCTGCTGGGCCGGCTGGGCCCCCATGCCGAGCGCCAGGCGCGCGATTTCGAGACGCTGCTGGGCCGGGTCGAAAGCGGGGAGCCCGTGGCGCTGGGCCTGCCGGGGCCGGGCGATCCGGGCGAACTGGAATCGATCCTGGCCGGAACCAGCGCCGTACCCGCGTTCAGCGCCGCCGGGCGCAGCTCTCAGGCAGGTGCATCGCCAAGCGCATTTTCGCCCCGGCCGCCGTGTCCGTCCGCGCTCTCCGATGCGGAGATTATCGAGGCTTTACAGGACTTTTATGACGAGCGGGAAGGGTGACACGGTGTCACCTTTGTCACCCGCCCTGTCATTTACCTTCTCGCACGGGCCGCCGCTCACCCGCAGCTCAGTTGCGGGTCATGTGCTCCAGCCCCTTGATCCCGCCGGGCTTGAGGCTGGGCTGCGAGGCGTTGGTCTTGGGGCCTTTTTCCGCCTTGGGCTTGCGCACTTCGCGGTTCGACTTCTTCTGGCTCTTGGCCATGGCGCGGCTCCTCGCGAGCAGGATGCCCGGAGCGCAGGCTTGCGCCTTCGCCGGGGGAATGTCGAACGAATACGGCCCCGGTACTCGTGGCGGCACTGGTGGTTTGGCATCAGGTTACGGGGCAGGCTGGCCCGGTGGCGGGGCAGAGCGAGCGCGGCCGCAAGAGCAATGATTAGGTGATCGGGTAATGCTGTGCTATAGCGATGCCGCTGACGTCGAAATGTGCGACGGACTTCGAGATTTGACTTGTCGCCGCTTGCTGCTTGCAGCCCCGGCGTTAACCAGACGACGACTTCCTTTCATCTGACGATTTGACGCACGACCCCTGCCGCACTTTCGCGGTGGGGCAAACAAACGTTTCTTGAAAGGAAACATCATGGCCAAGACTGGCACCGTAAAGTTCTTCAACGCCGACAAGGGCTATGGTTTCATCCAGCCCGACGATGGTTCGGCTGACAGCTTCGTGCATATCTCTGCCGTCCAGGCAGCCGGCATGCACTCGCTCGATAAGGACCAGCGCCTTAACTACGAAGTCGAGCAGGGCCGCAACGGCAAGGAAAGCGCCGTAAACCTCTCGGCCGCCTGATCGGCGCATTTCGCCCCGCGCGCCAGCCTCGCCTCAGGGCCGGGCGGGCGCGCGGGGCACTTTGCCTCCATCCCGGAGGCCTGCCAGGGAGCGCGACCGCATGAGCCAGACTTACGAATTCTATGCCGAGCGGGTCCGCGAAGCGACCGCTGCTGCTGACGCCGCCACCCTCGACAATGTGCGTGACCGCGCGCTGCGCTCTGCCGCCACCTGGAGCACGCTGGCCGACCAGGCCCGCGCCGTCACCGAACAGCGCGTCAAGACCGAACGTGAAAAGGCCGCCCTGCGCGCCGAAGAAGCCCGGCTCGCCGCCGAGGCCTGAGGCAGCCTTCACGCTGCGCAGCGCGCTGGCGACACGGGAAAATGCGGCTATAGGCAGGCATTATCGCCCGTGAGGACCATCGATGCCCAGCCTGTCAGCCCGCCTCGTCAACCTCGCCCTGCCGCTGCTCGGCATCAGGCGTTTCTTCGCCGAGCCAGAGCGGCTTGACCAACGGATCGCGCAGCTGCGGAAGCAGAAGCCCTTGCGCCCCAGGGCCAAATGGCACCGCGATTTCACTATCGTCGAGGACACTGCGCGCGGCTATCCGGTGGTAACGATCACGCCGAAAAGCAGCGCAGCCAGCGCGCCGCACCTGCTCTATCTCCACGGCGGCGGCTATGTGATGGATATCGCCGCCGTTCACTGGGACACCGTGCTGCGCCTGTGCGCCATGACCGGCGCCAGCGCGACCGTGCCGGTCTATCCGCTCGCCCCGGAGCACAAGGCGGATGAGGTGCTGGGCGCGATGCAATCGCTCTACCTCGAACTGGCGACTACCCATGGGGCAGACCGGATCACGGTCATGGGTGACAGCGCTGGTGGCGGGATGAGCCTGGCGCTGGCGCAGATGCTCAAGGCAGAAGGCGGCCCGCTGCCGGGCAAGCTGGTGCTGTGGTCGCCATGGGTCGATGCAACGGCGAGTGATCCGGCCCAGCGCATGGTCGAGCCGAAAGACCGGATGCTGGCTATCAGCGGCTTGCTCGCCTGCGGGGAGCGCTATGCGGGCGATCTGCCGCTGGACGACCCGAAGGTCAGCCCGCTGTTCGGCCCGCTCGAAGGCTTGCCGCCGATGGCGATCTTCTCCGGCACCAGCGATATCCTGGTCGTTGACGGGCGGCGGTTGGCGGAAAAGCTGCGCGCAACCGGCGCTCCGCACGAATTTCACGAATATCCCGGCATGTTCCACGTCTGGATGCTGCTGCCGGTTCCCGAAGGAAAGCGGGCGCTGAGCCAGACCGCAGACTTTATCCGGGCCGGAGCCAGGTGATGCGGCAGGTTCCGGTAACACCGCGCTGGCTGGGCCTTGCGGGCGTGCTCCCGGCGCTGGCGTGCCTCGCCCTGGCATGGATCGGCGAGGAGGCCTGGGTCGATAGCGCGCGGATCGCCGGCGGGCTCTATGCCGGCCTGATCCTGTCGTTTCTTGGCGGGACATGGTGGGGCATTGCCGCCGCTGCGCCCGCCGCCCAGGGCCGCGGCGTGCTCGGCTGGGTCTGGGTGGCGGCCGTGACCCCCAGCCTGATCGCCCTTGCCGCAGGTTTGTGGTGGCTGACAGATCCCGCCCGTCCGCAGCCCGCGCTGGCGATGCTGGCCTTCGCCATTCTGTCCAGTCCGCTGGTCGACCTGCGGCTCAAGGGCATGGCACTGGCGCCGCGCTGGTGGATGGCGCTGCGCTGGCCGCTCAGCTTCCTGCTGGGGCTTGCCACGCTGGGCCTTGCTGTCCGATAGAGGCCGCATGACCATTCGCCATTTCCCCCTCCTTGCCGCGCTCCTGTTGCCTCTCGCCGCCTGCCAGTCGCCCGACGAGAACGGGCGGTCGACGCAGGCGTTCGCCGAAATTGCTGACAGCGAGACAATCCGCTTCACCGGCACCGAGCCGTTCTGGGGCGGCAGTGCAGCAGGCGATACGCTCATCTATTCCACTCCGGAGAACCCTGACGGAACGACCATTGCCGTCACCCGGTTTGCGGGCAACAGCGGGCTGGGTCTGTCTGGCGCGCTGGACGGGAAGCCGTTCGACATGGTGGTGACGGCGGGCACCTGTTCCGATGGCATGTCCGACCGGGAGTACCCCTTCACCGTTACGCTGGAGATTGGCGAGGACAGCCGGTTCGGTTGCGCCTGGACCGACAGCCGCCCCTTCAGCGGGCCGGAAAACCCCTGAGCTCACTGCTGTTTGCGCTAGGTGGCGATTGTCTTGCCAGCGCCTATCCTTGTGCCGGAATATCGGGAGGAAAAACACCATGAGCCAGACCGGAGGCTGCCTGTGCGGCGCAGTGCGTTACGAACTCAAGGCTGAGCCGGTGATGCAGGCGATCTGCCACTGCAAGAACTGCCAGCGCCAGGCGGGCAGCGTGCTCTCGGTCCTGATTGGCGTGCCGCGCGACGGTATCACGATCAAGGGTGAGACCACGACATACGAGGACAGCGGCGAAAGCGGACTGAAGGTATGGCGCAAGTTCTGCCCGACCTGCGGTTCGCCCCTGTTCACCGATGCCGAAAGCGCGCCGCAGCTGTGGTTCGTCAAGGCCGGCACGCTGGACGATACCAGCTGGCTCAAGCCGCAGATCCAGTTCTGGACCAAGAGCCGCCAAGCCTGGATGCCTGAATGCGAGGATATCCCGGCGATGGCGGAAAACCCGGCCTAAGAGGTCACCCCGGCACGCTCCAGCTCGGGGCGGATCCGGCCAGTCAGCCACAGCCACCACATGCGGAAGTCGGCCGCCAGCGACCAGAGCGGATAAGTGAAAGTCGCCGGACGGTTCTTCTCGACCCCGAAATGCGCCGCCCAGGCAAAGAAGTAACCCGCCAGCGGCATGGCGGCGAGCCATACCCCGCTGGCTGTCACAAGCGCATAGGCCGCCAGTGTCACGACAAGCGTCGTGCCGAGATAATGCAGCGCGCGGGTGGCAGGCCGCGAATGCTCGCGCAGGTAAAACGGCCAGAACTCGGCAAAGGTAGTGTAGGTCATCGACCCGATGATGACCTATCGGCTGACTTCCCGTCAAGCTGCCGGTTGATGGGTTCGGGCAGGGCATGGTAGCCTGCGTCCATGAATGACCAGGATGATCCGCATCTGGCAGAGCCGCCGACCTTGGCCGACGCCATCGAGGAACACCGCGCTCGCGAGGCGTTCGGCATTACCACCAACAGCGCCGGAACCTGGCTGCCCGAGGCGAGCTATCGCCCGGTTCCGATTGTCTGGTTCGCGGCGGCCTGGTTCATGCAGATGTTCATGCTTGCCGTGCTCTATCTGCTGCTGGCCTCGGAGGCGGCAATCCTCACCGCCGGTGCCACCGCCCTGTCGAGCTGGCTGATCGGCCGCTGGACCTGGGCGCGCGGCATGGCGCAGGCCGGGCGCGGCTGGCGCGCGGTCACGATAGGCGCACTCGCCTTTGCTTGGGCATGGACCGCCCTGCTGGCCTTCGCCAGCCGCTGAACGCGCTCAGAAGAAGCCGGGAACCTCGCGCTGGGCCGGGGAGGGACGCTGCGGTGTCAGCGGCTCGCGACCACCGCTCACCCCGCGTTGCCGCTCGGCAGAGGCGACGGCGTTTTCTCCATTGGCCGAAATCGGGCTGCAGACCGAGGCGCCGCTGCGCAGGAATGCCAGCGCCTGCGCAATAGAGGCTTCGCGCGGGTCTCCGAGGGGCGTGAAAATGTCATCCGCTGCACGGCAGGTGTTGGGGAACACGCTGGCAAGGCCCGTGTAGTAATCCCCCTGGCCGCTCGCATTCTCGGTCCGGAAAGCGACGACCCGGAAACGGTCATCGCATTCGGCGCGGTCAAACGCGAACTGGCCGACCGGCTTGCCGAAGGTGTTGGTGCCGACCAGCGCGGTGTTGCTCCCGAGATAGGGAATGAAAGCATTGGCCACCAGTTCGCTCGCCGAAGCGCTGCTGCGGGTCCCGATAAACGCGATCTTGGTGGCCGCAATCGCCTGTGCCTGAGTGCCGACGCGGTCGGTCTCGTTCTCGCTGGCCTTGCTGGCGCGAAGGGTGGTGCGGCTGAAAACCTCGCCGACCCGGTTAGCCGCCATCAGGTCACCCATCAGCTCGGCAATTCGCACGAGGCCGCCGCCGTTGTAGCGATAGTCGATGATCAGCTCGGTTATGCCTTGCTGGCGGAACTGCTCGAAGGCGGCACGCAGGTCCTGCTCGGCGGAATCGACGATGAAGGTGCGCAGGTTGATGTAGCCGACCTTCTTGCCGTTATCGTCGAGCACTTTCGCGCCATAACGGTCAGACATCGGATCGAGCGCGAAATCGGCTTTCGCCACGGTGACTTGCCGCTCGGTGCCATTGACGTCGCGGATGCGGAACACCCGCTGGAGGCCGGCAGTGGAGGGGCCGAGTGCCTCGATGACAGCACCGGGCCCGCCAGCAGTCATCAGGCTGGTAACGGTCTGCAGGTTGCTGGCTGTGGTCCCGATGGCGAGCAATTCGGTGCCGCGGTCGAACCCTTGCGGGAAGGCGGGGCCGGTTTCGAAGGATTCCAGCACGAACACCCGGTTGTTGGTCGTGTCATAGGCCAGGCGGATGCCGAACCCGGCGCTGGACCCCGAATTGATCAGGGCGTTCTCTTCGGCAATCGAGGTCATGTAGGTGAAGAACCGGTCACGCGACTGGGCCCGGGCCGGGGCAACCAGCGCGTCGATATAGCCGTCAATATTGTTGAAGTTGGCCTTGTTGACCGTGTTGTCGACCAGGTCGGGGAACAGGTACCATTCGTCAACCACCGCCTTCACGAAGTCCTGCCGCGCAGAGAGCGAGCAGGTTGACGTGGGCGGTGGGGGCGTCGGGTTGGTTCCGCCGGTCGGCGGCGGCGAACTTCCGCCGCCCCCCCCGCCGCCACAGGCGACCAGAACAAGCGACATGGCAAGGGCGATGGAATTGCGTGCGACACCCATGGGCGTGGTGCTCCGTATAGCTGTTACGACCCGGCCGATCACCTGCAGATCACGGCTCTGTGGACGCACGATGCCGCCTTTATCGAGGGGCGGCAAGCCGTCGTCTGTGACCGGAAGGTCCGGATTCGCGGAAAAAGCATCACCTCGTCGCGTAATTTTCTTTCGCAGCGGTGGAAAACCTGCTTGCGTTGGCCTTGCACCCCTCGCAGGCGAGGGAGTGACGCCCTAGTCTCCTGCCCTGTTTTGGTGAGAGGATGCCGTTGTCTGATTCTGCCCCCCAGTGGCTGCTTGAGGCCCTGCCTGCCGTTTCCGGCGGACATGCTGCGTTGGCGGTTGCGCAGCTCGCCGAGGCTGGAATGCTCGGCAAGGGCGGCTTCGCGCTGACCAGCCCGGCCTTTGCCAATGGCGAGCCGCTCGATCCCAGCTTCACGGCTGACGAAGAGGACTCCGTCGCGCCGCCGCTCGAATGGTCGGCACCGCCTTCCGGCACTCAGGAGCTGGCCCTGATCGTGGAAGACCCGGCCGGCCGTGGGGGCGAAGCGACCTGCCACTGGCTGGTGTGGGGTCTTGCCGGCCAGCGCGGCAAGCTGCTCGAAGGCGAGGTTCCACCCCGGGTGGGCAAGAACGCCAAACGCAATTCCGAGTGGCTCCTGCCGGAGCCCCCGCATGACGATCCGCCCCATTCATACGTATTCCAGCTCTTCGCACTGGACTTGCCGCTCACCTTGATGCCGGGTGCAAGTCGCGGGGATCTTGTCTCGGCCCTCAAGGGCCACGTACTCGCTGCCGCCCTGCTCACCGCGACTTATGCGCGTGAGGAGGAAGGCGAGGACTGGGACGGGGAAGATTTGGAATAACCAGACTACGAAAGGAACAATACTATGGCTGGCAATAACGCACTCCAGAAACCGGTCACTCTGACCGCCGATCTCGAAGCAGTGGTGGGCAAGGGTCCGATGACCCGCGCTCAGGTGACGTCCAAGGTGTGGGAATACATCAAGGCCAATGACCTGCAGGACACCAAGGACAAGCGCCAGATCAATCCCGATGCCAAGCTCGGCGCGGTGATTGGCAAGGACCAGATCTCGATGTTCAAGATGACCGCTGCGGTTTCCAAGCACCTCAGCTGATTGTCTTACGGTGTGCGGCGGAGCGGCCAGTCGGTTGCTCCGCCCGCCCACAGTGCCAGCCAGATTACCAGCGGCTGCGCCATCATTCTCGGCACGTGATAGGCGAGGCCCAGCCCGCCGTCAGCCTTCGCCATGTCCAACGCGAAATGGTTGATGTTGGCTGGCCAGACACACAGCGCGTAGAGCGCAAGCCCGATCCCGGCCCACCGCCGCACGACCGCTGACCACGGCTGCACCAGCCCGGCAGCGCCGGCCAGTTCCGCAACCCCGGTCCAGAAGACGACGTGTTCGGGCCATGGAACCGCTTCCGGCATGATCCCCAGGAACGGCTCTGGCCGGGTCAGGTGCATGACGCCGGCAAAGGCATAGAACAGCGCCAGGACCCAGCACAGCGCGGTGCGCACCCTTTCCCGCCTCTGGCCAGCCATCGGGCTTTCCTCCCCCCGGAGATGCGTTAGAACGAACGGCAACCTAGCCTGCTTTCCGGAGATATCCGCCATGAAATCGTTTGCCCTAGCCAGCGTGGCCCTGATCGCACTTGCCACCGCTCCTGCGTCTGCGAGCACGCCTGAGCAGATCGCCGAGGCTGCTCTCAAGGCTGCGCCGGTGTTCGATGGCCACAATGACCTGCCCAACCAGCTGCGGGTGCGTTACCGCAATGTGATCGGCGGTTTCGATCTGGTCGATACCACCGTGTTGCCGCCGGAGCAGGCCGAGATGCGGCCGCTCCACACGGACCTTACCCGGCTGCGGAAAGGCAGGGTGGGGGCGCAGTTCTGGTCAGTCTATGTGCCCGCCAACACCAGTGAGCCCGAGGCGATCCAGGCCACGCTGGAACAGATCGACGTGACCAAACGCCTGATCGCCAGCAATCCCCGCGACCTGCAGTTCGCGCTGACCGCGCGGGACGTCGAGGCGTCGATCAAGGCCGGCCGGATCGCCTCCCTGCTGGGGATCGAGGGTGGCCATTCGATAGGCGACAGTCTGGCGGTGCTGCGCCAGATGCACGAGCTGGGCGTGCGCTACATGACACTCACCCATTCGCGCACCTTGTCGTGGGTGGACAGCGCCACAGACACGCCGAAGCATGGCGGGCTGAACGATTTCGGCCGCGCGGTCATCCGCGAGATGAACCGGCTGGGAATGCTGGTCGACCTCAGCCATGTGAGCGAGGAAGCCATGCACGACGTGCTCGACGTGGCAAAGGCGCCGGTGATCTTCAGCCATTCGGGTGCGCGGGCGGTCAATGGCCATGCGCGCAATGTGCCGGACTCCGTGCTGTCCCGGCTCCCCCGGAATGGCGGCGTGGTGATGGTGGTGGGCCTGCCCGGTTTCCTGAGCGAACCGGCGCGGCAATGGTTCGGCAATCGCCAGGCTGAAAAAGCCCGGCTCGAAGCGCTCTGGCTGGGCCAGCCGAAGGAAGTCGAAGCGCGCCTGAAAGCGTGGGACGATGCCAACCCCCTGCCGCTGGCGACGATTTCGGACATGGCGGACCATGTCGATCATGTGCGCAAGGTGGCCGGGATCGACCACATCGGCATTGGCGGGGACTATGACGGGATGCCGACCGGCCCTGTCGGGATGGAAGACGTGGCGGGTTACCCGGCGCTGTTTGCCGAGCTCGCGCGGCGCGGTTATTCGCAGGCCGACCTGGAGAAGATTTCCCTGCGCAATGCCCTGCGGGCGATGCGCCAGGCTGAAACCTATGCCGCCAGTGTCAAGGATATGGCTCCGGTAGAAACGCCCGTGGCCCTGCAGGAGTAAGCGGCGGCCCGAGCAGCACCCGGCTTACGGTTGGACTGTAGCCGGTTCGGAAGGCTGATCGCCGCGCTCTGCAGCAACCGAATCGACCGAACTCTGGTTGACCGTTTCCCCTTGCTCGCGCTGCTGTTCGATCCGGCCGGTGGCCGTGCCTTCGCTCTCCACCGGGTCCTGGGTCAATGCCCCGGTGACCCAGATGACCGTCAGCGCGACAATCGCCAGCGCGGTGCTGATCAGCAGCACCCAGCGCATTGCACCGGTGGTTTCACCGGCGCGGGCCTCGTCGGTATCGATGTGGGTTTCCTGTCCTTCGCGGTGCATGGTCGTGGCCTCCTGTCCTGTTGGATCCAGCCAACAGAACGGAGACGCAGGTCAAACGTTCCGGTTCAGTCCCGCAGCAGCTCGTTGATGGCAGTCTTGGAGCGGGTTTGCGCGTCCACCGTCTTGACGATCACCGCGCAGTAAAGGCTCGGCCCGCCCTTGGGATCGGGCAGGGCGCCGGGCACGACCACGGCATAGGGCGGCACCTTGCCGCGGTGAACTTCGCCGGTGGCGCGGTCGATGATCTTGGTCGAAGCGCCAAGATAGACGCCCATGGAAAGCACCGCGCCTTCGCCGACTTCCACCCCTTCGGCCACCTCGGCGCGTGCGCCGATGAAGGCACCGTCACCGATGATGACCGGGCCGGCCTGAAGCGGCTCGAGCACGCCGCCAATGCCTGCGCCGCCCGAGATATGTACGTTCTTGCCGATCTGGGCGCAGCTGCCGACGGTGGCCCAGGTGTCGACCATGGTCCCCTCATCGACATAGGCGCCGATGTTGACGAAGCTCGGCATCAGGACCACGCCCTTGCCGATGAAGGCGCCGCGCCGCGCGACTGCGCCGGGAACGACGCGGAAACCGGCGTCGCGGAAGCGGTTCTCGCCCCATCCGGCAAACTTGCTCGGCACCTTGTCGAACGCCGGGGCGCCGGCCGCGCCGCCATCGATCAGCACGTTGTCGTTGAGGCGGAAGCTCAGGAGAACGGCCTGCTTGAGCCACTGGTTGACCCGCCAGCCGCCATTACCGTCAGGTTCGGCCACCCGCGCCTTGCCGCCATCGAGCAGTTCGAGCGCGGCTTCGACCGGTTCGCGCACGTCAGCGCTGGCCGGGGTCACCTCGGTGCGGCGTTCCCATGCGGCTTCGATGGCGGACTGGAGATCGGCGGTCATGTGGCACTCCCGGGCTGGCGTTTCGCCCGCGCTGTTAGGGCGGCGGGCGCTATCCGTCCATCCCCGCCGCGAGCGCGAAGTCGTATGCACGATCGACCAGCGGGGCGACCCTGTCGGACATGGACCGGGCATGGGCAGAAGAAGCCGTGCCGTCGATCACCCGCTTCTTGATGCCCTGGATGATGCCGGCGAGGCGGAACAGGTTGTAGGCAAAGTACCAGTCCATCGGAGGCACGGGATAGCCGGTGCGCGCAACGTAGCGTTCCACGGCCTGCTCGACAGTGGGGATGCCAAGCGCCTCGAGGTCGAGGCCCTGCAGCCCGGCACGGCCATCGGCGGGACTATGCCAGTTCAGCATCAGGTAGCTGAAGTCCGCAATCGGATCGCCGAGGGTCGACAGCTCCCAGTCGAGCACGGCCAGCACCCGGTTGGCGTCCGCCTCGAAGATCATGTTGTCGAGCCGGTAGTCGCCGTGGACCACGCTCGATCCATGCTGCGGCGGCACGGTCTGCGGCAGCCATTCGATCAGCCGCTCCATCTTCGGCATGTGCTCGGTTTCGCTGAGCTTGTACTGCTTGGTCCAGCGGCTGATCTGGCGGGCGCAGTAGTCGGACGGCTTGCCGAATTCACCGAGACCGATGGCGACCGGGTCTTTCAGGTGCAGGTCGGCCATGGTGTCGATCATGGCATGGTAGATTTCGCGCCGTTCCTGCGGGCTGCATTGCGGCAGCGCGCCGTTCCACAGCGACCGGCCATCGGCCAGCCCCATGATGAAGAACTTGGACCCGAGGACCTCCGGGTCTTCGCACAGGCCGTATGTCTTCGGCACCGGAAACCCGGTCGGGCCGAGAGCGTGCATCGCGGTATATTCGCGGTCGACGGCGTGCGCGCTCGGCAGCAGCTTGCCGAACGGCTGACGCCGCAGCACGTAGGATCGGCCCGGGGTGTCAATCCGGTAGGTGGGATTGGACTGGCCGCCCTTGAATTTAGAATAGGAAATCGGGCCTTCGAAGCCCTCGACATGGGCCTCGCACCAGGCGGTCAGTGCGGCCAGGTCGAGCCGGTCGTTGTCCGACACCTCGACCGTGCCGACCATTTCCTTGTCGAAATCGATTGCCGTCTCGCTCATCAGTCGAACACCACCACGCTGCGCGCCGAGTGGCCGCTCTTCATTTTCTCGAACCCGTCGTTGATCCTTTCCAGCGGGATCCGCTCGGCAATGATGGTGTCGAGGTCGAGCAGGCCGCGCAGGTAGAAATCGACCAGCCGCGGCAGGTCGACAGGGAAGTGGTTCATGCCCATGATCGCGCCCTGCAGCTTCTTGCCCGAGAGCAGGTCAAGCGCGCCGAGGCCAACCTTGCAATCGAGCGGCATCATCCCGAGGATCGTCGCCGTGCCGCCGCGCCGCAGGCAGGCGACCGAGAGATCGGCCGAAGCCTGCCGCCCGACCGCTTCGATCGCATGGTGCACGCCGCCCTTTGAGATCGCCATGATCTGCTGCGCGGCGTCAGGGGCCATGGCGTCAACCGCATGGGTTGCGCCCAGCACCATCGCCAGCTCACGCTTTTCCGGCACCGGATCGACGGCGATGACCTGACCGGCTCCGGCAATCTTGGCTGCATTGATTGCAGCCAGGCCGACCCCGCCGCAGCCGATCACCGCCACGCTTTCGCCCGGCACCACCGAGCAGGCGTTGAAGATCGTGCCTGCACCGGTCGTCACCGCGCAGCCGAGAATGGCAGCGCGGTCGAGCGGCATGTCCTTGTCGATGCTCACACAGGCGTGTTCGTGGATCAGCATCTGCTCGCAGAACGCCGAAAGATTGAGCATCTGGTTGACCGGCGATCCATCGGCCCGGCGGATGCGCGGCCCGGCATCGCCGCTGCGGCGGGTATCACCGCCCAGGCACAGCGCCATGCGGCCGGTCACGCAGAACTCGCAGTGGCCGCAGAAGGCGCTGAGGCAGGAGACGACATGATCGCCCGGTTTGACCGTCTTCACCTCGCTGCCGACCGCGCGGACCACCCCGGCCGCTTCGTGGCCGGGAATGGCCGGAAGCGGGTGAGGGTAGCTGCCTTCGATGAAGTGCAGGTCAGAATGGCACAGGCCGCAGGCCTTGGTGTCGATCAGGACTTCATGCGGGCCGGGATCGGCCAGCTCGACGTCGCCCATGACCAGGCCCTGTCCGGGCTGTTCGAGAATTGCTGCCTTTGCCATCTGCTCTGTCCTTGTCTTGCCGCGTCTTACCGCGCCACGCCCATATCACCCGAACTGAACGAGGGGCTTGCCGTCATCGGGCCCTTGCCGTCGCGCAGGGCATTGGCGCTCGGGCCCGGGTTGGGGGCGTGACGGGCGAACTCGATGTGCGCGATGGAACGGGCGTGGACTTCGTCCGGCCCGTCAGCGAGGCGCAGAGTGCGCTGGTGGGCATAGGCCGAAGCAAGGCCGTAGTCCTCGCTAACCCCGCCGCCGCCATGGGCCTGGATCGCATCGTCGATGATCCGCAGCGCCATGTTGGGGGCCTGCACCTTGATCATGGCGATTTCCTGCTTGGCCGCCTTGTTGCCGACCTTGTCCATCATGTCGGCCGCCTTGAGGCACAGCAGGCGGGTCATTTCGATGTCGATCCGGGCGCGGGCCACGCGTTCTTCCCACACCGAGTGCTTGTAGACCGGCTTGCCGAACGCCTCACGCTCCTGCAGGCGGCGGCACATCTTTTCCAGCGCTTCTTCGGCGACGCCGATGGTGCGCATGCAGTGATGGATGCGGCCCGGCCCGAGGCGGCCCTGGGCGATCTCGAACCCGCGCCCTTCGCCCAGCAGCATGTTGGTAACGGGCACGCGCACGTCCTTCAGTTCCACTTCCATGTGGCCATGCGGCGCATCGTCATAGCCGAACACCGGCAAGTGGCGCAGGATGTTCACGCCCGGTGCGTCGATCGGCATCAGCACCATCGACTGCTGCGCGTGACGCTGGGCGCCGAAGTCGGTCTTGCCCATCACGATCGCGACCTTGCAGCGCGGATCGCCGAGGCCGGAGGACCACCACTTGCGGCCATTGATGACGTATTCGTCACCGTCACGCTCGATCCGGGTTTCGATATTGGTCGCATCGGACGAGGCGGTGAAGGGCTCGGTCATCAGGAAGGCGGAGCGGATCTCGCCGTTCATGATCGGGCGGAGCCACTGCTCCTTCTGCTCGCGGGTGCCGTAGCGGTGGAACACTTCCATGTTGCCGGTGTCGGGCGCAGAGCAGTTGAACACTTCGCTGGCAAAGCCGATCCGGCCCATTTCCTCGGCGCAGAGCGCATATTCGAGGTTGGTCAGGCCCGGCCCTTCGAATTCGAAGGTGTCGTCAACGTGGTGGTGGCTGCTGTTCTGCGGCGGCATGAACAGGTTCCAGATACCCTGCGCCTTGGCCTTGGCCTTCAGGTCCTCGACCACCTGGATCACCTTCCAGCGGTCGCCCTCGGCGTCCTGCTGCTTGTAGGTGGCCACCGCCGGGCGGACATTCGCCTCGATGAAATCGCGCACGCGGTTGCGCCAGTAGACCTGCCGTTCGGTGGGTTCGAAATCCATCAGTCGTTCCTCTCGATCATCGTAATCAGATTGCGTGGTTCGTTCGAATCTTGCCGGGCGACGGTGGCAGAGGTGCCCCCATGCGCCAAGCTCTCATTTGTGCGGCGCTATGGCGTCGCGGCCGGCTCCGTTGATGCTGCTGCCATTGCAGCCAGCCGGTTTTCGTGATCAGCGCGGCTGATCGGAAAACGGTTGAGCCAGAAGGCAGAAAACAGGCCCAGCACCATGACCAGGCTGCAGTACATTGCAACCAGGGCCAGCAGCACGTCGCGGTCGATGGACCCGGGGGCGGTACCGATCGGGAACGCCGCCAGCGACAGCATCCCGCCCGCCAGCAGGATGCCGATGCCGGTTGCGCTTTTCTGCACCAGCCAGTTGCCGGCGTAGAAGCTGCCTTCGGCGCGCCGCCCGGTCTTGGCCTCGAATGCCTCGACAATCTCTGCCACCATCGAGGTGGCGGAAATCACCGCCGCCACGCCCGCTGCATTGCTGACGAAGATGAACCCGAACAAGGCCGCCGCACTGGCCGCGCTGCCCAGTTCCGGCCAGGTGCCGGTGTAGTAGAAGCCGAACGGGATCAGCCAGAAGGTCATCGACACCAAGGTTGCAATTGCGCCGGTACGAGCTTTGCCGAAGCGGCGGTGCAGCGGGCTGAGCAACAGGAAAACCGCCACAACGCTGAAGAACAGGATCAGGGGATAAAGCGCGATCTGCCCCTCCGACAATTCCCACACGAAATAGTAGAGGTAGTTCGACAGGGCGAAGGTCATCCCCTGGCTGATATAGGCTGCCAGGGCCCCGGCGGCAAAGATCAGGAACGGGCGTTCCGAAAACGCTTCGACGATTTCGGAAAATGCATTGCGCAGGGAAAACGGCGGCGGCCGGTCCTTGGGGTATCGGGCGATGAAGCTGTGCTGGCCGAGCGCGGAAATCAGCACGAAGGCGGCAATGGTAATCGCGCCGAACAGGCCATAAGCCTCGTACCCCTCGCGCCCCAGCAGGTCGTCGCGCAGGAACACCTGATAGGCCAGGAACAGCACGATCAGACCGCCGGTCCAGCCGAACAGGAAGCGATAACGGAACAGCGTGGTGCGTTCCTCGTAATCGCGGGTCAGTTCCGGGACCAGCGCGATAGAGGGCACTTCACACGCCGACAGGAGCAGGCGCACCGTCACTGCAATCAGCAGCAATGACCAGAAGCCCGGTGGCCCGTCAAATGGCGGTGCCCACATGAAGTACCAGGCGAAGGCCAGCGGGATCGGCGCGGCGTAGAGCCACGGCAGGCGCCGGCCCCAGCGGGTGTAGGTCCGGTCGGACAGGTTGCCGAGGAACGGATCGACAAAGGCATCGATCACCAGCGCGGTCACCAGCGCAAGGCTGACTAGCCATGCCTCCATGCCCAGCACCTGGTTGTAGTAGGTCAGCAGGAAGACCGAAAACCCGTTGTCCTTGATCCCGAAGGCGACCGAACCCGAGCCGTTGAACAGCTTGATCCGCATCGGCAATGGGCGCGGGGGAGGGGTCATTTGCCGGCGTTGGCCTTTGCCTGCTCTTCCAGCGCCTCGAGCGCGCCGAAGATCGCCGGCTCCTCCGGATCCCAGCTGTAGCGCGGGCCCAGGGTAATCCCGCCGTCGACCAGCAGGCTGGCCCCGGTGATGAAGCTGCCTGCATCGCTGGCGAGAAAAGCGCAGGCTTCGGCAATGTCGCGGGGCTGGCCGCCACGCTTCACCGGCTGGGCGTTGCTGCTCATCTGCGCGATCACGCCCTTCGCCATGCCCTTCTGCTCATCCGGGATTTCCAGTGACGAGGTGAAAATGTCGGTGTTGATGAAACCGGGCTGGATCGCGTTCACCCGGATGCCGAACTGGGCGAGGTCCGCCGCAGCCATCTTGGTGAGGTGGAGCACGCCAGCCTTGGCCACGGCATAGGTGGTGGGCGAATAGCCGGGGCCGACTGCCGCCACGCTCGAAACGTTGACGATCGATGCACCTGGGCGGCCCTGCATGTGCGGCACGGCGTAACGGATGCCGAACGCGACCGAGCGCAGCAGTAGGTCCATCGTCCGGTCCCAGTCAGCCGGTTCGACTTCGTGGATCTTGGCCCGCGCCCCGCCTGCGCCCGCGTTGTTGAAGACCACGTCGATCCCGCCGGTCTCGCTCCCGGCGCGGTCCATCAGCGCGCGGATGGCCTCGGTGCTGGTCACGTCGCAGTGCTGGAATCGGATTGCGCCGTCCGAGGCCGCTGCCAGCGCCTCGCCTGCAGCGACATCGATGTCAGCCGCGTAAACGGTCGCACCATCGCGGGTGAACAGCTCAGCCGCTGCCTTGCCGATGCCGGACGCGGCGCCGGTAATTACCACCGTCTTGCCTGAGAATCGCATTCCCGGCCTCTCCCTTGTTGTTTTGCCCCAGCTTAAGCGTGTTCCAGCTTACGTCAACGTAACATAGCCTGACGCTACGGCATCCGCGCTCCCTCCGAACGTGCTTGCAGGACTCGGTCAAATCGCCTTACGTTAGCGTCAAGCGGCCGGGAAAACCTGCGCCGCATGTCTGCGAGAGGAGCTGCGACCATGTCCGATCTGGAAACCTTCCGCGCTGAAACGCGCGCCTGGCTGGAGGCCAACTGCCCGCCTGAGATGCGCGAACCCGCGCGCGGCGAAGAGGACATATTCTGGGGCGGGCGCAACGCCACGTTCCAGAGCGAAGCGCAGAAGGCCTGGTTCGAAGCCTGCGTCGCCAAGGGCTACACCGTTCCGGCCTGGCCCAAGGAATATGGCGGAGCAGGTCTCAATGCTGCCGAAGCCAAGGTGCTGCGCGAGGAAATGAACCGCATCAGCGCGCGCCCGCCACTGTCGAGCTTCGGCATCTGGATGCTCGGCCCCGCGCTGCTCCACTTCGGGACCGAAGGTCAGAAGAAGCGTTTCCTGAGCGAGATCGCGCGCGGCGAAATCCGCTGGTGTCAGGGCTATTCCGAGCCCGGCAGCGGCTCCGACCTGGTCTCGATGCAGACCTTCGGGGAAGATCGCGGCGATCACTGGGTGGTCAATGGCCAGAAGATCTGGACCAGTTATGCCGACAAGTGTGACTGGATTTTCTGCCTCGTCCGCACCGACAAGGGGAACAAGTACCAGGGCATCACCTTCATGCTGTTCGACATGAGGACGCCCGGTGTCACCACCAAGCCGATCAAGCTGATCAGCGGCAACAGCCCGTTCTGCGAAACCTTCTTCGACAATGTCGCCGTGCCGAAATCCTATGGCGAGGACGTGCCCGGCTTCGTGGGCGAGATCAACCGCGGCTGGGATGTCGCCAAGTACCTGCTCGGCCACGAGCGCGAGATGATCTCCGGCGCAGGCGGCGGGGATCGGACAGCGGGCATCGGCGCGGCGATGCTGCGCCATGCCGGCGAGATCGACCCTCTGCTGCGCGCCGAGCTGGCGCTGTTCGATGTCGATGCGCTGGCCTACACCGCGATGGGCGAGAAGTTCCTTGACGAGATCAAGGTCGGCAAGGCCCATCCGGCCCAGCCGAACATGATGAAGTACGTCGGGACCGAGCTCAACAAGCGGCGCCACGAACTGATGATGAGTGCGGGCGGATCGCGCAGCCTGGAGTGGGACAGCGAGGAAACACGCGGCGGCAAGCCGGCGCGTGACTGGCTGCGGACCAAGGCAAACTCGATCGAGGGCGGCACCAGCGAGGTCATGCTCAACGTCATTTCCAAACGCATTCTCGACCTGCCGGGAGCCTGAATCATGGCACTGTATCACAATGACGACCAGGCGATGCTGGCCGAAACCGCCAGCCAGTTCATGGCCGAGGAAGGCAGCATCGGGAAACAGCTGCGCCACTGGCGCGACCGTGAATGCAAGGACGGGTTCGGCCATGCGCTGTGGAAGCAGATGGCGGAAATGGGCTTCACCGGCATCCTCGTCGGCGAGGAAGACGGCGGCATGGGCATGGGCCATGTCGAGGCCGGAATCGTGCTCGAGGAAATCGGCCGCAACCTCACCCCCTCGCCCTTCCTGACCAGCGCTGTGCTGGCGGCGACCGCGCTCAAGCACGGCTCTGCCGACCTCAAGGGTCGTTATCTCCCCGGCCTGCTGTCGGGCGACAGCGTGTTCGCCGTGGCGATTGACGAAGGTGCGAAGCATCGGCCCGAACGGATCAGGACCCGCGCCGAGAAATCGGGCAACGGTTTCCGTCTTTCCGGGCAGAAGGACTTCGTGATCCACGGGGCCAGTGCCGATATGCTGGTGGTTGCGGCGCGCACTTCGGGCAGCGATGACGATGCAGATGGCATTACCCTGTTCGCCGTACCCAGGGACGCGGCGGGCATGAGCCACGACGCCGTGCGGCTGGTCGACAGTTCGATGGCGACCCACACCAGGTTCGACAGCGTCGAGCTGGATGGTGATGCCGTGATCGGCGAAGTCGATGGCGGGCGTGAAGTGCTGGGTGCCGTGCTGATGGCCGGGCGCATCGGCGCGGCGGCCGAGGGCGTGGGCGTGGCCAGCGGGGCGATGGACATGACGGTCGATTACCTCAAGCAGCGCAAGCAGTTCGGCAAGCTGATCGGCGAGTTCCAGGCGCTGCAGCACCGCGCCGCGCACCTTTATTCCGAAGTCGAGATCGCCCGCGCGATCACCATCAAGGCGGCCCAGCTGCTGGATGGTGGCAGTGAGCGGGCTGACCTGATGACTTCGGTCGCCAAGGCCAAGGTCTCCAAGGCTGCCAGCCTCGCGGTCAAGGAAGGGGTGCAGATGCACGGCGGTATCGGCATGACCGACGAATACGACGTGGGCCTCTACATGAAGCGCGATCGTGCGCTGCAGGAGTTCCTCGGTGACCTCTATTACCACGCCGATCGCGTGGCCAAGCTGAGCGGATATTGATTATGGACCTGCATTCCCTGTTCAACCTCGACGGGCGCGTTGCGCTGGTGACCGGCGGCAGCCGGGGTATTGGCCGGATGTTCGTCGAAGGTCTGCTCGCCGCCGGATGCGCCCGGGTCTATATCTCCGCCCGCAAGGTGGAGCAGATGGAAGAGACCATCGCGCATTTTGGTGCCGATAGGGTCATCGGTATCCCCGCCGATCTCAGCCAGATGGACGGGATGCAGCATCTGGCGGACGAGATCGCCAGGCGCGAAAGCAAGCTCGACATCCTGATCAACAACGCGGGTGCCGCCTGGGGCCAGCCGTTCCTCGAGTTCAGCGAGGCAGGCTGGCACCGGACAATGGACCTCAACGTCAAGACGCCGTTCTTCCTGACCCAGAAGCTCCATCCGCTCTTGGTTGCGGCGGCCAGCCCCGGGCGGCCTGCCAAGGTGATCCACGTCTCCTCGATTGACGGACAGCGGATCAACCCGTGGGAAACCTACGCTTATCAGGCGAGCAAGGCGGGCCTGATCCAGCTGACCCGGCGGATGGCGGCACGGCTGATTGAAGACAACATCGTTGTCACCTCGATCGCCCCGGGGGCATTCCCCAGCGAGATGAACAAGGCGGCCAAGAACGCCCCCGATGCCAGTGCGGCAGGCATTCCCGCCAAGCGGATCGGGGTGGCGGAAGACATGGCCGCGGCTGCAATCTACCTTGCCAGCCGCGCCGGTGACTACGTCGTCGGTGATACGCTGACGGTCGACGGCGGCGTGGTCAACGCCTACCTGCCGAGCCACTTCGCCGATCCCGGCGGCAAGGGCTGACGCGCAGCTGCGCAGCCGACTGACTATCCGGACTACGAAAAGCCCCGCGATGCGGGGCTTTTCTATGGGGCGCGGCTGAAGCCGCCAAAGCCTACTTGACGGCACGCGGGCATTCCCATAATTCGACAATTATCGAATCATGGGAATGCACGAATGGAACCAGCCATTGTCATCAAAGCACTCGGTGCGCTGGCGCAGGAGCACCGGCTGGCGGTGTTCCGCCTGCTGGTCCAGGCGGGCGACAGTGGGCTGGCGGCCGGGGTCCTGGCCGAAAAGCTTGACGTGCCCGCTTCTTCGATGAGCTTCCACCTCGCCCAGCTCGCCAACGCCGGCTTGGTCACTCAGCGGCGCGAAAGCCGCTCGATCATCTACTCGGCGGACTACGCCGCCATGAACCGCCTGATGGGTTACCTCATGGAAAACTGCTGCGGCGGGGTGGCCTGCGATGGCGAACTGGAACTGCAAGACCATCCGAAACGGGAGACTGCCTGATGAAACGCTTCCATGTCCATGTCGGCGTGACCGACCTTGATCGTTCAATCGCCTTCTATGCGAATCTGTTCGGCGCCGAACCCGCCGTGGTGAAGTCCGATTATGCCAAGTGGATGCTGGAGGACCCGCGCATCAACTTTGCAATCTCCATGCACGAAGATGCGGCCAAGGGCATCGAGCATGTCGGCCTGCAGGTCGAAGATCAGGCCGAACTGGCCGAAGTCTACGCCCGCCTCAAGGCCGCCGACGGCCCGGTGCTGGAGGAAGGCGCGACCACCTGCTGCTATGCGAAATCGGAAAAGAGCTGGATCGCCGATCCTGACGGCGTGGTCTGGGAAGCCTTCCTGACCGAAGGCGGCAGCACGACCTACGGCGGCAGCCCGGATCTGGCCCAGCTGGCTTCGGCCAATGCTGCCAACGGTGCGTGCTGCGTGCCGCAAGCGGCCTCCGCACCTGCTACCTGCTGCTGAGATTTGCCATGACCGAAAGACCGCTCAATGCGCTGTTCCTGTGCACCGGCAACTCTGCCCGCTCGATTCTGGGTGAAGCAATCCTGAACCATGATGGCGCAGGCCGCTTCCGGGCTTTCAGCGCCGGCAGCAATCCCACCGGCGCGGTCAATCCCTGGGCAATCCACACCCTGAAGACCCTCGGCTATCCGGTCGACGGGTATCGTTCGAAGAACTGGCACGAATTCGCTGACGGCCCGGAATTCGACCTGATCTTCACCGTCTGTGACAGCGCGGCGGCGGAAACCTGTCCGGTCTGGCCGGGGCGGCCAACCTCGGCGCACTGGGGCATTCCCGACCCCGCGGCGGTGGAAGGGAGCGACGCGGAAAAAGCAGCCGCCTTCCTCGATGCCTTCCGCATGATGAAGCGGCGGATCGACCTGCTCCTTGCGCTTCCGCTTGCCAGCCTCGAAGAACTCGCATTACGCGACAGGCTGCAAGCGATCGGGCGGGAGGCAGACGCACAATGACCAGTTCCACGGCTGCCGCCGAGGCCCGCGCTGCCGGGCTTGGCCTGTTCGAGAAATGGCTGTCCGTCTGGGTCGGGGCGGCGATCCTCGCGGGTCTGGCGCTGGGCAATCTGGTGCCCGGCCTGTTTGGCGCGCTGGCCGCGCTCGAATATGCCTCGGTCAACCTGGTGGTTGCGGTGCTGATCTGGGCAATGATCTTCCCGATGATGGTCGCGGTCGATTTCGGCGCGGTCCGGCGGGTGGGTGATAAGCCGAGGGGGCTGGTCATTACGTTGGTGGTCAACTGGCTGATCAAGCCGTTCACCATGGCGGCGCTGGGCGTGCTGTTTTTCGAAGTGGTGTTCGCCGACCTGATCGAGCCGGCCGATGCCCAGCAGTACATCGCCGGGCTGATCCTGCTCGGCGCGGCACCCTGCACTGCGATGGTGTTCGTCTGGTCGCAGATGACCAAGGGCGACCCGGCCTATACCCTGGTGCAGGTGGCGGCGAACGACCTGATCATGATCGTCGCCTTCGCGCCGATTGTTGCGCTGCTGCTCGGGGTGACGGACATTGCGGTGCCGTGGGAAACGCTGCTGCTGTCGGTCGCGCTCTATGTGGTCGTGCCGCTGCTCGTCGGAGCCCTTGTGCGCAGCCGCCTGCTCGCCGGTCATGGCGGCAATGTCGAGGCAGTGACTGCCTTCACCGCGCGCATGAAGCCGCTCTCGGTCATCGGCCTGCTGCTGACGGTGCTGCTGCTGTTCGGGTTCCAGGCGGAAACCATTGTCGAACGCCCGCTGCTGATTGCGCTGATCGCGGTGCCGATCATCGTCCAGAGCTATGGCATCTTCTTCATCGCCTATGGCTGGGCCAAGGTGTGGCAGGTGCCGCACGCGGTTGCCGCGCCATGTGCGCTGATTGGCACGTCCAACTTCTTTGAACTGGCAGTAGCGGTTGCCATCAGCCTGTTCGGACTGGGCAGCGGCGCGGCACTGGCGACGGTGGTGGGCGTGCTGGTGGAGGTGCCGGTGATGCTGACGCTGGTGGCCATCGCCAACCGGACCCGGGGCAGCTTCGCGAGCGACTGACCCGTCTAACCCATCAGTTCGCGCACGAACGGGATGAGGCCGGTCTGGCGCTGGCGCTTCATCCGCTCGGCGGCGAGGATCTGCTGCACCTTGCCGAAGCAGGCCTGCACATTGTCGTTGATCACCACGTAGTCATAGGCGTCCCAGTGGCTGATCTCGGCGCGGGCGCGCTCCATCCGGGCGTTGATCACGTCCTGGCTGTCCTGCGCGCGGCCTTCGAGGCGGCGGCGCAGTTCGTCGATGCTGGGGGGGAGGAGAAACACCCGGACCACGTCCTGCTGGTCCTTCTGGTAGAGCTGCTGGGTGCCCTGCCAGTCAATGTCGAACAGGAAGTCCTGCCCTTCCTTCAGCGCGGCACGGACGCGGGCCTTGGGGGTGCCGTAGCGGTGACCGAACACGTGCGCCCACTCGTAGAAGTCGTCTTCCTCGACCATCCGGTCGAAGTCGGCATCGCTGACGAAGTGGTAGTGGACCCCGTTTTCCTCGCCGGGGCGCATCGGGCGGGTGGTGCAGGATACGGAGAGTTTGATCTCGCTGTCCGCCTCCAGCAGCATCCGGCTGATTGTGGTCTTGCCTGCGCCCGAGGGCGAGGAGAGGATGAACATCAGGCCCCTGCGGGCAAGCGTGGTGTGCAGGCCGGTCATGCCCGCTCATGCGCCGGGACGAGTGCGGAAATCAAGGGGGCGCTGCCTGTTTCTGATCAGGCAGCCCCCTTGGCATTATCAGACCGCGGCGTTCTTCTTCACCGTGATGACCTGCGGGTAGGTGAATTCCTTCAGCCCCTCGATCCCGTATTCGGCGCCGAAGCCGGACTGCTTGTGCCCGCCGAACGGTGCAAAGGGCGAGAGGTGGAGGAATTCGTTGATCCACACCGTGCCGGTTTCGAGCTGCTCGGCGATCTTCACGCCGCGCTCGACATCCTTGGTCCAGACCGCACCGGCCAGACCGTATTCGGAGTTGTTGGCGCGTGCGATCACTTCCTCGTCGGTGCTGAACTTCATCAGCGGCATGACCGGGCCGAACTGCTCCTCGGCCACGATCCGGGCATCTTCCGGCGGGTTGTCGAGAATGGTGATCGGCACGTAGTAGCCCGAGCCCGAGGGATCGACCTCGCCGCCGACCAGGAAGTTGTAGCCGTTGTCCTTGGCGTCCTGGATCAGCTCGCACACGCGGTCGAACTGCTTCTTGTTCTGGATCGGGCCCACGGCCGTACCCTGCTGCGCGCCGTCGCCGACTTTCACGCCCTTGGCATATTCGGCAATCGCCTTGCTCAGGTCGTCATAGATGTCCTCGTGGATGTAGATCCGCTTGGCGGCGACGCAGATCTGCCCGGCATTGGTGAAGCTGGACCAGAACAGCTGCTCTGCCACCTTCTCCACGTCGGCATCGGGCAGCACGATCGAGGCGTCGTTACCGCCCAGTTCGAGCGTGATCCGCTTCAGGTCCTTGCTCGCGCCTTCCATGATCTTCTTCCCCGTCGCAGTGGAGCCGGTGAAGGTGATCTTGTCGATATCCGGGTGGCTGGTGATCAGCGGGCCGAGGCTGTCTTCGCCGGTGATCACGTTGACGACGCCGGCGGGTGCGGCGTCCTTGATCAGCTCGGCCAGGCGCAGGGTGGTCAGCGGGGTGAAGGGCGAGGGCTTGAGCACGATGGTGCAGCCGCTCAGCATGGCAGGCGCAATCTTCTGCATCGCCATCATCACCGGGAAGTTCCACGGCACGATGCCGCCAACCACGCCCACCGGCACGCGGCGGGTGCGGCTGAGGCGCTGGTCGCTGTCTTCGTTCACCACTTCGTCAAGGTTCAGGGTCGACTGGGCCCCGGCCATCATCGAGGCGCCGATGATTTCGCCCATGGCTTGGCTGTGCGGCTTGCCCTGTTCGGCGGTGAGCAGGCGGTGCAGCTCGTCAGCGTTTTCCTTGATGATCGCGGAGATCTTCTGGATCGCGGCGCGGCGTTCCTCGACCGGGGTCTTCGACCAGGTCTTGAAGGCGCGGCGGGCTGCGGCGACGGCGCGGTCCAGCTCGTCCTTGCCGCAGGCGGGCACGCGGCCGATTACTTCCTCGTTGGCAGGATTGACGACATCGAGCCACTGGCCGTTGTCGACCATCTCACCGTCGATCAGGGTGCGGTAGTCAGTCATCAGGTTCTCTCCCGGGAATAGTGCGCGATTCTCGCGCTGGTTTGTGGGGCAATCGATAGCACGATGAAACTGGTTATTATAGAGGATGGTTGCGGGGTCATGACCGGCGCCATTCGCGCAAGTCTCCTGCGCCTGCGACGATCTCGCCCGCGCTGCCGACCGGCTCCGCCTGGCCATCGGTGAGGAAGGCGATCATGGCCTCGTCCGCTGGCAGGACGGCTGCGAGCGTGCGCCTGCCCGCCGGGGTGCGTGCGACCACCGTGCCCAGCTTCGGCTCGCCCTGGCGGCCATAGTGGACGGTGTAGGTCTCGATCGTGGCGGGGCCGAGGTAGGCCTTGTCCAGCTCCGGCACGGCCCCGCGCGCAGCGTCGGCTTCGGCCTGATAGTCGAAGGCTTGCGGGAAGCTGATGCCGGGATTGGGCTGGCTGGTCAGCACGATGGTGTGGTTGTGGGTGGCATAGCCGCCATTGGCGAACAGCAGGCCGGTGCGCTGTCTGTTTCGGGGCTCGGCACGCAGCTTGTCGACCATGCAGGCGACCGCGTGGCTCATGTAGTTGCCGATCGGCCCGCCGCCGAAGGTCAAGCCGCCGAACACCGTGGCCGGGCGGTCAAGCGGCCAGCCGATCACCCGCCGCGCCATCTTGGGCACGCAGGGAAAGCAGCTGTAGAGCTCCGCGTGGTCGATTTGCTCCACGCCAATGCCGTTCAGTTCCAGCGCGCGGGTGAGCGACACCGCCATGCTGGGCGAGGCATCGAACCGGTCCCGCTCAAGGAAGTCGTCGCTCTCGTGCGCCGCTGCGCCCGCGCCGACATAGACCAGCTGGCTATCCGGCACGCCCCGGCGGCGCGCCTCGGCCAGGCTGGTGACCAGGAACGCCGCGCCCTGGTTGACGCTGGAATTGGCGACCTGCAGCTTGGTGTAGGGGAAGGCGATCGGGCGGTTGTCGGCGCTGGGGGTGACCACGTCTTCGGCGCTCGTTTCGCTGCGGATCCAGGCCGAGGGATTGGCGGCAGCAACCTGCGAGAAGCGTGACCAGATCGCCCCGCTTTCGGCCTGTCCCTCGCTCAATGACTGGCCATATGCGGCGCGCCCGGCGTTCTCGTAGAGCGGATAGACATCGACCGGCACGGTCAGGCCATAGGACTGGCGATAGCCGACCGTGCGCCGGTGGGCTGCATCGCGCAGGGCATTGGGCTTGTGGTCCGATCCGGCGGCGGCGGCTTTCGCGCGGGCCAGGTGGGCGGCGGTGCGCAGCGCCTCGCCCCCCGATATGGCGCAAATCTTTGCCTTGCCCGCGCCGATGCGGTTGGCCGCTTCGTTGAGCAGCAGGATCGGGCTGTCGCCATTGGGCATGGCGGTCTGGAACAGGTGGTCAGGCGCCGCCCCGATGCCCTTGGCCACAGCTTCCGTCAGCGGGTTGAGGTGCGGCCACGACAGCTGGCTGACCAGCGCCAATGAATCGACCTGCTCCAGCCAGCCGCCGCCCGCATCCGCATCGGCGGCGTTGAGCGCGGCGATCATCAGCCCGCCTGAATCGAGCCCCTGCTCCGGGCTGTCGGGCCGGTCGTTGACCTGGCCCACACCAATGATCACGGGCACATGTTCGGGATTGGCTGTCATGGTGTTCTCCGGTTGCGGAAGAGCCCATAAAGCCCCGGCCGCTGAGCGCAAACCAGCGAAGATGGTAGCGGCAGAGGCAGCCCCGGTTCAAGTTCCCGCACCCGGCGGGAAAGGAATTCTGCGCCGGGCAGCAATTGCCGCCAGCGGGCCGCCCGCCTATTCCCCCAGCGGACAGGAAAGCGAGCCAGCGATGAAACTGACCCACCTCGACCGCCTTGAGGCCGAGAGCATCCATATCATGCGCGAAGTCGTGGCCGAGGCGCACAGCCCGGTCATGCTCTATTCGATCGGCAAGGACAGCGCGGTGATGCTGCACCTGGCGAAGAAGGCATTCTATCCCTCGCCGCCGCCGTTCCCGCTGCTCCATGTCGATACGACCTGGAAGTTCCGCGAGATGTACGCCCTGCGCCAGAAGTCGGCCGACGATGCCGGCATGGACCTGCTGGTGTGGCAGAACGAAGAAGCGAAGGAGCGGGGCATCAACCCGTTCGACCACGGCCCACTCCACACCGATATGTGGAAGACGCAAGGGCTCAAGCAGGCGCTCGACCATTATGGGTTCGATGCGGCCTTCGGCGGGGCTCGCCGCGACGAGGAAAAGAGCCGCGCGAAGGAGCGGATTTTCTCGTTCCGCACCGCCAGCCACGGGTGGGACCCGAAGAACCAGCGGCCCGAATTGTGGAATGTCTACAACGCGAAGAAGGCCAAAGGTGAAAGCATCCGCGTGTTCCCGCTGTCAAACTGGACCGAGCTCGACATCTGGCAATACATCATGGCCGAAAACATCGAGATCGTACCGCTCTATTTCTCCGCCCCGCGCCCGACATTCGAACACGAAGGCGGCCTGTTCATGGTCGACGATGCCGAGCGGCTGGAGCAGGTCATGGGCACGCTGCCCCCGATCGTCGAGCGGTCCGTCCGCTTTCGCACGCTGGGCTGCTGGCCACTGACCGGCGCGGTCGTGAGCGAGGCGACCACGCTGGCGGAAGTGGTCCAGGAAATGCTGCTCACCACCACCAGCGAGCGGCAGGGCCGGGTGATCGACAAGGACGAAGGCGGTGCCGGGATGGAGAAAAAGAAGCAGGAGGGGTATTTCTGATGACCGAGCGCCCCGCCTACGAAACCGATGCTCTGATCGCCGAGGACATCGAGGCATATCTCGATCAGCACCAGAACAAGGACCTGCTGCGCTTCATCACCTGCGGCAGCGTGGATGACGGCAAGAGCACGCTGATCGGGCGGTTGCTTTACGATTCGAAGATGATCTTCGAGGACCAGCTCGCCGCGCTGGAAAGCGACAGCAAGCGCGTTGGTACGCAAGGGCAGGAGATCGACTTTGCGCTGCTGGTCGACGGTCTGGCGGCCGAGCGGGAGCAGGGCATCACGATCGATGTCGCCTACCGCTTCTTCGCGACCGGGAAACGCAAGTTCATCGTTGCCGATTGCCCGGGGCACGAGCAATACACCCGCAACATGGTCACCGGCGCCTCTACCGCCGACGTGGCGGTGATCCTGGTCGATGCGCGCAAGGGCGTGCTGGTGCAGACGCGGCGGCACAGCTTCCTGTGTCACCAGCTCGGCATCCGCAACCTGGTGCTGGCGGTCAACAAGATGGACCTGGTCGATTACGATCAGGCGGTGTTTGACGCGATCTGCGCGGACTACGCCGCCTTCGCCCACAGCATCGGGATCGAAAGCTTCACCGCGCTGCCGATCTCCGGCTTCAAGGGCGACAACATTACCCCCAAGGCCGATGGTGCACCCTCCGCCAATACGCCGTGGTATTCCGGCCCCAGCCTGATCGAGCATCTCGAAAAGGTGCCGCTGGTCAACGAAGCGGCGCAGGAGCGCAGCTTCCGGATGCCGGTGCAGTGGGTCAACCGGCCCAACCTCGATTTCCGCGGCTTTTCCGGCCTGATTGCCAGCGGCACGGTGAAGCCGGGCGATGCCGTGCGGATCGTGCCCTCCGGCAAGACCAGCACGGTCAAGTCGGTGGTGACGTTCGGCGGCGATCTGGCGCAGGGCGTGGCCGGCCAGTCGGTCACCGTGACCCTGGCCGACGAAGTCGATTGCTCGCGCGGCGACGTGATCGCAGCGGCCGAGGATCCGCCGCAGGCCTCCGACCAGTTCGAGGCGACGCTGGTCTGGCTCAGTGACGAGGCGATGAAGCCGGGTCGGGGCTACTGGCTCAAGCTGGCCACCCAGACGGTGACCGCCACGGTGCAGGAGCCGAAGTACGAGATCAACGTCAATACGCTTGAGCATCTGGCCGCCAGGACACTTGAACTCAACGCCATCGGGGTGGCCGAGCTGCGCACCGAGAAACCGATCGTGTTCGAGCCTTACGACAAGAGCCGGACGCTGGGCGGGTTCATCCTGATCGACAAGCTGACCAATGCCACGGTCGCAGCCGGGATGCTCCATTTCAGCCTGCGCCGGGCGGACAATGTCCACTGGCAGGCCGTCAGCACCACGCGCGAGCAGCACGCCGCGCTCAAGAACCAGAAGCCGCTCGTGCTGTGGTTCACCGGCCTTTCGGGTTCGGGCAAATCGACCATCGCCAACGCGGTCGAGCAGCGGCTGGTGCACATGAACCGCCACACCTTCCTGCTGGACGGGGACAATGTGCGGCACGGGCTGAACAAGGATTTGGGCTTTACCGAAGCTGACCGGATCGAGAATATCCGCCGGGTCGGCGAAGTGGCGCGGCTGATGACCGACGCCGGTCTGATCGTGCTGACCGCCTTCATCAGCCCGTTCCGCGCCGAGCGCGAACTGGTGCGGGGGATGATGGCCGAGGGCGAGTTTGTCGAGATTTTCGTCGATACCCCGCTGGAAGTGGCCGAAGCGCGCGACGTGAAGGGCCTCTACAAGAAGGCAAGGGCCGGGCAGCTCAAGAATTTCACCGGGATCGACAGCCCCTACGAAGCGCCTGATAACCCGGAAATCCGCGTCAACACCGTGGACATGACGGTGGACGAGGCTGCCGATTACATCGTTTCGCGGATAGTACCGCTGCGATGAACATGACCGATGCCGAACTTGCCGCGCATCTGGCCGAAGTGGCCGGGCGCCTGCTGCTGGAAGTGCGCGCCAGCGGTGTGTTCCAGGGCAAGGCGCTGGGCAAGGCGGGGGATGAAACCGCCAACCAGTTCCTGTGCCACGCCTTGCGGGCGCAGCGGCCGGACGACGGCCTGCTGAGCGAGGAAGAGAAGGACAACCCCGACCGGCTGGCCAAGAGCCGCGTCTGGATCGTCGATCCGGTGGACGGCACCCGCGAGTATGGCGACGAACGCAGCGACTGGGCGGTCCATGTCGGGCTGGCGGTGGACGGGGCGGCGACCATTGGTGCCGTAGCCCTGCCGGGGTTCGAAGGCGGGGTCGTGCTGCGCAGTGACCAACCGCAGGCCCTGCCGCCTGCCCCCTCGCGCCCGCGCATGGTGGTCAGCCGCACGCGCCCTGCGGCAGAGGCGGTGGCAGTGGCCGAAACGCTCGGGGCTGAACTGGTGCCGATGGGCAGTGCCGGGGCCAAGGCCATGGCGGTGGTCCTGGGGCAGGCGGAGATATATCTCCATTCCGGCGGCCAGTACGAATGGGACAGCTGCGCCCCGGTCGCGGTGGCACAGGCGCATGGCCTTCACGCCAGCCGGATGGACGGCACCCCGCTCGTCTACAACCAGGGCGACACCTACATGCCGGACCTGCTGATCTGCCGCGCGGAGTGGGTGGGGCCCGTCCGCAACGCGCTGGCATCGCGGACCGGCTGACCTTTTTCCTCAGTCGACGAAGTCGTCGATCCGCTCGACCACGATCGCCGGGGCCATGCCGCCTGCGGCGCACATGGTGACGAGGCCGTAACGCCCGCCGCGGCGCTCCAGTTCGTCGATCACGGTGCCGATCAGGATCGATCCCGTGGCGCCGATCGGATGGCCCAGTGCAATCGAGCCGCCGTTGACGTTGACCTTGTCCCAGTCGAGCCCGAGATCGCGCACGAACTTGGCGGCGACCACGGCGAAGGCTTCGTTGATTTCGTAGAGGTCGATATCGTCGGAGGTCAGCCCCGCCTTCTCCAGCACCTTCTTCGCCGCCGGGACCGGCGCGTTGAGCATCAGCGTGGGGTCATCGCCCATGTTGGCGGTGGCGACGATCCGGGCGCGCGGCTTGAGGCCATGCTTGCGGGCATAGTCGGCGCTGGCGACCAGCACGGCAGCGGCACCATCGACCACGCCCGAGCTGTTGCCCGCATGGTGGAAGTGCTGGATCTCCAGGTCCGGGTACTTCTGGTTGATCAGCTTGCGGAAGGTGGTGCCGTTGGCATCGATCGGCACGTCGGCGATCTTGGTGAAGGCCGGCTCGAGCTGGCCGAGGCCTTCGAGGGTCGTCTCGGGGCGGGGGTATTCCTCGCGGTCGAGCACCACATTGCCTGCGTCATCCACCACCGGCACGACCGACTTGGCAAAGCGGCCTTCCCTGATTGCTTCGGCGGCGCGCTGCTGGCTGCGGTAGCCGACTTCGTCGAGGTCGGCCCGGGTGAAACCTTCCATGCTGGCAATGGCATCGCCGCAGATGCCCTGGTGGCTCTGCGGGTGAACCTTCTGCAGCCGCTCGTTGTAGCTGCCCATCATCGGCGGCTTGAGGCCGGCCTGCATCTTCTCCTTGGCCATCTGCGCGGTCAGGCTCATCATCTCGGTGCCGCCTGCAACCACGCAATCGGCCATGCCGCTCATCACCTGCGCTGCGGCCAGGTTGACCGAAGTGATCCCGCCGCCGCAGAACCGGTCCAGCGTCATGCCGCTGCTGGTCACATCGTATCCTGCGTCGAGCGAGGCCATCCGGCCCATGTCGCCCGCCTGCAAGCCGTCCTGGGTGGAGACTGACCAGATCACGTCATCGACGGTCTTGGTATCGAGGTTGTTGCGGTCCTTGATGGCCTTGAGCACGGTGGCGGCGAGGTGCTGGGGATGCTGCGCTGCCAGCGCACCCTTGCCCTGCTTGCCGATCCCGCGCGGGGTCCGCACTGCGTCGATGATGTAAGCTTCGGCCATATCCAATTCCTCTCGCCTGTCGAAAATGCAGTTGACGTGTCCGTAAACCTTGGCCAGCAACACGGCAAGAACTCAGTTGCAATCAAAAATGGGAGTGAGGCAATGTCGGAAGAGCTGCTGACCGAAGTGCGGGCCACGGATTTTGGGGGCGTCCTGATCATCACGATCAACCGGCCCGAGGCCAAGAACGCGATGAACAAGGCAGCCGCCGAAGGCATTGCTGCTGCGCTGGACCGGCTCGACTCCGAAGACGATCTCCGGGTCGCCATCATCACCGGTGCGGGCGGCACGTTCTGTTCCGGCATGGACCTCAAGGGCTTCCTGCGCGGCGAATCGCCCAGCATCCCCGGCCGCGGGTTCGGCGGCCTGGTCGAGGCACCTCCGAAGAAGCCGCTGATCGCAGCGGTGGAAGGCTATGCCCTGGCCGGCGGGCTCGAACTGATGATCGCCTGCGACATGGTGGTGGCGCACAGCGGGGCCAAGTTCGGCATTCCCGAAGCCAAGCGCGGCCTTGCCGCAGGGGCCGGCGGGCTGATGCTGCTGCCTGACCTGATCCCGCACAAGGTGGCGATGGAACTGGCGCTGACCGGAGACTTCATCGATGCCGCCCGCGCGCACCAGCTCGGCCTGGTCAACCGCGTGACCGATGGCGCGGCGCTCGATGCCGCGCTGGAGCTGGCGGCGTCCATCAGTGCCAACGGCCCGCTGGCGGTCCGCGTCTCGAAGCAGATCATCGAGGAATCGCGCGGCTGGGCCCGCAGTGAACGGTGGCAGGAGCAGGCCAAGCTGCTGCCGCAGGTGTTCATGAGCGCCGATGCGCGCGAAGGCGCAGCGGCCTTTGCCGAGAAGCGCAAGCCCAACTGGACGGGCAAGTAAGGCATGTCGGGGCCTCTCAGCGGCATCCGCATCGTCGAGTTTGCCGGGATCGGTCCGGGCCCGTTCTGCGGGATGATGCTGGCCGACCACGGTGCGGAAGTGATCCGGATCGACCGGGCCAGCGGCTCGCGCGGCGGCTCGCAGCCGGTCACCTCGAAGGACGTGCTGGCGCGCGGGCGCAAGTCGGTCGCGATCAACCTCAAGACCGCCGAAGGCGTGGCACTGGCGCGCAAGCTGGCCGCCAGTGCCGACGGGGTGATCGAAGGCTTCCGCCCCGGCGTGATGGAGCGGCTCGGGCTTGGTCCGGAGGAATTGCTCAAGGACAACCCCAAGCTGGTCTATGGCCGGATGACGGGCTGGGGCCAGACCGGGCCTTATGCCCCCTATGCCGGGCATGACATCAACTACATCGCGCTGGCCGGCGCGCTGGCGCATTTCGGCCGTGCGGGCGGCAAGCCGACCCCGCCGATCAACATGGTGGGCGATTTCGGCGGCGGCGGGATGATGCTCGCCTTCGGGATGGTCAACGCCTTGCTCAACGTCGCGCGCGGCGGGGAGGGGCAGGTGATCGACTGCGCCATGACCGATGGCACCGCCGTGCTGATGAGCATGATGCACGGGATGAAGAATGTCGGCGTGTGGTCGGAGGAGCTGGGCGTCAACCTGCTCGATACCGGGGCGCATTTCTACGACACTTACGAAACGGCGGACGGCAAGTTCGTCTCCATCGGCAGCATCGAGCCGCAGTTCTACGCCGAGCTGCGCCGCCTTGCGGGGCTGGAGGAAGACAACGCGTTCGATGCCCAGCATGATCGAAGCCAGTGGGGCGCATTGAAGGACAAGCTGACCGCGCTGTTCAAATCGAAGACCCGCGCCGAGTGGGACGCGCTGATGGAGCATACCGACGTGTGCTACGCCCCGGTGCTGACCATGAGCGAGGCTGCGGCGCACCCGCACAATGTCGCCCGCGGCACCTTCATCGAGGTGGCAGGCGATCTCCAGCCCGCGCCTGCGCCCCGCTATTCCGCCACGCAGACCGCCGTGCCCGCAGCGGCGCCGATGCCCGGCAACGATACCGACGCGATTCTCGCCGCGCTCGGCCTTTCTGACGATGACCGCACCGCCCTGCGCGATGCCGGAACGATAGCCTGACAGGAGCCTAGGCCCATGCTCGATCTCTCCCGCCGCTTTGCCTACACCGAGGAACACAACATGTTCCGCGACACCGTGCGCAAGGTGTTCGCCCAGCATCTCGAACCCTTCCTCGACGAGCACGAGAAGAACGGTATCGTCCCGCGCGAGGTGTGGAAGGCGGTCGGCGAGGCGGGCCTGCTGTGCCCGACGGTGAAGGAAGAGAACGGCGGCCTCGGGCTCGACTTCGGCTATTGCGCGGTGGTGGGCGAGGAAATGGCCTACCTTGGCAGCGCCGCCGGCTTCACCCTGCAGAGCGACATCACCGCTAACTACTTCGAGCGGCTCGGTACTGCCGAGCAGCGCGCGAAGTATCTGCCCGGCATGGTCACTGGCGACATTATCACCGCCATCGCCATGACCGAGCCGGGTGCCGGCAGCGACCTGCAGGGCATCCGCACCACCGCGCGCGAGGATGGCGGCGACTACGTGATCAACGGCTCCAAGACCTATATCACCAACGGCCAGAACGCCGACGTGGTGATCGTGGTCGCCAAGACCGACCCGGCGGCAGGCGCCAAGGGTACCACCCTGCTGCTGGTCGAGGACGGCACCCCCGGCTTCGTCAAGGGCCGCAACCTCGACAAGATCGGCCAGCACGCCGCCGACACCAGCGAGCTGTTCTTCGAGGACGTGCGCGTGCCCAAGGAAAATGTGCTCGGCGGGGTCGGGCGCGGGTTTGTCCACCTGATGGAGGAACTGCCGCAGGAACGGCTCGGCATCGCGGTCGGCGGGCAGGCAGCGGCCCAGCGCGCGTTCGACGAAGCGGTCAAGTTCACCAAGGACCGCAAGGCGTTCGGGCGCACCGTGTTCGAGTTCCAGAACACCAAGTTCACTCTGGCTGATCTTGCCGCCGAGCTGCAGGTCGGCTGGGCGCACCTGGACTGGGCGCTGCTGCGCCATCTGAAGGGCGAGCTGACCACCACCGAGGCGAGCGCGGCCAAGCTGTGGCACACCGAGCTGCAGTGGAAGGCAGTCGATGTCGCACTCCAGCTCCACGGCGGGGCCGGCTACATGAACGAATACGCCATCGCCCGGCTGTGGCGCGATGCCCGCGTGACCCGCATCTTCGGCGGCACCAACGAGATCATGAAGGAAGTGATCAGCCGGGGGATTTGAGGGGGCAGGGTAACGCCCCCACCGTCGTCATTGCGAGCGACCAAAGGTCGCGCGGCAATCCAGAGCCTGGCGCACTGCGCTCTGGATTGCCACGGCGACTGCGTCACCTCGCAATGACGGGGGAGGGGGAAGCGCGCTTGACACCTGCTTGACGAAGTTGACACCGTGTCAAGCTGGTCGTTCCCTATCAAACATCTGAATTAAAACGAAATAGAGGCAATCCGGCGGACTTTGGGCGACAGGCTGCCCCCCGCCCCCTAGGCCTCGTAAGTCCCGCCATAGAAGGCGTCCATCTCGTCATCGTAGCCGTCGAGCCAGTCCTGTGGGCCGCGCTCGACCCGCTCGATCAGGTTGGGCAGGTCATCGGCATCGAACGCGCCCGCCGGGTCGTAATCATCGCGCGGCGGGCGGACGAACTGGCGGCGCGTGGCCAGCAGCGCCAGGGTCAGCCGCTCGTCATAGCGGCGCGACACGCCGACCAGCTCGCCGTTGTAGTAATGCGGCACCTCGACCCCGTGCAGCGCGCGGCCCAGCGCGGCCTCGGCCAGTGCGTCGAACCGGGTGTGGAACGCCGCCTCCCACGCCTTGGCAAAGGGCTTGCCGTGCAGCCGCGCGCGCAGCTGGTAGGCCGACTGGCGGCTCATCCCCACCGCCCGCGCGGCCGCGGCGACATTGTGGCTCGCCGCCAGCTCGCGCAGGAACGCGGCTTGACGCGCGGGGGTCCAGCCGTCGTGGCGCGGCGCCGCCGGGGCAGTTGGCAGGGTTGCGGAGGCGACCGGTGCGGCAGCAGGCTCGCTGGCGGCGTGGTCAAACGAACGGGGATCGGGATATGTGCTCATCGACGAGGATAAGCCAGATTTCGCGCGTGTAGGAAAATGGTTTTCGTCCCACCCACCCCGTCATTGCGAGCGGCAAAGCCGCGCGGCAATCCAGAGCGTTCCGCGCCGGACTCTGGATTGCCGCGTCGCTTCGCTCCTCGCAATGACGGCGGTTGAGGTCAGGCTTGCCTACCGGCAGCCCGGTTGACATTCATGCGTATATGCCACGCGACATCCAGCCCGCCGTCTACATCATGGCGAACGAGCGTAACGGAACGATTTACGTCGGTGTCACCTCCAACTTGCCGCAACGCGCGTGGCAGCATCGCGAGGGCGTGGCGGATGGTTTCTCCAAACGCTACGGCTGCAAGCTGCTGGTGTGGTATGAACTCTGCGGAACGATGGAGCACGCGATCCTGCGCGAAAAGCAGATCAAGGCCGGGCCACGGGCGAAGAAACTGGCGCTGATCGAAGCCGCCAATCCGCAGTGGCGGGATTTGTACGGCGAGATCAGCGCGCCTTAGATATTGCCCCGTCATTGCGAGCGGCGAAGCCGCGCGGCAATCCAGAGCCCGGCGCACTACGCTCTGGATTGCCACGGCGACTGCGTCGCCTCGCAATGACGGGGGACGGGCTAGCGTTACCGGTAATGGAGGCTCACTATCCTCACCCGATAAACCCGCGTACCTCGCTCACGAAATCCTCGAACCGGTCGTGGTGGACCCAGTGGCCGGCGCGGTCGTAGGCGCTGACCTGCACGTTGTCGCCGAAGTGCGCGATCCGCCCGTCCTTTTCCGGATTGCTGGCCCAGCTGTCGTTGCCGTAGATCATCAGGGTGGGGCAGGTGACGCGGGCCCAGAGTTCCTCGACCTGTTCCAGCGACAGGTCGTCGCCCGGCCAGGCGTGGAGGTGGGGGTCGAACTTCCAGCTCCAGGTGCCGTCCTCGTTGCGGATCGCGCCGTGGCGGCTCAGGTGCTCGGCCTGGGCCCGGCTCAGGTAGCTGTTGGCCTCGTGCATCCGGTCAACCGCGTCGGTGAAGGTGGCATAGCGCTTGGGCAGGCGGCCGGAGGCTTCGCGCTTCCGGTCGATCCACTGGCGGCGGTGCTCGTACCACGGGGTTTTCGCCATTTCCGCCTGCACCTTGGGGCTGGGGCCAAGCCCTTCGATCGCCACCAGCTTGCGCACGTTTTCCGGATAGAGCCCGGCGTAGCGCATGGAGATATTCCCGCCCAATGAGTGGGCGACGATGGTGACGGGGGCGAGTTCCAGCTGGTGGATCAGCTGGGCCAGGTCATAGACATAGCCGGTCATCGGGTAATAGCCGGTGTTGGTCCACTCGCTGTCCCCGTGGCCGCGCAGGTCGGGGCAGATTACGTGCCAGTCATGCCGCAGCTCTTCGGCCACCCAGTCCCAGCTGCGGCAATGGTCGCGCCCGCCGTGCTGCAGGATCAGCGGCGGCGCGCCTTCGTTGCCCCAGTCGGCATAGTGCAGCCGGGTGCGCTGGCTGATGAATGTCTGCGAGGTGGGGCCGATCAATTCCATCAGGCGGGTTCCCTTGACGTAAGCGGAAATTTGCGTTGCGGATCGCTACCGATGCGATACGGTAGGACGCAACCGAAAACGAGAGAGGAAATGTATTCATGTCGGTGCTGAACGTTGCCCAACCCGCCTTCATGGAAGAGGAGGAGATTGCGATCTTCGCCGATGCCGTCGGCAAGTTCTACCAGCAGCACGCCCCGGAAAAGCGCGTGCTCAAGTGGCGCGAGGACGGCCAGGTGGAGCGCGATTTCTGGCGCGAGGCAGGCGCGGCCGGCCTGCTCGGCGTGTCGGTGCCGGCCGAATACGGCGGCCACGGCGGCGATTTCCGGCATGACCTGGTGGTGATCGACCAGCAGGGCAAGCACAACGTGGAAGGCTTTGCCGCCTCGCTCCACAACACGGTGATCCTGCCCTACCTGGTGCGCCACGGCACCGAAGAGCAGAAGAAGAAGTACCTGCCCAAGCTGGTCACCGGCGAACTGGTCAGCGCGATCGCGATGACCGAGCCGGGCGTCGGCTCCGACCTGCAGAGCATCACCACCACCGCGCTGAAGGATGGCAACGGCTACCGCATCAACGGGGCCAAGACCTATATCTCCAACGGGCAGACCGCAGACTTCATCGTGATCGTCGCCAAGACCGATCCCAATGAGCGGGCCAAGGGCATCTCGCTGATGCTGCTGGAAACCGAAGGCGCGGAAGGGTTCAAGCGCGGCAAGAAGCTCGACAAGATCGGGCTCGACGCGGCTGACACCAGCGAACTGTTCTTCGACGACGTGTTCGTTCCGGCCGAGAACGTGCTCGGCGGGGTCGAGGGCAAGGGCTTCTACCAGCTGATGGGCGAGCTGCCGCAGGAACGGCTGATCATCGCAGTCGGTGCCATCAACGGGATCGAGAAGGCGCTCGAAACGACGATGGATTTCGTCAAGAACCGCAAGGCCTTCGGGCAGACGATCTGGGATTTCCAGAACACCCAGTTCGTGATGGCCGACCTCAAGGCGCGCAGCACGGCGGCGCGGGTGTTCGTCAACGATTGCATCGCCAAGCACCTGGAAGGCAAGCTCGACGTCGCGACTGCCTGCATGGCCAAGTACTGGGTCACCGAGCTGCAGGGCGAAGTGGTCGACAAGTGCCTGCAGTTCCATGGCGGCGCGGGTTTCATCAACGATTACCCGATCGCCCGGATGTACCGCGACAGCCGCATCACCCGCATCTTCGGCGGCTCCAACGAAGTGATGAAGATGGTGATCGCGCGCGGGATGTGAGCATGCGACCCTGATTCGTCATTGCGAGCGGCGCAGCCGCGCGGCAATCCAGAGCGTCGCGTGCTGGACTCTGGATTGCCACGTCGCCTGCGGCTCCTCGCAATGACGTAATCAGTGCGTCGCCGGCGCCCTAATTCCCCGCCACCAGCCGCACTGCGAAGCCGCCGCCGGGGGCCATCGGCAGGTCCAGCACGTCGCCCTTGCGGACCTTGCGCTGTTCGATCGCGATGTCGAACTTGGTCGGCCCGACATAGTGCGCGTTGGGCCCATCGCGGTAGATCTGCGCAGTGTAGGTCTTGCCCGGATCGAGGAAGTCGAGCTTGACCGACGTGGTCCGGCCGGTCTCGTCGGTGCCGCCGCCCAGATACCAGTCAGCGCTGTTGCGGTCTTTGCGCGCGATCACGACGTATTCGCCGACCGCCGCCTCAAGCACGCGCGAATCCTCCCAGTCGGCTGGCACATCCTTGATGAACTGGAACGCGGCCCTGTGCTGCTCGTAATGCTCCGGCAGGTCAGCGGCCATCTGGATGGGTGAATAGATCAGCACGTATTCCGCCAGGGCGCGCGCCTGCGTCATCTGCAGCGGTTGGCCGCTGCCCTCCAGGCTGAGCACGCCCGGGGTATAATCCATCGGGCCGGACAGCATGCGGGTGAACACCAGTGTCGGCACATGGCTGGGCCCGTTGGGCGGCGCTCCCCAGGCGTTGAATTCCATGCCCCGCGCGCCTTCGCGGCTGACCCAGTTGGGGTAGGTGCGCCGCAGTCCGGTGTCCTTGACCGGTTCGTGCGGGTTGATCGCAATCTTCCGCTTCGCCGCCTCGGTCACGACCCGCAGGTGATGGCGCTGGGTTATCTGGCTTTCCTGGTGCTCGCGGCTTTCGCTGCCGTCGGCATGGCGGAAGCGCAGGTTGTGCGCGTCAGTGACATAGCCGGTCTTGATCGTCTTGACGCCGCGCGCGGCCATCAGGTCGAGCGCGGCCTCCAGCTGCGCCTCGTAGTTGCCGATATCGCCCGAGGTTTCGTGGTGGCCGACGATCGGCACGCCCTTCTTCGCGGCGTAGCGGGCCAGTTCCTCGAAGTCGTAATCGGGATAGGCCTGGGTGAAGCTGAACAGTTCCCCGTTGAAGAACCAGTCGCCATCCCAGCCCACATTCCAGCCTTCGACGAGCACACCCTCGAAGCCGTGCCTGGCGGCGAAATCGATGTATTTCTTGACGTTGGCGGTGGTGGCGCCGTGCTTGGGGCCGCTTTCCCAGCTCTCCTTGCCCAGATGCATACCCCACCACACGCCGACATACTTGTGCGGCTTGAACCAGCTGACATCGCCCAGCTTGTTGGGCTCGTTGAGGTTGAGGTCGATGTCGCTCATGGCAAGGCCCGCGGCATCGGGGCTGATCCGGATCGTGCGCCACGGCGTGACAAACGGCGTGTCGCGCACCGCGCGCGCGGCGCTGCTGCCGCTCGGCGCGAGCGTGGCGCGGAAATGCGTGCCCCGCACGCGCTTGACGAACATGCCCGCAAAATCGACCAGCGCCGCTTCGTGCAGCGCGACGTGCGTGCCGTCCTCGAAGCGGAAGGTCAGCGGGGTCAGCGCGGTGCCGACGCCGGAGACAGCGGTGTTCTCGTACAGGTATTCGTAGCGGTTCCACTCGCCCGCAGGTATCCACCAGGCCTTGCCGTCTGACGCAAAGTTGAACTCGGTCAACTCGTCGGCAATGCGCACGGCCGCATCCGGTTCGGGCGCCATGCTGGCGTCGTCGAACAGATAGCGGAACCCGATCCCATCGTTGAACACGCGGAATACCACGCCGAATTTGCGCTTGCGCGCGCTGTCTTCCTCGAACCGCACGGTCAGTGCGTTGTGATGGTCGCGCACGAAGCGGCGCTCGCCCCACGGCTGCTCCCAGGTGCTGTCATGGCTGGCGCGGGCGGCGGAGACGATCTTCAGCCGCCGCTCCAGCTTGTCCTGATCGGCCATCAGGAAGCCCAAGCGGCTTTCCGTCATCAGCGGCTTGCCCGCCACTTCGATGCGGTAGAACGGGCGGTTCTCACCATTGGTGTCGACCGTGACCACGATCCGCCCATCGGGCGAGGTGACGGTTTCGGCGGCCTGCGCGGACACCAGGGGCGCAAGCAACAGGACGGCGGCAAGGATCAGGCGCCGGAGCAGGGAGGGGAGGGCCATTGTGGTCATGTCAGTTTTCCTCGGCAAAGATGCGGAAACCCCAGGCGGGCAGGGCAAGGGTGGTTTCGGGGGTGAAGGCCATGGGTTCGCCGGTCAGCGCATCGCGGTAGGTGCCGTGATGGCGGGCGCGGGTGAATGCCACAACGCGCGGGGCGGCAGACAGGTTGAACACGGCGAACACCCGCTCACCGGCAGCGCCGCGGGTGAAACTGAGCACCTGTTCATGCGCATCGCTCGGCACTTCGACCATGGCCGCGCCATGTTCGCCGTTCCACAGCGCGCGCTGCCTGGTCTTGAGCGCAACCAGCTTGCGGAAAAGCTCGGCGTGCCGGCCCTCCTGCCACACGATCTCGTCTTTCTCGAAGAATGCCAGCTTGCGATCGAGGTCCGCTTCCTGTCCGTTGTGGATCAGCGGCATCCCGCTGCCCACGAAGGACAGCGCGATCGCCGCCGCGTAGGCCGGGCCGTAGATTTCCTCCGCCACACCGTCCCAGGCGTTCTGGTCATGATTGTCAGTATAGACCATGCGATAGGCGGCGCGCGGCCAGGTGTTGGCCTGCTCGGCATAGTAACCCCGCATCGCTGCGGCTCCGCCCTCGCGCACCGTGCGCTGCATCGCGTTCTTCCAGCTCCAGGCGTAGCTGGCGTCGAAGGCGCGCTGGTGCAGGTCACGCTGTTCCCATTCGGCAAGCATGAAGACAGGCTTTACCTGCTCCATCTCAGCCCGCACGGTTTCCCAGAAATCGAGCGGCACGAAACCTGCCACGTCGGCGCGGTATCCGTCGATGCCGAATTCCCGCACCCAGTACACCAGGCTTTCCGTCATGTACTGGCGCAGGGCCGGCACGGTGTAGTCCAGCGTGACGACATCGCTCCAGTCCGTCCCCAGTGGCGGCATCATCGCACCTTCGGGGGTCCGGGCGTACCATTCGGGATTGCTCTGCGTCAGCGGATTGTCCCAGGCGGTGTGGTTTGCGACCCAGTCAAGGATCACCTTCATCCCCAGCCGGTGGGCCTCGTCGACGAAAGCCCGCAGGTCTGCCTCGGTTCCGAGGTCCGGGTTGACGGCGCGGTAATCCCGCACCGAATAGGGGCTGCCGAGTCCGCCCTTGCGGTTGACCTGGCCGATGGGGTGGACCGGCATCAGCCAGACAATGTCCACCCCCATGTCGGCCAGACGGGGCAGGTGCTTGCGCGCTGCCGAGAAGGTTCCTTCGGCGGTAAACTGGCGGGTGTTGATCTGGTAGATCACCGCATCATGGGTCCACTCTGCGTGCTCGAACCGGACGTAGGGCGCGGGCGCATAGGGCTCACTGCCCTGAGCGAAGGCCGGTCCGGGTGCGAGCAGCAGGGCTGCCAGACCTGTGATCACGAATTTGCCGTTGGTCATGCGACTGCTCCGGGAGGCGGGATCGGCTGCGCTGTCGCGGTCCCGTCCTCCACCAGCAGCGTGGCCGCTGCCGCGATGGCGAACGAGATCGCAGCGATCAGCAGGGCATAGATCGGCGCACCGTCGAAAAAGGCAGTGAGCAGGAAGCCCAGCAGCGTCGCCGCGACCAGCTGCGGCACCACGATGAAGATGTTGAAGATGCCCATGTAGATGCCCATTTTCGCCGCCGGGACAGAGCCGGCCAGGATGGCATAGGGCATCGACACGATCGAGGCCCAGGCCATGCCCACCCCGACCATCGGCAGCCACAGCAGCGCCGGGTCGCGGATCAGCAGCATCCCGGCAAATCCGGCCGCGCCGATGGCCAGGTTCAGGCTGTGCAGGCGGCGCCGGTCGATCCGGGTGGCCAGCCAGATGAAGCCGAGCGCGGCGGCAGCGGCGATACCGTTGCGGACCGAGCCGAGCAGGCTCCACCAGTCGGCCGCGTCCTGGTATCCCCGCGTGGCCGGGTCGGGCGCGGCGAAGTGGTATTCGGCCACGGCGGGCGTGCCGTAGATCCACATCGCGAACATCGCGAACCAGCTGAAGAACTGGACCACAGCCAGCTGGCGCATCGTTTTCGGCATGGCGAACAGGTCGTTGACCACTTCCATGAAGCCGCCCACGTCTTTGGCCGGGTCGCGCGCTTCCTTCCGCAGGTATCCGGCGAGCAGCTGGATCAGGCCGAACATGCCGATCAGGCCGGCCAGCACATAAAGCTCCTGCGCGATCTCGACCGAGCCGAGGAATGCCAGCGCCGCGGGGCGGGGGTCCTGCCGCGCGGTCAGCACGAACAGGGCGACCACGGCCGCCACCGCCAGCCAGACCAGGCCGCCGCGGGCGAACTGCCCTGCGCTGCGCTGCACGGTGCGGGCATCTTCGCCGAGGCCCAGATGCGCGCGCCGGGCGGCATCGAATGCTGCGAGCTGCTGGGGGCTGTATTCCTTCGTCCGGAACACGGTCCAGGCGACGGCGGCGAACAGGGCGGCGCCGCCGATGTAGAACGCCCAGCGGACCGTTTCAGGGATTTCGCCAGCGGGTGCGACATTGCTCAGGCCCAGCCAGTTGGTCATCATCCACGGCAGGGCCCCGGCAATCACCGCGCCGACCCCGATGAAGAAGCTCTGCAGGGCATAGCCGGTGGTGCGCTGCTGGTCCGGCAGGTTGTCGCCCACGAACGCGCGGAACGGCTCCATCGTGATGTTGAGCGAGGCGTCCATGATCCACAGCATCCCTGCCGCCACCCACAGCGTGGGCGAATTGGGCATGACGAACAGCGCCAGGCTGGCCAGGATCGCGCCGATCAGGAAAAACGGCCGCCGCCGCCCGAACCCGCTCCCGAAGCGGACCCAGGTCTTGTCGGACAGGTGGCCAATCAGCGGCTGCACCAGCAGCCCGGTCATCGGGGCGGCGATCCACAGGATCGCGAGTTCGCCCACCTCGGCCCCGAGTGTCTGGAAAATGCGGCTGACATTGCCGTTCTGCAGGTCAAAGCCGATCTGGATGCCGAGGAAGCCGAAGCTCATGTTCCAGATCTGGCTGGCGTTCATCGCCGGTTTCTGCATGACGACACATTCCTCCCCGTATCGCCCCGCCGTCCGCCATGGCGGCAAGGTCATGGAGAGGTCCGGCAGAGCCCGTCGTAACTGCGGGCAGAATGCGCCAGCCTCTCCACGCCGCAATCTGGCGCACCTGCAAAAATTTGCAAGAAATTATCCGTTCTGCTGTGGGCAAAGGCCGGAATTTCGGCGTGAAGTCACGCAACAGCTTGTCATATATGGATAAATTTCCGTGCGTGACGGCGATTGCAGTTGAAACAAAAAATTGTAAAACTGGCGTGCCGCTGGCATATTCCGGTGGGGGAGCGACAGCATGACCAGATACCTTACCCTGATTCTTGCAGTGCCGGGGATTCTCGCGCTTGCCTGCCCGGCGGCCGCAGCGGCATCCGCGCCTGCTGGCGGGGTGGCCGTGCAGGACCGCCTGCCCGAAGACGAAGTGATCTATTTCGTCCTGCCTGACCGGTTCGAAAACGGCGATCCGGCCAACGATCGCGGCGGGATAAAAGGCGGCCGGCTCGACCACGGATTCGATCCCGCGCACAAGGGGTTCTACCATGGCGGCGACCTGAAGGGCCTGATCAACCGCCTCGATTACATCCAGGGCATGGGCGTGACCGCCATCTGGCTCACTCCGATTTTCCGGAACAAGGCGGTGCAGGGGCCGACGGGCCGCGAATCGTCAGGCTACCACGGCTACTGGATCACCGATTTCCTCGACGTGGACCCGCATCTCGGCACGCGGGCGGATTTCAAGGCCCTGGTCGATGCGGCGCACGCCCGCGGGATGAAAGTCTACATGGACATCATCACCAACCACACCGCCGACGTGATCAAGTATGCCGAATGTCATGGGCCACAGGCTGCGGTCGACTGGAACGAGACCGGCAATTGCCCTTATCGTCCGGTGGGGGACTACCCCTGGACCACCCGCGGCGGTCTGGACGGGGCGGCGATCAACTCCGGCTTCCTCGGCACCGAAGCGCGCCACCAGACGGCAGAGAATTTCGCGCGGCTGACCAGCCCGGACTGGGCCTACAACCCCTTCGTTCCGGCGGCAGACAAGGCGGTCAAGAACCCGGTCTGGCTCAACGATCCGATCTATTACAACAATCGCGGCGACAGTGTGTGGGAAGGCGAAAGCCGGATCACGGGTGATTTTGCCGGGCTGGACGATCTCAACACCGCCCATCCGCGCGTGGTCCAGGGCTTCATCGACATCTACAAGCAGTGGATCACCGATTTCCGGGTGGACGGGTTCCGGATTGATACCGCCAAGCACGTCGACATGGAGTTCTGGCAGTCATTCGCCCCTGCAATCCTCGACCATGCCCGCGCCGAGGGAATCGGACACTTCCATATGTTCGGCGAAGTGTACGAGTTCGAACCGGCGCAATTGGCCAAGTTCACCACCCAGGGCAAGCTGCCGACCGTGCTCGATTTCGCCTTCCAGGGCCGGGTCCGCGAGATGGTGGCCGAAGGCAAGCCGGCCACGCGAGTCAGTTACATGTTCGAGGCTGACGCCGTCTATGCAAACGGCTTTGCGACTGCCCGGCAGCTGCCCACGTTCCTCGGCAACCACGACATGGGTCGCTTTGCCATGTTCGTGAAACAGGCCAATCCGGACATATCCGACGCCGAACTGACCAGCCGGATCATCCTGGGCCACGCGATGATGATGTTCGCGCGCGGCGTGCCAACGGTCTATTACGGCGACGAACAGGGGTTCGTCTCGGATAGCGGTGACCAGGGTGCGCGCGAAAGCATGTTCCCCACGCGCACAGCCGAATACCTCGACAATGATCTCGCCGGGACCGACGCCACCCACGCGCAAGGCAACTTCAATCCGGATCATCCGATCTACCGGGCGATTGCCGCAATGGCGGCGATCCGTCACGCAGAGCCGGCCCTGCGGCGCGGGGAGCAGCTTGTCCGCCATGCGCAGATCGACGCTGCAAACGGGGGCAGCGTGCTCGTGATCTCGCGCATGGCCCCTGACAATTCGGGCGAAATCGTGATTGCCTTCAACGCCGGGAACGATGACAGCACAGTCGCCTTTCCGGTCGATGGCCGCGCTGCCGGCTGGGTCTCGCTTGCCGGAGCCTGCCCCTCGGCCGCACCGGCTGCCGGCGCTTACCAGCTGACCATTCCTGCGACGGGGTATCTCGTCTGCAAGTCGGAGATCCCCCGTCCGTGAATGCCCAACCGTCTGAACAGAAATCCGTTGTGCCCGCTGCCGAGCCCGAATGGTGGCGCGGTGCGGTGTTCTACCACATTTACCCGCGCAGCTTCCGCGACACCAATGGCGACGGCATCGGCGACCTCAACGGGATCGTCGAGGGGCTGGACTATATCGCGGCTCTGGGCGTCGACGCGATCTGGATCTCGCCCTTTTTCACCTCGCCGATGGACGATTTCGGCTATGACGTGGCCGACTACTGCGGAATCGATCCCAGTTTCGGCACCTTTGCCGATTTTGACCGGATCATCGAGAAGGCCCACGGCCTTGGCCTGAAGGTGATCATCGACCAGGTCTATTCGCACACCTCGGACCAGCACGCCTGGTTCCGGGAAAGCCGGCAGGACCGGACCAATCCCAAGGCCGACTGGTATGTCTGGGCGGACGCCAAAGCGGACGGTTCGCCGCCGTCCAACTGGCAATCGGTGTTCGGTGGCTCGGCCTGGCAGTGGGATGGCCCGCGCAAGCAGTATTACCTGCACAATTTCCTCACCAGCCAGCCCGATCTCAACGTCCATAACCGGGCCGTGCAGGATGCACTGCTCGATGTGGCCCGGTTCTGGCTGGATCGCGGGGTGGACGGGTTCCGCCTCGACGCGCTGAACTTTGCCATGCACGACCCGCACTTGCGCGATAACCCGCCTTCCGGTCTGCCGATGGAACTGGTCACCCGCCCGTTCGACATGCAGCACAAGGTCTTCAACCAGTCGCATGACGATATCCCGCTGTTCCTGGAGCGGGTCCGCCGGACGCTGGACGAATATCCCGGGCGCTTCACTGTGGCCGAAGTCGGCGGGCCGGAACCGCTGGCCGAGATGAAGGCCTTCACCGCGGGCGGCAAGCGGCTCGATTCCGCCTACAACTTCGATTTCCTTTACGCCGAGCGGCTGACTGCATCGCTGGTGCGGGCATCGCTCCAGCACTGGGACGGCAGCGAAGGCGAAGGCTGGCCTTCCTGGGCCTTCTCCAACCACGATGCGCCGCGCGCGGTGACCCGGTGGAGCCAGGGGGTGGAGCCTGCCCGGATGGGCCGCCTCATGCTGTTGCTGCTGCTGGCGCTGCGCGGCAATGCCTTCCTCTATCAGGGCGAGGAACTGGGCCTGCCGCAAGGCACGGTGGCGTTCGAGGACCTGCAGGACCCCGAAGCGATTGCCAACTGGCCGCACACCCTGGGGCGGGACGGGGCGCGCACCCCGATGCCGTGGGTTGGCAGCGCCCCCCACGCCGGCTTCACCGGCGGCAATGCGGCCTGGCTCAAGCTCGATCCGGCCCATGCCGCGCTGGCGGTGGACCGGCAGTCGGGCGACGCTGCCTCGATGCTGGCCTATACCAGGCAGGTGCTGGCCCAGCGCCGCACTTTGCCTGCGCTGGCTGGCGGCGCAATCCGCCTGCTCGATGCGCCCGATGCCCTGGTCGCCTTTGTCCGGTCAGACCCCGGCGGTGACGTGCTGTGCGTTTTCAACCTTTCCGATCAACCGGTGGTCTGGTCACCGGGCAACAATTTCGGCAAGGCTGTGGTCGTCGCCGATCAGGGGGAAGTGGGATCCATGACTGACATTCCGGGAACGCTGGAACCTTACAGCGGCTTCTGGGCCGTGCTGGCCGACCGTCCGGCCTGATGGCTGAACCCGACCCGTCCCTGCCAAAGTCGGCGCGGCTGGAGGATATTGCCCGGGAAGCGGGCGTGTCGATCTCCACCGTCTCGCGCGCGCTCAATGACAGCCCGGCCGTGCGGCGGCGGACCAAGCAGGCGATCTGGAAGATTGCCCGCGAATACGATTACGAATTCCGCCTTTCCATGCCCAAGGGGCCGATCGGCGCCGAGGCGACCATCGCTGTGGTGGTGCCCGCCCCGCAGGCGCGCGAGACCCGGGTGGCCGACCCGTTCTTCCTCGAGCTGCTGGCCGGAATTGCCGAAGCCGCGCGCGAACGGACCGCCGACCTGCTGATCAGCCATATCGCCCCCACCAGCGCGGACGACCTCGACTATGCCATGACCACCAGCCGGGCCACGGGCGTGATCTTCATCGGCCAGAGCTCGCTCCACGATGCCTTCAATGCGCTGGCGACGCGTGACCACCGCTTCGTGGTCTGGGGTGCCGAGTTTCCCGATGCGCGCTATTGCGCGATCGGGTCCGACAACGTGGCCGGGGGCCGCCGCGCCACCGCTCACCTGGCGCGGCTGCAGCGGCAGAGCATCCTGTTCCTGGGCGATACCGAAGCGCCCGAGGCCGAGCAGCGCTATCGCGGCTACCGCCAGGCGCTGGAAAAGGCCGGGCTGCCGGTGCGGGACGAGCTGGTCATTCCTGCCCACTTCGATGTCCACTCGGCCGAGGCGGCGACCCGTTCGGCGCTCGATCGCGGGATTGTCTTTGACGGCGTGTTTGCCGCCAGTGACCTGATCGCCATCGGCGCGGTCCGCGCGCTGACCCGGGCCGGATTGCAGGTGCCCGGAGACGTCTCGGTAGTCGGATACGACAATATTCCGGCCTCGCGCCTGGTCACGCCGCGCCTGACCACGATTGACCAGGATGCCAACCTTGCCGGGCGGATGCTGGTGTCCAAGCTGATCGATACGCAAGGGGGCATTGCCACCTCGGACCGACTGGAAACCAGCCTGCTGATCCGCGAAAGCTGCGGCGGGTAGGGGCATGGCGGTGAACCAGCGCGTACCGATCGAACAGGTCCTGATTGTCGGTGGCGGCAGCGCGGGCTGGATGACAGCGGCGGCGCTGGCCCAAACGCTTGGGCCGGCATGCCGGATCACCCTGGTCGAGTCCGAGGAAATCGGCACGGTCGGCGTGGGCGAGGCCACCATCCCGCCGATCCGCCATTTCAACCAGCGGCTCGGGATCGACGAGGCCACTTTCGTGCGCGAGACCGGAGGCAGCTACAAGCTGGGGATCGAGTTCGTCGACTGGGGCAGGCTGGGGCACAGCTATTTCCACCCGTTCGGCCAGCACGGGGCCGAATTCGATACGGTTCCGTTCTACCATTACTGGATGCGCGAGCATCTGGCCGGGCGCATCGCCGGCCCGATCGACGATTTCTCCATGGGCTGGGCGATGGCGCGCGCGGGCAAGTTTGCCCATCCTTCGCCTGATAGGCGGATGATCCAGTCAACCTATGATTACGCCTATCACTTCGATGCCGTGCTCTATGCCCGGTTCCTGCGCGGTTATGCCGAGGCGCGGGGGGTCAAGCGGGTCGAGGGCAAGGTGGTGGATGTGGCGCTGGACGGGGCCAGCGGCGATATCCGCAGCGTCACGCTGGACGATGGCCGCGTGCTCGAGGCCGAGCTGTTCATCGACTGCTCCGGCTTTCGCGGGCTGCTGATCGAAGGGGCGCTGGAGGCCGGTTACGAGAACTGGCAGCACTGGCTGCCGTGCGACCGGGCGGTTGCCGCGCCGAGCCTGCGCCAGGCGGGTATTGCGCCCTATACCCGCTCCACCGCGCGCACGGCCGGGTGGCAGTGGCGCATCCCGCTGCAGCACCGCACCGGCAACGGCTATGTCCATTGCAACGCCTTCATTGGCGAGCAGGAGGCGCATGACACGCTGGTCGACTCGCTGGGGGATGAACTCGCGGGTGATCCGCGCCTGCTGCGCTTCGTTACCGGGCGGCGGCGCGCGTTCTGGCACCGTAACTGCGTCGCCATCGGGCTGTCGGCCGGCTTCATGGAGCCGCTGGAATCGACCAGCCTGCACCTGATCCAGTACGGCATCCTGCGCCTGCTGGCGCTGTTCCCGGACAAGGCCATGTCGCCCTTGCTGGCGCGCGAATACAATGCCCAGACGGCGGTGGAGTACGAACGGATCCGCGATTTCCTGATCCTGCACTACAAGGCGACCGAGCGCGACGATGCCGAGCTGTGGCGTTATTGTGCGGCGATGCCGGTGCCTGACAGCCTGCAATACAAGATCGACCACTTCCGCGAATTCGGCGTGCTGGTGGCGGACGAGCGCGAGCTGTTCAACAACCCGAGCTGGATCGCGGTCTATCTGGGGCAGGGGATCGTGCCGGAGCGCGCGCCCGCCATGGCCACCATGCGCAGCCACGTGCCGGTGGCGGAGCGGATGCAGTCCATCGCCGGCGCCATGCAGGACGCGGTGGCTGCGATGCCATCACACAGCCAGTTCATCGAACAGCATTGCAGGAGCGCGGCAGCGGCCTGAAACTCTGCGCGGCACTTCCACCACCCTTCCCTTGAGGGAAGGGTTGGGGCTGGGTGTGCGACGTCTGCAGTAATAGCCACCGCACAAAAAAGAGGCCCGCCGGTTTCCCGGCGAGCCCCCTCTTCTGCGACCCGGTAAAGGTCCGGGTTTCGGGTCAGAATGCCTTCTTGAGCGAGACGTTGTAGGTCCGTCCGTAGACCTCGTGGCGGCTCGGGAAGGTGCCGATGTTCGCGCCGGAGGCGTCGAACAGGTCGTTCTGCGTCACGAACGGCTCGTTGGTCAGGTTGAACACTTCGAACTGGATGCCGAATCCGTTGAGGAAATCGTTGCGATCCTCGAAGGTGTAGCCGATCTGGGCGTCAACGATTGTTTCGTCCAGTGCATCGGCACCGCTCAGGCTGCCGTCGAAGTTCTGCACTTCGGACAGGAAGCCGCTGCGGTGGCGGGCGCTGACCTTGGCCTGGAAGCCGTTCTTTTCGTAGAACGCCTCAGCCGACCAGATATTTTCGGAATAACCGGGAATATCGAGCGAGCCACCGCCCGGATTGTCCACCTCGGCATCAGCATAGGTATAGCTGAAGCTGGTGCCAAATCCGTCAAGGCCTTCGGAAAGATCGCCCATATCAACCCGAAGGGTGCCCTCGACACCGGTGATCTTGCCGCCGGAGAAGTTGACTGGCCCGCTGAACGATCCGACCGCCAGTTCCGGAGCACCGACCAGGATGGCACCCAGCCCGGCGTTGTTGATCTGCTGGGTCACGTCGATGGTGCGGTTGAAATCAACCACCCAGTCAGACAGGTCCTTGTGGAACAGGGCCACGGCCAGCGCCGTCCCGCGCGAGAAGTACTTTTCGAACGAGATGTCGTAGGATGTCGACTTGTAGGGGCGCAGGTTCGGGTTGCCCCCCGACAGGTTGAAGCAGGTCAGCTGCGGCGGGTTGAACGCAATCACCTGATCCGGGATCTGGTCACCGTTGGTGTCGATGCAGCTCAGCGGATTGGAGGAGACGTTCTGGTTTGCCGCCAGCTGGTCAAGCCGCGCGCGGGTGATCGATTTGGCGAAGGCCACCTTGATGAAGGTATCGTCCGCCACTTCGAACGCCAGGTTCGCACTCGGCAGCCAGTTGCTGTAGCTGTCGTTGACCCTGTTCAGATCGCCCGCGATCGTGCCGACCGAGGTCTGCTCGGTGTAGACATAGCGCAGGCCCACGTTGCCGCGCAGGGCGATGCCGCCGAGGTCAGTGTTCAGGTTGGCCATCGCATAGGCGTTATGGACTTTTTCGCCCACCGCCCACTGGGTGTCAAAAGTCGCCTTCTCGAGCAGGTAGGTGCCATCGGTCAGGAAACTTGACGGATCATAAGCCACGATCGGAAAGCCCAGCGATCCGGTCTTTGTCGCACCAATGACCGCACCGGCCGGGATCGCGAGCGAGCCGTTCACGAACCGTGACGAGGCGCGAATGAAGTTCTCGTTGGAATCGAAGTCCTTCTCGCGGTCGGTGTAGAGGTAGCCAACCTGCACGCTGGAGAGGAAGCTGTTGTCGAATTCATAGGCCAGCTCGGCGCGCAGCTGGTTCAGCTCGTCATTGATCTTCGGCTCCTTGATGAAGCCGACCTGGCCCCAGCCACCCGGATCGGTCAGCAGCACCAGGCCCGGATCGGTGTAGTCGAGGTTGGTATCGACCGAATATTCGCCGTTGCGCGGGAAGGTGAAGGTCAGCGTATCCTGCGCGCCGCTGCGGGCACGACCGGTGCCGGCGTAGGATTCGTAGTCGATGTCGTCACGGTCGAGCTTCGAGTAGCCGTAGTCGAGCGTCAGCGTCAGGTTGGTGACGAACTCCCACTGCACATTGGCACCGATGGCGAAAATGTTCGACTTGTTGCCTTCGGTGTCGGTCCGCAGGATCGGAACGACGGCGTTGTAGGTGGCGGTATCGGCAAACGGCCCGCTGCCGGTGGCACCGCCGAAGGTCGCGCCGCTCCACGAGGCAATCGGGGTTTCCGTACCACGGAAGATGCCTGAGTCCGTCTGGTCCGACCAGAACCCGTCCACGGTCATCGAGAAGGTGTCCATCGGCTCGAACTGGAGCGCGCCGGCGATCGAGGTGCGCTTGAATTCGCGGCTGACCACGCCCTGGCGCGGGTTGTCCGACGGGTAGATCAGGCCGCCCGGGGTGCGGGCGATCTGGTTCTGGTTGGTCTTGAGTTCGCGGCTGATGAACTGGGTCGGGTTCGACTGGTGGGTCACACCAAGGTACCAGCCCACGGTGCCGTCCTCGTTCTGGTCGATGTACGACCCGAACAGGCGATAGCCCTTGTCATCGAAATCGGGGTTCAGCTTGCCGCTGTCGTTATAGACGAACCGGGCCGAGGCGTTGACCAGGGTTTCCTTGTAGTCGAGCGGGCGGATGGTGCGCAGATCGACCGAGCCGGCAATGCCGGTGGCGGCGAGCGAGGCGTCGGGTGTCTTGTAGACAATGCCCTGGCCGATCAGTTCGGACGGGAACTGGTCAAACTCGATCCCGCGGTTGTTGCCGGCCGAGACCACTTCGCGGCCATTGAGCAGGGCGAGTGAGAAATCCGGGCCGAGGCCGCGGATCGAGATCTGCTGCGAACGGCCGCGCACGCGCTGGGCGGTGACGCCGGGCAGGCGGGCGAGCGAATCGGCGATCGAGAGATCGGGCAGCTTGCCGATGTCTTCAGCCGAGATGACTTCGATGATCCCGGCGGATTCGCGCTTGGCGTCGAGCGAGTTTTCGATCGCGGCGCGGATGCCGCTGACGATGATTTCGCCCTCTTGCGCTTCGGCTACCGGCGCATCCTGCGCTGCAACCGAGGTGGCCGAAGCCAGAATGACGAAGCTCGTGGCCGCGCCGCACAGCAGACGCGACTGCAGGGTGAATCGACTCGCACTCATAGGTAACCTCCCCAAGAAACACCTTTGAATATGTGTTTGCAGGTTTTTTCATACCCTAATGCAAGGCGCAGGTAAATCAGAAATCAGCATGTCTTCCCGCGCGCGGCAAAAGGAAGATAAATGCCGTAAAAACAGAATAGTAGAGGCATTCGCGGACGGGGCGCCTGCGGCAAACCTATCGATCAGCCCCATCCTGTTGTGCCATTGCCACACCTGGCATCGCGCAGGCTGGCCAGACCGGGTAAAACGCTCCGTCTGTCCGCGATGGGTACCGCTAATCTGTTGAATCAAATATAGACAATTGCCGGCGTTGGCTTGTCCAACGCGGTTTGTTACCGTGCATTTCCGGCCACCGGCTCAACTGGGAACCCTTGCCATGCGCAGCGAACTTTCGATTTCCCTCAGTGGGGCGGTGGTGGAGCCACTTTCCTCGCCAGATCAGCCGATTGTGCGGGTGGATGGGGTTCTGGACGACCCTGCCGGCGCCATCGAACTGGCCAGTTTGCAGGAATTTGCAAAAATCACGCCGCAGTATCCGGGCGTGCGGGCGCCGCTCGACTCCATCACCAGCGAGCGCTGGATTACCGCCTTGTCGCCGTTCCTGTCCGAGCACTTCGGGGAGCCTGCGGGGCGCTGGTCGATGCAGGCATGGTATTCGATCGTGACCTGCGCGCCGGGCGAGCTGCTGCCGATCCAGCGCCTGCCCCATGTCGACGGGACGGACCGGCGCCAGGTGGCGATGATGCTCTATCTCCACCGCACCGGCCACGGCGGTACGGCCTTCTTCCGCCATCGCGCAACGGGATTACAGGCCCTGACCGCAGCTGACTGGCCGCGCTACAAGGCGGCGCTGGAAGGCGAAATCGCACAGCACGGCTTGCCGCCTGCGGCCTATGTTACCGACGGCGCGCCCTACTTCGAGCGGACCCATGCCAGCGAGGGGGCCTTCAACCAGGCGGTGTTCTATCGCGGCAACCTGCTCCATAGCGGGGTGATCGACAACGCCGCGCCGCTCTCGCCCGATCCGCGCACGGGGCGGCTCACCATCAACGCCTTTTTCCGCCCGCCCCATGCATAGGGCGCGCGCATGACAAGCAGGACCGAAGCAATGCAGAATCAGGGGCAGGACGAGCAGGGTATCCGCAGGCTGGTGATCGTGGGCGGGGGCACGGCCGGATGGATTGCCGCCGCCGCCTTCGCCCGCCTGCTGGGGGAGCGGCTCGCCATCACGCTGGTCGAATCCGACGCAATCGGCACGGTTGGCGTGGGCGAGGCGACGATCCCGCAGATCATCCGGCTCAATTCCATCCTCGGCTTCGACGAGCACGATTTCGTCCGGCGTACGCAGGGCACCTTCAAGCTCGGGATCGAGTTCGTCAACTGGTCCGCCCCGGGCTCGCGCTATCTCCACACTTTCGGCGATACCGGGATGAACCTCGGCAATGTCCACTTCCACCACTACTGGCGGCGGCACATGATGGCGGGCGGGGCGGAGAGCCTGTGGCACTACTCGCTGCACCAGCTGGCAGCGGATCAGAACCGCTTCGGCAAGCTGGAGCGGGTCGGCAATACGGCGATGGCGGGCCTTGCCTATGCCTACCACTTCGACGCCAGCCTCTATGCCCGCTACTTGCGCGCCTATTCGGAGAAGCTCGGCGTTACCCGGCAGGAGGGGACGATCGAAAGCGTCCAGCGCGACGGGGAAAGCGGTGATGTCACAGCCGTCACGCTGGCCGGCGGGGTCATGGTGGAGGGCGATTTCTTCATCGATTGCTCAGGCTTCCGTTCGCTTCTGCTGGGGCAGGAACTGGGGGTGGAATATACCGACTGGTCGCACTGGCTGCCATGTGACCGCGCGATGGCAGTGCCGAGCGAGCGCCTGCCCGACCTGCCGCCCTATACCCGCTCCACGGCGCGGCAGGCCGGCTGGCAATGGCGCATTCCGCTGCAGCACCGCACCGGCAACGGCCATGTCTATTGCTCCAGCTTCCTGTCTGATGACGAGGCGGCCGATACGCTGATGGCGAACCTCGATACGCCCGCGCTGGCCGACCCGCGCCCGATCCGCTTCACCACCGGGCACCGCAATCAGTTCTGGGCACACAACGTGGTTGCGCTGGGGCTTTCGAGCGGGTTCCTCGAACCGCTGGAATCGACCAGCATCCACCTGATCCAGTCCAACGTCAGCCGTCTGATCGAGCTGTTCCCGCGCGGGCGGGTGTGCGCGGCAGACCGGGCCGAATACAACCGGCGCACGATCCACGAATTCGCCCAGATCCGCGATTTCCTGATCCTCCACTACCACCAGACCGGGCGGGATGACACGGAGTTCTGGCGCTATTGCCAGCACATGAGCGTGCCGGAATCGCTTACCCACAAGATTGCGCTGTTTGCCTCCTCGGGCCGGCTCGGGCGTGACGTCGATGACCTGTTCCGCGAGGCGAGCTGGGTCCAGGTCATGCTGGGGCAGGGGGTGGTGCCGGCCGACTACAACCCGATGGCTGACCGGCTGGAGGCGGCGCAGCTCGGCCAGTTCATGGGCGACGTGCGGCGGCTGGTGGAAAAGGCCGTCAGCGGCCTGCCGACCCATGCGGACTATGTGGCGGCGCATTGCAGCGCCGCGGACAGCGCCGGACCTTGACCGCGCGCGTCAGCGACTCGCCTGCGCCGCTCAGTCCAGATTGATCGCCCGCTTGCCGATGATCGAGACGCCGTAGCCGTCCAGCGCGACCAGCGAGCGGTCCGAATTGGTCAGCAGTTCCATCTCGTGCACGCCCAGCATGTTGAGGATCTGCGCGCCGACGCCGTAGTCGCGCAGCTGGTCCATCGGCTCGGTCGGCTCGCCCTTCAGGCGTTTGACCTGGTCGGAGAAGAAGTCGTTGCTGGCCCGCGGGATCATCACGATTACCCCTGCCCCTTCGCGGGCGATGATTTCCATCGACTTGGCCAGGATCTGGTCCTCGCCCCGCTGCACGCCGAAGATGTCGTCGAAAATGTCGAGCGCGTGCATCCGCACCAGCGTGGGGCGGGCCGGATCGACATGCCCCTTCTTCAGCACGATCTGCTCGCTGCGGGTGGCGGTGTTGTAGAAGGCAATCGCTGTCCAGTCGCCGCCGTGGCGGCTGGTGAAGCGGGCCTCGGCGCGGATCTCGGCCATGTGGTCATGCCGCAGGCGGTAGGCGATCAGGTCACGGATGGTACCGATCTTGAGCTCGTGCTTGCGGGCGAAGGCGATCAGGTCGTCCATCCGCGCCATGGTGCCATCGTCGTTCATGATCTCGCAGATCACGCCCGAAGGGTTGAGCCCGGCGAGGCGCGAGATGTCGACGGCTGCTTCGGTATGCCCGGCGCGGACCAGCACCCCGCCGTCGCGCGCGACCAGCGGAAAGACGTGGCCGGGGGTGACGATATCGTCCGCACCTTTGGACGAATCGATCGCCACGCTGATGGTGCGCGCGCGGTCGGCGGCGGAAATGCCGGTGGTCACGCCCTCGCGCGCCTCGATGCTGGTGGTGAAGGCGGTGGCGTGGCGGGTGCGGTTGTTGCGGCTCATCGGTTCGAGGCCGAGCGAGTCGCAGCGGGCACGCGTCATGGTCAGGCAGATCAGGCCCCGCCCGTGGGTGGCCATGAAATTCACTGCCTGGGGGGTGGCCATCTGGGCAGGGATGACGAGATCGCCCTCGTTCTCGCGGTCCTCGTCATCGACCAGCACGAACATCCGCCCGTTGCGCGCTTCGTCGATGATTTCCTCGATCGTCGCCAGCACCGGACGGTCGTCATGGGCGAGGAAAAACGTCTCCAGCTTGCCCAGTGTTTCAGCGGTGGGGTTCCAGTCCGGCTCCAGGCAGTCGCGCAGCGAATTGGCATGGAGCCCGGCAGCGCGGGCAATCCCGGCGCGGGACGTGACGCCCGTCTGGATCAGTTGTTCGATGCGTTCGCGGGCGGACTGGGGGCTGAGTGTGCTCATATCCATCCGCTAGACAGGCCGATGTGATTCGGCAATCCGTGAATCACATTTTAGTGTTCTCTGGCAGATAGCGCAGGCTGGGGATCGGGATGTTCGGCAAGGCGCGGGTAAGGTAATCCGCGCGGAACATCCCGAATTGTTCGAGCAGTGCGCGATCTGGCGTCGACACTTCGCCGCGCCGGAAATCGGCTATGCCCTTCCTTCGCAGTTCGCCCAGGGCGCGGTTGAGGTGGATCGCCGTCGTCCCGCACATGCCCGCCAGATCAGCCTGGGTTAGGGGAATGCGGAAGCCATCGGGATCGGCCAGCCCGATCATGTCCATCCGGTGCCAAAGCTCGCTGAACAGGTGAGCGACACGGTTGGGGGCCTTGAGCTGCCCCACTTTCAGGGTCCACTGCCGCTGGATCGCGCTGTCCAGCAGGGTGGCCGACCAGAACGCCCGCATCAGCTGCGGCTTGTCCAGCACATGATCGAGCAGGTCACTGTGATGCACCTCGCCCAACCGGACCGGGCCGAGCGCCACCACGTCGTGATCGAGGGGGCCGTAGCCGAAGGCGTGGAGATCGATGAAATCGCCCGGCATGCAGATGGCGAGGATGCAGCGGTGATGGGCGTCGCCGCCGATCCGCAGCGCGAACCCTTCGATGATGATGGCCGACTTCAGCGACAGTTCGCCGCGCACGCACAGCACGGTGTCAGCCGGATAATCGACCACCCGGGCCATTGCGGCCTCCAGTGCAGCTTTTCCCCCATCATCCAGCACATAGCGGGTGCGCCCCAGCAGGAAGCGCCCGGTGACTGGATAACGCTCCAGTTCTTGTTTCATCACAGGCACATAGCGGTGACATTAGCGTTTGGCAAGGTTCGGTTAACCATGCGTCGACGGGCATTGCAGCCGGGTGCGGGAAAAGGCTGCAACAGTTGTCACCAGCGCGTCACATTGGGGCGGCAATCCACCGCCGAACGGGGAATCTGCTGCTTGTGACCGTGATCTACGTTTTCCTGACCAGCGAGCTGGGCGAAACGCTCGAGGATTTTGTCCACGACGGGCGCCGCATTGCCTTTGCGCGCCTGCGCGCCGAGGGGCCCCGCCCCTTGCTCGACGGCCCGATCTGGGTTTTCGTCGACTGGGTGATGGACGATCTGGCCGGGCTGGAAATGTGCCGGCGATTGCGGGCTGATCAGCAGACCGCCGATGCCCATGTCACCATGGTGCTGGAGGCAGATGACGCCGACGACCGCCGCCGCGCGCTCAGGGCGGGGGCGGATGACTACATGGTCGGCCCGCTCGACCGGACCCGGGTGCTTGACCGGGTGCTTGCGCTCCAGGGTGATCCGCAGCCGCGTCACACCACCCAGCGGTTCGAGCGCGGCCCGCTGGTGATCGACATGGCGGCGCTCCAGGCGCGCTGGACAGGTACGCCGGTGGTGCTGCGCCCGAACGAGTTCCGCCTGCTGCGCTTCTTTGCCGAAAATCCCAACCAGGTGCTTTCGCGCGAGCAGCTGATCAGCGGCCTGGGCAAGCAGGAACCGGCGATTGACGAGCGTACCGTGGATGTCTGGATCGGGCGCCTGCGCCGGGCGCTGAAGCAGGCGGGTGCGGGCAATCCGCTGCGCACGGTCCGCTCGCTGGGCTACGTCTTCGATCTGATCTGAGCCAGCGGCTCCTCGTCGCGCTTCCTCGCTATCTGTCATCCCCGCGAAGGCAGGGGCGGCAGAGGCGTGCGACTGTGCGCGGCCAGCCACGAAAGAGGCCAGTCCGCGAAAAAAAGGCCGCCCCGAAGGACGGCCCGAGGGGGGAGGTGTCCGCCGGGCCAGCCGGCGGACAGCAGGAGCTAGAATTCGGTTGAGACCGAGAACGAGAAGCTCTGGCCCACCTGATAGGTGTTGATCTCGATCCGGTTGGTGCCGTTCGACTGGTATTCGAAATTGTCACGGCCAAACAGGTTGCGCGCTTCCGCCTTGATCTCGAACGGTTGCCCGAACAGGTCGAGCCCCTGGCGGTAGACCAAATCGACCTTCAGGCCCGGATCCTCCACGATGTCGGGCAGGAAGCCGGTGCCGCGGCTGGTCACCCGCTCACTGGCGTAGGACAGCAGCAGGGTGAACTGCTGGAGGCTGTCCTGGTTTTCCAGGCCGAGCTGCAGGTTGACCAGATGGTCCGACTGGCCGGTCAGCGCCGCCCCGTCGCGCAGGAAGTTGCTCGCCGGCTGGTCCGCGAACGGGAAGACGCTGGCGATATCATCCGGGCCGACCGAGATTTCGGACTGGGTGAAGGTGTAGTTGGCAACCGCCACGATCTGCTTGTTCTCGAACCAGCCGCCCCAGTCGATCGTGGGGTAAGTGACCTGCGATTCGAACTCGCCGCCCCACAGCGTGGCGCTGGGCGCGTTGACGAAGCCGCTCACCTGATCGTTGTCGGAGAAGCTGGAGAAGACTTCGATCGGGTTCTCGATGTCCTTCCAGAAGCCCGCCACCGACACCCGGTTGCCGCGCCCGAAGTAGTATTCCAGCCGCGCTTCGGCATTGGTCAGGCGGCTGTCGATCAGGCGCGGGTTGCCGTTGAACTGGCGGTTGTTTTCCGGATCGAAGTAGGTCTGGAAAATCAGCTCGCGGAACTGCGGGCGGGCGATGGTCTTGGACGCGTTGAGGCGGAACTGGAGCTGGTCGGTGACCTCCCAGGTCAGGGTCGCCGCCGGCAGCCAGTAGTCGTTGGCCAGCAGGGTGCTGGTGCCGGAATTGGTCGGCACGGCGAACACTTCGACCGGGTCGACCCGCTGGACTGCATCTTCGTAGCGCACGCCAAGGTCGAGGTTCACGCCCGGAAGCGGCTCGATCCGGCCCTGCAGGTACCCGGCCTGGATTTCCAGCCCTGCGGCAAAGGCCGGGTCGGCCTGGGTGCTTTCGATCAGGCCGATGTTGTAGAAATCGATCACCGCATCGCCCAGCAGCAGGTCTGGCCGCAGCAGGCCGACCGCCCGGTCGAAATCGGAATTGGCGTTGATCAGGAACTCGCGCCGCTCGGAATAGCGGCTGGTATCGGTGTAGGAATAGCCGGCGGTCAGGCGCAGCCAGTCGGTCACCGGATAACTGAGGTCGATCCCGCCGAAGTAGAGATCTTCCTGCAGGGTGGAGAAGGCGACCGAGGCCCCGCCCGTCTGCCGGTCCAGCAGGTTGAGGAACCGCTGGCCCAGATCGTCGGGCGTGTTGCGCCGTTCGTAGGTGAAGGTGTATTCGTAAGGCGCCTCGCGCCGGGTCTGGGCATAGCCGCCGCGCAGATCGACGCTGAGGTCGCCGAACCGGAATTCGCCGACGGCCTGGGTGTTGATCAGCTGGCGTTCGTACCAGGCAGTGTTCTGTTCCTGGACACTGTCATTATCCTGCAGGTCTTCGCCGATCGACAACGAGGCCCGCTTGAGGGTGTCGCGGATGTAGAGGTTGGTCCAGCGCAGCTTGTGCTCGCCCAGTTCCAGCCCGAAGCCGAGCAGGCCGTTCACCAGGATGCGGTTGTCGGTCACGAAATCGCGGAAGTCGCTGTCGAGATCGAGATCTTCGTTGATCGCCGACTGGTTGATGATGTCGCGGCTGCGCCACTTGTTGCTGAGCGAGGCGGTCGCGATCACGCCAAAGCGGCCGTCGTCGCCGAAGTCCATGCTGGTCCCGGCCGTGATCCCGCCGGAGAAGTTGGCGGGAATCGAATTGTTCTTCTGCAGCAGGATCAGGTTGGGATTGCCGAACTGCTTGAGGATTTCCTGCTGGTCGACGTCCGGATCGCTCATCCGCTGGCCGCTGTCGAAGAACGCCTGCAAGGCGGGCGGGGTGTTGCGGGTGCCGTCGTCGAAGCCGAACCAGTCATAGTCCGACCCGTAATAGGCCAGGCCATTGGAGAAGGTGGTGAAGCTGTCGCCGCTGATCCCGGCGCTGAGCTTGAGGAAGCTTTCGTCTGGGATTGCCACGGTGGTGAGGTTGATCACCCCGCCGCCGAATTCGCCGGGGTAGTTGGCCGAGTAGGTCTTCTGGACCAGACTGGAGGCAACGATGTCGGTCGGAAACAGGTCGAGCGGCACCACCCGGCTCAGCGGCTCGGGCGAAGGCAGCGGCAGGCCGTTGAGCAGCGCCAGCGAATAGCGGTCACCCAGGCCGCGGACATAGACAAAGCCGTTACCCTGGACCGAAAGGCCGGTGACGCGGCCCAGCGCGCCGGCAATGTCGCCTTCGCCGGTGCGGGCAATGGCTTCTGCCGAGAGGACGGAGACGACCTGCGAGGCGCTGCGGGTAATGTCCTGGTTGCGCCGTCCGGTGACAACGATCGTGCCGCCGGGCACGGAAATGTCGGTGTTGTCGAACTCTTCCTCGGGCGCTGCTTCCGCAGCGGCGGCAGCAGCGGCGTCAGGGGCCGGGTCGGCGCTCTGCGCCAGCGCAGCGCCGGGAACAGTGAGAGCAGTGGTCAGCAGCAGCAACCCTGCCAACCGCCTGCCGTGAGACATGGTGCCAGTGGACATCGTATGAGACCCCTTTCGATCGCAGGTCTGTGCTTCGGACGGGCCGCCATGGGCCCGGAAACGGAAAAGGGGAGGCACCCGCGATGATGCGAGGTGCCTCCCCAGCAGGTCATCCGATCAGCTGTAGACCGGCAGCGAGGTGCAGGCGCCGCTGTTGGTGCCCAGGTTCAGTGCTGCCGAGTTGCAGGTCCAGCCTTCGTACCAGGTGTCCGAAGCGTTGCGGACCGCGCCGATGTAGGTCACCGCGTCGAAGAAGCTCGACAGCGAGGTCGGGTTGAAGGCCGGAACCGCCGTTTCGTTGGCCCCGTTGACGAAGGTCATCGTCAGGGTCGAGGTGAAGTTGGCGCTGTTGTTTGCCCCGGCGTTGAAGATGGCCTGGGTATTGTCCAGCGTCACCCCGCCGCCGCCGGCGCGGAATGCGGTGCGGCAGGCGAACACGGTCGACTGGAACACCGGCGGGCCCTTGTCATCCAGCCCGGCATTGGCCGCACGGATGGTCTGGGCATCGTCGATCCGCAGGCACGGAGTGCCGGCTTCCGAGGCGTCCACGATCACCGAGTTGACAATGGCTGCATCCATGCCGCCGCGCAGGCGGATTGCCTGGTCGTTGTTGCGGCGCTGGATCATCGTCGCATTGACCAGCTGCAGGTTGGTGCGGGGCGTGTTGTCGATGTTGGCGTTGGTCGAATCGCCTTCGATCAGGCCGTCCGCTGCCGAGGCGCGCTGGGCGACCAGCACGTACTGCAGGTTGGCCTTCACGCCGGTATCGACGTCAAGCGAGTCGTCTTCCGAGCCGACCACGATCAGGTTCTTCATGTTGACGAACCCGCCGAAGAACTCGACCCCGTCATCCGAGCTGTTGTAGCTCATGATGTGGCTGAACTGGGTGCCGGTGCCGGTGCCGCCGGTGGTCAGCGACTGGAGTTCGTTGTCACCCGACAGGACGAAGCCCGAGTAGCGGATCTGGACATAGCGCATGGTGCCGGAATTGTCGTTGGTGGTGGCACCGCCGAACACGGCCGGCTGGGCTGCGCCTTCAACCTGACGTTCGCACTGGATCGTACCCGGGGTGGCACCCGGAGCGCGGCAATCGGTCACCGGCGCACGGCCGCCGAGCACCACACCGCCCCACTGGCCAGACGAGTTTTCGTTGTTGAAGCCGGCCACGTTGTCCTGGCTGGTGAAGATGATCGGACGCGCCGGGGTGCCGACCGCGCTGATCTTGTTGCCGCGGTTGACCATCAGGAACGACGACCCGCGGGCATAGGCGATCACGCCGGGCTCGAACGTCAGGGTCACGTTGGTGTCGGTCGCACCATCCGAAGCGTCGGGAGTCGGGCCACCATCGGTACCCACGTCGACCCGGCCATTGATGAAGTAGAGCAGGCCGGAGATGTAGGGCAGGGTGGTCGACACGTTGAAGCGGGCGGGCAGTTCGCACACACGGTAGGTGCCGGTCGGGCCGGAAATGGTGCCGCGATCGGTCAGGCCCTGCGGGTCGGTGATCGTCGGGCAGGCGCCGGCCGGGGTGACCGTGGTCGGCGGCGGCGGCGGCGGGGGCGGAGGCGGCGCCGCAGGATTGTTGATGGTGATGTTTCCGCCGGTGCCCGGCGAGACGATTTCGTCCGCGCCGCAGCCGGTGAGGATCACCAGGCCACAGCCAAGAACGACGGTACGGCTAAGATTTTTCACGAGCTTGCAATCCCCTCTTGAGGCCGAGAATCGGCTGACAACGCAACCGAGGTCGCGAAGAGGCAGCTAGGGGAGGCGCGTGACAGTTTCTTTGCAGGAATGCGGATGATTTATAGTGACTTATAAAAGTCCAAAAAATGACAGATGTGACTGCCGTGGCCGGGATTGTTACAGCCGTTGTCACCTCTTACACGACTGTAAAGATGAAGGTTTTCGGTCTTAACATTGCAGAAATATGACAGTATGACATTTTTGTTGCGAATTGGGCCGGTCAGGGCGCATTCTCCACCCATCGCATCCGTCGTCGCCGCAACCGTCACCGGGCGAGACGCAACAAGGGAGAGAATACAATGGCTCTTTCAATCCTGGCCGGGCTCCTGCTGGCCCAGACTCCTGCAGCGACCGCAGATGTGGCCTATGACGAACTGATGGCCGGCCGCAACGAAGCGGCAATCCTGCGGATCGAGACCAACCCGGCGCTTGATGCCAATGATCCTGCCCGCCTGATCAACCTCGGCATTGCCCATGCCCGTGAAGGCCGCACTGAAGAGGCGCGGGCGATGTTCCGGGCTGCGGTGCGGGCGCGGGACAGTGTGCGGCTGGAAACCGCGGGCGGAACCTGGGCCGACTCGCGCGATCTGGCCCGAACCGCTCTGGCAATGCTTGAGCAGGGTGCGTTCGAAAATTCGGCGGTGTTCGCCGCCCGCTGACCGGGCTGCCTCCGCAGCGCGCATGATCAACTCCAGGGGCCTGCCTTCCGCAATGGAGGGCGGGCCCCGGTTGTGTCTGGTTCCGTGTCTGGCATCTTTCGCGGCGTTCGTCCCTGCTGTAACCCGTTTGTAGCGTGAGCGATTGGTTTGCTGTCACCGGCTTGTCATGTAGGATGCGCAAGGGGGCCGGATGGAGGGTTCGATGATTCTCGACACACGGGTCTTGCTGGCATTGGCGGCGGGCTTCGTGGCGTTGGCCGCCCCGGCCAGGGCAGATGTGCTGGAAATCGGCGCTGAAGGTCCTGTCTGGGTTGCCGGCGGCCCGGTGGCCGTTCCGGCGCCTGCTCTGGGAGGTGCGGACCCCTCGTTCGAACTCGCTGCCGATTTCGCCGTGCCTGCCAACGCTGTGGCAGACCCGGTCCGCCAGGCAGCGGGCGTTCCGGCGCGCTACAGCGCCAAAGTGCATGAACTTGCCGCCCGGTTCGACCTCAGCCCGGCCCTTATCGAGGCGCTGGTGTGGCAGGAAAGCCGGTGGCGCGAAAATGCGGTCAGCCATGCGGGGGCCCGGGGCCTGGCCCAGCTGATGCCGGGCACCGCGCGCTACCTCGGCGTCAATCCGGACGATCCTTTTGCCAACCTCGAAGGCGGGGCGCGCTATTTGCGTGAACAGCTGGACCGGTTCGATGGCGACCTCGAACGCGCGCTTGCCGCTTACAATGCCGGGCCCGGCCGGGTCGAAAAGGCCGGCGGGATCCCGCGCATTCGCGAAACCCAGCTCTATGTCACGGCCATTCTCGGCCGCCTTGCTTCCCATTCCCGATAAGGAATTGCGTTACTTATGCATCTGATTACCCGCCTTGCCGTTGTTGCCGCCATGCTTTCGCCCAGCGCCGCGCTGGCGCAGGCCGATCCGCAGGGATCCGGCCCGATTGTCGCGGCGCTCGGCTGGCTGCAGGGCACTCTGCTCGGCAATGTGGCCACCGCGGTTGCGGTGATGGCGGTCGCCGCGGTCGGCTTCGGGATGCTGACGGGCCGGATGAACTGGCGCTTCGGCGCAACCGTGATCATCGGCATCTTCATCCTGTTCGGTGCGGCCTCGATCGTGTCCGGCATCCAGAGCGTGGCGGGCTGAGATGACCGCGCTGACCCGCCATCCCGTCCACCGCGCGCTCACCCGGCCGCAGATGTTCGGCGGGGTCACGATGAATTTCTTCATCATCAACATGATGGTGACGACCATCGCCTTTCTGGTGCTGAAGAGCTTCTGGATCATCCCGGTGCCGCTCGTCACCCATGCAATCGGTTATGTCGCCTGCCTGCGCGAGCCGCGCGTGTTCGACCTGTGGATCACCAAGGTAAGCAAGTGCCCGCGCATTCCCAATTTCAAGCGCTGGGGGTGCAACAGCTATGCTGCCTGAGGAAGGCCTGAAACCATGAGCAAGTGGATCGGAGCCGCCGCCTGGAGCGCGAAGGAAGCCCGCGCGGGTGACCGCCTGCCATATGCCCGGCTGGTTGACGAAAGCACCATGCTGCTGCGGGACGGGTCGCTGATGATGGCGCTCCAGGTGCCCGGCCTGCTGTTCGAGACGGAAGACAGCGATGCGCTCAATGCCCATGCGGCGACCCGCGAAGTGGTGCTGCGTTCGACGCTCGACGCGCGGTTCGTGCTCTATCATCACGTCATCCGCCGCCGGGTCGAAGTCGAACTCGAAGCCGAATTCCCCGAGCCATTGAGCCGCCATATCGATGCCCGCTGGAAGGAACGGCTGGCGGGCGGCTCGCTGTTCGTCAATGACCAGTTCGTCACCCTGATCCGGCGCCCGGCCCGGGGCAAGGCCGGTCTGGCCGAGCGCGCGGCGAAGTGGTTCAAGCGCCAGGGGAAAGGGGCGCGCGAGGAAGGGATCGAGGCCGATCCGCGCGACATCCGCACTCTCAAGGCCGCTGCGACCGGCCTGATCGCCGCGCTCCAGCCCTATGGCGCGGCGCTGCTGGGCGATTACACCGGGCCGCAAGGCCATGTGAACAACGAACTGCTGGAGCTGCTCTCCGCGCTTTACAACGGCGAGATGCGCCCGGTGCGCCGCCCTTCGGACGAGGCCGACATCGGCCAGATGCTGCCCTATCGCCGGGCCAGCTTCGGGCTTGACGCGATGGAACTGCGCGGCTCGGGCAACCCCGATTTTGCCGCCGTGATCAGCCTCAAGGAATACCCGGATGCGACCTCGCCCGGCCTGATCGACCCGCTGCTCCGCCTGCCCTACGAAATGGTGGTGAGCGAAAGCTATGCCCCGAACGAGCGCACCACTGCGCGCGAGCGGATGGACCTGGCGCTGCGCCGCTTGCGCTCAGCCGACGAAGAAGCGCAGGCGGAGCGGGCCGACATGCTGGCTGCGCGCGATGCGCTGGGCAATGGCGCGGTCGGCTTCGGCGATCACCACCTGACTGTGCTGGTGCGCGAAAGCCACCTGGGCCGGCTGGACGAAGCGACCGCCGCCTGTGCCGCTGCCCTGGCCGATACCGGCGCGATTGCGGTGCGGGAGGATACCAATCTCGAACCCGGCTTCTGGGCCCAGTTCCCGGGGAACGAGGGCTACATCGTGCGCCGCTCGATGATCTCCTCGGCCAATATGGCGAGCTTCGGTTCGCTGCATGGCATGGCGCTGGGGCAGGCCAGCGGCAACCACTGGGGAGAGGCGGTGACGCTGCTGCAGACCACCAGCAGCACCCCGTTCTTCTTCAACTTCCACCACGGTGACCTGGGCAATTTCTCGGTCATCGGCCCGTCGGGCTCAGGCAAGACGGTGGTGATGAACTTTCTCGCCGCGCAGGCGCAGAAGTTCAAGCCGCGCACGATCCTGTTCGACAAGGACCGCGGGGCGGAACTGTTCGTGCGCGGGATTGGCGGGCGCTATGACCGGATCAGCGCCGGGGTGCCGACCGGGTTCAACCCGATGGCCCTGCCCGACAGCCCTGCCAACCGCGCCTTCCTGCGCGAATGGCTGGGCGTGCTGCTCAAGGCCGAAGGGCCGGAGGAAGACGCGATTGTCGCCCAGGCGGTTGATGCCGCTTACGGCAACGATCCTTCGCTGCGCCGCCTGCGCCATTTCCGCGAGCTGCTGGCCGGGGCCCGCCGCCCGCAACCGGGCGATCTGGCGGATCGCCTGTCGGCATGGATCGGAGACGGCGAGCATGGCTGGCTGTTCGACAACGCAGACGACAAGCTGGACCTGTCCGCCCGCGTGCTCGGCTTCGACATGACCGCGCTGCTGGAAAACCCCAAGCTGCGCACCCCGACCATGATGTACCTGTTCCACCGCATCGAGGAACGGCTGGACGGGCAGCCGACCATGATCCTGATCGATGAAGGCTGGAAGGCGCTCGATGACGCGGTATTTGCCGCGCGGATCCGTGACTGGCTCAAGACCCTGCGCAAGCGCAACGCACTGGTTGGCTTCGCCACCCAGAGTGCGCGCGATGCGCTCGACAGCCGGATCGCGACTGCGCTGGTCGAGCAGACCGCGACCATGGTGTTCATGCCCAACAGCCGCGCCCGGGCGGAGGACTATTGCGACGGGTTCGGCCTGACGTCCCACGAGCTGGCGCTGATCCGCAGCCTGCCCGCGCACAGCCGCTGCTTCCTGATCCGCCAGCCCGATGCGAGCGTGGTGGTCCGGCTCGACCTGTCGGGCGCGCCTGAAGTGCTGACGCTGCTCTCTGGCCGCGAAAGCTCGGTCCGGCGGCTCGACCTGCTGCGCGAGGCGGTGGGCGACGATCCGGCGGACTGGTTCGCACCGCTGACCGGCCATGCCTGGCCGGGCGGGGCCAAGGACGAATTCCCGCCGCTTGCTGCGGGCGAGCCGGTGCCGTTCCGGCAGGCAGCCGAATGAGCGTGACCTGCCAGCAGGCGATGGAAGGCGTTGGCGCGGGCGTCGCCGCATCCTTGCGCGCGGTCGATTGCATTGCCAACGATGTCACCACCCAGACGTTCGGGCGGCTGTTCGCCCCCGGCGGATCGCTGGTGCCGGTGCTCACCATCCTGCTGACACTCTACGTGGCGTTCTTCGCGATCAGCCTGCTGCTGGGCCGTTCCAACCTGGGCGTACGCGCGCTGGTGCCGCGCATGATCACCCTGGGGCTGGTGCTGACCTTTGCAACCAGCTGGCTGGCGTACCAGAGCGTGGTCTGGAACCTGGCCATCGGCGGGCCGGACTGGCTGGCGACCACGGTGACCGGCAGTGATGGGTCGGCCACAACTCTGTTCGCCGACAAGCTCGATGTGGTCTTCGCCGCGATCCAGCAGGCGAGCCAGGGACAGGAGGGCGATGTCTCGGCCTTCTCCCCCGCCGGGATCATGTGGCTCGGCGCGATGCTGCTGCTGCTCGGCACGGTGGGCGTGCTGGTGACGGCGCGGATCGCCCTGGCCGTGCTGGTTGCGCTGGGGCCGATCTTCGTGGTCATGGCGCTGTTCGATGGCACCCGCGGCCTGTTTGCGGGCTGGCTCAAGGGCGTGGTCATGCTCGCGCTGACCCCGGTGTTTGCCGTGATCGGCGGCAGCGTGATGCTGGAAATCGCGGTGCCGGTGCTCGGCTCGCTCAGCTCTGCGCCGGGGCAGATCAACGCTCAGGCCGCCATGGCGTTCTTCCTGATTGGCGCTGTCCATTGTGCGCTGATGGTGATGGTGATCAAGGTGGCGGGCACGATGGTCGGCGGCTGGACCGTGTTCGGCCTTGCCCGTGACAAGGCACTGCATGACGAGCGCCCGCCGGTGCCCGTCCTTCCGCAGGTCCCGCTGGCCCAGCCCGTCGCCGAAGCAGGGCAGGCGCAGGCGGCGGGCGTAGCCCAGAACCGCCGGATCGACGTGTCTGCCATGCCGGTTGCCATGCCGGCCAATGACAGCGGGCCGGGTGCAGCCGGACCTGCGGGCGGGCGCGACACCCGGATCGTTACCCTGGCTACCCCTGCTGGCGAGTCCCCCCGTTCCGCCGGGGCCATGTCCCGCACGCGCGGCATCGGCACCCGTTTCCGCGCGCCGTCGCCCACGTCCCCCGGGCGCCTGAAGGAGAAAACCCCATGACCCGCGCCAAAGCCCGCGCCGGCTTCGCCGCACCTCTTTGCGCGTTGGCGCTCGTTCTTGCCGCGACCCCGGCCCTGGCGGATGCCCGCCTGGTCGAGCGGATGTACGATCCCGCTGCCGTGGTGAAGATCGAAGGGCGGACCAAGGTCCAGGCCACGATCCAGTTCGGCGATGACGAATCGATCGAGAATGTTGCCATCGGCGATTCCGCTTCGTGGCAGGTCACCCCCAACAAGCGGGCCAACCTGCTGTTCGTAAAGCCGCTCGAAGCGACCGCTTCGACCAACATGACCGTGGTGACCAACAAGCGCACGTATCTGTTCGACCTCGTCGCCAACCCGCGCGCCCGGCCGCTTTACGTGCTCAAGTTCACCTATCCCGACGAGCCGGAGGAAGAGACGCTGCTGGCCGGCCCGGTGGAAGTGGCCGATCCGACCGAAATGGCCGCTGCCACCGATCCTTATGCGGTGGTCGATCCGGCCCAGCTCAATTTTGCCTGGGCCGTGAAGGGTGATCGCGGGCTGGTGCCTGAGCGCACGTATGATGACGGTACGGCCACCTTCCTGGCCTGGCCTGCCGGGGCGCCGGTGCCTGCGATCCTGGTCAAGGATGCGGATGGTACCGAGGGCCCGGTCAACTTCACCGTGCGCGGCGACGTGATCGTGGTGGACGGGGTGCCGCGGGAAATCGTGCTGCGATCGGGTGACAATGCGGCGACGCTGACCAACACCGGCCCGGTCCGTCCGGCCCCGACCAGCTCTGCCTTGCCGCGCGCGGCGAGCGGGCCGGCGGCCGCCCAGTCAATGCCAGGAGAAGGATAAGCCATGCGTCTAGCCATGCGTCTGCCGGCCGGAAAGGGCGGCCCCGGTGTCGCCAATGACGTGGACCCGCGCGAGGTGGAAGAGGCCGAGGTCATTGACCTTGCCAGCCGCAACGCCTTCCCGGCTGTCACTCAGCGCAAGGGCCTGTCAGACGGGGCCGGGCTCGCCGCCGGAGTCGCGGCGGTCGGCCTGATCGGCGCGGTGGTGCTGTGGAGCATGAACTCGGCGCGGCTTGACCCGCCGCAAGGCGTGGGCGGGCAGCAGGTGGCGCAGGGCGCGGCCGTGCCGCCGCCCGTGCCCGCGGCTGCGATCACGCCCACCCCGCAGAATGCCCAGGCCGCTGTCATGCCGCAGGCTGACCCTGCGCCCTCGCCGGTGCTGGCGGCCCAGCCCGGTGCCTTTGCGCAAGCTGCGGGCAACCCCTATGCCAGCCCCACGGTGGTCTACGATGCGAGCAGCGTGGCCTCTCCGGCGGGCGGCACCTTTGCCCCGCCTGCGCAACCCGGCGAGGCTGCCGCGCAGAGCGTGGGCGGCGGCGCGGGCGACTTTGCCAGCCGGATCGGCGGGGTCGGCGGCGGCACCGCCACTGCGCGTCCGATGGTCGATCCGACCACTACGGTGACGCAAGGGACGCTGATCCCGGCGATCCTGGAAACTGCGATCAACACCGACGTGCCGGGCTATGTCCGCGCGGTGGTGAGCCAGGATGTGCGCAGCTTTGACGGCAAAAGCGTGCTGGTGCCGCGCTCCAGCCGGCTGATCGGGCAATACCAGTCAGGTGTGCAGGGGGGGCAGAAGCGCGCCTATGTGATCTGGACCCGGCTGATCCGGCCCGATGGCGCCTCGGTCAACCTATCCTCTCCGGCGGTCGGCTTCGACGGGACCACCGGCCTTGCGGGCGATGTGAACAATCACTTCTTCCGCCGGTTCGGCTCGGCCATGCTGCTCTCGGTGATCGGCAGCATCGGCACCTTTGCCTCGGGCGGCGCCTCGGTCGTGCTCGGCGGGGCAGGGCAGTCGGCCGCGTCGGTCGCGGCGCAGCAGGACAGCCAGATCGGCCCGACCATCCGCGTGCGCCAGGGCGAGCCGATCCGCGTGTTCACCGCGCGCGATCTCGACTTCTCGCAGGTTCCGGCCGTCCGCTGAGGTCATGAGCGCCGATATCCATCCTCTCCAGACCTCTCCGGCGAGCGGCAGGGCGATGACCGAAGGCGAGCGCAGCGTCTATCTTGACGCCTATCTCGCCCCGTTCCGGCGCTGGCTGGACCGGGATACGGTGACCGAGATCATGGTCAACCGGCCGGGCGAGGTGTGGATCGAGGATGCGAGCGATCCGGGCATGAAGCGGATCGAGACGCCGGAAATCGACGATCGGCTGGTGCAGCGCCTGGCCGAACAGGTGGCGCGCGTCAGCCACCAGGGGATCAATCGCGAGCATCCGCTGCTGGGCGCAACCTTGCCCGATGGCGCACGCGTGCAGTTCTGCGGGCCGCCGGCGGCGCGCAAGCACTGGGTCATGGCCATCCGGCGCCACCGGCGGCTCGACCTGCCGCTGGATGCCTATGATGCCGGTCCGCTCGCCCCGATAACGCGCGGTGCCATGCCGGATCCGCAGGCCGAGCCGATTGCCTTCCTGCGCGCGGCCATCCGCCAGCGGCGCACGATCCTGATCTCGGGCGGCACCAGCACCGGCAAGACCACCTTCCTCAACGCCATGCTGGGCGAAATCCCGCGCGAGGAGCGTGTGGTGCTGGTGGAAGACACGCCCGAATTGCGCCTGCCGGGCGAAAACGGGGTCGGGCTGGTCGCGGTGAAAGGCGAGCTGGGCGAAGCCAAGGTGACCGCCAACGAACTGCTCCAGGCGGCACTGCGCCTGCGGCCGGACCGGATCGTGCTGGGCGAGCTGCGCGGCGCGGAAAGCGTCAGCTTCCTGCGCGCGATCAACACTGGCCATCCGGGCAGTTTCTCCACCATCCATGCCAACAGCTTGCGCGGTGCGCTCGAACAACTGGCGCTGATGGTGATGCAGACCGGCATCGGCCTGACCCGCGCCGACACCATTGCCTATGCTGCCTCGGTGATTGACGTCGTGGTCCAGCTGGGGCGCGATGCCCGGGGCAAGCGCACCATTACCCAGATTGCCGAAAGCGCGACGCTGCTGGAGAACATCGCCTGAGCGCACCCGCCGGACCTGACAGAATTGTGTCAAAGTGCTTCCCGTGATTTACAGGTGCGATGGAGCCTTCCAAGCCTGCCCCCGCATTTCATCCTGCCAACCGGCCTGAGCCGGAACCGACGAGGTCCATGCTAACCCAGCCTGACAGTGGTGGAGAGCCAACCAGCAGTACAGCCCTGCCTGCTGACGCCAGCGTGCGCTACGTCAACCGTGAGCTGAGCTGGCTGGCGTTCAACGAACGGGTTCTGGCCGAAGCCTCGAACGAGACCTATCCGCTGCTTGAACGGCTGCGCTTCCTGTCGATTTCCGGCAGCAACCTTGATGAATTCATGATGATCCGCGTTGCCGGCCTGGTGGGCCAGATGCAGCGCAAGATCCGCTCCACTTCGATCGACGGACAGACTCCATCGCAGCAGCTCGCCGCCATCCGCGAGCGGGTGATGGCGCTGCACCGCGATCAGCGCCGGGTCTGGTCCGAATTGCGCACTGGTCTGGGCGAACAGGGCATCCACGTGGCGGATGAGGAACGGCTGGGCCAACCGGCTTACGAGTGGCTTCGCAGCCATTTCGTGGAAGAGGTTGCCCCGGTGCTGACCCCGCAGGCGATCGATCCGGCCCACCCGTTTCCGTTCGTTGCCAATGGCGGGCTGGGGGTACTGTTCACCCTCAAGCGCGAGTCCGATGGCGAGGCGATGGAAGCGATGGTGCTGCTGCCGCCGGCTTTGCCGCGATTTGTCCGCGTGCCCGACGACAAGGTGGGTGCCAAAGCAGGCGCCAAAGCAGAGGAAGGCGCGATCTATATCAGCCTTGAAAGCCTGGTGCGGCGCTTTGCCGACCACCTGTTCCCCGGCTTCGCGATTGTCGGCGACTGCGTGTTCCGGGTGATCCGCGACAGCGATATCGAGATCGAGGAAGAAGCCGAAGATCTGGTTCGCACCTTCCGCAGCGCAATCCAGCGTCGCCGCCGGGGGCAGGTGATCCAGCTGGAGCTGGAGGATCTGAGCGATCCGGACGATGCCCAGTTACTCCGCGAACAGTTGGGCCTGCGCGATGCGCTGGTGGTTGAAAGCGAATGGCTGGTCGGGATCGCCGGCCTTGCCGCAGTGGTCGAGGAAGACCGGCCCGACCTCAAGTTCCCGCCTTATGCCCCGCGCTATCCCGAGCGGATCATGGAGCATGATGGCGACTGCTTTTCCGCCATCCGGGCGAAGGATATTGTCATCCACCACCCCTACGAGAGCTTCGAGGTGGTGGTCGATTTCCTGCGCCAGGCGGCGGCCGACCCGGACGTGGTGGCCATCAAGCAGACGCTTTATCGCGCGGGCAACCAGTCCCCGGTGATCGCGGCGCTGATTGCGGCGGCCGAAGCGGGCAAGTCCGTCACCGCCGTGGTCGAGATCAAGGCCCGGTTCGACGAGGAGCAGAACCTGATGTGGGCCAGCCAGCTGGAGCGGGCGGGCGTCCAGGTGATCTACGGCTTCGTCGACTGGAAGACCCACGCCAAGGTATCGCTGGTGGTGCGGCGCGAAGAGGGCCGCTTGCGGACCTACTGCCATTTCGGCACCGGCAACTATCATCCGACCAATGCGCGGATCTACACCGATCTCAGCTTCTTTACCGCCGATCCCGCCTTCGGGCGTGATGCCGCCCGGTTGTTCAATTTCGTCACCGGCTACATCGAGCCGCACAAGACCGAGCGGCTGGTGATCGCCCCGCTGGCGCTGCGGGAAAAGCTGTATGAACTGATCGACACCGAGATTGCCAACGCCCGCGTCGGCAAGCCGGCGGCCATCTGGACCAAGCTCAACTCGCTGACCGACGAGGGCCTGATCGACCGGCTTTATGCCGCAAGCGAAGCCGGGGTCGATATCCAGCTGGTGGTCCGCGGGATCTGTTCCTTGCGCGCAGGCGTGCCCGGACTGTCGGAGAATATCCGGGTCAAGTCGATCATCGGGCGGTTCCTCGAACACAGCCGGATCTGGGCCTTCGGGGCTGGCTACCGCCTGCCTTCGCAGCGGGCCAAGGTGTTCATTTCGTCGGCTGACGGCATGGGCCGCAACCTCGACCGGCGGGTCGAGGTCATGCTGCCGGTCACCAACCGCACCGTGCATGACCAGATCCTGCAGCAGGTGCTGGTTGCCAACCTGCTCGATACCGAACAGAGCTGGGAATGCGATCCCGATGGGATCTATCGCCGGATGGCGCCGGGCGAGCACCCGTTCAACCTGCACCGCTATTTCATGACCAACCCCTCGCTTTCAGGCCGGGGCGGGGCGGCTGAGGCGGCAGGGGTGCCGAAACTCGCGCTGAAAAGAGGAGCGACATGACTGGGCTGGGCACACGCAAGGCTGACCGCGACGGGGCCTTCTCCGGTAACCGGCCGCAGCGGGCGATCATCGACATCGGATCGAACTCGGTCCGCATGGTGCTGTATGGCGGGTCGCTGCGCGCGCCCGATACCCTGTTCAACGAGAAGGTCATGGCTCGGCTGGGTGCCGGGATGAAGAAAGGCAAGCTCGCGCCGCAGTCAGTGGCGCTGGCGATGCGCGGGCTCCGGCGATGGGCGCAGATCCTGTCTGACCTGGGCATTACCGACGTCGACACCGTGGCCACGGCCGCCGTGCGCGATGCGGTGGATGGTGAGGCCTTCCTCGACCAGGTCCGCGCCATCGGGCTGGCCCCGCGCGTGCTGTCGGGCGAGGAAGAGGCGCGCGTTTCGGCCCGGGGCGTGCAGGGCGCCTTCCCCGGGGCGATTGGCGCGGTGGCCGATCTGGGCGGCGGCAGCCTGGAACTGGTCCGGATTGGCGACGGCGAAGTCGCGCGCGGGGTCAGCCTGCCGCTCGGCTCGCTCCGGCTGGCCGCTTATGCCGAAGGGAATTTCGACGATACCGTGCGGCGGCTGGCGAAGGTGATCCGTGATGCAGGCTGGAATGAGGCCTTGCCCGGTCCGCTCTACCTGGTCGGCGGCAGCTGGCGCGCGCTGGCGGTGCAGGCGCTGTACCAGCGGCGCAGCGTGCTGACCGACCCGCATGGACTGGAACTGGCGCGCAAGGATGCCCGGCGCCTCGCCCGCAAGGTGGCCGGGATGACGCCTGAGGTCCTGCGCCGCAACCCGCGCCTGTCGTCGAGCCGGGCGGACAGCCTGCCGCTGACCGGCCCCCTGCTGGAGGCGCTGCTTGACCGGTTGAAGCCTGAGCGGGTGGTCTTTTCTTCCTGGGGCCTGCGCGAAGGGCTGCTGTTCGACCGGCTGCCTTACGAGCAGCAGGCGCAGGACCCGTTGCTGGCCGGCATATCGGTGTTTGCCAACATGCGCGGCTGCCCGCCCACCCTCGCCACCCGAGTGGCCGGATGGACAGTCGATGCCATGCCGCCAGGCTGGCCCGGCTCGGAGCGGGTGCGCCTTGCCGCGACCAGCCTCGCGCTAGCCTCGATGCAGGTCGAGCCCAACCTGCGGATTGGCCTCGGCATTGACTGGGCGCTGCAGAAGCGGTGGATCGGCGTGACGGGAGAGGAGCGCGCGCTGATGGCCGCTGCCATCGCCGCGAACGGCAATCAGTGCGCTTTGCCGGTGCAGGTCACGTCGCTGGCGCGCAAGGAGCGGCTTGAGGCGGCGATCTGCTGGGGCCTGGCCATCCGCCTGTGCCGCCGCCTGGGCGGCCGGTCGCGCGCCTCGCTCCAGGCCACCCGCCTGACGGTGGAAGGGGGCACGCTGGTGCTCCAGATCGACGAAGGCCGTGCCAGCCTGTTCGGCCCGCCGAACGAGAAGGATTTTGCGCTGCTCGCTGGCCGGATGGGCCTCAAACCGGAGTTCCGGCTGGCCCGGAATGATTCAGCGGTAGCTGACTGAACCGGCCAGAACCGCGAAAATTGCGACTCCCGGTCGGTGCATAAACATCACAGATGGCCGGGGCGGAGGGTGGATAACTCCCCGGCGCAGCTGCAGACGCGGCCCAAGGCAGCGATTCCGACGTAGGGGAAACGGGCGATTTGTCGCCACAAAGGTCGTGCTCGCGAAATGTTCGGAACGCCGCGCAATGGCATCGCGCAACCCTATTGCCATTATCGTCCTAATTGATTTAGCCTGCGCTCCCAGAGCAGCCGCAAAAGACGGCGCCAATGAGGAGAGGATTAATGAGGGTTAAAGCTACCCTGATGGTCGGCGTTGCCGCCACATCGATTGCATTCCCGGCCTATGCACAGGACGAACCGCAAGGCACCACCCGGGCCGCGCCGGAAATCGTGGTCACGGCCCAGCGACAGGCGCAAAGCCTGCAGGAAGTGCCGATTGCGGTCAGCGCCTTCTCGGCCGAAGCGCTGGAAGCGCAGCAGATCGAGAACGCCAGCGACCTGCAGCTGACCCTGCCGAACGTCTCCTTCACCAAGAGCAACTTCACATCCTCCAGCTTCACCATTCGCGGGATCGGTGACCTGTGCGTAGGCGTGAGCTGCGACAGCGCGACCGCGATCCACCTCAACGGATCGCCGCTGTTCGGCACCCGCCTGTTCGAAACCGAATATTTCGACCTTGAGCGGGTCGAAGTCCTGCGCGGCCCGCAAGGCACCCTGTTCGGGCGCAACGCCACCTCGGGCGTGGTCAACGTCGTCTCCGCCAAGCCTGACCTGTCCGGCTTCGGCGCAGCGGGCGAATTCGAATACGGCAACTTTGACAGCATCCGTGCCAAGGGCATGATCAACCTGCCGATCGGCGATACGCTGGGCGTGCGCCTGGCGGGCTTTTACCTCAACCGCGATGGCTATACCAAGAATCTGTTCGACGGCACCCGCATCGACGGGCGTGACATGTACGCCATTCGCGGTTCGAGCCGACGGAAGATACGACCATCGACCTGATGGGCTATTACTTCCGCGAAAACGATGATCGCCTGCGCATCCAGAAGCAGCAATGCCAGCGCGACCCGACCGGCGTGCTCGGCTGCCTCAACAACCGGCGCGATTCCGACAAGACCAACACCAATTCGACCTTCACCGGCACGCTCGCATCCGAAGAGTTCCTGCGGATCAATGGTCTCCCGGCCGGGTTCGGCCTGAACAGCCTCTATGGGCCGGATGGCTACACCGGGTTCGACGATCCTGACGATGTCCGCACGGTCAGCACCGCGTTCACGCCGGAATACTTCGCCGACGAGATGATCCTCCAGGCGAACCTCGAGCACAGCTTCGGTGCGATCAACGTCTCGCTGACCGGGGTTTACCAGGAAACCAGCGTCGACTCGCGGCAGGATTACAACCTCGGCGTGCTCAATCGCACCCGGATGCAACCGGCGCTGAACCAGGTGGCGTTCTTCGCGGCCAATGTCTCGCCCGCCTATTTCGGGCCGTTTGCCCAGGGCATCATGCCGAACGGGCCAGCGGGCGACCTGTGCGTCTCCGATACCCGGCTTGATGGACGCGGCGCATTCGAGGGGTTCTCCAACTGCTCCAGCGTTCCGATGACCTATGACCGGTCCAACCAGGAGAACGAAAGCTGGTCGGCAGAAGCGATCATCTCGTCCGACTTTGACGGGCCGTTCAACTTCCTCGTCGGAGGGATCTATGCCGACTCGAAGGTGCTGGAAAACAGCTACTTCGTGAATGCGTTCGCGATCGACTACATTACCGGTCTGCTGGGCTCGTTCACCTCGTTCGGGACGGCCGTTGACGCCAATCCGAACAACAACCTGCCGCCATCTTATTTGGCGACCTCGTTCTTCCGCAACAACACGCAGAACTTCCAGCTCAAGAGCTACGGGCTGTTCGGCGAGGTCTATTTCGACATCAGCGACCGGCTGAAATTCACCGGCGGCCTGCGGTACAACAACGACAAGAAATCCATTACCGCCCGTTCGACGCTGGCGAGCTTCCTCAATCCCTACAGCAACGACGGCGATCCGTTTTCTTCGCCGTTCGTTGGTTCGTTTGACGCCGATCCGGGGACGCCGGGCAACCAGATCGTCCAGAACCGCTCGGTCGGGTTTGACGAGATTACCGGGCGTGCAGTGCTCGATTACGAGATTACCCCGGACAACCTGCTCTACGCTTCGTACTCGCGCGGCTACAAATCGGGCGGGATCAACCCGCCGCTCCAGCCGATCTTCGCCGTTCCCGACAGCTTCGGTTCGGAATCGATCGACGCCTTCGAAATCGGCAGCAAGAACACCTTCGCCAATGGCGCACTGCAGCTGAATGCCACGGCCTTCTACTACAAGTACAAGGACCTGCAGCTCAGCCGCATCATCGCCCGCACGGCGGTGAACGATACGATCGATGCCAACATCTGGGGGGTCGAGCTGGAAGGGATCATCCGTCCGGACGATGCCTGGCTGATCAACATGAACTTCAGCTACCTCAACGCGCAGGTGGCAGGGGACCAGTTCTTCAGCGACTCGCGTGATCCGGGCGGTGGCAACCCGAACGCGGTGATCATCAAGGACATCACCAATGGCGCCAACTGCGCGGTGGTCGGCCCGGCTCCGGGTGTGGCAGCCGGTTTCGTGGGTGCAGTGAACAGCACGCTGGGTCTGCGAGGGGCGACGCCCTTCCCGACCGACGGCGGGATCGCCTCGCTCGGGGCGTTCGGCATCTGCGCAGCGCTGCAAGCCAATGCGCCGGCCGGTATCCAGGTGCTGAGCCCGGGTGTGGAGATCAACCTGAAGGGCAACAAGCTGCCCCAGGCGCCGGAAATGAAGGCCTCGGTCGGTGTCCAGTACACCTACGAGTTCGACAGCGGCTGGAACCTGGTGCCGCGGTTCGACCTTGCCTTCACCGGCGAGCAGTTCGGCAACGTGTTCAATGGCAACGTCAACCGGATCGAACCGTTCGTCCAGGCGAACGCGCAGATCCAGCTCAACGGGCCGGACAACAAGTGGTTCGTGCGCGGGTTCGTGCAGAACATCTTCGACAGCAACTCGACCACGGGCCTTTACGTGACCGATGCCTCGTCGGGCCTGTTCACCAACATCTTCACCCTTGATCCGCGGCGCTACGGCCTCGCGGTGGGTGCCAAGTTCTGACCCACGAGGTCAGTTGGGGGAGGGAAGGGCCGGGAGAAATCCCGGCCCTTCTTATTTGCGTTGTTCAAGTCCTGTCGCTGCGGGCGAATGGCGAGAAATCGGTTGCGGTGTCGTAGAGGTCCACGCCCTCTGACCGCTTGAGACGCCCCACCACCACATAGGTGACCGGCGTCAGCACTGCTTCCCACACGACCTTGAGCACCCAGTTGGTGACCATCACGATGATCACATCGCGGGTTTCCCACACGCCGAGGAAGGCGACCGGGTAGAAGATCGCGCTGTCCACTGCCTGCCCGACAAAGGTCGATCCGATCGTGCGGCTCCACAGTGCCTTGCCCTGCGTCCACACTTTCATCCGCGCGAGCACGAAGGCGTTGACGAATTCGCCCGCCCAGAACGCCAGGATCGAGGCGAGCACGATCCGCGGCACCTGGCCGAACACGCTTTCGTAAGCGGATTGCCCGGTCCAGCTGGCGGCCGGGGGCATGGCGACCACGGCCCAGCTCATGAAGGCCATGAACACCAGTGCGGCAAAGCCGGTCCAGATGCAGCGGCGGGCCCGCTCGTAGCCGTAGACCTCGGTCAGGATGTCGCCGATCACATAGCTGACCGGGAAGAACAGGATCCCTGCGCCGAATACGAACAGGCCATCGGGTGCGGGCCACCAGCCCTCCGGCCAGAACGGCACCGGCATGGCGGCCAGCTTGGCCGCACCGATGACGTTGGACAGCAGCAGGATGGCGACGAAGGCCGCCATCACTAGGTCGAAATGGCGGAACGTGCGCGGGGCACCGGCGCCGGTTTCGACGCGGATCGGGGTCTGGTCCATGGGGGGCGTGCCTAACGCGTTTTGACGGCCGCGAAAAGCGCGCTAATGCGAGCGCGGCGCGCGCCCGTAGCTCATCTGGATAGAGCGCGAGACTTCTAATCTTGAGGTAGCAGGTTCGAGTCCTGCCGGGCGCGCCATTCTTGTGTTCGCAGACCCCTCCGGGCCTGCGATTTCCTCGCTCCGGGTCGGCTTTGCCGCCCTTCGCTGCGGGCGGCCGTACAGGTGTGCTTTGCACGTCTGCACCTTCGGCTTCGACTCCGGCCTTGCGGACCCCGCGGGTCCGAGTGCGCTTCACACTGGTGCGACTCTAGGCCCGCTGCGCGCTTTCGATCGGTTCGCCGGTGACCGGATAGCCGCAGTCGTCCGGAATGCAGATCCACGGTGTGCCGTCGCGGTGCTCGAAGAACGGGACAATCTTGCGGACCGGAATCGCGGCGCATTCCTGCGCGGCGGCGGGGAAGTCAGGGAAACGCGCGAGCCGTTCCAGGTTGCGGCGGGTGGGGAAGATCACGTTCAGTTCGCCGGCATCAGCCCGGGCAAGGGCCTGCTGCGCCGTAACCCAGAAAAGGCGGGTGTTTTCAGTCTCGTCCACGGTCACGTCGACTGCGCCGGTGCCCAGGTCAGCGAGGTAGAACCGGGTATCGAACACGCGCGGGATGCGCTCGTTGATCGGGTGCCAGCGGGCGAATGGCAGCAGGGCGTCCAGGTCGAGCGTCCAGTCCATTGCCGCGAGGACCGGCGCCAGTTCGCCCTGCTCCAGCAGCAGCATGCGGGCATGGGCCGCGCGGACGGCGTCAATCTGACCGGTCAGGCCGATCGCAAGGCCGCTTTCCTCCAGCGTCTCGCGCACGGCAGCAATGCGGTGGGCGGCTTCGTCCTCGTCCTCGTGCCCCAACGTGCGGGCCAAAGTCCGGTCTGCTTCGTCCACCCGTCCGCCCGGGAACACCGCTGCCCCGCCGGCAAAAGCCATGTTGCGTGAACGGACCAGCATCAGCAGTTCGGGGGGGCCGCCGGCCGGGCCATGGCGGAACACGACAACAGTGGCGGCGGGAATACCGTCCGGCTGGACGGCCTGGGGTGGAGTGCTCATCTGCCGACTGTGGCGGCGGCTCGCGCAGGCATCAAGCGGCAAAAATGCGCCGCCTGTCGAATTGTCTTACACCTGCTTGCCGCCTGCCTGAGACGTTAACCATCGAAACCCGCCCAATCTGTGCCTTTGGCATAACTGGCACGCGGTGTGCAAAGCTGTGTTCGTCTCTGATGGTCCAAGTTCAAAGAGCGCGCACCACCCCGGTCCCCGGTGCCGCTCCCCGAAAGGAAAAGGCCCGCAGCCGATCCGGCAGCGGGCCTTTTTCTTGTCTGTCAGGCGAAGGTTTGCCCGCCATCAGGCGCGGGCGACTTCCTTCTCCAGCATCAGCTGCTGCAGTTCGCCGGCTTCGTACATTTCCATCATGATGTCGCTCCCGCCCAGGAACTCGCCCTTGACGTAGAGTTGCGGGATCGTTGGCCAGTCGGAAAAGGCCTTGATGCCCTGACGGATCTCCTGATCCTGCAGCACATCGACGCTCTCATAGGCGACGCCGCAATGGTCGAGGATCGCCACTGCCTTGCTGGAGAAACCGCACTGCGGGAACAGCGGTGTTCCCTTCATGAACAGCACGACATCGCTGCCGTTGACGATGGATGAAATGCGCGCGTTGGCGTCGGACATGGACTGGCTCCCGCTCAGGATGAATGTTGCATCAGGAAGTGGGTGCGGCGGTGGTCAGTTGTAAGGCATGCAGCACTCCGCCCATCCGCCCGCCGAGCGCATCATAGACCATCTTGTGCTGCTGCACCCGGTTCTTGCCCGCGAACTGCGGCGCAACCACGCGTGCGGCCCAGTGGTCGTTATCGCCCGCCAGGTCGGTCATGGTGACTTCCGCGCCCGGCAGGGCATCGGTGATCGCGCTTTCGATCTCGGCGGCGCTCATCGGCATGGCCGGGCCCTCAGCTCTCGCTCATCAGCTGGCGGCGGGCTTCGACGGCCTTTTCCTCCAACTTGGCGCGGATTTCGGCTTCGCTGACGTCGCAGCCTGCGGCGGTCAGATCACCCAGCAGCTTGCGGATCACGTCTTCGTCACCCGCTTCCTCGAAATCGGCCTGGACCACCGCCTTGCGGTAGGAATCGGTTTCTTCTGCCGTGAGGTTCATCTCGCCAGCGGCCCATTCGCCCAGCAGGCGGTTGCGGCGCGCGGCGACGCGGAAAGCAGTATCGGCATCGAGGGCAAACTTGGCTTCTTCGGCCCGTTCGCGGTCTTTGAAATCGGTCATGCGGTTCCCCTTTACGGCGCAGTGGCTCTTGCCGGTGCAGATAGGGCGGAGCAGGCGGGCGGGCAACCTATTCCATGCTAATCCATGGTAACCACGATCTTGCCCACGGCCTGCCTGTTTTCCAGCCGGGCAATCGCTTCGCCACCGCGCGCCAGCGGGAAGGTTTCGGACACCAGCGGATCGATCTTGCCCGCCTTCATCAGGTCGAACAGTTCCTGCACCTGCGCGTGGAACTTGGCCGGTTCGCGCATGGTGAAGGCGCCCCAGAACACCCCGGCGATGTCGCAGCTCTTCAGCAGCGTCAGATTGAGCGGCATCTTGGCGATACCGGCCGGGAAGCCCACCACCAGGAAGCGGCCTTCCCAGGCAATCGCGCGCAGGGCCGGTTCGGAATACTGCCCGCCGACGATGTCATAGACGATGTTGGCGCCATCGGGGCCGCAGGCGGCCTTGAAGGCACTGGCGAGCGCCTTGGACTGGTCACGGTCCATCATGTCTTTCGGATAGACGACCACTTCGTCTGCCCCGGCCTTGCGTGCCACTTCACCCTTTTCCGGGCTGGATACGGCAGCGACCACGCGCGCGCCGAAGGCCTTGGCCAACTCCACCGCCGAAAGGCCGACGCCGCCGGCTGCGCCCAGCACCAGCACGGTATCGCCCGGCTTGATGTGGCCGCGATCCTTCAGGCCGTGGATGGTGGTGCCATAGGTCATCAGCAGGCTCGCGGCCTTCTCGAACGGCACGCCTTCGGGGATGGCGAACATGCGGTTGGCGGGCACGCAGACCTTTTCGGCCAGACCGCCATTGCCGATCCCGGCCAGCACCCGGTCGCCGATCTGATAGCCTTGCACGCCTTCGCCCAGCGCCTCGATCACCCCGGCGATTTCGCCGCCGGGGGCATAGGGCCGCTCAGGCTTGAACTGGTAGAGATCGCGGATCATCAGCGTGTCGGGATAGTTGATCGCGCAGGCCTTGACCGCCACCAGCACCTGGCCGGGACCGGGTTCGGGTGTGTCGATCTCTTCGAGAACCAGGGTTTCCGGTCCGCCGGTGGCGTGGGTGCGCAGGGCCTTCATGCAGCTTGCTCCGTCAAATTGTTCAGCCAGGGCAGGTGCCGGGTCCGGCTCTGCTCGTGGCGGGTAATGGATTCGTCCCGGGCCATGGTCAGGCCGACTTCATCAAGTCCACCCAGCAGGCATTCCTTGCGGAACGGGTCGATGTCAAAAGTGAAGCGGTCCTGGAACGGCGTGGTAACGGTCTGGCTTTCGAGATCGATTTGGATCGGCTGCTCGCGGGCAACCTCCAGCAGCCGGTCAACCTGCTCCTGCGGCAGCACCACGGTGAGGATGCCGTTCTTGAATGCGTTCCCGGAAAAGATGTCCGAAAAGCTGGGTGCAATCACGGCGGTGATGCCGAGGTCGAGCAGCGCCCAGGCTGCGTGTTCGCGGCTCGATCCGCAGCCGAAGTTGTCGCCGGCAATCAGGATCGGCGCGCCGGCATATTCGGGATCGTCGAACACATTGCCCGGCTGGGCCCGCACGGTCTGGAACGCCCCGCGCCCGAGCCCTTCACGGGTGATCGTCTTGAGCCATTCGGCCGGAATGATCACGTCGGTATCGACGTTCTTCGCGCCAAAGGGAATTGCGCGCCCTTCGACGCAGGTCAGTGCCTTCATCAATCGGTCTCCGGCGGCTCGCCCGAGGGGATCGGGCCGGGCTGGGTCGGCGTGTTCTTCTTGTCCCTGCGGCGCGAGGCGTAGAGCAGCGCAGCAGCGATAGCGGCGGAGCCGACGGCAGCCGCACCCATGGCGGCCTTTCCGGTGATTTTCTTGGTCATCGGCTACTCATGGTGTCTGTCGCCTGTTGTGGCAAGAGGGTGCTTCAAGCGCCCCCGTCAACCAGTTCGCGCACGTCGGCGAGGCGACCGGTGACCGCTGCTGCGGCGGCCATCGCGGGGCTGACCAGATGGGTCCGCGCGCCGGGCCCCTGGCGGCCGACGAAGTTGCGATTGCTGGTGGAGGCGCAGCGTTCGCCCGGCGGCACTTTGTCCGGGTTCATGCCGAGGCAGGCGGAACAGCCCGGCTCGCGCCATTCGAACCCGGCGGCGGTGAACACCTTGTCCAGCCCTTCGTCCTCGGCCTGACGCTTGACCAGGCCCGATCCGGGGACAACGATGGCCCAGCGTACGCCCGGAGCCTTGGTCCGGCCGCGCAGCACGGCAGCGGCAGCGCGCAGGTCCTCGATCCGGCTGTTGGTGCAACTGCCGATGAACACGTTCTCGATTGCAATGTCGGTCAGCCGCGTGCCGGGTTCGAGGCCCATGTAGGCGAGGCTCTTGCGGGCCGCTTCCTGCTTGGATGGGTCGGCGAACGTTTCAGGCGCCGGGACCGTGCCGGTAATCGGCAGCACGTCTTCCGGGCTGGTGCCCCAGGTTACGCTGGGGGCAATATCGGCGGCGTTGATCACCACGCTCTTGTCGAACAGGGCGCCATCTTCGGTGGCGAGGCTGCGCCACCAATCAACGGCCGCGTCCCACTCCGCTCCCTTGGGCGCGAAAGGGCGGCCCTTGAGATAGGCGAAGGTCAGGTCGTCAGGCGCAACGAGGCCAGCCCGGGCACCTGCCTCGATGCTCATGTTGCAGACGGTCAGGCGGCCCTCGATGCTCATCGTCTCGAACACGCGGCCACGGTATTCGATGACATAGCCGGTGCCGCCAGCCGCGCCGATAACGCCGATCACGTGGAGGATCAGGTCTTTCGGCGTGACGCCGGGGCCGAGTTCGCCCTCAACCCGCACTTCCATCGATTTCGAGCGGGTCAGCAGCAGGGTCTGGGTAGCGAGCACGTGCTCCACTTCGCTGGTGCCGATCCCGAAAGCGAGTGCGCCCAGGCCGCCGTGGCTGGCGGTGTGGCTGTCGCCGCAGACAATGGTAGCGCCAGGGAGCGAGAAGCCCTGTTCGGGGCCGACCACGTGGACAATTCCCTGCTCGGCATCGGCATCACCGATATAGCGGATGCCGAACGCGGGTGCATTCTCTTCCAGCGCGGCAAGCTGGGCTGCGCTCTGCGGGTCGGCAATCGGGATGCGCTGGCCGGCGGAATCGCGCCGGGCCGTGGTCGGCAGGTTGTGATCGGGCACGGCGAGCGTGAGGTCAGGCCGCCGCACGGTGCGCCCCGTCAGCCGCAGCGCCTCGAAAGCCTGTGGGCTGGTCACCTCGTGAACCAGGTGGCGGTCGATATAGACCAGGCTGGTGCCATCATCGCGGGTTTCCACGACGTGGGCGTCCCAGATTTTCTCGTAAAGGGTGCGGGGGCGACTGGCCATGCTGCGGGGCTAGGGCGGCAGGGCAGCGCGGGCAAGATGGGAAAACTTGGCCGCGCTCAAGACCGGACCGTAGCGGTGGAGGCCGGAACTGACCGCGGGATCGCCCCACCGCGCCCCCGGACCGGCCCGGCGAAAAAATCGCCGCCGGAAGCGCGAATTACAATGATAATGCAACCATGGTCTGCTAACTGACAAGCATGTCAACAAACGCCCCCGCTGCCCCCTTCACATTCCCGATCAAGGTCCTCCCCGAAGACATCGACTTCATGGGCCACGTCAACAATGCCCGTTACCTGGGCTGGGTGCAGGATGCCGTGCTGGCGCACTGGCGCGGCATTGCTCCGGCCGAAGACGTGGCAAGCAAGGCCTGGGTCGCGCTCAAGCACGAAATCACCTATCGTAAGCCTGCATTCCTTGACGATGCGGTGATCGCCCGCACCGTGCTGGAACAGTTCCAGGGCGCTCGTGCTTTCTACCACACCGTGATCCACCGGGGTGAGGAAGTGCTGGCCGAAGTCCGCAGCGCCTGGTGCTGCATCGACGCGGAAACCCTGCGCCCGGCCCGGATCGGGGATCACTTGCGCGCGTTCTTTTTTCCGCCCGAGAAGTAACCTATATCCCGGCCATGTCTGACTGGTTGATTCCTGCGCTGATTGTTGTCGCCACCGTGCTGGCGATGGAAGTGGTCGCGTGGAGCAGCCACAAGTACATCATGCACGGCTGGGGCTGGGGCTGGCACCGCGATCATCACGAGCCGCATGACAACCTGCTGGAAAAGAACGACCTCTACGGCGTAGTCGGCGCAGTAATGAGCATTTCGATGTTCGCCGTGGGCAGCCCGCTGGTGCTGGGCGAGAGCGCATGGCTGCCGGGCACGTGGGTTGGCCTGGGCATTCTGTTCTACGGGATAATCTACACGCTGGTGCACGATGGCCTGGTCCATCAGCGCTATTTCCGCTGGGTGCCCAAGCGCGGCTATGCCAAGCGGCTGGTCCAGGCGCACAAGCTGCACCATGCGACCATCGGCAAGGAAGGCGGGGTCAGCTTCGGCTTCCTGTTCGCGCGCGATCCGGCCCGGCTGAAGCAGGAACTGAAGCTGCAGCGCGAGGCCGGCGTGGCCGTGGTTCGCGAGGCGGCGGTCGACTGACTACTCGTTGCGCGTGGCGATCCAGCCGCCGCACAGCACCAGGATCGTCACCGAAATCCACACCCACGGATGGCCGAGGGTGAACCAGGTGAACACGGCGCCCACGCTCATCGCGCCGATTGCCATGACCTTGGCCCGGCGGTTGATCGCGCGCCGCTCGCGCCAGTCGCGCACCTGCGGCCCCCAGTGCGGGTGGCCGAGGATCTTCTGCTCCCACGCCGGGTTGCTGCGGGCAAAGCAGAACACCGCTACCAGCAGGAACGGCACGGTCGGCATGATCGGCAGGAAAGCCCCGACCGCCGCGAGCCCCAGCGCGGTGAACCCCCCGGCGGTGTAGAGCGGCCGCATCTCAGGCGGCCGCGATGCGGGCTGCGTGTTCGCGCACCAGCGCGATCATATTGGGCACGCCTTGCGTCCGGTTGGAGGAAAGCTGGTTCTTAAGGTCGAACGGGGCGAGGGCGGCGGTTACGTCCATATCGGCGACGGCGTTAGCCGGGCGATCCTGAACCGCTGCTATCACCAGCGCGACGATGCCCTTGGTGATCGCGGCATTGCTGTCAGCCAGGAAGTGGAGCTGCCCAGGCTCGCCGGTGGGATAGACCCAGACACTGGCCGAACAGCCGCGCACCAGCGTGGCATCGGTCTTGAGCGCGTCGGGCATCGGCTCCAGCTCGCGGCCGAGCTCGATCAGCAGGCGATAGCGTTCGTCGCCATCGAGGAACTCGTACTCTTCGAGGATGTCATCCAGTGTGCGCATAGCTGCGCAGGTAGGGATGCCGTGCGCGCGGCGAAAGGGGCAATCGTCAGCCGGACAGCCCGCCGGGCCGCGTGAAGGCATGGTAAATCACGTAGAACCAGCCGAAGAAGCCGTGGATGATGGCCCAGATGATCGACTGGTGCAGGCTCCAGCTGATCGCCACTGCAATCGCGCTGCCGAGGCCGATCCCGGCCTGGGTGGCGGTGTCGCGCGCGGCGCTCACAGGTCCACTCCGCTGGCGATGGCTTCCAGCTTGCGGATGCGTTCCTTGAGGTCAGCCAGCTCGATCCGCGCCGCGCCGACGGCCGAGCCGCCTTCAAGTTCGCGCTGCGGACCGACCGCCCGTTCCAGCTCGCGCTCCTTGTAGCGCAGCCAGCCCTGCCAGCCCTGCAGCATGGCAATAACGACGATGGTGATCCCCAGCAGCGAAGTGGCGGCGAAAATGACCGGTTCGCTCATGTGCACTGCTCCCTTCCTCCTCGAGCCCTGGCGCCTTACCGGTCGCGCAGCCGCTCGATCTCCTCGGCAATGGCCCGGGCCTCGCGGCCCTCGACCGTGATCTGTTCCAGCACCTTGATCCGCTCGCGCAGATCGGTGAGTTCGCGGCGCATCTCGCTGTCGTCCGGCAGGGCGGCTGGCCCTGTCTCGCTGCGGGCTGTGCGGCTGGCATTGCGAGACTTCTGGAGCTCGACGAAGCCGATGATCGCCGCAATGATCACCATGGCGGTCCAGAAGCTCATTGGACTTTCCCCTCTCCGCGGAGCTTCTCGATCTCGTGCGTCAGGTGGAAGCCGCCATCGGTGACGATCCGTTCGACATTGGCGAGCCGGTCCTTCAGGCTGCCCAGTTCAGCACGCAGCTGCGCGTTTTCCTGGGTGAGCAGGGTGACGCGCTGCTGGGCTTCGCTGGTCATGCCGGGCTTCAGCGACTGGCCCCACATGCCTTCCAGCGGATAACCGTTCTTGATCTTCATCCGGGTGGTGTGGACCGTGGCGAAAATGCCGCCCGCACCGAGCAGGAAACCGGCGCTGATGAGCCAGCCGAGGTAAGGCGCGATCTGGGCGAATTCCATCACACGCGCTCCTTGCTGTGAAGGCCGAGCGGCACACCGGCGCCAGCCTCATCGACCCGGCGGGTATCGCGCAGGGCCTCGATCTGGGTGGCAACATCATAGCCGCCGTCGGTGACGATGCGTTCCAGCACCCGCACCCGGTCTTCCAGCGCCTGCATCTTGCTGGCGTACTGGGCGGCCTTTTCAGCGGTGTGCTCGGCGGTCTTGCTGATCTGCATTTCCGCAATTTTCTGCTGGTGCTTGGTCCAGATCGCCACGATCGGGATCGACAGCGCGATGATCGGGATCATCAGGGCAATTATGCCTTCCATTGGTAATTCCCTTTCTCGATTTGCAGATCAGCGCAGCCGCTCGATTTCGGCGTTCAGGCGCGGGTTGCTGCTGACGTAATAGGTTTCGACGTCGGCCAGGCGGCGGTCGATGTCGCGCATCCGGCTGCGGATTTCGCGCGCGGTCCGCTTCGGGCTCTGGCGCACGCCCTGCCAGTACTTCTGCTCTTCCGGGTCGACATAGAGGTGGGCCGGCTTCTTGTTCAGCAGCAGGCCGGCGATGAAATAACCCGGGATGATCAGGGGCGCTGCGCCCATCACGGTCAGGGCAATTGCCCCGAGGCGGACCCAGAGCGCGTTGACCCCGGTATAATCGGCAATCCCGGCGCAGACCCCCATGATCTTGCGGTTGAAGGGATCCTTGTAGAGCGTGGTGCGCGGGCTGGTCATTTCTTGCCTCCCTTGGCTTCGGCGAGCAGGCGGTCGAGTTCGCGCAGCTGCTGGTTGTCGGCTTCCTGGTCGTGGACGAGCCGGGCCGGGCGGAAATCGGAGTTGTCGGCGGCGACCAGCCGCTCGACCGTGTCCATCCGCTCGTCGAGGCGCTTGGCCAGGTTGTAGAGCTCATCCAGCAGCACCTCGTCATCGGTGGTGATGGTGGCGGCGGTCTTCCACTTGGTGATGTAGTGCAGCACGACCCACGGCAGGCCGACGCAGATCACCAGGGCGAGCATGACCTCTTCCATGGCTTATTCCCCTTTCTTGGCGTCGTCGCTGAGGCCCAGCGCGCGCTTCATCTGTTCCAGTTCGTCATCGATCTTGTCGGCGCTTTCGAGCGCGGCAATCTCGTCCGACAAGCTCGGCTTGCCCGAACCGTCAGCAATCGACAGGGCCTCGGCGCGGCCTTCGGCGTAATCGACCCGCCGTTCGAGCTGGTCGAACCGGGTCAGCGCCTCGTCCACCCGCTCGTTGGTCATCAGGCTGCGCAGCTTGACGCGGTTTTCCGCGCTTTCGAGCCGGGCAGCGATGGCGGTCTGGCGGCTGCGGGCCTCGCGCAGGCGGTTCTGCAGCTTGGCGATGTCCTGCTCGTAGGCGCGCAGCGCATCGTCGAGCACGGCGATTTCCGCCTTGAGCTGGTCGGCCATATCGGCCGCCTTCTTCTTTTCCACCAGGGCAGCGCGGGCCAGGTCCTCGCGGTCCTTGCTCAGTGCCAGCTGGGCCTTTTCGGCCCAGTCTGCCTGGAGCCGGTCGAGCTTGACCGTGTGGCGGTGCATTTCCTTCTGGTCGGCAATCGTCCGGGCGGCACTGGCGCGCACTTCGACCAGTGTTTCCTCCATCTCGAGGATGATCATCCGGATCATCTTGGCCGGATCATCGGCCTTGTCGAGCATGTCGGTGAAGTTGGCGGCGATGATGTCACGGGTGCGGCTGAAAATGCCCATCAAGGGTACTCCGTTGAACGAAAAATCGGGGAAGGGATCGCGCTGGCCGCGATCGCGCCGTTCGCCCTGCTGGGTCGGCGTCGGACTGCGGCGCAGCCGTTCGACCTCGTCGTCAAGCCGGGAGGCGCGGGGGGAACGGGCCGAAGCGCCATCCGAAGACGGGGGGCTCCGCTCCGGCCCGAGGGGGTCATGATCGATCGGGCGGGTCATGCCAGCTCGACCGTTTCGCAGTGGATCGTGGCGGCCAGCGCCGGGCTCGCCTGGATCTGGCTGCTGAGGGCCACGAACGCGGCCATCGCGGCTACGCTGGCGATTGCGGCCTGACCCAGCTTGGACTGGAAGAAGCGGCTGTCATACATGGTCAAAACCTCCTGATCGGTGCTGCCCGCTGTGGTGTTCAGCGTGGGGCTCAGCGTCTTGTTCACCTATCAGCAAGCAGCGTGCCAAACCGGAAGAGGCACGCAAATCCGCCGTTTTGGAGGTTTTCGACGAACGACATGCGGGCGCATATTGCCAACTATCGGGAAAATTTCCTATGCCTTGGTTATGGAGCGGGCACAGCACTTTATCGGGCAGTCGGGGGCTTTCCTCGATGCGGTCGAGCGGGCCAGCCGCGCCGCGCCCATGGGGCGCCCGGTGCTGGTGATCGGCGAGCGCGGGACGGGCAAGGAACTGATCGCCGAACGTCTGCATCGCCTCTCTTCCCGCTGGGGTGAACCCCTGGTCACCATGAACTGCGCCGCGCTGCCCGAAACGCTGATCGAAGCCGAACTGTTCGGGCACGAGGCGGGCGCTTTCACCGGAGCTACCAGAACCCGCGCCGGGCGGTTCGAGGAAGCCGACAAAGGCACCCTGTTTCTCGACGAACTGGGCACGCTGAGCATGGCCGCGCAGGAACGGCTCCTGCGCGCGGTCGAATATGGTGAAGTGACGCGGATCGGCTCCAATCGTGCGATGCGGGTCGATGTCCGGATCGTCGCGGCCACCAACGAGGACCTTCCCGCCAAGGCCGAGCGGGGTGAGTTCCGGCCCGATCTGCTCGACCGGCTCAGCTTCGAGGTCATCACCTTGCCGCCGCTGCGGGTGCGCGAGGGGGACGTAGAGGTGCTGGCCGACCATTTCGGACGGCGCATGGCGGCGGAACTGGGCTGGCAGGGTTGGCCCGGATTTGCCCCGCACGTCGCCCGGCAGCTCGACGAATACCCCTGGCCCGGCAATGTGCGCGAGCTGCGCAATGTGATCGAGCGCGCGGTCTACCGCTGGGATGACTGGGACGAGCCGATTGCCCATGTCCAGTTCGATCCGTTCGATTCCCCGTGGAAGCCGCTTACGCCTGTGGCCCGCACGCCCGAGGCCCGGCGCGATGGCGCGGCCCCGGCCGCACCATCCATGCCTGCCCCGACCGAGCTCGACAGCATTGGTGACCTGCGCGCCGCGGTCGACGCACATGAACGCACCATCCTCGAGCATGCTCTGGGCAAGCACCGCTGGAACCAGCGCCAGACCGCCAGGGCGCTCGGCCTCAGTTACGATCAGCTGCGCCACTGCATCAAAAAGCACGGTCTCAGCGAGTAACGCTCAGAAGAATTTAACCATTTTCCCGCTATTCTCGCCCGCGATATGCAGGGGAGCTTGGCATGAATATCATCAAGGGACTGGTAGGGCTTGCCGCCACGGCGTGGATTGCGGCAGCTGTCGCATACAGCGTGTCTGCTCCCCGCAATGTCGAGGACGCCATGAATCAGCCGATGGATTCGCTCGGCGGGCAGAGCATCAACCAGCAGGTTGCGGCCACGCAGGCCGAAGTCAGGCGGGACCAGTGCGAACGCTTCACCCAGATGGCGCAGGAAGCATGGGACCAGGCCATTGACCAGGGCACGGCTGACCGCGATGCTGCCCGGCTGGACGAGATGGACCGCCAGGCCGAGAACTTCTGCAAGCCCTGACCGCATGGGCCTGAGCCACCTGGCACATGGATAGTCTCCCTCCCTGGGCGGCGTTGGTGGCCGTTCCGGTCCTCATGCTGCTGGTCTGGCCGCTGGCACGATCGAGTGGCCGGGCCCAGGCGGATCGGATGCGCCAGCTGATGGGCGATCTGCGCCATGGCCGCGTGCGTGGATATGCTATCATTGCGGCGGTGGTGACGATGATCGTGATCTCCCATCTGGCAACCCCGGGCTAAGTCGGTTCCAGCGCTCCTGCCGACGCAAACTAGCGCTTGCATCGGAAGGGCCACGCGCCTATCTGGCGCTCATCCCGACATTGTCGATGGCAGAAGAGGGGCTGGCGCCATACGGGGCCGGCACCGCTCGCCTTTGCGGCAATGCACCTGAACGGAAAGACCGAGTGGCCGATATCGCGCGCCTTGCCCAATTGATCGAACCGGAAGCGAATGCGCTCGGGTTTGATCTCGTGCGCGTGAAGATGATGCCCTCGGAAGCCGGTGACGGCGGCATGGCGCTGCAGATCATGGCGGAAGATCCGGCCACCGGCCAGTTGGTCATCGACCAGTGCGCGGCCCTGAGCCGCCGCGTCTCCGACGTGATCGACGCGGCCGAGGAAGCGGGCGAAGTGCTGATCGAAGGTGCTTATCACCTCGAGGTGTCCAGCCCCGGCATTGACCGCCCGCTGACCCGTCCGCAGGATTTTGCCCGCTGGGCGGGTCACGAAACCCGGATCGCCATGGACAAGGCATGGGACGGGCAGCGGTCCTTGCGCGGCAATCTCGAGGGCATCGAGGGTGATGCTGTCATGATCACCGACCGCAAGGCTGGTGCCATCACCGTGCCGCTGGCACAGATTCATTCGGCCCAGCTCGTCCTTACCGACGCGCTGATTGCCGCGACCAGACCGATCGACACCACCGGGGTCGAGGACATTGTAGAAACCGACGACGAAGAGAAGGCTGACGACTGATGGCCAGTGCAATTTCCGCCAACAAGGCCGAGCTGCTCGCGATTGCGACCTCGGTTGCCACGGAAAAGATGATCGACAAGGCGATCGTCATCGAAGCGATGGAAGAGGCGATCCAGAAGGCCGCCCGTTCGCGTTACGGTGCCGAGAACGACATTCGCGCCAAGCTCGATCCGCTGACGGGCGATCTCAGCCTGTGGCGCGTGGTCGAAGTGGTCGAGGACGTCGAAGACTACTTCAAGCAGATTTCGGTCGAGCAGGCGCAGAAGCTTCAGCCCGGCGCCACCTTGGGTGACTTCATCGTCGATCCGCTGCCGCCGGTGGACCTGGGCCGGATCGACGCGCAGAGCGCCAAGCAGGTGATCTTCCAGAAGGTCCGCGATGCCGAGCGCGAGCGCCAGTTCGAAGAGTTCAAGGATCGCCAGGGCGAAGTCATCACCGGGGTGATCAAGTCGGTCGAATTCGGCCACGTTATCGTCAACCTCGGCCGTGCGGAAGGCGTGATCCGCCGTGACCAGCAGATCCCGCGCGAAGCGGCCCGGACCGGAGAGCGCGTCCGCGCGCTGATCACCAAGGTGGAACGCAACAACCGCGGCCCGCAGATCTTCCTCAGCCGGGCGCATCCGGAATTCATGAAGAAGCTGTTCGCGCAGGAAGTGCCCGAGATCTATGACGGCATCATCGAAATCAAGGCCGCAGCCCGCGATCCGGGCAGCCGTGCCAAGATCGGCGTGATCAGCCGCGATTCCAGCATCGACCCGGTTGGCGCCTGCGTCGGCATGAAGGGCAGCCGTGTTCAGGCGGTGGTGCAGGAACTGCAGGGCGAAAAGATCGACATCATCCCCTGGAGCGAAGACACCGCAACGTTTGTGGTCAACGCCCTCCAGCCTGCCACTGTCGCCCGCGTCGTGCTCGACGAGGACGAGGGGCGGATCGAAGTGGTGGTGCCGGACGACCAGCTCAGCCTCGCCATCGGTCGCCGCGGCCAGAACGTGCGCCTTGCCAGCCAGCTGACCGGCCACCAGATCGACATCATGACCGAGGAAGAAGCCTCGGAAAAGCGGTCGAAGGAATTCGCCGAGCGGTCGAAGATGTTCGAGGAAGAACTCGACGTTGACGAAACGCTCAGCCAGCTGCTGGTCGCTGAAGGCTTCGCCGAACTGGTCGAAGTGGCCTATATCGACGTGGCCGAACTGGCGGCGATCGAAGGATTTGACGAGGAACTGGCCGAGGAACTTCAAACCCGTGCCGCCGAAGCGCTGGAGCGCCATGAGGCCTCCGCCCGCGAAGAGCGCCAGGCGCTTGGCGTGGAAGACGGCCTCGCCGAATTGCCGCACCTGACCGAGCAGATGCTGGTCACGCTGGGCAAGGCGGGCATCAAGACGCTCGACGACCTGGCCGATCTCGCCACTGACGAACTCATCGCCAAGAAGCGCGAGGCTCCCCGCCGCCGCAACAACCCCGCCGAAGGCCCGCCGATGCGGCGCCCGGCTCCGCGCGAGCAGGACAAGGGCGGCGTGCTGGGCGAATATGGCCTCAGCGAAGAACAGGGCAACGAGATCATCATGGCAGCCCGCGCGCACTGGTTCGAGGATGAAGAGCCGGCAGCGGTTGCCGCGCCAACAGCTGAGCCGGAATCCGGACCAGCAACCGAGGAGGCCGCCGATGCGGATTCCTCACAATGAGCCGCTAGGTTCCGCCAGCACTGACGGGCGCACGCAGCCCGGACAGCGCGGATCAGCCCCGGCTGATCCGGAGAGAAAGTGTGTCCTGACCGGAGAGCATGGCTCTCGCCAGGCGCTGCTGCGGCTGGCCATTTCGCCGGACGGCCTGGTCCTGCCCGACCCGCTGGCAAAGGCGCCCGGGCGGGGGGCCTGGCTCGGCGTCTCCCGGCGCGAGCTCGAGGCCGCGATGAAAGCGGGCAAAGGTGGGGGCAAGCTGCCCGGTGCGCTGGCGCGGGCATTCAAGGGCGCGGCGCTGACCGTGCCCGATGACCTGCCTGAGCGGATCGAAGCGGCATTGACCCGCGCTTTCCTGGACCGGCTCGGCCTGGAATTGCGCGCCGGGCACGTGGTGATGGGGTCAGACCGGATTGCTGAACAGGCCCGGGCTGGCATGATCAGCCTGCTGCTCCATGCCAGCGATGCCAGCGCCGACGGCAGCCGCAAGCTCGACCAGGCATGGCGGGTTGGCCGCGATGCCGAAGGGACCGGGCAACAAGGCGTCACCTTGCCTCTGGACCGGATGGCTCTGTCTGTGGCATTGGGCCGCGACAATGTCGTCCACCTCGCGCTGGCTGACGACAGGGCGGCCGGGCGGGTCAACCAGGTGCTGGAGCGCCTGATGCATTTTCTGGGCGATGATCCCGTTGCCGAAGCCGCTGAAGCCGACGCACCCGTTGCTGTGCGCGAGAATGCCGACCGGGCCGAAAAGCCGGTGGCAGACGACAAGATTTTGAAGGATTGACGAGTTTTATGAGCGACAGTGAAACCCCCCGCACCCGCAAGCCGCTGACCTTGAAGGGCAGCCAGCCGGGCGAGGTCAAGCAGACCTTCAGCCATGGCCGGACCAACAAGGTCGTGGTCGAGGTCAAGCGTCGCAAGCTCGTCGGCAAGCCCGGTTCGGCCGAGGCTGCCCCGCCGCCGCCGCCTCCGGCTCCGCCGCCCGCGCCTGTCGAGGCTGCTCCGCCGCCGCCACCGCCGCCGCCCGCGCGCAAGGCCCCGTCCGGCGAAACGCCGCAGGAACGCGTTGCCCGCCTCCAGCGCGAGGCCGAGGAAGATCGCCTGCGTCAGGCCGAGGAATCGCGCAAGCGCGAGGAAGAAGAAGCCCGCCGTGCCGCTGAGGAAGAGCGTCGCCGCGCCGAGGAAAATCGCAAGGCCAGCGAGGAAACCGCTCAGGCTGTTGATCAGGTGCCCGACGCTGCCGCTCCGGCGGCCGAACCGGCTCCGGAAGCCCCGGCAGGCGCGGCCGAAGCCGGCCAGGCTGGCACGGAGGACGCTGCCTCGGGCGAAGCCGCCCCCGCTCCGCGCCGGTTCACCCCGGTCGCCCGGCCGGAGGTCAAGAAGCCTGAAAAGGTCGAGAAGGACGTCAAGAAAAAGAAGGACGACAAGCGCACCGATCGCGCGGTCGATACCGACAAGCGCCGCAAGCTGACCGTCACCCGCGCCCTCAACGAGGACGAAGGGCGCCGGGCGATGTCGCTCGCCAAGCTCAAGCGTGCGCGCGAGAAGGAGCGCCGGATGCAGGGCGGCGGTTCGTCCGCGCCGCGTGAAAAGCAGGTCCGTGACGTGGTCGTGCCGGAAGCGATCACGGTGCAGGAACTGGCTAACCGCATGGCGGAAAAGGGCGCAGACCTGGTCAAGGCCCTGTTCAACATGGGCATGATGGTCACCGTCAACCAGACGATCGACCAGGACACCGCAGAATTGCTGGTCGAGGAATTCGGCCACAACATCACCCGCGTTTCCGAAAGCGATGTCGACATTGCCAGCGCGGAGGATGCCGATCCGGAGGAAACCCAGCGTCCGCGTCCGCCCGTCGTCACCATCATGGGCCATGTCGATCACGGCAAGACCAGCCTGCTCGATGCGCTGCGCGGTACCAATGTGGTCAAGGGCGAGGCCGGCGGCATCACCCAGCACATCGGCAGCTACCAGGTGAAGACGAAGGACGGCCAGACCATCACCTTCCTCGATACGCCGGGCCACGCTGCCTTTACCCAGATGCGCGCGCGCGGTGCCAATGTGACCGATATCGTGGTGCTGGTGGTGGCTGCCGACGACGGGATCATGCCGCAGACCATCGAGGCGATCAATCACACCCAGGCAGCTGGCGTGCCGATGATCGTGGCGATCAACAAGTGCGACAAGCCCGAGGCGAACCCGCAGAAGATCCGCGAGCGCCTGCTCGAACACAATGTCATGGTCGAAGCGATGAGCGGCGACGTGCAGGACGTCGAGATCTCCGCCAAGACCGGCATGGGCCTGGATCAGCTGCTCGAGAAGATTGCCCTCCAGTCCGAACTGATGGAACTGAAGGCACGGCCTGATCGCGCGGCAGAAGCCACCGTGATCGAGGCGCAGCTCGACAAGGGCCGCGGCCCGGTCGCCACCGTGCTGATCACCCGCGGCACCCTGAAGAAGGGCGACACCTTCGTGGTCGGTTCGGAAAGCGGCCGCGTGCGCGCACTGGTCGATGACCAGGGCAAGCAGATCAAGGAAGCCGGGCCGTCGATGCCGGTCGAGGTGCTTGGCCTCGGCGGCGTGCCGAGCGCAGGCGATGTGCTGACCGTGGTCGAGAACGAGCAGCGGGCGCGCGAAGTGGCGTCGTTCCGGCAGCAGAAGGCAACCGAGAAACGCACCACGCTGGCGCCGACCAACTTCGACACCATGTTCTCCAACCTCACCAGCGACGTGGTGGAATTCCCGGTGCTGGTGAAGGCCGACGTGCAGGGCAGTGTGGAGGCGATCAACACCGCGCTGCACAACCTGTCCAACGACCTTATCAAGGTGCGGATACTCCATGCCGGGGTGGGCGCGATCACCGAAAGTGACGTGCAGCTGGCAGCGGCGAGCAAGGCGCCGATCATCGGCTTCAACGTGCGCCCCAACCCCAAGGCGCGCCTGCTGGTCAACCGCGACAAGGTGCGGATGATGTATTACGACGTCATCTATCACCTGACCGAGGAAATCGCCAAGGAGATGGCCGGCGAGTTGGGCCCCGAGCGGATCGAGCACGTCAAGGGCCGGGCCGAGGTCAAGCAGGTGTTCCCTGCGGGCAAGAAGGACAAGGCTGCCGGCCTGCTGGTGCTGGAAGGCATCATCCGCAAGGGCCTCCACGCGCGCCTTACCCGCCAGGACGTCATCGTGTCGGCTACCACCATCCAGTCGCTGCGGCGCTTCAAGGACGATGTCGACGAAGTCCGCACCGGGCTCGAATGCGGCGTCGTGCTGAGCGACACCAACGACATCAAGGCGGGCGACATGCTCGAAGTGTTCGAGATCGAGGAGCGTGAGCGGACCCTGTGAGTGACGGATCGGTGAGCCCAGGCCTGTTCAGCAGGGAAGACGGGGAATCCCCCCACTCCGCGCTGCTCGGTTCCTCGTTCGTGAGCTACGACGAGGAGACCTGTACTGCGACCATGCGGTTCGAGGTGCGGCGCGAAATGACCACCTGGCGCGGCGGCGTGCAGGGCGGCCTGGTGGCGGGCTATCTCGATGACGTGATGGGCTATGCCTATGTCGCGATGACCGGGGGCGAGCAGGCGCCGCTCAACCTCGACCTCAACATGACGCTGCTGCAGCTGATCCCGACCGGCGCCACCATCATCGGCAAGGGCCGGGTGATCCGCGCCGGGCGGCGGGTGATCTTCCTCGAAGGGGAACTGCTGGCGGAGGACGGTACCGTGCTGGCCCGCGCCACCAGCACCGCGATCCCGACCCCCAAGCCTCAGCCCTCCACCTCGGAGCTGCGCCGCTGATGGTTCGCCAGACCGCCACCCCGGAACAGCAATCGGTCCGCGTGCTCAAGGTGGCGGAACGGGTGCGGCATATCCTCAGCGAGCTGCTCGCCCGGCAGGAAGTGCATGACGAGGTCGTCAGCGCCACGAGCATCGCTGTCACGGAGGTGCGGATGACGCCCGACCTGAGGAATGCCGCGGTCTATGTGAAGCCTTTGCTGGGGGCAGAGGAAGCCGCGGTGCTCAAGGCGCTGCGCCAGAACACCGCCTTCTTCCAGCGCGAGGTAGCCAAGCGGCTTGGCCTCAAGTTTGCCCCCAAACTCCAGTTCAAGCCCGACGAAAGCTTCGACGAGGCGGAACGGATCGAGCGGCTGCTCAACGACCCCAAGGTGGCGCGCGACCTCGACGAGGAAGCCTAGTCAGGGACAATCCGCGCCTTCAGCGTGATGTTGACCTGCCTGCCCACCACCAGCGAATAGGCAGTCATCCCGAACTTGCGCCGGTCGATCGTGGTCGTTCCGGTCAGGGTGATCGCCTCGCCGCGCCCGGCAGTCATCGGCGGCTTGTCGAAGGTGACTGCCAGGCTGACCGGGCGGGTCACCCCACGCGCGGTCAGTTCGCCCTCTATGGTTCCCTTGCGGTCAGTCGTCAGCGCCAGACGGTCCCCGGCAAAGCGCACCTTGGGGTAGCGTTCTACCCAGAAGAACTTCTCCCCGCGCAGGCGGCCGAGCGTGACCTTGTCCGGCGCGGTCAGGGCGCGGGCATCCAGCGTGACGTCGAGATCGATCCGGTCCGGCCGCTCCGGGGTCAGCCGGACAGTGCCGGAAACGTCCGGGAAGCCCGCTGTCTTGCTGCCGAGGCCGAGGAAACCGACCTTGGCCGAGACCGTGCTGGCCGCACTGTCAACGGCGTAGGAGAAAACCGGCGGCGCATTCCCGGCCAGCGCGACCGCTGCGAGCAGCGGGGCGAACAGGAGCAGGCGAGGGCGGGCCAGGCGAGGGCGGGCCAAGCGTGCGCTGATGCGTCCGCCCGCCTGATGCCCCCGCCTGATGCCCATCGCCTAGCCGCCCGCTGCCGGTGCAGTGGCTTCGGCAGGTGCGGTGGTCGGCACCTCCATGAACACGCTGGCGCCCGGCCCCAGGGGCAAGTCGAGCGCAACCCAGCCGATCGTCATCGCGATACCGACCACCAGCAGCCCGATCGAGTAGGGCAGCATGGTTGCAGCCAGGCTGCCCAGCCCGAAGTCCTTCTGCCAGCGCTGGCAGAAAATCAGGATCAGCGGGAAATAGACCATCAGCGGAGTGATGATGTTGGTCGCACCGTCACCCACGCGATAAGCAGCGGTCGACATTTCCGGAGTGATGCCCAGCAGCATCAGCATCGGCACCATGACCGGCGCCAGCAGTGCCCACTTGGCGCTGGCCGAACCAACGAACAGGTTGAGCAGGGCTGTCAGCAGGATGATCCCGGCCAGCAGCGCCCAGGCGGGCAGGCCCGATGCCTTGAGCCCGGCTGCCCCTTCCACCGCCATGATCAGGCCGAGGTTGGACCAGGCGAACATCGCGACGAAATGGGCCGCAGCAAAGGCGAGGACGAGGTAATAGGCCAGATCCTCCATGGCCCCCGCCATCATCTTCACCAGGTCGCGGTGATCGCCGATGGTCCCGGCCGCCTTGCCGTAAGCCCAGCCGGCCAGCAGGAAGAGGATGAAAAACCCGCCCACCAGGCTCTGGTAGAACGGGGTCAGCCGCGCTTCCGCCGTGGCGGTTTCGTCGATCAGCGGGGTGCCGGGCCCGAAGGTAAAGCCCAGCCACAGCGCGACCACCGCCAGCACGGCAAGGCCGGCGCGGCGAAGGCCCTTGCGCTCGCCATCGGTCAGCGGCCGGTCAGCCGGCTCGGCGTCGGCCGGACGGCCTGCAAGCGCCGAGTTCCAGGCGCCGAGGCGCGGCTCGATCACCTTGTCGGTCACATACCAGATGACCGGCAGGAAGATCACGAACATCCCGGCGATGAAATACCAGTTGCCCGCAATGTTGGCGGTAAAGTCACCGAACACGGTTTCAACCGAAGCCTCGGTAATGCCGAACAGCAGGGCATCGAGCTGACCGGGGAGGAGGTTGGCGGAAAACCCGCCGGACACCCCGGCAAAGGCCGCCGCGATGCCTGCAATCGGATGGCGCCCGGCAGCATGGAAGATGATCCCGGCCAGCGGGATCAGCACGACATAGGCAGCGTCAGCCGCAAGATTGCCCATCATGCCCACGGCGACGACGATCGGGGTCAGCAGTGCCTTTGGCGCATCGCGCACGCCCGCGCGCATGGCAGTGCCGAACAGGCCAGCCCGCTCCGCCACACCTGCGCCAAGCATGACCACCAGCACATAGCCGAGCGGGTGGAAGTGGGTGAAGGTCCGGGGCATTTCGACCCATAGCCGCTGGATGTTCTCGGCGCTGAGCAGGCTGGTGGCCGCGATGACCTGGGCTTCGCCGGTTTCGGGATCGACTTCGGTCGGGTGGACAGCCGACCATCCGGTCAGCGACGCCACGATGGAGACGAGCACCAGCCCGACAATCAGGTAAAAGAACAGGAATACAGGATCGGGCAGCTTGTTGCCGGTCCGCTCGATCCAGCCGAGAATGCCGGTCTGTGCCTTTGCCGCTGCTGCCTCTGCCACCTTGATCGCTCCCTGTCCGGTGTCTTGTTGCGAAGGGTTAGCATTGCGGATCGAGCCTGTCGCCTCGCTTAACCGTTTCCTGCCCGGGGAAATCGGTCCGGCCTCTGGCAAGGCTGCGCGCAAGCGGGTAGCGCGAAGCGCATGGCCAAGCTCTATTTCTATTATGCCAGCATGAACGCGGGGAAGAGCTCGACCCTGCTGCAGGCGGCATTCAACTACGGCGAGCGCGACATGCGGGTTTCGCTATGGACTGCCGCGCTTGACGACCGCCCGGGGTTCGGTGCGATCAGCAGCCGGATCGGCTTGGCCAGCGATGCCCACCGCTACGAAGCAGGAACGGACATCGCATCGCGTGTGCTGGAAGACCACGCCGAAGCGCCGATTGCCTGCGTGCTGGTTGACGAGGCACAGTTCCTCACCAGGGCCCAGGTCTGGCAGTGCGCGCGGCTGGCGGACGAGGCCGGCATCCCGGTGTTGTGCTATGGCCTGCGCACCGATTTTCAGGGCGAGCTGTTCGAAGGTTCTGCCGCGCTGCTGGGGATCGCGGACTCGCTGGTTGAGCTCAAGGCGGTCTGCCACTGCGGGCGCAAGGCGACGATGAACCTGCGGGTGGACGAGCGGGGCCGGGCGGTAAGTCAGGGCGCACAGACCGAGATTGGCGGCAACGACCGTTATGTCGCCTTGTGCCGCAAGCATTTTTCCGAGGCACTGGCGGGATGAGCGAGAAGAAGCCTGCGCCTCACGGTTGGCTGATCCTCGACAAGCCGCGCGGGCTGGGCAGCACGCAGGCGGTCAGTGCGGTCAAACGCATTCTGCGGCAGGGCGGGTATGCCAAGGCCAAGGTCGGCCATGGCGGAACACTCGATCCGCTGGCTGAGGGCGTGCTGCCGATTGCGCTGGGGGAGGCCACCAAGCTCGCCGGGCGGATGCTGGAAAGCGACAAGATTTACGATTTCACTGTGCGCTTTGGAGAAGAGACCAGCACGCTTGATACCGAGGGCGAGGTTACGGTGCAGTCCGATCACCGCCCGACCATGGCTGACATAGAAGCCGTTCTGCCGCGCTACACCGGGCCGATAGAGCAGGTGCCGCCGATCTATTCCGCGATCCTGGTTGACGGCCAGCGCGCCTATGACCTTGCGCGTGCCGGGCAGGACGTCGAGATGAAGACGCGCGGGGTGACAATCCACTCACTCGATATCCGTCATGCTGAACTTATTCCAGCATCCATCCAGCCATCAGGTCAAACTGAACGTCAGGAGGGATGGACTTTGAAGCAAGTTCAGGGTGACGATGCTCTGCGGTCGGTCACCCTCACCGCCCACGTCTCCAAGGGCACCTATATCCGCAGCCTTGCGCGCGACATCGCCCGCGCCTTGGGAACCGTCGGTCACGTCACCTATCTGCGCCGCGTCAAGGCCGGTCCGTTCACTCAGGCACAGGCGATTTCGCTGGACAAGCTGGAGGAAGTCGCTAAGGGCGCGAGCCTTCAAGACCTCCTCCTGCCGCTGGAGGCAGGGCTGGACGACATCCCGGCCTTGCACCTCGACCCGGAAAGCGCGCAGGCGGTCCGCCAGGGCCGGGTCCTATCCGGAATGCCCCACGCCGACGGGCTCCACCTTGCCAGGCTGCACGATGTGCCGGTGGCGTTGATGGAAATCGAAGGAGGGACGGCTCGCGTCGTCCGGGGTTTCAACCTTCCCGATGTCGCGGAGTAAACACAATGTCGGTAACCGCCGAAAAGAAGCAGGAAATCATCCAGGGCAACGCCCAGGCCACCGGTGACACCGGTTCGCCGGAAGTGCAGGTCGCCATCCTGACCGAGCGCATCCGCAACCTGACCGGGCATTTCAAGCTCCACCACAAGGACAACCACTCGCGCCGCGGCCTGCTGATGATGGTCAACAAGCGCCGCAGCCTGCTGGCATACCTTAAGAAAAAGGATGTGGAGCGGTACAACGCCCTCATCCAGAAGCTGGGGCTTCGCAAATAAGAGTTTTGCAGGAAGGCGGCTCGAGGGGCCGCCTTTCTCGCATTTGGGGCATGTCGGCATTCGGCTGACCACCCCTGGGGCTAAGAACAGCCCCGCACCGGACCGGGACGGATTGCCCGGCACATGCAGGCCCCGTGACGCAATATGGCGCACGGGTTCAGAAGGAAAATACATGTTCGACACGAAAACCGTATCGCTGGAGTGGGGCGGAAAAACCCTCACCCTGGAAACCGGGCGCATTGCCCGTCAGGCCGATGGCGCCGTTCTGGCGACCTATGGCGACACCGTGGTGCTGTGCGCCGTGACCGCTGCCAAGAGCGTCAAGGAAGGGCAGGATTTCTTCCCGCTCACCGTGCACTATCAGGAAAAGTTCTCTGCCGCCGGGCGCATCCCGGGCGGCTTCTTCAAGCGTGAACGCGGTGCAACCGAAAAGGAAACGCTGGTTTCGCGCCTCACCGACCGCCCGCTGCGGCCGCTGTTCCCCGAAGGTTTCTACAACGAAATCAACGTGATTTGCCAGGTCCTGTCGTTTGACGGCGAGTGCGAGCCCGATATCCTTGCGATGATCGCGGCTTCGGCTGCGCTGACCATCTCGGGCGTCCCTTTCATGGGCCCGATCGGCGCTTGCCGCGTCGGCTACGAAGACGGCGAATACACCCTCAACCCGAAGCAGGACGTGGCAGCCAATGGCCTGCTCGACCTCGTGGTTGCAGCAACCGACACCGCCGTGATGATGGTCGAATCCGAAGCCAAGGAGCTTTCGGAAGAGATCATGCTCGGTGCGGTCATGTTTGCCCATGCCGAATGCCGCAAGGTCATCGGCGCGATCATCGAGTTGGCCGAACAGGCGGCCAAGGATCCGTGGGAAATCGCGGTGACCGACAACTCGGCGATTAAGGAACAGCTCAAGGCCGTGGTTGGTGGCGACATCGCCGCCGCCTACAAGCTGACCGACAAGTCCGCCCGCTCGGACGCGCTCAACGCCGCTCGTGCCAAGGGCAAGGAAGCTTTCGCCGACGCCGACGGGCAAACCCAGATGGCGGCCGGCAAGGTGTTCAAGAAGCTGGAAGCCGAGATCGTTCGCGGTGCCATCCTGAAGGATGGTCAGCGGATTGACGGCCGCAAGGTCGATCAGGTCCGCCCGATCGAGGCGATGGTTGGCCTGCTGCCGCGGACCCACGGTTCGTCGCTGTTCACGCGCGGCGAAACGCAGGCAATCTGCACCACCACGCTGGGCACCAAGGACGCCGAGCAGATGATCGACGGTCTGGAAGGCCTGACCTACCAGAACTTCATGCTGCACTATAACTTCCCGCCCTACTCGGTCGGTGAAGTGGGCCGCTTCGGTGCGCCGAGCCGGCGCGATGTCGGCCATGGCAAACTGGCCTGGCGGGCGCTGCGCGGCGTGCTGCCTTCCAAGGAAGACTTCCCTTACACCATCCGCGTGCTCAGCGACATTACCGAGAGCAACGGTTCGTCCTCGATGGCGACTGTGTGCGGTGGCTGCCTCAGCATGATGGACGCAGGCGTTCCGATCACGCGCCCGGTTTCGGGTATCGCGATGGGCCTGATCCTGGAAGGCGAAGAGTTCACCGTTCTCAGCGACATTCTCGGCGACGAGGATCACCTGGGTGACATGGACTTCAAGGTGGCCGGCACGGAAGTGGGGATCACCTCGCTCCAGATGGACATCAAGGTTGCCGGCATCACGCAGGAAATCATGACCAAGGCCCTTGAGCAGGCGAAGGCCGGCCGTGCGCACATCCTGGGTGAAATGGCCAAGGCGCTGGGTTCTGCCCGCACCGAGCTGTCGGCCCATGCCCCGCGCATCGAATCGCTGCAGATCGACAAGTCGAAGATCCGTGAAGTGATCGGGACGGGCGGCAAGGTGATCCGCGAAATCGTCGCCGAAACCGGTGCCAAGGTCGACATCGACGACGAAGGCCTGATCAAGATCTCGTCGAGCGATATCAGCCAGATCGAAGCCGCCAAGAAGTGGATTCTCGGCATCGTCGAGGAACCGGAAATCGGCAAGATCTATGACGGCAAGGTCGTCAACATCGTCGATTTCGGCGCGTTCGTGAACTTCATGGGTGGCAAGGACGGCCTCGTCCACGTCAGCGAAATGAAGAACGAGCGGGTCGAGAAGCCGGGTGACGTCGTTTCCGAAGGCATGGAAGTGAAGGTCAAGGTGCTCGAGATCGACCAGCGCGGCAAGGTCCGCCTGTCGATGCGCGTGGTTGACCAGGAAACCGGTGCAGAGCTGGAGGACACCCGTCCGCCCCGTGAAGCGCGGGAGCCGCGTGGTGATCGCCCCGATCGCGGCGATCGTCGTGGCCCAAGAGGCAATGACCGTGGTGGCCCCCGTGGCGACAGGGGCGGCCGTGATCGCGGCCCCCGTCGCGAAGGCGGCGGTGGCGAAGGCTCGCTGCCCGACTTCCTGAAGGATTGATCCTTCTTCCACGACAAGGGAAAGGGCCGCTCGACAGGGCGGCCCTTTTCGTTTCAAGGAACAGCCATGCTTCCCCGCGAAACACTTGCCACGGCTGAGATACCCGGTGGCGGAACGTTGACTCTGGTCAGCCATGGCCGCGATTTCATCATCATGCTCGGCCGTGACGAGCTGATGGGCACGCGGATGCAGTATTCCGAGGAACAGCTTGCCGTCCTCACCCTGGCCGAGCTGGAGGTTCCCGCCCCGAGGGTGCTGATCGGCGGCTACGGCATGGGCTTCACCTACCGCGCCGCGCTGGAGCGGGTCGGGGCCGATGGCCGGGTGGTGGTAGCCGAGATCGTGCCCGAGATTCTGGACTGGGCGCAAGGGCCGCTGGCAGGCCTGACCGGCGCGGCCCTCGATGATCCGCGCGGATCGATCGTCCTGTGCGATGTCGCGGCGCTGATCGACGACGCCAACGACGGCACGACCGGCAAGTACCACGCCATCCTTCTCGACGTCGACAACGGGCCGGACGGGATCGTGCGCGATGCCAACGACCGGCTCTATACCCGCACCGGGCTGGCCAAGGCGCGCGAGGCGCTGATGCCGGGCGGGATCCTGGCAATCTGGTCAGCCGCGCCCGATCACAAGTTCACCATGCGGCTGAAGCAGGCCGGGTTCGAGGTGACGGTGCGCGAAGTACGCGCGCGGCCCAACAACAAGGGCCCGCGCCACACGATCTGGTTCGCGCGGAGGAGCTAGCTTGCGGGCATCTGGGGGGGGCGTCCCTTAGCCTGCCTTGATCCGCACCCGGCCCATGAAGTCGCGCTTCCCCACTGGCACCCCTTTCATCCGCAGGATGTCGTAGGCGGTCGCACAGTGAAAATAGAAGTTCGGCTGGCTGAAGCTGAGCAGGAAGTTCTCGGCCGTAAAATCCAGCCCGCTGCCCTTGAATTCGAAGCGCATCGGCTGGCCCATGAAGCCCTCCATGTCTTCTTCGCTCAAGGCTTCCATGGCCGCCACTGCGCCCGCCAGCTTGTCGCGCAGGGCCGCGAAGGTGGCCGGCGGCGGGTTGAGGTCCGGCGAATAGACGCCCTGCCGGACACCCTCGATCGAACCTTGCGTGTGCTCAGCCACGCATTTCACCTGATAGGTGAAGGGCAGCATATCCTCGTGAATGCGCGCGGCGATCACCTCCGCTTCGCTGCAACCTGTCTGCTCACACCACTGCTCGGCCTTGTCGAGGAGGTGGTTTGCAGTCCCCAGCATCTGGAGCGCGCCGGGCACGTAGGCGGCATGGAGCGATAGCGGCATAGTGGTATTCCCTTCCCTGGAAAACGCAAAGACCCGGCAGTCTTGCGACGGCCGGGCCCTGATAACCTGTTGGCTTAGCGGACCCGCGGGCCCCCGAACGGCAGTGGCGGGGGTGGGCGGCGCACGCCGCGCGGCAGCTGCGCCTGGTAGGCCCGGCCGCAATGTTCGACGCAATAGGGAAATCCCGGGTTCACCGCCACGCCGCAGAAGTGGAAATCGGGCTCGCCCGGATGGCCCATCGGCCAGCGGCAGACCTTGTCGCTGAGGTCGAGCAGACTGGTCTTGTCGGCGATTTCGGGGCTCGGTTTGGCCGGCACAAGCCGGCGCGGCGGGGCCGGCGGGATCGGGGCCTGCTGTTCGCCTGGCCCCTGGCGGAGGAAGCCGCCGGGGCCAACCGAGACGATGCGCGGCAAGTCCGATGAAGGGTTGGGCACAGGCTGCGAGGGAATGCCCGAGCTTGCGCTCGGCCGCTCGACCGGTTCTTCACGCGGTTCCTGCACGGGCGGAGCGGGCGGCGGGGAGGCGGGTTTGGCCGCAACGACCGGCTTCTTCGGTGGTGCCTTGGCAACCGGTTTTTCCACCGGGGCGGCAGGCTTTTCCTTCTTGTCGTTCGGCTTGACCGGCGAAGGGCGCGCCTTCAGGCCAAGGCGGTGCGCCTTGCCGATCACCGCATTGCGGCTGACCCCGCCGAGTTCCTCAGCAATCTGGCTGGCGGTCGAGCCGCCTTCCCACATCGTCTTCAGCGTCGCGATCCGTTCGTCGGTCCAGCTCATCGCAATCCAGTTTCCGTTCTCTTGGCGGCCACAAGGCCCCCGCTTGCCAGCAGCATGGCTTGGGCCTAGGCGCAGGGCCATGGCCGATCAAGCACACACTCCGGGAAATACGGGCGTGTCCCGGGCGCAGACGAATACCGGGGCCGGGGTCCGGTTCCCACCCCCTGGCGAGCCTGTGTTCCACGGGCTCAACCGCATCGGGTTGTGGAGCCTCTATATGAAGGAGGTCCGCCGGTTTCTCAAGGTCCAGACGCAGACGATCTGGGCCCCGGCGGTCACAACGCTGCTGTTTCTGGTGATTTTCACCGTCGCGCTCGGGCGCGAAGGGCGTGAAGTGCTCGGCGTGCCGTTTTCGACCTTTGTCGCACCGGGCCTGATCGTGATGGGCATGATGCAAAATGCCTTCGCCAATTCCAGCTTCTCGCTCCTCGCAGGCAAGATCCAGGGCACGATCATCGACCTGCTGATGCCGCCTTTGTCGGAAGGCGAGCTGATGGCCGGGATCGTTGCCGCAGCTGTGACTCGCGCCATCCTGGTGGGTCTCGCCGTGGCCGCCGCCATGCTGCTCTGGCCGGGCGTGTCGCTGGCCATGGCGCACGTCTGGGCGGTGATCTGGTTCGGGCTGATGGGGTCCGTCATGCTGGCCCTGATCGGGCTGCTGACATCGGTCTGGGCGGAGAAGTTCGATCATAACGCCGCGATCACCAACTTCGTGGTAGCACCGCTCAGCCTGCTCTCAGGCACCTTCTACGTGATCGACAACCTTTCGCCGCTGTTCCAGGCGATCAGCCGGGCAAACCCGTTCTTCTACATCATTTCGGGCTTTCGTTACGGGTTTCTGGGGCAGAGCGACATCGGCAACACCGACATGGCGGTGCTGAGCGGAGCCGTCGGCATCGGCTTGTTCAATGTGGTGCTGGCGGTGGTGACTTACCGCGTGCTCCGGTCCGGCTGGAAGCTGAAGAGCTGAAGGTGTCGCGCGCCAGCCATTCCACTACGCGGCTGGCACGCTATGCTGCCGCGGCAATCGCTTTCGCTGCGCTGGCCGCGATGCTGCCGCCGCTCTTCAACGGTCTGGCCAGGGGCGAGACGCTGGCCGGGACAGTGTGGAGCCTGCTGCGCTTCTTCACCATTCTTACCAATCTGCTGGTTGGGCTGGTGTTCGCACGGCTCGCGTGGGGCGGCCGGGATGCGGTGCCGCCGTTGATCCAGGGCGGGGTCATGCTCGCCATCGTGCTGGTCGGGTTGGTCTACAACTTCGTGCTCGCTCCGATGCCGCAGCCGAACCTGTCGTCGGCCCTGGGGGACGACATGCATCACGTCTGGGTACCGCTGGCGGTGCCGCTGTGGTGGCTGGCCTTTGCCCCGCATCGGCGCCTTGGCTGGAGCGCGCCCTTCCTCTGGGCGCTCTACCCGATCGCCTATTCGGCCTATGTCCTGCTGCGCGCGGCGGGTGAGGCAGGGGGGACCCCGCTCCGCTATCCCTATCCGTTCATGGATGCCGAGGCGCTGGGCTGGGTCGGCGCGCTGACGAACATGGCGGCCATTGCCGCTGCTTTCGTGCTGGTCGGCTTGCTAGCCGTGCTGCTGGACCGCAAGCTACCGGGCTAGTGGGTCAGCGCACGGCGCATCCGGTAGCGGCCGTTTTCGAACCGGTCGAACATTTCGGCAATTTGCGGATGATCAACTGGCCCTGCCTCAGAATCGCCAAGCAGGTTCTGCTGGCTGACATAAGCGACGTAGGACGATTCATCGTTTTCGGCCAGCAGGTGGTAGAACGGCTGCTCGCGCTTGGGCCGGATTTCCTCCGGGATCGACTGGTACCATTCCTCGCTGTTGGCGAACACCGGGTCCACATCGAACACCACTCCGCGGAAATCGAACACGCGGTGACGGACCACGTCGCCAATGCCGAAACGCGCGCGCGCGTGGCGCGGCACGTCAATCGTGCGGCCGGCCTGGGCGGAATAGAACTGAGTGCGGTCCATGAGGAGAATATAGCCCCGCGCCGGTGCGAAACAAGCGCCGTTGCGACGAGCGCCCGTCTCACCAGACGGGCTGTGCCGATTCAGGCTTGGCAATCCCCCCGCTGTTCGCTAACCGCCGCGCTCTTTCGACCGGGCATTACCATACGCCCAGGCACGCTTCGCGGAGAGGTGGCAGAGTGGTCGAATGCGCCGCACTCGAAATGCGGTGTACGGGAAACCGTACCGTGGGTTCGAATCCCACCCTCTCCGCCAGAAGCTTGTTTCCCGAAGTGCCCATCCATCTCATGAACCGCTGAAAACCTAGCTTTTCAGGCCTAAAGCCGTCTCAAGCTGTCGCTTGCTAGGTCGCCAAATCTCACTTACTATGTGGGAGAAAACGTGGGAGTGTTGTATGCCTAGGCTGGCAGCGACTTTTGTGAAATCTGTGTCCGCACCGGGCCGATACGGCGACGGGGAGGGTCTCTTCCTGCTCGTAGGGCCATCGAGCGGGAAAAGCTGGATGGTCAGGGTTCAGAAAGATGGTCGTCGTCGAGACATTGGGTTGGGAAGTGCATCGAAGGTTTCTCTGAAGCTGGCGCGCGAGCGGGCAGCGCTGGTGCGATCCCAAATCGAGGCTGGGATTGACCCCGTCAGCGAGCGGCGGAAGGCGGCGGGCGTCCCCACATTCCGGGAGGCCGCTGCAATCGTTCACGCCGAGCACAAGGCGGGATGGAAGAACGGAAAGCATCAGGGTCAATGGTTGTCTTCGTTGGAGGCTCACGCCTTCCCGGCGTTTGGCGATCGATCGATCGCCCTGATCGAAACGGCGGATGTGCGAGATGCTCTGGTGCCGATCTGGTTGAGCAAACCGGAAACCGCGCGCCGAGTTCGCCAGCGCATTCGCACCATAATCGACTGGGCAGTGGCGAAGGGGTATCGTGAGCACGCTTTGGCCATGACCGTGATCGATAAGGCGCTTCCCAAGCAACGCGGCAAGGTCAAACACCACAAGGCCCTTCCCTATTCCGAGGTGCCCGCCTTCATGGCTGAACTGCGATCCAAGGAGACGCTGGGCCGTCTCGCGTTGGAAGCAGCTATTCTCACCGCCGCCCGTTCGGGCGAAGTGCGCAATGCCGCTTGGGGCGAGCTTGACCTCGATGCCGCCACATGGACGATCCCTGCCAGCCGCATGAAAGCGGGCCGGGATCATGTCGTGCCTCTTTCTGCGCAGGCCATTGCGCTCTTCGAGCGGCTGAAACCCTATCGGCGGGGTGACAGCGATCTGGTATTTCCGGGACAGAAGAGGGCAAAGCCCTTGTCCGACATGACATTGACCAAGGCGCTGCGGGACATGGGCCACGACGCGACCGCGCACGGCTTTCGATCCAGCTTCCGCGACTGGGTGGCGGAGCAGACTTCGTTTCCCAGCGATCTCGCCGAAGCAGCCTTGGCTCACGTCGTGAACGACAAGACGGTCGCTGCGTATCAACGGGGCACGATGCTCGAAAAGAGGCGCGAACTCATGTCGGCGTGGGCAAACTTTTGCGACGGACAGAGGGTGAAGAACGTGATCCCGCTCCGGAAGAAGTGAGGAACGGACCTGCTGGACGGTTTATGCCCCAAATCGACCGGCTAAGCTCGCCAGAGTGCGATCATGATAAATGTGCAGTGGCGGCCCGGCAGGTTTCCCAAAGGGTTCTGTGGGCCTCTCAATGAAACGACGTAACTCGATGGACGGGCAAAGCAAAAATATATCCTATTGATTTCTGCATCTTGGTCTCGGATCGCGGGCCATTTCCACGGCGCACCTTGTAGTCACACGACGGCGCTGTGTGTATCTAGACGGCCTTTCTTTTTCGTCAGAAGGGCCATGACAATGCAGCCTCAGTTTCTCCGCGTGAACGAATTCTGTGACCGCTACGCAGTATCGCGGGCGACTTTCTATCGCCTGGTCAGCCGTGGAGAGATTGCGGTTTGCAAGGTTGGCAGCGCGACGCGGGTCCGTGCTTCAGACGCAGAAACTTGGGCACAGTCCCTCACCGACAGCCCGAGCAACGACATCGCCTGACCTTTTCAGACCCACGCGGACGGTCAAACGGTGGCGCGTGAAACTCTTCCGCCGTGAACCTGCGATACAGGCCCGGCATGACCTGAAGCGTTTCAAGATGCTGATGGAGACAGGCGAAATTGCCACCTCCGAACGCAGACGCGCTGGCACTAACCAGAAGCAGGAGAACGGATGATGCGCGCCCTTACCTGGCACGGCACCCACGATATCCGCTGCGAGACCGTGGCGGATCCCGAGATCGTCAACCCTCGCGACGCGGTGCTCCGCGTAACCAGCACCGCCATCTGCGGGTCCGACCTCCATCTTTACGACGGTGTCATTCCGGGCATGTTGTCCGGCGACATTCCGGGCCATGAGTTCATGGGAGAGGTGGTCGATGTCGGTCCCGGGAGCATCCTCAAGAAGGGGCAGCGCGTGGTGGTGCCGTTCACCATCAGTTGCGGCGGCTGCTTCCACTGCAAGGTGCAGCAATATTCGGCCTGCGAGAACTCCAATCCGGCCGAGAAGCAGGATGCTTCGGCGGCGCTTTACGGCCATCCCATGGCCGGGCTGTTCGGTTACTCGCACCTGACCGGCGGATACTCCGGTGGGCAGGCGGAATATGTCCGGGTGCCGTTCTCCGATATCGGCCCGATAGTCGTTCCCGATCACCTAGAAGATGACCAGGTCCTGTTCCTATCGGACATTCTTCCGACCGGCTGGATGGCAGCCGAAAATGCCGGGATAGAGCCCGACGACACGGTGGCTGTCTGGGGCTGCGGGCCGGTCGGTCTGTTTGCCATCCAGTCGGCGCTGGCGATGGGTGCGGCCCGGGTGATCGCGATCGACCATTATCCCCACCGGCTCGAACTGGCGCGAAGCCTGGGCGCCGAGATCGTCAACTTCCGGGAAAGCGATGTTCGCGAGGCCTTGCTGGAAATGTCCGGCGGGATCGGCGTGGACGCAGTTATCGACGCGGTCGGCATGGAAGCCCACGGTTTCGCGATCGACAACATGCTCGATGTGGTGAAGCAGACGGTGGGCATGGGGGCGGACCGGGCGAGTGCGCTCAAGCAGGCGATCCTGGCAGTCCGGCCCGGCGGCCGGGTCTCCATTCCTGGCGTCTACGGCGGCATGACCGACAAGTTCCCGCTCGGCGCGCTGATGGAGAAAGGCCTGCAGGTCCGCACCGGGCAGACTCACGTCCAGCGATACACGCACCAGCTTCTGGCCATGATCGAGGACGGCACGCTGGATACCACGTTCCTGATCAGCCACACCCTGTCTCTGGCAGATGGGCCGGACGGCTATCGCAACTTCCACGATAACCAGAACGAATGGACCAAAGTCGTCCTCAAGCCGTGATGGCGGACCGGGAGATCCGGTTCTGAGGTTGATGCATGTTCGGCCCGCGGTGACGTGTCGTGTGGCTTGTGCGTCGTGTCGCAATCCGGCCCTTGAACTGATTCAGTTTAATACAGCGCACTGGAGGAAAGCGTGATGTCCGACACGCCCGGCATCAATGACGATCAGGGTGGCGGCAGCCCCAGGAGGATCGACATGAGCACGTTCCGGATCACATTCAGCGACGATGGCTTCGGCGTGGGAAAATACCTCGAATACGAGAGCGTCAGCCCTTCTTCCGCTCTCAACTTTGTCCGCCGCGAACGTCTTGGACGCCGCGCCCATATCGCTTGCGATGGCAAGGAGCTGGCTTCGATCACCTGCTGCAACCGGAGCGGGGACCTGTGGATAGTTGGCCCACCGCAAGGCCGGCAGCCCCAACAATGACCCGTTGATCACGCCGCACGCGCGGGGCGGCCAATCCTCTCTCTCCCTTGGCTGATCCGTGTTCTGCCCAGCGGCACGCGGTGCCGCTGGGCAGCTTTTTTGAACCACCCCCTCCGAACAAAAAGCCGGCTGCGCTTATGCACAGCCGGCCCGATCCTGAACCTGCTCCGGCGATCTAGTTGTTGTCGCCGCTCCCGCCATTGGCGTTTCCGGCCCGGGCGGTATTGCGTTTTCCCAGACGACCCGCGCCGTGATAGCCCGGCTGCGATTGCCCGCCGTGATCGAGAAAGCCGCCGCCAACGTTGGCCTGCTCGTCTTTGCTCTTGCCAGTGTGGGGATTGGGATAAGGCGCGGCGGCATCGCTGCCGCCGGTCGCCCCGTCTCTTCCCTGATTGTTCACCCCGTCGGGCGCACCCTTGCGGGCCGAGTTTCGGGGCACCGCCTGAGTGGGCTTACCCGACGTCACACGCGATATCCGCCTGCTGCGGGCTCCATCCGCATGGTGGTTTCGCCATCGCCCATGTAGCGGGAATATTCCTGCTCGTACTGCTGCGTCAGGAAGGCCTTCCGCTCCCGCGGCAGGTTGTCGACCAGATCCGGCAGCCACTCGCTTTCCTCCTGGTAGACGTGCTGCTGCACCGCGCCTTCGATATGTTCGAGCTTCTCGCGCCATTCCTCGCTGCCGGGATCAAGCTGCTTGAGCTTGGCCAGCTGGATCTTGGTCATGGCGTGTTCCTCGTACGCCATGCCGGCGTGCGTCTTGCCGCTGAACTCGGCGACGTCAGGATAGAGGACTGCCTCTTCGGCGGTGGCGTGGCCGGTGAGGAGGGTCGACAGCTGCTCCACGGCGCGCACCGCGCCGGGGCCGGACGCCTGGCGTGCTTCGTTGAACGCGGCCTCGATCTGCTTGTGCTGATCAACCACCGCCCGGAGCCAGGGCTCGCCGGCGGCAAGGCGCTCGACATTCCGGCGTGCCTCGGCCCGCTGTTCGTCGGAGGCCGCAGGCGTCACTGCGGCGGCAATACGGTCGAGAAAAGACATGACATTCACTCCTGATGGTTTCTTGCCTGTTCAGAAGACAGGGCATGCCCTGGCGGATCAATGACCTGGGTTAGGAAGCTCATCCGTCAGGCCCGCAACGTCAGGCACTCAGCGAAAGCCGGATGTAACCATCGGCCGCCAAAGCCCGAATAGGACCGTGTGAGCCGATCAGGCCTACGCTGGACTTGAGAAGGACTGACCATGAAATCGACTCTCGGAATCGCTGCCGCTTCGCTGGCATCGCTCGCCGCAGCCTCGCTGCTCGCTTCCTCGCCTGCCGTTGCGCAGGGTTCGGGTGCCAAGGAAAAGTGCTACGGCGTCTCGCTCAAAGGCAAGAACGATTGCGCGGCCGGGCCGGGCACAAGTTGCGCCGGAACTTCCACTGTCGACTACCAGGGCAATGCCTGGAAGTATGTCGATAAGGGTGCATGCGCCAAGATGGGCGGCTCGCTGACCGCCAAGGCCGGCAATGCCAAGCCGGTTCCCCAGAAGGGCTGAGGTCCTCGGGTCGCACCCCCGGATGCTGGCTGACATGAACGCCTCGCGGCCGTTACCCCCCGTGGCCGGAGTTGGCCTCAAACCTGCGCATTATGTGCAGGCGCTTGAAGCCGTGTCAGCCAGCATCCACCCCCCTGCCGGTCCGCCCGGCTGGTTCGAGGTTCATCCGCAGAACTATTTCGGGGCTGGCGGGCCGCCCCACCGCTGGCTTGCCGCCTTTGCCGATGCCGCGCCCCTCAGCTTCCACTCCGTCGGACTGTCTCTCGGCAGCCGGGACGGGGTGAACACGGCTGAGCTGGACCAACTCGCCACCCTGTGTGATCGCTATGCACCCGTCTTGGTGTCGGACCATCTGAGCTGGAGCGGCAGCGCCAGCAATCGTTATCCGGACCTTTTGCCGGTGCCCTACACCCGCGAGGTGCTTGATCATTTCGTGGTGCAGGTCGGCCGGGTGCAGGAGCGGCTGATGCGTCCCCTGCTGATCGAGAACCCTTCGCGCTATCTTGCCTTTGCCGGGGACGAGATGAGCGAAGCCGAGTTTCTCCATGCACTGTGCGCGCGCAGCGGCTGCGGCATACTGCTCGACCTCAACAATATCGAAGTGTCCGCCAGCAACCTCGGCCTCGACGCCGAGGCGATGGTCGATGCCATCGATCCGGCATGGGTGGGCGAGGTGCATCTGGCCGGCCATGCGCGCGAGGATCATGCTGGCGGTCCGATCCTGATCGACGATCATGGCTCCGCAGTAAGCGACGAAGCATGGCATCTGTTTGCCCGCTTCATCCACCGCGCCGGGCCGCGTCCGGTGCTGATCGAATGGGACACAGACGTGCCCACGTTCGAAGTGCTGCTGGCTGAAGCGGCCAAGGCCGATGGGATTTTGCAGCCCGAACGTCCGGTGCCGGAAACCTTCGGGAAGCAGGCCCGTGAGCTGGCTTGAGCGCGGGCAGGCTGCGATGATGGCGGCGCTGGACCATGGCCCCGCGCACCTTCCGCAAGGCCTGTTCGCCGGTTCGCCAGAACGGGTGCTTGCGGGCATGAAAGTCCATGCCAACACTATCTCCCACGCCCGACTGGTGGCACTGGAAGATACCTTTCCGCGCACCCGCGAGTTGATCGGGCATGAGCGGTTCAACGCGCAATCCCGGTTATTCCTCAAGCAGCCCGGTGTGACTGCTCTCGCCATGTCCGACATTGGACTGGGCTTTGATCGGTTTCTGGCCGCGCAGGGCGAAGGGCCGGGCCCATCGGACCTCGCGCGGTTCGAGTGGCTCTGGCTCGCCGCCTATCATGCTGCCAATGCCATGCCGCTGGACCTGGCCGCGCTGGCGGGCATCGCACCGGAAGTGCTGCTGGAGGTCGTGGTCCAACGCCATCCCGCAGCCAGCGCGTCGCGGTTCGATCCCTCGGTGAATATTATGATTGGCAAGGAAGTGGCGGGGGCTGAGGAAGCGGCCGCGATCCTGATTGCCCGCCCGTTCGCAGACGTGCTGATCTCGCCCGCGACGGACGTGATGGCCGCAATGCTGCACGCTGCAGACAGGCCGAACACCATTGGTAACCTTCTTGCTCTGGCCGGCGAACACCGTGCTGACCATGGCGAAGTGGCTGAAGCCTCAAAGCAGGCGCTGGTCGCCTTGCTCGATGCTGGGGCGCTGACCCGCACCTGACGCCCAGTGTGGCTGCAAACAGGGAAAAGACCGTGAAAGCAATCCTGACGACCTATGACCGCGTGGTGGGCATGATCGACAACAACAAGGTCGAGAGCCTCGTGCTGCTGTTTACCCGGATCGTGTTTGCCGGGATATTCTGGCGCTCGGCCCGCACCAAGGTTGACGAGGGAGCCTGGCTGTCCATCAGTGACACGACCTATTTCCTGTTCCGTGAGGAATACGCCGGGGTGCCACTGCCGAGTGACCTTGCAGCCGTCCTGGCCACAGTGTCGGAACACCTGTTTCCGATCCTGCTGGTGCTGGGCCTGTTGACGCGGCTGTCGGCCCTGGCACTGCTCGCGATGACGATGGTGATCCAGTTGTTCGTCTATCCCGATGCCTGGTGGCAGGTGCATTCGCTGTGGGTGGCAATGGCGCTCGTGCTGCTGGTGCGGGGTGCGGGGGCAATCAGCCTTGACGCGCCGCTGGCAAGAGCGCGTGCGAAATGAAAGCTGACGAGGCCTCGCTGGCCCGCCTGATGGCAATGTCGCAAGGCGGCAACAAGCAAGCCTATGCGACCTTGCTGACCGAATGCCAGCGCTGGCTGCGTGCCTATTACAGCAGGCGGATCGCACCATCGCAGCTGGACGATCTGGTGCAGGACACCTTGATGGCCCTCCATCACAAGCTGGCCACCTGGGATTCCTCGCGCCCGTTCCTGCCCTGGCTGGCGGCCATCGCGCGCTATCGCTGGGTCGATCACCTGCGCCGGATCTACCGCGCTGACGAATGCGAGCTCGATGGCGAATTCGCCGGACAGGATGATGAGCCTGCCATCGCGGCACGCATCAGCCTTGACTGGCTGCTCGGCCTCCTGCCCGATGCCCAGGCTCGGGCGATCGAATTGGTCAAGATCGAAGGACTGAGCGTTGCCGAAGCCTCGCAAGCGAGCGGGCAAAGCGAATCGCTGGTCAAAGTCAACATACACCGGGGCCTGAAGAAGCTGGCCCACCTGATCGAGAAAGCCTGAACAATGCCTCGTGATAGCAACACCCTGATCGCAGAGTTGGTCGGCAGCCTGGAACCGGTCAAGCCGCTCAGCTTCCGCCGGGGCTTTGCCCTTGCGCTGGCAGCGGCCGCGGTATCGGTGCTGGGAGTGGCCGCAATGTTCGATCTGCGCCCGGACCTGCTGTCCGGCCGCTTCGAGCCGGTTTTCCTGCTGGCGAGCGGGCTTTTCCTGGTGCTGGGTATTGCAGCCTCGGTTACGGTTATCGTGATGAGCCGGCCGCGCGTCGGCAGCGATCACGGCGGCTGGGCCTGGGCCGCAGCGATGGTCGCCCTGCTGCCGGTTGCGGCGACGCTGGTCACCTTCGGACGCGGCGGGAGCGTCCTGGGGCATGATGAGCTGCTCTACGGGGCCGAATGTCTCGCGCTCGGCTCCAGCTATAGCGTGCTGGTCTTCGCCGTGCTGGTCTGGTGGCTGCGCAAGGGTGCGCCCACCTCGCCCGAACGGGCCGGCCTGCTCACCGGCATTGCGGCCGGCTGCTTCGGAATTTTCGCCTTTTCGCTGCACTGCCGATATGATGACATCGTCCATATCGGTCTGTGGCACAGCGCCGTTGTGGTGGTTGCCGCTACGGCGGGCAGGGCCCTGGTTCCCCGGCTGGTACGCTGGTAAACGAACGGACCGAAATTGCACCCGGCCCGCACCAGATTCGGTCTTTCAGTCCGGCCTCACTCGTGACATGAGGCGGGCCAGCGAAAGACCGATCCAGGAGAGCCATGGCCATGAACCTCGAATTCACCCCGGAAGAGCAGGCGTTCCGCGACGAAGTGCGCGCGTTCATCGCGGAGAATTATCCGAAACATCTGGCTGATTTCGGAATGCGCGAGGACATGTCGCCCGAAGACATGGTCGCCTGGCACAAGGTCCTGGGCGAAAAGGGCTGGTCGGTTCCGGCCTGGCCGGTCGAATACGGCGGCACCGGCTGGACGCCGACTCAGCGCTACATCTGGTCGGAAGAAAACGCCCGCATCAACGCCTTCATGCCGCTGCCCTTCGGCGTGGCGATGGTCGGCCCCGTCATCTACACCTTCGGTAACGAGGAGCAGAAGGCGAAGCACCTTCCCGGCATCCGCAGCGGCGATGTGTGGTGGTGCCAGGGCTATTCCGAACCCGGTGCCGGTTCCGACCTTGCCAGCCTCAAGACCACTGCCGTTCGCGATGGCGATCACTATGTGATCAATGGCCAGAAGACCTGGACCACGCTCGCCCAGCATGCAGACTGGGGCTTCTTCCTGTGCCGCACCGACCCCACCGCAAAGGCGCAGGAGGGCATCAGCTTCATCCTGGTCGACATGAAGACGCCGGGCGTGGAAGTGAAGCCGATCAAGCTGCTCGATGGCGGTTACGAGGTCAACGAGACCTGGCTGACCGATGTGCGCGTGCCGGTCGAAAACCTGGTGGGTCAGGAGAACAAGGGCTGGACCTATGCCAAGTTCCTGCTTGCCCATGAACGCAGCGGAATTGCCGGCGTCGCCCGGTCGAAGCGCGGGGTTGAAAAGCTGCGTGAAATCGCCGCCAACGAGACGATGGACGGCGCGCCCCTGATCAGGGACTTCGACTTTGCCCGCAAGGTCAGCCAGCTCGAAATCGACCTCGCCGCGCTCGAAATCACCGAACTGCGCACGCTGGCGGGCGAGCAGGCGGGCAAGGGGCCGGGGCCGGAAAGCTCGATCCTCAAGATCAAGGGCACCGAAATCCAGCAGCGCCTCACCGAACTGACGCTGGAGGCGGTCGGAACCTATGGCGCGCCCTATTACGGTTCTATCGCCAACGATACCGGCTCCAACGAATATGCCGTCGGCCCCGCTCACGCGCAGCACGCCGCGGCAACCTATTTCAACATGCGCAAGACCTCGATCTACGGCGGATCGAACGAGATCCAGCGCAACATCATCACCAAGATGATCCTCGGCCTCTGAAGAGCCTGAGACGGGAGAGACTACGTGGACTTCAACTTCACCGAAGAACAGGAAATGGTGCGCGACGGCCTCTCACGGCTGGTGCGCGAGCAGTACGACTGGGAAACGCGGCGCAAGGCGATTGCCAGCTCCGAAGGCTGGCGGCCCGAGGTATGGGCGCAGCTGGCGGAGCTCGGCATCCTCGGCATGCCCTTCAGCGAGGCTGACGGCGGCTTCGGTGGCGGCGCGGTCGATGCGATGGTCATCATGCAGGAATTCGGCAAGGGCCTGGTGGTCGAACCTTTCGTGCCCACCGTGGTCTGCGCGGGCGGCTTCCTCAAGCATGGCGGCAGTGCGGCGCAGAAGGAAGAGCACATCGGCGGGATCGTGGCGGGCAGCCGCGTGTTCGCCTTCGCCTATGCCGAGCCGCGCGGGCGGTTCGACTATGCCGATCTGGAAACCACCGCGAAGAAGGACGGTTCGGGCTGGGTGCTCAATGGCCACAAGGCAGTCGTGATCGGCGCGCCGTGGGCCAGCCACCTGATCGTGACCGCGCGCACCGGCGGCGAGCGGCGGGATCGCAGCGGCGTCTCGGTGTTCGTGGTGGACAAGAGCTCGCCGGGCATCGTGACGCGCGACTATGAAACCGTCGATGGTCGCCGTGCGTCGGAAGTCTATTTCGAGAACGTCTCCGTCCCGGCCGAGGCGCTGATCGGTGCCGAGGGCGAGGGGCTGGCGCTGATCGAACTGGTGACGGACGAAGCGATCGCCGCCCTGTGCGCCGAGGCCTGCGGGGCGATGAAGGTCGCCCACGCCATGACGGTGGAATATTCGCGCCAGCGCAAGCAGTTCGGGGTGCCGATCGGCAGCTTCCAGGTGCTCCAGCACCGCATGGTCGATATGTACACCGCTTACGAGCAGGCGGTGTCACTGACCTATCTTGCCACACTGCGGCTGGGCTCGGACGAAACCGAGCGCAAGCGCACGGTCTCGGCGGCCAAGGTCGGCGTGGGGCAGTCGGCGCGGCTTATCGGACAGGAAGCTGTGCAGATCCACGGCGGCAACGGCGTGACCGACGAGTATGCCATCGGCCACTATTTCAAGCGGTTGACGATTTTCGATGCCGAATTTGGCAATGTCGACCACCACATGAAGCGCCACGTCGCGCTGGCATAGCCGCACGGACGCCTGGCAGACGAGGCGCGCGGGGAGGGTAACAACCCCGCGCGTCCCCCGATACCGGGGGCTGGGTGCTTGCCCTCGGGCACCCCAGCGCCTAGTGCCGCGCGGTTTGTCTCCGGCAGGAAAGAGTTCGCATGGCCAACGTTACCGTAATCGGCGCCCAGTGGGGCGATGAGGGCAAGGGCAAGATTGTCGACTGGCTGGCCAGCCGCGCCGATGCCGTGGTCCGTTTCCAGGGCGGCCACAATGCGGGCCATACGCTGGTGGTGGGCGACACCACCTACAAGCTGAGCCTGCTGCCCAGCGGGATCGTGACGGGCACGCTCAGCATCATCGGCAACGGCGTGGTGCTCGATCCGTGGCATCTCAAGTCCGAGATCGAAAAGCTCGAAGGGCAGGGGGTGTCGATCACCACCGAGAACTTCGCCATTGCCGACAATTGCCCGCTGATCCTGCCGATTCACCGCGACCTTGACGGTCTGCGCGAAACGGCGGCTGGTGCAGGCAAGATCGGCACCACCGGGCGCGGGATCGGCCCGGCTTACGAAGACAAGGTCGGCCGCCGGGCGATCCGGGTGTGCGATCTGGCCCACCTTGACGCGCTCGACAGCCAGCTTGACCGGCTCTGCGCGCACCACGATGCGCTGCGCGCCGGGTTCGGCCAGCCGCCGTTTGACCGCGCCGCTCTCATTGCTGAACTGGCCGAGATCGCGCCGTTCGTGCTGCAATATGCCCAGCCGGTGTGGAAGCGGCTGAAGAAGGTGCGCAAGGCGGGCGCCCGCATCCTGTTCGAGGGCGCCCAAGGGGTGCTGCTCGATGTCGACCACGGCACCTATCCCTTCGTCACCAGCTCCAACACGGTGAGCGGCACGGCGGCGAGCGGATCGGGCCTCGGCCCGGCCAGCACCGGGTTCGTGCTCGGAATCGTCAAGGCATACACCACCCGGGTCGGCAGCGGCCCGTTCCCGACCGAGCTGGAGGATGACACCGGCCAGCGGCTGGGCGAACGGGGCCATGAGTTCGGCACGGTGACCGGGCGCAAGCGCCGCTGCGGCTGGTTCGATGCGGTGCTGGTGCGCCAGTCCTGCGCGATCAGCGGCGTGACCGGGATCGCGCTGACCAAGCTCGACGTGCTCGACGGGTTCGAGACAGTGCGGATCTGCACCGGCTATCGTCTGGGTGGCAAGATCCTCGACTATTTCCCCAGCCATGCCGCCGACCAGGCCAATGTCGAGCCGATCTACGAGGACATGGAAGGGTGGAGCGGCACCACTGCCGGTGCGCGCAGCTGGGCCGACCTGCCCGCCAACGCGATCAAGTACATCCAGCGGGTGCAGGAGCTGATCGAAACACCGGTTGCCCTCGTCTCGACCAGCCCCGAGCGGGACGACACCATCCTGGTGCGCGATCCGTTCGTCGATTAGGTCGCCTGCCGGTCAGGGGCGGCGCGCCTCTTCCAGGAGGGCGAGCTGCAGCTGGATCCGTTTGAGCTCGCGCAAGGTCGCGAGCAGGTTCATCCGGCTGTAGAACCACTCCTTGATGAAGCCCTGCATCATCAGGGCGCCCAGGGTGACGAGGCCCCACCACAGGATTTCCTCGCTCGTCTCGGCGGTGAAGAAGCGCCAACCGCAGAACACCAGCGCGATGCCGAGCACGACGGCACTGGCGAAGATCAGCTTCGACCAGCCACCCAGCGGCCCCGCCAGCACGTCGCTCATCTGAGCAACCATCCCGCGATCATGGTCGAGCGAGGCAAGGAAGGCGCGGTCATCCTCGTCAAGCGCACCGCGGATGCGGTTGTCGATATCGGTCATTGGTTGTCTCCTGACAGAGCCGCTTTCAGCTGGCGGCGGGCGTGGAACAGGCGCGATTTGACGGTGCCTTCCGGCACCTCCTGCACAAGGGCGATCTCGGCAAGGGAGAGCCCCTCGACGAAAAACAGGTGGGCAGCGAGCCGGTGGACCGGGCTCAATGTGGCAAAGGCCTGGATGATGGCGATGCGGTCATCCGGAGCGGCCTCGGCGGATTGTCCGCCGGTTTCGCTGCATCGGCTCCGTTCGCGTGCAAGGGCGGTGACCTGGTCGGCGCAGCGGCGACGCAGGATGCCGAACGCCCAGGGTGCGAAATGACCGGGATCGCGCAGACCGGGCAGCCCGCGCCAGATGGCCAGCCAGCAATCCTGCACTGCGCTCGCCGCCAGTTCGCTGCTGCCGGTATGACGCCGCGCGGTGCGGAGCAGGCGCGGGTGCCAGCGGGCGTAAAGCCTGCTTCCGGCGCGACGGTCGCCAGACAGCAGAAGTGTGACGAGCAGTCCGTCAAAGTGGGCATCTGCACCTGGCAGGGCCGCGGGCGGCAGGCTGACGGTTTGCTGTGTCATTGCATGGATAGTCCGTCCCGGGCCTTGGGAGGTTCATTCTTGCGTTCAGTGTAACCAATTCTTTCGATTTTAGTGCCTTGTTCCTATTTTGTTTTACGCATATACTAAAGGACTACGTAGGAATACCGATTATGGTTCCGTCCGATTTCGCATATGCGCCGACTCAGGATGTCCAGCCCTTGCCCCTTTCCGTCACCATCATGTCCGATAGCGATCAACTGCGCACTGACTGGTGTGAAGATGCCGACATGGCGGGGCTGGCGCTCGCGCATTTCGGCCCCTTGTCCGAAGAACAGACTGCGGCTGACGGCGATCTGGAGCCAACGCTCGGCGATATGGTGGTGGTCGATTGCCCGGGTGACGAGCCTGCGGCCCTCGCCGCGCTGGCCAGCCTTGACATGCGGGCGGCCCGGGCCGGATCCGAAATGGTGGTCGCCACAACGCCGGGTGCGCTTGACGCAGTATTCGCCTGCCTCGACCAGTCGCGGGCCGAAATCCTCGTCGATCCGTCAAGGGGGGAGCGCGTGGTTGCGCTCGGCTGGATGATGGCGCGCAGTTCCGGCGCCCGGCTGCGCGATATTTCGGATGACGACCGCCTGTCGCTCTTGCGCCTGACGGAGCAGGTAGCCGAGATCGCCGAGCGGCTGGAACGGCTGGGGCAGCAGGGATTAGGGGCAGGTGGCGGCGCATTCCGGTTTGAATCGCCCGGTCAGGCTTTCCGCAGCGATGCCGATGCCGAACGCACCTTGCTGAACCGCCCCAGGCCGCCTTTGCCCGATCCCCGGCTGGTCCGGCGGATTATCCAGCAGCGCCAGTTGCGCGCCAAGTATTTCGATGGCGAGCTGTTTGCCGATCCGGCGTGGGACATGCTGCTCGACCTTACAGCTGCCAGGGCAGAGCACACGCGGGTTTCGGTAACATCGCTCTGCATCGCCAGTGCCGTGCCGCCGACGACGGCGCTGCGCTGGATCAGCCAGATGGTCGATGCCGGCCTGCTGGAGCGCCAGCAGGATGAGGTCGATCGTCGCCGCGCCTTTATTGCCCTGACGGACAAGGCCGCCGACGCAATGGCTCGCTATTTTGCCGAACTGGGCAGGGATGCGGCCGGGCTGGTCTGACCGGCAAGGCGCAGTTCGACCACCAGCCCCTCTGCCGCACCACTGAATGGCAGCTTGTAGCGCGCCGCATCGGCCCGCGCGCGGGCCAGGATGGCGGGGCCGATCTGCGGATCGTGCAGGATCGTGTCGGCTTCGCCCAGCAACCTGGCCTGCCGCAGGGTGAGGTCTTCCGGGTCATTGCTGGCCAGGGTGAAGACATGGCGGGCGGGTTCTGCTGGGGACGCTGCTTCGGCCAGCCACGCGTCGAGCTTAGCCACCGAACCCGGGTTGAACGGATCGAGCATGGCGCCTTCCTGCAAGGCTGCATCAATCGCGCGGCGACGCTCGGCCCCGTCCGGCCAGCGCGCGCGCATGGCGTCGCGGGCGTCCGACAGAGCCTGAGCCAGCGGCCCCAGCGACTGGGGGAGCAGGCGTTCCAGCCGCAGCCGCAATTGCTTGGCCAGCCCCGCGCTCGCGCCAGACGTCGAAACCGCGACCAGCACCGGTTCCCGGTCGAGAATGCTAGGCAGGGTGAAATCGCACAGCTCGGGCTGGTCAGCGACATTGACCAGCAGCCCGCGCCGCTTGAGCCGCAGGGCGACCGCTTCTGCCTCGCGCTCGTCGTCCAGCGCCACGAAAACGAGGCGCGCCATATGTGCCTCCGCTTCGCTGCACGGGATGCCGCCAGCCCGCTCGACCAGGCGGCGCTTGGCATCGCCCATCTGGCCTTCGCCCACCACCACCACATGCACCCCGCGCACCCGGTGGAACAGGGGCAGGCTGCCAATGCCGCCGGTCGAAGGCCCGCTCATCTCAGGCAAGCCATTCCGGCACGCGCTCGGCATCCATGATTGCGGCGGCATCGAGCCGGTCGGCGACCACGGCAAACCGGTCACCGTCAACCAGCACCTCGGCCACGAAACCGCGCGAATTGTAGGAACTGGCCATGGTCGCGCCATAGGCCCCGGCGGTGCGGAACACTGCCAGATCGCCCGACACCAGCGCATCGCAATCGCGATCCGTGGCAAAGGTGTCACCGGTTTCGCAGATCGGGCCGACGATATTGGCGGTCATCCGCTCACCCCTTGGCATCACTGCCTCGAAATCGTGCCAGGCGCCATAGAGCGCCGGGCGGGCGAGATCGTTCATTGCCGCATCCACGATCACGAACGGCGGGCCGTTGCCTCCGCGCTTGACCCGGATCACCCGCGTCAGCAGCACCCCGGCATTGCCCGCGATCACCCGGCCTGGTTCAAAGGTCAGCTGCACGTCCCACCCCTTGGTCGCGCGGGCGACCATCGCCCCGTATTCGGCCGGAGAGGGGAGCACTTCGCCGCGCCGGTAAGGCACGCCGAGCCCGCCGCCCAGATCGACATGGGTGATGGTGTGCCCCACTGCCCGCAGGTCTGCCACCAGCGCGCCGACCTTGGCAAAGGCGGTCTCGAGCGGTTCAAGGTCGGCCAGCTGGCTGCCGATGTGGATCGCCACGCCGCGCAGGTTCAGACCGGGAAGGGCAGCGAGCTCGGCGAAGGTTTCGCGCGCGCGCATCAGCGGCACGCCGAACTTGTTCTCCGCCTTGCCGGTGGAGATCTTGGCATGGGTCTTCGCGTCGACATCGGGGTTGACCCGCAGGCAGGCCGGGGCGCTCTGGCCCCGCGCAGCGGCGAGGGCGGCGAGTTCCCGCCCTTCCTCGCGCGATTCGATATTGAACTGGCCAATCCCCTGGTCGAGACCCAGCGCCAGCTCGGCGTCGGTCTTGCCCACGCCGGAAAAGACGATTTTTTCCGGTGCCATCCCGGCTGCCAGCGCCCGCATCAGCTCGCCGCCCGAAACCACATCCGCGCCAAAACCCTGGCGCTGCAGCACCCTGAGCACGGCCAGATTGGGGTTGGACTTGACCGCGAAGGCGATCAGCGGCTCCTGTCCGTTGGTGCCCAAGGGCGCCAGCGCCTCGCGGAACACCTGCCCGTGCCGTTCAAGCGTGGCGCGGGAATAGACATAGACCGGCGTGCCGACCTCTGCCGCAATCCGGGGCAGGGGCACACCTTCGGCGTGCATCACGCCATCGATCAGGCTGAAATGGTCCATGGTTCTACTCGGGCGGGAGATCGAAGGGATCGTCGGCCCGTTCTTCCGAGCGGCGGCGCAGTTCGACGCTGCGCTCAGGCGCGGCCTGGGTCGGGGGTGTCAGCAATTCTTCCGGCGACTTGGGTTCCGATGCGCCGAGCGGCGGCGGGGGCAACTGCTCGCCCGCCAGCGGTTTGAGATCGGCACGCTGGCCGCAGGCAGTCAGGGCAAGGGCAGCAGCAAAGGCGAGCGCGATACGCATCATGTCTCCATTCCCAGTGCAATGCGGGCGGCAGCGACCTGTTCCCTTACCCGCACCGGCGCTGTTCCGCCATGGCTGGCCCGGGCTGCCACCGACGCCTCGACCGAGAGGGCCGCAAACACCCGCTCGTCGATCCGCGAGTCGATGGCCTGCAGGTCAGCCAGCGACAGCGCGTCGAGCGCAATGCCCCGGCTTTCCGCCAGCCTGACCGCCGCGCCCGTGATATGGTGCGCTTCGCGAAAGGGGATGTCGGCCTGCCGCACCAGCCAGTCAGCGAGGTCAGTGGCGGTGGCATAGCCCAGCTCCGCCGCCTGCCGCATCCGCGCGGTGTGGAACGTGCTGTCTGCCACCATCCCCGTCATCGCGGCAATCGACAGAGCGAGCAGGCTGGCCGCTTCGAACACCGGCGGCTTGTCGTCCTGCATGTCCTTCGAATAGGCCAGCGGCAGGCCTTTCATGGTGATCATCAGGCTGGTGAGGCAGCCGATGATCCGCCCGGAATGCCCGCGCACCAGTTCAGCCGCATCGGGGTTCTTCTTCTGCGGCATGATGCTGCTGCCAGTGCTGAGCGCATCGGGCAGGCGGATGAAGCCGAACGGCTGGCTGGCCCAGAGGATCATTTCCTCGGCCAGGCGGCTCAGGTGCAGCGAGCACTGTGCCGCCGCCATCAGGTAATCGAGCGCGAAGTCGCGGTCGCTGACCGAATCCAGGCTGTTGGCGGTCGGCTGGTCAAACCCGAGCGCGGCGGCGGTTGCATCGCGGTCGATCGGGAAGCCGGTCCCGGCGAGGGCCGCGCTGCCGAGGGGGCACTGGTTGAGCCGCGCCCTGGCATCGGCAAAGCGGCTGCGATCCCGCCGCGCCATTTCGTAATAGGCCATCAGGTGGTGGCCCAGCGTGACCGGCTGTGCGGTCTGCAAGTGGGTGTAGCCGGGCATGATGCTCTCGGCGTGCTCGCCCGCGCGGGTGACGAGGGCGCGCTGGAGTTCCGCCAGCCCGGCATCGGCCTGGTCCATGGCGTCGCGCACCCACAGGCGGAAATCGGTTGCCACCTGGTCGTTGCGGCTGCGCGCAGTGTGGAGCCTGCCTGCCGCCGCGCCGACCAGTTCGGCAAGCCGGCTCTCGACTGTCATGTGGATGTCTTCGAGGCTCCAGTCTTCCGGCACCCCGTCGCGCTCGTATTCGGCAGCGATCCGGTCGAGCCCGTCGATGATGATATCGGCATCGTCGATGCTGACGATCTTCTGAGCGGCGAGCATCGCGACATGGGCCTTCGATCCGGCGATATCCTGCCGCCACAGCGCCTTGTCGAACGGGATCGAGGCGTTGATTTCGCGCATGATCGCGCTAGGGCCTTCGGCGAACCTGCCGCCCCACATCCTGTTGGAGCCTGTATCCATGTCCCGCTGGTCGCTCATCGTTGTCCTTGCCCTGGCCCTCGCCGGTGGGGGCTGCGATAGGCAAGCGGCGGACACTGCGCAAGGCGAGCCCGCGTTGGCGGGGGGCAAGACCTTCTTGCCCGGCCAGATCGACCGGGCCAACGCCGGCGCGCTGATGCCGGCCGTCACCCTGCGCGATCCGCAGGGGCGGGAGCTTAACCTCGGCGCATTGCAGGGGCAGCCGGTGCTGGTGAACCTGTGGGCGACCTGGTGCGCGCCCTGCGTGGTCGAAATGCCGATGCTGGACGAACTGGCCGTGGAACTGGACGGCGCGCTGCGAGTGGTCACCGTCAGTCAGGATCTGGGCGGGGCGGACAAGGTGGTGCCGTTCTTCGCCCAGCGCAGCTTCGAGCGGCTGGAGCCGTGGCTCGACCCGAACAGCGAGCTTGGCTTCAGGGTCGAAAGCGACGTGCTGCCGACAACGGTCCTCTATGACGCGAGCGGACTGGAGGTCTGGCGCGTGGTCGGCGAATACGATTGGTCCAGCGCCGCTGCACGGGAGGCGATCGCCGAAGCGAGCGCCCCCCGCTGAGCTGCCGCTCAGTTGATGAAATCGAGTTCCAGCACCCGGCGCGAAGTGGCCCGACAGCGCATGGGGGCCTGGCTTTCTGCCCCGTCGTAACTGATGGTGGTCCGTGCATCGAAGCGCCAGCTGCTGCTGCCTGCCTCGTCCAGCCGGTCGAGACTGTCGAGCCGCAGCACTGTGCCGCCGACCGCGCCGACCTGTTTGGCAGCTTCGTTCAGGCACCGCTGCATGGGCTGGCGCGCGTTGGCGGGGATCAGGTTGAGATCAGCCTGAATTGCTGCTGGCCTGCCGGGCCGGTAATTGTCGTCGTGCGTGTAGTTATCGTCTTTCTTCTTCTTGCTCGCCAGCAGTGCGATCAGGCCGGCCGCGATCACCGCGCCACCGATCACGAGACCGGCGTTGGGGCCCTTGTCCTCGTCATGATGGCCATAGTCGCCGGGCCGGAAATTGCCGTAGCCATAGGCGAAGGTGGCCCGGCAATCGTTGCGGACCCACACGTTGCGGCTGTTGAAGCCCCAGTCGCGGTTCAGCTTGCACTGTCCGCTGTGGCGCTTGATCAGGGTGACGCGGTTTCCGGTGCTCACCCGGCAGCGCCGCTCCTGCCTGCCGGCCGCCGCGCAGTCGATCTGGCCCTTGTAGCCGCCATACTGCCAGCTGCCACCCGATCCGCCGAAATTGCCCCCTTGCGAGCTACCGGAGCCGCCGAACCCGCGATTGCTTTGCTGGGCCAGATTGGCCGATTGCAAGGCTGCGGCGGCCAGCGGTGCAGGCTCCCGCGCCAGTGCCACCGGCGAGACGACCTGGGACACCAGCAGCGCCCCGGCTGCACCCATGTAAATCGCGTTACGTCCACCCATCGCCATACCCCCCTGACCGTGCGCGAGGCGGCATGTCCCCGCCTGCCTGAACAGCGCACGGGAAAGCACCGAGCGGCTGCCAAGCTACGAATATCTACGTAGATTTCGCGTATGTCCAGAGGCGTTCACACGTCTTGCCGTTCGGCACTGGTGGGCGGTAACGGGCTCGAACCGCTGACCCTCTCGGTGTAAACGAGATGCTCTACCAACTGAGCTAACCGCCCCAACGCCGGGAATCCGCCATTACTGCGGGTTTGCGCGTTCCGTCAACCGGCACGAAACCGGAACGAAGCGGCACCATTCGGAATATCGCGGCGCACAGTGTCCCGTAATAGTCCCGAACCCATCTGCCCACGCGGGAGGGGTGTGATGATCGCGGCGCTCTATGTCCAAACCGGCGGCAGCTATTACGGCTTGGCCGATGTAGACCCCTGGGATGAAGCGCGTGACGCTCGCCAGTATGCAGGCCCGTGGCCAGTGGTCGTGCACCCGCCTTGCCAGCGGTGGGGCAAGCTGTGGGCCGGTCAACCGCTGTGGATCAAGCGGACCGGCCAGCGCAAGGTGAAGGGTGACGACGCGGGATGCTTTGCCGCTGCGCTCGCATCTGTGCGGAAGTGGGGCGGTGTCCTGGAGCATCCTTGGGGAAGTCACGCATGGCCGCATTTCGGCTTGAACGTGCCGCCCCGGTCTGGTGGCTGGATAGCGGCAGACTTTGAAGGCGGTTGGACCTGTTGTGTCGAGCAAGGCCGGTATGGTCACTACGCCCGCAAGCCTACGCTGCTGTATGCGGTCGGGTGCGATCTGCCGGAACTGCAATGGGGCAAGAGCGATCCGAAATTCCCGCCCGAGGCGATTGAAAAGCACGGGCTGGCCTATTGCAAGCGCGCCGGAGAACTGGCGTTCAAGGGTGGCGGGACTGACAGCGCCCCCAGGATAGGCACCCCGCCAGCATTTCGCGAGCTGTTGCTGAAAATGGCGCGCTCGGTTCAACCTGAATACGGAAGGAAGTGACATGGATGACTACGACATCGCGGGCGCTGCGACCAAACACGCTGACAAGGTGCTTCGCGCGTCTGGTAGCGGCCTGCATAACTATTCGATGGATGGAACGCGGCGGGCTATCTTGTCCGCCATGCTGGACGCAATCGAGGAAGCCTATCGGGCTGGCGCTGCCTTCGCCACCCGCCGCGCAGGAGAACCGCAATGAGCGTGACCCCCACGCAGGCCGAAGTCGATTTAGGCGACACCTTTTGGCGAGTTCATCCAATAGAAATCATGGAAACCGGCATGACCCGCGCAGCGTGACCCGCCGCCGCACATTGCCGATGCGAGAGGCGAGATGAGCGCGCAAGTCCTCTTGACCGAACCCCAGGCAGCAAAGGCGCTGCAAGTCTGTGTCCGCTCGCTGCGTAAGGCTCGGCAGGACGGACGCCTCACCTATGTCTTGATTGGCAAGTCGGTTCGATACACCATGGAAGACCTGAGGGGCTTCATCGAGGCCTCCCGTCAGGATGCCAAGCCATGCAGGAAACCGACGCCGCGCACCAACGCGGGCAATCGGGCGGGCAATATCGTCCCGTTCACGGAGCGTAGGGCGTGACAGTCTACAAGCCCGCCCACTCGCCCAACTGGCACTATGATTTCCGCTTCAAGGGCAAGCGGTTTTGCGGCTCGACCGGATGCCCCGGCAAGCGCGAAGCTGAATCCTATGAGCGCCGGATGCGCCACGCGGCTGCCAATCCCGCCAACGAGCGCCAGACGATCACGCTGGACGAAGCCTGCGGCCTCTACGCCGAACACGCGGGCGAATTGCCGAGCTGGCCCACTATCGAATACATGACCGCCGCGCTGGTGAAGGGGATCGGGGCCAAGCGCCTGCTGTCGGAGATCAGTCAGCGCGAACTTGAACGCTATTTCGCCAAGCGCAGGGCGGGGCGGTCCAACGCCAGCGTGAACCGCGAAATGGAGAATGCACGGGCGATCTGGCACCGGGCAAAGAAGGCTCGCTACGAAACCGGCGAAATGCCCGATTGGAAGGCCCTGCGCCTGTCAGTCCCGACCGCGCCGCCCCGCGAATTGTCAGCCGAGGAACAGGACCGGCTATTCGACCGGATCGCGCCGGATGCCTATGACGCCGTGATGTTCGCCCTGGTATCAGGCTGGCGTCGGGCCGAAGTGGTCGGGCTGCGATGGTCGGACCTGAACTTGCAGCAAGGCGAGGCGCGCACGAAGATCAAGGGCGGCAATACAGTCGTCCGCCCACTCAATGCTGCGCTGGTGGCCCTGATAGCCAATCAGCCGAAGGTCGGGCCGTTCGTGTTCACCTATGTCTGCCGCAAGAGCCGGGGCAAGCGCCGGGAGGGGATGCGCTACCCGCTGACCGCTACCGCCTTGCGCGCCCGGTTCAATGAGGCGAGGGAAGGCATCGAGGGCTTCCGGTTCCACGATCTGCGCCACACCGCCGCCACCCGTATCTTGCGCGCGACCGGCAATCTGGCAGCGACCGCGAAGGCCCTGCGCCACACCAATTTGAAGACCACGATGCGTTACGCGCACGTCCTGGACGATGATGTTCGGGCGGCGCTGGATGCAGGCAATTCCCGCACTATTCCCGCACCTGCCAAGCGCGGCAGGGCGAAAGGCTAAGCGATGCAAGCAGTTATTGAGGATAGCGGATCGCGGTGTAAACGAGATGCTCTACCAACTGAGCTAACCGCCCCAACAGGTGTGACTACCGGCCCTTTAGCGCGCTGCCGTGACCGGTCAAGAAACTTGCTGCGCGTCAGCCGCCACCGTGCGGATAATGGTGGCCCGGGCAGCATCATTCCAGACAAAGACCTGCACCACCCTGCGTAGCTGCTCGGGATCGTAAGGACCGCCGGACAGCGCCTGGCCCAGCGTCCGGTAGAATGTGTCAAGCGACCGGTCGAGGTTAGTGCCGGTCCGGTGTTCGCGAAGCGTGGCACGCGCGGTTTCGACATCGCCCGCTTCGAGAGAGGCGAGCACCAGATAAGCCCGCAGGATTGGCGCTGCATCGATGTTGTAGCTGACCAGTTTCTGAATCTCCTGCCGGGCTCTTTCCCGCTCTGCCGGATCGGTCATGCAGGGAATGCCGTCGGTGAGCATCATTGCCTGAAGCGACGGGAAAACCTCGATCCGCTTGTTCAGCCGATTCATGCGGTGCAGCCCGCGGTCGCACCGGCCCTCCGCAAAGTCGATCCGGGTGAGAAGCACGCTGGTGTAGAGGCTGGAATCGCCGTGCCTTTGCGCTCGCTGGACTTCGGCCCATGCCTTTCCTTCGGAACGCACTTCTCCACCGGCCCGCAGGTCCTGGACATAAAGGGAAAAGGCGTTGCGGGCGATGATATTGGGCAAGTGGATACGGTCATCGCCGAACCGGGCCACACATTCGTCGACAGCGTCACTGTCCACCGTCACCACCCGGTTCAGGTCGAACGCGATATAGCATTCGTACGCAGATCGCGGCTTTTCCCGGTCGATCCGCCCCAGAACCGCGTCGGTCAGGATGCCGGACGGGCGGAAAATATCGATCAGGAAGGCTCGCGCCTGATCCGGGATGGCGGGGTCGTCAGGATCGATCGGGTATTCTGCAGATGATATGAGGTTGCCGGCACGGTCCTCCAGGACAATGCTCACCGCGGTTTCATTTCCTGTGCCAGCCGTTGCAACGGCGAGCACGTAATCGCCCGGCTCATCCCTCGCCAGCCTTCCCACCAGCGACGATGTGACCATCGTCCGGGCCAGTTCTGCCACGGGTCGGCTTGCCGCCGCTTCCGCGCTGGACGCCTCGTCATCCACCACCACCTCGACCAGGGGACTCATGGTCAGCCCTGCGTCCGCTTGCTGCCGCCATCCTGACAGTGCGGCAGCGATGCCCGCGGCAACGACAATGGCGAGGAGGGCGATAATCGCCATGGCAACCAGCGTGCCCGGTGCCCGGAAGCGCGCGCGGGCAGCCTCACTCTTCTCCGTCTGCGCATCGCCTGCAGGGGCGCTATCCCGGCGGGGCGTGGAGGCCTTTCCTCCGGCCAGTTCGGGGTATGCCTCTTCCGGCGCGGCGAGGGCGATCGAGTAGATGCCCTTGGGAACATGGAGACAAAGTCCGTCAACCGGCGTGTTCGCCGCGTAGTGCTGCGCCAGTGCCTTGCGCAGGCGGGACACCATGACACGGGCGTAGCTTTCGTTGCCGAAGTCGAAGGCATGGGCCTTGCCCATCGCTTCGACCGCAATGTCATACTGCGTTACCTTGCCGGAAGGATCGACAATGGCGCGATCAACCAGGTACCTGAGCAACCGAACAAGCGTCGGCGACTGGCGGAAGGGCATTTCCGCCAGGACTGCGTCACGCTCGGCGAGCAATTGCTCAGCCGACGCGCTGGCGTGACTTGACACGTTACTCAAAGACTAACTCTCTGTTTTTCTTGCGATCGTTACCTGAGTACGGCAGCTTGATTGCGTTTGTTCCGACATTTTCACCTTAACGACGCGGTAATGATCATAGTGGAGCCCGCGAAACGTTACATATACCGAGAAACACTGATGCCGTTCCGGAGTTCCCCATACTTTCGTCCGGCCACATTTTGTGGCCAACGAAAGCGGGTCGCACATGCCGGAATTCAAGGAAAACAAGGCCCGACATGCCTTTGCACTGATCGAGCCAGACCCCCAGGTCCGGATGGTAGTCAGCGCCATGCTGGTGGCCGAAGGTCATTCGGTGGAGCCCTTCGACGAGGTGGGCGAGATGCCCGCATCGTGGCTGGGCCGGCGCCTGATCCTGATGCGCGATGTGCGGGGGGCGTTCAGCAGGCTGGTTGCAATGGCGGATCGCGCGCATATCTGGCCTCGGGTCATTCTCTACGCCGACGAACCGGCACCTGAGGATATTGCCAGCCGGATCAAGCAAGGGGCGGTGGGATACATATTCACCCCGGAGTGCGCGTCGCAGATCCTCTCCATTGTCGAGACAGATGACTTCGGGGGATCCTTCATTTCCCGGATCAAGTGGCGCGTCTATCAGGCAGAGCGGGCCATGGAGGGCCTGACGCCAAGAGAGCACGAGATCCTGGCGCTCGTCGCCAACGGGCACACCAGCCGCCAGATTGCCACCTTGCTCAAGCTCAGCACCCGGACGGTAGAGGTCCACCGGGCGAACCTGCTGAGCAAGCTGGGAGCAAGGACCAGCGCCGAGGCAGTCAGGCTTACGGTCGAAAGGTCGCTGATGACAACCTGAGCACAGAAGCGGGGAGGCTTCCGGCAATCCCTTCCGCTTCTGAAACCCTCATAACAATTGCAGCCCGTTGCCGGTCGCGGCTAGAGCCCGGATATGACCCAGCCGCGCATCATGATCCTCGCCACCGGCGGCACGATTGCCGGCAGCGCCGGTTCTGCGCTCGGGCGCGGGTATCGGGCGGGGCAGCTCGGGATAGACGAGCTGGTCTCCGCTGCCCGCGAACTCGGGCTGGTGGCCGACCTTTCCGGTGAGGAAATCGCCGCAGTCGGCTCGCAGGATATCGGATGGGGCGAATGGCAGGCACTCTACGCCGCCATTACACGTGCCATTGCCGATCCTGCGGTGGCAGGCGTGATCGTGACCCATGGCACCGATACGGCCGAGGAGACCGCCTGGCTGCTCGACCTCACTCTGCCGGCAGGCAAGCCGGTGGTGCTGGTGGGGGCAATGCGCCCGGCCGATGCGGTGGGCAGCGACGGGATGCGCAATTTCGCCAATGCCGTGCGGGTGGCGGGGGACACGGGCGCGCACGGGCGCGGGGTCATGGTGGTGATGGGCGATGCCGTGTTCGCCGCCAGCGACGTACGCAAGGCGGCGACCAGCAATATCGATGCCTTCAAGGGGTTTCCGCGCGGACCGCTGGGACTGGTCAGCCCGGCTTCGCTGGACTGGTTCGCACCAGCGGCCAAAGCGGGCGAACAGGCGCGCTTCACCTGGCCCGAGGCGCTCCCGCGGGTCGAGATCCTCTATGCCCATGCCGACATGGACGCCCAGCCGGTGGCCAGCGCGCTGGCGATCGGAGCAGTAGGGCTGGTGCTCGCCGGGCTCGGGCAGGGCAACGCGTCCGCGCCTGTGCTCGACGCGCTTCAGAGCGCCTCGCGTGATGGCGTGCCGGTAGTCCGCGCCAGCCGGGTCGACGAAGGCTATGTCGACCGCAATGTCGAGGTTGACGACGATGCGCGGGGATTTGTCGCCGCCCGCAGCTTCAACCCGCAGAAGGCCCGCATCCTGCTGCAACTGCTGATCGCGGGCGGGGTGACTGGCCCCGCCGCGATGCAGGCTGCGTTCGACCGGCGTTAGGCCTTATCCCCAGGGGGTGACGAGGTACTTCTCACCGGTGCGCATGGCGCGGTAATCGAGCGCGGCGTCCTTCTCCAGCATCTGCTCCAGGCTTACGTGCGCCTTGTAATGGCTGGCAAAAGTGGTGGTGAGGCCGGCCTGAACCCGTTGGCGCATCCGCACCACGGTTTCCATGCCCGCCTTCTGCAGGAACGGCGTGAGCAGCCAGCCCGACACCGTCCATTGCAGGCCGTAGCTCGGCGTCAGGATGGTCGGCCCGAGGTCGAGCCGGCCATACATGTACATCTTCTTGTCCTGATTGGAGCCGTAGCGGCTGTATTCGCTCATCCGGCTGGAGGCGACCTGCTCCATCGCTTTTAGGCAGGCGTCGGTGTTGGTGCCGCCGCCGATCGGGTCGAAGCCGAGGAAGGCGCCCGTAGCATCCACTGCGCTGCGCAGCTGCTTCATGAAATCGGGGTCGGACGAATTGACCACGTGTTCGGCGCCCTGGGCTTTCAGCAGCTCTACCTGCTCGGCCTTGCGGACGATGTTGACCAGCTTCATGCCGTCTTCAAGGCAGATGCGGTTGAGCATCTGGCCAAGGTTGGAAGCAGCGGCGAGGTGGATGATCGCCTCGTGTCCTTCCATCTTCGCGGTTTCGACGAAGCCCAGTGCGGTCATCGGGTTGACGAAGGCGCTCGCCCCCTCGGCACTGGAAAGTTCGCCGATCGGCAGGCACATCATCGCTTCAGCCACGCAATACTGGCCGAAGGCATTGCCCGGCACGCAGGCGACCCGCTGGCCGACCAGCGCCTGGGCCATGTCGGATTCGCCTGCTGCGATAACCGTGCCCGCGCCCTCGTTGCCAACCGGCAGGCGCTGGCCGTGGCGGCCCTTCTGCCCGGTCAGGAACGGCTCGGGCATCTGCGCCACGATCTTGCCGGGCGAATATTCGGCGTTTTCGAGATCAGCGGCGGAGAACAGCAGGGCAAGGTCGCTCGGGTTGATCGGCGCGGCCTCCATCTTCACGAGAACCTGGCTGGGGCCGGGGGTGGGGACAGGCGCTTCGCCAACCTCGACCGTCAGGGTACCGCCCGCGTCGAGCGTGGTGAAGATCTGCTTGCCGGTCTGCGTCATTGTCGTCTCCCTTGAATCGTCAGCGCATCGCTACGCTGGCAATGCCGGGTTGGCTAGGGTGACGTGGCGTCAGCTTCGTCCGGATAATCGGCCCTGACGAAGTACAGCCCTTGCGGCGGGGCGTTCAGGCCCAGCTGCTGCCGGTCACGGGCGGCGAGCACCTCGGCCACCTGTTCCTCGCGCCAGCGGCCCATGCCGACGAGCGTGAGGCAACCGACCATGCTGCGCACCTGATGGTGGAGGAAGCTGCGGGCGGCGGCCTCGATGATGACATGGCTGCCCTCCCGCCGCACATCCAGCCGGTCGAGCGTCTTGAGCGCGCTGGCCGACTGGCAATGGACCGAGCGGAACGTGGTGAAGTCGTGCTGCCCGACGAGCGCCTGCGCCGCGCGGTGCATCGCGCCAGCGTCAAGCGGTTGCTGCACCTGCCAGGCGCGGTTCGCCTCCAGCGTCAGCGGCGCGCGGCGGTTGATGATGCGGTATTCGTAAGCGCGGCCGGTGCAGGAAAAACGGGCGTGCCAGTCATCGGGCTTCACCGCGCAGGCCAGCACCGCGATCGGGTTTGGACGCAGGTGGTAATTCAGCGCTTCCATCAGCCGGAATGGTTCGATTGGCCTGGCGATATCGACATGCGAAACCATGGCAAGCGCGTGGACCCCGGCGTCGGTCCGCCCGGCGGAATGGAGTGCCGCGGCTTCTCCCGTGACGGCATGCACCGCCTGCTCGACCGCCTGCTGCACGCTTGGACCGTGGGCCTGGCGCTGGAGGCCCATGAACGGCGTGCCGTCAAATTCGAGGGTGAGGGCAAAGCGGGTCAATCGAGCACTGCCCCCGCCGCAATCGGCCATCCGCGCAGCAATTCGTCCGCCTCCATCGCCGGTTTGCCGGCCCGCTGGAGCCTGATCGGCCGGATCGCTCCATTGCCGCAGGCGATGGTGAGCTTGCCGTCAATCACGGTGCCGGGCTTCTCGTTCCCCTGGGCCACGCCGGCCTTCAGCAGCTTCACCCGCTCGCCGCCGATTTCGCACCAGGCACCGGGAAAAGGGGCGAGACCGTGGATATGGCGAACCACGTCGGTGGCGGGGCGCTGCCAGTCGATCCGCGCCTCGGCCTTGTCGATCTTGGCAGCGTAGGTGACGCCCTCCGCAGGCTGGACCTGGGGCGCCAGCTGGTCGAGCCCGGCCAGTACTTCCACCATCAGGTGCGCTCCCAGTTCGGCCAGTTCCGCAGTCAGTTCGCCGGTCGTCTTGTCCTCGATCGGGGTGGCGGCCCTGGCCAGCATCGGCCCGGTGTCGAGCCCCGCTTCCATCTGCATGATGGTGACGCCGGTTTGCTCATCGCCCGCCATCACCGCGCGGTGGATCGGTGCCGCCCCGCGCCAGCGCGGCAGGAGCGAGGCGTGGACGTTGAGGCAGCCGTGCTTCGGCGCGTCGAGCACCGCCTGCGGCAGGATCAGACCGTAGGCGGCGACCACCGCCACGTCGGCGCCAAGCGCGGCGAATTCGGCCTGCTGTTCGGGCTTGCGCAGCGATTTGGGTGTCAGGACCGGGACGCCCAGAGCTTCCGCCGCCCGGTGCACGGGCGAGGGTTGCAGCTTCTTGCCGCGCCCGGCAGGCGCTGGCGGCTGGCTGTAGACTGCCACCAGTTCGTGCCCTGCTTCGTGCAGTGCCCGCAGCGTCGGCACCGCGAAGTCAGGCGTTCCCATGAAAATGATACGCATAAGGGGCGGGGCAGCCTTTCGTTCGGTAGTTGCTGCCCCTATCTGCCGCTTCATGGCATCGCAAGAGATCGAGCGGCTGGCTTCTGCACTGGCGCGGCTTCCCGGCCTTGGCCCGCGCAGTGCGCGGCGGGCGGTGCTGTGGCTGGTCAAGCACCGCGAACGGGCGCTGCCCGAACTGGTCGAGGCGCTGGCCGGGGTGCGCGAGAACCTCTCCGAGTGCCCGCAATGCGGCAATGTCGATACCCACAGCCCCTGCGGCATCTGCGCTGACCCGCGCCGCGATCCGCGCAGCCTGTGCGTGGTGGAGGAAGTGTCTGACCTGTGGGCGCTGGACCGGGCGCGGCTGTTCACCGGGCGCTACCACGTGCTGGGTGGGCGGCTCTCCGCGCTGGAGGGTGTCCGCCCGGAGGATCTCAACATCACCGGCCTGCTGGCGCGCGTGGAAGAAGGCGGCATCGACGAGGTCGTGCTGGCGATGAACGCCACGCTCGAAGGGCAGACCACTGCCCATTACCTCGCCGAGCGGCTGGAGGCCTTTCCGGTGCGGGTGACCCAGCTGGCCCACGGCCTGCCCGTCGGCGGAGAGCTCGATTACCTTGACGAAGGCACGCTGGCGCAGGCGCTGCGCGCACGGCGGCCGGTTTGATCGACGCAGGCAGTTGAAGCCGCGCCATACCCGCACTATGTGGCGGCGATGGCTATCCGTGAAATCCTCGAAGTGCCGGATCCCCGGCTCAAGGTCGTGTCCGAACCCGTCACCGAGTTCGATGACGAACTGCGCACCCTCGTCGAGGACATGTTCGAGACGATGTACGATGCGCCCGGTATCGGCCTCGCGGCGATTCAGGTCGGCGTGCCCAAGCGCCTGCTAGTGATCGACCTGCAGCCGGAAGACCCGGATGCCGAGCCCGAACCGTGCAACCACGATGGTCACCACCACCATCACCAGCCGACGAAGAAGGAACCGCGCGTCTTCGTCAATCCGGTGATTGTCGATCCGGCAGAAGACCTCGCGACCTATCAGGAAGGCTGCCTCTCGGTCCCCGAAATCTACGCCGACGTTGATCGTCCGGCGACCTGCACCGTGCGCTACCAGGATCTCGACGGCAAGCACCACGAGGAGCGGATGGAGGGCCTGATGGCGACCTGCATCCAGCACGAGATGGACCACCTCGAAGGCATCCTGTTCATTGACCACCTGAGCCGCCTGAAGCGGCAGATGGCGCTCAAGAAGCTGCAGAAGCTGCGGGCGGCCTAGGCTCAGCCGACCATTTGGAGCGCCTCGCGGCACCGCGCGGCGCAATCACGGCAGGCTTCGGCACAGATCCGGCAATGGTCGTTGTCATGCTGTTCGCATTCGGCAGCGCAGAGCTCGCAAGCCTGGATGCAGGTGTTCAGCATCGAGCGCAGGACCTCCTCGTTGGCGCCGGTGCGGCGAGCCGCAACGCGTGACGTGGCGGCGCAGATATCGGCGCAGTCACTGCAGGTGCGGATGCATTGCTGCATGTCCATCTCTTCGGCGGCGCAGGCGTCCGCACAGGATGTGCAGACTACCGAGCAATAGCTCGTAATCGCAGCGGCCTGGGCAAGTGCTTCGTTTGGCGGCCCCCCGATCCCTTCGCGCAGGTCAGGATGGGCGGCGATGATGCTGACGATCGACATGAGTTTTTTCTCCTTGGATAACGAATAGACGGGCAGCCTGGAGATATGTTCCGCAGTTGCCCTGCTGCGGTCGTTTCTTGCGGGGAACCGTGAGCCGGAGGCGGCCGTTCGTCTGACATGATCGGGGACGATACCATCGGACTTCTCGCTCGGTCGGCCGCGCAGGTGTTCGAGGTGGCCGGCATCGGGGTGATTGTCGCCGGCTCGCTGGTCGCCGTTGTGTTGTTCGCGATGGGCATGGTCAGGCTTCAGACGTACGGACAACGCGAGAAGGCCGACGATCCGGTCGCGATCTTCCGCCGCGCCTTGGGACGGTCCATCCTGGTGGGCCTTGAGCTGCTGGTCGCAGCCGACATCATCCGCACCCTCGCGGTCGACCCGACCATCGACAGCGTTCTGGTACTTGCAGTGATCGTGCTGATCCGCACTTTCCTCAGCTTCAGCCTGGAGGTGGAGATCGACGGGCGCTGGCCGTGGCAGAAGCAGACCCCGAGCACCAAAGAGGGCGGGCCCTGAGGCGGCAGGTGAATAAACTGGTTCCTGTCTTGGCGACGGCGCCCGTTCCAGCTATGTTCCCGTCATGGAACCTGTCATTGTTGTTGTCGCTGTCCTTTTCCTGGTGGTCGGGCTTGGCGTGGGCTGGCTCGCTGCTTCGCGGCCCATCGCGGACCTGAGGGAACGCCTCGGAGACGCGGAGGGGCAAGTGTCAGACGCGGAAGCGCGCTTCAAGCAGGCGGTGGCGGAATTGGGCGATGCCCGGATCGAAGTGGCCACCTTGCGCGCCAATGCCGCGAACTTTGACAAGCAGATCGAGGCGATGCGGCAGGCGCGGGAGGAGCTGCTGATGCAGTTCCGCGCAACCGGCGGCGAGGTGCTGGCCAAAGCGCAGGAAGAATTCATGAAGCGCGCCGAAGAGCGGCTCGGCCATTCGGAAAAGGCCAGCGAGGAAAAGCTCAAGGCGCTGCTCGCCCCGGTGGGCGACCGGCTGAAAAGCTACGAGGACCAGGTCAAGGCGCTGGAGGAAAAGCGGGTCGATGCCTTCGGCCAGCTGGCCGGGGTGATCGAGCAGATGCGCGCCGGGCAAGAACAGATCCGGCGCGAGGCACAGCGGCTCGGCAATTCGCTCACCAATGCGCCCAAGGCGCGCGGGCGCTGGGGCGAGCGGGCATTGCAGAACGTGCTGGAGCAGTGCGGCCTGTCCGAACACACCGATTTCTTCCTCGAACATTCGCTCGATACCGATGAAGGGCGGCTGCGCCCCGATGCGATCGTGCGGGTGCCGGGGCAGAAGATGCTGGTGATAGACGCCAAGGTTTCGCTCAACGCCTATCAGGCGGCATTCGAGGCGGACGATGAAGGCGAGCGCAAGCGCCTGTTGGAGGTCCATGCCAAGGCGATGAAGGGCCATGTCCAGACGCTCGGCGCCAAGAGCTACCAGAGCCAGTTCGACGAGGCACCGGACTATGTCGTTATGTTCGTGCCGGGGGAGCATTTCGTCGCCGCCGCCCTGGAAGCCGATCCGGAGCTGTGGGACTTCGCCTTTCGCAACAAGGTGCTGCTGGCAACGCCGACCAACCTGGTGGCGATTGCCCGCACCGTGGCGCAGGTGTGGCGGCAAGACACCATTGCCCGAGAGGCGATCGAGATCGGCAAGGCCGGGGCCGAGCTGTATGACCGGCTGGCGGTTGCGGCCGAGCACCTGAAGCGCGTCGGTGGCGGGCTCGAAACGGCGGTCAACAACTACAACAAGTTTGTCGGCTCGTTTGAGCGCAACGTGCTCACCTCCGGCCGGCGGCTGGCGGAAAAGGGCATCGAAATCGGCAAGCGTGAGATCGAGGACGTGCCGCTGATCGAAGGCGCACCGCGCTATGGCGCAGCGGACGTATCCGAGGAGGAGGAAGGCGTGGCCCTGCCGCCGCCTGCCGCCTGAACCCGACGCATCCGGGTGTCAGTCAGCCCGCACCAGTTCGGCCTTGTGGCTGTCTGAGCTCAGCGTCAGTCGGTCACCCGCAACGGTTAACACCGGCTTTTCCGCCAGCAGGGCGCCAATGGCGCGCTCCTGCTCCATCAGCCCGTCGCAGAACATCATGGTCGAGGCGTAGGGGCCGCCCATTAGCCGATCGCCTTCGATTGTCCAGGTGCCGCCCATGCCGTTGCAGCCTGCGGTGGCGCTGATTCGCTCGGCGGTGAACGCCATGCGCGCCCGGTCCGATGCCGGGGCTTGCCCGTCAATGGCAACAAAGCGCCATTCGGTCCCGGCCAGTTGCGGCGTTTCGGCATAGCCGGTGCTGGCACAGGCGGCGAGCAGGGGCAGGGCGGCGAGGGTAGCGAGTCGGATCATGGCGCAAGGCTAGGCCCGCCCGCCTGATCGCGCAATGAACGCGCCTCAGCCTTCGAGCGAGTCCAGCACCTCGTAGGCCAGCACGGCACCGGCCACGGCGGCGTTGAGGCTGTCCGCCCGGCCGCGCATCGGCATGGTCACCCGCAGGTCGCAGGCCGCCTCGTACTGTTCGGGCAGGCCGCGCGATTCGTTGCCGACCAGGATGAAGCACGGCGCAGCATAAGGCGCACCGCGATAGGGGACGGCATCGCGCAAGGACGCGGCCACGAGCTGCCCCTCTCCGCCGCGCAGCCAGGGAAGGAACTCCTCCCATCGTGCCTGCGCGATATGCTGCGTGAACACGGCGCCCATGCTCGCCCGCACGGCTTCGACGCTGAACGGATCGGCGCAGTCGTCGATCAGGATCAGCCCGCCGGCCCCGACTGCGTCCCCGGTCCGCAGCATGGTGCCCAGGTTGCCCGGATCGCGCAGCGCCTGCGCCACGAGCCAGATCGGCGCGGCAGCGCGGTCAAGCGCAGCGAGCGAGGTGTCGAATTCATCATAGACACCCGCCACGGCCTGCGGGTTGTCCTTGCCGGTGATCTTGCCGAGGATGTCCGCGCTGGTTTCGATCACTTCGCCGCCGGCAGCAAACACAGCGTGTTCCAGCCGGTCGATCAGGGGGTGGGGATCGCGGCCGGATGCGAGGACCAGCACTTGCGGAACGTGCCCGCATTCCAGGGCGTCGGTCAGCAGGCGCAGACCTTCGGCGAGGAACGTGCCCGCCGCCTTGCGGTGCTTCTTCTCGCGCAGGGCCCGCAGCGCCTTGACGGTCGGATTGGAGAAGCCGGTGATCAGCCTCCGGCCGGGATCGGGCATTGGTCTGGGCTGCCTATTCTTCGCCGAAGCCGTCGGCCACCAGCGCGCTCAGCCGCTCGATCACAGCGCCGTCGGCATCGCCGGTCACGACCAGCTCGATCGTATCGCCCCTGGCCGCGCCGAGCATCATCAGGCCGAGGATCGAACCCCCTGCAGCACTGTTCGCGCCCTTGGTGACAGTGACGCAGACCCCGTCCGGCAACTGGCTGGCGGCGTTGACGAACTTGGCGCTGGCGCGCGCGTGCAGGCCGCGGCTGTTGACGATGGTCAGTTCCCGCCGATGTTCCGCCACACGTACCCCTACGATGCCTTGGCGCGCTGGCCGAGCAGCTCGGAAGCGACGGTGATGTAGCTTTGCCCGGCTTCGCGCGCGGCGGCGACGGCGGTGACCACGTCATGATCCTTGCGCACGCCGGCCAGCCGGATCAGCATCGGCAGGTTGACCCCGGCGATGACTTCCACCCGGCCCGAATCGAGCAGCGAAATGGCGAGGTTGGACGGGGTGCCGCCAAACAGATCGGTCAGGATGACCACGCCCTTGCCACTGTCGACCTTGCGGATCGCCCCGGCAATTTCCGCCCGGCGCTTCTCGGCGTCGTCGTCCGGTCCGATGCAGACGGTGGCAATCGCCTCCTGCCGGCCGACCACGTGCTCCATCGCGTGAACGAATTCCTCGGCCAGCCGGCCGTGGGTTACCAGAATGAGTCCGATCATGGGCGTTACGGTATCCGGATTCTCTCGGTCAGGGGTGTCTCGCATGTCCGCCACCGGTCAGCCCTTCGGGCCTTCGATCTCGTCAGCGGCACGCGACCCCAGATTGCGGTGCAACACGGTGGGGGAAAATCCGTCTTCGCGCAAGGCCTGAGCCATGCGCTCGGCGGTGAAGACCGACCGGTGGCGCCCGCCAGTACAGCCGAAGGCGATGTTGACATAGGCCTTTCCCTGCGCGCGGTAGCGCGGCAACAGGGTGGCCAGAAGCGTGCGGATCTGGCCGAATACCGTGTCATATGCCGGATCCTGCCGGATGTGTTCGCCCACTGCCGGATCGAGCCCGGTCTGTTCGCGCAGTTCCGGCACCCAGTGCGGGTTGTCGAGAAAGCGCATGTCGAACACCAGGTCTGCCAACGGCGGGGTCCCGCGCGCGAAACCGAAGCTGGAGACGATCACTGCCATGTCCTGCGGAGCAGTCCGGGCGAACTGGGCGCGGACGGCCTGTTGCAGGTCGTTGCTGGTGAAAGCAGAGGTGTCGAGTACTGCGTCAGCCCAGCGCCGCAGGGGTTCGAGCAGCTCCCGCTCTGCCTGAATGCCGGTCCGCACCGGGCGCTCGGCCGCCATCGGGTGGCGCCGCCGCGTCTCGTTGTAGCGCCGTTCGAGCTCGGCGCTGTTGCAGTCCAGGAACAGGGTGGTGATGACCAGGTCTTCGCGCTGGCTCAACCCCTTGACCCGCTCGATCACGTCAACCGGATCGAACCCGCGCGTGCGGCTGTCGAAACCGATGGCGAGCGGGGTGCGCTGACTGTCCTGTGCCAGAGAGGGCGGGGTGGAAGTCTGGGCTGCCGCTGAGGGCGGCCCGATCAGGCGCACCAGCAGGCGGATAGGAAAATTGTCGATCGCCTCCCAGCCCAGATCCTCCAGCACGCGCAAGGCAGTCGTCTTGCCGGCGCCTGACAAGCCGGTGACGAGCAGGATGTGCTGGCGCTGAATCGGGGCAGGGGCGGGCGAATCACTGGGCATGGCACGCCGTATCTGCGCGGGTTCGTGGTGCTTGGAAAGGCGCTATCACAGGCCGTACCGTTCCAGCGCCAGTTCGGCCCGAATGGCCGCGGCGGGGATCGAGGGATCGAACCACAGGCGGGGCACCTTGCGGCCCAGCACCAGCCCCTGCTCTGACTGCTCGACAAAGCGCGGCGCGTCGCGCGCCAGCCGCAGCACCAGGGCAAGTGGTGCTGCCGTGGTCGGCATCGCCACCAGTCCGACGTTGCGCACTTCGATCAGGCCCTTGATCGGGGCTGGAGGGGAGGCGAGGACTTGCTCGCCCTGCAGCGACAGGGCCACCCCGTCATCACCGATCAGGATTGCCCCCCGGTCGATCAGCTTGAGGGCGAGCGTGGTCTTGCCGCTGCCGGGCGGCCCTTCCAGCATCAGCGCGCGTGCACCGACGGCGACGCAGGTCGCCTGATGCAGGACAGGCCCGGTCATACCCGGTCGATGGTGCGCTGCGGCAGGGTGAGCAGCAGGCAGGCCCCCGGCTCGCCGTTGTCCCGCCCCAGCGCCACCAGCGAACCGTCATGCGCTTCGGCAATGGTGCGGGCAATGGCGAGGCCGAGCCCCGAATGGTTGCCGAAATCCTCCGCATCGGGACGTTCGGAATGGAACCGGCGGAATACCTTCTCGCGGGCCTCCTCGGGGATGCCGGGGCCTTCGTCGCACACGCTCAGTTCAACCGTTTTCCCGCTGCGCTGCACGCGCACCGTAATGGTCCCTTCCGGAGGAGAGAACGACACGGCATTGTCGAGCAGGTTCTCGACCACGCGTTCGAGGCGGATCGGCACGCCGGAAACCGGTGCTCCGGTGCGGGGCAGGTCGAGCGCGATGGCGCGTCCGTCGTTCTCGGCCCGGTTCTCGCGCGCGCCGACGATGGCACGGACCAGTTCGGCCAGATCGATCGGCTCGAATGTGGCGCGTGACAGCTCGGCATCAATCCGGCTGGCTTCGGAAATTTCGCTGACCAGGCGGTCGATCCGGCGCACGTCATGTGCGGCGATGGCCGTCAGCTGCGCACGGAGTTCCGGATCGCTCACCTTGGGCAGCGATTCGAGCGCGCTGCGCAGGGACGCGAGCGGGTTCTTGATTTCATGCGCCACGTCGGCGGCGAAATGGTCAACCGCGTCGATCCGCTGGCGCAAGGTATTGGTCATGTCGGAAACGGCGCGGGCCAGCACGCCGATTTCGTCGCGTCGTTCAGGCAGGCGGGGCACTTCGACTCCGCGATCGCGCCCCTGGCGCACGCGGATCGCGGCGCTGGCGAGAGTTCGCAGCGGCTGGACGATGGTGCGCGCCATGTAGAGCGACAGCAGAATCGATCCCACCAGCGCCATCAGCACCGCGATCACCAGAGTGGTCCGTGCCTCGCGCACGGCCAGCGTGATGTCGAGCGCATTGCGGGTGGTCAGCAGGGTCGCTCCGTTGAGGCCGACTGGCGCTGCCGCATTGATGACAGGCGATCCGTCCGGCGCATCGCGCAGCTGGATCTGGGAAAGCCCGGCTTCGCGCGCGCGCTTGAGTTCTGGCCAGGCATCGGCGTTCGCCACTGCCGGTTCGATATAATCCGGAATAGGCGGTGCCCCGACGATCCGGTCAAACACCCGGTCCAGCATTCGCGACATGTCCTGTGACAGCGGATCGTCACTCGGATCGTCGAAGGTAAAAGCCGGTTCGGCCAATGCAAAACTGTCAGCCCAGAGCCGCCCTTCGGCATCGAACATGCGCAGTCTCATGCGCTGTTCCTTGCCGATCTGGACCATCAGGGCTTCCTGCCGCTGGCGGCTCGCCCCGGCCAGGGCCTCGGCCGTGATCTGCACCTCGATCCGAGCCATCTTGTAGCGTTCGGCCAGCAACTGTTTGCGATAGCCGTCAAGATAGAACACCCCGCCACCGAGCAGCGCGAGCGGCAGGATGTTCACTGCCAGGATGCGCGGTGTGATCGACAGGCGGCTCGACCAGCGGAACCGCTTGAGTTGCTGGTCGAAGCTGTCACGCAGCGGAGTGGTGTCAGGCATCGTTGAAGCTGTAGCCTGCACCGTAAAGCGTATCGATCGCCCCGAACTGCGGATCGACGCTGCGGAACTTGCGGCGCATCCGCTTGATGTGGCTGTCGACCGTGCGATCGTCCACGAACACGTCGTCAGGATAGGCCGCATCCATCAGCTGGTTGCGGCTCTTGATCACTCCGGGGCGGGAGGCGAGCGCTTCCAGCAGCAGGAATTCGGTCACCGTCAACGAGACGATCTTGCCGTCCCAGGTAACCAGGTGGCGGGCCGGATCCATCATCAGGCGGCCGCGCTCCACCACCGGGCCGGGCTCCAGCTGTGCTTCGCCAGAGCTGTCGTCCTCGCCGTCGCTGCCGCCGCTGCGGCGCAGGATTGCCCGGATGCGGGCCAGCAGCAGGCGCAGGCTGAACGGCTTGGCGATATAGTCGTCCGCCCCCAGCTCCAGCCCGGCTTCCTCGTCCTGCTCGTCATCCTTGCTGGTCAGGAAGATCACCGGCAGGTCCGACTGGCGGCGCAGCTGGCGCAGCAGCTCCATCCCGTCCATGCGCGGCATCTTGATGTCGAACACGCCCAGGTCCGGCGGCTTGTCGAGCAGGGCCTTCAGGGCGGATTCGCCATCGGTGTAGATGCGCGTGGTGTAGCCTTCGGCCTGCAGCGCGATGGACACGGTGGTGAGGATGTTGCGATCGTCATCGACAAGGGCAATCACGCGCTCGCGCCTGCCGGGCCGGGGTTCGCTCTCTGCCATGGCATCGTGACTAGTCGTTTCGGCGCATTTGGGCAACGCATCGAACGCGCCGCATCGCAACTATCCGGCCAGCGGGAATCGCATGGTTTGACGTCGGCGCAGGCTGTGATTATGGGCGCCGGTGAAATCCAGTGCATTCGTATGCAGGCGACTCGTCCGCTCCCCGGCGGATTTCTGAAAACCCTGCCTGCCCAGGAGATGATATGAGCACCCCCCTGTCCACCTCGCTCGCCGCCCAGGGTTTTGAGACCCGGGCCATTATCCACCCCAATTTCGGCACCGCAGAGCTGGTCGAGCACGCGCTGAAAAAGGGTGAGGGACAACTGACCAAGCACGGCGCGCTGCTGGTCGACACGGGCAAGTTTACCGGCCGCAGCGTAAAGGACAAGTACATCGTCCGCGATGCGACGACGGAGGAAACCATCAACTGGGGCCCGATCAACCAGCCGATGGGGCAGGAGCACTGGAATGCTCTCAAGGCCGATTTCCTCGCGGCGGTGAAGGATCAGGGCGAACTCTACGTGGCCGACTTGTTTGGCGGCAGCCAGCCGGAATACCGGGTCAACGTGCGCGTCATCAATGAAATGGCCTGGCACAACCTGTTCATCCGCACCCTGCTGGTGCGCCCCACGGCGGAAGAACTGGCGGTCTTCACACCCGAATACACCATCATCAACCTGCCCAGCTTCAAGGCCGACCCGGAACGTCACGGCTGCCGCAGCGACACGGTGATTGTCGTCAATTTCACCGAGAAGCTGATTCTGATCGGGAATACCGAATATTCGGGCGAGATGAAGAAGGGCGTGTTCGGCCTGCTCAACTACCTGCTGCCCGCGCAGGGCGTGATGCCGATGCATTGTTCGGCCAACATCGGCGCGGACGGCAAGAGCGCGATCTTCTTCGGCCTGTCGGGCACCGGCAAGACCACCCTTTCGGCTGACGCCAGCCGCACCCTGATCGGCGATGACGAACATGGCTGGTCGGACCAGGCCGTGTTCAACTTCGAAGGCGGTTGCTACGCCAAGATGATCAATCTCTCGGCCGAAGGCGAGCCGGAGATTTACGCCACCACCCGGATGTTCGGCACGATCCTGGAAAACGTGACGATCGATCCGGCCACGCGTGAACTCGATTTCACCGATGGCAGCAAGACCGAGAACACCCGCGGCGCCTATCCGATCGAGTACATTCCCAACACGTCGGAGAAGAACCTCGGCCCGGCGCCGGCCAATGTGATCATGCTGACCGCCGATGCCTTCGGCGTGCTGCCCCCGATCGCGCGGCTTACCCCCGATCAGGCGATGTATTACTTCCTCAGCGGTTACACCGCCAAGGTGGCCGGTACCGAAATCGGTGTGACGGAGCCGGAAGCGACGTTCAGCACCTGCTTTGGTGCCGCGTTCATGCCGCGTCATCCGAGCGTTTACGGCAACCTGCTCAAGGAACGGATCGCCAAGGGCAGTGTGCAGTGCTGGCTGTTCAATACCGGCTGGACCGGCGGCAAGTACGGCGTGGGGCAGCGGATGCCGATCAAGGCGACCCGCGGTCTGCTCAATGCCGTGCTCGACGGCAAGATCGACGATGTCGAGTTCCGCAAGGATCCCAACTTCGGGTTCGAAGTGCCGGTCCACGTGCCCGCGCTGGCCGAGGCCGGAATCGACCAGACCCTGCTCGACCCGCGCGCGACCTGGGCTGACAAGGATGAATACGACCGCATGGCGCAGAAGCTGGTGCAGCTGTTCATCGACAACTTCACGCAGTTCGAAGGCCATGTCGACGAAGGTGTGCGTCAGGCTGCGCCCCAGGCTGCCTGAGCCCGCCTGACCCCGCAGTCACTGGCGCCAGCCACGAGTTGGAGAGGAGAGGCCCCACCCGGCGCAAGACCGGGCGGGGCCTTTTTCGTGGGGAGCGGGAACCAGATTATCGACCAGCGTATTGGACGCAGCGACGGGCGCCGCCTAGAACCCGATCATAACAAAAGGGGAGACATCCATGATCCGCAGCGCCGCCTCGGTCGCATCCGTCCTTGCCATCCTGATTGCCGCGCCTGCCGCGCTGGCCCAGGATGCACCGCCTTCGCCCAATCCGGTCGAGGAAAAGGAAGTCAAAGCCTCGGCCCCGGATCCGGTCGCCCAGCCGGCGGAAGGGTCTGGAGAAGCGGCCTCGGTTGCAGCGGTTCCTGCCGCTCCGGCAAAGGCGGAAGATGCCAAGTGGGATGTCTCTGCGCCCGGCGACGGGGTGGTGCGCCAGGTGCCGATCCGCACCGATGAAGGCACCTGGATGGATGTTGATCTTTCGCCCGATGGCAACACGCTGGCCTTCAGCCTGCTGGGGGATATCTACACCATGCCGGTCACTGGCGGCACGCCGACCCGCGTGGCCGATGGCCTGGCGTGGGAAGTGCACCCGCGTTTCTCCCCCGATGGCCGCCGCATCGCCTTCACCTCTGACCGGGGCGGTGGCGACAACATCTGGGTCATGAATGCCGACGGCAGCGACAAGCGGCAGGTGACGAAGGAAAGCTTCCGCCTGATCAACCAGCCGAGCTGGAACCCCGACGGCCAGACACTGGCCGCCAAGAAGCACTTCACCACCCAGCGTTCGCTTGGCACGGGCGAGGTCTGGCTCTACCACGTCTCCGGCGGGGCAGGCGTCCAGCTGGTCAAGCGGGCGAGCGGGGCGCTGCAGAAAGAACTGGGCGAGCCCACCTTCGCCCCCGATGGCAGCGCGGTCTATTACACCCGCAACGTCAGTTCCGGGCCGATCTTCGAATATGCGCAGGACAGCCAGCAAAGCGTGTTCGAGATCGAACGCTATGACCTGAAGACCGGCGAGGTGACCACCGCCGTGTCCGGCTTCGGCGGCGCGGTGCGGCCCAATCCCTCGCCCGATGGGAAGCTGCTCAGCTTCGTGCGGCGCGACAAGGACCAGTCGCAGCTGTGGGTCAAGGACCTCGCCAGCGGGGCAGAGCGGATGATCTACGGCGCGCTCGACCTCGACATGCAGGAAACCTGGGCCGTCACCGGGGTCTATCCCAACATGGACTGGACGCCCGACAGCCGGACGATCGTGTTCTGGGCCGGGGGCAAGCTGCGCCGGGTCAACGCGGACGGCAGCGGCGCGGCGGTGATCCCGTTCCGGATCGACGACACCCGCGGGGTGATTGACGGGCCGCACCCGGTGATTGCGGTCGCGCCCGATGTGATTGAAACCAGGGTGCCCAAGTTCGCCGCCCTTTCGCCCGATGGCCGCCGGGTGGTGTTCGAAACGCTCGGCAAGTTGTGGGTCAAGGATGCCGCCGGGGGCGCGCCGCGCCGGCTGACCGGTGAAGGTGAGGCGCTGGAACTTTGGCCCGCCTGGTCGCGCGACGGGCGCAGCCTGGCCTGGGTCCGTTGGACCGACGCCGGTCTCGGGCAGATCGTGGTGGCAGATGCGCAGGGTCGCAATCCGCGCGTGGTGACGCCGCAGCCGGGCCATTACGCGGTGCCGCAGTTCTCGCCGGACGGGCGCACACTGGCCTTTGAGAAGCGCTCCGGCGGATATCTGACGTCGCCCGAGCAGTCCGAGAACACCGGTATCTACCGCGTTGCGGTGAACGGCGGCACCCCGATGCTGGTTGCGCGCGGCAACTCCGATCCGCAGTTCGCGGCCGACAATGACCGGCTGTTCATGCTCGGACGGTCGGATGGCAAGCTGCAGCTGCTCTCCAGCGACATGAACGGCGAAGCGCGCCGGGTCCATGCCGAGGGCGAACTGGCCAACGACTTCCGCGTCGCGCCTGACGGGCGGCACCTGGCTTTCCGCCAGAACTATGAAGTGTTTGCCATGCCGCTGCTGCCGGGCGGGCAGGCGGTCGGGGTTGATGAAACGTCCAGCGCCATGCCGGTGGTCCGCGCCAGCAAGGGCGGGGCGGACTACATTGGCTGGGCCGATGGCGGGCGCACCCTGCACTGGTCGATCGGGCCAGAGCTGCGCACAGCATCGGTCAGCCAGCTGTTCCGCGCTGCGCCCAGGGGTGAGGACGAAACGTCCGGTTTCACCCCGCCCGAATCGGGTATCTCGCTCTCTGTCAGGCAGCGGGCTGCGAGGCCGGGCGAAACCGTGGTGCTCACCGGCGCGCGGGTCCTCACCATGGCCGGCGACGGGGCAGGGGTGATCGAGAACGGCCTGATCGTGATCGAGGGCGACCGGATTGCCGGTGTCCACGATGCAACGACTGTCCGACTGAAACTGGACCCCGGAACCAAGGTCATCGACATGAGCGGCAAGACGATCATGCCCGGTCTGGTCGATGCCCATGCCCATGGGCCGCAGGGCGTGGGTGATCTGGTGCCGCAGCAGAACTGGGCGGCGATGCAGAACCTCGCCATGGGCGTGACGACGATCCACGATCCATCCTCGCAGGCCAGCGCGATCTTTGCCGCCGCTGAGCGGCAGCGGGCCGGGACCCTGCTTGCCCCGCGCATCTTCTCGACCGGGGAAATCATCTACGGGGCCAAGTCGCCCGGGGTCTATGCCCGGATCGACAGTTACGAGGATGCTCTGGCCCACGTTCGCCGGATCAAGGCGCAGGGCGGCATTTCGGTCAAGAACTACAACCAGCCGCGGCGCGAGCAGCGCCAGCAGGTGGTGGCGGCTGCGCGAGCGGAAAACATGCTGGTGGTGGCCGAAGGCGGCTCGCTGTTCGGGATGGACATGAACCTCGTCGCCGACGGCAATTCGACGATCGAGCACAACGTGCCGGTCGACGTGATGTACGAGGACGTGCTCCAGTTCTTCGGCCAGTCGAAAACCAACTACACCCCCACCCTGGTGGTGACCTATGGCGGCCTCGCCGGCGATCCCTACTGGCGGCAGGCACAGGACGTGTTCGCCCATCCGCTGCTGGTCCACACCCCGCCGCGCCAGCTGCTGGCGGAAACCGGGCGACGGACCAAGGCGCCGGACTGGGCCTTCGTTGATGACAACGCCGCGCGCGAGGCGAAGAAGCTGGCTGATCGCGGGGTCAAGGTCTCGATCGGGGCGCATGGCCAGCAGGCCGGGATCGCGGCCCACTGGGAACTGTGGAGCTTCGTGCGGGGGGGGATGACCCCGGTCGAGGCACTGCGCGCCGGCACGATCGAGTCCGCCCGCTCGCTCGGCATGGATCGTGACGTAGGCAGTATCGAGCCGGGCAAGCTGGCGGATCTGGTGGTGCTCTCGGCCGATCCGTCGGCCGATATTGCCAACAGCGACGACATCGAGCGGGTGATGATCGGCGGGCGGCTGTACGACGCCAGAACGCTGAACGAGGTCGAAACCGGCACGGCCACACGTCAGCCCTATTGGTGGGAGTGAGCGGACGCGCTACACTGCGTGCCCAACCCGCTGACAGGAGGTCGCATTCCATGAGTCTGTTCGATTCGATATTGAAGAACATCAACGGTTCGCCCGATGATGTCCGCAACCTCGCGCACAAGATCGGCATCGATCCGGCCATGGCGGAAAAGGCGATTGCCGCGCTCGGCCAGTCGCACCAGATGCAGGGCGATACAGTGGAATTGGCGGCGGCCAAGACCGGGCTGGACACGGGCATATTGAGCCAGATTGTCGAACAGATCGGCGGCGAAGGTTCACTGACCCACTTCAGCTCGATGCTGAAGGACAACCCTCAGGCTGCCGGCATTCTCGGAATGCTCGACCGCGATGGCGACGGCAACCCGATCAACGATGTGATGGACATGGCCAAGGGCCTGTTCGGAAAGAAATAAGTGGCGCTGCCTTCCGCCTGATCGTCAGGCGGAAGGCTCGCTGCCGATCATCCCCGCGCGCCCGCAATATATCGCTCCACGTTCTTTGCCAGCACCGTCATCGGCGCGTTGCCGCCGAGAATGACCGCGTCGTTGAACGCCTTGAAGTCATAGGCCGGGCCGAGCGTTGACCGCGCCTGTCCGCGCAGGCGCAGGATCTCGCTGTGGCCCAGCTTGTAACCGGTCGCCTGCCCCGGCCAGCTGCAATAGCGGTCCACCTCGCTCGCCACTTCCTGCGGCTTGTTGCCGTTTTCCTCGACGAAGAAATTGACTGCGCGCTGGCGGCTCCAGCCCTTGGCGTGGAGGCCCGTGTCGACCACCATCCGGCAGGCGCGGAAGGCGAGGCTCTGCAAATAGCCCAGTCGCCCGACTTCGCTGCCCTCGTAAGCGCCAAGCTCGTCCGCCAGCGTCTGCGCGTAGAGCGCCCAGCCTTCGCTGAAGGCGTTGAAGGCGAGGATCGAGCGGATCAGCGGTAGCCGGTTGGAGTATTCTCCTTCCCACACGTGGCCGGGGATCGTCTCGTGGAAGGTCAGGTCCGCCAGGTCATACTTGCGGTGCAGTTCGGTGGTGTGGAGGTTGATCCACATCCGGCCGGGAATGGTTCCGTCCTTGCTGCCCGCCCCGCCATAGGCACCCGGTGCGCCCGGTTCCTCGGCCAGCGGCAGGCGGCGCACTTCCAGCTTCGGATCGACCAGGGTGTTGAAGGCCCGCGGCATCTGCGCGCGCACCCAGTCGATCCGCTCGTTGATGAAGGCCATGATCTCGGCCCGGCCCGGGTCGCCCTCGGCAAACTTGTAGCGCGGGTCCTGCCCCAGCGCCTGCATCCGCTCGCCCACCGTGCCGCTGGTGTAGCCGATCCGGCGCAGGATCGGGTCCATCTCGGCCTGGAGCGATTTCAGCTCCTCCAGCCCCTGCCGGTGGACATCGTCAGCTGACAGGCGGGTGGTGGTGCTGGCGCGCAGGGCCCAGGCGTACCATTCCTCGCCATGCCGCCGTTCACGCATGCCGGGGGCGCTGGTCGCGACCGCGCGCTGGGCCTTCAGCTCTTCGAGCTGCCGTTCGAGCGCGACGGCGATCGTGGCGGTCTCGTACATCTGTGCCATATCGGCCATGCGTTCCGGCTGGCCCGCCTTGGCCAGGGCGGCGCGATAGGGGGCGGCATAAAGTTCGCCCTTGCCGGCCGAGGCCAGCGTCGTTTCCATCTGCTTGATGGCCCGGTCGAGCAGGAAGTCGGGCGGCACCACGCCGAGCGCGCGGGTCGCCTGCATCCGCTCCCGCTCGCCCTCCAGCGCCTGGGGGATGGCGCGGATGCGCTCCAGCCAGGCTTCGGCATCGGCCCCGTCGGCCAGCGGCTGGCTCGATTCGAGGAAGCGTGGATAGTCGAGATAGCTGCCGACGTTCTGGATCACGACATAGGGCGCGTTGCGCCAGCTGCCGACCGCAACATCGCCGTAAGGCAGGGCGAACCCTTCGAGCGCCACTTCGTAGGCGCTTTCGACCACTTCGAAGCTGGTCAGCTGGTCAGCGGTCATGCCTTCGCGCGGGAAGGCGCGGGTGGAGGCGAGATCCTGCCGCAAGGTGCTGGCATAGGCCTGCTGCCCGGCGCCGCTCTGGTCCTCCAGCTTCGCGCGCAGTCCGGCATACTGGCCAGTATCGACGCCCAGTCCAGTGGCGCGTTCGGGCTCGTGCTTGAGGAGGTTGTAGCCGACCTGTTCGAGCCACTGGTCCGGTGCGGAAAGGGCTGATGACGCCGCGCTGCCGGCATATGTCTTGCAGCCGGTCAGGGTGAGGGCGGTGGTGGCACCAAGCGCCGCCAGCGTCTGGCGGCGAGTGAGGACGGGGGGTGTGAAAGCGTTCATCCGCCATGTCTTAAGTGGCTGGTCCGCGCTGTCAAACCGTATGGTGCAGGCAAGGGTGGCGGGAAACCTCTTCCCTTGGCGCCCTGTTCCGGGCTAGCCGGTGGGGCATGGAAATCGTGCTTTCGATCCTCGTTCTTGCCGCCTTCGCCTTGCTGGCGGGCGCGGTTTGGCTGTGGCGCAAGGGCGGCGCGCGGCAGCAGGCTGTGCTGATGGCGATCCTGGCGGTGATTGCGTTGGTCAACGTGGCCATCTGGACGGTGCCGCAACCCGATGGCACCGCCCCGATCAGCCAGATTCCGGACTAATCCGGGATCTGCCACAGCACTGAGCTGGCATAGCTGCCCGGCACCTTGTCTCCCGTTCCGTTGCGCGCCGGTTCGAACCGGGCGCGCCTGGTCACCAGCGAACAGGTGGCCTCGTCGAGCGCAGTGTGGCCGGTCGAACGGGTGATCTGGCAGCCTTCCACCCGGCCACTGGCGCCGATGGCAAGCCTGAACCCGGCAGTCCCGGCATAGCCGCGGTTGATCCAGCTGGTCTTGTAATCCGCCTCGGTGATCCAGCCGTGCGGGTTGTTGCGCGCCTTCGCCGCCACCGCTTCGGCCGCCGGCGTGATCGACGGACCGGGCGAGGGGATGATTGTTGGTCCGGGTATCGGCTTGACCACGATGTCGCCCGGCGGGGGCAGCACGGTGGTTGCGTCGATTGCGCTGTCGTTGGTGTTGATCGTGATGACCGTGTCGGGTGTGTAGACCTTGCTGTCGGTCGGTGTCTTGGTATCGGGTGTCGGCTTGGGCGGCGGCGGGAGCGGAATCGGATCGACCACCGTTTCGCCCTTCAGGCGCGGCTCAGGCGGGGGGATGACCCCGGTAAACTGCAACCCGATCACCAGTGCATATCCAAGCGCCGCGTGGACTGCGATCACCCCGGCGACCGATGCGGCGCGGTCTGCGGGTCTCTTGCTGTCAGTATAGGCCATGCTTCCTCTCCTTGCTTACCCCCAAGCAAGGTTATGTCATTACATATCATCCGCAAGAACTATCGCGTCCCGATTTGCTACTGACGCGCAGGTCTGGCCCGCACTGGCAGGCTGGAGGCGACGGCGTGAAGGGGGTGTGCTGCCCGGGGCGGGCAATCACATCACTTGATCGGGCAGGACGGATCGAGCCGGAAGTTGAGGTAGTTGTCCACCGAACCCATCAGCTCTTCGATTTCGTTCTCGAAGAAGTGGTTGGCGCGGGGGATTTCCTCGTGATGGATGGTGATGTGCTTTTGCGTGCGCAGTTTGTCGACCAGCTTCTGCACCGCGTTGGGCTGCACCACCGTGTCAGCCGCGCCCTGGATGAAGATGCCGCTGGCGGGGCAAGGGGCAAGGAAGCTGAAGTCGTACATGTTGGCGGGCGCCGCAACCGAGATGAAGCCGCGGATTTCCGGGCGGCGCATCAGCAGTTGCATCCCGATCAGCGCGCCGAAGCTGACGCCCGCAACCCAGGTGGTCTGCGCCTCGGGATGGATCGACTGGACCCAGTCGAGCGCGCTGGCAGCGTCGCTCAGTTCGCCCACGCCGTTGTCGAAGCTGCCCTGGCTGCGCCCGACACCGCGGAAATTGAACCGCAGGGTGGCAAAGCCGCGGTCGGAAAAGGTCTTGTACAGCCGCTGCGTGATCCGGTCATTCATGGTGCCGCCGCCCTGCGGGTGCGGGTGCAGGATCATCGCCACCGGCGCACGCGCGCGGCTGGGCGGGTTGTAACGGCCTTCTAGGCGGCCTTCGGGGCCGGGAAAGATAACGGAGGGCATGGGCGGGTTACCTGTCAGCGCTGGAACGACGCGGGTGACGCGCCGGAAGTCGGCGCTATATAGTGCCCGTTCGCAAAATCGCAATCACGCTGACCGCACGACAACCCCGGGGCCCTACCATCACCCGCCGCATCTACCTCGACCATGCCGCCACCAGCCCGCTGCGCCCTGAAGCGCGGGCGGCGATGGAGGAGGGGTTCCGTATCTGGGCCAACCCGAGCAGCCCGCACGCCGAGGGGCGCCGGGCCAAGGCCGCGCTGGAGGATGCGCGTGAGAGGGTGAAGGCGGCGCTGGGTTGGAAAGGCGAGGTGATCTTCACCAGCGGCGCGAGCGAGGCGCTGTGGATCGCGCTCAACCGCGCCAAGGCAAAGCGCCGCATTGTCAGCGCAGTGGAGCATGATGCGGTGTTCCGGGCAGCGCCGGACGCGGAGGTTTTCTCTGACGACATGACGTTCGACGCCGGTTCGATCCTGGCTGTGCAGCACGTCAACTCCGAGACGGGCGTAATCAACCCGGTTGGCGACATGGCCGAGGCCGTCAGGCCGGCCGGTGCGCTGGTTCTGTCCGACTGCGCGCAATCTGCCGGCAAGCTTGCGCTGCCCGAGGCCGACCTGCTGGTCGTCTCGGCCCACAAGTTTGGCGGTCCGGTGGGTATTGGCGCCCTGCTGGTGCGCGATTTCGCCTTGCTCGAGCCGACGGGCGGGCACGAGCGGGGCTATCGCCAGGGAACCGAGAACATGCCCGCCGCGCTGGGCATGGCGGCTGCGCTCGAGGCGGGGCCGTGGGCAACCACCGCCGAGCAGCGCGCCGGGTTTGCCGGGCAGATCGCCGGACACCTCCTCCGGTTCGGCAACCAGACGGACCATATTTTCGCGGTAGTGCATCCTTCCATGAGCGCGCAGGCGCTGCTGATCCGGCTCGATGCGATGGGTTTTGCCGTATCGGCGGGCAGTGCCTGTTCCTCCGGCACGCTGAAGAAAAGCCGGGTGCTCGATGCTTTCGGGGTGCCCGATGATGTGGCATCGCGCACGATCCGGGTGAGCCTGGGGTGGTCCACCACGCCTCAGGATTTGGAGCAGTTTGTGGAGGCGTGGGACAGGTTGACATGATCTACCTCGATTACCAGGCCACCACCCCGCTTGCGCCTGAAGCGCGCGAGGCGATGGTGCGCTGGCTGGGCGGGCCGGACAGCGATCACTTCGGCAATCCGCACTCGCCTCACCGCATGGGGCGGATGGCGGCGGCAGCGGTCGAGGTGGCGCGCGAGCAGGTCGCAGGCCTGTTCCCGCCGGGCGGGCGGGTGATCTTCACCTCAGGTGCGACTGAGGCGATCAACCTCGCCATTGGTGGCGGCCGCTATGGCCCGGTCGCCTGCTCGACCATCGAGCATGCCGCCGTGCGCGACAGCATACGCTGGTTTGGCGATGGGCACGATCTTCCGGTCGGCCCAGATGGACTGATCGACCATGACGTGCCGATCGCCGCTGACACCCGATTGGTTGCGGTCATGCAGGTCAACAACGAGATCGGGACGATCCAGCCAGTCGAGGCAATCGCTAGGCGTACCCGCGCCCACGGGGCCTGGCTGCTGTGCGATGCGGTGCAGGGCGCGGGCAAGTTGCTGCCGCCTGCGAGCGCGGACCTGATCGCGGTCAGTGCGCACAAGCTCCACGGGCCCAAGGGGATCGGCGCGCTGTGGGTGCGGGACGGGATTGAGCTGTCGCCCATTACCCATGGCGGCGGGCAGGAACAGGGCCTGCGTTCCGGCACGCTCAGCCCCGCACTGTGCGCGGGGTTCGGCGCGGCGGCACAGATCGCGTTTGAGCGAAGGGCAGAGGACACCGCCCATGTCGAGGCACTCTGGGCCCGCGCGCGCGAGCTGTTCGCGGGCTGGACGCTCAATGGCAGCGCCGAGCACCGCTGGCACGGCAACCTCAATATCCGCAGAGACGGGCTGGATGTCGCCCGGCTGATGTCTGACTGCCGCAACGTGATGTTCAGCGCCGGGAGTGCCTGCGCCAGCGGGTCCGGGCGGCCGAGCCATGTCCTCAAGGCCATCGGGCTGACGGACCGGCAGGCAAAAAGCTCGATCCGGCTCGGCTTCGGGCGCTATACCACCATCGATCAGATCGAACAGGCCGGCGCGCAGATCAACGCGGCGGCGCGCGAACAGGGAGTATGAACGTGCGGATCGTGTTCACCACCGCCAAGGGCGAAACGGTCGAAGCCGAGGGCGCGGCGGGTATTCCCCTGCTGGAGGTCGCCCAGGCCGCCGGGATGCCGCTGGAGGGCACCTGCGAAGGGCAGATGGCCTGCTCCACCTGCCACGTGATCGTCGATCCCGACTGGTTCGACCGCCTGCCGCCTGCAAGCGAGGAGGAAGAGGACATGCTCGACCTGGCTGCCGGGATTGCCCGCACCAGCCGCCTTTCCTGCCAGATCGTGCTGGCGGACGGGATGGACGGCCTCGCCGTGCGCATCCCGCCGGAAAGCAACGACATGAGCCGGTTCTAGCTGCCCGTCGCGAGCGGCTACCCCCTGCCTGGAACGGACAGGATTCCTGGCACCCTGCCTTGCAAACGGGCACCGCCAGCCTCACTTGATGGGCGGCCGGATCGGTCTTCTGGGAGGAATGGGGCAATGCGCCAGTGGGTGCAGCAAGTGCTTGAATCGCGCAGGTTCGAACTGGCGATCATCGCGGTTATCGTGATCAACGCGATCGTGATCGGGCTGGAGACGGTGCCGTCGATCATGGCCGAATATGGCGGGCTGCTGCGCGCCGCGGACCGGCTGGCGATCGGCGTGTTCATCGCCGAAATCGGGCTCAAGCTCTATGCCTACCGGCTGCGGTTCTTTGCCAATGGCTGGAACCTGTTCGACTTTGTCATTGTGGCCGCCGCGCTGGTTCCGGCAGGTGCAGGCGCATCGGTCCTGCGGGCGCTGCGTATCCTGCGTGCCCTGCGCCTGATTTCCGTGGTGCCGAAGATGCGGCAGGTGGTGGCGGGGCTGCTCAGCGCCATCCCGTCGATGGGAACGGTGATCGTCCTGCTGCTGCTGATATTCTATGTCGGCGCGGTCATGGCCACCAAGCTCTACGGGCCGAGCTTCCCCGAATGGTTCGGCTCGGTTCCGCGCTCATTCTATTCGCTGTTCCAGATCATGACGCTGGAAAGCTGGTCGATGGGGATCGTCCGCCCGGTGATGGAGGTCCATCCTTATGCCTGGGTGTTCTTCGTGCCCTTCATCCTGGTCACCAGCTTCGTGGTGCTCAACCTGTTCATCGCCATCATCGTCACGGCGATGCACGAGGCAAGCGACGAGGAAGCCACCGGCGAGCGTGAAGAAATCCTGCGCGAACTGCGTTTGCTGCGGCAGGACGTTGCCACTTTGAAGGAGCGGCACGGCGCCTGACCGGATAGTCAGGCGGCTTCGCTCTGCTCCAGCCTGAGCCGCGCGATCAGAGCCTCGGAGAAGGCTGGAACGTCGTCGGGCTTACGGCTGGTGATCAGGTTGCCGTCTTCCACCACATCGCGGTCCACCACGTCGGCCCCGGCGTTGATGAGATCGGTGCGGATGGAGGGCCAGCTCGTCACGATCCTCCCTTCCAGCAAACCGGCTTCGGCCAGCAGCCAAGGGGCATGGCAGATTGCGGCGATGATTTTATCAGCCTCGGCGAAGTCATTGACCACCCCGATGGCCCGGTCGTCCATACGCAGGATGTCGGGATTCATCTGGCCGCCTGGCAGCAGCAGGGCGTCATAGTCGCCAACATCGATTTTATCCAGCGACAGGTCGACCGTCACGGCCTCGCCCCAATCCTTGTCCTGCCAGCCGCGAATTTCGCCCCTTTCGGGGCTGGCCACCCGGGTTTCTATTCCGGCCTGTTCGAGCCGCTCACGCGGGCCGGTCAGCTCCGACTGCTCGAACCCGTTGGTGGCCATGATCAGGACGCGCGACATAGGAGGTCTCCTTATGAATGTGACTGTGGTGTTTTCCTGCTCGCAACGCGTGGGAAAAGCCGCCTGTTCCACCTTCTAGGCAGACGGTTGCGGTGATAGGGCGAGCCGCATGACCACCATTGACGACACCGGAACCGAAAAGGACCCTTTCGACGCCATCGTCGATGCGCCGTTCGACAGCGCCCTGTCTGAACGCTACCTGGTCTATGCGCTGTCGACCATTACCGCGCGCTCGCTGCCCGACCTGCGTGACGGCCTGAAGCCGGTCCATCGCCGCCTGCTGTGGACCATGCGCCAGCTCAAGCTCGATCCGGCCAGCGCCTTCAAGAAGTCGGCCCGCGTGGTCGGCGAGGTAATCGGCAAATACCACCCGCACGGCGATGTCGCCGCCTATGATGCGATGGTCCGCCTCGCGCAGGACTTTGCGCTGCGCTACCCGCTGGTCGAAGGGCAGGGGAACTTCGGCAATATCGACGGCGATAATGCCGCTGCCTATCGCTATACCGAAGCGCGCCTGACCAAGACGGCAATGCGCCTGATGGACGGGCTGGACGAAGGCACGGTCGATTTCGTGCCGACCTACAACGGCGAGGAAGAGGAGCCGGCGCTGTTTCCGGGGCTGTTCCCCAACCTGCTCGCCAATGGATCAAGCGGGATCGCGGTCGGCATGGCGACCAACATCCCGAGCCACAACGTGGCGGAAATCATCGATGCGGCGCTCGAACTGATCGACAATCCGCACGTCGAGCATGAGCGGCTGATGGAGCTGTTCCACGGCCCGGACCTGCCGACTGGCGGCCTGATCGTCGACAGTGCCGCCGCCATTTCCGCCGCCTATGCCACCGGGCGCGGATCGTTCCGCATTCGCGGCCGGTTCCATGCCGCCGAAGCGAAGGAAGAGGCGGATCGCCAGGCCGGCATCGAGCGGCTGGGCGGCGGGCAGTGGCAGCTGGTCATCAGCGAAATCCCCTACCAGGTGCCCAAGGGCAAGCTGATCGAGCAGATCGCGCAGGCCATCGGCGACCGCAAGCTGCCGATCCTGGAGGACGTGCGCGACGAGAGCGACGAGGCGATCCGCATCGTGCTGGTGCCCAAGAGCCGCAATGTCGATCCCGAGCTGCTCAAGGAATCGCTCTACAAGCTGACCGACCTCGAGACCCGTTTCGGGCTCAACCTCAACGTGCTGGATGCCACCCGCACGCCGATGGTGATGGGGCTGAAGGAACTGCTGGGCCACTGGGTCGCCAGCCAGATCGACATCCTCCAGCGCCGCGCCCGCCACCGGCTGGACAAGATCGCTGCCCGGCTGGAGCTGGTCGAAGGCTACATCATCGCCTTCCTCAACCTCGACCGGGTGATCGAGATCATCCGGACCGAGGACGAGCCCAAGCCGGTGATGATGGCCGAATTCGGCATCACCGACCGCCAGGCCGAAGCGATCCTCAACATGCGGCTGCGCAGTTTGCGCAAGCTGGAAGAAATGGAGCTGCGGCAGGAGAAGGACAAGCTCCTGGCCGAGCAGGATGAACTGCACAAGCTGCTCGATAGCCCGGCCCGCCAGCGCACCCGGCTGAAGCGTGATCTTGCCAGTTTGCGCAAGGAATATGGCGAAGATACCCCGCTCGGCCGCCGCCGTACTACCATTGCCGAAGCCGCCCCCACGGTCGAATTCAGCATGGACGCCATGATCGAGAAAGCGCCGGTCACGGTGATCCTGTCGCAGAAGGGCTGGATCAGGGGGGCGAGCGGGCATGAACCGCTGGACCGCGAATACAAGTACAAGGAAGGTGACGGGCCCGCCTTTGCGCTCCATGCGCAGACCACCGACAAGCTGTTGATCGCGGCGGATAACGGGCGGTTCTTTACGCTGGGCTGTGACAAGCTGCCCGGCGCGCGCGGCTTCGGCGAGCCGATCCGCACCATGCTCGACATCGATGCCGAGGCGCAGATCATTGCCGTGGTGGTCCACCGGCCCAAGACCCAGCTCCTGCTCGCCGCGACCAGTGGCAAGGGGTTTGCCGCGCTGACCGACGAGATCCTCGCCGAGACGCGCAAGGGCCGCCAGGTGGTCAATCTCAAGGACAAGGTCCGCCTGCGCGTCGTGCGCGAGATTGCCGAGGCGCACGATCACGTCGCGGTGGTGGGCGACAACCGCAAGCTGGTGGTGTTCAACCTCGAGGAGTTGCCGATGATGGCCCGCGGGCAGGGGGTTGCGCTCCAGCGCTACCGCGACGGCGGGCTGGCCGATGCGATCACCTTCAGACTGGAGGATGGCTTGAGCTGGCAGATGGGCGGCAAGGGTGACCGGACCCGGACCGAGACCGAGATCTGGCAGTGGAAGGTGGCGCGCGGTGCCGCAGGGCGGATGCCGCCGCAGGGCTTCCCCCGCGACAACAGGTTCTGAGTGGCACATAGAAAAGGCCGGGCGACACCTTGAAGTGCTGCCCGGCCCTTGCGGTATTCAGTGGTATGGCAATCAGGCGCCCGATGCCGCCTTGGCAATCGCTTCCTGCAGCTGCGCGGTGGTGAAAAGGGCCATCAGCCCGGTTTCAGTCACGGCGAAGTGCTCACGCATCAGCGCCACCTTCTGATCATTCATAGCCAGCACGACGTTGTCGTTCTCTACCGATTCAATCGTGCCGATCGGCTGGCTGTCAGCCGAGACGACTGCCGTGCCCGGCACCAGCGCAGCATCCCGCGCGGCAGCGGCTTCGGCCAGCTGCTGGTCCATCATGGTGTCGAGCTGCGCGCGGGTCACGGTGATGGTCGGGCCAGTCTCGCCCTGGCCGAAGGCATCGACGCCCAGCGGCACCTTGTGCTTGCCGGTGTCGAGGATCACGGTCTGGCCGTCCACCTGTTCGACTTTCCCGACTTCGCCACCCTGCGGACCATAGACGGTCGCGCCGACAGCGGGCGGGGCAGCCAGGGCAGCAGGCGCAAAGGCGAGCAGGGCCGCAGGAATAAGGGCAAGCTTGGCAATGTTCATCGGTATGTCTCCGTTCGCGCCACGCGGTGCAGACCGGCGGCCAGGCGGCCACGGGACGCGACTAATGTTGAACAGGGGGCGAGAGAAACGGGACGAGTGGTCCCTTGGCGATTTCCCCAGCGACCGCGAAAGCAGTCACCCCCAAGCGGCACGCTGCGGTGCCACGTCGCGCCGTCCGGATGGATGGGCGCTTGCCATCAATGTGCGGCCCCAGGGAAACAAGGCAAGGCAAAAGGGGGTGGATCGGGCTTGAGGCGGGACAAGCCGTGGTTTCACCGGTCGGACAGAACCTCCGAGAGCAGTTCCAGCACCCGTTCGCGCGCCGGGAAGCCTTCGCCGATCCAGCGCCGCTCCACCTCGCGCAGGGTTCGCGCTACTTCCGGTCCGGCGCCTACGCCGTTTGCCACGATCTCACCACCCTTGAGCGGCAGGTCGGGCACCTGCCAGCCGAGCACCGCTGTCGGATCGGCGCTCGCCAGCAGCAGCCGGTCGACCGCGCTGTCGATCCCCTCGGCATAGGCGAGGGCGCGGGGGTTCTCGCGGTCACTGTCCAGCCGGCCCGCAGCAGCGATCAGCCGGGCGCGCTGGGACCGGGACAGGCGCAGGCGCGCGGCGACAGTTTCCGCGACCGCAGGCGAGGGTGGCAGCAAAGCGGCGAGGCGGCGTAGCGGGCTGGCTTCGACACCCGCTGCCTGCTCCGCTGCCACCAGCGCGCGCAAGGCCTCCAAACCGCAGCGGCCTGCCTCCGGCAGCACCACGTCGATCACGCCCAGCCCGGCCATCCGCTCCACCGTAGGCGACGGATCGGGCAGGGCGAGCAGCGCCAGCAGCTCCATCGCCACCCGTTCACGGCTCAACCCCTTCAGGGTGTGCGCCAGGTCGCGGCAGGCCTGCTCGGAGGCCGCATCGATCTGCGCACCGAACCGGGCCTGGAAACGGAAATAGCGCAGGATCCGCAAATGGTCCTCGCGGATGCGCTGGTGGGCATCGCCGATGAAGCGCACCCGCCGCGCGGCAAGATCGTCGAGCCCGCCGAACCAGTCGGAAATCTCCAGGGTTGCCGGGTCGGCATAGAGCGCATTGATGGTGAAATCGCGCCGCGCGGCATCGTCGCGCCAGTCGCTGGCGAAGCTGACCGTGGCGCGGCGGCCATCGGTCGAAACGTCATGCCGCAGGGTGGTGACTTCCACCGGGCCGCCCGCCAGCAGCGCGGTGATCGTGCCGTGTTCGATCCCGGTCGGCACAGTGCGGATGCCCGCCGCCGCCAGCCGTTCGATCACCTCTTGCGGGCGCAGCGGCGTGGCCGCGTCGATGTCCTTGACCGGGTGGCCCAGCAGCGTGTCGCGCACCGCCCCGCCAACCCAGCGGACATTGTCTGCACCCAGGGCTGCGACCAGCGCGGCGAGATCCTCGCGCGCGGTCCAGGGGGCGGCGGGCAGGCGCTCAGCCATCGAGCAGTTCCCTGATTTCAAGCCGCCGCGCCAGGTTGGCGATGATCGCCGCGGTCACGCCCCAGATGCGGAAGCCCTGCCAGTCGAGCTGGAGATAGCGGCGGTCGGCGCCCTCCCAGAACACCTCGTGCTCGCTCCAGTGCTCACGCTCCAGCAGCACGCGCAAGGGGGCCTCGAACCAGGCATCGACCTCGTGCGGGTTGGGCACGATCGGCAGGTCGGGCGGAACCAGCGCCAGCACCGGAGTGACGTCGAACCCGGTACCGGTCTGGTAGCGGTCGGTCGTGCCGATCACGCGCACGTGGGCGGGGTCGATTGCCAGCTCCTCGTGTGCCTCGCGCAGGGCTGCGCGCACCGCGTCCTCGCCCGGGTCGAGCTTGCCGCCGGGGAAGGCAACCTGCCCCGGATGATCGCGCATGGTGTGGGGACGGCGGGTGAGGATCACGCCGGGATCGGGCCGTTCGGTCACCGCGATCAGCACGGCGGCATCGGCGGTGCGGCTGGCGCGGGCGAAGCGGTCGTCGCTCAGCAGCCCGTCGACAGGCGCGCGGTGGCCGCGCTCGAACAGGTCGGCGAGGCGCTCGAACAGTTCGCTCACCGCGGCACCAGCGAGAAGCGCGCGCCCAGGCTCTCGACCTGCCAGTCATCACCCTCGGCCAGCGCGATCTCGGCCAGCTGCTGCCAGGTGCTGCGGTTGAGCCGCGCCTCGCACCCGCGCCGCACCGAGAGGTAGAGGGCCGGCGTTTCGACATCGCCCGCCGCGCGCAGCGGGTTGTCCGGTCCGGCAATTACCAGCTCGTCAGTGTTGAGCCGGAATACCAGTGCGCCTTCCTCCTGCTTCACATCGGTCGCGATGAAGGCGGCGTCCTCTACGGCAATAGACAGTTTCTCGAACGGGGAGGCGAGCCAGTGCTGGCCCCTGTCATCGCGGGTGAGCAGGCCGGAAAAGGCGCGCACCATGGCATCGCGGGTGATCCGGCCACCCTGGTGCCACCAGCTCCCGTCCGCCGCGATCCGCATGTCGCTCTCGCCCACCTGCTGCGGTGCCCAGCCTTCCACCGCCGGCAACTTGCGCGCAGCAACCTGCTCGGCGATCTCCGCCAGGGTCAGTTCGGCAAGATAGGGGGGCGGCTCGTATGGCATGGCGGGTCAGCGATGCCAGAAGGCGTCAGCCATTCCAAGGGCCGAGCATACCTTCCGGCGGCAATATGGCCGGATTGTCGCACCGCACCAGCAGGCGGGTGGGCTCCCACGGGCCCGGGCAGCGCCAGCCTGCGGTGGGGGCGGCGGTGAAGCCCCAGCGGCCGTAATAGGGCTCGTCGCCGATCATCACCTGCGGCAGGGCAGCGCCCGGCGCACTTGTATCGGCCACGGCCTGCAAGGCGGCCAGCATCAGCGCCTTGCCATAACCTTCCCCCTGATGCTCCGGCACAACCGCGACCGGGCCGACCATCAGCATGGGATGGGCGCGGCCGTCGGGCGCGGTCAGGGCGAGCGGCCAGATCTGGATCGTGCCGACCAGCCAGTCATCCTCGTCCAGCGCGGCGAAGCTTAGCGCGGGTAGCCAGTCCATGCCCGCCCGCATCCTGTAGGCCGTGCGCGCGTGCCGGTCAGGCCCGAAGGCCACATCGAGCAGCTGCTCGATCAGGTCAGAATCGACCTGGGCAAGGGGAATAAGCGTCGCCATGGGCCGCGCCGCTTAGGAGCGGCGCGGGTGGCTGTCGATGAATTTCACCTTGGCCGGGGGCTGGATCAGCTTGCCGGAACCAGCCTGAGCAGCCTTGCCCCTTCGCCGTCTTCCAGCACCCACAGCGCACCGTCCGGCCCTTCGACCACGGCCCGAAGCCGCTTGTCGAAGGCATAGCGTTCCGCCTCGCGGGCGCCTTCGCCGTCGAAGGTGACACGTACCAGCGCCTTGCTGGAGAGGCCTGAAATCAGCGCCTGGCCCTTCCACGCGCCGAACCTGTCGCCGCCATAGATGATCATGTTGCCCGGCGCGATGACCGGGGTCCAGCCGAGCGCAGGCTTGGCGAGATCGGGGCGGGTGTCATTGTCGGGAATGGCCTTGCCATCGTAATGATCACCGTCGGACACGACCGGCCAGCCATAGTTCAGGCCGGGTTTGACCAGGTTGAGCTCGTCACCACCAGCCGGGCCGTGCTCGACTTCCCACAACCGGCCTTGCGGATCGAACGCCATGCCCAGGATGTTGCGGTGGCCGTAGGACCAGATTTCGGGGTTGGCGGCGATGGGGTTGCCGGCTGCCGGAGTACCGTCGAGGTTGAGGCGGACGATCGTGCCCAGCGTGTTGGCATTGTCCTGCGCGGGGTCCATCTTCTGCCGGTCACCGCTGGCGACAAACATGTGCGTGCCATCGGGGCTGAACACGATCCGGTGCGAATAGTGGCCGCGCCCGGTGACCTTGGGTGCCTGCCGCCAGATAATCTTCAGGCCCTCGATCCGGCAATCGCTGCCCGAGCAGGCGAGCGTGCCGCGCCCGACCACCGCGCCGCGGGTGTCGTTCTCACCGGCTTCGGCCCAGCTGAGATAAATGGCGCGGCTGCGGGCATAATCCGGTGCAAAGGCAATGTCGCCCAGGCCCCCCTGTCCGCCGAAATCGACCTGCGGGGTGCCGCTGACGGTGGTGGCGGTGCCGGTGGCCGGGTCAACCAGTTTCAATGTGCCAGGGCGCTCGGTCACAAACAGCCGCCCGGTGCCGGGCTCGAACGCGGCGGCCCAGGGGCGGGTGAAGGTGCCGTGCTCGGTCACCCGGAACGGGCCCTGCACCACGCCTTGCTGCGGGGCCGGGGTGGAGACAGCATCGCGCCCGCCATCCCCGGTTGTCTCGTAACCGCAGCTTGCGAGCGCGAGCCCGGCCGTGGATAGGATGAGGGCAAGCGCAGGGCGTGATGAGGTCAGCATGGTTGTCGCAACTCCGAAAGACTGGACTGGCATAGAACGGGCCGGGAACCTCGCGCCCGAAATCGGGGTGGATGAAGCAGGGCGCGGACCGCTGGCAGGCCCTGTTGTTGCCGCTGCGGTCGTGCTTTGCAAGAGTCCGCCGCAAGGGCTGGACGATTCCAAGCGCCTTTCGGCCAAGCGGCGCGCCGTGCTCGACGAACAGATCCGCCGCACCTGCGTCTGGGCCGTGGGCGTGGTGGAGGCAGACGAAATCGACCGGCTCAACGTGTTCGGGGCGACCATGCGGGCGATGACGCTGGCGGTCAGCCGCCTGTGCGAAGCCATCGGCTGCGAGCCGGGAAGCATCCTGATCGACGGCAACATGACCCCGGCCGGGCGCGATGCCGGCTGGCGCTGGCCGGCGCGGGCGATTGTCGGCGGCGACGGGCTGGAGCCGTGCATCTCTGCCGCGTCGATCGTGGCCAAGGAATGGCGCGACCGCATCATGTGCGAAGCTGCCGGGCGCTATCCGCACTACGGCTGGGAACGCAACAAGGGCTATCCCACGCCGGACCACCTGACGGCGCTGCGCGATCATGGACCCTGTCCGCTCCACCGCCGCAGCTTTGCCCCGGTGGCGCAGCTCGTGCTGATCTAGGCCAGAATCTCGCGCGCTTCGGTGGCGACGACCCCGGCAATGGCGCGATAGGCATCGGCATAGGCGGCATCGCTGCGCCAGGCGGCAGCGATGGTCCGCTCGGCCCGCCAGCCGGTGATGGCGAACCGTTTGACCATGGCCTCGCCCGGTGCCTCCGACCGCAGGTAGAGCTCGGGCAGGATGGCAAGGCCCAGTCCCGAGCCCGCCATCTGGCGCAGGCTGTCGAGACTGGTGCCCTCGTAATCGCGCAGCAGCTCGGCATCCAGCTCGGCGCAGATCGCTTCCGCCTGGCGGTGGAAGTGGTGCCGCCGGTCGAGGCTGAGGACCGGCGCCCCGGCGAGCTCGGCCTTGTCCTGGCGCGGGCGGGCCAGCAGCGGATTGTCCGGCGCACCCACCAGGTGGACCGGCTCGCTGAACAAGGGGGTGACTTCCAGTTCGCCGGAAGGAAAGGGCAGGGGGGCCAGCAGCATGTCGATCTCGCCGCGGCGCAGTTCGGTCAGCTGGTCGTCGGGGATGCCTTCGCGGATATAGAGCCGCAGGGCGGGGTAATCACGATGCAGGCGGACGATCGCGGTCGGCATCAGATAGGGGCCGAGCGTGGGCGACACGCCGAGCCGGATCGTGCCGGCGAGCCCGGTGCGGCTGCGCTCTGCCGCCTTTCGGATCTGGCCCACCTCGGCCAGCACTCGCCGCGCCCGCTCCACGATCTCGCGGCCCGCAGGGGTCAGGCGGAAAGGCCGGCCGCGTTCCACCAGCGTCACCTTCAGCCGGGCTTCCAGCTCCTTGATCTGCTGGCTCAGGGTCGGCTGTGTCACATGGCAGGCCGCCGCAGCCGAGCCGAAGTTGGCGGTGTCGGCCAGAGCGACGAGGTACTGAAGCTGGCGCAGGCTGGGCATATAGACAACGTCTATCGATTCCGGTGCCAAGTTCCAATTGGAATTATTGCCCGCAGGTGCCCAGATGGAATGGCAACAGGGGATTAATCCTGATGCAGGAGCGCGCAATGACAGGCTATCTCGACCGGCTCGTTCGTCGCCATCGGCGGCTCGACCGCATGATCGACACGAGCAAGGCCGTGGGCAAACAGGAAGAACTGAAAGTGCTCAAGCGTCTGCGCTTGCGCCTGAAAGACCGAATCGAGGAAATCCGTCAACGCAATCATCCCGTCACGCGTTGATGGTGGCGCGGCGTGCAGGGAGCTTCCCCTCCCCCCAACCCATCCCTGCACGCCGCAGAAAATAGACGTAACTTCCTCGACTTGGGCGGGCCGGACCCTTTCCTGGCCCGCCCATTTTTCTTGACCGCCTGCAATCTACAGGGCCAGATAACGCCATGCTGAACTCCCCTCCGGCATTCGCAACTGCCGCAGCGCGCGCCCTGCGCGAGTTCCTCAGGCAGGAAAGCGCGGGCGGGATCGTGCTGATGGTGGCCGCCGCCCTGGCGCTGGTGTTGGCCAATTCGCCGCTCTCCGCCGCCTACTTCGGCGCGCTGTCGACCGAGGTTGCGGTGACCGTGGGCGGCGGCGGCATCGTCAAGCCGGCCCTGTTGTGGATCAACGACGGGCTGATGGCGCTGTTCTTCTTCCTGATCGGGCTGGAGGTGAAGCGCGAGGTGCTGGAAGGCCAGCTGTCGAGCTGGCAGCAGAGCTCGCTGCCGCTGTTCGCAGCGATCGGCGGGATGGCGCTGCCGGCGCTCGTGTTTCTCGCCATCAACATGCACTATCCGGAAAACGTCAACGGCTGGGCGATCCCGGCGGCGACCGACATCGCCTTTGCCCTGGGCGTGCTCGCCCTGCTCGGCAGCCGGGTGCCGGTGGCGCTCAAGGCGCTGCTGCTGGCAGTGGCGGTGATCGACGATATCGGCGCCATCGCGATAATCGCGCTGTTCTATACCCCGGGCGTGCAGACCACGATGCTGCTCGCCGCCGCTGCGGTGCTGGTGCTGCTGGCGCTGATCGGGCGGGCGCGGGTGGCCTCGCCGATCCCCTACATCGTGTTCGGCACGGTGCTATGGTACTTCGTGCTCAAGTCCGGCGTCCACGCCACGCTGGCCGGGGTGGCGCTTGCGATGACCGTGCCGCTCTATGACCGCAAGGGCGAGGCCGTGCTGGAGCACATGGAGCATGCGCTGCACCCGTGGGTGGCGTTCCTCGTCGTGCCGATCTTCGCGCTCGCCAACGCGGGCGTCTCGCTCACCGGGCTGGAGCCGTCCGCCGCGCTGGCCCCGCTCCCGCTGGGCATCGCGCTGGGCCTGATCCTGGGCAAGCAGATCGGCATCTTCGGTTTCGCCTGGCTGGCGGTGAAGAGCGGCATGTCCAGCCTGCCGGCCGGAATCACCTGGCGCCATATCTGGGGCCTGTCGCTGGTTGCCGGGATCGGCTTCACCATGAGCCTGTTCATTGGCAACCTGGCCTTCGCTGACCCGGCCCTGATCGACCAGGTCAAGATCGGGGTGCTGACCGGATCGCTGATCGCGGCCTTTGCCGGGGTCATGATTCTGAAGGGCGCAGGCGGCGATCCGGTCCGCACCGAAAAAATCGGCTGAGGCCGGAAAGCCGAGTCTTTCATGCCACACCGCAGGATGTCGAGTCCCGTAAACCCCTCCGGACTCAACATCTTGTGCCGGACACCTTTCGTTCTCTCGAGGTTAGCGGGCCGTTAACCATAAGCTGCGATCATTCGTGCTTGACGCGGAGTCCGCGAGGACTCACCCTGTGGATAACTCGCAAGGACAGGGAACGAAACATGGGGGTCATCGAGACCACGAGAACACGCGCGCGCGCCTTTGCCCAGGCGTCGGACGTGCATGCGGAGCTGCCGCTGGGGCAGATCCTTGACGGCGACTGCGTGGAAGCGATGCGGCGCCTGCCGACCGCCAGCGTCGACCTGGTGTTCGCCGATCCGCCTTACAACCTCCAGCTCGGCGGCGATCTCAACCGGCCCGACGGCAGCCATGTCGACGCGGTGACCGACCACTGGGACCAGTTTGACAGTTTCGCGGTTTATGACGCTTTCACAAGGGCCTGGCTGACGGAAGCGAAACGGGTTCTCAAGCCCGATGGCGCCCTGTGGGTGATCGGCAGCTACCACAACATCTTCCGCGTCGGCGCGATCCTGCAGGATCTGGGCTTCTGGATCCTCAACGACGTGGTGTGGCGCAAGTCCAACCCGATGCCCAACTTCAAGGGCACCCGCTTCACCAACGCGCACGAAACGCTGATCTGGGCAAGCCAGGGCGAAAAGGCCAAGTACCACTTCAACTACCGCGCGATGAAGACACTCAACGACGAACTGCAGATGCGCAGCGACTGGGTCCTGCCGATCTGCAACGGGGCGGAACGGCTGAAGGAAGACGGGCACAAGGTCCACCCGACCCAGAAACCGGAAAGCCTGCTCTACCGCGTGCTGCTCTCGACCACCGAGAAAGGCGACGTGGTGCTCGATCCATTCTTCGGCACCGGCACCACCGGCGCGGTCGCCAAGCGGCTGGGGCGCGAGTGGATCGGGTGCGAGCGCGAAGGTGTCTACCGCAAGGCCGCACTGGCCCGGATCGACAAGGAGCTGCCGCTGGATGAATCTGCGCTCACCACCATGCAAAGCGCACGCTCTGCCCCCAAGGTGGCGTTCGGTGCGCTGGTCGAAGCCGGCCTGATCGCGCCGGGCACGCAGGTGTTCGACAAGAAACGCCGCTGGGTGGCGACCGTGCGCGCGGACGGCTCGCTGGCCTATGGCACGCAAACCGGCAGCATCCACGGCCTCGGCAAGGACCTCCAGGGCGCGCCGAGCTGCAACGGCTGGAGCTTCTGGCACTACGAGGCGGCGGGAGAGGTGAAACCGATCGACGCGGCGCGGCAGCTGTATTTGCTGAGCGTGGAGGATTGAGGGGGATTTCCCTTTGCTCCCTCACTCCGTCACCCCGGACTTGATCCGGGGTCCCGCTTACTTGGCGGAGTAGCACCTAGCCCTGAAGAACAGCGGGACCCCGGGTCAAGCCCGGGGTGACGATAGGGGCGACCGGTGAGTGCATAGCTGACATTCGGGCAACGACCCCATTGCGGAAAGAAGCCCGCCCAATAAGATAAACCCATGAGAGTGGCGAACATCAGCTCGGCGATCGTCATTTTGCTTTGGCTTGGATTAGCCTTCGCGGGACGTAACCAATTGACGCCCTTCTTGGTGGATGAAGTCGCTGATTGGCCGACCATCACCAGTATTGATTTTGTAATCCTGTTGCCATTGCTGATGGCGATGGCGCTACTTGCTCTCGCCTGCGTGTGTAATGCGTCGAGGCGGTGGCCTGCTGCATTGCTAGTCGCGTCGTTCGCATGGCTGATCGCGATTTTGCCTTATGTAATTGTTTCCGGTGGTGGGGTTTAACGGCAACTTTCCACCCAGTTTCCGACAATCGCCATCCTCCCAAGCCTGCCTGTACCCAGACCATCGCTTCCACCCTTCGTCACCCCGGGCTTGACCCGGGGTCCCGCTTCTAGGCCCAGAAGCGCCGGGCTCCGAAGAACAGCGGGACCCCGGCTCGGGGGCCGGGGTGACGAGTGGTTTGAGGTCGACCCGCTTAGATCAGCGTATCGTAGAGATCGTCCCAATCCGGGTTCGCCTGCTCGATCAGTTCGATCTTCCACGCCCGTCGCCAGCGCTTGAGGCGTTTTTCGTGCGCGATCGCCTCCTCGATGGTGCCGCAGCGGTCGGCCCAGACGAGGCGGGTGAGGTCATGGTGGCGGCAGAATGCCGAGCCCTTGCCGTCGCGGTGCTGGGTGATCCGTGACGCCAGATCGGACGTGACGCCCAGGTAGAGCGTGCCGCGATAGCGGTCGGCCATAAGGTAGACCCAGCCGCCTCTGGTTTCGCGCTCCATCGGGCGAGGGAACAGGAAGCGGGACCCCGGGTCAAGCCCGGGGTGACCAAGTGCCGGTAAGGCAGAGGCCGAATGACCGCTCCAAATCCCCCCTGTCCTACAGCCCCCGGCCCGTGGCATAGCCGTGGAATGACCGCGCTTCGCCCCTTTCTCCGCCTCTCGCAAAGGGGCATGAACCGGGCGAAGTTTTTTGCCTCAGGACTGTGTAACAAGCGGTCCATGTCACCCTGTAACATGAGCCCGGTAACACCATGAACCAAGCCGTCTACATCCGCCCGATCGCCATGGTGCCGGCGCCGCACAGCGAGCATGGCAATGCCCTGAAGCTCGCCGGCGGGCTCACTTATGCCAGCCGCTTTGCGGTGATCCTGCGGGAAGGGGGCAAGGTAACCGACCGCTGGCTGGCGGGCGCGGACACCATTGCCGACGTGCTGGCTGCATTGCCGGACGCCGTCATCGCCGACGCGCAGGAGCAGTGGGCCAACCTGGCGCGCAGCCATGCGCCGCTGCAACTGGGGGCACGCACGGTGCGGCTCGACCAGCCGCAGGTGGTCGGCATCCTCAATGTGACGCCTGACAGCTTCAGCGACGGGGGCGAGTTCCACGAAGACCCGGAGGTCGGCCGTGCCCATGCCGCCGCCATGCTGGAGGCAGGCGCGGCGCTGGTCGACATCGGCGGAGAGAGCACCCGCCCGGGCGCACCGGCGGTGTGGGAAGGGGACGAGCTCAAGCGGGTGATCCCGGCGGTCGAGTACTGCGCCAGCATGGGCGCCGCGATCAGCGTCGACACCCGCCGCCCGGCAGTGATGGAAGCCGCGCTGGCGGCGGGCGCAAGCATGATCAACGACGTCTCCGCGCTGCGCCACGATCCGCGCAGCGCCGAGTTCGTCGCCCGCCATGGCTGCCCGGTGGTGCTGATGCACGCGCCGGGCGAAGGCGACGACCTGCACCACAACCCGGCCTACCAGGGCAGCTATGCCAGTGTGGTGCTCGACGTGTTCGACTGGCTGCGCGCGCGGCGCGATGCGGCGCTGGCGGCGGGGATCGCGCGGGAGGCGATCGTGCTCGATCCGGGCATCGGGTTCGGCAAGACGGTGGCGGACAACCTCGCATTGCTGAACGCGCTACCGCTGTTCCATGCACTGGGCCAGCCGCTGATGCTGGGGGTCAGCCGCAAGCGGATGATCGGGGCCCTGAGCAACGAGGCGCCCGCGCACCAGCGGCTGGGCGGCAGCGTGGCGCTGGCGTTCAAGGGGATGGAGGCGGGCGTGCAGCTGCTGCGCGTCCACGATGTCGCCGAGACGGTCCAGGCGCGCAACGTGTGGCGGGGCTTGCGCGATGCCGCGCTGACCGACTTCAGCGAGCTGCCGGGGGTCTAGAAGGAGTAGCCGCCGTCGCTGACCATGACATGGCCGGTCACGTTGGCGGCCATGTCGCTGAGGAGGAAGCCGATCTCGCCTGCGATCTCGTCGGGCGTGGCGAACTGGCCGCGCGGGGTGGTGGCGGCCATGCCCTTCAGGGTGGCCTCGCGCCCGTGCTTGGCGACGGCCTCGCGGAACTGGTCGCCGCTGTCCCAGATGGCGGTGTCGATGCCGCCGGGGGCGATGGCGTTGACGCGGATGCCGTGCTTCGCGTTCTCGGCTGCGGCGATGCGGGCCATGTGGGCAACGCCCGCCTTGGCCACGCCGTAGGGGCCGATGCCCGGGACCGGCTTGATGCCGGTCACCGAAGCGGTGACGACCGCGCTGCCGCCGCCGGTCTTGCGCATCGCGCGCAGCGCGGCGGCGAGGGTGAGGAAGGCGCCATCGCAGTTGACGCTCATCACCCGGCGCCACTCGTCGAAGGTGAGGTCGGTGATCTCGCCGCTGCCGCCGATCCCGGCGTTGACCACGGCATGGTCGAGCCGGTCCCACCCGGCCTCGAGCCGGGCCCACAGGTCGGGGTCGGCGACGCTGCCGGTGACCCGGTCGGCGGAGCAGGAGAGGTCGAGCGCGGCGAGGCCGGCTGCGTCGACGTCGACCAGGACGAGGTGGGCTGCGCCGTGCCGGTCGAGCCAGCGGGCGCAAGCCGCGCCAATGCCGGAAGCCGCGCCAGTGACGAGCGCGGTGCGGCCGGAGAAGTCGAGAGGGTTGGTCATGGGCCGCGCCTAGCCGGGCCAGCCTGCGCCATCAAGCGCGTCATCAAGCGACGTTGTCGATGCCCAGATCGGCCAGCTTGCGGTAGAGGGTCGAACGGCCGATCCCGAGGCGGCGGGCGACTTCGGTCATCCGGCCGCGGTAGTGCCCGATGGCGAGGCGGATCACGTCGGCCTCGATCTCTTCCAGCGGACGCAGGTTGCCGTCCTCGGCATAGAGCATGACGCCCACGCCCTGCTGCATCGGGCTGGCGCTCTCGTGGTCCTCGCCGACCAGCGTGGCCAGTTGGGGGAAGCAGTCGGAGGTCAGCACTTCGCCTTCGCAGAACACTGCGGCGCGGAACAGCACCGCCTGCAACTGGCGCACGTTGCCGGGCCAGGAATAGGCCCCCAGCATGGCCAGTGCGCTGTCGGATATGGTTACCTCGCGCAGGCCCGGCTGCTCGCCGATGCGGGCGAGGAAGTGGCGGGCAAGGGCGGCGATGTCGCCCTGGCGTTCGCGCAGCGGGGGCAGGGTGATGCGGGTCGGGGCCAGCGCGGCGAGCAGGTCGGGATGGAAGTAGCCGCCGCTCTCGAGTTCGCCGACGGGCAGGTTGGTGGCACTCAGCACGCGCACATCGACCTTGTAGCCATGGCCCGCCCCGATCGGCCGGACCACGCCGTGGAGCAGCACGTCCGCCAGCTTGGCCTGGACGGCTTCGGGGAGGCGGTCGACCTCGTCCAGCACCAGCGTGCCGCCATCGCAATGCTGGAGCGCGCCGATCTGGCGATCGAACGCGCCCGGGAAAGCGCCGGGTTCGTGCCCGAACAGCAGCGATTCGACCGAGTTGGCCGGCACGCCGCGAACGTTGACGAAGCGGACCGGCGCACGCACGCGCGGGCTTGCCGCCTGCATCGCGCGCAGCAGCATGTCCTTGCCGGTGCCGTTCTCGCCCTGGATCAGCACGTGCCCGTGCCCGCGCGCGGCCTTTGCGGCCTTGGCCAGCGCGGTGCGGAAGGCCGGCGCATTGCCGATCATCGCATCGAAATCCGGCGTTGCGTCGAACTTTTCGGTCAGCGGCTGGAGCTCGTCCCGCGGGGCTTCCTGCCGGGTCGCGCTGCGCAGCGCCTGCATCAGCCGGTCAGGCGCGACCGGCTTGACCAGATAATCCGTTGCCCCGGCGCGCATCGCCTCGACCGCCAGCAGGGGGCTGGCGCTGGTGGTCAGCATCAGGATTGGCAGGGCAGGCCGGCGCTGCTTGAGTTCGCGGATCAGTTCGCAGGCGTCATCGCCGGGGACCCACTGGTCAAGGATGATGGCGCAAAGCTGCATCCCCTGCCGTGTGCCAAGAGTGGCGATGGCGGTTTCCGGATCTTTCACCACCAGCGTGCGCCAGCCCTCGCGCGCGGCGAGGACGGTGATGAGCCGGCTCTGTGCCGGTTCATCATCGATCAGCATCAGCAGGCGCGATTCGTCGGTTGCCATCGGTTCCCTTGCCACGATCCGGTGTGTCTGGAGCGGAACATTGCCCCTAAACCGGATGGGTAAAGTTCAGCTTAAGGCTTTCGATAGTCGCCACGGGCTTGAAGGGAGACTAGCCCCGCGATAGAGCGTGGAGGAGAGTTCCATTACACAGGGTATTTCCATGGCATCCGGCAACGATATCAAGTCAGCAGAGAAGACCTACGAAGGGTTCATCGGCCTGCTGAAGTGGTCCGTGCCGCTGGTGGCGGTCATCACTGCCATCGTCGTCACTCTGATCGCGACCTGAGCGCCGCCGCTTGCGCCTCGCCATTCTGAAAGAACGCGCGTCCGGAGAGACCCGCGTTGCCGCCACGCCGGAAACGGTGAAGAAGTTCATCGCGCTGGGCGCATCCGTGGCGGTGGAGGAAGGCGCTGGTGTCAGTGCCTCTATCACCGATGAGGCCTATCGCGAAGCGGGGGCGGAAGTCGGCCCGGCTGCTGTAGCGGTCAAAGGCGCGGACATCGTGCTCGGCGTGCAGGCGCCCGACCCGGCTTTGCTGGCCGGAGCCGCATCTGGTGCATGGGTGGCTGCGACCTTCGATCCGTTCGGGCAGAAGCAGCGGGTTGAGGCCTATGCTGGTGCCGGCCTCGAAGCGTTGAGCATGGAGTTCATGCCGCGCATCACCCGCGCACAGAGCATGGACGTGCTGTCCAGCCAGTCCAACCTCGCCGGGTACAAGGCGGTAATTACGGCGGCAGACGAATATGGCCGCGCCTTCCCGATGATGATGACGGCGGCCGGCACGGTCCAGGCGGCCCGGGTGTTCATCATGGGCGTGGGTGTGGCGGGCCTCCAGGCGATTGCCACGGCCAAGCGGCTCGGTGCGCAGGTTTCGGCCACCGACGTGCGCTCGGCCACAAAAGAGCAGATCCAGTCGCTCGGCGCCAAGCCGATCTTCGTCGAGAATGTCGCCGGGATCGAAGGCGAAGGCGCGGGCGGATACGCCACCGAAATGAGCGAGGAATACCAGAAGGCGCAAGCTGAACTGGTTTCTGGCCATATTGCCAAGCAGGACATCGTGATCACCACCGCGCTGATCCCGGGGCGTGCTGCTCCGAGGCTGATCACCGACGCACAGATTGCGTCGATGAAGCCGGGCAGCGTGATCTTCGATCTTGCCGTGGCCCAGGGCGGCAATGTCGAAGGCTCGGTGGCGGACCAGGTGGTTGAACGTCACGGGGTCAAGCTGATGGGCTATTCCAACACGCCCGCGCATCTTGCCGCCGACGCCAGCGCCCTGTTTGCGCGCAACCTCTACAACTTTCTCTCCGCCTTCTGGGACAAGGAAGCAGGGCGGCCCGTGCTCGACGAGGAGATCGGCACAGCCGTGCGGCTGACGCAGGGCGGCAAGGTTGTGAACGAGAGGCTGCTGGGTTGAATGGGGCAGTCTCTCAGCCTCCCCGGGACGGGGAGGGGGACCGCGCGCAGCGCGGTGGAGGGGACTCCCGGTTTGTAGCAAGGCCGGTGGTCAAACTCGCTCGGGACTTGCGAAAGCATATGACGGCCCCCGAGAAGATGCTTTGGCAACGCCTGCGGCTGCGGCCGGGCGGGTTCAAGTTTCGCCGCCAGCATCCGATTGGCCCTTACGTGGTTGACTTCTGCTGCCTTGCAGAACGGTTGGTGGTCGAGATCGATGGCGCGGCGCATGATCACCCTGACCGGGTAAAGTTCGATGATCGACGTGTTCAATTTATCAAGGAAAACGGGTTTCGGGTCTTGAGGGTTACCGCTGAACGCGTGCTGCGCGATGTGGCCAACGTTGCCGACGCAATCGTTGCGCGTGTGGCGAATCCCCTCCACCAGCCTGCGGCTGGTCCCCCTCCCCGTGCCGGGGAGGCGCATTAATGGACTTCATCTCAATTCTCAGCATCTTCGTGCTGGCCTGCTTTGTGGGCTACTACGTCGTGTGGTCGGTGACCCCGGCGTTGCATACCCCGCTGATGGCGGTGACCAATGCCATTTCCTCGGTGATCATCGTCGGCGCGCTGATTGCGGCGGCGGAGGCGGGGAGCCCGGCGGCCAAGTGGCTGGGGCTGCTCGGCGTGGTGCTGGCGAGCGTCAACATCTTCGGCGGCTTTGCGGTGACGGAGCGGATGCTGGCGATGTACAAGAAGAAGGAGAAGAAGTGATGGTGCGCTTCTTCCCAACGTCCGTCATCCCAGCGAAAGCTGGGATCGTTTTCGGCACGCTCCGCGCCAGATGGACAGCGATCTCGGCTTTCGCTGGGATGACGATGTTCGGGGCTGTTCCCGCCTCCGCCGCCACCGGCGATACCGGAACCCCCGCCTGGGCCATGCTCGCCTATCTCGTTTCGGGCGTGTTCTTCATCCTCGCGCTGCGCGGGCTTTCCAGCCCCTCGACCAGCCGGACCGGCAACCGCTTCGGGATGGCCGGGATGCTGATTGCCATGGTCACCACGCTGGTGACGCATGACATTGCCAACATCGCCGAAATCGGGCTGGCGATCTTCATCGGCGGTGCATTCGGCCTGGTCGTCGCCCGCCGCATCGCCATGACGCAGATGCCCGAACTGGTCGCGGCGTTTCACAGCCTGGTCGGCCTCGCGGCTGTGCTGGTGGGCTGGGCCGCCTATCTCAATCCGGAAGCCTTCGGGCTGATGACGCCGGAGGGCGGGATCGGCGCGGTCAGCAAGATCGAGATGGGGCTGGGCATTGCCATCGGTGCGATCACCTTCTCCGGCTCGGTCATCGCCTTCCTCAAGCTGTCTGGCAAGATGAGCGGATCGCCGATCATGCTGCCCGCACGACACGTGATCAACCTCGGCACGCTGGTCGCGATCATCGTGCTGACCGGCCTGTTCGCCATGGCGGCTCCGGCCGAGACCCTGCCGCTGATCGTGGCGGTGACGGTGCTGGCCTTCGCCATCGGCTTCCTGCTGATCATCCCCATCGGCGGGGCGGACATGCCGGTGGTGGTGTCGATGCTGAACAGCTATTCCGGCTGGGCGGCCGCGGCGATGGGCTTTACGCTGGGCAACAGCGCGATGATCATCACCGGCGCGCTGGTCGGCTCTTCGGGCGCGATCCTCAGCTACATCATGTGCCGGGCGATGAACCGCAGCTTCATCAGTGTGATCGCGGGCGGATTTGGCGCGGATGCCAGCGCCAGCGGCGGAGAAGCGCGCGAGCAACGCCCCTACAAGCAGGGCAGCGCCGACGATGCCGCCTTCATGCTGGAGCAGGCGGAGAAGGTTATCATCATCCCCGGCTACGGCATGGCCGTGGCCCAGGCCCAGCACGCGCTGCGGGAGATGGCCGACCAGCTCAAGGCACGCGGGGTCGAGGTCAAATACGCCATTCACCCGGTCGCCGGGCGGATGCCGGGGCACATGAACGTGCTGCTGGCCGAAGCCAACGTTCCCTATGACGAAGTGTTCGAGCTGGAGGACATCAACAGCGAGTTCGCCCAGGCCGACGTCGCCTTCATCATCGGCGCCAACGACGTGGTCAACCCGGCCGCCAAGACGGACAAGACCAGCCCGATCTACGGCATGCCGGTGTTCGACGTCGACAAGGCCAAGCAGGTGTTCTTCATCAAGCGCAGCATGGGCGGGGTCGGCTATGCCGGGGTCGACAACGACGTGTTCTACATGAACCAGACCGTGATGTTGCTGGCCGACGCCAAGAAGATGGTCGAAGATATCGTGAAGGCGCTGTCTCACTGATGCGGGTTCTGCTGGTCGCCGGTGCGGCGCTGGCCCTGTCCGGCTGCGTCGAGACAATTGCCGAGAGCCGCGTGAAAAGCGCGCTGCTCGAAGCGGGGCTGAACGAGCGCAATTCCGCCTGCATGGCCGAGCGCATGGTTGACCGGCTGACCATCGCCCAGTTGCGCAAGCTCGAAGGCCTCAAAGCCCGCAAGGGAGAGCCGGTGCGCCCCGCCACGCTCAAGGGCTATGTCGAGCGCGTGCAGCGGGTCGGCGATGCTGAAGTGCTGACGGTGACCAGCAGTTCCGCGGCGCTGTGCGCGGTGGGGCTGGGCTAGGCCCGGATTCAGACCCTGGTGAAGCTCGCCGTGCGGCAGATCACCAGCACACATCCCTTGACCTTCAGCACGTTCCCCTCGCGCCAGACCTCGGCGTTGAAGTTGCGGCCATCTTCGGGGCTGTAGCCCTTGCCCTTGAAGCGGGTGCCGCGGGGGGCGAGGTTCCAGAATATCCTGAGGCCGAGCAGCTTGCGGTTCCGCAAGGCCTTCTCGGGGTTCTCGGTGTCGCGCGCGCCGCCAGCGGGTTCCGGCACCAGGAACCGGGCGATCTTCCCGCACATCTGCGCGCCGCAGGGATAGAACTGGATCACCGACTTGCCGTCATCAGCCTTCCAGTTGCCCTCGATCGGGCTCGCCTGCACTGCCGCAGGGCTGGCAAGGTACAGCATGGTCAGGGCAGTCGCGGCCGCAAGTGATGATCGCATGGGTTCTCCCGGTCCTGACGCGCCCCCCTTGGCGGAGCCGCCGATTTGCCGCACTATGGCGGCAAGAGGGAGGGAATGCCATGACGAGGATGAACCTGATCTGTGCAGCCGCGCTCGCGGCGCTGGCCGCTCCGCTGGTGGCAGCCGAGCACCGGGTTGACGCGGGCGAGGGTGCGCAGGAGCGGCTGCAGGAAGCGCTGATCCTGGCCGAGCCGGGCGACGAAATCGTGCTGGGCGCGGGCAGGTTCGCGCTGACCGACGGGCTCAGCCTGGCGGTGGACGGAGTGACTGTGCGCGGGGCCGGGCCGCAGCTGACCGTGCTCGATTTCACCGCCCAGCAAGGCTCGGGCGAGGGGCTGCTGGTCACTTCCGACAATGTCACCCTGCGCGATTTTGCGCTGGAGAACCCTAAGGGGGACGGGATCAAGTCGAAGGGCGCGGACATGATCGTCTATCATCGCATCCGGGTGACCTGGACCGGCGGGCCCAAGGCGGAAAACGGGGCTTACGGTATCTACCCGGTCGAAAGTACCGGGGTGCTGGTCAGCCATTCCGAGGTTTCGGGCGCGTCGGATGCGGGCATCTACGTCGGGCAATCGCGGCTGATTACCGTGCGCAATTCGGTCGCCACCGACAATGTCGCCGGGATCGAGATCGAGAACAGCCGCGATGCCGTGGTGACCCAGAACTACGTCACCCGCAACACCGGCGGGATCCTGGTGTTCGACCTGCCTGACCTGCCGGTGATGGGCGGGGGCAACGTGCTGGTCACGAACAACCTGGTCGCTGGTAACAATACCCCCAATTTCGCGCCTCCCGGCAATATCGTGGCCGGGGTGCCGCGCGGCACCGGCATCATGGTGATGGCGAACGAGAATGTGTGGATCGAAGGCAATGTGGTGCAAGACAACCCGACCGCGCCCTTCATGGTGATCGCCTACACCCAGAAATTCGAAGACGCGCGCTACAACCCCTTCCCGCGCGAAGTGGTGATTGCCGACAACGTCACCGATTTGGGCGCGACCGATCCCGACCTGCCCGGCGGTGCGATGCTGCTGGCCGCTTTCGGGGGCACATTGCCGCCTATCCTGTGGGACGGGTTGCAGCAGGACCCCGATACGCCGGCACTGCGGGCTGCGGGCGATGTGCCGGGCTGGTCGCTCAACCTCACCCGGCAAGGGCAGTCGCTGGGCGAGGCGCAGCCCGGGCCGCTTGCCGTCCCTACTTTCGGCCAGCCGTGGGACATGGCCGGGATCGGCGCTCCGGCAGAACTGGAAGCGCGGATCAGGTGAGGCAGGGCGCCGTCCTGGGTATCGCGCTGGCGGCGCTGCTGGCCTCGATGGCGACGGCGCGCAGCCCGGCGCCGGTCAATGATGCGGCCGTGCAGGAAGGGATGCCGCGCACCCTGTCCGAATATGGGTTCTTCGCCGACTTGCGGGCACAGACGGCGACTTACGGGGTCGAAGAGTACAGCCTCAACACCCCGCTTTGGTCTGACGGCGCGGAGAAGCTGCGGTTCGTCTATGTGCCGAAAGGGACGCAGCTTGCCGCTGGCGGAGACGGCCTGCTGCAATTCCCGGTCGGCAGCGCCATCATCAAGACCTTTGCCTTTGGCGAGGGTCCAGATCGCCGCCTGATCGAGACGCGGGTGCTGCTCCACCGGGCCGATGGCTGGCTGGCCTTGCCCTATCGCTGGAATGCCGGGCAGACCGATGCCGCACTGGCGCTGGCAGGCGGACGGGTGGACCTGACCACCCCGGCCGGTGAGGCGATCAGTTATCGCATCCCCAACAAGAACCAGTGCAAGGACTGTCACAGCAAGGATGGCGTGGTGATCCCGCTCGGGCCCAAGGCGCGCAACCTGTCGCGTGACTGGCTTGAGGGGATGGTCGCTGCCGGGCGCCTTGATGCCGTGCCATCCGGGGCAGACAGCCTGCCGCGCTGGACCGGGCGTAGCAGCGCGGCCGAGATTGCGCCCTACGCCCGTGCCTACCTCGACGTAAACTGCGCCCACTGCCACCAGCCCGGTGGCGGCGCGTCCAATTCGGGGCTCGACCTGCGCTGGGAGCAGCACGAGCCGGTCGCGCTCGGCGTGATGAAGCGCCCGGTTGCGGCGGGGCGCGGGGCGGGCGGGCACCTGTTCGACATCCTGCCGGGCAAGCCCGACCAGTCGATCCTGGTCTACCGTATGGAGAGCAAGGAGCCGGGCGTGGTCATGCCCGAAATCGGCACCTCGACCATAGACCGCGACGGGACAGCGGTGGTGCGGCAATGGATTGCGGAGATGGAAGCACAATGAAATGGGTCTTGCGCGGGTTGCTCGCCCTTATCGCGCTGCTGGTGATCGCCTTTCTGATCTTCCGCACGCCTGATACCGACGCGGAGGCAATGCGCGCCAAGTATGGCGGGGCGCCGTCGCAATTCGTGGCGATTGGCGAGGGCGTGACCGTCCATCTGCGCGACGAGGGGCCCAAAGATGCGCCCGCGATTATGCTGCTCCACGGCTCCAACGCCGACCTGCACACCTGGGAACCCTGGGCTCAGGCGCTCAAGGCCGATTATCGCGTGATCCGCTTCGATCAGGTTGGCCACGGCTTGACTGGGCCTGACCCCCGGCATGATTACAGCCGCAGCAATTACGTGGCCGATATCCTCGAAGTGGCGGATGCGCTGGGCTTGGACCGATTCATCCTTGGTGGCAATTCGATGGGCGGCAAGCACGCGCTGGCGTTTGCAGTGGCGCATCCGGAGCGGGTGGCGGGATTGGTGCTGGTCGACGCCAGCGGCGGCCCGATGCTTCGGGGCGAAGCGAAGAAAGAGGATGACAGCAGCAGCGGCAATATCGGCTTCAAGATCGCCCAGACGCCGGGGATCAACCTGCTGGTCGAACAGATCACGCCGCGCAGCCTGATCGCGCAGAGCCTGGATCAGAGCGTCTCGGTCAAGTCGGTCGTAACCGAAGAGGCCGTGGACCGATATTGGGAACTGCTGCGCTACCCCGGCAACCGGCGGGCAACCCTGAAGCGGTTCGGCTATGCGTACGATCCGCTCTCCGAAGCCGAGATTGCCCGGATCGCCGCGCCGACCCTGATCCTGTGGGGCGAGGAAGACCGGTTGATCCCGGTCGAGGCGGGGCGCTGGCTCGACCGGACCATGCCTGCGAGTACGCTGGTGGTCTATCCCAAGATCGGCCACCTGCCGCAGGAAGAGGCCCCTGCCGCCACGCTCGGTGATCTCGCGCCGTGGCTCGCCGCCCACGCTGCGCCGCCAAAATCCGATTAAGCCCGGTCACCGCCCGATCACCACTGGACGTAGCCGACGATTGCACCCTAAACGGCGGGCACTCGCATACATTTTTCAAAAGGGGCAGCGGCCTTGCGCAAACTGGGCCTGATCGGCGGCATGAGCTGGGTTTCGACCCGCAACTATTACGAGAAGATCAACCTCATGGTGCAGCGCCGTACCGTGCCCATGGCCAGCGCGCCGATGCTGATCGAAAGCCTCGATTTCCGCAGCCTCTACGGCCTGCGCGAGGAGAACGACTGGAGCCACGCAGCCGAAGTGCTGGGCGATAGCGCGCAGCGGCTGGAGCAGGCGGGGGCAGGGGCGCTGCTGATCTGCGCCAATTCGATGCACCGGGTGTTCGACCGGGTGCAGGCACAAGTGGATATCCCGATCATCCATATTGCCGAAGCTGTCGGCCGCAGGATGCAGCGGGACGGTGCCATCCAGGCAGCCCTGATCGGCACTCGCAACGTCATGACGGAAAGTTTCTATCGCCGTCACCTGGTCGGCCACGGGGTTGACCTGATGCCGCCGGAGATGGAGTTCGTCGAGCAGGTGGACCGGATCATCTACGACGAGCTGATGTTGGGCAAGGTGACCCGCGATGCCGAACGCACGATGAAGACGATCATCACCCGAAAGGAACAGGATGGGGCCCAGGCCATCGTCCTCGCCTGCACAGAGCTCGACATGATCGTCGATGTCGATGCGAACGTGCTGCCTATTTACGATTCGACCACGATCCATTGCGAGGAAGCGGTCGACTGGCTGCTTGGCGAAGAGGCCTGAGGAACACAGTGACGCCGGACCGTGCCCCTTTCGCAGCTTGTCCCGCGCTATCCCGCGGGCGCGAGTTCGGCACGGACCGCAGCGGCGCACGCGGCCCCCGCAGCGAATTCCAGCGGGACCGGGACCGGATCATCCATTCGATCGCGTTCCGCCGGCTCAAGAGCAAGACCCAGGTCTTCATCTCGCCCGACGGCGACCATTTCCGGACCCGGCTGACCCACAGCCTGGAGGTGGCCCAGATCGGCCGGGTGATCGCCCGGGCGCTGCACCTCGACGAGGACCTGACCGAGGCGCTGTGTCTCGCGCATGACATTGGCCATCCCCCCTTCGGCCACGCGGGCGAAAAGGCCCTGTCCCACGCGACCGAGCGACACGGCGGATTCGACCACAATGCCCAGACCCTGCGCACCCTGATGCGGCTCGAAAGCCCTTATTGCGATCACGACGGCCTGAACCTGAGCTGGGAGCTGCTGGAAGGACTGGCCAAGCACAATGGCCCGGTCACCAGCCCGAACTGGGCGCTGGCGGAACTTGATGCATTCTACCCGCTCGATCTTGCCAGCCATGCCTCGCTTGAGGCGCAGGTGGCGGCGCTGGCGGACGATATTGCGTACGACAATCACGATATCGACGATGGCTTGCGGGCCGGGTTCCTGCAGCTTGAGGAACTTCTCACACTGGATCTCGTCGCTGACCAGTGGCGCAGCGTCGAGGCACAGTTCCCCGGCGCGCCGCGAGACCGCCGTCTGCGGGAACTGGTGCGGTGCCAGATCGGCCTGATGGTGAACGACGTGATCGAGCAGACCCGCGCCGCCACCGCCGGCCTCGCTTCAGTGGACGAGGTGCGGGCCGCAGGGCGGGCGCTGGCCACGTTTTCCGAAGGAATGGCGCAGGAAGAGCGCCGCCTCAAGCGGTTCCTGTACGAGCGGCTCTATTACCACCCTGAGCAACTGACGACGGCGGAGCGGGCCCGCGACGTGGTGGCCCGGCTCTACGTTGCCTACGAGCAGGAACCGGGCACCTTGCCACCGGCGTGGAGGGCCACCCTACCGCCAGAGGAGCCGCATCGCACCCGCCATATTGCCGATTTCATCGCCGGGATGACTGACCGTTATGCCATCGACCAGTATGCCCGAATATACGGCAGGGAACCGGAGGGCCTGCGCAATGTCTGAGCCTCTGCGGATTGCGCTGGTCGGGGCAACCGGACTGGTCGGGCGATCGCTGATTGAACTGTGCGTTGGCCGGGCAGATGTGCGCCTGACCGCGATTGCCCGGCGCGAGATGGCGTTGCCCCCTGGCGCACGGATGGAAATGTTCGTGGCTGAACCGGCCCGGTGGGGCGAAGTGATCGAGGCGGTCCGGCCGCAGGTCCTGGTCAGCGCGCTCGGCACGACGTGGAAGAAAGCGGGGAAGGACGAGGCGGCCTTTCGCGCGGTCGATCAGCAACTGGTGCTGGACACGGCCCGCGCGGCGCGCATCCACGGCGTCGAGCGGATGATTGCGGTCAGTTCAGTCGGGGCCGACGCGACGGCGAAGAACTTTTACCTGCGGGTCAAGGGCGAGGTTGAGCGCGATCTGGCGAAGGCCGGTTTCAGGCGGCTCGACATCCTCCGCCCCGGATTGCTGAAGGGACCGCGCCAGGACGATGTACGCCCGGGGGAGCGGGCCGCGAGTATCGCCAGTCCGCTGGCCGATCTGCTGCTGCATGGCAGATTGCGGCAATACCGCTCGATCCCGGCGCTCGTGGTAGCGGAGGGCATTCTGGCACTGGCGCTCAAGGCAACCCAGGGCCGGTTCGTGCATGACAACGATGCGATCCGGCGCGCGTCCCGCTCGCTACCGCGCATTGTGGCAGGGGAGAGCATGAGATGAGCTGGGAAGCGGTGTTCGGGGCGGTCAACCTGCTGGCAATGGTCGCCTGGGCGGCGCTGATCCTGGTGCCGCGCAAGCCGGTGCTGCTGGCGGCAGTGCTCTACCTCGGGGTCGGGCTGCTGTGCCTGGTTTATGCTGCCGGGCTGGTGAGCCTGCTGGGCGGGCTGGTCGATCCGGTCGGGCCGGCCAATCCTGCAGTGGATTTCACCACGATCGAAGGCGTGCGCTCAATCTTCGGCTCCAATGGCGGGGTGACGATCGGCTGGACCCACTATCTGGCGTTCGACCTGTTCGTGGGGCTGTGGATCGCGCGCGATGCCGATGCCAAGCAGTTCTCCCGGCTGGTCCAGGCGCCGATCCTGCTCGCCACGTTCCTTGCCGGGCCGCTTGGCCTGCTGGTCTGGCTGGTCGTGCGGGAGCGGCGGGCCCGCGCGCAAGGGCGCTGGTCCTGAAGCGGCACGCCCCTGCCACGGCGCGCAACAGCGCGGCGATTGCCGTCGTTCTGGCCAAAGAGCTGCCCCTGGCCGGTCGGGTGCTGGAGGTGGCGAGCGGAACGGGCGAACACGCTGTCTATTTCGCCCGAGCGTTCCCGCAACTCAAATGGCAACCAAGCGACGCCGATATCACGGCGCTGGCATCGATTGCAGAATGGGCGGCAGAAGCCCGCCTCGAAAACCTGCGCGAACCCCTGCACCTCGATGCAAGCGCGCCCGGCTGGCCGGTTGACCGCGCGGACGCTGTGCTCTGCATCAACATGGTGCACATCAGCCCGTGGCAAGCGACCGAGGGGCTGTTTGCCGGAGCAGCGGCGAGTCTCGGTATAAATGCGCCGATTATCCTGTATGGACCATACCGCGAAGAGGGGTTGCCAACGGCGGCTTCAAACGAAGCATTCGATGCCGATCTTCGCTCCCGTGACCCGCGCTGGGGGCTGCGGCAGGTCAAGGATATGGACCGGGTGGCCGGGCAGCACGGCTTCTTCCGCGCTGCCCGGTACCAAATGCCGGCCAATAACCTCACTCTGGTCTACCGGCGTCGATAGCCGTCAGGCGGGCGTCAGATTGCGTCGTCACCGGCCTCGCCAACCGACTCGATGTCCTGGCCAACACCCTTGACGGTGTTGCAGGCTGAAGCTGCGATCGACAGGGCGGCGACCCCGATAGCAAGTGCAAGTTTGCGAACCATTGCGCTGTTCCTTCATTCCATGTCCGCCCCCGGAGCAGAATGAACGGATGCCAGCAGGTTGTGTTCCTGACTGGCGGCTGGCCGGCAATTCAGATGGCGCGATCGCCTGCTTCACCCACGGATTCGATGTCCCGGCCGAGCCCCTTGACGGTGTTGCAGGCCGCTGCCGTCAGCGAGAGCGCCGCGATGCCGAGAGCGAGTATGAATTTGCGGGCCATGTCAGTCTTCCTTTGGCTTGCTCACCGGTCAATTCAATGCCCGGTCAGGGGTTGGGTTCCTGTGCCGCCACGGCGGGGGACCGGGGCGTTTTGCCCAGCGTGTGTTCCCGCCAGGCGATGATCAAGCCCGCGCTCACGATCAGCGGAGCGCCGATCCACGTGGTCGCGGGTGGCAGGAGGTCAAATGCCATCCAGCCAAGCAGTGTCGCCCAGATGAGTGCGGAATAATCCATCACGATCACGCTGGCGACCGCTCCATAACGCAGGGATGCCGTTAACAGTAGCTGACCGAGCAGGCCGAACCCGGCGAGGCCAGCCAGCAGGCTCCACTGGTAAGGGCTGTGTGCCGTGGCCACAAACGGCATGGCCGCGCCCAGAACCGGGATGCTGAAGGCCGAGAACCAGAACACGATGGAAAGCGGTTCGTCAGTCCGGGCCAGATCGCGCACCTGGATGGAGATGAGGGCGATCATGAACGCTGCCCCCAGGCCTACCAGCGCGCCCAGCAGGGGAATATGGCCGTCTCCGGGCTGGGTGATGATCAGCACCCCGCCGAACCCGAGCAGGACCGCCGTCCAGCGCCATGGCCCGACCCGTTCGTGCAGGATCAGGGCGGACAGGATCACCGCCCAGAACGCGGTGGTGAAGTTGATCGTGGTCGCCTCGGCCAGGGGCAGCAGGGTCACCGCGCCGAAATTCAGCGCCATGCCGACAAGGCCGTAGGCGGCCCTCAGCCCATGCTTGCCCAGTCGCCGCGTCTGCAGGCGTGCCAGCCCGCCGGTGGCAACCAGCCAGGCTGCGATCAGGGCGACGGTGGGAACCTGTCGCCAGAACAGGATTTCGGCAAGATGGATGCCGCTCTCGCTGGCCAGCTTGACGAGCAGCAGCATGACCGAAAGGACCAGCGCGGCGCCCAGCCTGATGACGAGCGCGAGCATGGGCCGGTGATGGTTCTGGTGCGTCGTCACGATGCGGGCATAGGCACCCGGCCGTCCGGTGCAAGGGGCATTGGCTTGCCAGCCTTCAAGCTGCGCCCCATATGCCCGCAGCTGTCATGCTGCACCAGTTCCTCGTCTTTGCCAGTGAAGCCAAGCTGCTTGCAGCAGCAGGATTGGGCTGCTGGCTGCTTGCCGCCATTGCCGTGGTGGCGGAGAAGCGCCGCAATGCACGGCCCAGCCTTGACCAGGTGGGCTGGGTGCCATGGACCGGTATCTTTCTTGCGGCCACCTTGTGCGGCGCGATGTTCATCCTCTTTGGCGTGAAGGCCATACTGCAGGGGTAGGGCAGGGCCCAACTTCATTGACGTGCCGGTGTGGTTGGCTCATCTTCCCACCTGACCGAAGTCGAACAAGGACTCGGTGGGTCGCAGCCGTCCTGTATCTCGCGCAAGGGAGGCGTGCGTAGTGAACAAGCGAATGGTTGTGGCAGGTCTGGCGGGGGCACTCATCGTGGCCCCTGCAGTCTATCTGGCCGGAGAGCAGGCGTTGCCGGCCGCCGACCATCTCGATCCGCCTGCGCGAACAAACCCCAGCAATGACAGCACGCCTGATTTTCCGGCCGACATTGCAGACCTGTACGTTTTCCATGACGCCACCAAGGTAACGATGATCGTGACCTTCGGCGGTCCGGCGGCGCCCGGCCTTCCGGCCCGGTACGATCCTGATGTGCTCTACACCTTGGCAATCTCGAACAAGGCGCCCCGGACAACTGCTGACTTTCCGATCACCTTCCAGTTCGCTCAGGAAGCGGGTGTCGCGGATGGCCCCTGGGGGGTCCGGGTACGCGGTGTGCCCGGCGTGACGGGCGACATTACCGGATCCGTCGAACGCGAGCTCGAGCAAGAGGGAGTGAAGGTGTTTGCCGGCCTGACGGATGATCCTTTTTTCTTCGATTCACAGGGACTGCGCGAATCGCGCGAAACGGGAACGCTGCGGTTCCGCAATGACCGCGACTTTTTCGGGGCCCAGAACATTACCGCCTTCGTCATCGAAATCCCCCGGGACCGGCTTGAAAACGGTGCCGCTGCACTGGATTTCTGGACCACCAGCGATCGGTTGGGAGGGCAGGTCAATGGCTGATCGAGCCCGCCTGGCAGCAAGGCTGGGACTTCCGGCCATGATAGCGCTCGGCATTGCGGGGTGCGGCGGCGAAGACGCCCCGACCCCTGCGCCATCGCCGCCGCCCTCGGCGACCAGTTTCAGCGTCACCCCGTGTCTCAACCAGATCGTGCCGGGAACGGGCTCGACGGTTGCAGGATTGATCGTGCCGGACACGATAACGGTCGACCTGTCCAAACCGGCGGGCTTTCCCAATGGGCGGCGTTTGCAGGACCCGGTGATCGACATCACGCTGGCCGCGATATTTCTCGATCTGGATGTCCATGCGCCGGATACCCTGTTCAGGATCCCGCTCAATCCGCCGGCAAACGACCGGCCGTTCAGGCCCGATTTCCCCTATCTCGCGCTTCCCCAGGGCAACCCGCCGCTGTCGGGCTCGGATACTGCGACCACATTCGCCTTCGCGGACCAGCCTGCCAGCGCCTATGTGCGGGTTGATCGCACCGGGATGCCGGCGGTTTCGCCGGCACTGGTCGGCGGGCCCCTGAAGAACCCGTTCAACGATGCCGATCCCGTCGATGACGCGACGGGGGAATTCGTGCCCGAGCTTTCCGCCCAGCTGAAACTGCTGACCGACGCGCTGATCGATGACCTGAAGGCAGCAGGCCTGACGCCGTGTGCGATACCCGAATGAGCGCACTCCGGGCGGCGGCACCCCGTTTCTCTCTCTTCCGCTGCCTCGTTCTTCTGGTTTTCGCGCTTCTGGTGATCGCGGTCGGACAGCGGCTGGCTGACAGAAGCACATCCCTTGTACGGACTTCAGCGCAGGATACCGTGGCGGGATGGGGCCCGGCCGATTTCCCGTCCGCGCTGGCCACCCTCCAGCGCGACGTAGCGCGGGAGCGTGCACGGGTCGAGGCCAGCCCCGGACAGTGGATGCCGCTGGAAACCCTCGCCATGGTATTGCACGCCCGCGGCCAGCTCAACGGGTCGCACGCGGACCATGCAGCAGCGCTTGACGCGGTCAACGCGGCCCGGGCCGCGGCACCCGCAGCCAGCGGTCCGGTTCTGGCCCGGGCCGTGGTTGCGCTGTCGCTGCACCAGAACACGATTGCCAGGGAAGAAGTCGCCCGGCTGGCGCATTTTGCCATCCCGCCCGCTCCAAGCGATCTGGCCGAAGCGGAGGCGATCCGGGGCGATGTAGCGTTCTACGCCGGACACTATGCCAGGGCGATCCGGCACTATCGCGCGGCGGACCGGATCGAACGCAGCCCGGGCACTATGGTGCGACTGGCCGACTGGCATCGCCACATGGGTGATTTCGATGCGGCACGGACGCTGCTGGGGCGAGGTCTGGCCGACCGGGCGACAACAACGCCCTGGATGCGGGCGAGCTATCTGCTCCAGCTGGGTGCGATAGAGCTGCAATCAGGAAACTGGGCTGCCGCCGAGCGCCTCTTCAGCGCAGCGGACCGGGCCTTTCCCGACTGGTGGCTGGTCAAAGCCCATCTGGGCCAGATGGCCGCCGTGCGCAGCGACTTCGCCACAGCTGAAATGCTTTACCGCGAGGCGATGACCGGTGCCGAGCGCCCTTCCGTGATGGATGCGCTCGCGGCCCTGTATCGGGCGATGGGCCGGACGGCGGATGCCGATGCGCTGGCGGTCCGGGCCGCAGCGTTGTGGAACGCGCGCGTGGACAGCCACCCTGAAGCCTATGCCGACCATGCATTCGAAGCGGCGCTGGCGGCGGGCGACCCGGTCCGCGCGTGGCGACTGGCGGCGCTGAACTACCGGGCAAGGCCTTATGGCGATGGCCGCATCGGCCTTGCCCGAGCGGCGCTGGCGCGGGGGCGTGCGCAAAGTGCGCGGGCAATTCTCGAAGAACTGGAGCGGACCGGGTGGCGCTCTACCGAGCAATACCGTGTGCTGGCAGATGTCTGCACGCAGATCGGCGATCGCACCTGTGCGGCGCGCGCCCGGCGGCAAGCGCTTGCGATCAGCCCGCAGGCCTATCATCCGCGGGCTGACCTGCTCGCATTCGGCCATCACTGAGGCGGGTCAGAGGCAGGCTTCCAGATAGGCCTGGTCGAAGCCGAACTGGCGGGCCTTTTCCAGCGTATAAGGGCGCAAGCCGGACGAGCGGAATTCGCCGATGATCTTGCCGTCGTCGGTCTCGTCGAGATACTCGAACTTGAACAGCGACTGGGTCACGATCACGTCGCCCTCCATCCCGATCACTTCTGTGACCTCGGTGGTGCGGCGCGAACCGTCGCGCAGGCGCTTCACCTGCACGATCAGGTCGACCGATTCGGCGATCTGGCGCGAAATGGCTTCCTTCGGGATCTTGATGTCGCCCATCAGGATCATGTTTTCCATGCGGCCCAGGCATTCGCGCGGGCTGTTGGCGTGGAGCGTACACATCGAACCGTCGTGGCCGGTGTTCATCGCGGCGAGCAGGTCGAAACACTCCGCGCCGCGAATTTCGCCCAGGATGATCCGGTCAGGCCGCATACGCAGCGCGTTCTTCACAAGGTCGCCAATGGTAATCGCGCCCTGACCTTCCAGGTTGGGCGGGCGGGTTTCGAGCGGCAGCCAGTGCGGCTGCTGCAAGCGCAATTCCGCCGCGTCTTCGATCGTCAGCACGCGCTCGCCCGGGTCGATCATCTTCGACAGGGCGTTGAGCATGGTGGTTTTACCCGAGCCGGTACCGCCGGAGATCACCACGTTCATCCGGCAGGCGCCTGCGATCTTGAGTGCGGTACACATCTTCTCGCTCATCGAACCGAAGTCCTTGAGCATGTCGAGGGTGATCGGCTTTTCGGAGAATTTACGGATCGAGATCGCGGTGCCGCGTAGCGAAAGCGGCGGCACGATCACGTTCACACGGCTGCCGTCCTTGAGGCGGGCGTCGGCCAGCGGGGTGGTCTGGTCGACGCGGCGGCCGACCTGGTTGACGATCCGCTGGGCGATCTGGAACAGGTGCTGCTCGTCGCGGAACTGGATCGGGGCAATGACCAGCTTGCCCTTCTTTTCGATGTAGGTCTGGTCCGGCCCGTTGACCATGATATCGGAAATATCGGGATCGTTGAGTAGTTCCTCGAGCGGGCCGAAGCCGAGCAACTCGTCAATCAGCACCTTTTCCAGCGCGAACTGCTCGCGCCGGTTAAGAGTGATCTTGAGCTCGGCCAGCACCTCCATGATGATCGGGCGGAACTCTTCGGAAAGTTCTTCCTTGGACAAGGTGGCGGCAGCTTCGGGATCGACCCGTTCAAGCAGGCGCGGCAGCACCTGCTCCTTGATCTTGTGGACGCTGGCCTCGAACCCGCCCACTTCCTGCTGGGTATGGACCGCGTTGGCGCGGTCCGACAGGCGGGTCATCGCATCTGACTTGTTGGGCTGTCCGGAATCGGCCGGCGGTGCCGCGCCTTCGCCCGGCAAGGGCGGGAACTGGTCGCCGCCGGGCAGCGGAGCAGGCTTGCCTCCGTCACTGCCCTTCATCGGGCGGGCAACGCCGAATTGGGGGCGCGCGCCGGGGGCCATTCCCCCCGGTCCGTTTCTGCGTCCGAATGCGCTCATTGCCTGCCAATCCCTCAATCTCTGGCGCTCTCCCTGCGTGTCGCATGGATACCGCACTCGTTACGGAGAAGGTGAATAACGTGGAAACTTTTCCGATTTCCTAACTTCCGGCAAATTTTGCGAACCGGCGGCAGCGGCAAAATCATGATTAGCGAATTCTTAACGCCGCTTCCCATAACGTTGCGGGACAACCTTCGCGTGAGAGTGGTACTATGGCAATCGGACTGGCAAAGACCTGTTATTCCTCATCTGCTCAGGCACTTGCCGGGCTTGCTCCGATGGAAGACTTCATCGCCCGCGCGGGCAAACAGGATCCCTATGGCTGGTCACGCTGGGCAGGTTCGCTTCTGGCAATCCACCAGCCGGAACGGATGATCGCGCTCGATTGCCCATGGTGGCACGTTGGTGCCACGCGGGAAGTGGCAGAGCACCTTTCTGCGCGCACCGATGCCCGGGTGTTCGAATACGGTTCGGGGGCCAGCACTGCCTGGCTCGCCCGGCGGGCAGCACAGGTCATCAGTGTCGAACACCATCGGGACTGGTCCGACCGGTTGCAGCCTTTGCTGATCCCGTTTCCGAATGCCAGCCTGTGGCATCGGGAACTCGACGGTGGAGCATACGTCAACGCCATCGAGGAAGCTGGCGGTCTGTTCGACCTGATCGTGGTTGACGGGCGGGACCGGATTGCCTGCCTCAATCGCGCGCTGCCCTTCCTGAAGCCGGACGGCATCGTGCTGTTCGACGATTCCGGGCGCCGCCGCTACCGTGCGGGCCTCGCGCGCAGCGGCCTGACCGAGCGCCATTTCTTCGGCCGCAGCTACTGTGTGCCCTATCCGGACCACTCCAGCATTCTTCATGCTTGAACGGGGGGCCATCCGTTCGATCATGCAAGGAGCGCCTGCCCGCATCGCCCTGCGCTGGGGCGGCGGTGCAGTCCTGCTGGTTGCGGTTGGCTTTCTTGGCCACAGGCTTATCGGGCTTGGCGCAGGCGAACTGCTGAGCAAGGCCTCGTGGCCGCTGGTGGCAGCCATGTCCGCTGCCACATTGCTGTTTGCGGCGTCCGATGCCCTGCTTGCCCGGGCGTGGGCAATCCTGGCTGACCCCGCCGGAAGTATCCCGACGCGGCGTGCGCTGGGAATCTATGGCAGCGGCGTGCTGACCAAGTATCTGCCGGGTTCTGTCTTCCAGTATGTCAGCCGCCAGGTGGGAGGCAGTCGCGCAGGCATTGCCCACACAAGGCTGGCACAGGCGAGCGTGGATGAAATCGTGATTCATCTCGCGGCAAGCCTCACGGTGGCCGCTTTGCTGCTGCTTGCCTGGGCCAATCCCGTGCTGGCTTCGGCCGGATCGGCTGGTCTGATCATGGCCCTGCTGTGGGCGCCACGGGCGCCTTTTCGCGCGCTGGCGCTTCAGGTGCTCGCCTTCGGCGGATTTGGAGCGGCGGCCGCGATGACCGGCATGGCCCTTTTCCCGGAAGGGAGTGCGTTTGCCAGCTTTGCCGGTCTCTTCCTGCTGGCGTGGCTGGCTGGTTTTCTGGTGCCGATTGCGCCTGGGGGGCTGGGGGTGCGCGAAGCAACGCTGATCGTGCTCGCTGCCTCGGTCGCAGGTCCGGCAGAGGTGACGGTTGCCGTGCTGGCCTTGCGCATTTCCTCGATCCTGGGCGACCTCGTGTTCGGCCTTACGGCGCTGGCGCGGTCACGCTGATCAGAAGTCCTTGAAGATCGGCTCGCCCGCAAACGGATAGGCGGGACGGCGCAGGTTCCTGCCCCAGCGCAGCCGGATCGTGCCTTGCCCTGACCGCTCTAAGCGGTGCTGACCGCGGCCCAGCCGGATGGTCTGCCCCGCCACAACCGTTTGCCCGTTGATCCGCGCGGAGCCACCTTCAAGCGTATAGAACCCCGGGGCATGGATCCGGAACGTCACGTCCGTGGCTTCCGCGCCGAAGCTCTTTCCAGCAACCCAGATCGGGCCCCAGTGCGGAATGAACCCTTCGCGCAGCGCAATGCGATCTTCCGGGCGCAATTCGGGCGCGCCGCCAGCCTTTGTATGGTTATCGGCCAGGATCTGGTGGTTCACGACCATCATCGGCACTGTCTGCGAGGCCATGGCATCGCTGAAGGAGGGCTCGTATCCCCGCCAGTACTTGTGAAAGCCCCAGGTGGTCATGAAGAAGTTGGCCTTGGGATAGTCCACGATCATGCCGGGAAAATCGAAATAGGCGACCGGTTCGGGGAAGATCTCGTGCACTGCAGCCACGACCTGATGCTGAACAGGCAGGACCGCGCGGGGCGTGGCAAAGCTGAGCAAAGCCGCATTCACCGCCAGAGCCGCCGCGACGAGCCTGAGCGGAAACTGCGTCAACAGTTGCTGGAAACTCCATGCCGTGCCGACCACCACGGGCGGCAGGATGAAGACGTAATAATAGGGGAAGCTGTTGCGATAGAAGGCGATGCTGAGCAGCGGCAGGAGCAGGCCGATCATGGCGATCTTGACCGCCCGGTCGGCACTGGTCTGGATCAGGGCAGCGGGCGCGGCGAGCACGGCCAGGCCCAGCACCGGGGCAAGCGCCATGGCCTTGAAGATATAGGGCCAGCGCGGGAATAGCCCCTCGTTGAACATCATGGTGCCGGACGTGTGGAGGGTCTTGCCTGCCGCCGCTGCACCGGAGGGCAGGGTCAGCATAGTCAGCCCGAGGAAGAGCGCGGCGAAGGCCAGAGCCGCCAGGACAAACGCGGCGAGGCGCAGCATCATGGCCTTGCGGTCCTCCGCCTCCACCAGCCGCAGCCAGAATATCCCCGCGAAGGCCGGGGCGTAGAATATCACCTTGATGGTCGTCAGTACCGCCAGTCCGCACAGTGCGGCCGCCCCCAGCAGAGCCAGCGGACGCAGGCGGCTAGACAGGAGAATCCAGAGCGCGCCCATCAGGAAGGCGGCTGCAATCGGATCGGCGCGATAGGAAAACGCGTGTTCGAAAACATACCCGCCGGTGTAATAGGCCAGGCCAGCCAGCGCGGCGGGTACCGGCGGCACGAACCGGGCTGCCATGGCGCAGATGGCCAACACGGTGAACAGGTTGCACGCCTGCATGAAAACCCGGGCCACCCGGATCTGGTCAATCGCGTCAATCGGCAGCCACGCCAGCCAGCCGAAAGCCCGCGCATAGAGCACCTGAAGCACTTCGGTCAGCCGACCCTGTGCGAAGGCATGGGCTTCCGTCAGGTGAAAGAATTCATCCCAGTTGACCGGCCGGTTGATCACCAGCTCGACCTGCAACGCGAAAGCGAGCGCGAAAACCAGCCCAATCGGGATCAGCGCGGGATCGCGCCGGGCGGCCCACATCGTCCGCCAGCCGCCGCCGTTCATGCGGCCGTTTTGCGGGGCGAAGGCGGCGATTGTTCTGCCTGGCCCTTGTCCGCGCCGGCTCCCAGTCGTTCTTCCAGCAGATGCAGGCGAAGCAGGGTCGCTTCCTGGAGCTTGCGGTTTGCACCAATCAGGTCGGCGAGAATGCCCATCAGACCGGTCATCGTGCCCAGCACCAGCAAGGCCCCGCCCAGCACGAGCGATTGCACATGCCCGTCCGCATCCCCGCTCGCCCAGAACCAGAGGAAGCGGAGGATGGGCAGCAACCCGACAACAGCCAGCACCCCGCCGATCAGAGCGAATGTCCGCAGGGGGTTATAGGTCGCATAGGCCCGGGCCATCGTGACCAGTTGCCGCGAAATGAATTCGGGGATCGACTTGAACAGCCGCGACGGCCGCGATGTCGGGTTGGTGCGGATGGAAACGCTTGTGATCTTGAGCCGCTTGCGCCCGGCCTGGATCAGCATGTCGGTGGTGTAGGAAAATTCGGTGGTGATCGTGATCTGCTGCGCGGCGGCGCGGCTGATCGCACGGAACCCGCTGACTGCGTCAGTGACTTCCGCGCGGGCGAGGCGACGCACGACGGCGCTGCCGAGCCGCTGGAGCGAGCGCTTGAACGGCCCGAAGTGGGCATTGTCGCGCACGCCCCGGTCGCCGATCACGATGTCGGCCTCCTGCGCGACGATCGGCGCCACCAGCAGGGCAATATCTTCGCCGACGTATTGTCCGTCTGCATCGGTGTTGACGATGATGTCTGCGCCGGCGGCCAGCGCCGCACCGATCCCGCTCTGGAAGGCGGCGGCGAGGCCGCGGTTGCGGCGATGCCGCACGATGTGATGGACCCCGAACCGCCGGGCGACCTCGGCCGTGCCGTCATGGCTGCCATCGTCGATCACCAGAATTTCGACCGTATCGACTCCCGCAATCCGCCGGGGCAAGGCCACCAGCGTTTCGGGCAGGCTCTCGGCCTCGTTGTAACAGGGGATCTGGATGATCAGCTTGGTCATTGGGCCTCCGGACCGAAGCTCTGCCTCGGCTAGCCCGGGGATTAAGCGGCAGCCATTAAGGATCGGTAAACTATACTTCTCCGCACTGGCGCGCCCCCGTTTGGAGGTCTAGGTGGCTATCCGCCGGGGAGCAACAGGATAACCCATATGAACACCTCCGCCCGGCGGGGCATGCTCCTCGCCCTTGCCGGTTTTGCCCTGCTTTCGATGGGGGATACGGTCATCAAGACCATGGCAGGCGAATGGTCGCCACTGGCCGTGGGGGCGCTGCGTTTTGCCTTCGGGGCCGTCGGCCTGTCCGCGCTTCTGGCGCTCAACGAAGGCGGGGCCGCGTTCCGCCCGACCCGGCCCCTGCTCCAGATTGCCCGCGGGCTGTGCCTCGCCATAGCTTCTCTGCTGTTCTTCTGCGCCATCTTCGTCATGCCGCTGGCCGAGGCGACGGCGGTGGCGTTCCTGTCTCCGCTGCTCACGGCCTTGCTCAGCGGGCCGCTGCTTGGCGAAAAGGTCCGCCCGCCGGTATGGATTGCCTCGCTGGTGGCTTTTGGCGGGGTCTCGCTGATCCTCCAGCCCAACGTGGCCGAGCTCGGCTGGGTCGGGCTCCTGCCCTTGGCCTCGGCGTTCTTCTTCAGCCTGATGATGATCGCGAACCGGGCCGCGGCGGGGCAGGGCAGCGCGCTGTCGATGCAGGTGTTCGTGGCCGTAACGGCCGCGCCGGTGCTGACCCTTGTTGCCATCGGCGGGCATTTCAGCGGGGCACCACTGCTGCAGGTCGGCTGGCCGGACTGGTCGGTGGTGGCGCGCTGCGCCCTCGTGGCCGTCACGGCCAGCTCGGCGCACTGGCTGATCTATCTCGGTACGACCCGCGCCGGCGCGGCGACCATTGCGCCGATGACTTATGTGCAGTTGCTTGTTGCCAGCGTGATGGGGTGGCTGGTGTTCGGTGACCGGCCCGGCCTGGCGACGCTCGGCGGGGCGATCGTCATCATCGCGGCTGGCCTCTATCTTTGGAGCAGTGGCCGGAACGTCCAGAGCGGTCTTCGCGAGCGTTGACATGATATCATGATATGATATCAGTATATCATGACCCGCATCCTCGCCGACCTGCCGGATGATGACATTACCTGGCTCGACCAGCTCGCCGCCGAGCAGGGTAAGTCGCGCGCCCAGGTGCTGCGGGAGGCGGTGGCAGGTTACCGGGCCCATTCGCCGGGTGATGGCAACAAGAGCTGGATCAGGCGCGGCGCCGGGCTGTGGAAGCACCGCACGGACATTCCGGAGGGCCTGGAGTACCAGCGCGCCATTCGTGAGGACCGCACGCCCCACGAAGACATATAGTTCATGTCCGACCCCTTTTTCGACACCAACATCCTGGTTGACTGGCTGACGGATCGCCCGCAGGCGATTGCCGAGCTGTCGCGCTATAATCGCCATCGCATCAGCCGCATCGTCTGGACTGAAGTCCTTGCCGGCGAAGCGATGGAGCGGCGCGACGTTATCCGGCAGGCAATCGCCCCGTTCGAAGTGGTGGAGGTTGACGCACGAATTGCCCTGGCAGCAGCCGAAATCCGCCACCGCGCGAAAATGAAACTTCTGGATGCCTATATTCTCGCGACCGCGCAGGTGAACGGATCGATCCTGATTACACGAAATACCAAGGATTTTCCGGCAGCGATGCCGGGGGTCCGGGTGCCCTATACACTCTAGTGAAAGCAATTATGCATGTGTGGAATTATCGGCATTGTCGGCAAGGAGCCGGTGGCAGAGCGACTGGTCGATGGCCTCAGGCGGATGGAGTATCGCGGCTATGACAGTGCCGGGGTCTGCACGATCGACGATGGCCACCTCGTGCGCCGCCGCGCTCCGGGCAAGCTGCTTCACCTGGTTGCCGAGCTGGAGCGCAATCCAGCGCCCGGCCTGATCGGGATCGCCCACACCCGCTGGGCCACCCATGGCTCCCCCACCGCTGCCAATGCGCATCCCCATGCAACCGGCGCCGTGGCGCTGGTCCACAACGGCATCATCGAGAACTTCAAGCCCCTGCGTGACGAGCTGCAGCGTGCCGGACGCACCCTCGAAAGCGAGACCGACACCGAAGTGGTTGCACACCTTGTGTCCGCCGAGGTCGAGCGCGGTGCCAGCCCGCAGGAGGCGATCAAGGCGGTCCTGCCGCGCCTGCGCGGGGCCTTCGCGCTGGCCATCGCTTTCCGCGAACATCCCGACATGCTGATCGGCGCGCGGCTCGGATCGCCGCTGGTGGTCGGCTGGGGCGAGGGCGAGACCTATCTCGGCTCCGACGCGCTGGCGCTCGCCCCGCTGACCCAACGGATCACCTACCTCGATGAAGGTGACTGGGTGATCGTGACCCGCGAGGGGGCCGAGATTTTCGACAAGGACAATAACCCGGTGACGCGGGAAGTCACCATTTCGGGGGCATCCGCCGCTGCGGTCGAGAAGGGCAATTACCGCCACTTCATGCAGAAGGAGATCTTCGAGCAGCCGACCGTGGTCGCCCAGACGCTCGCCTCCTACATCCACCGGGCTGACAACGCGGTTGCCCTGCCGCAGATCGATTTCGACATCTCGGCCGTGCGCCGGATCACCATCGTTGCGTGCGGCACTTCTTACTATGCCGGCATGGTGGCCAAGTACTGGTTCGAACAGTTCGCCCGCGTTCCGGTTGATATCGATGTGGCGTCCGAATTCCGTTACCGCGATCCGGTTCTGGAGCCGGGCGGCCTCGCGCTGTTCATTTCCCAGAGCGGGGAAACGGCCGATACCCTGGCGGCGCTGCGCCACTGCAAGGAAAATGGCCAGATCATCGGCGTGGTGGTCAACGTGCCGACCAGTTCGATGGCACGCGAAGCCGACCTGCTGTTGCCGACCCACGCCGGGCCGGAAATCGGCGTGGCCTCGACCAAGGCCTTCACCTGCCAGCTGGCCGTGCTGGCCGCCCTGGCCGCGCACCTTGCGGTCAGGAAAGGCCGGATGAGCCGCGAGGAGGAACAGGAAGTGGTCCGGCACCTGCTGGAAGCTCCTGCGGCACTCAACGCCGCGCTGGCGCATGATGATGACATTGCCGCAATGGCCCACCTGATCGCGCCTGCCCGGGACGTGCTCTACCTTGGCCGTGGCCCGGATTACCCGCTCGCGCTTGAAGGGGCACTCAAGCTGAAGGAAATCAGCTATATCCACGCCGAGGGCTATGCTTCGGGGGAAATGAAGCACGGCCCGATCGCGCTGATCGACGAAGCTGTGCCAGTGATCGTGCTCGCCCCATCGGGGCCACTGTTCGAAAAGACCGTGTCGAATATGCAGGAAGTGCGCGCGCGGGGCGGGAAGATCGTGCTGGTATCGGACGCGGAAGGCCTGGCGGAAGCAGGCGAAGGCTGCCTCGCCACCGTCGAGATGCCGCGGGTCCATCCCCTGATCGCGCCGCTGGTCTATGCCGTTCCGGTTCAGCTGATTGCCTATCACGTCGCCTGCGTGAAGGGCACCGACGTTGACCAGCCGCGCAACCTGGCGAAAAGCGTAACCGTTGAATGAGCGGCAGAAAATCCCTGTTTCACGGTTAACCGGCTTTACGCGCTAGCAAGGTTTTGCCGCTAAGTCGTTCCTTGTGAGCGACAGACAGGGACATACTTCCGCGCTATCGGACAGTCTTGCGACGCGTGCGGTCATCGGTTTCGGTGACCGCGGCGGCGAAGGTTGGGCCCATCTGCGCGGCTTCCAGTACCCGCAGCTCTGGCGCAACCTTCACTGGCGCACCGGCATCTTCGCGGTCTCGACGAGCTTCCTGCTGCTTGCCAATGCGTCAGCCGGCCATCCTTTGCTTTTGGCAGGCTGGCTGGGCCTGCTGGCGCTGGTGCTGGGACACAACGCCCGGCTTGACCGGCAACTGGCCGATACGGACCGGCGGGCAATGGTGCCGGGCGAACTCTCCGGCTATCTGGTTGCGACAGCGGCAGTGGCTCTGGCGTGCTCGCTTCCCCTGGTTCTGGCGGCCCATGCCGGTGACTCCCGGGCCTTCCTGATCAGTTACCTGGTCGTGGCCACCACCGCCACCGCGCTGACTCTGGTCGCCTCCGCCCCGCCGGCCGCGACGATAGTTTTTGTCACGGTCAAGACTTTGGTGGCAGTCGCCTGTGCGCTACTGCTCGGCGAATTTGTAGCGGCCTTTGCAGCCGTGGCGATAGCGGCGGCGATCGGGATCGGCAGCGTCGAAATTTCCCGTTCCTACCTGCAGGCGCGCCTCTCCGAAGCGGCCATTGCCGAGAAGAGCGAAGTCGTCTCGCTCCTGCTGCGCGAATTCGAGGAAAACGAAGCCGACTGGCTGTGGCAGGTCGACACCCACCGCCGCATCCGCAAGGCTTCCCCGCGCTTCGCCTTTGCCCTGGGCCGGACTTCCGAGGATGTGGAGGGCAAGTCGTTCTTCGAACTCGTGGCCGGTGAAGCCTGGGACAGCGGCCAGTTCCCGCCAAGCCTGCATGATCTGGCCGAGCGTCTGAAACGGCGGGAGAGCTTTTCCAACCTGATCGTCAAAGTCACCATCAACCGGGAAAACCGCTGGTGGGAACTCTCCGGCACGCCGATGCTGGACGACCAGGGGGCGCATCTCGGCTTTCGCGGGGTCGGTTCGGATGTGACCGAACAGCGCGAGTCTTCGGAAAAGATTGCCTATCTCGCCCGGTACGACACGCTCACGGGGCTGCCTAACCGGCTGATGCTGAACGAGGCGCTGGGTGAAGCCATGCGCTATGCCAAGCAGTGGCGGACCCGCTGCGCCTTCCTGATGATCGATCTCGACCGGTTCAAGTCGATCAATGATTCGCTCGGCCACATGGTCGGGGACCAGTTGCTGGCCCAGGTCTCCCGCCGCCTGAAGGAGCTGGCCGGAGACAATGCGCTGATCGGGCGTCTCGGCGGTGACGAGTTCGCCATCGTCATCCGCGACGCATCGGAACAGGGCCTGGTCGAAAAGATCGCCCAGAGGGTGATCGACCGCCTCTCAAGGCCCTACGAGATCGACCATCACACCCTGTATGTTGGGCGCCAGTGTCGGCTCGGCCCAGGCCCCCAAGGACGGCAAGACGGTCGAGGAGCTGATGCGCAACGCCGATCTGGCGCTCTACCGGGCCAAGGATGAAGGCGGCGGCAGCCACTGCCAGTATGAGCCCTCGCTCCACGCCTCGGCGGAGGAGCGGCGCAAGCTCGAATTCGCCTTGCGCCGGGCGCTGGAACGGGAGGAACTGTTCCTCAATTATCAGCCGGTCGTCGACGCTAACAGCGAAGAGGTCGTCGGGTTCGAGGCGCTCGTGCGCTGGAACAGCGGCGAGCATGGCTTCGTCAGCCCCGCCAAGTTCATCCCGCTGGCGGAGGATACGCGCCTGATCGTGCCGATCGGCGAATGGGTGCTGGAACAGGCCTGCCGCGAGGCGGCCAACTGGCCCGCCCACGTCAAGATCAACGTCAACGTCTCGGCCGAACAGCTGGTCGAGCCTGACTTTCCCAAGATGGTGGTGCGCGCGCTCGCGGTAACCGGGCTTGATCCTGCCCGGCTCGAGCTGGAAGTGACCGAAAGCATCTTCCTGCGTGACGCGGACGTGGCCCGGCATGCGCTGGAGCAATGCATGGCCCTGGGGTGCAGCATCGCGCTCGACGACTTCGGCACCGGATATTCCTCGCTCGGCTACCTGCGCAAGCTGCAATTCACCACGATCAAGGTCGATCGCAGCTTTGTCCAGGGCGCATCGGAGCAGGATCCGGAAAGCCTCGCCATCATCCGGGCCGTGGTGGCCATGGCGCAAAGCCTTGACCTTACCACGACCGCCGAGGGCGTGGAGACGGAGGAACAGGCCGCGATGATCCGCACGATGGGCTGCGACAAGATCCAGGGCTACTATTTCGGGCGGCCGATGTCGGCCAGCGATGCCCAGGCCGTGTTCCTGCGCGCGCAGCGCCTCGCGAGTTAGGCAGCCGCCCCGGCCAGCTGGCGTACCGCGCTTTCGAACAGGGCCCGCCCGTCGGTGCCGCCATGCTCGGTTTCGATGGCGCGCTCAGGGTGGGGCATCATGCCGAGCACATTGCCGCTGGCGTTGAGAATCCCGGCGATGTTGCGCTGCGAGCCGTTGACCGCCTCGGCATAGCGGAATGCCACGCGCCCTTCGCCTTCCAGCCGGTCAAGCGTATCGCCATCGGTAAAGTAATTGCCATCGTGATGCGCCACCGGGATGGCGATGGTGGCGCCGCTGTCATAGCCGGCGGTAAACAGGCTCTGGTTGTTTTCGACCGTGAGCGAAACGGTGCGGCAGATGAAGGTCTGGCCAGCATTGCGCATCAGCGCGCCCGGCAGGAGCCCGGCCTCCGTCAGCACCTGGAAGCCGTTGCACACGCCCAGCACCGGCACGCCCCGCTCTGCCGCGCGCACAACCGAACGCATGATCGGGCTGGTCGCCGCCATGGCGCCGGAGCGGAGATAATCCCCGTAAGAAAAGCCGCCGGGCAGCGCGATGAAGTCCAGCCGGTCCGGCAGTTCGGCATCGCCGTGCCACACGCGCAAGGGCGCGGAGCCGGAAACCTTTTCCAGCGCGTCTGCCATGTCCCGGTCGCAATTCGAGCCGGGAAAGGTGATCACCGCTGCGCGAAACCCGCCCATCACACCGTCTCCGGTTTTTCGATCCGGTAATTCTCGATCACCATGTTGGCCAGCAGCTTGCGGCACATTTCGTCCAGCGCAGCGTCGCTGGTGTCATCGGCCACTTCCAGTTCGATCAGCCGCCCGATGCGGACGTCCTGCACGCCGTCAAAGCCAAGGCCTTCGAGTGCATGGTGGACCGCGCGCCCCTGCGGGTCGAGCACGCCGGGTTTGAGGCTGACATGGACGCGGACTATCATGGCGGGACTCCGGAATGGCTGGCAAATGGCTGGCTGCGCAAGGCCTATAGCGCGGCGTCGGTGCAAGGCAATCCACTGCGCCGCGCAGACAGGGCGGCGCGGGTCAATCTGTAACTTGTCTGCGCCGATCGATTGCGACACCATGACCGCTAGGTACGGGGGAAAATCGCCATGTCAGTCCGTTCGCTTGCCATGCTGGGCCTTGCCGCAGCCACGCTGCACACTGCACCTCTACGTGCCTGGCCGCCCGAGGAGCAGCAGAACCAGGAACTGCTGGCAATGCGCAAGGCGGCCGACGCGCTCGACGAAGCCAGCGATCCTGCAGCGTACCGCGCTGAATGGATCCGGATCCTCGAATTTGCCCGCACGCTTTACCCGGAAGGCTCGCCCGAACTGGCCCAGATCGAAGGGGAGCAGGTGGTCTCGGACTATTACCAGGGCGACGTGAGGGGCGCACTGGCGCGGACTGCCCGCGCCGCGGCAGTGCTGGAAACAGCGGGCAAGGACTGGGAAAACGAATGGATCGACCAGCTCAACGCGATGGTCGTGTTCAGCATGGCGTTGGGCCAGCATGGCGATGCGCTGGAACCGGCCCGCAAGATCCTCGCATGGCGCCTGGCAAACGACGCGGCCGAACCGAACACGCGGCTCGCCACCGCCTATTCCAACTATGCCCATGCCAACTTCGAATTCGGCAACTATGACCGTGCGATCGAACTTTCGCGGACAGCTATTGCCACCTCGCGCCTGATTGATCCGATGCCGCCCGAACCGGCCAACTTCTTCGCCAATCTCGGGGTCTATCTTGCGGCTGCCGGGCGGCTGGACGAGGCAATCGACGAAGCCCGCGAGATCCAGCTGGTGCTGGAACAGGTGCTCCCGGCGAACCACCCGTTCCTGGCATCGAACCTCAATCTGCTGGCAGTCACACTCGCTGATCTCGGGCGGCTGGACGAGGCCGAGAACACCTCGCGCCGCGCGCTCGACATCGCGGTAGCCCGGTTCGGGGAGGCGCCCGGCGCGATCCACTACATGACGACACTGGCGGATATCCTGTTGCGCCGGGGCAAGGCGGAGGAAGCACGGGCACTGGCCTCTGTGGCCAGCGAGAAGCTGCGGGCTGCCGTCGGCGAAGGGGAAAACCGCGCCCTGCTGGCGCGCGAGGTCCATGCCCGCGCGCTCGTTGCGCTGGGCGAACGGGATGCGGGCCTGGCCGAACTTGCTGCCGTGGCGCAGCTGCGCGCGGACAAGCTGCCGCCGTTTCATCGCGACCGGCTGACCGGGGCCGAGCGGCTGGCCGAGCTGGCGCTTTCGGCTGGCAACGTGGAGCTGGCGCTCGAAAGCCAGGCAGAGGCACAGCGGCTGCGGGCGGAGACTTTCCCTCCCGCAGCAATCGCCACAGCTGCGGGGGATGCCCGGCTCGCCGCGCTCGAAGCAAGATCGGGAAATGCCGCCGACGGCGCGGCGCGGGCGCGGGCGGCCGCCGCCGTGCTCGATCAAAGGCTGGCAGAATTGCAGATCACCGGATCGCAGCGTTCCGGGCGCGACCGCGAGATCCGGGCCGGCTACCGCTGGGCGCTCGATGCGGCGGTGACGGCAGGCGACCAGCAGCTTGCCTTCATCCTCGCCCAGGCCGCCATCGAAGGCGCCGCCGGGCAAGCCATGCGCGATGCGGCCCTGCGGGGCCAGGTGGACGATCCGGTGGTGGCCGAACTGCTCCGGGCGCGGCAGGACGCCGGGGTGGAATTGCAGGCGGCGCTTGACCGGCAACTGCGCCTGGCGGGGCGCGGTGCATCGGTTGAGGACAGGCTGACCGCGCAGGCCTGGCGGGAAAGTCTCGAGCAGAAGCTGGAGCAGACCAATGCAGCGGTACTGGCCGTCTTGCCCGATGCGTTCACCGGTGAACCCGCCACGCGGTTGACGCTGGCACAGGCACAGGCCGCTCTCGCGCCGGACGAGGTGCTGATGTTGGTGGCGAGCGGTGAGGCGCGCACGACCGTGTTCGCGGTCACCCGCGAAGCCGTGGCGGTCGACGCCCTGGAGACCGGATCGCGCGATCTTGCTGCGATGGTCGCGCGCTTGCGCGAAGGCCTCACTCCCGATGCAGTCCGGGGCGGGGCCGGGTTCGATCTGGGGCTGTCGCGCCAGCTTCATGCCATGCTGTTCGGCGGCGAAGCGGGGCTGCTGGCGGCCGGCAAGGCGCGGATGCTGGTCGCCGCCAACGGCGCGCTGTCTGCCTTGCCCTTTGCGGTGCTGGCCGGGGCAGGCGGCACGGACCTTAAGACGGCAGACTGGCTGGTGCGGCGGCACGCCTTGGTCACTCTGCCAAGCGTGTCGTCGCTGGCCGAGAAAGTCCGCAGTCAGGAGCCGCGCCGTCTGGCCAGCTTCGTTGCAGTGGGTGCGCCGCTGCTTGGGACAGAGGCCTCTGGCGGGGTTCAGGCATTCCGCTCGGCCAACCTCGCCCGGCAAGTGCGCGATCTGCCGGCGCTGCCGATGAGCGGGACGGAACTCACCCGGATCGGTGAAGCCCTCGCCGTCGGCAGCCAGACCATTCTCACCGGCCTCGATGCAACCGAGGCGGCCTTGCGAACCGAGCAAGTATCACGGGCCGATGTGCTGGCCTTTGCCACGCACGGTCTGCTGGCAGGCGAGCTTGAGGGGCTCGACGAGCCCGCGCTCGCGGTTACACCCACGGCGGACGACGACGGACTGCTGACAGCCGCCGAAATCATGCGGCTGCGGCTCGACAGCGAATGGATACTCCTGTCCGCCTGCAACACGGCGGCAGGCAGTGGAGTCGATGCCAGCGGACTTGCGGGGCTGGCGCGGGCCTTTCTCTACGCAGGCGGGCGCAACCTGCTCGCCAGCCACTGGGCGGTGCGGGACGATGCGGCCGCCGCGCTGTCGATCGGGACGATGCAGCGCTATGGCCAGGGTGCAGACCCGGCAGAGGCCCTGCGCCAGGCCATGCTGGCGATGATCGATGGCGAAGGCGGGCCGGGCGGCTCGGCACAGCCGCTGCTGTGGGCACCCTTCGTGTTTATTGGTCGCTGACTTCCCTCGGGAGGATCACGATTTCGACTGCCCTATCCGGATCAAGGAACCGCTGCGCCATCGCCTGCACATCGGCCGGGGTGAGCGCCTCGTAACGCGCCTTCGCATCCAGAAACCGGCCAATCTCATCCGGCTGGCTCTGTGCCCGGCGGGCCAGCGCCAGCCACCCGGCGTTGGATTTCAGCGTATTTTCAAGCCGCTCTAGGATTGGCTGCCGGGCACGCTGGAATGTGTCGGCATCGACCGGGGCGGCGCGCAGGGCAGCCAGGCTTTCGCGGATGGCCGCACTGGTTGCCCCAACCTCATCGGGCGTGACGGTCGCCGTCACGCTGAAGGTGCCGTAGCCGGGCCAGACATCGCTCTGCTGGTTGGCGACACCAGGCGAGTAGGTCTTGCCGAGCTTTTCGCGCAGGGTTTCGGTCACTTCGAGGTCGACCACGGCCCGCAGCAGCGCCAGGGTCGACACGGCCACCGCATCGCTGTCGTCGATGGTCGGCCAGACCTGCCGGACCAGCGCCTGGTCAGCGCCGCCGCCGTGGCGCAGCACCCGGCGGGATCGGTCGGCGGTAAAGCTGCGGTCACGGTTGTCGGCATAGGTGCGGAACTGGTCTTCGCGCGGCGGCAAGGCGCCAAGGGTGCGCGCGACCAGATCGATTGCAGCCTGCTCGTCAATATCGCCTACCAGCGCGAGCTCGATCGCCCCGCTGCCTAGCCGGTCACCCAGCGCGGCCTTCAGGACACCGAAATCGAGCGCGGCATAGGCCTCTTTCGGCTGGAGCGAAAAGCGCGGGTCGTTGTCCGACAGGATCTCGCCTTCGCGCACCGACAGGACGCTGCGGGGGGTAGCCTCGATCCGGGCAAAGTAATCGTCCAGCCCGTTGCGGTAGCGCACGACGGCTTCGGGGCGGTAGCCGGGGTCGGTCAGATAGGCAGCCATCAGGTGTAGCTGAAGCTCCAGGTCGCGCACCGTCGTGGCGGCATCGATCCGGAAGGAATCGCTGTCGGCGGCAAGCGATGCCCCGACCGTGCGCCCCGCCAGCACCGACTGGAGTTCGTCAAACGAATGCTGGCCCAGACCGCCCGACGCGAACAGGCCGGTGAGGGCCGTCGCCAGCGGTGCCTCGCGGGTGTCGAGGAGGCTGCCGCCGTCAAGCGTAAGCGCCACGCGGACCCGGTCCTGCTCCAGTTCGGTGCGCTTGAGATTGAGCATGACCCCGTTGGCAAAGCGCAGGGTGCGGATGCCGAGTGCCGGTTCGACGCTGTCGGCCACTACGGTGCCGGGCTGGCCGAATTCGGTATAGGCGAACTTAGTGCTGGCCGCAGCCTCCTGCGGCAGGACCTCCGCTGCCATGGCCGTGTCGAACACTGCCCGCAGGGCCTCTGCCCCGCCGGTCGGTGCGGCACGCCCCTGATAGCGGATCAGTGCCTCGTCGAGCGGGAGGGCGTGGCCTTTCAGGGCGTCCAGCACCAGGGCAGGGGTGGCGCGCGCGGCAACCGCTTCAAACAGGGCCAGCTGGTCTTGCGGTGAGACAGGAATCCGGCCGTCGCGGGCCAGTGCGATTCCGGCGTTGGCGAAGGCGGCGTTGGTCCGCGTGGCGGCCCCGGCGACTGCATTTTCGTAAGCGGTGCGCAGGCGGGCAAGCTGTTCCGCCAGTTCGGCCTCGGAGAAACCGTACGTCATGGCGCGGCGATATTCGGCGATCGCCGCTTCCATCCCGCGCTGCCACTGGCCGTCAATGGCATTGACGGTGAGCGAGGTCTGCCGCGCCGTCTCGAAAACGTCTCCGGTACCGAAGCCGGCGGCACGGAACGGCGGGTTGTCGGCCAGGGCCAGCCGCTGCAGGCGGCGGTTGACGATTGCGGTTGCCAGATTGCGGAGCAGATCGGCTTCGCGCGCGGCGCGGGTGTCGGGCTCTTCGATCCACGGCCCGTTGCGGACAAGCAGCACCTGTTCGTCAAGCGAAGGATCGAGATGGATGTCGGTCGCGCCGCGGTAATCCGGGTCAAACGGGCCGGCATCGGGCTGAGGATCGGCGGGCGCGGGTTGCCAATCGGAAAAACGGACGCGGATCTTCGCTTCCACTTCGGCCGGGTCGAAATCGCCGACCACCACCAGCGTGGTCTTGGCAGGTACATAGTTGCGCTGCCAGAAGCCCTTCAACGTGGCGGCATCGGCAGTCGCCACGTCTTCCCGGTCGCCCACGGGAAAGCGGCTCGAAAAGCGCGAACCGGGAAACATGAAATCGATCTGGTCGGCCGAGTTGAGCAGCGCATAGGTGGTCCGGTCGCGCCGCTCTGACAGCATCACGCCGCGTTCGCGCTCCACCGCGGCGGGATCGAACAGCAGCTCGCTGGCAGTCTCGCGCATCAGCATCAGTGCGGTATCGAGCAGGGCCGGATCGTTGCGCGGCAGGTCAAGCCGGTACTGGGTGTAGTCGAAGGCGGTCGCGGCATTGGTGTCGGCACCGAAGGCAAGGCCGAGCCGCTCCAGCAGCTTGACCATCTCGCCTTCAGGCACGTTGGTGGAGCCGTTGAAGGCCATGTGTTCGACATAATGGGCGAGGCCGCGCTCGCCGTCCCGCTCGTCAAGCCGCCCGGCGGAGACTTCCATCCGCACCAGCGCAGTGCCTTCCGGGCGGTCGTTGCGGCGGATGACGTAGCGCATGCCGTTGTCGAGCTGGCCGAAGATCCAGCCTTGTTCCGCCGCAAGGTCGCTCTGCTCGAATGCCCAGGTTACGGGTTCGGAAGCAGGTTCGCGGGCCGCGAGGGGAGTAACCGCCAGCAAGGCAGCGGCAGAAGCAATCAGCAGGTGTTTCAGCATGATGGTACCTATGCCTGTCCAAGCTGAACCCGGCAAGAACACGCGCGGCGCCATCTTGGCGGTTTTTCAACCCATCGGCGCTAATGCGGGCAACGATGAAGATGGATCTCGTTTACAATCCCACGGCGGGCAGCTTTCGGCCACGGCGGCTCGACCAGCTCGTCGAGGCGTTCCGCGCATTCGGGATCGACGCCCGGCCGATGGCTACCAGCCCGGAAGGCGCGCGCCTGTCGGGCGATGCGGATCTGGTATGCGTCCACGGCGGGGACGGAACCTTGCGCGATACCGTGCAGGCCATGGGCGGTGCCGTGGCCACTGTCCCGCTGGCGATTGCCCCGGCGGGCACGATCAATCTGGTCGCGCGGGAACTTGGGTACCACCGCGATCCGGCCCGGCTGGCAGCGCAGATCGCCGCTGCCTGGGAACTTGGGAGCAAGAGCTGGGTCTACTCGCCGCTGCATCGGCTGGGCGAGATGCCGATTGTCTCGTGCGTCAGCATCGGGCCCGACAGCCATGCCGTGGCGGCTGTCTCAGGCACGCTCAAGCGGCGGATCGGGCGCTATGCCTATGTCGTGGCGATGATGCGGCTGATGCGCCGCTGGCCGCGTGATCCCCTGTCCATCCGGGGCGAACTGGCTGACGGAACGCCGTTCTCCTGCGAGGCGGAGGCGGCAATCGTTTCCCACGGCGCGCTCTATGGTGGGCCGTTCAAGCTGAGTGCGCGGGCGTCATTGCTGTCGGATTCGGTTGAGCTGATCACCATTAACCGTTCGACCCGCCGCAGCGCGCTGGCCCTCACCGGCGCGGCCATGCTGCACCTGTCGGTCGACCGGCTGGGACTGGCGGAAATCCGCACCTGCCGCCGGATCGAGTTCGACCGCTGCGTCAGCCCGGTGCAGGTCGACGGTGACCACATGCCGGGCTGCGCCTATGCCATCGGCCCGAGCAATCTCGCGCTGGCCTACTGCGTCTAGCGGTTATTTCTTCGGCTTGGGGCTGGTGCGCAGGCGCCCGCGATGGGCGTTGAAATCGAACACTTCGCCCGGGCCGTTCTCGTCCGTGCCGAGCAGGCCAAGCCGCCGTGCCACTTCCTGGTAGGCCTCTTCCTCACCACCAAGGTCACGGCGGAAGCGGTCCTTGTCCAGCTTTTCGCCGGTCTTCATGTCCCACAGGCGGCAGCCATCGGGGCTGATTTCGTCAGCCAGGATCACGCGGCTGTAGCTGTCCTGATCCCAGATCCGCCCGAATTCCAGCTTGAAGTCGACCAGGCGGATGTCGATCGCGGCGAACATGCCGCTCATGAAGTCGTTGATGCGGATGGCCATGCTGGCGATGTCCTGCATCTCTTCCGGGCCGGCCCAGTTGAAGCAGGCGATATGTTCCTCGGAGATCAGGGGATCACCCAGGGCATCGTCCTTGTAATAGTATTCGATCAGGGTGTGCGGCAACGGATCGCCTTCGGGAATGCCGAGGCGCTTGGAAATGCTGCCGGCCGCGATGTTGCGCACCACCACCTCGATCGGGATGATCTCGACCTGCCGCACCAGCTGTTCGCGCATGTTGAGGCGGCGGATGAAGTGGGTCGGGATGCCGATGTGGGCGAGCCGGGTGAAGACATATTCGCTGATGCGGTTGTTGATCACGCCCTTGCCGTTGATCGTGCCGCGTTTCTCCGCGTTGAAGGCGGTGGCATCATCCTTGAAGTACTGGATCAGGGTGCCCGGCTCCGGCCCTTCATAGAGGATCTTGGCCTTGCCTTCGTAGATCTGGCGGCGACGGGACATGCGGGCTTCCTTGCGCAAGAAATGCAGCGCCCCGGCACGCGCTTTGGCGGAGCCGGGGCCTCTGTCGGGCCAATACAGCGAAAGCGGCCACGTGGCAATTGCCGCGCAGACGGGTTCGCCCACTCCGCAGCCTGGCGAGGAAACGCAAACAGGAACGGGCCCGGCACGGGCCCGCAAGCGCGACCGCGCGCCCGCAGCGAAGCGAGGAAATTCAACATGAGGAGAATGGTGCCTCGGGGCGGGTTCGAACCACCGACACCACGATTTTCAATCGTGTGCTCTACCAACTGAGCTACCGAGGCTTGCACTCTGCGGGCGGCCAAACTGGCCGGCGAGCGGTTGGAAGCGCGCCTATGGCGAAGCGCGCCAGCTTTGGCAAGGGGGTTTGGCCGGGTGTGGTGGCTGCGAATTCAGTCGTCGTTCTGGCGCACCACTTCGGCGGCGATTTCCTCGGGCAGGGCAGGACGGCCGGGCACGGCGTAACCGTCGCCGAACCACTGCGCCAGGTCACGGTCGCGGCAGCGGCTGGAGCAGAACGGCGCGTGCTCGGCGACTCGCGGCTTGCGGCAGATCGGGCAGGGGCGGGCGCTAGTGCTCATCCGGCACGATCTGGGCACAAGCCGCTTCCAGTGCAAGCCCGGGATCGGTTTCGAGACGCAGGGGGCGGCCGGTGCGCCGGTCAAGTTCGGCGAGCCATTCGGGCTTGAGCTTCGCTTTGAGCGCAGGGTGCACGGTCAGCAAGGTCACGCCCGGACCATCGACCCGCTCGGCCCGGCGCAGGGCGATCCGCGCTGCAGCGCCAACCCGCGAAAGGGAGACCCGCCGCAGGATCGAAGTTCGCGTCAGGCGGGCGATAATCTGAACGAAGCCGAAGCCATTCATGGAGGTGCGTTCGTGCGGCCACCCTGCCAGCGCTTCCGCCAGTGCGTGGTCAACCGCCTGTCGGTCCGCCTTGTCCGTCAGGGTCGGAAAGTCGATGCCGATATTGCCCGCCAGATCGAACCGGCGCAGCGCCCCGGCGAGGGCCGGAATCGCATTCATGGAAACCGCTTCCACCGGATAGCCATCCACGTCTACCAACGTCATCGCGGGGGTGTCGGCGAACAAGAGGGTGCCGCCGTGAAAGGGAACTTCCCCGCTCCACGCCTCGGCAAACAGTTCCTCCCAGTCGGCTTCGTCCGGAAAGCGGTGCACGATGCGGACTGAATGTCCTTCGCTTTGCAGGCTGTCCGCCAAAGTGGGCCAGGGGTTTGCCGGAAGCTCTGTTCTGGTGGCCTGGGCCCGTTTGAGCCGCCCACGCTCGGCCATTGCCTCGCGCTCCACCACCACGCGGACCATGGTGCCTTCGCTGTCTGACTTGGGCAGGCGCCGGGCGTGCGCTTCGGTGCCGTCCGGCAGGCGGACGAGGGCATGATGCGTGCCGGGGAAACGGTGGGTGACGAGGGCCTCGACCACCGCGCCTGCCGGGATCGTGCCGGGCCACTGCATTCGCGCCGCGACGATCCGTCCATCATCGATCCGGACCGCGCGCTGTTCGCCGATCCCCTCTTCCACCAGCCACTCAGCCAAGGCTAAATCCGGCGGCCAGCAGGAGCGTGCGGGTTTCGTAAAGCGGCAATCCGACCACGCCCGAATGGCTGCCGTCGATCCGCCGGATCAGCCCTTCGGCGCTTCCCTGGATGGCGTAGCCGCCCGCCTTGCCGTGCCATTCGCCGCTGGCGAGATAGGCGGTGATTTCGTCTGGCGAGAGACGCTTGAACACCACCACCGTCTCGCTCATGCGCTCGCGCAGAGTTCCGTCGGGGCTGCGCAGAGCGATTGCTGACAGCACCCGGTGGCGGCGACCGGACATCAGTTCGAGGCATTTGCGTGCGGTCGCTTCGTCCTCTGCCTTGGGCAGGATGCGTCGGCCGACCGCAATCACGGTGTCGCCGGCCAGCACGTGTGCACTGTCAGATGCCGCAGCGACCGCCTTCTCACGCGCCATGCGGCGGGCATAGTCGCGCGGCAGTTCAGCCTTGCCGGGGGTTTCGTCGATGTCAGCCGGAGCCACTGCGTCAGGCACGATACCGATCCGCGCCAGCAGTTCGCGGCGGCGGGGGCTGGCAGAGGCGAGAACGAGTGTGGGCTGTCCCACGCGTGGTTACTGCGGGCCGGGGCCGCCGCGTCCGGGCATGAAGCGGTAGGTGATGCGGGCCTTGGTCAGGTCATAAGGCGTCAGTTCGCACAGCACCTCGTCACCCACCAGCACGCGGATGCGGTTCTTGCGCATCTTGCCTGCAGTATGACCAAGAACTTCGTGGCCGTTTTCGAGCTCGACCCGGAACATCGCGTTGGGCAGCAATTCCACTACCTTGCCGCGCATTTCGAGGAGTTCTTCTTTGGCCATGTAATTCCGTTTTCCGTTGGTGTGCTGTCAGTCGGTCGCGCCCCATAGCGGGGGGCGCGGGAAAAGGAAAGCCTCGCGCGCAAAGGTGCCGGTTTCTGCGAACGACCTATATGCACCGACGAGCGACGGACCGTTACAATTCGCGTCTCGTATCTACTGTGTAAATCCCGCATGGGCACCGCTTGTTCCCCGGTGCGTTCCCCCAGAGCACTTCACATGAAAGTCTGCCCCTTGACCCGCTTTGCGTCTCTCCCCCTGCTTGCGCTAGTTCTGGCTGTTCCGGCCGTTGCGCAGGATGCTGTCGACGATGTCGAAGGTGCGATCGTTGTTCGTGCTGACCGCATCCCCGGCCAGGTCAATGTCGATGTCGCTCCGGTCGACACGCTCGATGCCGAAGACATCCAGGCGATCGGGGCCACATCGATTGCCGATCTGCTGACCGCCATCTCTCCCCAGACCGGCTCGGCCCGTGGCCGCGGCGGCGGCGGGCAACCGGTATTCCTGGTGAACGGAATCCGGATCGGATCGCCGCGCGAGTTCCGTTCGTACCCGCCCGAGGCGATTGCCAAGGTGGAGGTATTCCCGGAAGAGGTCGCCCAGCGGTTCGGCTTCCCGGCGGATCGGCGCGTGGTCAACTTCGTGCTCAAGAACAACTTCGCCAGCCGTGAGGTCGAATTCGAATACGAGCAGCCTGACCGCGGCGGTTATTCGCGGACCGAGCAGGAATTCAGCATGTTGCGGATTGCCGACGGTGGCCGGCTCAATCTCAGCCTGGAATTTTCCGATGTGTCGCTGCTGAGCGAAGGCGAGCGCGGCGTGATCCAGCCCGAAGTCCCGGTCGCGCCACTGCCCGGTGACCCTGATCCGGCCGATTACCGCAGCCTTGTTCCGGACACTGCCGAAATCCAGGCCTCCGCCAACTGGGCCAAGAGCTTCATTGACACCGGCTCAAGCGTCAGCCTCAACGCCAATTACCAGCGCAACCGCTCGCGCAGCCTGTCGGGCCTCGACACGGTCATTCTGACCGACCCCGACGGGGCGTCGGTCCTGCGCAGTCTCAACCGCGCAGATCCGCTCGAACGGCGCAGCCAGACCGATACGTTCGCCTCAGCCGGCAGTTACACCCGGCCCGTAGGCGATTTCCAGCTGACCGGCACGTTTGACGCCAGCCTGGGCAAGACCCGGACCGAGATCGAACGCCGGGCCAGCACCTCGCGCCTGGTTGCCGACGCGGCGGCGGGGCGGCTGGCAATCGACACGCGGTTCCTCAACACCGACGATGCCGGTTTCGACATTGCCAACAGCAAGGTCATTAACGCCACCAGCCTGTTCACCGCGCGCGGCACCCCGGTGTTCCTGCCAGCCGGCGATCTTTCGACCACGTTTGACTTCGGCTATGACTGGACGCGGATCGACAGCGACGACACACGGTCCGGCACTGCCGCGCGCCTGACCCGGGGCGATCTGTCCGGCGGGGTCAACGTGGTCGTGCCGGTTACCAGCCGCCGCGAAGGGTTTCTCGACGCAATCGGCGATGTCTCGCTCAGCGGGCAGGCCGGGTTCAACCGCCTTTCCGATTTCGGCACGCTCTATGACTGGAGCGGCGGGGTGAACTGGTCTCCGCTTGAAGGTGTGGACCTGCAGGCGACCTATACCTGGCGCGAGGTGGCTCCGGGGCTGACCCAGCTGGGCAACCCGATCATCACCGATTTCAACGTGCCGGTGTTCGACCTGACACGCGGCGAAACCGTGCTCGCCTCGGTCACCACGGGCGGCAATCCGGCGCTGCTGGCGGAGACCCAGAAGGACTGGAAATTCAGCGCCAACCTGGAGGTTCCCTTCATCGAGGGGGCGCAGCTGCAGGTCGATTACATCCGCAACCGTTCGGACAATGTCACTTCCTCGTTTCCGCTGCTCACCCCGGCCATCGAAGCCGCTTTTGCGGGCCGGGTGACGCGTGGCACCGACGGTACCCTGCTGGCGATTGATCGCCGTCCGGTGACATTCGCGGAAACCCGTGCAGAGCGGCTTGCCTTCGGCCTGACCATGCGCGGCAGCTTTGGCGAGGCGCAGCCGCAGGGTGAAGGCGGCCCGCCCCGAGGTGGTCCGCCGCCGGGAATGGGCGGCGCCCCCAGTGATGAGCAACGCCAGCGCTTCACCGCGTTCCGCGAACGGCTCTGTGCGGCAGACGGCGAAGATTACATGGTTTCGCTGGCCGCCGCGATTGACCGCGGCGAAACGCCGCCCGATGCGCCCGAGGGATTTGATGCTGAACAGGCGAAGCGGATGCTCGACCGCTTCCGGGCTGAGGACGGCAGCATCGACCGCGCCCGCCTGGCGCAGTTCCGCAGCATGATGTGCAGCAGCGACGGTGCGCCCATGGCTGCCGCTGGCGGTCAGCCCGCAGCCGGCGGTCCGCCGCGCGGCCGTGGCGGCAGGGGCGGGATGGGCGGCTTCGGCCCTGGCGGAGATAACCGCGGCCGTTATTTCGTGACCCTGACCCACACGATCGAGCTGAACAACACCGTGCTGATCGCACCCGGAGTGCCGGTGCTGGACCAGCTGGATGGCGAAGGCCTGGCCGCCAACGGTTTCCCGCGCCATTCCTCGCGGCTTGAGGGTGGGGTGTTCCGCAACGGCTGGGGTGTGCGCGCGTCGGGTGTCTACACCGGCAAGGCGCGGGTCAACGGCAGCGGGCTGCCGGGCAGCACCGACCTGTTCTTTGACGATCTGGCCACGCTCGACCTGCGGCTGTTTGCCGATCTCGGCCGCCTGACCAAGACGGAGAAGGGCTTCCTCAAGGGGTTCTCCGTATCGCTGATCGCCAACAACGTGCTCGACGGGCAGCGCAGGGTGACCGACAGCAATGGCGATACCCCGCTCGCGTTCCAGCCGTTCCTGGTCGATCCGGTCGGGCGTTACCTGGGGATCGACCTGCGCAAGATGTTCTGACGGGGAACCTGTCCCCTGGCCTGACGTTGCCTTTCCAGCATCCCAAATTGCCGGAAAGGAGGGCCCGTGGCCCAGGAAACGCAGAAAGACATCGCTGAAAAAGCGCAGGCGCTGAAGGGCAAGGGGCAGGGCGACAGGGCCTATCGCGAGCGCCAGACGCCGACCGCCGGCAAAGGCGCGCAGCCGACCGAAGGCAGCGACGCCCCCCCGTCAGGCGCACTCGAGGCCGAGGGGCAGCGGCCTGTGCTGGAACGCAGCCGCAAGGTCCGCTGAGGAGCAAAACGATGAATGTACCCCCGAAAGCCCACGTAGCCGTGGTCGATGGTTCGCGCTTCCTCCTCCTCCGCAACGGATCGGATGCCCGCTATCCAGCGCTGGAACTGGTGGGCGAACCCGATCTCGATCCGACCAACCGCAGCCAGGGCAAGCTGCGCCACTCGATTACCTCGACCCCGGAAGCGGGCAATGATCTGGACGAGGCGGCCCATGTGGCGGCAGCGGCCGAGTGGCTCAACCATGCTGTGCTCACCCAGAAGATCGACGATCTGATCGTGGTCGCCGACAAGCGTTCGCTCGGTGAGTTGCGGCGTCATTATCACAAGGAACTGGAAGCCCGGCTGCGCGGGGAACTGGGCAAGGCGCTGACCAATGTGCCGATTAACCAGATCGAGCAGGCGATCAGCGACGCCTGAGCCGGTCAGCCGCGGGTGTGATAGAAATCGTAAATCTGCCGCGCCACCCCGGCACTGACCCCGGGCGCGCGTTGCAAATCTTCCAGCGACGCGGCGCGGACCTTGCTCGCCGTGCCGAAGTGCAGCAGCAGCGCGCGCTTGCGGGCCGGGCCAATGCCGGGGATCTCGTCCAGCGGGCTGGCGGTTATCGCCTTGCTCCGCCTGGCCCGGTGCGCCCCGATGGCAAAGCGGTGCACCTCGTCGCGCAGGGTCTGGAGATAGAACAGCACCGGTGAATTGACCGGCAGGGTCTTTTCCCGCCCGTCGGGGAAGTGGAACACCTCGCGCCCCTCGCGCCCGTGGTGCGGCCCCTTGGCGATGGCGATCAGCGGCACGTCCTCGATCCCCATTTCCGCCAGAGTATCGTGCACCGCGCTCATCTGCCCTTTCCCGCCATCGATCAGGACGAGGTCGGGCCATTCCTCCCCGGAACGGGGAGGGGGACCGCGACGCGAAGCGTCGGGGTGGTGGGGCACCTTCGCTATATCGTCCGCTCCATCGGAGGGTGCCCCTCCACCATGCTGCGCATGGTCCCCCTCCCCATTCTGGGGAGGATCCGCCAAAGCCCGAAACCGCCGCTGCATCACTTCGCGCATCATCGCGAAGTCATCGTTGCCCTGCGCTTCGCGGATGTTGAATTTGCGGTACTGCCCTTTGCGCAGCCCCTCCGGCCCGGCGACGACCATCGCGCCGACGGCCTTGGTGCCCTGGATATGGCTGTTGTCGTAGACCTCGATCCGGTCCGGCACGTCGGGCAGTTCGAGGAATTCGCTCAGCTCGCGCAGCACTTTCGCCTTCGAGCCGGTTTCGGCCATCCGCCGCTCCAGCGCCTCAACTGCGTTGCGGCTGGCCTGCTCCATCAACCGCCGCCGGTCGCCGCGTTGGGGAATCGAGACGGTGACCCGGTGCCCTGCCGCTGCGCCCAGCGCTTCGCCCAGCAGTTCCGCTTCGGGCAGTTCACGGTCGACCAGGATCGTGCGTGGTGGCGGGACTTCCTCGTAGAATTGCAGCAGGACATCAGCCAGCACTTCGGCGTCTTCGATGCCCTGTGTGTGGGCGGGGAAGAAGGCGCGGTGACCCCAGTTCTGCCCGCCCCGGATGAAAAAGGCCTGTACCGCGATCTGCCCGCCTTTGCTGGCGAGCGCGAACACGTCGGCATCGCCCACCCCGGCAGCGTTGATCGCCTGGCTGCCCTGAATGAAGGTCGCCGCGCGCAGCCGGTCGCGCAGCATGGCGGCAGTCTCGAAATCGAGCGCCGCGGCGGCGCTGGCCATCTGCCGCTCCAGATCCTGCTGTACGGCAGACGACTTGCCGCCAAGAAAATCCTTCGCCTGGGCGACGAGCTTGTCATAACCTGCCTCGTCGATCCGCCCGACGCAGGGGGCCGAGCAGCGCTTGATCTGGTAGAGCAGGCACGGCCGGTCGCGGTTGTTGAAGAAACTGTCGGTGCAGCTGCGCAGCAGGAACAGCTTCTGCAGCGCATTGATCGTGGTGTTGACCGACCCGGCGCTGGCGAAAGGGCCATAGTAATTGCCCTTGGCCTTGCGCGCCCCGCGATGCTTCTGGATGCGGGGAAAGGCATGGTCGGCGCGCAGCAGGATGAAGGGGAAGCTCTTGTCGTCGCGCAGCAGCACATTGAACGGCGGGCGGAAACGCTTGATCAGCTGCGCTTCCAGCAGCAGCGCCTCCGCCTCGCTGTTGGTGACGACGATGTCCATGCTGCGGGTCTGGCTGACCATGCGCAGCAGCCGGCTGGAGAGGTTGGCGATCTGGGTATAGTTCGCCACCCGCGCCTTCAGGCTGCGCGCCTTGCCGACATAGAGCACGTCGCCGCGCGCATCGACCATGCGGTAGACACCCGGTTGCGGCTTGAGCGTGGCCACCGTTTCGCGGATCGCCTTGACCCCGCCTTCAAGGTCGGGCTGGGCACTGGCGACCGTATAGGCGGCGCGTTCCTCGTTGAAACGCTCCTTACTACCGGGATTGGGGCCTCGGGGGTCGTGCGGGGTTCCGGCGGGGGTACGGGCCATGGCCAAGCGAGATAGGAATCTTGCGCCCGCTTGGCAAACCCGCAATGGGCGGGGGGTGAGCCAGCAATTCGATGTCATAGTTTTGGGGGCCGGAGCGGCCGGCCTGATGTGCGCCGCGCGTGCCGGGCAGCGCGGGCGGCGCGTGTTGGTGCTGGAGAAAGCCGAAGCTGCGGGGAAGAAGATCCTGATCTCGGGCGGCGGGCGGTGCAATTTCACCAACATCGGGGCGGGGCCGGCCAACTATCTCAGCGCCAACCCTCATTTCGCCAAGAGCGCGCTGGCCCGCTACACCCCGCGCGATTTCCTCGATCTGGTGGAAAGCTACGGCATCGCCTGGCACGAGAAGACACTTGGCCAGCTGTTCTGCGATGGCTCGGCGAAGCAGATTGTCGCCATGCTGCTGGACGAGTGCGCCAGGGGGCCGGTGACAGTGCGCTGCGGCGAGGAGATCGCCTCGGTCACGCACGATGGCCAGTTCGCAGTCTCCACCCGCACCGGCGTGTATCGTGCCCCGGCGCTGGTGATCGCCACCGGCGGGCCGTCCATCCCGAAGATGGGCGCGACCGGCTTTGCCTATGACCTCGCGCGCCAGTTCGGGCTGAAAGTGGTCGAGCCGCGCCCGGCGCTGGTGCCGCTGACGCTGGGCGGGGAGGATGTGCTGTTCCGCGAGATTTCCGGTGTGGCCGCCCCGGTCGAGGCGGAGGCGGGCGGGGCGCGCTTTGCCGAAGCGGCGCTGTTCACCCATCGCGGCCTCAGCGGCCCGGCGATCCTGCAGGTCAGTTCCTACTGGAAGCCGGGCGATCCGATCTCGATCGATTTTCTCCCCGGGCGGGAGAGGGACTGGCTGCTCGACACCAAGCGGGCCAGCCCGCGCACCACGATCCGCGGGCTGCTGCGTGATGCCATGCCGCAGCGGTTGGCCGACATTCTCGCCGAGCGGCTGGCCCTGCCGAACGACCTCGGCAACACCCCGGACAAGGCGTTGCGCATTGCCGAGGCGCAACTGGCGCGCTGGACCTTCCACCCCAACGGCAGCGAGGGTTTTGCCAAGGCCGAGGTTACCGTGGGCGGGATTTCCACTGCCGAGCTTTCCTCCACCACAATGGAGGCGAAACGGGTGCCGGGACTTTATGCCATAGGCGAGGCGGTTGACGTGACGGGGTGGCTCGGCGGCTACAACTTCCAGTGGGCCTGGGCCAGCGGGGTAGCGGCCGGAGACGCGCTGTAATCCGGATTCGCGGCACGGCTTCCGCTGGGTAAGTTCTTGACGGAGGCGGCAAGTTGACCGCCGCCTTCGCTCTGTTAGCCTTCCGGGATCCCGAGCGGGCAACAGACCCCGCCGGGTACGGGAGAACCGGATGCGCCAGCTCCAGGGAATGGACGCGAGTTTCGTTGCGCTGGAGACGCGCAACTCGCCGATGCACATCGGTTCGATCCTGATCTACAATCCGGCGACGGCTCCGGGCGGGTTTGTCCGCTTCAAGGACATCCTCGCCTTCTTCGACAGCCGCAAGCAGCTGAGCCGCACCATCCGCCAGCGCATGGTGCGGGTGCCGTTCGATCTCGATTATCCCTACTGGATCGAGGATCCGGACTTCGATCTTGAATACCATGTGCGCCATGTCGCGCTGCCCAAGCCGGGCGACTGGCGGCAGCTGTGCATCCAGGCGGCGCGGATCTTTGCCCGTCCGCTCGACCTCACACGGCCGCCGTGGGAATTTACCGTGGTCGAAGGGCTCGACAACGTGCCCGGTGTCGCCCCCGGCAGCTTCGCCATGGTGACCAAGGTCCACCACGCCGCGATCGACGGGATGAGCGGGATCGACCTGATGGAGGCGATGCACACGCTCACCCCGGATGCCCCGCCGCCGGACAGGCCAGACAAGTGGAAGCCAGGCAAGGTCCCGTCTCCGGTCGAACTGCTGGGCAAGAGCTACGTCAACGCGCTGCTCAACCCGATGAAACAGCTGGAGGTGGCGGCCAGGGCCGCGCCGGGGCTGGCCAAGGTCGTTTCCGGACTGGTGAAGAAGGAATTCAGCCTGTCGGGCGAAATGGTCGCCCCCAAGACCCGGTTCAACAAGGCCATTTCGCCCAATCGGGTGGTCGAAGGGCGCAGTCTGCCGCTGGCTGACGTCAAGGCGATCCGTGCTCTGGCGCCGGGGGCCAAGGTCAACGACGTGTTCCTTGCCGTGATTGGCGGTGCACTGCGCAAATACCTGCTCAAGCATGATGATCTGCCCAAGAAGACTCTGACTGCCATGGCCCCGATCTCAGTCCGCTCGTCGAACGAAAAGGGCGACATGGGCAACCAGGTCGCGGCAATGATCGCCCCGCTCGGCACGCACATCGCTGACCCGGTCGAGCGGCTGCGTTATGTCCACAGAAAAACCAGCAATTCCAAAGCGATGACAGACGCGCTCGGTGCGCGCAACATGACCGAGATGAGCAAGGCCAGCCCGGCGCTGTTCATGGCGCTGGGCGCGCAGCTCTATACGCGGCTGGGCCTCGCCAATCGCGGGGTGGGGCCGGTATTTTCGACCGTGGTGACCAATGTGCCCGGCCCGCCGGTGCCGATCTATTCCAGCGGTGCGCGGCTCGAAAGCATGATGGGGCTGCTGTGCCTGACCGACGGCCTCGGCCTTGGCCACGTGGTGCAGAGCTATTGCAGCGAGGCGACCATCGCCTTCACCGCCTGCCGCAAGGACATGCCCGATCCGGAATTCTACGCCCAATGCATCGAGGACAGCTTTGCCGAGCTGCGCGATGCAGCCAAGGCACCTGCTGAAGCGCCAGCTCCGGCGGCGGCCGGTGCTAAGGCGAAAGCAACGAAAAAGACGCCCGCGCGTTCGAAGCGGGCCAAACCGAAAAGCAGGAAGGAAAACAGCAAGCCATGACCACCGCCACTCTCAAGAGGGGCGATACGGCCCGTCCGCCGCATCGCCTGCTGACTCTGGCCGAGCCGGGCCGGGCCATGGGCGAGCTGGCCAGTTTCTATGCCTTGCGTCCGCTGCTGCGAACCTTGCCCAAGGGCGATGGCCACGGCGTGATGGTGCTGCCTGGCTTCAAGGCCTCCGACCGTTCGACCGCGCCCTTGCGTTCGCTGCTCGACGATCTGGGCTATACTTCGGAAGGCTGGGGCCTGGGCCGCAACGTCAAGGTCGACAACGCGCGCATCGCGGCGATGGCGGACCGGGTCGAGCGGCTGGCCGACCGGACCGGCCGCAAGGTCTCACTGGTCGGCTGGAGCCTGGGCGGCGTATTCGCGCGCGAACTGGCCAAGCAGGCGCCGGACAAGGTGCGGCTGGTGATCTCGCTCGGTAGTCCGATCAGCGATGACCGCAACCATACCAACGCCCGCCGCCTGTTCGAATGGCTCAATGGCCACGAGCCGGAGCCGATGCAGGGCGGCCGTTTCCGCGATCTGGGCGAAGCGCCGCCGGTGCCGACCACCTCGATCCTGACCCGCACCGATGGCGTGGTCCACTGGCGCGGTTCGGTGCAGGAGCAGGGCAAGCAGACCGAGAACATCGAGGTGATCGCCAGCCATTGCGGCCTTGGGGTCAACCCGGCAGCGATTTACGCGATTGCTGACCGGCTGGCGCAGAAGGAAGGCGCGTGGAAGCCATTTGCCCCGTCAGGTCTGGTCCGGCTGGTCTTCCCCCGCCGGTCCTACACCTGAGCGCACTTGCCTTGTCGTCGCATCACCTGATCGATCCAGAGCTCCTGCCGCTGCTGGAGCTTATGCCGACGCGCAGCTTCGGGATGGAGCACATTCCGCAGCTGCGGGAGATGTCGGAAGGGCGTTTTGCCTTCCTCGATGCGCCGCCGCCTGCGCCGCAGAAGGTGACCATAGCCGGGCCGGGCGGGGAGCTCGATCTTTACCTCTACGATCCCCATCCGCGCCGCGCAGGGCGGGGGGCCTTGCTGCATGTCCACGGCGGCGGGTTGATCATGGGTTCGGCCCGCACCATGCAGCACGGCCCTTCCGCAATCGCAGCGGCGACCGGCACACTGGTAGCATCGGTCGAATACCGGCTGGCGCCGGAGCATCCGTTTCCCGCGCCGCAGGAGGATTGCTTGGCAGCGCTGCACTGGCTTGCCGGTGCAGTTGAGGAATGGGCGTTCGATCCGGCAAAAATGGCGGTAATCGGCGAAAGCGCCGGGGGAGGGCTGGCCGCTGCCGTTGCCCTGATGGCGCGTGATCAGGGCGGGCCGGCACTGGCGGCGCAGTTTCTCACTTACCCGATGCTCGACCACCGCACCGGTTCGCCGGACTGCCGCTATGCCAACCCGATGACCGGCGAGTTCATCTGGACGCGGGAAGCCAACCAGGTCGGGTGGGCCGCGCTGCGGGGCGATTACCGGGCGGACGATCACCGCAAAGGCTGGTTTTCGCCCGCGCTGGCCGATGACCTCGCCGGCCTGCCGCTAACCTGGATCGGGACTGGCAGCCTCGACCTGTTCTTCGACGAGAATCTCGATTTCGCCCGCCGCCTGACTGCTGCGGGCGTTCCGGTTGAGGTGCACGGCTACCCCGGCGCGATCCATGCTTTCAACGCGGTCGCGGGAGCACGGCTGACCCAGGCTTATGCCCGCGATCTGATGGGTGCCATCGCGCGCTGGCTCTAGCGGCGCGCGCGGCGCATCATCCCTTCCTGGGCCACGCTGGCGACCAGTTCACCGGCGCGGTTGAAGATCCGGCCCAGATTCATGCCGCGCCCGCCGCCGCTCCACGGGCTTTCGGTGGCATAGAGCAGCCATTCGTCAGCGCGGGCCGGGCGGTGGAACCAGATCGCATGGTCAAGGCTCGCACCCTTGAGCTCGTTCCGCGCCCAGCTCAGGCCGTGCGGCAGGGCGCTGGTGCCGAGCAGGGTATAATCGCTGGCATAGGCAATCACCGCGCGGTGCAGCGCCGGATCGTCCGGCAGCGGCGCCACTGCGCGGAACCAGCTGCGCGCGTGGGGCGGCTTGGGATCGGCATTCATCCAGTGGAGCTTGTCGACCGTGCGCATCTCGATCGGCCGGGGCCGCAGCATGAGCGCGCGCTGGACCTCTGACACCTCACCCATCTCGGCAATAAAGCGGCGGCGCTGCTCCATGTCCGAGGGCAGGTCTTCGGGCGGGCGAACATCGGGCATGGTATAATCGTCGTGCGACAGGCCGTCCTCGGGCAGCTGGAAGCTGGCGGTCAGGTTGAGGATCGGGACCTGCGTGTTATTCTCGCCCGGCTGGCTCGCCACCACCCGGCGGTTGGCGAAGCTGCGCCCGTCGAAATCGGCCTCGACCCGATAGGAAATCGCCGGCCCTTCGCGCCCGCCGCGCAGGAAATAGGCATGGAGCGAATGGGCGACCATGCCCTCCGGCGCGGTGGCCTGGGCCGCCTGCAGCGCCTGCGCAATCACCTGGCCGCCGAACACCCGGCCCACACCGTCCTTCTGCGGGAGCCCGGTGTAGTGGCCCGCGCCATCATTCTGCACGGTCAGCAGGCGGACCAGCCCACTGACCAGCCGCTGGGGATCGATTTCGTCATTCATGCCGCGCGCCTTGGAACGCGCGGACGTGGGCGTCAACCAGCCAGACCGAGTTTGCGCAGGGCGCGCAGGGCATAGGCCTTGGGCTTGTTGGTCGCAGGCCAGCGGCCGGGGGCGGCGGGTGTCAGCCCGGCCTTGCGCAGGACACGGTTGAACCCGCGCGCATCGGCTTCGGCGAACGACCAGTCGCTGCGCCAGGTGATCGACAGCGAGATCGAGCTGTCCGGCCCGACCCGCACGAAATGCGGCGCCATGACGGGCACATAGACCGCTTCCCCGGGGTCGAGCGGAAATTCGCTTGCGCCTTCCATCAGGTCGTCCTGCCAGCGCAGCTCGCGCGGGCCGCCGCTGTGGTAGCTTTCATGGACCGCGTCAGGCGCAAAGCGCGGCTCGCCGGCCGGGAACTGGGTCATCACCTTGCTGCCCACCAGCTGGAGCAGGATGTTGTGTTCCGGGTCGAAATGATAGGGGGTTACGGCATTGGGGCTGGAGATGAACACGAACCCCTGGGGCCGCAGCATGGCCCCGGTGCGGGCCTCGATGGCGGGCCGCAGCTCTTCCAGCAGATTGAGCAGGAGCGTGCGATATTCGGGCACCTGTTCCACGTTCTTGAGCACCGCCCAGCTGTTGCTGGTGGCAATGTGGCGGATCGTCTCCTCGATCGACAGCCCGGTGGGTGCAGGCTTCCCATCGATCCCGACCGGCAGGTCGCCCCGGTTGTATTCGATCGAGCTGTCCGGCAGGCGCCCGGCAAGTGCCGCCAGCGCGTCCAGGTTCATCAGCGCGTTTTCGCCCAGACGATGCCGCAGCAGGTGCGGCGTTTCGGGATAGTTGGTGGCGAAGTGGGCGCGCTGCGGCGGCGGGAACACGGCGGTGGCGGCTGCCTCGGTCGGGATGGCGATATGCTGTTCGATGCCCACGATCAGAACTCCTGCAGGGGCGAGCCGCCTTCGGCCCGGAAAATTCGCGCCGCCAGCGCGCGGCGGGCCGGTCCGCCGATCGCGATGGACAGGCGCGTGATGGTGCGTTTCTCGCGCCAGATGCGCTCGATCATGGGATGGTCGGCGGCGGCACAGCTGTCGGCCCAGGCAACGCCCTCTCGCGCCAGCAGGTCGAGGTTCTCGCGCTGGAGCAGCACTCCGGGGGAAAACCGGGCATAGTCCTCATCATAGGTCGTCTTGAACGAGAAGGCGCCGGGCGGGCTGAGGAAATTGGCCAGCATGGCAATCGGGCGGCCGTCGAGCCGCAGGGTCAGCCGCTCGAGCTTCCCGGCGCTGGCCGCGCCTGAAAGCGCCTCGGTGAACAGGGCCGCATTGGCCGGATGCTGCGCCAGCGCGCTGCCATCATTGCCTTTCCAGCCGCGTGCCTCAAGCGCCAGATAGTCTGCAATCCACGGGCCGATCTCGGCAGGACAGTCCTGCCGTTCGAAGGTGAGCGCGCCCAGTTCGGCCAGCCGGTTGTGCTGGCGGCGCAGTTCCTTGCGCTTCTTGGCCGACATCGCGGCCGCGAAGTATTCCTCCGGCGCAAGGTGTGAGCGGAGCAGGGCGCGGTCTTCCTGCTGCACCACGGCGGCCGGGCGGCCCGTGCTGTCCGTGACCTCGCGCAGGGCGGCCATGACATTGCCGTCAGCCGGGATATGGCACAGGTGGTAGAACAGCGCGCTGGCCGCGTTGGTATCCATCCATCCGAGGACAGCGTGCCAGAAGGGCTGCTCGAAGCCCCGCCGCACCAGCGGCGTACCGCAGAAGGCATTGTCATGAAGCCAGGTGGCGACATGGGGCAGGGGATATCGGTAGTAGGCCAGGCGGCGCCGGATCGGCAGCAGGCCGACCAGTTCCCCGTGCGTCTCGACACAGAGCAGGCCAGCGCCCTGCCGCGCGCCGATATGGCGCAGGCCGGGCGCGAGGAACCAGCGTTCGAAGAAGGGGTTGGGGTCGCTCGCATCAAACGCCACCGAATCCCACGCGGGCGGCGAAGGCCAGGCCGCCGGATCGCTGGCGCGGGCCAGCCTGACCGAGGGAAGCGGTGCCTCCGCACGGGCTGCCAGGCCAGGATCGATCCGCTGCTGTTCCACCCGTTAACCTTCGTCTGCCCGCAGATACGGGGCCTGAGGCTGCGGGATAGGGGCAAGAAACTTAGGAAGGTTTAACGGCTTGCCATGGCCGCAAGGGTCGGGAGGACAAGAAGAAACCCCGCCCGGAGCGAACTCCGGACGGGGCCTTGATCCTTCCGCAACAGCGGAGCGGTTTACACGCCGCCCTAGCCGGCTGCGAGCGCCGCGAGCAGCAGCAGCGCGACGATGTTGGTGATCTTGATCATCGGGTTCACGGCCGGACCCGCAGTATCCTTGTAGGGATCGCCCACGGTGTCACCGGTAACCGCAGCCTTGTGGGCTTCGGAGCCCTTGCCGCCGTGGTTGCCGTCTTCGATGTACTTCTTGGCGTTGTCCCATGCGCCGCCACCGGCGGTCATCGAGATGGCGACGAACAGGCCGCCCACGATCACGCCGAGCAGCAGTGCGCCGAGCGCCGCGAAGCCTTCGTTCTGACCGGCAATCGCGGTGATCACGAAGTAGACCACGATCGGGGCCAGCACCGGCAGCAGCGAAGGAATGATCATTTCCTTGATCGCTGCCTTGGTGACCAGGTCGACGGTGCGGGCATAGTCCGGGCGGCTGGTCCCGGCCATGATGCCGGGGTCAGCGGCGAACTGTTCGCGCACGTCCTTGACCACGTCACCCGCCGCACGGCCGACCGCTGTCATGCCCATCGAGCCGAACAGGAAGGGCAGCAGTGCGCCGAGCAGCAGACCGACGATCACGTAGGGGTTTTCGAGGCTGAAGTTCACCTGCGCACTAGGGAAATACTCCCTGAGGTCGGCGGTGTAGGCGGCAAACAGGACCAGCGCGGCAAGACCGGCCGAACCGATGGCATAGCCCTTGGTCACGGCCTTGGTAGTGTTGCCGACTGCATCGAGCAGGTCGGTCTTCTCGCGCACGCTGTCATCGAGGCCGGCCATTTCGGCAATGCCGCCGGCGTTGTCGGTGACAGGGCCATAGGCGTCGAGCGCGACGACCATCCCGGCAAGCGCCAGCATGGCGGTGGCCGCATAGGCAATGCCCATCAGGCCAGCCAGCTGGAACGCGATCACGATACCGGTCACGATCACCAAAGTCGGCAGCGCGGTCGCCTCGAGGCTGATCGCGAGGCCCTGGATCACGTTGGTGCCGTGGCCGGTTTCCGATGCCTTGGCGATCGAACGGACCGGGCGGTAGGCAGTGCCGGTGTAGTATTCGGTGATCCAGATGATCAGGCCGGTGATGACCAGGCCCAGCAGCGAACACCAGAACAGGTCCATGCCGGTGAAGGCGGTGGTGCCGTCAGTGCCGCCGATGGTCGCGTTCATGTCGCCCAGCGCATACTGGGTGACGAGGTAGATCAGCGGAACCGAGAGAACCGCGGTGACAAGGAAGCCCTTGTACATCGCGCCCATCACGTTCGTGCCGCCACCCAGGCGGACGAAGTAGGTGCCGATGATGCTGGTAACGATGCAGGCACCGCCGATCAGCAGCGGCAGGGCCATCAGCGGCAGCAGCAGGTCGCCGGCCGAGGTGAGCAGCAGCGCGGTCAGCACCATGGTGGCGCCGACAGTCACGACGTAGGTTTCGAACAGGTCGGCGGCCATGCCGGCGCAGTCACCCACGTTGTCGCCCACGTTGTCGGCAATCACGGCCGGGTTGCGCGGATCGTCTTCCGGGATACCGGCCTCGACCTTGCCGACCAGGTCGGCCCCGACGTCGGCAGCCTTGGTGAAGATGCCGCCGCCGAGACGGGCGAAGATCGAAATCAGCGAGGCACCGAAGGCCAGCGCCACCAGCGCATCGATCACGACGCGGCTGTTGGGGGCCTGCCCCATCGGGCCGATCAGGACATAGAAGAACACCGCAATCGCGAGCAGGGCAAGTCCGGCCACCAGCATCCCGGTGATTGCACCGGCGCGGAAGGCGATTGTCAGGCCCGCTTGCAGGCTGGTGCTGGCAGCCTGGGCGGTGCGGACGTTGGCACGGACCGAGATGTTCATCCCGATATAGCCCGCCACGCCCGAGAGCACGGCGCCGATCACGAAGCCGACCGCAGAGGTCCAGCCGAGGAACACGCCGACCAGCACGGCGACAACCACACCGACAATGCCGATCGTGGTGTACTGGCGGTTGAGGTAGGCCTGAGCGCCTTCCTGGATGGCGCCGGCGATTTCCTGCATTTTTGCGTTGCCCGGGCTCGCGCTGAGCACCTGGCGGCTGGTGATGAAGCCGTAGAGCACGGCGAGCATTCCCAGCCCGATTGCGATGATGACGAGATTCACGATCTTCCCCCTGAAGAAATGGTTATTCCGGCCCGCTGCTTGCGGGTCCGGCTATTCGGGTGCGCTGGCTATATAAGAGGCAACGACGGGCGCAAGCCCCGAGTCGCGGCCATTCGCTGTTTCGCTAGCGCGGGCAGGCTTGCATTCGGCGGGAGGGGCGGCCACATCGCCTCCTATGACTGAAACCGCCAAGTCCGACGCCGTCCAGCCGCCGCTCAAGGCCGGGATCATTCCGGTCACCCCCCTGCAGCAGAACTGCACCCTTCTGTGGTGCACGAAAACGATGAAGGGCGCGCTGGTCGATCCGGGCGGCGATCTCGACAAGCTCAAGGCGGCGGTGGCCAAGGTCGGCGTCACGCTGGAGAAGCTGCTCGTCACCCACGGGCACCTCGATCATTGTGGCCAGACCGGGATGCTGGCCGACGAGCTGGGCCTGCCGATCGAAGGCCCGCACGAGGACGACCGGTTCTGGATCGAGCAACTGGACGAGGACGGCCCGCGCTGGGGCATGGTCGCGAAAAGTTTCGAGCCGACCCGCTGGCTGAAAGACGGCGACACGGTGACCGTGGGTGAACTCGTCCTCGACGTGATCCATTGCCCCGGCCACACCCCCGGCCACGTGGTGTTCTTCCACGCTCCGAGCCGCTTCGCCACGGTCGGTGACGTGCTGTTCAAGGGCAGCATCGGCCGCACCGACTTCCCGCGCGGCAACCACCAGGACCTGATCGATTCGATCACGCAGAAGCTGTGGCCGCTGGGCGAGGACGTGACCTTCGTCCCCGGCCACGGCCCGACCAGCACCTTCGGCCTGGAACGCAAGACCAACCAGTTCGTGAGCGACATGATGTTGGGATAAAACGGGGCAAACTCGGTTTGCCCTATTCCCGTCATTGCTTCGCGGCTGCGCCGCTCGCAATGACGGTTTGGAGCGGCGAGACCAGTCGCTGCCTGTTCGCTCGCTCCCTGACCGGTCCTACATCACCCCCAACGTCACCAGCACCGCTACCACCGCCAGGCCGAGCAGGGTCAGCATCGTGATCAGGGTGCCGATCATGCGGGGCTTGGTGGCCGCTTCGCCGTCCATTCCGAAGCCGTGGGCCACCCGGCCGAGCATGTAGATGCCGGCGACCCAGGCCAGCCACGGCTCACCCTTGCCGCTCAGTTCGATCGCCGCGATCAGGGCGAGGACGAATGGCGTGTTCTCGACGAAGTTCAGCTGCGCCCGCATCCGGCGGGTCAGGGGGCCGCCCGCATCGTCACCGTGGATCAGCTTCAGCACGCCCCGCATCTGGCCCACGCGGACCGAAAGCCAGATGTTGATCAGGGCGGCCGCCGCGCAGGTGGTCAGGGTAACGGGTAACAGCATGGAATATTCCCTCCGGTTCGGCGCGGTGCTAGCTGCGCGCCGAGTGGCTTGCAACGCGGGAATTTTCCGCTATAGGCCCCCGCTTCCCCGCCATGGCTGGGCCATCATTGTGCACGCTACTTGTGCGCGCGGTGGCCATGCCCTAGGGCGGCCCGTGAAATCGTTGTCCGAATTTTGAAAAACAGGTGCCGCAATGGCTGTCCCCAAGAGAAAAGTTTCCCCCCATCGCCGCGGCAACCGCCGGTCGCACGATTCGCTCCGCGTCGAGGCATTCCATGAATGCTCCAACTGCGGCGAGCTGAAGCGTCCGCATAACCTGTGCCCGGCCTGCGGACACTACAACGGTCGCGAAGTCATCGCAGTCGGTCTCTGACCGACTGTAGCCGGAGAGCGTGATGAGCCTGCCGCGTATCGCCATTGACGCGATGGGCGGCGATGAAGGCGTGCGCGTGATGATCAGCGGCGCCGCCGAGGCCCGCCGCCGGCATGACAAGTTCAAGTTCCTGCTGGTGGGTGACGAGGAGCGCATCAAGCGCGGCCTCGATTCGCACCCGAACCTGCGCGCCGCCGCAGAGATTCTCCATTGTGACGATGTGGTCGGCGGTGACGAGAAGCCGACCCAGGCCCTGCGCCGGGCCAAGACCACCAGCATGGGCCTTGCCATCAATGCGGTGAAGACCGGAGACGCCGGGGCGGCGCTCAGCGCGGGCAACACCGGCGCGCTGATGGCCATGGCCAAGCTCGCCCTGCGGACCATGCCCGGAATTGACCGGCCTGCGCTGGCCGCGCTCATGCCCACGCTGGGCGACAATGACGTGATCATGCTTGATCTCGGCGCCAACACCGAAGCCGATGCCCGCAACCTGGTGCAGTACGCGATCATGGGGGCCGCCTATTCGCGCATCCTGACCGGGCTGGAACAGCCGCGCGTGCGCCTGCTCAACATCGGCACCGAGGAAAGCAAGGGCACCGACCGGCTGCGTGATGCTGCCGCCCAGCTTCAGGCCGCGACCGGCCTTGCCCTGTCGTTCGACGGGTTCGTCGAAAGCGACAAGATCAACCGCGGCGAGGTGGATGTGGTGGTGACCGACGGGTTCTCCGGCAACATCGCGCTCAAGGCAATCGAAGGCACTGCCCGCTTCGTCACCGACCTGCTGCGCCGCGCTTTTACCAGTTCGATCCGCTCGAAAGTCGGGTTCCTGGTGTCGCGCCCGGCGACCGAGCTGCTGCGGCACCACCTCGATCCGAACAACCATAATGGCGCGGTCTTCCTTGGCCTCAACGGGGTGATCGTGAAGAGCCATGGCAGCGCCAATGAAAAGGGCGTCGCCAATGCGGTGGCCGTGGCAGCGCGCCTGCTGGAGGAAAAGCTGACTGAGCGAATCACCGCCGACCTCGCCGAACTCCACGCCCGCAACGGCAACGGCCACGGGGCAAAAGCATGATTCGCTCAGTGATCCGGGGCAGCGGCTCGGCGCTCCCCGCACAGGTTGTCACCAATGCCGACCTGCAGGAGCGGGTCGAGACCAGCGACGAATGGATCGTCGAGCGTACCGGCATCCGCCAACGCTATATCGCGGGGGAAGGGGAGACGACGTCCACCCTGGCCACAGCTGCCGCCCGGCGGGCGCTGGAAGCTGCCGGAATGGAGGCGAGTGCGATCGACCTGATCGTGCTGGCCACGGCGACGCCTGACCAGACATTCCCGGCTACGGCGACGATCGTGCAGGACAATCTCGGTTGCAACGGCGGGATCGCGTTCGATGTCGCGGCGGTCTGTTCCGGGTTTCTCTATGCCATGGCGACGGCCGATTCGATGTTGCGCACCGGCATGGCGAAGCGCGCGCTGGTGATCGGGGCAGAGACCTTCAGCAAGATCCTCGACTGGGATGACCGCACCACCTGCGTCCTGTTCGGCGACGGGGCCGGGGCCATCGTGCTCGAAGCGCAGGACGTAGCCGAAGACGGGCCGGGCCTGATCGCGACGCGGCTGCACGCCGATGGCGCGCACAACGAACTGCTCTATGTCGATGGCGGGCCGTCCACCACCGGCACGGTCGGCCACTTGCGGATGAAGGGGCGCGAAGTGTTCCGCCACGCGGTCGTCAACCTGGCCGATGTCCTCAAGGAAGTGCTTGAAGGCACAGGCTATTCGGCCAGCGACATTGACTGGGTCGTGCCGCACCAGGCCAATGCCCGGATCCTCGATGCCACCGCCCGCAAGCTCGGCCTGTCGATCGACAAGGTCATCGTCACGGTTGACCAGCACGCCAACACCTCTGCCGCCTCGGTGCCGCTGGCCTATGACACGGCCGTGCGCGACGGTCGGATCAAGCCGGGTGACCTTGTCATGTTCGAGGCAATGGGCGGCGGCTTCACCTGGGGGGCCAGCCTCGCCCGCGTGTAGGCGTGTGCATAGCGCGACGGGCCGGTTTGCGATTTTCCTTGATTGCGGGTAGGTTATCGCCTGTTCCTGAACTTGGGTCGCGCCGAGGGAGGATAACGAATGATGCGTTCGGTGGGTACCTTGACCCGCGCAGACCTGGCGGAAGCGATCAACCGCAAGCTGGGTTTTTCGCGTGCGGAGTCACTCGATCTGGTTGAGTCGGTCATCGCGCAGATGAGCGATGCGATGGCGCGCGGCGAAAACGTCAAGATTTCCGGGTTCGGCAGCTTCGTGCTGCGGGACAAGCGGGAGCGTATCGGCCGCAATCCAAAGACCGGGGTGGAAGTGCCGATTACGCCGCGCCGGGTTCTCACCTTCCGGGCCAGCCAGTTGCTGAAGGAAGAAATCGCGAAGGAATAGGGCAATGGATGCACGATTCGACGATGGCAAGGAAGACGGCGCCCTGCGCACCATCGGCGAAGTGGCTCAGGCCCTCGGCATCAAGCAGCACGTCCTGCGTTACTGGGAGCAGCAATTCCCGATGCTGCAACCCTTGAAGCGCAGTGGCGGGCGGCGCTATTACCGCGCGGCGGATATTGCCCTGGTGGAAACGATTGACCGGCTGGTGAACCGCGAAGGATACACTCTGAAAGGGGCGATGAAGGCCTTGTCGAGCAAGGACACTTTGGCGGACAGCGCCTCGCATCCGGGCGCGGTGGCGGATGGAGCAGGCGCGGGCGAGGCACGGCCCTCTCAGCCGCCAGCCACTTTGCCGTTTACCAGCGAACTGCCGCAGGATGGCGGGCTGGAGGCCTTCTTCGGCAAGCAGCCGGACGCCCCGCAAAACGCTGCCACCGATAGTGCTGAAACGGAGATCGCGGAGCCGGAACCCGCCCCCGCCGACGCGAAGGCCATGCCTGTCCCGCCACCTGTTCCGCCGGAGCTGCTCGATCAGCTCAAGGCCATCCGGACCCGACTGGCCGAGGCACTGGCGGCATAGCCTGCCCCGGCTGCTATTCGGCAGCCGCCAGCAGTTCCTCCGCCGCGCCCAGGTCCACGCTGACCAGGCGGCTGATGCCTTTTTCGATCATGGTCACCCCGAACAAGCGGTGCATCCGGCTCATCGTCACCGCATTGTGGGTGACGATCAGGTATCGCGTTTCGGTCTCCAGGACCATTGCATCGAGCAGGTCGCAGAACCGGTCGATGTTGGCGTCATCGAGCGGCGCGTCGACTTCGTCGAGCACGCAGATCGGGGCCGGGTTGGTCAGGAACAGGGCGAAGATCAGCGCAATGGCGGTCAGCGCCTGCTCCCCGCCAGACAGCAGGGTGAGCGATTGCAGGCGCTTGCCCGGCGGCTGGGCGAAGATCTCCAGCCCGGCTTCCAGCACATCGTCGCTGTCGATCAGGGCCAGGTGTGCCTGCCCTCCTTCGAACAGCCGCGTGAACAGGCGCTGGAAATGCTCGTTCACTTCCTCGAACGCGGCCCGCAGCCGTTCGCGTCCTTCCCGGTTGAGGTTGCCGATCGAGCCGCGCAGCCGGTGCACCGCCTCGACCAGCTCCGCCTGTTCGGCTGCGCTGGTCCCGGCTTCCTGCTCGATCCGGGCCAGTTCGTCTGCGGCGACCAGATTGACCGGCCCGATCCGTTCGCGCGACGCGACCAGCTGGTCCATCGCCTCCGACTCGGCCCCGGCATCGCGCACCGCTTCGGCTGCGAAGGCGAATCGCTGCGGCAGCAAGGGCGGCGGGGCCTGGAAACGTTCGCCGGAAATGCGCGCCATTTCGGCCCGGCGCATTTCCTCGTTTTCGGCCCGCGCGGCCAGACCTGCCCGGCTTTCGCGCGCGCTGGCCAGTGTCTCGGTCGCATCGGCAAGCGTCCGGTCAGCCACCTGCGCGGCCTGCTGCGCTTCGCCAACTGCCGCTTCGGCCGCTGCCAGTTCGCCCGCCAGCCGGGTCCGCACCGTGTCGCCCTGTTCGATCTCGCGCATCAGGGCAGCGGGCTTGGCGGCGAAGATTGCGGTTTCCTGCTCGTTCTCCTCGAACCGCTGGGCCATGCCGGCCAGCCGCCGCGCCGCTTCGGATGAGCGCGCCTGCCAGCTGGCAATGTCGGACCGCTGCGCCGTAGTCCGCTCGCGCGCCACCGCCAGCGCCTGATCGTGGGCGGCAAGCCGGGCCATGGCCCCTTGCTGGGCTGACCGGGCTGCCTCGTTGCGGGCCTGTGCTGCATGGAGTGCTGCGCGCCCCGTGGCCGGGTCGGGCAGGGTCGACCGGCGCTCCTGTGCCGAGGCGAGCTCGGCCTCGGCCATGGCGCGCTGTTCGGCCAGATCACCGGCAGCGCGGTCGAGCTCGGCGAGCCGCCCCGTCAGCCGCTCGCGCTCGGCCTCGGCCTGGTCGAGCGCGCGCAGGGCCTGCCGTTCGCGGTCAGCCGCGCCGGCAAGTTCACGCTCGGTTGCAACCAGGGTGCGATGGAGCTCGGCCAGGTCGGCCTGCACTTGCGCTTGCTGGCTGTCAGCCCGTTGCACCGCTTCGATCAGCGGCGGTAATTGCGCTGCGAGATCGGCAAAACGGTTGTCCGCTTCCAGCCGCGCGGCTTCTGCTGCGCCTTCGCCCCGGGCGACGAACCCGTCCCACCGGCGCAGGTGCCCGGCAAGAGTGACCAGCCATTCGCCGGGTTTCAGCGCGCGCCCGTCATCCTCGGGCGAAACGTGAACTAGCGCCAGCCGTACGGCCAGTTCAGGCGGGCAGTCGGGCACATGGTGCAGCAGGCTTTGCTCCAAGGCCGGGGGGGCATCAGCGCCGGTCCAGAACCGGCCATCGCCCTGCGCCGCACCCAGAGGGGCCTTGGCATCGCGCCCCAGCACGGCGGCAAGGGCGCGCTCGTAACCGCGTTCCGCCCGCACGGTTTCAATCGCAGCAGGGCGGCCGGTGCGCCCCGCAGCCTGCCGCGCGCGGGCTTCACGATCACGAAGCAAGGCGGCGTGTTCGCGTTCGATCCCGGCAAGTTCGGCCCTGGCCGAAGCGAGCGCGTTGGCGGCTTCATCGCGCCGGGCCTGCAGCGTTTCCTTGTCGGTGCGCTGGCGCTCCAGCGTTTCGCGCGAGGAGCGAAGCATTTCGGCGGCCTCTTCTGCGGCCTTGCTGGCGGCAGTGACTTTGGCCGCCATGTCCCCCACCTGGGCGAGGGCCTGCCGCGCATCCGCCAGCCGGCGGGCTTCGCTGTCAAGCCGGGCAAGCCGCGCTTGCGCCTGATCGATCGCGGCCTGGGCTACCCGCCATTCGGCCTCGACTCCGGCCTGGTCGGCAGTGGCCTTGGCCAGAGCCAGTTCGGCTGCCCGTCCGGCGCGCTCGCTGTCCTCGACTCTCGCTGCCAATGCCGGACGGCCCGCTTCGTCATCCGCCAGCGCCGCCTGGCTTGCGGCGAGTTCCCGTTCGAGCCGCGCGAGCGCCTCGGCGGCGTCGCTGGTCAGCCGGTCGGCCTCGCCGCGATCCTGCTCCAGCCGCTCGCGCTGGCGGGTAAGATCGGCCAGACGCTGCTCAGCCGCCTCCAACTGGCTGGTCAGCGAGGCCATCCGGTGGCCGTGGGCGGTGGCATCCTCGCGCCGGTCGGCCAGTTCGTCCCGCGCCGCTGCCAGCTTTTGCGCTGCCAGTGCTTGCGCCTGCTGGGCCTCGCGCGCAGCGGCGGTGGCCGCCTCGACCCGCGCTTCGGCCCCGGCGGCTTCGCTGCGTGCGGCCTCCGCCGCTGCCGCTGCATCGCGCCAGCGGGCAAAGACCAGCCGGGCCTCGGCCATGCGGATCTCGTCGGTCAGCCGGGTATAGCGTTCCGCCTGCTTGGCCTGGCGGCGCAGGCTGGCGATCTGCGTGTCGAGCCCGGCCATCAGGTCTTCCAGCCGGGCGAGGTTGGCCTCGGTCGCGCGCAGCTTCTGCTCGGCATCCCGGCGGCGGACGTGCAGGCCCGCGATCCCGGCCGCTTCCTCCAGCATCTGACGGCGCTCGGTCGGCTTGGCGGCGATCACCTGCGCGATCTTGCCCTGGCTCACCAGTGCGGGGCTGTGCGCCCCTGTGGCAGCATCGGCGAAGGTCAGCGCAATATCCTTGGCCCGCACATCGCGCCCGTTGAGGCGGTAGGCGCTGCCTGCCCCGCGCTCGATCCGGCGGGTCACTTCCAGTTCGTCGCCCCGGTCATCCTCGGCTGAGAGCACCACCTCGGCAAAGTCGCGCGGGGGGCGGGTGGCGGTACCGGCGAAGATCACGTCTTCCATCCCGCCCGACCGCATCGACTTGGGCGAGTTTTCGCCCATGACCCAGCGGATCGCTTCGAGCAGGTTGGACTTGCCGCAGCCGTTGGGGCCGACGACGCCGGTCAGGCCGGGTTCGATACGCAAGGTGGCGGGTTCGACAAAGCTCTTGAAGCCGGAAAGCCTGAGCTGCCTGATCCGCATCGCCGTGCCTTATCCCCCCGGGGCCCGGCTCCTACCGGGCGCCGGCCTGCTGGAGAATGGGCTCCAGCGCGGGCCACTGGTTTTCATCCAGCTTCTTGCCGTTGAGGATGAAGGTCGGTGTCCCGGTGACTTCGAAGATATCCGCCTGCGCGCGTGATTGTTCAGCGAGGGCGGTGATGGCTGCGCTGTCCGACAGGCAGGCCTGCGCCTGATCGCGCGAAAGGCCGCGCTCGGCGAACCAGTCGATCAGCCCGGCGGCCTGCGCCACCATCACGAAGCGCTGGTCTTCCGGCGCGCCCATCGCCTGCTCCATCAACGCCCCGTTGGCGTTGAGCGTCTGGCCGAACTCGCCCAGTGCCGCCCAGGCCTGGCTGGCGCGGGGATGGAATGCCTCGGGCGCGCCGCAGCGGGCGAGCACGGTAATGGTCATGTCCAGCGGGTCACGGATCAGCGAGCGCTTTTCGTAGCTGACCACCCCGGTCGACACGTACTTTTCCTTCAGCACCGGCGCACCGGTGGCGGAGAAGTTGGCACAGGCGCCGCAGGTGTGGCTGGCGAACTCGATCAGCTTGATCGGCGCATCGGGGTTGCCGAGGCGATAACCGCCCTCTGGCGTCTTGGCGACGACATCGCCCCAGCTCTGCCCGGCAGGTGCGGGAATGGCGGCAATCGGCTCCCCGCTCAGCCCTCCGGCCTCTTCCGTGCCGGAACCGCACGCGGCCAGGCCGAGGGCGAGGGGGGCTGCCAGGGTAGCAAGGGCTATGCGGCGGAACGTGGTCATGATCGGCGTTGTCCTCGGAGGCGAAACGGGATGCGAAGCGGCGAGGCTAGACGATGGAGAGGGGACGGTGAAGGAGTGACTTGCCCTTTCCACAGCTTGTCCACGCGGGAAAGCGGTCAGATATCGCCCCGCAAGACCTTTTCGAGCGCGCGCCAGTCATGGACTCCGGGCAGGAGCTTGCCATCAAGCGCGAAGCTGGGGGTGCCAGCGACGTTGAAGCGGATGGCGTCGCGTTCCGAATTGTCGGCCAGCGCCTGGGCCCGGGCGGTGTCGGCCAGGCAGCGGTCAATGGCGACGCGGTCATAGTCGCGCCCTTCCATGATCCGGTAGAACCCGAGGTCTGACGCGACGGCGCGGGTGCGGGAGGGCAGATCGCCGTTGCTCCAGCGCTGGCGTTGGGCGGGCGTGGTCGAACGGGCCGTCGCCAGCCAGCGCGGCTGCGCGCTCATGAAGGCGGCATGGTTGCGGGGAAACTTGGCGGTATCGCCGCACCAGGTCAGCATGGCGACCGTCAGATCGACCGGATCGCGTACGATATGGCGGATTTCGAGGCGGATCTTGCCCGGGCCGACATGGGCCAGCTTGAGCGCCTCGTCCCCGGTGCGGGCGAACTCGGCGCAATGGGGGCAGGTGTAGCTGACGAATTCGGTCAGCACGCGGGTGGCATCCGGCTTGCCGATGACGTGGGCTCCATCAGCCCGCTCGACCCGTGTGTTCCAGTTGCTGGACGAAGCGAGGCCGCCGGTGGCCAGTGCGCCAAGCAGCGCGGCTGCAACCAGACCTGTTGCCCATCGTGCGGTATTCATCGGCTGTCCTTTTCCTCTTCACCCAGCGAGCGCGCCAGCGATTCGAGCACCGTGCGCAGCTCCGGATCGCCAATGTCGCGCAGCGAATCCCCCAGCTCCATCGGTATGGGCCTGAGCGATGGCGGCGCAACCGCCGATCCCTGAGCAGGCAGCGGCTTAACCTCGCCTTGCCGCAGCTTGACCCGGGCTACGGCCTTGTAGCCGAAAAAGCGGTTAACCCGCTCGATGATTTCCGGGATCACGTGCTGGATCAGCGGGGCATGGGCCGGCAACACCACAAGTTGCAGGATGCCGTCCGATTTCTCGCCCGGCGCGAAGCGGATCGCCTCGGGCATGCAGACGCGGGCATGATGCTCGCCCACGATTTCGCGCCAGCGCGTGACCACGCTCGACTGGACGAAACCGAACCGGCGGAACGCCTGCCGCCCGATCTGCGGCATGAGGTCGGAAATGGCGCGGGCCTGCCCGCCGCGCGGGCGCTCGTAGGGCCGCACGGCCTTCTTGCCGCCCTTTTTCCCGGCTCCTGCTGGTGCGTCCCGTTCCATCGTGGTTTGCGCCATGCCATAGCTGCAGCGTGAGCGCCACATCGACAATCCCGGATCGCCTGCTCAGCTGGTATGACCGCCATGCCCGCGAGCTGCCCTGGCGTGCGCCGCCGGGCGCCCCGGCACCCGATCCCTACCGCGTGTGGCTGTCGGAGGTCATGCTGCAGCAGACCACGGTGGCGGCAGTGAAGCCCTACTTCGAGCGTTTCACCAGCCGGTGGCCCACGGTCGAGGCGCTGGCCGCCGCGCCGGACGAGGACGTCATGGCGGCATGGGCAGGGCTGGGATACTATTCCCGTGCGCGCAATCTGGTGAAGGCGGCGCGGGCTGTGGCGGCGTTTGGTGGGTTCCCGGACAGCGAGGCGGCCCTGCGCGCCTTGCCGGGGCTGGGGGCCTATACCGCGGCGGCGGTGGCTGCGATTGCCTTCGGGCAGCGGGCGGTGGTGGTCGATGCCAATGTCGAGCGGGTGGTGGCGCGGCTGTTTGCAATCGATGAGCCGCTGCCGGGCGCGCGCAGGCCGATCCGCGCGGCTGCGGACACGATCACCCCCGCGCAGCGGGCAGGCGACTTCGCGCAGGCCATGATGGACCTGGGCGCCACCATCTGCACGCCCCGCGATCCGCGCTGCCTGCTGTGCCCGCTGGCCGAACCTTGCGCTGCGCGGGCGAGCGGCGATCCGGCCCGCTATCCGGTCAAGGCGGCGAAGGCGGCGAGGCCGGAGCGGCGCGGCACGGCCTTCTGGATCGAGCGCGATGGAAGGGTCTGGCTGGTGCGCAGGGAAGGGCAGGGAATGCTCGGCGGGATGCGCGCCTTGCCCGATGACGGCTGGTCCGCGCGCGCCGATGGTTCCGGTGAACTGCCGCTTGCCGGGGATTGGGAGCCGGCTGGCGCGGTGCGGCACGTGTTCACCCATGCCACGCTCGATCTGGCGATACTTCGCTATTCCGGACCGGAAAGCCCCGCAGGCGCTGGCGAATGGTGGCCGCTTGACCGGTTGGAGGATGCGGGATTGCCGACCTTGTTCGTGAAGGCGGCGCAGCGGGCGCTGGCTTAGAAGAACCCGCCGCCGAGCATCAGCCGGACAATTGCGATGGCCAGCACGATCAGGCAGAAATTGCGCCCGCCATTGGTCCGCGACAGTGCGCCAAGGCCGACCCCTGCCACGGCGAAGGGCAGGGCGATCCAGTTGCCCCAGCCCAGGAAGGGAATGGTGGACGGAATGACGATCACCAGGGCGATGATTCCGAAGACGATAGAGATCAGGTTTGCCATGTGTGTTATATGGATAGGGCAGTCCGTTTTGGCAAGACTGGTGATTGACCGTCCGCCGCACCTGCCGCACAGAACCGTCAACCAAAGATAGCAAAAGAGGACCTGCCGATGGCGTTTCGCGAGTTTGACCAGCCCCAGGTGTCGCGCCGTTCCCTGCTGCGTGGAGGGCTGCTGCTGGGCGCAGGCACGGCACTGGCAGGCGTGCCGCTCGGCCGCCAGCTTATGGCGCATGGCCACGCGGCCAGCTGGCCCGCCATTCGCGCGACGGTGGAAAGCTATGTGGCGGAAGGCAAGGTCGCCAATATGCTGGCGACCATGGGCTGGGGGCAGAACGATCCCGAGGTCATCGCCAGGGGTGTGCTGACGCTGGGCCGCAATGTTCCGGCGGATCAGGACAGCCTGTATCGCATCTATTCGATGACCAAGCCGATCACCGGCATTGCCGCCATGATGCTGGTGGAGGACGGCAAGCTCGCGCTCGACCAGCCGCTGGCCGAGATCCTGCCCGCCTATGCCAACATGATGGTGCAGAAGGAATACGACGGCGGCATCGGCGAGGGCGATCTTGTGCCCGCTGAGCGCCCGATCACCATCCGCCAGTTGCTGACCCACACCGCCGGGCTCGGCTACGGCATCATCCAGAAGGGGCCGATCCGGGCCGCCTATGAAGAACGCGGGCTGGTGCCGGGGCAGGTCAGCCGGGTGCCGATTCCCGGCCTCGGGCGGGCGCAGGCGGTCGGCAGCCTGGAAGCCTTTGCCAACGGTCTGGCCAAAGTCCCGCTGGTGCTCCAGCCGGGTGCGAAGTGGAGCTATTCGGTCAGCCTCGACCTGCTGGGCCGGGTGATCGAGGTCGCCTCCGGCCAGTCCTTCGATGCTTTCCTCAAGGCGCGGCTGTTCGATCCGCTGGGCATGACCAGCACCTTCTTCCGCGTGCCGGAAAGCGAACAGGGCCGCTTCACCACCAACTATGGCATCCTCAACGGAATGCCGCTGCCGATCGATCCGGCCGACAGCTCGATCTATCTCGACGAACCCGCTTTTCCGTTCGGCGGGGCCGGGCTGGTCTCCAGCCCGCGCGACTATGACCGGTTCCAGCGGATGCTGGTCGGCGGCGGGGCGCTCGAGGGCACGCGGGTCATGGCCGAGGCGACAGTCAGGCTCGCCACCTCCAACCTGCTGCCCGAAGGCGCGGAAACAGTCGCGACCTGGGTTGCGGGCGAAGGGTTCGGCGCCGGAGGCCGGGTCACCGGCACCGCCTTCGGCTGGGGCGGCGCGGCTGGCACCGCAGCGTTCGTCGACATGGCGAGCGGGCTGCGCGCGGCGCTGTTCACCCAGTACATGCCATCCGAAGCCTATCCCATCCAGCGCGGTTTCCCTGATCTCGTGATGCAGGATCTGGCGGCCATGAAGGGTGCCTGACATGGCGCCAATGGCATTTGCCGGCTCGCCGATCGAGCGGGCCGACCATATCCGCTGCGACGCGGATGCGCTGGCCGGGCTGATGAACTGGAAGGCGCGGCTGCTGCGGCTCGACGGGTTGAACCCCGTGTTCGGCGACGATGGCGCTCTGGAATGGGGCACTCTGGCCGAAGCGCCGCAGGAGGCCGAGCTGGTGTTCCTCGGGCTGCTGGAGGGCAAGGCCTGCTTCGCCGCCGTGCCTGACGATGGGGCGACCGGACCGGCCTATGCCAACCCGTCGATCTGGAACGCGATGCAGCTGCTCAGCCCGGGCGACCTGGCGCTCTATGGCGGGGCACGCAGCCTGGTTGACTGGCACGCCCGGCACCGCTTCTGCGCCCGCTGCGGCGCGCCGACCGTGGTCGCCAAGGGCGGCTGGCAGCGCCATTGCGATGCCTGCGGGGCGGACCATTTCCCCCGCACTGACCCGGTCACCATCATGCTGGTCGAGCATGCCGACGGTGATCGCCTGCTGCTCGGCCGCCAGCCACGCTTTCCCCCGCGCATCTTCTCCGCCCTGGCCGGGTTCGTCGAGCCGGGGGAGACGATCGAGGAAGCGGTCGCGCGCGAGATCAAGGAAGAAGCCGGGCTGACCGTGCGCGACGTGCGCTATCTGGCCAGCCAGCCGTGGCCGTTCCCCAGCCAGCTGATGATCGGCTGTACCTCGATTGCGGTCGATGATGATATCGTCATTGACGAAACCGAGCTGGAAGAGGCGCGCTGGTTCACCCGGGCCGAACTGGAGGAGGCACGCGCGGCGGGGCCAGCCGGCAATGATACGCTGATTTTCCCGCGCAGCTTTGCCATCGCTCATCACCTGGTGACCTGGTGGCTCGACCGGTGAGCGCGCCCACCCGCCTCACCATCGACATCTGGTCCGATGTGATGTGCCCGTGGTGCGCGATCGGCTATGGCCAGCTCTCCCGGGCGCTCGACCAGCTTGAGGGCGAGATCGAAGCCGACGTGCGCTGGCACCCGTTCGAGCTCAATCCCGACATGCCCGAAACCGGCGAGGAACAGAGCGCGCACCTGACCCGCAAGTACCGCCGCAGCGCCGAAGAGACCGACGCCGTGCGCGGGCAGATGAAGGCCATCGCCGACAGCGCCGGGGTCAATCTTGCATGGGAAGGGGAGGGCGAGGCTCCGCCTGCGATGATGTGGAACACTTTTGCCGCGCATTGCCTGCTCACCTGGGCGCTGGAGCAATATGGCCCGGCAAAGCAGACCGAGCTCAAGCTCGCGCTGTTCCGCGCCCACTTCAACCAGCGCCGCCGGATCGGCGCGCGCGACGTGTTGCTGGACGTGGCGGAAGAGGTGGGGCTTGACCGGGCCGGGGCGCTCGCCGCGCTCAGCGATCCCGCCATTGGCGCACGGGTGCGGGCCGAAGAGCGGCAGGCGTGGGACATGAACGTGACCGGTGTCCCCGCGATGGTGGTGCAGGGCAAGTTCCTGATCCCCGGCGCGCAGGCGCCCGAGACTTACGTTACCGCCCTGCGGAGGGTGGCGGAGCGGGGGCTGTGAGCCAGCCGCTGCCGATCAATCTTTTCTGAACACGCACCACTGGAAAGACTGGCGATCACCCCACGGGGTCGTGTGATCATCCCGCCATTCGTCGATCAGGTGCAGGGACGGGCCCAGTTCCCGGCCCAGCGTCTCCGCGTCGTAGCGCTGCACCGGCAGCCCGCTGCACTTTTCGGGGCCATCCAGCGCGAACGTGGCCATGACCAGCAGGCCGCCCCTGGTCAGCCCGTGTTCCAGCGCGTTCACATAGGCGGCACGCAGCGCTGGCTCAGTCAGGAAATGAAACACCGCCCGGTCATGCCACACATCATAGCTGCGGCTCGGAACCCATAAGGTGATATCCGCCACTTCCCAGTGCACGGCCCCGGCCCGATCGCCCAGCCGTGTTTGCGCCGCCTGCAGCGCTGCCTCCGAAATATCGAGGACCGTTATGTCGCGCCAGCCCCGCTCCAGCAATGCATCCACCAGTCCGGAAATTCCGCCGCCGATATCGATCAGCGATTGCCCGGATTCGGCACCGAAGCGGGCAAGCGCATCGAGCGAGGGCCCAGGCGAATCCTGATGCCAGCTCAATCGTTCCGGCGGCCGTTCGCGGTAGACCTCGTCCCAGTGCTGTTCGCGGTCTTCTGCCATGGCCTGTCCTCTCCGGCTGCCTAGACCAGCCCCAGCTTGGCCAGTTCCTTCATCACCGATGCCGGCAGCACATCGCCTGCCGCTTCGCCTGCCCCAAGATCGCGCGGGGCGTCCTCGCCTGCAAGATAGCGCCAGCCCTGGTGGGCGCGCTTGGGGCGGGGTTCAACGCGGACCAGCTTGGGTTCGAGATCGATATGCCAGCGACCGCCGGGGGCCTCGCTGAAGCCGAGGATCGCACTGCGCGCCACCAGCGTATGGTCGAGGATCCAGTAGAGCGAGCCGCCCACCATCTCCGCGTGCCGCTTGGGCAGGTAGCGGGTGGTGAGGCGCACCTCGCGCCGCCCCTCGTACCACCCGGCCAGATCGTCCCAGGATTTCGCGCCGAACGCGATCTTCGTCATGTGCAGCGGCATCGGCTCTAATTGGGCTGCCCCAAGGGCGCCTTCAAGCCATACTGAGCCCGCCATCCACCACAAAGGCCGCGCCGGTTGCGAACTTGCTCTCGTCCGAGGCGAGATAGACGATCAGGTGGGCGATATCTTCGGGCTCGCCCATGCGGCCAATCGGCTGGGCCAGGCTGAATGCTTCGCGGGTGGCGTCCGGGTCAGGCGTTCCGGCGATCACGCTTTCCACGTTCGGGGTCAGGATCGTGCCCGGCTGGACGCAGTTGACCCGCACCCCGTTTTTCTCGCGCGCGCAGTAGAGCGCGATCGACTTGGTCAGCATCGGCACCGCCGCCTTGGCGCTGTTGTAGGCGGCAAGGTCCGCATTGGCCTTGACCCCGGCGGCAGAGGAGAAGTTGATCATCGAACCGCCGCCAGACTTTGCCATCAGCGGGATGGCCGCCTTGCACCCCATGAAGATCGAATCGACATCGAAGGTGTAGCAGCGGCGGAAATCATCCGGGCTGAGATCGGCTATCGAGCCGTAGACGGTGATCGCGGCATTGTTGACCAGCACGTCCAGCCGCCCGAACTGCGCCTCGATTTCCGCGATCACTTCGCCCCAGCGCGCCCAGTCGGTCACGTCCTGTTCGATGAAGTGGCAGCGGTTGCCCAGCTCCGCCGCCGCCGCGCGTCCGGCCTCGGCGTTGTAGTCGCTGATGATCACTGTCGCGCCTTCGGCCAGCAGCGCCCGCGCGGCGGCCTTGCCCAGGCCCATGGCCCCGCCTGTCAGCAATACGATCTTGTCCTGTACCCGTCCCATGCCTGTGTCCTCTCCCGATGAGAGGCCGGGCTATCAGCCGGCGAGGCCGCTTGCCACTGCCAAACCTAGGAAGGCGAAGAAGCCCATCGAGTCCGTGATCATGGTCACGAACACGCTGCTGGCGACCGCCGGATCCTGTTTCAGCCGGTCGAAGATCACCGGCACCAGCACTCCGGCCAGCCCGGCCACGATAATGTTCACCACCATCGCCAGCGCTATCACCCCGCCCAGCATCGGGGTGAACAGGAACCCGGTGGCGAGCCCGATCAGCACCGCAATGGTTGCCCCGTTGAGCACGGCCACCCGCAGCTCGCGCCACAGGATGCGCCCGGTATTGGCGCGGGTCAGCTGGTTCATCGCAATGGCGCGCACCGCCACCGCCATGGTCTGGGTGCCGGCATTGCCGCCGATGCTGGCGACGATCGGCATCAGCACCGCCAGTGCGACGAGTTGCTCGATCGCCGCACCGAAGAAGGCGATGATCGCGCTGCCGACCACGGCCGTGCCGAGATTCGCCACCAGCCAGCGGACCCGCGCGGCATAGGCTTCGCGGATCGGTTCGTTGATGTCGCCGTCGCCCGCGCCGGACAGCAGCAGCACGTCTTCGCCCGCTTCCTCGGCGATGATGTGGACAATGTCGTCCACCGTCATCTGCCCGACCAGGCGCCCTTCCTCATCGACCACCGCGGCCGAAATCAGCGCGTATTTCTGGAACATCAGCGCGACCTCTTCCTGGTCGAGACTGACCGGGATCAGGGTCTGGTCGCGCTTCATCACGTCGGCCAGCGCAATATGGCGCGGGGTGGTGAGGATCCAGGAAAGCGCGCAGGTGCCGAGCGGGTGGTGCTTGTGGTCGACCACGAACACCTCGAAGAATTCATGGGCGAGGTCGTTGTGATCGCGCAGGTAGTCGATCAGGTCGCCCACCGTCATGTGTTCGGGCACGGCCACCACGTCGCGGCTCATCAGGCGCCCGGCGGTCTCTTCCGGGTAGGCGAGCGCGGTTTCGATGGCGACGCGGTCCTCGTCGTCCATTTCGGCCAGGACGGCGCGCTGGTCTTCCTTGTCAAGGTCTTCGATCAGCTGGACCGCGTCATCGGTTTCCAGCTGCTCGGCAATGGCGGCGACCGCATCGGCGGGCAGCGCCTCCATCATGCTTTCGCGGACCCAGTCGTTGAGCTCGGCAATCACGTCCGAGGTCATCAGATCGGTGATGGCAGCGGCGAGGAAGGCACGTTCCTCCCGCCCGAGCAGTTCGAGCAGGTCGGCAATGTCGGCAGCGTGGAGCGGCTCTACCAGGTCATAGACCAGCCCCTTGTCGCCTGCTTCCAGCGCATCGCGCACGGTGCGGACATAATCCGCTTTCAGCGTGTTCTCGGTATCGAGCCGGGAATCGTTGATCCGGTCGTCCGGGCGCGCGCCTTCTTCGGCCGCCGGGGCGGCTGTCATCAGTTCGTCGTCGGGATGCACCGGACTGGCCATCGCGCCGGTCTAGGCGGGCAGCGCGGAAAAGCAAGCTGGCGGCGCGGGCGGGGTGACAACGGTCACAACATGCCTATATCGGCCCCCGACTTCAAAGGAGATACCTGATGACCGGACAGACGCTTACCCTCACTCTCGATTGCGGCGACGGAAAGGGCGGCGATGTCGTCATCAAGTTGCGGCCCGACCTGGCCCCCGGCCATGTCGAGCGCATCACCGAGCTGGTCGGCGAAGGCTTCTATGACGGGGTCAAGTTCCACCGCGTGATCGACGGGTTCATGGCGCAGGGCGGTTGCCCCAACGGCACCGGCATGGGCGGCAGCAGCAAGCCCGACCTCAAGGCCGAATTCAACGCCGAACCGCACGTGCGCGGCGTGTGCTCGATGGCCCGCACCCAGGTGCCCGACAGCGCCAACAGCCAGTTCTTCATCTGCCTCGATGATGCCCGCTTCCTCGACCGCCAGTACACGGTCTGGGGCGTGGTCGAGAGCGGCATGGAACACGTCGACGGGCTGCCCAAGGGCGAGCCGCCGCGCAATCCCGGCAAGATCGTCAAGGCGACGGTAGAGTAATCATCCGCAGCTAGCCCTCTCCCCTTGCGGGAGAGGGCTTCTGTTTGCCCTGAGCTATAGCCCCGCCTGCACCAGCCAGTCGTGGAACAGCCGCACCGGCCGGTCTTCCAGCGCGGTCGGCTTGCAGACGAACCAGTAGCTGTAAGGGCTTTCGACCTTGGCGCCGTAGAGGTTGGTCAGCCGGTTGTCGTCGGCCCGGCGCAGGTGATCGTCATGCATGATCGCGATGCCCAGCCCTTCGGCCGCCGCCGCGAGCAGCAGCTGTCCGGAATCGTAGTGGTCGATCGCCGCCGGTTCGAGGTCTTCCAGGTCGAGCGCGCGTTTCCAGGCGGTGAAGCTGTCCGGCAGTTCGTTGTGGATCAGGAAGGTCTGGCGCGAGAGCCGCTCCCGGTCCGGCGCATCGCCCAACTGCTCGGCCAGCGCGCGGCTGGTGATGGCGTGGACCTTGTTGTAATCAAGCCGCACCGCATGGAGCGCGGTTTCCGGGCCCTTGCTCAGGATGATCGCCGCATCGAGCGTGTCGCCGACCCGGTCTTCCAGATGCGGCCCCGTATCGATGTCGATGTGGAGCAGCGGGTGCAGCCGCCGCAGCTCGGCCAGGCGCGGGAACAGGCGCTGGCTGCCGAACAGCGGCAGCACCCCAAGGTGAAGCCGCAGCAGCGAAATCTTCTCCGACTGCCCTTCCACCGCCCGGGCCAGCGCATCGAAGTGGGGGCTGACCGCCTCGTAGAAATTCTGCCCGTCGTCGGTCAGCTGCATGGATTGCCGGGCACGGGTGAACAGCTTCTTGCCGACGAATTCCTCGAGATTGGCAATCCGGCGGGACAGTGCCGAGGGGCTGAGGCCCAGCTCGTCTGCCGCACCGCGGGCAGAGCCGGACCGCACGGTTCGCATGAACGCTTCGAGGGCACGCAACGGGGGGAGGCGGCGACTTGGCATCATAAGGGCTCCTTGCGCGCAGAGTTACGCAAGTCGAGCAAAAAGGGATGCAAAAATAGCAACCGACTGGCGAAAAAATCAGGCCGAGGTTGCAGGTTCCGGAAGTTCGGGGGCGTGGAGGCGCAACTTGCGGACGTGGGTTTCGTTGCCTTCGATCACCTCGATCCGCCAGCCGCTGGGGTGGACCACGACTGACCCCACCGGCGGCACCTGCTCCGCCAGCACGAAGGCCAGCCCGCCCAGGGTATCGACCGATTCCTCGACTTCCGCCAGGCGCGGGTCGATTCGCTGCGCCACATCATCCAGCTCGGCCCGGGCGTCACATTCCCACAGGCCCTCGGAAACCGGCACGATCAGCTCCTCGGGCGCATCGTCATGCTCGTCCTCGATATTGCCGACGATTTCCTCCACCAGATCCTCGATCGTGATCACGCCGTCGGTGCCGGAAAATTCGTCGAGCACGATCGCAAGGTGGGTGCGGCGGGCGCGCATGTCGGCCAGCACGTCGATCGCCTTGCGCGTCTGCGGCACGTAGAGCGGTTCGCGCATCAGGGTGGTCCATTCCCCGGTGGGCGCGGTGCCGCGCGCCAGGAACGGAAATACGTCCTTGATGTGGATCATGCCGATCACGTCATCCAGTGTTTCGCGATAGACCGGCATCCGCGAATGGCCCTGCTCGGCGAACACCGCAATCAGTTCGTCCCAGCCGATCCCGGCTTCCACCGCGACGATTTCGCCGCGTGGAATCGCCACGTCGTCGGCATCGTGCTCGCTGAAATGGAGCAGGTTGCGCATCATCTGGCGCTCTATCTGCGACAGGTCGCCATCGTCCGAAGCGGGGCCCGAACCGGAACCGGTCCCGTTCTCTTCCTCGTGTTCGTCGATGGCCTCTTCGAGCTGGGCACGCAGCGAGCGTTCGCCGCTGCCGCCTTCAAAGAGGTTGCGGATGGCGAGCCATAGCCCGCCGCTACTGTCCGCATCTCCTGCGGGAGGGTTAGGATCGGGCATGGCCCTGTGTGTCACTCCGTTCATTCGTTGGGGCCATATGGGTCCGCGATACCGATAATTGCAAGTGCCTTGACCTCCAGTGCTTCCATCGCCTCGGCCTGTGCCGCGGAATCGACGTGGTCGTGGCCGGCCAGATGGAGCAGGCCGTGGACCATCAGGTGCGCGGCGTGATGCTCCAGCGGCACCTCTTTCTCTGCCGCCTCGCGGGCGCAGGTCTCGTAAGCGAGCGCGATATCGCCCAGCAGTTCCGGCGGGCCATCGGCAGCCAGGGCGAGCAGTTCATCGCGCGCAAGCATCGGGAAACTGAGCACATTGGTCGGCTTGTCGCGCCCGCGCCATTCGCGGTTGAGCGCGTGGACTTCGGCGTCGGACGTCAGGAGCAGGCTGACCTCAAGCCGCGCGTTGGCCAGCGCCGGTTCGACCTGCGCCGCGGCATGGGCGGCGCGGCTGGCCAGAGCTTCCCAGTCGCCCCATTCGCCTTGTGGGGTGGGCCAGTGTTCGGTTTCGATTTCGAGGTTCATCACCGTAACCGGTACGTCAGGGGAAAAGGTGGGTTCAACTCCATCGTCATTCTCCAGATTCTTCCCCCGTCCATGACGAGTAGTGGTGGACCCCGCAGGCGATCACATATTTGTCCATGCCGGGTGGAATCACTGCGGTATTCCAGTTCTCTCCGGCGAACGCCGCGAGCGAGGCTTCGTCTTCCCATTGGGAGATCATCGCATATTCGTCGCTCGCCCAGCGCGACGGCCGGAGGATCTGAACATCACCTGCCCCCTCCTTGTCCGCCACTGCAGCTATCGAGACAGACGCGAACTTCCGTTCGAATTCCTCCCGCAGCTCAGGGTGTATTCGAACCCGGAAAATCCTGGTGATCGTCATCTGAATTTCCGTGGTCGCTGGCCTGTCTGAAAGCAATCGATAGCAGCCGGCTGCGGTGCTAACCCGGCCCCTCGTACGCCTCCACGATCCGGCCCACGATCGGGTGGCGGACCACGTCGGCGGCAGTGAAGCGGATCGTGCCGAAGCCTTCGACGCCTTCCAGCTTCTCGACCGCATCGGCCAGGCCGCTCATCCGGTCGCCGCCGGGGATATCGACCTGGCGCGGGTCGCCGCACACCACCATCCGGCTGTTCTGGCCGAACCGGGTGAGGAACATCTTCATCTGTTCGCGGGTGGTGTTCTGCGCCTCGTCCAGGATGATGAAGCTGTCCGCCAGGGTGCGCCCGCGCATGAAGGCGATCGGGGCGATCTCGATCTCGCCGCTGGCCAGCCGCCGCTCGACCTGCTCGGGTGGCATGGTGTCATAGAGCGCGTCGTAGAGCGGGCGGAGATAGGGATCGACCTTGTCCTTCATGTCGCCGGGCAGGAAGCCGAGCTTTTCGCCTGCCTCCACCGCCGGGCGGCTGAGGATCAGGCGCTGGACGCTGCCGTTGATCAGCTGCGCCACCGCCTGCGCCACGGCGAGGTAGGTCTTGCCGGTGCCCGCCGGGCCGAGCGCGAAGATAATGTCGTCACGCGCCAGACTGCGCATGTAGGTCGCCTGAGTGGCGCTGCGCGGCACGATGGTCTTGCGGCGGGTCCGGATCATGATCGGCGGGCCGCCGTTTTCCTCCGACAGGATGCCGTCGAGCGCCGGTTCGTTCGACATCACGATCAGCGCCTCGATTGCGCCTGCGTCCAGTTCCTGCCCCAGAGCCAGCCGGTCATACATCGATTGCAGGGTATCGCGGGCGCGGGCCACGCTGTCTTCCGGGCCTTCGATCAGCACCCGGTCGCCGCGCGCGGAAATGAACACGCCGAGCCGGTTTTCCACCTGCACCAGGTTGGCGTCGAACTGGCCGAACAGGGGCACCAGCAGGCTCTGGTTGTCGAATGCCAGCTCCGCCCGGGCGCGGCGCGCCTCGCGCTGCACGACAGGGGAAGGCGAGATCGCCGGATGTCCGGCGCGGGTTGGTCTACGGCCCATGCAGCTCCTTGGTTTGCGATTCGAAGCTTACGCCGATGGCAGGCAGGCGCAAGCGGGGGGCCGGGGCGAGGCTGGGGAAAGTAACCCCGGTGTCACGCAAATACCGCGCACCGGGCAGTTTGTTCCGGCAGGTGGCACAAAGCGGGGACCGGAAGCCGTTTCGGCGCTCAGGCTGGCACGGACGCCAGCAATCGCCCGGCCAGCGAATTGGGCCCAGCTTCGACCAGTTCGACTTCGACCAGATCGCCCAGCGCCGCGTCACCTTCGAACCAGACCGATTGCAGCCAGGGCGACTTGCCCAGCCATTGCCCGGGAAGCTTCCCGGTCCGCTCCACCAGCACCGCGCAACGCTTGCCAACACTGGCCTGATTGAAGGCGTGCTGATCGCGGTTGAGCGCGGCCTGCAGGCGCTGGAGCCGCTCGTCCATCACTTGCGGCGCGATCTGGCCGTCCATGGTCGCGGCGGGGGTGCCGGGGCGGGGCGAGTACTTGAAGCTGTAGGCCTGGGCATAGCCCACCGCATCGACCAGTTTCAGCGTATCTGCGAACTCGGCATCGGTTTCGCCCGGAAAGCCGACGATGAAATCGCCGCTGAGCGCAATGTCTGGCCGGGCGGCCCGGAACCGGTCCAGCAGCCTGAGGTAGCTCTCGGCGGTGTGGCTGCGGTTCATCGCCTTCAGCACCCGGTCATTGCCGCTCTGCACCGGCAGGTGGAGGTAAGGCATGAGCTTGTCGACCTCGCCGTGCGCGGCGATCAGGTCTTCGTTCATGTCGGCCGGGTGGCTGGTGGTGTAGCGGATCCGGGCAAGCCCATCGATGCCCGCGAGCCGCCGGATCAGGCCGCCGAGCCCGACAGTGCGGCCCTTGTCGTCCTCCCCGCTCCAGGCGTTGACGTTCTGGCCGAGCAGGGTGATCTCGCGCGCCCCGGCCGCTACCAGCTTGTCCGCTTCGGCCACGAGATCCCTGAACGGGCGGGATATTTCCGCCCCGCGGGTATAGGGCACCACGCAGTAAGTGCAGAACTTATCGCACCCTTCCTGCACCGTCAGGAAAGCCGAAGGGGCGCTCTTGCGGCGGGCGGGCAGGGAATCGAACTTGGCGATCGGCGGCATGTCCGTGTCGGTGCTGCGTTCACCTTTGACCGCCCGGTCCAGCATTTCCGGGAGGCGGTGATAGGCTTGCGGGCCGACCACCATGCTGACCGCCGGAGCGCGGGCCATGATTTCCTCGCCCTCGGCCTGGGCGACGCAGCCGGCGACTGCGATCAGAGGTTCCTTGCCCGCCTCGCGCCCCGCCTTCACCAGCCGGCCGATATCGGAATAGACCTTCTCCGCCGCTTTCTCGCGGATGTGGCAGGTGTTGAGCACCACCAGGTCCGCTTCCTCGCCCTCGGGCGCAGGCGTGATGCCGCGCTGGGCGAGCAGCTCGGCCATGCGTTCGCCGTCGTAGACGTTCATCTGGCAGCCGAAGCTTTTGACCCGGTAGGTCTGCGGAGGGGCGGAGGATTTCATGGCGAGCGCCGCCTAGAGGAAATTCCCGCTGTTTAAAAGCCGGAGCCTACATCGCCCGGGCAATCGCCTGCTGGGCTGCGGCCGCCACCGTCTTGCGGTTGGTCAGTTCGTCGCCGGAAAGCGGCGGAAGGAACCGGATCGTCAGCCGGATGGGGCGCAGGCGGGCCAGGATGCGCTTGAAGTTGTCCAGCCCCGGCTCCTCGCCCACCCAGGCAATCCGGGCAGCGTCCTCGTAGGCCAGCAGCACCGGCTGGACTGCCGCGCCCTCGGGCCGGGATTCGAGTGCGCTCAGCAGCGAGCTCTTGAACGGCAGCAGCCCGGTGCCATCGCTGGTGGTGCCTTCCGGGAACAGGGTCAGGCAGCCCGACATGTCCATCGCCGCCCGAACCTGCGCCACCTGGTCCGCCACGCTGCCGCGCCGGTGACGGGCGATGAAGACCGTTTCGTTCATCTCGCACAGCCATTTGAGAAGGGGGAAGGCGCTGAGCCCGTCATGCGCGACGAAAGCGGTGCCGCTGGCGTGCGCGAGCGCCGGTATGTCGAGCCACGAGACGTGGTTGGCCAGCAGCAGCGCGCCGCGCACGGGCTTGCCCTCGATCCGGATGAACAGCCCCGCCACCGCGCCGATGCTGGCGAGGAAGACGCGCGGCCACCAGCGGCCCGCACCGACCGCACGCCAGAGGAAATGGAAGGGGGTGCACAGCACCAGCAGCAGGGCCATGAGCAGCAGGCGGAAAAAAATCAGGCCCCAACCCAGCGGCCGGATGCGCGGCGGGGCGAGGGCCTGCGCGCTGCTCATCCGGGGTTCTTGTCTCCCGGCCGGCCAAGCTTGACGCCGTAGAGTTCCATCCGGTGGTCGACCAGCCGGTAGCCGAGCTTCTCGGCGATCAGCTTCTGCAGCGCTTCCAGCTCCGGATCGACGAATTCGAGCACGTCACCGGTTTCGACATCGATCAGGTGGTCATGATGGGCTTCGGGCGCGGCCTCATAGCGGGCGCGGCCATCACCGAAATCGTGCCGGTCAAGGATGCCCGCCTCCTCGAACAGGCGCACTGTGCGATAGACCGTGGCGATCGAGATCTTGGAGTCGATCGCCGAAGCGCGCTGGTGCAGCAGCTCCACATCGGGGTGGTCGTCGCTTTCGGACAGGACGCGCGCGATCACCCGGCGCTGTTCGGTGATCCGCAGGCCGCGGTCGGCGCACAGCTGTTCGAGATCGATCCGTTGCTGCAAGATACACCCCGACAAAAGAAAAGCGTCCCGGATACCTAATGACCCGGGACGCTTTGCTCAACCCGTGACCGGGTAAATCAGACAGTCTTTTTCCGGCGGCCCCGCTTTTGGCCCGGTGTCCGGCCGAGGCCGATCTTCACTGCCAGCTCGCGGCGCTTTTCGGCATAGTTGGGCGCAACCATCGGGTAGTCGGCGGGCAGGTTCCACCGCGCGCGATACTCTTCCGGGCTCATGTCGAAGTTGGTGCGCAGGTAACGCTTGAGCATTTTCAGCTTCTTGCCGTCTTCCAGGCACACCAGATAGTCCGGCTTGACCGAAGCGCGGATCGAAACCGCCGGCTCGGGGCGTTCCTCGACCTTGACCGGCTCTCCGCCAAGTCCGGCCAGGGCCGTGTAGACATTGGTGATGAGAGTCGGGACTTCGTCAACTGCAACATTGTTGTTGCTGACATGTGCAGCAACGATGTCTGACGTGAGTGTAATCAGCGTTTCCGCGATGTCATGTTCCATCTGGTTCATGGAGAATTCCTTGCGTTTGCGATCGATGGTAGGCTGCTGCAGCTTCTTTGCTGGCCACTTGAGCACGTCGGCCATGCGCGCATTGCAGAAATATTGCAAGTCAGGGTTACCTCTCATAATTACTTGAAAGTAACCCGCCTGATGTAGATCGTCAGGTCAGTCGCAATGCAAAAGTAACGGCATCGAGACGCGTTCCGTCAGCCAGCTTGTAATAGGCCGGTCTACGGCCGACTGGCTCGAAACCGATGGCACGATAGAGTCTCTCGGCCGGATTATTGTGGCGCATTTCAAGAAAGAGTTGTTCAGCACCGCGGTTGCGCGCCTCGGCAAAGACAATGGACAGCAGGGCCCGGGCAATGCCGCGGCCACGCCATGCCGGATCGACCCCGAGCAACAGCAGTTCCGCCTCCCCCGCCAGGTGCCGCGACAGGGCAAACCCTGCGGCAGGCTCTCCCTCGGCCAGCGGAGTGCCATCGGCGGACAGGACCACGTAATGGGTCGAAGGCAGCGCCAGCGAATCCTCGACCTGGCGGCGCGACCATGCTTCCCCCCAGCGCGGATCGAAAGCGGCCTGCATCACCGCCATGATCCGGTCGACGTCGTCCATCATGCAGGCAAGGCTTTCGCAGGGCGCGCATCGGGTGCGCGGCCATAATCGGGGGAGAGATCGTCCGACTGGAGCGCCGGCGGGACTTGCAGCGCAAGGCGGGCGTCCGGCAGCAGGTCCAGCGCTGTGCCCTGGCCGCGCAGGGCCACCAGAGATGCGGCCTGCGTTCCGGCGACGAGCGGGTGGCGCGCCCGGCCAGCGGCCTGCGCCGGAGCCAGCGAGATGACCGGCCCTTCGGGCAGCCCGTCTTCCCCGAAATCGCAGACGAACCATTCGCCGTGTCCGCCGCTCATCGCCACGCTCACAGGCGCATCGGGGTGGTCGGCGCGGGCCAGGGCCGCAACCAGGGCAAGCGTGGGATAGGCCAGAGCCTTGGCCTGCCAGGCCAGGGCCAGGGCGCGGGCGGTTGCCAGCCCGATCCTTACGCCGGTGAAGCTGCCCGGCCCGCGCGAGACAAGAATGCGGGCCGCCCGCCCGCGATCGGGGAGGGCAGCGATCATCGGCACCAGGTGTTCGGCATGGCCCCGGCCGAGCAGGCGATGGTCATGTGCGAGCAGCCGCTCACCCTCGAACAGGGCGACGGAGCAGGCCTCGGTGGCGCAATCGATCGCAAGGGTCCGCATCATGCGGCTGGTTGCCACGTCACCTGCCGGTCTTGCAAGCCTGTCAGGCGATACGGGTGAACCGGCCGAAATCCGGGCGCGGGCTGCGTTCGAAGATCGAGGCCGGGTCGCCATAGCCGATCGAACAGATGAAGTTGATCTTGTGGCGGGGATGGTCGGCAAAGAAGGCTGCCTCGACCGCTGCGCCATCGAAGCCCGACATCGGCCCGGTATCCAGCCCAAGTGCCCGTGCGGCGAGCATCAGGTAGGCGCCCTGAAGCGAGGAATTGCGGAAGGCGCCTTCCTTGCGGCCAGCCTCGTCGCCCGCGAACCAGCTCTTTGCGTCGGTGTGCGGGAACAGCGAGGGAAGTTCCTCGTGAAAGTCGATATCGTAAGCGATCAGTGCGGTGACCGGGGCAGCAGCAACCTTGGCCTTGTTGCCTTCCGAAACACAGTCGACCAGCTTTGCCTTCGCCTCGGGTGACTTGACCCACACGATCCGCGCTGGCTGCATATTGGCCGAAGTCGGCCCCATCTTGACCAGGTCCCAGATGGCGTGAAGCTGTTCGTCTGTCACCGGCTGGTCGAGCCAGCCGTTGTAGCTGCGCGCTTCGGTAAACAGCTGGGCCAGCGCCTCGCTGTCCAGCCTGTGGTCGTGGAACTGGCGGCTCATGCCGCGCGCACTTCGGTCACTTCGGGGACATAGTGCTTGAGCAGGCCCTCGATGCCGTGCTTGAGCGTGGCGGTGGAGGAAGGGCAGCCCGAGCAGGCGCCCTGCATGGTCAGATAGACCACCCCGTCGCTGAAGCCCCGAAACTGGATGTCGCCGCCGTCACCGGCCACGGCCGGGCGGACGCGGCTTTCGAGCAGCTCGTTGATCTGGGCGATGATGTCTGCATCGTCGGCGCTTTGTTCGACCACCAGGTCGTCTTCGGCGGGAACAGAGATGCCTGCTGCGGTGCCACCGGCGAACAGCGGCGCTTCCGAAACGAAATGGTCGAGCAGGATCGCCACCACCTGCGGCTTGAGCGAGGACCAGTCCGCACCCGGCGCGGCGGTAACCGAGATGAAATTGCTGCCGAAGAACACGTTGACCACTTCGCCCGTGTCGAAAATCGCCTGCGCCAGCGGGCTGGCTTCGGCGGCTTCCGGGCTGGCGAATTCGCGGGTGCCGCTGACCATGACCTGCTGGCCGGGCAGGAACTTGAGGCTGGCGGGGTTCGGGGTGGTTTCGGTTTCTATGAACATGCCCTGCGATGTAGGGATTGCAGCCATCCGCCACAAGCGCGGTTTGGTTAGCCGCCCGGAAGGCAAGCTATTCACTATCCCTTCATCCCGCCCGACCCTATAGTTGGCCGATGACAGTGTTTTTCCGTGCCCTGCGGCACCTCGCCTGCCTGGTTCCGCTTGCTCTGGTCACGCCGGTAGCGGTCGCGCAGGAGAACCTGCCCCCGCCGCGCGCACTGCAGACCGGAAGCGAAACCCCGTGGATCTACGAAGGCAGCGATGTGCCGCGCGATCCCGAATGGCTGTTCGGGGAAATGGACAATGGCCTGCGCTATGCCGTGCGCCGCAACGGGGTGCCGCCAGGGCAGGTCTCGATCCGCATCCGCGTCGATGCCGGCTCGCTGCACGAGGAAGAGAGCGAGCGCGGCTATGCCCACCTGCTCGAGCACCTGCTGTTCCGTGAAAGCAAGTATCTCGGCCCGGCCATGGCGATCCCCACCTGGCAGCGCCTCGGCGCGACCTTCGGCAGTGACACCAATGCCGAAACCAGCCCGACCCATACGGTCTACAAGCTCGACCTGCCGGGTGCGACGCCGGGCTCGCTTGCCGAAAGTTTCCGCCTGCTTTCGGGCATGGTGCGCGAGCCGGTGCTGAACGAGGCCAACCTCGCCGCCGAAGTGCCGATCGTGCTGGCGGAAATGCGCGAGCGCGGCGGGGCCGCGCAGCGCGTGGCCGAAGGTTCGCGCGAAGTGCTGTTTGCCGGGCAGAGGCTAGCCAACCGCCTGCCAATCGGAACCGAGGCCACCCTGACCGGGGCCAGCGCCGATGCGGTGGCCGCGTTCCATGCCCACTGGTACCGGCCCGAGAACACCGTGATCGTAGTTGCAGGCGACTTTGACCCGCAGCAGTTCGCCGCCTTGATCGAGCGCTGGTTCGGGGACTGGAAGGGCAAGGGCAAGGGCGCGCCTGCCCCTGATTTCGGCGATCCGGTGCCGCCGCCGGGCGCCACGGGGGCAACCCCGGTGGGGGAAACGGGCGTGCTGGTCGAACCCGACCTGCCCCGCACCTACAGCTATGCGATCCTGCGCCCCTGGCGCCAGGTGCAGGACACGATCGTCTATAACGAAGGGTTGCTGCTCGATGCCGTGGCCCAGGCGGTGATCAACCGGCGGCTTGAATCGCGTGCCCGGGCCGGGGGGTCCTACCTCTATGCCCAGGTCGCGCAGGAGGACGTCAGTCGCTCTGCCGACGCGACCTTCGTGTCCTTCGCTCCGCTGACCGCTGACTGGCAGGCCGCGCTGGCCGACGTGCGCGGGGTGATTGCCGATGCGACGGCCGCACCGCCAACCCAGGAGGAGATCGACCGCGAACTGGCCGAGTTCGACGTCGCCTTCGCCAGCTCGGTGGAACAGCGCGCGGTCATGGCCGGGGGCAAGCTGGCCGACGATATCGTCAACGCGGTCGACATTCGCGAGACGGTGGCGGCGCCGGAAACGGTGCTCACCGTGTTCCGCGGAATGCGCGCGAAATATACGCCGGAAAACGTGCTGAAGCACACCCGCCAGCTGTTCAGCGGCTCAGTCATGCGGGCGGTCTATGTCACCCCCTCGATTGGCGAGGCTGACCGTGACAGCGTGCGCGCGGCGCTGGCTGCACCGGTTGCGGCCGACGCCTCGGCGCGGCTGGCGGCGCAGACCATTTCCTTTGCCGACCTGCCGCCGGTGGGTGAGCCCGGCACGATTACCGGGATCGGGCCGCTTGGCGTGCTCGGGATCGAACAGGTCGAATTCGGCAATGGTGTGAAGGCCATGCTCTGGGCCAACGATGCCGAGCCGGGCCGGGTGGCGGTGCGGGTGCGGTTCGGCGCAGGCTATCGCGGCTTCACCGAGCAGAACGCCGTCTATGCCGCGCTCGGCAAGATGGCGCTGGTCGGCTCGGGCCTGGGCGAGCTGGGGCAGGACGAGCTTGACCGGATCGCCACCGGGCGCAAGCTCGGGTTCGATTTCGCCATCGAGGACGGGGTGTTCACCTTCTCCGCCCAGACCCGCGACGCGGACCTGGCGGACCAGCTCTACCTGTTTGCGGCCAAGCTCGGAATGCCGCGCTGGGATGCCAATCCCGTGCTGCGCGCACGGGCGGGGGCGGAGCTGGCCTATGAAAGCTATGCCGCCAGCCCCGGCGGTGTGCTTGGCCGTGACCTGGAATATCTGGTGCGTGACCGCGATCCGCGCTTCGCCACGCCCGACAAGGCGGCGCTGAGCGGGGCGACGCCGGAAGGCTTCCGCCAGGCATGGGAGCCGCTGCTGGAGCAAGGCCCGGTGGAAGTGGCCATCTTCGGCGAGTTTGACCGTGACCGCGCGGTCGAGGCATTGCGGCGCACGTTCGGCGCGCTGGCACCACGCCAGCCCCTGCCGGCCGCAGTCATCAACCGCTCGACCGATTTCCCGGAAGCCCGCGCAGCCCCCGTCATCCTGACCCATCGCGGCGATGCCAACCAGGCGGCCGCCGTGATCGCCTGGCCGGGCGGGGCGGGGGCGGCGGGGCTGCCTGAATCGCGCCAGCTCGAAATCCTGATGGACCTGTTCAACAACCGCCTGATCGATGCCATGCGCGAACGGGCCGGTGCCAGCTATGCGCCGCAGATTTCGTCAAGCTGGCCGGTCGATCTGGCTTCCGGTGGCAGGCTGACCGCGATCAGCCAGCTCAAACCGGAAGACGTGCCGGTGTTCTTCGAAGTGGCGGAACGGATCGCCCGCGACCTCGCCACCAGCCCGGCCGAGCCCGACGAACTGGCCCGCGTGACCGAGCCGCTGCGCCAGCTGGTCCAGCGCGCTTCGACCGGCAACCAGTTCTGGATGTACCAGCTGGGCGGCGCGACCCATGATCCGCAGCGGGTCCAGCTGCTGCGGTCGCTGTTGTCGGACTATACCCAGACCTCGCCTGAAGCGATGCAGGCGCTGGCGGCCAAATACTTCGGTGACCGGCGCGGCTGGCGGCTGGCCGTGATCCCCGAAGGGCAGGCCCTGGCACAGGACAATGCGGCCCGCGCCGAGGCTGTCAGCGGCCGCTGACAGCGGCAGTCTGGCTGGCGCCGCCAAGGGCAGCCTTGGCCCGGTGCAGATTTATTGCGCTTGCGAATGCGCCGCCCATGCGCTTGAGGGATGGTCGGTGCATTGCCGCGCCTGACGCAATGATGAAGTGAAGACAGACAATGGCTCGCGACTGGACTCCTGACAGCTGGAAGGCACACGAAGCACGGCACCTGCCGGTGTACGAAGATGCCGCTGCCCTGGCCGAAGTCGAAGGCGTGCTGGCGAACTATCCGCCGCTGGTGTTCGCGGGCGAGGCGCGCGCACTCAAGGCCGATCTGGCCGATGTGGCCAGCGGCAAGGCCTTCCTGCTCCAGGGCGGGGACTGCGCCGAAAGCTTCGCCGAATTCCATCCCAACAACATCCGCGACACCTTCCGGGTGATCCTGCAGATGGCGGTGGTGATGACCTTTGCCGGCAAGCTGCCGGTGGTGAAGGTGGGGCGCATGGCCGGCCAGTTCGCCAAGCCGCGCAGCTCCGACACCGAAACGCAAGACGGGGTGACCCTGCCGAGCTACTTCGGCGACAACGTCAACGGGATCGAATTCGATCCGGACATCCGCCGCAACGATCCGCAGCGCATGGTCCGCGCCTACAGCCAGGCGGCGGCGACGCTCAACCTGCTGCGCGCCTTTGCCGGGGGCGGCTATGCCAACCTGCGCCAGGTCCACCAGTGGACGCTCGATTTCATGGGCCGCAGCCCGTGGGCGGACAAGTTCGGCGAGATCAGCAACCGCATTTCCGAAGCGCTCGACTTCATGGAAGCCTGCGGGGTCGATCCGCGCACTGTGCCGCAACTGCAGGGCACCAGCTTCTACACCAGCCACGAGGCCCTGCTGCTGCCTTACGAGCAGGCCATGACCCGGCGCGATTCGCTGACCGGTGACTGGTACGATACCAGCGCGCACATGGTCTGGATTGGCGACCGCACCCGCTTTCCCGGCAGCGCGCATATCGAGTTCTGCCGCGGGATCGGCAACCCGCTGGGCATGAAGTGCGGGCCGAGCCTTGAGCCTGATGCGCTGCTCCGCCTGCTCGACACGCTCAACCCGGGCCGTGAAGCCGGGCGGATCACGCTGATCAGCCGGTTCGGGCACGACAAGGTCGAGGCCGGGCTTCCGGCGCTGGTGCGCGCGGTCAAGCGCGAAGGGCACCCGGTGGTGTGGAGCTGCGACCCGATGCACGGCAACGTGATCAAGGCGGACAGCGGCTACAAGACCCGCCCGTTCGACCGCATCCTGGCCGAAGTGCGCGGGTTCTTCGCGGTCCACCGCGCGGAAGGCACCCATGCGGGCGGCATTCATGTCGAAATGACCGGGCAGGACGTGACCGAATGCGTCGGCGGCGCGGTGGCGATTACCGACGAGGCATTGGGTGACCGCTATCACACCCATTGCGATCCGCGCCTCAACGCGGCGCAATCGCTGGAACTGGCCTTCCTCATCGCCGAGATGCTCAATCTCGAGGCGAAGGAAACCCGCGCCGCTGCCTAGACACGCGCTGCCGCATGAACCTTTGCAGCCGTCTGGCGTTGGGTCATCATTCCAGCTGAGCGGCAATGCAGGGGATTGGCGATGAACATGGCAGCACCTGGCCTCGGTCAGCAGGCCCTGGCCGCGCGCTTTCGCGACACGCGGGCGCGCAGCCTTGCGCTGGTTGCGCCGCTGTCGGAAGCGGATGCCACGATCCAGTCGATGGACGATGCCTCCCCCGCCAAGTGGCACATCGCGCATACAACCTGGTTCTGGGAAACCTTCCTGCTGCGTGACCATGCGCCCGGCTATCGCCTCTATGACGAGCGCTGGCCGTTCCTGTTCAATTCCTATTACGAGGCTGAAGGTGCGCGGCTGGCGCGGCCCCGGCGCGGGATGCTGTCGCGCCCGACGGTGGTGGAGATTGTCCGCTGGCGGCAGCATGTCGACGAGGCCATGGAACCACTCCTGCGCGAGGAGCGGCTCTCCGGCCTGATCGCGCTGGGCATGGCCCACGAAGAACAGCACCAGGAACTGCTGCTGACCGATATCAAGCACGCGCTGTTCCAGAACCCGCTGGGGGCGCCTTACGTTTACTCCTCTCCCCAACCCCCCTCCCTCAAGGGGAGAGGGACTTTAGCGTGGCACACCCACCCCGGCGGGATCGTCGAGATCGGCCACAACGGGCCCGGCTTTGCGTTCGACAACGAAGGGCCGCGCCATCGCGCCTTGCTGGAGCCGTTCGCACTGGCTGACCGGCTGGTGACCAACGGCGAGTGGGACGCATTTATCGCGGCGGGCGGTTATGCCGACGCGCGCCTGTGGCTGGCTGATGGCTGGGGCTGGGTGCAGGCGGAGCGGATTGCGGCGCCGCTTTACTGGCGCGAGGGCGAGCATTTCACTTTGTCTGGCTGGCAGCCGCGTGATCCCCACGCCCCGGTCACCCACGTTTCCTATTACGAGGCCGATGCCTTTGCCACCTGGGCCGGTTTCCGGTTGCCGACCGAGTTCGAGTGGGAGGCCATGGCACAGGCGCACGATCCCGCCTCAGGCAACCAGATGGACGAGGCAGGCCCGGTGGCGCCGGTCGGCAGCGAGAGCCTGTTCGGCGATGGCTGGCAGTTCACCCGCTCAGCCTACCTCCCCTATCCCGGCTTCCGCCCGGCGGCGGGTGCGGTGGGCGAATACAATGGCAAGTTCATGAGCGGGCAGGTGGTGCTGCGCGGGGCGAGCTGCGCCACGGTGCGCGGGCATTCGCGCGCCAGCTACCGCAATTTCTTCTACCCCGACCAGCGCTGGCAATTCACCGGCGTGCGACTGGCAAAGGATATGACATGAGCGCGCGCCGAGCCCCCCAACGCGGTCTGGCCCTGGTCGATCTCGACGAACAGGGCGTTGACCGCGCCTTCCGCGCCGATGTGCTGGAAGGGCTGCGACAGGAGCCGAAGGCGATCCCGGCGCGCTGGTTCTATGACGAGCGCGGCTCGCAACTGTTCGAGGATATCACACGGCTTCCAGAGTATTATCCGACGCGGGCCGAAACCGAGATTCTGCAGGCGCAGGGCGCGGATTTCGCCGCACTGGTCGGGCCGGGCCGGGCAGTGGTCGAATTCGGCAGCGGCAGTTCGGTCAAGACCCCGCTGCTGCTCCAGGCGATTGCCCCTGCGGCCTATGTCCCGCTCGACATCTCGGGCGATTTCCTGCGCGAATCGGCGGCCGAACTGGCGGCCAAGTTTCCCGGTCTGCCGGTCTATCCGGTCGAGGCCGATTTCATGCGCCGCGTTGCCTTGCCGCCTGAGGTCGAGGCCGCGCCCAAGCTGGGGTTCTTCCCCGGCTCGACCATTGGCAACATGGTTCCCTTCACTGCGGTCGATCTGCTGCGCGAAATGCGCGCGACGCTGGGCGAAGGCTCGCAGTTGCTGATCGGGTTCGATCTGGTCAAGGATACTGAAGTCCTGCTCGCCGCCTATGATGATGCCGCCGGAGTCACGGCCGCGTTCAATCTCAACCTGGCGGAGCGGATCAACCGCGAGCTTGATGGCACGATCCCGCTCGATGCCCTGCGCCACGAAGCCCGCTGGGACGAGAAACTGGCCCGGATCGAAATGCATCTGGTGGCAAGCCGCACCATCACGTTCGAGGTTGATGGCGAGCCGTTCGTGCTGGCCGAGGGCGAGAGTATCCATACCGAGAACAGCCACAAGTTCACCCGCCGCAGTCTTGCCACCCTGCTGCTTTCCGGGGGATGGACGCCGCTGGACCGGTGGACCGACGGTGCCGGGCAGTTCGCCGTGGTGCTGGCCGAAGCGACCCGCCCGCGCCGCGCACCCTAGGTTCGGTGCCGCGGCAGATAGGGCATGGAAGGCGGGCGTTCCCCTTCCTATATTGGCGGCATGGATCTGGCGACAATCTGGCAATCACTCCTAGGCGTGATCGGGCAGGTGCCCAATTCGGGCCTGCTGCTGGCCACGGTGGCGGCGATCATGCTGAGCTGGGTCGGCTCCGCCATGGTCACCCGTGAAGTGCCGCTTGGCCGGCTGGTGCGGGGCGGTGGCTCGCTCGCGCTGGTGGCGATCTTCGTGATGGTGATGGTGCAGGTATCGCGGTTCGATCCGCGTTACGGTATGGCCGTGCCCGAACTCGGCCTGCCGGAACAGGTGGTCGAGGGCGGCGAAACCCGCGTGCCGATGGGCCGTGACGGGCATTTCTGGATCACTGCGCAGGTGGGCAATGAGCCGGTCACCTTCATGGTCGACACCGGGGCGACCCTGACTGCGGTCTCGACCGGAACTGCCGAGCGGATCGGGCTGGAGCCTCGCACTGGCGGCATCCCGATCACCCTCAAGACCGCCAATGGCACGATCTCGGCCGATATCGGGACAGTCGAGGAGCTGCGCTTCGGCAATGTCGTGGCGCGCGGGCTGGATACGGTGATCGTGCCCAACCTGGGCGAAACCAACGTGATCGGGATGAACCTCCTCTCCCGCCTCGCCAGCTGGCGGGTGGAAGGGCAGACGCTGATCCTGGTGCCCAACAACCCGCAGCCGGAGCAGGACTGGACAGGCGGCTAGAGCGCCACCCGTTCCGGCAGCGCCCGCCGCACGAACTTTTCCGCTTTCGCATAGACGGCATCGAAGGTGCCGCGCGCCAGGCACCGTTCCAGATGGGCCGCAAGGCCCGGCCAGCGCGCTGCGAAGTCGACCTCGGCTACCAGGGTGATCTGCATCAGCTGCACGGCCACCGCAATGTCTGCGATGGAAAAGCTTGCCCCTGCCAGCCAGTCCCGCCCGGCCAGCTCGGCCTCCAGGTAATCATAGTGGCGCGGCAGGTCTTCGGCCCAGGTCTTGTGCGCCTTGTCCACCTCGGGCGGTTTGCCCTGCATCGCCGGGAAGGCCAGCGGACGGAAGATGCCCAGGCCGCCCGCAGCGGCCAGCGTGGTATCGGCAAATTCCTCGATCCACAGCGCGCGGCCATGGGCAAAGGGGCTGTCACCGAAGCAGGCGGGCTCCGGATGCTTGCGCTCGATATAGGCGCACAGGGCCGAGGAATCGGGGATCGTGCCGTCCACACCCTCGGCCGCGATGGAGCGGTCGCGTAGCACGGGAATGCGCTTCAGCGGGCTGATCGCCACGAACCACTCGGGCGGGTTGAACACGTCGACCGCCTCGATGTCATAGCCGACGCCCTTTTCCTCCAGCAAAGCGGCTGCCTTACGCACGAAGGGCGAAAGCGGGCTGCCGTAAAGCACGATGTCGTTCATGGTCTCTCCCTGGATTGCTTGCGCCCGCAATGTGCCGGGCGGGTGCGCTTGGCAAGTCTGGCTGCTTGCGGAGACGGCGGGAAAGAGGCATCACGCGGGCCATGACCAAACGCGCCCGCTTCGCCCGTATCGCCCTGGCCCTGTCCATCGCGATGATCCTGTGGTTTGCTATCGCCATGTTCGGTGCCAAGCTCGGCCTGTGGAGCCCGATCACCGGCTTTGCCACGCTGACCATGACCCCGGCCTTGCCCATGTTGGGGCTGACCGCCCTGCTCGGTGCAGCGGCGCTGGTCGCCACCCTGTTTCGTGCGCCGCGCACCGGCTGGGTCGCCGCGCTGGTTGCGCTGGCCATCCCGGCTGCGGTGTTCGCCGGGCTCGGCCAGCTGCGCAGTACGGCGGGCAGCGTGCCGTTCATCTATGACGTGACCACCAATCCGGCCGACGCGCCGATGTTCTCCGCTGCCCTGGTGGAGGAGCGCGAGGCCGAAGGTGCCAATGCACTGAACCCGTTCGACGCCCCGCTCGGCCAGTTCGACAAGTGGAAGGGCAATGCCGAAGTCGCGGACAAGACCGGCGCCCAGCTGATTGCCGAAGGCTATCCCGACCTCGCCCCGCTGGCGGTGGCGGCGGAACCGGCGGCGGCGCTGCAGGCAGTGGAAGCGGCGATGACCGCGCGCGGGTTTGATGATGTGACGGTGGACGAGGCAGCCGGCCAGGTCGAAGGCACGGCCGAGGTGTTCTGGTACAGTTTCCTCGACGATGTCGTGGTCCGCGTGCGGGCGGGCGAGCAGGGCGGCAGCGTGATCGACGTGCGCTCCACCTCGCGGGTCGGGACCAGCGATCTCGGCGTCAACGCCCAGCGCATCGCCGACCTGTTGCAGGGTGTGAAGGAACGCCTTGCCGAAGGAGAGGCCGAGGCTGGCTGAACCGACGTTTTCCGCAAAACCGGCTTCGGAAAAACTGGCTGGGGTGGCAGGATTCGAACCTGCGCATGGCGGTACCAAAAACCGCTGCCTTACCGCTTGGCTACACCCCAGCAGGCACGTGCGTGCGAGCGCGCCCCTATAGCGGCTCAATCGGTGATGTGAAGGGGGCTTTCGCTCAGCCGCGCCGCGCGGCAAGTTCTGTTTCGAGCTGTGCCACCGTCGCCCGGTCGAGCCGGTAGAACAGCATGGCGATCGCCGCCGGAAGCAGCGCCATGACCGGCACCAGTGCGAAGGCGAACTCGATCCCCAGCAGCGCCTCGGGGCTCTGCGATACGCCCGCCACAAAACCGGTGGCGCTGAACAGGAAGCCCGGCACCGCCGAGCCGAACGCCACCCCCGCCTTGACCGCGAAGATCGAGGCGGAGACGACCAGCCCGGTCATCTGCAGGCCGGTTTTCCAGTCCACGTATTCGGCAATGTCGGTGAACATGGCAAAGGCCAGCACCATCAGCACCCCGAAGCCGATGCCCACCACCAGCTGCGCCAGAGTCTGCCACCACACCGCATCGAGCGGAACGAGGTAGAAGACGACAATGCCGATCACCTTGAGCGCACCGGCAGCGATCACCAGGTCGCGCTTCTCGAACCGGCGCTGGAGCAGGTTGCCAGCAATCACCCCGGTCACCTGCCCCAGTGCCAGCGCGGTGTAGAACAGCGCCACCCGGTCTAGGAACAGCAGCACCGGCGCGCCATCGTCACCCGCAACATACTTGAACCAGAACAGCGCGCTGCCCGCGCGCGAGGCGATTGCCAGCACGCCGAGAATGGCCGCGGCCGCCACTGCCAGCCATGGCCCGGTGCGGACCAGCGCGGACATGTCTCCCAGCACCGATCCGTTGACTGCGGGATGGGGTATCCGTTCTCGCGTGGTGGCGAAAGTCACCAGGATGCAGGCCGTTCCGACCGCCGCGATGCAGGCCATGGTCAGGAAGATTCCGCGCGCCTCGTCCCCGCCGCCCAGCTCGCGCACCAGGGTGGTGCCGAGCACGCCGATGGCGATCCCCGCCAGCGAGGAGAACACCATCCGGTAGGCCGCCACGCTGGCCCGCTCGCTCGCTTTGGGAGAAATCACCCCGAGCAGCCCGCCATAAGGCACGTTGACCATGGTGTAGGCGAGCATGGCGAGGGTGTAGGTGGCATAGGCCCAGACCAGCGTCTCACCGGTGCTCAGGCTGGCTGGCGCAGCGAACACGGCGGTGCCGGTGATCCCCAGCGGCAGCGCGCCCCACAGCAGGTAAGGGCGATACCGGCCCCAGCGGGTCCGCGTCCGGTCAGCGAGCGCGCCCATCATCGGATCGGTCACCGCGTCGACCAGCTTGGTCAGCAGCAGCATCAGCCCCACTGCCGCCGGGGCCAGGCCGCCCAGGTCGACGAAGAAGTAGAGCAGGAAGAAACCGAAGAAATTGAGATAGAGCCCGTTGGCCAGGTCTCCCACGCCATAGCCCAGTTTCTCGGCCACACCGACGCGGCTCTTGTCCGGTGAAGCGGGTGGCGCAGCGCGCGGCATGGGGGTGGTCAGATGTCCTTGCCTGCAAAGTCGGCGGCCGAATGGCGCTCGGCCAGCTGCTGGTTCTCCTCGCCCCACACCTTGTTCACGATCCGCCCGCGCCGCACGGCGGGCCGGGCGTTGATCTCGGCCACCCAGCGGGCAACGTTTTCATATTCATGGATCGAAAGGAAGGTGGTCGCGTCGTTGTAGATGTTGCCTTCCACGAACGGGGCGAGCCAGGGGAAGGTCGCCATGTCGGCCACGGTATAGTCGTCGCCGCCCAGGAACCGGCTCTGCGCCAGCCGCTGGTCGGCCACGTCGAACAGGCGCTTGGTTTCCATCGCATAGCGGTTGATCGGGTATTCGTACTTCTCCGGCGCATAGGCGTAGAAATGGCCGAATCCGCCGCCGATAAAGGGCGCGCTGCCGACCTGCCAGAACAGCCAGCTGAGCACTTCGGCGCGGGTCTGACCTGTGGGATAGAAGGCATCGAATTTCTCGGCCAGGTGGATCAGGATCGCGCCCGATTCGAACAGGCGGACCGGTTCCGGCCCGCTCCGGTCGAGCAGGGCGGGGATCTTGCTGTTGGGGTTCACGCCGACAAAGCCGCTGGTGAATTGATCACCCTGGCTGATGTTGACCGTCCATGCATCGTACTCCGCATCGTGCCCGGCCTCGATCAGCTCCTCCAGCATGATCGTGACCTTGACCCCGTTGGGCGTGGCCAGCGAATAGAGCTGCAGCGGGTGCTCGCCCACCGGCAGGTCGCGCTCTTCGCGGGCACCGGCGGTGGGGCGGTTGATGCTGGCAAAGCGCCCGCCGTTCTCGGTGTCGTTGGCCCAGATTTTCGGCGGGGTATAGACGGCGTCGGCCATGCGCGTGATGCTCCTGCAGTTGCGGCTTTGCGTGAATGCAGGGTGATGGCTGGCGGGCCGGCTGGCAAGTCAGGAGCCGGATCGCGGTTCGCGCATTTCCCTGTCTGATGGCAAAGCCGATCTATGTCGACGATAGCCTTCCCGGCATCACACGCAAGCGCGCCGGACGTGGCTGGGCCTATTACGCGGCTGACGGCGCGCTGGTTACCGATCCTGCGGAAAAGCGGCGGCTTAATGCTGTCGCGCTGCCGCCCGCCTATATCGACGCCTGGTTCTGCCCTGCGCCCAATGGCCACATCCTGGCCACGGGGTATGACGCGCGCGGGCGCAAGCAGTACCGGTACCACCCGGAATTCCGCGCCGCCCGCGAAGGCGAGAAGTTTGACGGCTGTGCCCGGTTCGGCGCGCTGCTGCCGCTGGTCCGCAAGCGGGTGGAGGAGGATCTTTCCGCCCGGAGCCTGACCTGCGAACGGGCGGTCGCCAGCGTCATCCGCCTGCTCGACCTCGGCGCGATCCGGATCGGGAACGAATGCTACGCCCGGGACAATCGCAGTTTCGGCGCAACCACCCTGCGCAAGCGGCACGCGGACGTGACCGGCCGGACCTTGCGGCTACGCTACAAGGGCAAGAGCGGGCAGGTGCGCGAAGTGCGGCTGACCGATGCCGCGCTGGTAAGGGTGGTGCGGCGGATGGAGGACCTGCCGGGGCAGAACCTGTTCCAGTATGTCGATGACGCGGGCGATGTGCAGGCGGTCGGCTCGCATGACGTCAACACCTACCTGCGCGAAACCATGGGGCAGGGCTTCACCGCCAAGAACTTTCGCACCTGGCACGGCAGTGTGATCGCGTTGTCGTGCCTGCTGGACGCGCGGGGCGAGCCCCTCTCGCTGAAGGAGGTGCTGGCCAGCGTGTCGGAGCGGCTCGGAAATACCCCGGCGGTGGCGCGGCGCAGCTATATCCACCCGGCAGTGATCGACCGGGTTGGCCGCAATCCTGAAGCGGAGCCGCTGGCGCTGCCCCGCGCCACGCGCTGGCTGTCGCGGGAGGAACGCGCGTTGCTGGCCCTGCTGGCCGAACACCCGACCGCGCAGGATTTGCTTGCAGCCTAGTATCCTTTGGGGATACGAAGCGACCATGCACCGGGCAGGCGAGAAAATCCGCATCTGGCGCGAAGCGCACCGCCCGCCGCTTTCGGCGGAGGAGTTCGGCGCCCGCTATGGTGCGCCGGAACCATGGCCCAGCCGCACCGTCTATGGCTGGGAAGCCAAGGGCAAGATCGCGCGGCCGGGCGTGCAGAAGCGGCTGGCTGAACTCGGCGTGTGCCAGCCGGCCGACTGGCTTGAGCCGGCACTCGGGCAAGTGAACACGAAGGACAAGAGGCCGATGGGCGCGACGCACCGCTTCTACGACATTCATACCCACGGGCTGGTCCGTGTGGCGACAGCCACCCCGCTGCTGCGCCCGGCCGATGTCGCCTACAATGCCCAAGGCATCCTGGCGCAGGCGCGCGAAGCAGCAGCGCGGCAGGTTGACCTGGTGCTGTACCCGGAGCTGTCGCTGTCGGCCTATGCCATCGATGACCTGCACCTGCAGGGCGCCTTGCTCGAGGCAGTGGAGGCGCAGATCGCCGCCATCTGCGCCGCCACCCGCGACCTTGCCACCGTGCTGGTGATCGGCGCGCCGCTGCGCCGGAACGGGCGGGTCTACAACTGCGCCCTGGCGCTGTGCCGGGGCGACGTGCTCGGCGTGGTGCCCAAGAGCTTCCTGCCCAATTACCGCGAATATTACGAGAAGCGCTGGTTCGCCCACGGTCGGCATGCGATCGGCCAGACCATTGCGCTGGCCGGGCGCGAAGTGCCGTTCGGCACCGACCTGCTGTTCGCTCACCCGGTGATCCCCGGCTTCGTGTTCGGGATCGAGATCTGTGAGGATTTCTGGGCCCCGGTGCCCCCCAGCACCCGCGCCGCGCTGGCCGGGGCAACCGTTTTGCTCAACCTCTCCGCTTCCAACATCACCATCGGCAAGGCGGACGAGCGGCACCTGCTGTGCCGGTCGCAGTCCTCGCGCGCGGCCTGTGCCTATGTCTATTCCGCCAGCGGGCATGGCGAGAGCACCACCGACCTCGCGTGGGACGGGCAGGGCATGATCTACGAACTGGGCGACCTCATGGCCGAAAGCGCCCGGTTTGACCTGGTGCCGGAACTGTGCGTGGTCGATATCGACTGCCAACGCATCCTCAATGACCGGCAGCGCATGGGCACCTTCAATGACGGCGCGGAAGCGGACGGGCATCCGGAGAACCGCTATCGCCGGATCGCCTTCGACCACCGCCCCGCGCCGGGCGACAAGGGGCTGATCCGCCCGGTCCGCCGCTTCCCCTTCGTCCCCAACCGGCAGGACAAGCTGGACGAGGATTGCTACGAGGCGTTCAACATCCAGGTCTCGGGCCTGATCCGGCGGATCGAGGCGACCCAGCCGAAGTCGCTGGTGATCGGCATTTCGGGCGGGCTCGATTCGACCCACGCGCTGATCGTCGCGGCCAAGGCCTGCGATGCGCTCGGCCTGCCGCGTAGCACCATTCGCGGCTACACCATGCCCGGCTTTGCCACCTCCGAAGGGACTAAGTCCAATGCCTGGCGGCTGATGGAGGCGATCGGCATCACCGCCGGAGAAATCGACATCAGGCCGACGGCCCGCCTGATGCTCGAAAACATCGGCCATGCCTTTGCCGATGGCGAGCCGGTCTATGACGTGACCTTCGAGAACGTGCAGGCGGGCCTGCGCACCGATTACCTGTTCCGCCTGTCCGGTCAGCACCAGGGCTGGGTGGTCGGCACCGGCGACCTTTCCGAACTGGCGCTGGGCTGGGCAACCTATGGCGTGGGTGACCACATGAGCCACTACAACGTCAACGCCGGGGTGCCCAAGACCCTGATCCAGTACCTGATCCGCTGGGCGGCAGGCGTCGGCAAGTTTGACGAGGCGACCTCGCAGGTTCTGCTCGACGTGCTCGACACCGAGATTTCGCCGGAGCTGGTGCCTGCCGGGGCCGACGGGGCAATCCAGAGCACCGAGGGCACGATCGGGCCCTATGCGCTCAACGACTTCTTCCTTCACCATACCGTGCGCTGGGGGCACAAGCCCAGCCATGTGGCTTTCCTCGCCTGGCACGCCTGGCGTGACGCCGCCGAAGGGCTGTGGCCGGAAGGCTTCCCGGAAGAGCGCAAGGGGGCTTATGACCTGGCCACGATCCGCCACTGGCTGGAGAAATTCCTCTGGCGGTTCTTCCAGTTCAGCCAGTTCAAGCGCAGCGCGGTGCCCAATGGGCCGAAGGTCAGCGCAGGGGGCGCATTGAGCCCGCGGGGTGACTGGCGGGCGCCAAGCGATGCGGTGGCGGACGTCTGGCTGGCCGAATTGCGCGACAGCCTGCCCTGACGCGGGCTGGCACAAGTGCCGCAGGGCTGGTAAGGTTGCCTCCCGTTTTCGGGGGAGGACCGATCGCGATGCATTTCCGCACCCTGGCCGCATGGCTTGCCGTCGCCGGGCTGACCCTTGTCAGTCTCACCGTGCCCCTGGCATCCGCTTCGGCGCAGTTCGGCGGGCTGATCCCGCGCGATGCCCGCAACGTGATGAACGATGCGCAGGCCACCGATGCCTGCGGCAACCAGAAGAAATCGTCTGCCGGATCGCGCATCCTCGGTGGGGTGCTGGGCCGGACCGCACGCAACGCGGCGAGCACGACCGGCATTTCGAGCTGGGTGCCGATCTCCGAGGCAACCGATCAGCTGACCACCTCGATTGCCTGCCGCCTCGATCCCGAGGAGCAGAAGCAGGCTGCCGAGGCGACCTTGCGGGCCACCCGCAGCCTTGAAGGCGAGGATCTGGACGACAAGCCTGCCCCGCCGCCGCCGGTCGGTTCCAGTGCGACCTGGTCGTCGGACACGCGCGAGGGGGTGTCCGGCACGTCCACTGTCACGGCGCGCGACCCGGAGCTAGCCGGCGGGCTCGACTGCATCACGGTGACTGACGTCGTGATCATCAAGGGCGAGGAAACCACCGCCGACAAGCGGATGTGCCGCCCGCCCGGTTCGCGGCGCTATTCGCTGGTGGCATGATGCGCGGGGGCAAGGTTGCTCTCGCCTGCGCGGCGTTGCTCGCGCTGGGTGCAGCCCCGGCGCCAAACTCGGCGGCAGACCCCGACAATCCGACCTGCCCGAACGAGCCGGACTGGGGCCACGACAAGGCGATGACGCTGACCCCAGCCACCCGCGGCGGCAAGCGCGTGCTGCTGGCCGAGGGCGTGATCGACCCGTTCCTGCCTGACCGGATGCGCGCCGCGCTGGAAAAGGACGAACTGATCGAGGAAGTCTGGCTGCGCTCGCGCGGGGGCGATGCGGAAGCGGGCAACGAAACCGGCAAGGTGATCCGATCCTACCCGGGGATGCTCACCCGCATACCGGCGGGCTGGGCCTGCTTTTCCTCGTGCAATTTCGTGTTCATGGGCGGGGACCGGCGCCACGTCGAGCCGGGCGGGGTGTTCATGGTCCATATGTTCACCCACACCGGCCAGCGCGACGTGATCGCCGGATCGGTTGAGAAGGGCACCGCGGACACGGTGGAGCTGATCGGCGAGATCGAGCAGCTGTCGGCCCTGCTTGCGAGCGAGGACAACGATTTCCTGATCCGCATGGGGGTCAGCCGCAAGCTGCTGACCGAAGTCATGTATCGCCAGCTGGCGACCGGCGGGCAGGGCGGTTCGGGCCAGCGTTACTGTCTGAACCAGGACGAAGTGCGCAAATACAATGTCATGCCGATGGAGCGCGCCGCGGACTGAGCCACGGCGCGCTCTGGCAGATCAGGCGAAAGGCCCCGCGCGCATGATCTCGGCCACCGGCTTGCGGCCGGAGACGACTTCCTTGTCGCGCAGGAATTCGGGCAGGCGGTCGGCCGGGGCGGGGCGGCCCAGGGCGATGGCGGCTTCGACGCGGTGGTCATCCGGCACGCCAAGCTCTGCCGCGGCGCGGGCGAAGTCGACCCCGGTCATCCCGTGCGCGGCATAGCCCATGTGGGCGGCCTGCAGCGCCAGGTTCTGCCAGGCCGCCCCGGCATCGAAGCTGTGGCTGTGGCTGGGCGAGACCTGATCGCCTTCGCCCATGGTGGTCTTGGAGACCGCGAACAGCAGCACCGAAGCCTCCTTCGCCCAGCCCTGATTGAACTCGACCAGCAGCGCCAGGAACCGCTCCCAGTGGGCATCATCGCGGTGGGCATAGAGGAAGGTCCACGGCTGGATGTTGTAGGCCGACGGGGCGAGGCCCGCCGCCTCCAGCAGGACTTCAAGATCGGCCTGCGGCATCGCGCCGGCATCGAAACTGCGCGGGCTCCAGCGCTCGCGGATCAGCGGCAGGATGGCGGGATTGGTGGTGCGGGTGGTCATGGTCGGATTTCCTTTTCGAAGGTTATTCGCCTCCCCCTTGCGGGGCGCGCGAGGTTTCAAGCCGCGTCGACGAGGACGAGTTCGCTGTCCTCGAGCGCGGTGATGGTCACGGCAGGCAGGGCGGTGATCGCCACCCCGTCGCGGGCATTTGCCTCCACGTCTTCCACCCGCACCTTGCCGGTGGCCGGGACGAGGTAGAGATGGCGGCCGGGCTCGCGCGGGACATAAGTGGTGCTCTCGCCTGCCTTCAGGGTTGCGGCGAGCACACGGGCATCGGCCCGGATCGGCAGAGCCTCACCGTCATTGGCGGCCCCGCTGGCGAGCGGAACGAACGCGCCGGAGCGGTCCGACTTGGGGAACCTGGCTGCGCCCCAGCTCGGGCTGCCGCCGCGCTGATCGGGAATGATCCAGATCTGGAACAGCGTGGTCGCCTCGTCCTCAAGGTTGAATTCGGAGTGCTGCACGCCGTTGCCGGCGCTCATCACCTGCACGTCGCCGGCCTCGGTGCGGCCTTCGTTGCCCATGCTGTCGCGGTGGGTGATAGCGCCGGTGCGGACATAGGTGACGATCTCCATGTCGCTGTGCGGATGGGTGGGAAAGCCGCTCCTGGGTGCGATCAGGTCGTCGTTCCACACGCGCAGGGCGCCCCAGTGAACCCGGGCGGGATCATGGTAGCCAGCGAACGAGAAGTGGTGACGCGCGTCGAGCCAGCCGTGGTTGGCGGCGCCAAGGGTGGCAAAGGGGCGGAGTTCGATCATCGGTGGTCTCCTTCGGGTTTCGAGTACGAGGGCGAGATAGGCCTTGCCGTTTCAACTGATAAGTGAAACAAAACCGGCCATGATGTTCAGGAAATCCGAACAATGAAACTCGGCGAGCCCACACTCGACCAGCTCCGCCTGTTCCTCGCCGTGGTCGATCATGGCAGCTTCGGCGGCGCGGCACGCGGCATGGGGCGGGCGGTCTCGGCGGTCAGCTATGGCATTGCCCAGATGGAGGCTTTGCTCGGGGTCAGCCTGTTCGCGCGCGAAGGTTCGCGCCGCCCGGTGCTGACCGAGGCGGGACTGGGCCTGCTGGCCGAAGCGCGGGCGGTGGCAGACGCGGCCGACACGCTGATGGCGAAGGCCCGCAGCCTCCATGCCGGCCTTGAAAGTTCGCTGTCGCTGGTGGTCGACGTCATGGTGCCGGGCGAAGCGACGGCGCGGGTGCTGCGCGATTTCCGGGTGATGTTCCCGACCACCGCCCTGCGCCTGCAGGTCGAGGCGCTGGGCGCGGTCGCCGCCTGCCTGCTCGCCGGGGAGGCGGACCTCGCCATCGGCGGCCCGGTGGTGATCGAATTGCCCGACCTGGAGCGGCAGACGATCGGCGCGGTCGAACTGATCCCGGTCGCCGCGCCCGGTCACCCGCTGGCGGGGCCGCAAGTGCAGCCGGGAGAAAGCCGCCGCCACCTGCAACTTGTCCTGACTGACCGCTCCGCCTTGTCCGAGGGGCGCGAATTTTCCGTCCTCAGCCCGCAGACCTGGCGGCTGGCCGACCTTGGCGCCAAGCACGAATTGCTGCGGCAGGGGATCGGCTGGGGCAACATGCCGCGCCACATGGTGCGCGATGATCTGGCCAGCGGCGCACTGATCGCACTCGACCTGCCGGAAAAGCCGGGTGCGATCTATCCGCTCAATGCCCTGTGGCGCCGTGACAGCCGCCTCGGCCCCGCGACCAGTTGGCTGATCGATGCCTTTCGCGACCGGCTAACGCAGTGCCCGGAGTGAGGGTGGGCGCGCTCTTGCTAGCTCCAAGGCCCGTCACCCCTGCGCAGGCAGGGGCCTATCCAGGCTCCATGGCTGGGCGGAACCTGCCCTGTCACTGCCCCTCACTGCGTGTGGCAAGCCCCGTGCAGAACCGGGGCCGATATAGGCCCCTGCCTGCGCAGGGGCGACGGGGAGAGAGTGCAAACTTCTCTCTCCCCTTGCGGGAGAGATACGGAGACTTGCGAGCTTGCTCGCTGGTCGCAGCTGAGAGGGGGCTGCGGCCTTTCAAGCGGTAGCTGCGCTTCCGATTCCCCTCCCGACCCTCAGGGCTAGGGCAGCGAAGGCCCGAACCTGACCGGCGGGTCGCCCGCAGCCCAAGGCGCGAACTTGTCCATGACGGCCGCGAACAGGTCCGAGGCGAGGTGGCGTTCCAGCCACTCCTGCAGGCGGGGGATCGGCTGGGCGTCGAACCAGATGCGGTCGTGGTTGGCGAACTGGCGAATGAAGGGAAACAGGGCGATGTCGGCCAATGTCCGCCTTTCGCCCAGCAAACTGGCGCGGTCGGTCAGGCGGAAATTCAGGTCGCTCAGAATGGCCAGGCATTCGCCGCGATGATCGGCCCGCGCGTTGCCCGGTTCATTCTCGTAGCGGTCGGGATATTTGTAGCGGTCAAGATGATGCTTGAAGGGGCCGTCGATCAGGTTGATCAAGGCGTGGTCATCACCCACCAGCCAGCCTTCGGGATCGTGCCGGGCAAGTGCCCAGCGCATGATGGCGAGGCTCTCGTCAATCACGGCATGATCGGGCAGCACCAGCACCGGGACCGTGCCCTTGGGCGAGGCGGCGAGCAGTTCCGGCGGTTTGGCCGAGAGCTTGATCTCGCGCAGTTCGCAAGCCGTGCCGCTGATCCACAGCGCCATCCGCGCGCGCATGGCATAGGGGCAGCGGCGGAAGCTGTAGAGGATGGGGAGCGCGCTCATCCGCCCGATGGCGGGCGGCCGGTGTTGGGCCGCGTTGCACCGATGTGGGCCGTGCCGCGCTGCCGGGCGAGCGCTTCCTGCCGCTGCCGCTCGGCATAGCGGGCGCGGTCAGCCTCGTCGCGGGCGTCGATGCAGTTGGGGCAGCTCACTCCCTCGACATAGGCGGGATCGGCCCGCTCGGCCTCGCCCAGCGGATAGCGGCAGGCGCGGCACTGGGTGTGAGTGCCAATTTCCAGCCCGTGCCCCACCGCGACGCGCTCATCGAACACGAAGCATTCGCCCTGCCACAGGCTTTCGGTTTCAGGCACTTGCTCGAGGTATTTGAGAATCCCGCCCTTCAGGTGATAGACCTCGTCGATCCCCTCGGCGCGCAGGAAGCTGGTCGATTTCTCGCACCGGATGCCGCCGGTGCAGAACATCGCGACCTTTTTCTTGCCGCTGAGCAGCGCGTCGCGGTGGGCGCGGAACCATTCGGGAAAATCGCGGAAGGTGGCGGTCTGCGGATCGACCGCCCCGGCGAACGTGCCGATCCTGACTTCGTAATCGTTGCGGGTGTCGATCACCACCGTGTCCGGGTCCGCAATCAGTGCGTTCCAGTCTTCGGCGGCGACATAGCGCCCGACGCTGAGCGTGGGGTCGATATCGGGCTGGCCCATGGTCACGATCTCGCGCTTCACGCGCACTTTCATGCGGTGGAAGGGCAGGGCCGGGGCATGGGCGTACTTGACCTCGAGCGCGGCGCAGCCGGGCAGGGCGCGGATAGCCCCAAGCACTTGCGCAATCGCGTTCTCGCCGCCCGCAATGGTGCCGTTGATCCCCTCGCGCGCGAGCAGCAGCGTACCTTTGATGCCGACTTGCTCGCACAGTGCCAGCAGCGGACCGCGCAGGGCCTCCGGGTCTTCGAACCGCGTGAACTGGTAGAGCGCGGCGACAGTGATGGGGCTTGCGCCCGCCATATCGGTCAGACCCTCATCATCCAGCCGTGCGGGTCCGCCACCGTGCCGGTCTGGATGCCGACCAGCTTTTCGCGCAGCCGGGCGGTGGTCTGGCCGATGCCGCCGGCGCCGATGGTGAATGCGCCGTCCGGTCCGGCCACCTTGCCCACTGCGGTGACGACAGCGGCGGTGCCGCAGGCCATGACCTCGACCAGCCGCCCGCTGGCCGCATCCTCGCGCCATTGGTCGATGCTGTACATCGCCTCCGACACCTCCAGCCCTTCCTCGCGCAGCAGGGTGATCAGGCTGTCACGGGTGATACCGGGCAGGATCGTGCCGGTCAGCCGCGGGGTGATCACGCGGCCATCGTCGAACACGAAGAACAGGTTCATGCCGCCCAGTTCCTCGACCCACTTGCGCTCGACCGCGTCGAGGAACAGCACCTGGTCATGCCCCTTGGCGAAGGCCTGCCCGGTCGGGACGAGGCTGGCGGCATAGTTGCCGCCGCACTTGGCCGCGCCGGTGCCGCCGGGCGCGGCGCGGGTATAGTCCGAAATCCAGATGCTGACCGCCTTGGCGCCCGACTTGAAGTAATTGCCCGCCGGGCTGGCAATGACCATGAACTTGTACTGCCTGGCCGGGCGGACGCCGAGGAAGGCCTCGGTCGCGATCATGAACGGGCGCAGGTAGAGCGCGCCGCCCTCGACCGTGGGAAACCAGTCCCGGTCAACGCTGAGCAGCTGACGGATCGCCTCGATGAAGGTTTCTTCGGGCAGGGCGGGCATCGCCAGCCGCGCGGCACTGGCGTTGAAGCGCGCCGCGTTGGCCTCGGGCCGGAACAGCGCCATGCCGCCATCGGGCTGGCGATAGGCCTTCATCCCTTCGAAGATTTCCTGGGCATAGTGCAGCACGCTGGCCGCCGGATCGAGCATGATCGGGGCGCGCGGGCCGACCACCCCGTCCTGCCAGCCGCCCTTGGCCTCGTCATAGTCGATCGTGACCATGTGGTCCGAAAACAGCGTGCCGAAGCCGGGATCCTTCAGCGCTTCATCGCGCTGGTCGGCAGGCATCGGGGCGGGGTGGGGCTGGGTCGTGAAGTGCATCCTGCGCGGTTAGTGCGGCACGCGCGCAAGAGCAAGTATCCTCCCCGAAGCGGAGAGGGGTACCGCCCGCAGGGTGGCGGAGGGGATTCTTCGCAAGCGCGGCGCTTGGGGCCTGCCCCCTCCGTCAGCCGCTTCGCGATTGCCACCTCCCCGTGCCGTGGAGAAAATTCGGGCCGAAGGCCCGCAAGGGCGACCGCCCGCCCGCAGGCGCCCGTAGCGGAGCGAAGGAACAGCGCCGAGGACGCACCTGCGGAGGCAGGTGCGAAACACAAAAGGCCCAAATGAAAAGGGCAGCTCCGCGCCCCAATGGATGGGGGCTGGAACTGCCCTTGACATGGTCAGCGGCCGGAAGTGCCGCTCACGAAGCCTTACTCGGCCAGAGGGTTACCGAGTATGCTCCGTAGGGATCTTCACCGACCTCGCTACTGAACCATGAGACATCGGATCACCTCCTTTCGCGCTTGTGAGCCAGACCCCGCGTTTCACCGGGGGCCGAGAGCCGCGTGTGCCGCTGGCCTCAGGCCGGAATGTGAGTCAGATCGGCGCGCAAAACAAGCCTTGTATTAAAGTTTTCCCGCGTCAGAATCGCCCGCCTTGCCGCCAGCCTCACTGGCAGTCATCCACCACCCGGGTCACTTCCGGCCAGGACGGCAGGTAGAGCGCCGGCAGACCCGGCACTTCGACAGCAAACCGGCCGCGCGTATAGGCCATCGCCGCCAGCAGCGGATCGCGCGCGTTCAGCCGCGTGGCGACCGCGCCTTCCCGCGCACCGGCAGAGACGACGCGTTCAAGGGTGCGGGTCCGGATGGTGATGGTTCCCGCGCCCGGTGCGTTGCCGAGAGCGCGCAGTTCGACATCCCTTGCGGCGGTGCAGGTCAGCTGGAACAGGCGGCGGCCGTCCTGCCCCACGAAATCGGCCACGCTGTCCTGCCCGGTCAGGCGATGGACCCAGGTTCCCGGCGTGGCAGGCTCCAGATCCCATGCTGCCGCGGGCGGCGGGGCCAGCACCGGCGGCGGGTTGGGCCGGGGCGACGGGGTGGCCACCGGCGGAGGTTCGGCCTGCGGCACCACGCGCCCGCAGGCCGCGAGCGCGCAGAGCGAAGCGAGGGATAGCGCGGATATGAGGATACGGCCGGTAGACATGCAAACTCCGTGTTTCATGTGGCAGTAATGCGCGCTAACCCCATTCGGGTCCATGGCCAAGAAACAACGCCTCGATCAGATGCTCGTCGAACGCGGGCTGGTGGAAAGCCGCACCCGCGCGCAGGCGCTGGTGATGGCGGGGCTGGTGTTCAGCGGCGAACAGAAACTGGCCAAGCCGGGGCAACAGCTCGCGGTCGACCTGCCGCTGGAAGTGCGCGGGCGCGATCACCCGTGGGTCAGCCGGGGCGGGATCAAGCTGGCCCACGCGCTCGACCACTTCGCCCTCGATCCGGCGGGCGCGGTGGCGATGGATATCGGCAGTTCGACCGGCGGGTTCACCGACGTGCTGCTGCAGAAAGGCGCGGCGCACGTGTTTGCCGTCGATTCCGGTACCAACCAGCTCGCCTGGAGCCTGCGACAGGACCCGCGCGTGACCGTGCTGGAGCAGACCAGTGCGCGGGTGCTGACGCGGGCACAGATTGATCGGCCCTGTGACTGGGTGGTGTGCGACGCCAGCTTCATCAGCCTGATGAAAGTACTGGCGCGCCCGTTCGAGCTGGCTGCCCCGCAGTGCCGCGCGGTGGCGCTGATCAAGCCGCAGTTCGAGGTGGGGCGCGAGGAAGTGGGCAAGGGCGGGGTGGTGCGCGATCCCACGCTCCACGCCCGCGTGTGCGACGAGGTGCGCGCCTGGTTCGAGGCGGGCGGCTGGCAGGTGCACGGGATTGTCAAAAGCCCGATCACCGGGCCGGAAGGAAACGTGGAGTTCCTCATTTCGGCGAAACGGGGCTAGATTCCGCCAGTTATCAGCGGACTGGTTGCGCCGGCGCCCGCTGCTTGGCACAAGGCGCGGGCGCCGAATCACGGCGCAGCCTGCCTTCGGGGAGAGATAATGAGCGGCCTTGCCTCGCAAGCCCAGATCCGCGCCAGCGTGCTTCGCTGGTCGCTGTTCACCGTGCCGGCATCCGTGCTGCTCGGTTCCTTTACTGGCCGGCTCAGTGGCAGCGGCGCGGGCAACCCCTGGTTCGACGCGCTGCAAAAGCCCGACATCTTTCCCGATCCGATGTGGTTCGGGATCGTCTGGGGCATACTCTATGTGCTGATGGGCATTGCCGTGGCGCTGGTCGGCGCGGCCTGGGGCGCGCGCGGGCGCACGGCGGCGCTGGTCTCGTTCGCAGTGCTGTTCGTGCTCCTGCTGGGATGGAGCCCGCTGTTCTTCGCCCTGCACCAGATGACCTGGGCGCTGGTCCTGCTGGGGGTGATTGTCGCCGCCACCCTGATGACGGTGCTGCTGTTCGCCAGGGTGCGCAAGCTGGCGGCCTGGCTGATGGTGCCGCTGCTGGCCTGGACCAGCTTCGCCAGCCTGCTCAATTATGAATTCCTCCGCCTCAATCCCGAATTCGACGGGGCCAATCCGACCCAGGCGCAGCAGCGGATCGAATTTTGAGTTGAGGAATCGGCGCGCCCCGCCCACATAGGCGCGATGCAAAGCCAGAACCCGATGATCGCCGATTTCGTCAAGCTGCTCAACGGGGCGGCAGGCACCTTTGCCGGCATGACCCGCGAAGCCCGCGAAAGCGCCCGCGAGCGCATCCGCGAGACCATGGGCGGGATGGATTTCGTCTCCCGCGAGGAATTCGACGCGGTCAAGGTAATGGCCGCCAAGGCCCGCGAGGAGAACGAGAAACTCGCCGAGCGCCTGGCTGCACTGGAAGCAAAGCTGAAATAGCCGCGGGCCTGCGCGGATGAACCTGTCCGCCCCCGCCATCCTTCTTGCTGCCCGGCAACACGGCGAGACTGCGGTCATCGCGCGGTTCCTGACGGAAGACCACGGGTTGGTGGCGGCCTATGTCGCGGGCGGACGCGGGCGGGTGTTGCGGCCTGTGGTCATCCCGGGCAACCTGGTGGCGGTCGAACTCCGGTCGAAATCCGACAGCCAGTTGCCGTTTGCCCGGCTCGAGCTGGTCGAGAGCCGCGCCCCGTGGCTGGGCGAGCCGCTGCCCGCCGCCGCTATCGGCTGGGCCACGGCGCTCACCGCCAGCGCACTGCCCGAACGGTCGGTCTATGCCGGGCTTTACAACACGCTGGACGCGCTTCTTCGTGCGATCTGCCATGCCGGCAGCGCGCGAGGCTGGCTCCGCGGGCTGATCGCCTTCGAGGCGCTGCTGCTGCGCGAACTCGGTTACGGCGGGGGGGCGCCGCCTGCCGAAGCCGATCTTGCCGCGCTGCTCGAAATCCTTGCCCGGCAAGGCCCGCTGATCGAGCGCTACCTGCTTGCCGAGCGGAACCGCGATGTTATGGCCGCCCGCGATATCCTGCGGGACAGATTGGGGCGGATGACGGCATGAAGATTGCAGTTCTGGCAGGCGACGGGATCGGCCCCGAGGTCACGCATGAAGCGGTGCGGGTGCTTGAGGCGCTGGGCCTGCCCGGGCTGGAGCTGTCCGAGGGCGATGTCGGTGCCGCCGCTTACCGCGCGCACGGCCACCCGCTGCCCGAAGCAACGGTAGACCTTGCCCGCGCCAGTGACGCGGTGCTGTTCGGCGCGGTCGGCGATCCGGCCTGCGACCATCTCGAACGCGCCCTGCGGCCGGAACAGGCGGTGCTTGGCCTGCGCACGCATCTCACGCTGTTTGCCAACCTGCGCCCGGCGAAGGCTTTTGCGGGGCTGGAGGAACTCTCTGCCCTGCGGCCCGAAATTGCCCGCAAAATCGACCTGCTGATCGTGCGCGAACTCAATGGCGATGTCTATTTCGGCGACAAGGGCCACCGCACGCTCGATGACGGGCGGCGGCAGGGGTGGGACATGATGGCCTATGCCGAAGACGAGGTGCGCCGCATCGCCCATCTCGCCTTCCGCGCGGCGCAGGGCCGGGGCAAGCGCCTGACCAGCGTCGACAAGGCCAATGTGCTCGAAACCAGCCAGCTGTGGCGCGACGTGGTGATCGAGGTTGCCGCCGACTATCCCGATATCGCGCTCGACCACATGTATGTCGATAATGCCGCAATGCAGCTGGTCCGCGCCCCTGGCGCGTTCGACGTGGTGCTGACCGGTAACCTGTTCGGCGACATCCTGTCCGACCAGGCCAGCATGTGCGTGGGCTCGATCGGCCTGCTCGCGAGCGCCAGCCTGGGCGAGCGGCAGACCGATTATGGCACGTTCGGCCTGTACGAGCCGATCCACGGCAGCGCGCCCGACATTGCCGGGCAGGGGAAGGCCAACCCGATGGCGGCCATCCTCAGCGCGGCAATGATGCTGCGCCACAGCTTCGGGCGCGAGACCGAGGCGGCGCGGATCGAAGCGGCGGTGGCCCGCGCGCTGGCTGACGGCGTGCGCGGCGGTGACCTCGGCGGCAGCGCCGGGACCTGCGCAATCGGTGATGCGGTGCTGGAGCGGCTGTGAGCCTGCGGCTCGCCATCATCCTCCCTACCCTTGAAGAGCGCGAGAACCTCGCGCCCCTGATCGCCCGGATCGATGCCGCGCTGGCGGGCATCGCCTGGGAAGCGATCGTGGTCGACGATGACAGCGCCGACGGCACGGCCGAGGAAGCGCGCCGGATCGGGCGGCTCGACCCGCGCGTGCGGGTGATCCAGCGGATCGGGCGGCGCGGGCTGGCCTCGGCCGCGATTGAGGGGATGTGCGCCACCGCTGCCCCGTTCGTGGCGGTGATGGACGCCGACCATCAGCACGATCCGGTGCTGCTGCCCGCGATGCTGGCCGGGGTGGAGGGCGGCCATGCAGACGTGGCGGTGGCTTCGCGCTTTGCTCCGGGTGCCAGCACGGCAGGCTGGCACGCGCCCGAGCGGGAGCGGCTTTCGGGGCTGGGCAATGCGCTGGTCCGGCTGGCCACGGGCGAGCGGCTGAGCGACCCGCTGAGCGGCTATTTCCTGCTGCGGAGCGACCTTGCCCGCGCGCTCGCCCCGCGGCTGTCGGGGATCGGCTTCAAGCTCCTGCTCGACATTCTTGCCAGTGCGGCCGAGCCGCTGCGGGTGCGCGAGTTCCCGCTTGCCTTCGCCGCGCGGCGCTCCGGCACCAGCAAGCTGGAACCGGCGATCCTGCTCGATTTCCTCGCGGGGATTTATGATCGCTGGCTGGGGCGGATCATCCCCACCCGGTTCGCCCTGTTCGGCACGGTCGGCGCGCTGGGCGTCGGGGTTCATCTGGCGGTGCTGGCGCTGCTCTACCCGGGCATGACAAACCTGTTCTGGCAGGCGCAGGCGCTGGCGACCTTCGTGGCGATGACCGGCAATTTCCTGCTCAACAATGCGCTGACCTATCGTGACCGGCAGTTGAGCGGGGTGCGGGCCATGCTGGCCGGGTGGGCGGGCTTCTGCGCCACCTGCGCTGTCGGTGCCCTGGCCAACGTCGCAGTCGCCAGTCTGCTGGAAGCGCGCGGGGTTTACTGGCTGCTGGCGGGCGCAGCGGGGATCGTGGTCGGCGCGGTGTGGAATTATGCCTTGTCGAGCCGGTTCGTGTGGGGGCGGTACTAGAGCGTATCGAGCTAGGTGGGATCACCTGGCGACTCGGAAAACGCTCTAGCGCCAGCTGTCGAGCCACATCCACTGCTCGAAAGCATATTCATCGGCTAGCGGCGCCCCTGACAGGATCGGGTAGAACCACGCGAACAGCGCGAGGCTGGCGGCAGGCAGGCCCAGCGCCAGCCAGCGCGTGCCCCGCTGCCAGAACCCGTCCAGCAGCAGCGCGAGCGCCGCCAGCAGGAACAGGTTGGGCAGGAAGTAGTGGTAATAGAACTGCACCGGCTTGGGAGCGACCAGCCACATACCGAGCGAAACGGCATAGAAGATCGCCACGCCCAGCGCGTCCCACCGCCGCCGGGCAAGGCCGGTCCACAGGCACCAGGCCAGTGCGGGAAGGCCGGCGAGCATCGTCAGCGGGTTGCCCAGCAGCAGGATGCCGCGCTGTGCGCCCGCGACCAGTTCATAGAGATACCAGATCGGGCGGATGTTCAGCACCCATTGCGGCCAGCTTGACTGGTAGGGATGGGCCTCGGTCACGCTCTGCTGGAGCGCGATGATCTCGCGGTGCAGCGCCAGGAACGAGGCCGGATCAAGCGATTGCCCCCCGATCGCCGCGACGGGCAGGAACGTCGCCCAGTAGACCAAGAGCGGGATCAGCCCGAGCCATACCGCAGCCTCTGCCAGCGACACGCCCGGGACCGGGATTCCCCGCTCGCTCAACAGCAGGCGCCGCCGCCCCGCGGTCAATCGGGCGACCAGGAATGCCAGGCCCGGCAGCGCGAGCAGCGGCGCGACATTCCACTTCGAAGCGAGCGACAGCCCCAGCATCACGCCGGCCAGCGCCATCCGCCAGCGCCCGGTCTCCGGCTGGCGCATGGCGGCCGCCAGTTGCCACAGGGCAAGGGCGAGGAACAGCGCCATGAACACGTCGAGCATGGCGATCCGCGCCTGCACGTAAAGGAATCCGCCGCTGGCCAGCAGGGTGCCGTAGGTGAGCGTCGCAAACCTGGCCTGGCTGGCGAACCACAGGGCGCGCATGGCGGCAAACAGGGTCAGGCTGCCCGCCAGCGCCGGCATGGTCCGCCAGCCGGTCGGGGAATCGCCGATCAGCGCGATGCCGAGCGCAATCAGTTCCTTGCCCAGCGGGGGATGCTCGCGGTTGAGCCAGCCGACCCCCTCCAGCAGCGCGCGGGCGGCAGGCACGTAATGCACTTCGTCGAAATAGGGAGCAGGTGGCAACCCGATCCGCACCAGCACCAGCGCCAGGAAGGCCAGGGCGATCAGCGCGCACGCGATCACCGGATCGCGGGGTGGGGCGTTCGGCTGGCTCATCAGCCCTCTGGATAGGTCGGGCAAAAAAAGCGGGCAAGCGGCGATCTGCCCGAGATTCTACATTTATTACGTAATAATATGGTATTTATTACGTAATAATACGGTGCTATCGGCGCTCCCGGGATGGGGCACGTCGCAACACATCCAGTGCACGCAGGTCGAGCAGGGTCGCTTAACCGCAGAGTGCCACATGACTGACAAATTGATGTGCCGGGTGTTCGGACACCGGGTAAACAGGAAACGAGTGCGCCGTTTTGGCGAGACGTTCGTCGGCCGGTGCCGGCGATGCAACGCCAAGATGGAAAAGGCCGACCAGACCTGGCAACTGCTCGACGACGCCACCTAGGCGGCCGTCAGGCGGCTGCCTGCGCGCGTCGCTCCAGCCACCATAACCGTGCGACCATTGCCAGCAGACCGATGCTGGCCGTAGCGGCAACGAACAGCACCCATGGAAGAGGGTTCATTCCGGCCGATCGCGAGCGCGGTACGATGAAGAACAATGCGAGGCTGACTGCGATCAGCAGGTCGTACCATACCTGCGTTCCCCAGAAGTTCATGGTGTGGTTGACCACCACGGCCATCACCCCTTCCTGCGCGATGGTAAAAGCGCTGAAGGCGGCAAAGGCGGCGAACAGCACAGCGGCCAGTTCGGGCGAACCGATCGCGCTGCGGGCGGTCAGGATGCGCACCAGCACCGGGCCGGCGGCGGCCGCTCCGATCACGAACAGCCAGGTTTCCATATCCATGATCCATCTCCCCGAGTCGAGTGTAGCACTTGCTACAGTTGTAGCTATGTGTAGCAGTTGCTACAAGAGGGCATGACCGCGCCCCGCTTGTCCCGCGAAACGCTGCTGCCGCGCCTCGCCGCGCATGTCATGGCGCATGGGCTGGCCGACGCCAGCCTGCGCCCGCTCGCCCGCGCAGCTGGCACGAGCGACCGGATGCTGCTGTACCATTTCGGCAGCAAGGAACGGTTGATGGCGGACCTGCTGGCCCATCTGGCCGCACAGTTTGCGGCCGCGCTCGACCAGGCCTTTCCCGCCGCCCGCGCCGCCTCGCGGCAGGACTGCATTGCGCAGGTTCTGGCGATAACCGGTGAAGGTGCGTTCCAGCCGTTCATGCGCGTATGGTGGGACATCGTCTCCGGCTGTGCGAGCGGCAATGCGGCCTATCTGGAGGCGGCGGGCCTGATCATGGACGGGCTGCTGCAATGGATCATCGATCACCTGCCCGAGAGCGATCCCGACCCGCAGTCCGGCGCGCGGATGGTGCTGACCTATATCGAAGGTGCGCAGATGCTCGCCGCGGTCGGGCGGGCGGACATTCCGCGCGCAGGCCTCGCCTCGCTTGCAGGGGCACCGCGCCCGTCCTAAGGCGCTGCCCTATGAAAAAGACCACCGGCACCGACCGCTCGATTACCTCGAAATGGCGCCCCGCAACCCAGGCTGTCCGTGGCGGCACCTGGCGCAGCGAGCATGGCGAAACCAGCGAGGCGCTGTTCCTCTCCAGCGGCTATACTTATGACGACGCGCAGACGGTGGCTGACCGGTTCGCGGGCGAGGCGCATGGGATGACCTATTCCCGCCTGCAGAACCCTACGGTTGCCATGCTGGAAGAACGCATCGCCCTGATGGAAGGGGCCGAGGCGTGCCGCGCCCAGGCCAGCGGAATGGCGGCGATGACCACCGCCCTGCTGTGCCAGCTTTCTGCCGGGGACCATGTGGTCGGCGCGCGGGCCGCGTTCGGATCGTGCCGCTGGCTGCTTGATCACCTGTGTCCGCGCTTCGGCATCGAAGTCAGCGTGATCGACAGCACCGACAACGCTGCCTGGGAAGCGGCGATCCGGCCCAACACCAAGGTGTTCTTCTTCGAGACTCCGGCCAACCCGACGCTCGACATCGTCGATCTCGCCCATGTCTGCGGCCTAGCCCGCGCGCACGGCATCACCAGCGTGGTCGACAATGCCTTTGCCACCAGCGCGCTCCAGCGTCCGCTCGATTTCGGGGCAGACGTGGTCGCCTACAGCGCGACCAAGCTGATGGACGGGCAGGGCCGGGTGCTTGCGGGCGCAGTCTGCGGGACGGAGCAGTTCATCAACGAGGTGCTGCTGCCGTTCCAGCGCAATACGGGGCCGAACCTGTCACCGTTCAACGCCTGGGTGGTGCACAAGGGGCTGGAAACGCTCGACCTGCGCGCCCGCCGCCAGAGCGAGAACGCGCTGGAGGTCGGCCGGTTTGTCGAAGGTCGGCTCAGCCGGGGCGCAGGTCGCGTGATGCATCCCGGCCTGCCGAGCCACCCGCGCCATGCCATGGCCATGCAGCAGATGGCGATGACCGGCCCGATTTTCGCGTTCGACCTGAACGGCGGACGTGAGGCGGCGTTTGCCTTCCTCGACGCGCTCGAACTGGTCGATATCTCCAACAACATCGGCGATGCCCGCAGCCTGCTGTGCCACCCGGCCAGCACCACCCACGCCAACATGGGTGAAGAGGCGCGGTTGGAGATGGGGATCGGTCAGGGGATGCTGCGGATCAATGTCGGGCTGGAGGATCCGCTCGACGTGATCGAGGACCTTGCCCAGGCGTTCGACCGGGCCGGCATCTAGGGCCCGGATTCAGGCCGGGATCGGGCGATGGACGCGCTGGTGGCGGCAGACTGGGCACTGGCGGTCTGCATCATGTTTGCCGCCGCGCTCTATTCCAGCGTCGGCCATGCGGGAGCTTCCGCCTATATCGCGCTGATGGCGCTGTTCGGCGTGCCGCCTGCGGTGATGCGGCCGACCGCGCTGGCGCTCAACGTGCTGGTCGGCTCGCTCGCATCGTGGCGTTATGTGGTGGCAAAGCAGTTCCGCTGGCGGGTGCTGTGGCCCTTCCTGCTTGGTGCCACGCCGATGGCGTTCGTCGGCGGCGGCATCCACCTGCCGGGCGAGTTTTACCGCCCGCTCATGGGCGTGGTGCTGTGGATTGCGGCGGCCCGCCTGCTCTGGCCGAAGGCGCTGCGAACCGAGAGCGAATGGCGCGATCCGCCGGTCTGGGCCGGGATCGTGGCCGGGGCTGGGATCGGGCTTCTGTCCGGCCTGACCGGAACCGGCGGGGGCATCTTCCTCTCCCCCGTCCTGCTGTTCATGGCGTGGTCGCCGGTGCGGCAGTCCGCCGGGGTGGCGGCGGTGTTCGTGCTGGTCAATTCGCTGGCCGGGCTGGCGGGCAACCTGGCCTCGCTCGGATCGCTCCCGCCGCAACTGCCGCTCTATGCCGCGGCTGCGCTGGCTGGTGCCCTTGCCGGAACCAGCCTCGGCATCCGCCTGCAAAGCCCGTGGCTGACCCGGGCGCTCGGGCTGGTGCTGGTGATTGCCGGGGCCAAGCTGGTGGGGGTGTACTAGGCTGACAGTTCGCCCTGCAGGGCCTGGGCCAGGGTCAGCAGGTCAGCATAGCCATCCGGCCCGGACAGTTCCAGCAGGGCCACCGGGCAACCGCCCGACATCGCCGCGACAACCAGCGCCTCATGCCGGGTCATGCGCGGGGCGCAACCCGGGGCGACCTGGATCCGGCCGCTCGCATGGCGGGCCAGGCCATGCAGGAACGCCCGCATCAGATGCAGGGCGCGCAGGAAGCCGCCGCCGAACTGGTCCAGCGCAACCATGCTGGCATGGGCATCGTGCAGGCCGTGAATGGCCATGCGGCGGAACATCAGCAGCAGGGCCTGCTCGCGGCGGCAGGCCGGCAGCGGGTGGGGCAGGGCACAGGCCCTAAGGTCGGGGCGATCAGGGCGGGCTGGGCGATCGGGGTCGGTCATGGAATCCTCCGGCGTTGCGTCCGTCAGTTTATGCGAACGATTATCAATAGCAATACTGAATCGTTACGAGTGCCAGTGGCCTTGCCTGCCTGTCCCCGCTAGCAAGCGTGGGCCATCAGCCGGAGGACCGCCTGCCATGCCCACAACTACGCCCCGTACTGTCGAGTTCCTGTTCGATTTCGTCAGCCCCAATGCCTACCTCGCCTGGTATCCCCTGAAGGAGCTGGTGGCGCGTACCGGGGCCGCGCTGGAGGTGACACCGGTGTTCCTGGGCGGGATGCACCGGCTGACCGGAAACGCTCCGCCAATGGTCCGTGACGCGGAGGTCAAGGGCAAGGTCGCATACGGGATGCTGGAAATGGAGCGCTTCATCGCCAAGCACGGGTTCGACAAATACCGCCTCCATCCGCAGTTTCCGTTCAATTCGGTCACGCTGCAGCGGATGCTGCTGGCAGTGGAGGGCGATGACCGCATCCGTCTGGTCGATGCCCTGCTCCCCGCCTTGTGGGAACAGGGCGTGCCGGTGGACGATCCCCAGGCGATCGGCGCGGTGCTGGCCGGGGCCGGTTTTGACGGCCAGGCGCTTTTCGCAGCCACACAGGACGCTGCCATCAAGCAGGCGCTGATGGACAGCACGCAAGCGGCGGTGGACCGGGGGGCGTTCGGCATCCCGACATTCTTCGTCGGAGCTGAGATGTTCTTCGGCAAGGAACGGCTGGGGCAGGTGGAGGAAGAACTCAGCCGCCGATAAGCCTACGCGCACGATTGCACCCGCGCCTTCGCCTCGCTACCTTGGCAGGGCCATGAAGCAGTTGTTCCAGCACGCCGCCACGACCCACGGCATTACCGTCCGCGTTGCGGTCAACTTCCTGCCCGAGCAGTCGCAGCCGGATTCGGGGCGCTGGTTCTGGGTCTATCACATCCGGATCGAGAACGGCGGGGACGAGCCGGTCCAGCTGCTCACCCGACACTGGCGGATCACCGACGGGCGCGGGATGGTCAACCTGGTCGATGGCGAGGGCGTGGTGGGCGAGCAGCCGATGCTCGCCCCGGGGCAGAGCCATGACTATGTCTCCGGCTGCCCGCTGACCACTCCGCACGGCTCGATGGAGGGGTTCTACACGTTCCACCGCGCCAACGGCCTGCCGATCGAGGTGCGGATCCCGTTCTTCCCGCTGGCGGCGCCGGCCGAAGCGCAGTAACAGCCCTTCCGCCATGAAGCGCACGCACCTGCCCCTCAACGCCCTGCGCGTCTATGACGCTGCCGCGCGCCATCTCAGCTTCACCCGCGCGGCGGACGAGCTGGCGGTGACCCCGGCGGCGGTCGGGCAGCAGATCCGCGCGCTGGAGGACCATCTCGGCACGGTGCTGTTCCGCCGCACCAGCAAGGGGCTGGAGCTGACCGACGAAGGCCGCGCCGGGCTCGATGCGCTGCGCGAGGGGTTCCTCAAGTTCGAGGAAAGCGTCCAGGCGATGCAGGCCGGGCAGGCGAGCGACCGCTACACCATTGCCGCTCCGCGCGAATTCTACGCCCAGTGGCTGGCCCCGCGCCTCGCCGCCTACCGCCTCGCCCATCCGGACGTGCGTTACCGCCTGGTCGAGAACGAGCACGCCGACTTTACCGAGGCCAACCTGGACCTCGCGGTGCGGCTGGTTGACGGGCCGGGCGAGCTGGAGGGGGTCGAACTGGCCCCGGCGCGCCGCGTGGTCGTCGCCGCTCCGCAAGCGAGCGAGGGTGCGCTCAATACCTGGATCGACTGGCCCGGCGCGCCGCTGCCCGAAGGGGCGCAGGCCTGCATCGAGGTCGGCAATGCGGGGCAGGCGCTCAGCAGCGCCGCCGCCGGGCTGGGCAAGGCGATCCTGCCGTGGCTGCTGGTCGAGGAATCGGTCACCGCCGGCAAGCTCACCGTGCTGGAGGGGCCGGACGAGGGCCGCCGCGCCTACTGGCTGGTCGCCCCCCTGCCGCAGTGGCGCCAGAAGAAGGTCAAGGCGCTGGTCGCGTTCCTCAGCGCGTAATGTGTTCCGCCTCGCGGTGCTGCGCTAGCCGCAGTCCTCGCCGAAGATCGCGCGCAGGCCGGGCGGGTCGCAGGCGCGGCGCAGGATCGCCAGCGCGCCGCCCACATCGAGCCGGAACGAGCGGGTGATCCCGTCCGCCCCGCTGCCGCGCGCGCCCAGGCTGGTGACGAACTCGATCGCGCCGGCGTTCTCGGTCAGGGTATCGACGTGGAAGGCGCGGATGCCCTGTTCGTGCGCCTCGCACAGGATCGTCGCGGTGAGCAGCCGCCCGAGCCCGCGCCCGTGCCAGGCATCGAGCACCGCGACCGAGAACTCGGCGCACTCCGGCTCGGCTTCGGTGCGGAAAGCATGGACCGCGCCGATCGCCTCTCCCTCCGCTTCACCAGAACCGCCACATTCGAGCGCCCCCCAGGCGAGGTGGCGGTGCCCGTCGACGTCGAGCAGGCGGTCGATCACCCAGTCGGGCGGCAGCTTCCCGCCGCTGAAGAACCGCAGGTAGCGCGAGCGGGGCGAGAGCCGCTCGATCCCGGCGCGCATCAGCGCCTCGTCGGCCGGGCGGATGCGGCGGATGCACACCGGGCTGCCATCGGCCAGCCGGGTGCGGATCGTGTCAGGCAGGGGAAAGGGCGCAGTGTCCACGGCTGCGCAACGCACCGCCCCGCGCCCCGGTTCCCGCTCATCCCAGCCCGAGGCTCCGCGCGCGCATTTCGTCGATCAGCGCGTCGATCGAATCGAGCACCGCCTGCTCGTCCTCCTCTGCGGGCGCGGCGGCCTGTTCGGCCAGCACCCGCGCCTTGATCGCCTCGTAGAGCGGGTGGCCGGGCTGCACCGCCTCGGCGGAGTAGCGGGCGGGCAGGCGGTGGCGCAGCAGGAAGCGCAGCAGCGCGTTGTCGGGCTTGTCCCACCAGTCGACCAGCTGCCCGCCGGAGACGATCGGGGTGCGGGTGCCCAGCAGCGCGCGCTCGAACGCCATGTCCTCCAGCCGCTGGCTCCCTCGCTCCAGCGCCGCGTCCCAGGCGGCGGCAAAGCCCTCCGCCCCGGGGCGATGGCGCAGCTTGTAGAGCGCCTCGAGGCTGCGCCCCACGCTGCGCGCCGCCGCCGAGACGATTCCCGTGGCGGCCAGCGCGGCAACGAACCGGCGCTGCACCGCCGGGGTGATCGAATTGCGGCGCGGCGCGGCGTGGAGGTAGGGGGCAAAGGCGAGCAGCGGATCGTCCGCCTCCGGCTCCGGCCCGACGTGCGCCGCGGCCGAAGTCGCCTGCCGCGGCACGGCGCGGGTGGGGGTGAGGGGAGGGGGCGTGGTGGGTGATCGGTCGCTCATGACCGCCCCCATTAGGCACACTCGCGGCGAGTAGGAAAATGCTTTTCCCCCCTCCCCGTGGGGAGGGGCCGGGGGTGGGGGTTCGGCGGCTGTGCCAAAGCGCAACGCCGTGCGCCCCTCTCCAAGCTCCGCTAGCCGCGTGCGCGGCAAGCTGCGCTATCCTCTCCCCGCACGGGGAGAGGGCAATCCAACCTCCCCCTACCTCCCCCGCAACCAGGCGAGCGCGCCGGGTTCCATGCCCCTGAACTTGGGCCAGCCGTCCGGCTCGTCGGCCAGCGGGGCGCAGGCGAGCGGGGTGCCTTCGGGCAATTGCCACTTGATCCGGTGATAGAGCCGGGAGCGGGTGAGGGCGGAGCGCACCAGCCACAACCCCCCGGCCAGTGGATAGCCGTCCCCGTGCAGGTCGAGCGGCCGGGCGGGCGCGGCCCCGGGATCGTGCCAGATCAGGTAGAGCGAGGGTTCGGCTGCGGGGTCAGGGGCGGGGGCGGCGTAGGGCATACCCCGTGCAACGGACGAGGGTGGGGGTGGGGTTCCAGGGTGGGCAGATGTGCTGTGACCGGAATGCACGCAGAAAAGCGGCAATCCGTCCCGCAACACCCCGCCGTCGTTGCGAGGAGCCGCAGGCGACGCTGCAATCCAGAGCATCCCGCGATGCACTCTGGATTGCCGCGCTTCGCTCGCAATGACGGAGAGGGGGCAGTCGTCAACCAAGCTGGTATGCGATGACGAGAGATAGTCACAATTGTTTGGAATTCTTGAGCGACTGAGACTACTCTGGGATGCCTCAACTCTCCCGCCATAAAGAATAGTTATCCACATACCTTGCGTTCCGGAGGGGGGTTGCCAATGTGTTCCTTGGAGCGAGGTGGATTCGGCATGGGTAACGATCACGAATATGCATTAGTTGGAGGCGTAAATCGTGCAACGATTGGTCGGTGGGTCGCTGTGGCGGCCGCTAGCGTGTCTGCAGTCTTGGTTTTCGTTTTGCTATCGTTGGTTGACGTTGCTGAGAAGTTTGGTGTCTCTGCGAACCTTCCGCCATCGCTGTTCTCGCTAGCAGGCGCGAGCGCGGTCTATGGTGCGCTTTACCTGCTTTTTAGCCGCTTTATCTGGAAATGGGGTCCAATATCACGCCTGATGAAAGTGCCTAACTTGGAAGGTTGTTGGCAATGCATCGGTGAGTCCTCTTTCAACGAGGAGGGGGTAGGCTGGGAAGCAAGCGTTGTCATATCACAGAACTGGGACAAGCTTTGCATCGTAATGGAAACAAGTAAATCTCGTTCAGAGAGCGTATCGGCCGCATTGATTTCTGAAGGTGTTGGGACATTTCGTCTCCTTTATCACTATAAGAATGACCCGAGAGAATTTGAAGAAGGGCTTAACGCCCATCATGGTTGCGTCGATTTGTTGATTGCCCATGATCTTCAGAGTGGAGATGGAATATACTTTACGGGCCGAGGAAGAACAACTTTCGGTCGGATGATTTGGAGCAGGAAATAAATCATGGCTTTCACGATTGACGAGCGGCTTAATAGTCTCCGGATGCGTCGTAAGGGGATTGACCGCTTGGGCGACTTATCTTTTTCCGATCAAGAGAATGTGCTTGCTAAGAGTATCTTGAACGAGGGTTGGGAGACGCGCCAAAGCGGGAATAAGTATACGCGGTATGCGCTTGGGGCCATGCAGTCTGTCGGCAGTGAGTACACTGCGATTACGGTCGAGACGGCTGAGCGGGTGGGAAAACAGCTCAATTCAAAGCTAACGCAAATAACTGAATTCCGTTTGCAAGGATCTGTGCCTCTCAATGTCCATATAAGAGGCGTAAGTGACGTTGATCTGTTGGTGATCGACCAGTCGTTTTTTATCTATGATGCGAAAGGGTGCTTAGCGCACACGTATTCGCCATCTACGCTAAATCGCCTTGGCGTCATTCTCGCTTTGCGAGCGGACTCCGAGCGTATTTTGAAGGATGCTTATCCCGCAGTCAAAGTCGATTGTAGCGGGGGTAAGGCAATTTCTATGAAAGGAGGGTCATTGCCGAGACCGGTCGATGTGGTTCCGTCAATATGGTATAACACTAGCCAGTTTCAGAGCACGGCTGCAGAATGCTTTCGCGCGGTTGTGATCGCTGACAAAAACGTGCCGATGACCATCGATAATCAGCCATTCATGCACATAAAGCTCGTCGAAGATGCTGACATCGAGGCGGGCGGTTGTCTTAAGAAGGCAATTCGATTGATAAAGAACGTCAAGGCTGATTCGGATCGGGAGGATGTCAAAGGGATATCTAGTTTCGATCTGGCGGCGCTACTGTACCACGCGGACAAAAGATCGCTGTCTGCTGGAAGATTTTATGAGCTCGCTGTCCTAGCTGAAGTTCAAAGATTTCTCGACTGGGTTTATGGGCATCGCATAGAGGCAATGTCTCTTTACACCCCTGACGGATCAAGGCATGTGCTTGATTCAGAGGCGAAGTTTAAAGCCGTTCAGGCCTTGTCGTTTGACGTGGATGAATTGGCCAAAAAGGTCGCAGTTGAGCAGAGCGCCTTGGCTGAAGAAACGTCGATGGCTGATTTGCGTAAAGTCTTGCGAGATTCTGTAATCCTGTGAACTCGGGCGCGGCTCTGAGGCAAGGTGCTCTGTTTTGCGTATCAGGTCCCCCACCCTTGACCCCACCCCCAAACCCGCCTAAGCGCGCCGCCATCCGGTGTTGGATTCGCCCTGCGGGTTCCATGCCGGTCAGATAGAGCTGAACATTGCCGGTCAGTCCCGGGGGCCAGTCGCCGAAGCGTGAAGCGGGTGCGGCGTGGCTCTTTTCTATTGGGGATCTGGTGCCATCCGGCCTGGGGCCCCCGCTGTCGCGGGGGATCACGGGCAGGGGCAGCCGATCCGGGGCAGCCGTCAAAGTAACCCGGTGTCCGTGCCGGGTGGAGTGTTTCAGGCTCGCTTTACGTGATCCTCCGCGCAGGCGGAGGTCTCGGGAGGCAGGCACCGTGCTTGCCGACTGCGGTCCCCGCCTTCGCGGGGACTCACCAAGGGCGGCTCCCGATCCTCTCCATCCGACATTGTGTCACCTCCACACGGTGAAGAGAGAACTCATGCCGACGATCAACCAGCTGGTCCGCAAGGGCCGCGTTCCGCAGAAGGCCAAGAGCAAGGTCCCTGCGATGGAACAGAACCCGCAGAAGCGCGGTGTCTGCACCCGCGTCTACACGACGACCCCGAAGAAGCCGAACTCGGCGCTGCGCAAGGTGGCCAAGGTGCGCCTGACCAACCAGCGCGAGGTCATCAGCTACATCCCCGGCGAAGGCCACAACCTGCAGGAACACAGCGTCGTGCTGATCCGCGGCGGGCGTGTGCGCGACCTTCCCGGCGTGCGGTACCACGTCCTGCGCGGCGTGCTCGATACGCAGGGTGTGAAGGACCGCCGCAAGAGCCGCTCGAAGTACGGCGCCAAGCGTCCGAAGTAAGGGATTAGCTCGGCGCTAGCCCGGCTCCGGCCCGATCCACCTCCCGGCTTCCTACAGGGTAGTCTTTGGGTGGCCGGGAGGGGGAGCGGGCCGGAGCCGCAGGACATCCACGGAGGTGGATGGCCACTCCGAAGGAGTTAAGAATATGTCACGTCGTCGTCGTCCCGAAAAGCGGGTCATCCTGCCCGATCCCAAGTTTGGTGATCAGACCCTGTCGAAGTTCATGAACAACCTCATGCTCGACGGGAAGAAGTCCACTGCCGAGCGCATCGTCTATGGCGCGCTCGAAACGGTCGAGACCAAGGCCAAGGCCGATCCGATCCAGCTGTTCCACGATGCGCTGAACAACGTGAAGCCGCAGGTCGAGGTCCGCAGCCGCCGCGTGGGTGGTGCCACCTACCAGGTGCCGGTCGAGGTCCGCCCCGAGCGTGCCCAGGCGCTGGCCATCCGCTGGCTGATCACTGCCGCGCGCGGCCGGGCCGAAACCACCATGTCGGCGCGCCTCTCGGGCGAGCTGATGGATGCGGCCAACAATCGCGGCAACGCGGTCAAGAAGCGGGAAGATACCCACCGCATGGCCGACGCCAACCGCGCGTTCTCGCACTACCGCTGGTAGGGCGCACGGCTGTCTTGCAGGGCCGGGGCGGTGCTCCGGTCTTCAAGCGGTCACAATCGTTCCCATATGGGGGGCAGCATCCGCTACCCCCGACCTGACGAGGAATTTCCCATGGCCCGCGCATACCCGCTGGAGCGCTATCGCAACATCGGCATCATGGCCCACATCGATGCCGGCAAGACCACCACGACCGAGCGTATTCTCTATTACACCGGCAAGTCCTACAAGATCGGCGAAGTCCATGACGGCGCCGCGACCATGGACTGGATGGAGCAGGAGCAGGAGCGCGGGATCACGATCACCTCGGCCGCGACCACCTGTTTCTGGAACGACCACCGGATCAACATCATCGACACCCCCGGGCACGTCGACTTCACCATTGAAGTCGAACGCTCGCTGCGCGTGCTCGACGGCGCGGTCGCCTGTTTTGACGGCGTGGCCGGGGTCGAACCCCAGTCCGAAACCGTGTGGCGCCAGGCCGACAAGTACGGCGTGCCCAGGATGTGCTTCATCAACAAACTCGACCGCACCGGCGCCAATTTCAAGTACTGCGTCCAGTCGATTATCGAACGCCTCGGCGCCAAGCCGGCCGTGCTCTACATCCCGATCGGCCTTGAAGCGGATCTGAAGGGCCTGGTCGACCTGGTCGAAAACCGCGCGATCATCTGGAAGGACGAGAGCCTCGGCGCCGAATTCTTCTACGAAGAGATCCCGGCTGACCTCGCCGACGAAGCCGCGATCTATCGCAGCGAGCTGATCGAGCTTGCCGTCGAGCAGGACGATGACGCGATGGAAGCCTATCTCGAAGGCAACGAGCCCGACGTGGCGACGCTGAAGGCGCTGATCCGCAAGGGCACGCTCAACCAGTCGTTCGTGCCGGTGTGCTGCGGTTCGGCGTTCAAGAACAAGGGCGTGCAGCCCCTGCTTGACGCCGTGGTCGACTACCTGCCTTCGCCGCTCGACATTCCTGACGTCCAGGGCGTCAAGATGGACAGCGACGAGCCGGACAGCCGCCCGGCAACCGACGACGCGCCGTTCAGCGCGCTCGCCTTCAAGGTCATGAACGATCCGTTCGTGGGCTCGCTCACCTTCATCCGCATCTATTCGGGGACCCTGAACAAGGGCACCTACCTGAACTCGGTGAAGGACAAGAAGGAGAAGGTCGGCCGCATGCTCGAAATGCACGCCAACGACCGCAAGGACGTGGACGAGGCATTTGCCGGCGACATCATCGCGCTGGCCGGCATGAAGGAAACCACCACCGGCGACACGCTCTGCTCGGACAAGCATCCGATCGTGCTCGAGCGGATGGAGTTCCCCGAGCCGGTGATCGAACTGTCGGTGGAACCGAAGACCAAGGCTGACCAGGAAAAGATGGGCGTCGCGCTCAATCGCCTGTCTGCCGAGGATCCGAGCTTCCGCGTGTCGACTGACCACGAATCGGGCCAGACGATCATCAAGGGGATGGGCGAGCTTCACCTCGACATCATCGTCGATCGCATGCGCCGCGAATTCAAGGTCGAGGCCAACGTCGGCGCGCCGCAGGTGGCTTACCGCGAATATCTCGGCAAGCCGGTCGATGTCGACTACACCCACAAGAAGCAGTCGGGTGGCTCGGGTCAGTTCGGCCGGGTCAAGGTCAAGATCGAGCCGGGCGAACGTGGCCAGGGCTTCGTCTTCCAGGACGAGATCAAGGGCGGGAACATTCCGAAGGAATATATCCCGGCGATCGAAAAGGGTTTCCGCGAGCAGGCCGAAAGCGGCCACCTCATCGGCTTCCCGATCATCGACTTCACCGTAACGCTGTATGACGGTGCCTACCACGACGTCGACTCGAGCGCGATCGCGTTCGAAATTGCCGGCCGGGGTGCCATGCGTGAAGTGGCCCAGAAGGCCGGCATCAAGCTGCTCGAGCCGATCATGAAGGTCGAAGTTGTCACCCCCGATGATTACCTCGGGGACGTCATCGGTGACCTCAACAGCCGGCGTGGCCAGATCCAGGGCACCGACAGCCGGGGCAATGCCCAGGCGGTCGAGGCCATGGTGCCGCTCGCCAACATGTTCGGCTACGTCAACGAACTGCGCTCGTTTACCCAGGGCCGCGCCCAGTACTCGATGCAGTTCAGCCACTATGACGAAGTTCCGGCCAATGTGGCGGCCGAGGTCAAGGAGAAGCTTGCCTAAGGCAGGCTATACGTCTAGGGGCGGCGCCTGATTCAGCGGGTGCCGTCCTGTTCCCCTGAAATCCCATCAGTCAGACAGAGGTTACGAGTAACATGGCAAAGGCAAAATTTGAGCGGAACAAGCCGCACTGCAACATCGGCACCATCGGGCACGTCGACCACGGCAAGACCACGCTGACAGCCGCCATCACCAAGGTCATGGCAGAAACCTACGGCGGTACCGCCGTGGACTTCGCCAACATCGACAAGGCTCCGGAAGAGCGCGAGCGCGGCATCACCATCTCGACCGCACACGTCGAGTATGAGTCGGACGCCCGCCACTACGCGCACGTCGACTGCCCGGGTCACGCCGACTACGTGAAGAACATGATCACCGGTGCTGCGCAGATGGACGGCGCGATCCTGGTGGTGAACGCTGCTGACGGCCCGATGCCGCAGACCCGCGAGCACATCCTGCTGGCCCGCCAGGTCGGCGTGCCCGCGCTGGTCGTGTACATGAACAAGGTTGACCAGGTCGACGACGAGGAAATTCTCGAGCTGGTCGAACTGGAAGTGCGCGAACTGCTGAGCGCCTATGACTTCCCGGGTGACGATATTCCGATCATCAAGGGTTCGGCTCTGGCCGCTCTCGAAGGTCGTGACGACGCCATCGGCAAGGATTCGGTCATCGCCCTGATCAAGGCTGTGGACGAATTCATTCCGCAGCCCGACCGTCCGGTCGACAAGCCCTTCCTGATGCCGATCGAAGACGTGTTCTCGATTTCGGGTCGCGGCACCGTGGTGACCGGCCGTATCGAAACCGGCATCGTGAACGTTGGTGACGAAGTCGAAATCGTCGGCATCAAGGACACCAAGAAGACGACCGTGACCGGCGTCGAAATGTTCCGCAAGCTGCTCGATCGCGGTGAAGCCGGCGACAACGTCGGTGCCCTGATCCGCGGCGTTGGCCGTGAAGAAGTCGAGCGCGGCCAGGTGCTGTGCAAGCCCGGCTCGGTCAGCCCGCACACCGAGTTCAGCGCAGAAGTCTACGTGCTGTCGAAGGACGAAGGTGGCCGTCACACGCCGTTCTTCGCCAACTACCGCCCGCAGTTCTACTTCCGCACCACCGACGTGACCGGTGAAGTGATCCTCCCCGAGGGCACTGAAATGGTCATGCCGGGCGACAACGTGACCATCTCGGTCAAGCTGATCGCGCCGATCGCCATGGACGAGGGTCTCCGCTTCGCAATCCGCGAAGGTGGCCGGACCGTCGGTTCTGGGGTTGTCAGCAAGATCACGAAGTAATATAGGCCCGCGCAAGCGAGGGGATTCGTCCCCTCATTGCCGGACCAGCTTCGGAAAAAATTCGGTCAGCAGCCCCGCTCTCCCTCGGAGACGGGAGGGGGCGGGGCGGCTGGTTTTTTGTGTTTGCTCTTTCTCATCGGTACACGGACATGGAAGCCCAGAATATTCGCATTCGCCTCAAGGCGTTCGACCACCGCGTTCTCGACCAGGCCACTGGCGAGATCGCTGACACAGCTCGCCGCACCGGCGCGCTGATCCGTGGCCCCATTCCGATGCCGACGAGGATCGAGAAGTTCACCGTGAACCGCGGTCCGCACATCGACAAGAAGTCGCGGGAGCAGTTTGAGGTGCGCACCTACAAGCGGTTGCTCGACATCGTGCAGCCCAACGCCCAGACCGTCGACGCGCTGATGAAGCTCGATTTGGCTGCTGGCGTTAACGTCGAGATCAAGCTGGCTTGATCTCGACGTCCCGGTTAAGGCCGGGTTCTCCGTCCTCCTGACTGGACGTTAATCGGTCAGGTCTTTTTCGAGGCTGCCCGTTGGGCGGTCCACGCTCCCGGCTTCGGCCGGGATGACGAAATAGGTGGATACCGCCGGATTTATCCGGGCTGCGTCCCCCGTCTCGCCTCCACCTGGAGGCACTCAGCCCGGACGGGGCGCAGTTTCACACAATCGGGCTGAAAACCGGGTTCCGCCGCCTTGGCGGGGCCCATCACGCACGCGGGGATGGGCCTCGTGTGCCTCTGTTAGGAGTATGACGATGCGCACCGGCGTTATCGCAAAGAAAGTCGGGATGACCCGCCTGTTCCAGGAGGATGGACGTCACGTTCCCGTGACCGTCCTGGCCCTGGAAGAATGCCAGGTTGTTTCCCACCGCACCGCAGACCGTGACGGCTACGTCGCGCTGCAGGTCGGTTCGGGTGAAGCCAAGCAGAAGAATGTCAACAAGCCGCAGCGCGAGCATTTTGCCAAGGCCGAAGTCGGCCTGAAGCAGAAGGTTGCCGAGTTCCGGCTTGAGAGCGAAGATGCGCTGCTGCCGGTCGGTTCGACGATCAGCGCGGATCACTTCGTGGCCGGCCAGAAGGTCGACATCACCGGGCACACGCAGGGCAAGGGCTTTGCCGGTGCCATGAAGCGCTGGGGTTTCGGCGGTCTTCGTGCAACGCACGGCGTGTCGCTCAGCCACCGTTCGCACGGTTCGACCGGCAACCGCCAGGATCCGGGTCGCGTGTTCAAGGGCAAGAAGATGGCTGGTCACATGGGTGACCGCCAGCGCACCCAGCAGAACCTCGAAGTCGTGCGCACTGACGCCGATCGCGGTCTGATCTTCGTCAAGGGCTCTGTCCCCGGTGCGAAGAACAGCTGGATGCTGGTCCGTGACGCGGTCAAGATTGCGCTGCCCGACACCGTGCCGTTCCCCGGCGTCGTGATCGACCGCAATGCCCCGCGTCCCGAAGCTGACGAGCCCAAGCTCGCCGACCAGGTCGAAGTGGCAGATGCGGCCGCTGAAGAAACCACCGTTGCCGAAGGCGAAGCGCCTTCGACCGACGAAAACAAGGAGGGCTGATCCGTGAAGGTGAAGGTCCAGAAGATCGACGGTAAAGCGTCGGGCGACATCGAGCTGAACGATGACGTGTTCGGGGTTGAACCCCGCGCCGACATCCTCCACCGCGTTGTCACCTGGCAGCTGGAAAACCGCCGCGCCACTGCCCGTCCCACGCGTGAGCGTGCCGACGTGGCCCGTACCGGCAAGAAGTTCGGCCGCCAGAAGGGCGGCGGTACTGCCCGTCACGGTGACCGTTCTGCCCCGATCTTCATCGGCGGTGGTAAGGCCCACGGTGCGCGCAAGCGTGATTTCAACCAGTCGCTCAACAAGAAGGTGCGCGCCCTCGGGCTGCGGATGGCCCTGTCGAGCAAGGCAAAGGACGGCCTGATTGTCGTCGACAGCCTCGACCTGGCCGATGCGAAGACCAAGGCTCTGGCCGAAACCTTCGGCAAGAACGGCTGGAGCGGCAAGGTGCTGGTGATCGACGGTGAGTCGGTGAACGAGGGCTTCGCCCGCGCTGCCGGCAACCTGCCGGGCGTCAACGTGCTCCCCGCCGTCGGTGCCAATGTGTACGACATCCTGAAGCACGACACGCTGGTCCTGACCAAGGCTGCGGTCGAAAAGCTGGAGGCCCGTTTCAATGGCTAAGGCGAAAGAAATCGACGCGCGTCACTATGACGTGATCCTCGCGCCGCACATCACCGAGAAGTCCACGCTGCTCGCGGAAAACAACGCGACCGTGTTCAAGGTGGCTGGCGATGCGACCAAGCCGCAGATCAAGGAAGCGGTCGAGGCGCTGTTCAACCGCAAGGTCAAGAGCGTCAACACCCTGGTTTCCAAGGGCAAGACGAAGCGCTGGAAGGGCAAGCCCTACCGCCGCAGCGACGTGAAGAAAGCAGTCGTCACCCTGGTCGATGGCCAGGACCCGATCGACATCACCGAAGGTGTGAGCTGATCCCATGGCACTGAAGAACTATAACCCGACGAGCCCCGCGCGCCGTGGCCTCATTCTCGTCGACAAGTCTGGGCTCTACAAGGGCAAGCCGGTCAAGTCGCTGACCGAGGGCAAGCGCAAGACGGGCGGCCGCAACAACAAGGGCCACGTCACTTCGCGCGGCATGGCCGGTGGCCACAAGCAGAAGTACCGCTTCATCGACTTCAAGCGTCGCAAGTGGGACATGGAAGCAACCGTCGAGCGGATCGAGTACGATCCCAACCGGACCGCTTTCATCGCCCTGCTCAAGTACGAAGACGGTGAGCTCAACTACATCCTTGCACCGCAGCGTCTCGCTGTGGGCGACAAGGTTGTGGCAGGCGAGAAGACCGACACCAAGCCGGGCAACGCCATGTTGCTGGGCCAGATGCCGGTCGGCACGATCTGCCACAACGTCGAGATGAAGCCGGGCAAGGGCGGGCAGATTTCCCGCTCGGCCGGGACGTATGTCCAGGTTGTTGGCCGTGATCGCGGTCTCGTGATTGTCCGCCTCAACTCGGGCGAGCAGCGTTACCTGCGCGGCGATTGCATGGGCACGGTTGGCGCGGTTTCGAACCCTGACAACCAGAACCAGAACTTCGCCAAGGCCGGCCGCAAGCGCTGGATGGGCGTCAAGCCGCTGACCCGCGGTGTTGCCAAGAACCCGGTCGACCACCCGCACGGCGGTGGTGAAGGCCGGACCTCGGGCGGCCGTCACCCGGTTACCCCTTGGGGCAAGCCGACCAAGGGCGCACGCACGCGGCACAACAAGTCGACCGACAAGATGATCATCCGCTCGCGCCACGCGAAGAAGAAGAGGTAACCGGACATGGCACGTTCCGTCTGGAAAGGTCCGTTCGTCGAACTCAGCCTTCTGAAGAAGGCCGAAGACGCACAGGACAAGGGCACCCGCGCACCGATCAAGACCTGGTCGCGGCGCAGCACCATCCTGCCCCAGTTCGTCGGCCTGACGTTCAACGTCTACAATGGCCACAAGTTCATCCCCGTATCCGTTTCGGAAGAAATGGTCGGCCACAAGCTCGGCGAGTTCGCACCTACGCGTACCTTCCCGGGCCACGCTGCCGACAAGAAGGGTAAGCGCTGATGAGCAAGCAGAAAGCCCCCCGCCGCGTTGCGGATAACGAGGCGCTGGCCGTCGGCACCACGATCCGTGGTTCGGCGCAGAAGTTGAACCTCGTGGCGGCCCTGATCCGCGGCAAGAAGGCGGAAGAGGCTCTGAACATCCTCGCCTTCTCCAAGCGGGCCATGGCACGCGATGCGAGCAAGGTGCTGGCTTCGGCCATCGCCAACGCCGAAAACAACCACAACCTCGACGTTGACTCGCTGGTCATCGCCGAAGCGAGCGTTGGCAAGTCGGTCACCATGAAGCGGTTCCACACCCGTGGCCGCGGCAAGTCGACGCGCATTCTCAAGCCGTTCAGCCGGCTGCGCATCGTTGTTCGCGAGCAGGAAGAGGCGTAAGATGGGTCAGAAGAGCAATCCGATCGGTCTGCGCCTGCAGATCAACCGCACCTGGGACAGCCGCTGGTACGCCGAAGGGCGCAACTACGCGCAGCTGCTCAAGGAAGACATCCAGATCCGCAAGTTCATCATGGAAACGCTGCCGCAGGCCGCCATTTCCAAGGTGGTGATCGAACGTCCGGCCAAGCTGTGCAGGGTTTCGATCTATGCGGCCCGCCCCGGTGTGATCATCGGCAAGAAGGGCGCGGACATCGAGAAGCTGCGGGCGAAGCTGGCGACCTTCACGCCCAGCGACGTCAAGCTGAACATCGTGGAAATCCGCAAGCCGGAAATCGATGCCAAGCTCGTTGCCCAGGGCATTGCCGACCAGCTGGTTCGCCGCGTGGCGTTCCGCCGGGCGATGAAGCGCGCTGTCCAGTCGGCTCTCCGCCTGGGTGCGGAAGGGATCAAGATCACCTGCGGCGGCCGCCTCGGCGGGGCGGAAATCGCCCGGACCGAATGGTACCGCGAGGGCCGCGTTCCGCTGCACACGCTGCGTGCAAACGTCGATTACGCCGAGGCCGAGGCACTGACTGCCTATGGCATCATCGGCATCAAGTGCTGGATCTTCAAGGGCGAGATCCTCGCCCACGATCCGACCGCCCAGGACCGCCTGATGATGGAAGCCCAGACTTCCGGCGTCCGGCCGGCGCGTTGAGGTGAGTAGGTAACATGCTGCAACCGAAGAAAACCAAGTTTCGCAAGGCTTTCAAGGGCCGGATCAAGGGCGATGCCAAGGGTGGCACCGACCTGAACTTCGGCTCCTACGGCCTCAAGGCGCTCGAGCCGGAGCGGATTACCGCTCGCCAGATCGAAGCCGCCCGTCGTGCGATCACCCGCCACATCAAGCGCCAGGGGCGCCTGTGGATCCGCGTGTTCCCCGACGTGCCGGTGTCGAAGAAGCCTGCCGAAGTCCGTCAGGGCAAGGGCAAGGGTTCGGTCGAATACTGGGCTGCACGGGTCAAGCCGGGCCGCATCCTGTTCGAACTCGACGGCGTGGCCGGCCCGCTGGCTGCCGAAGCGTTCGAACGCGCCGCGATGAAGCTTCCGATCAAGACCAAGGTCGTTGCCCGTCTCGGCGACACCTCGCACCTGGAGGGTTGATCCATGGCCAAGATGAAAACCGCCATCGAGGACCTTCGCACGAAGTCCGATGACCAGCTCGACGCGCAGCTCACCGAGCTCAAGCGTGAACAGTTCAACCTCCGCTTCCAGGCGGCGACCAACCAGTTGGAAGCCCCTTCGCGGATCCGTGAAGTCCGCCGCATGATCGCGCAGATAAAGACTCTGCAGACCGAGCGCGCCGCGACTGCGGTCAAGGCCTGAGGAGCCAGACAATGCCCAAGCGTATCCTGATCGGGACTGTCACCTCCGACAAGACCGAAAAGACCGTCACCGTACTGGTCGAACGGAAGGTGAAGCACCCGCTCTACGGGAAGATCATCCGCCGCTCGAAGAAGTATCACGCCCACGACGAAGCCAACGAATACAAGATTGGCGACACCGTCCGGATTGAAGAGACCCGGCCGATGTCCAAGACCAAGACCTGGCAGGTCATCGAGCGCGTTGTCGCCGGTGGCACCCAGGCGGTCGAAGCCGATCTCGACGTGGCCGAAGCCGGCAACTGATTTAGCGATTAGGAACTGCCGGACTGGTTCCGGCAAGCCAGAGAGAAGGAAACGGATCGATGATCCAGATGCAATCCAATCTCGACGTCGCGGACAACAGCGGCGCAAAGCGCGTCCAGTGCATCAAGGTACTGGGCGGGTCGAAGCGCCGGACTGCATCCGTTGGCGACGTGATCGTGGTTTCCGTCAAGGAAGCCCAGCCGCGCACGAAGGTGAAGAAGGGCGATGTCCATCGCGCTGTCATCGTGCGCACCCGTAAGGAAGTGCGCCGGGCTGACGGGACCGTGATCCGGTTCGACAGCAACGCTGCCGTGCTGGTCAACAAGAACGAGGAGCCGATCGGCACCCGTATCTTTGGCCCGGTGGTCCGTGAACTGCGCGGCCGCGGGTTCATGAAGATCATCTCGCTTGCGCCGGAGGTGCTGTGATGGCTGCCGCAAAGATCAAGAAGGGCGACAGCGTCGTCGTGCTCTCGGGCAAGGACAAGGGCCGCACCGGCACCGTTCGCCAGGTCATGCCGAAAGAAGGCAAGGTTGTGGTCGAGGGCGTCAACGTGGCTGCCCGTCACCGCAAGCCGAGCCAGGCCAACCCGCAGGGCGGGATCGACCGGTTCGAGGCGCCGCTGCACCTATGCAAGGTTGCGCTGGCCGATCCCAAGTCGGGCAAGCCCACCCGCGTGCGGTTCGAAACCAAAGACGGAAAGAAGGTCCGCGTGGCCGTGAAATCCGGGGAGACCATCGATGGCTGACACCTATACCGCCCGGATGCGGAGCCGGTACGATGACGTCATTGTTCCGGCGATGACCGAAAAGTTCGGCTACAAGAACCGGCTTGAAGTCCCCAAGCTCGAGAAGATCACGCTCAACATGGGCGTGGGCGAAGCGAGCCAGGACAAGAAGAAGGTCCAGACCGCTGCCGAGGAAATGGCGCTGATCGCTGGCCAGAAGCCGGTCATCACGATTGCCAAGAAGTCGATCGCCCAGTTCAAGCTGCGCGAAGGCATGCCGATCGGATGCAAGGTTACTTTGCGCCGTGAACGCATGTATGAGTTCCTCGATCGTCTGGTGACGGTCGCGATGCCCCGCATTCGCGACTTCCGTGGCCTGAACCCGAAGAGCTTCGACGGCCGTGGCAACTATGCCATGGGCCTGAAGGAACAGATCGTCTTCCCCGAAATCTCCTACGACAGGATCGAGAAGATCCGGGGCATGGACATCATCGTAACCACCACGGCGAAGACCGACGACGAAGCGCGCGAGTTGCTGCGCCTGTTCGGATTCCCGTTCCCGGCGGAAGCGTCGGAAGAGAAGGAGGCGGCGTGAGCCGCTAGCAGAGGAACTTAAGTCCAATGGCGAAACTGAGTTCGATCAACAAGAATGAGCGTCGCAAGAAGCTCGTGAAGAAGTATGCCGCGAAATACGCGAGGCTGAAGGCTGTGGCTGATGATGAGTCGCTCGACGAAGGCGAACGCCTGGTCGCGCGTCTCAAGCTGGCGGAAATTCCCCGCAACGGCAATCCGACCCGCGTGCGCAACCGCTGCAACACCACCGGCCGCCCGCGCGGCTATTACCGCAAGTTCGGCCTTTGCCGCATTGAATTGCGCGACCTCGGCAACAAGGGCCTGATTCCCGGCCTGACCAAGTCGAGCTGGTGAGGATCTAGACGATGGCATTGACCGATCCCCTGGGTGATATGCTCACCCGTATCCGCAACGGCCAGCGGGCGAAGAAGGACTCCGTCCTTTCGCCGGCCAGCAAACTGCGTGCAAACGTGCTCGAAGTGCTCCAGCGTGAAGGCTACATCCGTGGCTACAGCGAAGACGCTACCGGCAAGCACCCGGCGCTGCGGATTGAACTGAAGTATTTCGAGGGCGAGCCTGCAATCAAGCATGTCGCCCGCGTCTCCAAGCCTGGCCGCCGGGTCTATTCGGGTTCGAAAGAACTTCCGGTGATCCGTAACGGCCTGGGCATCACCATCGTCTCGACCCCGCGCGGGGTGCTCTCGGATGCCGAGGCCCGTGCGCAGAACGTCGGTGGCGAAGTGCTGGCGGAGGTGTTCTGATGAGCCGCATTGGCAAAAGACCCGTTGCGATCCCGGGCGGTGTTACCGCCTCGATCGAAAACGGTACGCTGAGCGTGAAGGGTGCCAAGGGCACGCTGACCCTCGGTCTGTCCGACCTGGTCGAGTACAAGCTGGAAGACGGCCAGATTTCGATCACACCGGCGAACGACACCAAGGCTGCCCGCAGCCATTGGGGTATGCAGCGCACCATGGTCGCTAACCTGGTCGAAGGCGTCACTGACGGTTTCACCAAGGTGCTGGTGATCAAGGGTGTGGGTTACCGTGCAAGCTCGCAGGGCAAGACCCTGAAGCTGCAGCTCGGTTATTCGCATGATGTCGACCTCGATGTGCCGGAAGGCCTCGAAGTGAAGACTCCGGACCAGACCACCGTGGAGATTTCCGGCATCGACAAGCAGGCCGTTGGCCAGTTTGCCGCCGAAATCCGCCGCTGGCGCAAGCCTGAGCCCTACAAGGGCAAGGGCATTGCCTATCGCGGCGAGTACATCTTCCGCAAGGAAGGGAAGAAGAAGTAAGATGGCAAAGCTTTCCCTCTTCGAACGTCGCCGTCGCCGCGTGCGCACGGCACTCCGCAACCGGGCCGGTGGTCGGCCGCGCCTGTCGGTGCATCGCACCGGCAAGCACATCTACGCGCAGGTCATCGATGACGCTGCCGGCAAGACGCTGGCCGCTGCTTCGACCCTTGGCGCCGCGAGCTCGGGCGCGAACGTTGCTGCTGCCGCACAGGTGGGCAGGGACATCGCGGCTGCTGCAAAGCAGGCCGGCGTCACTACCGTCGTGTTCGATCGCGGCGGCTTCCTGTTCCATGGCCGCGTCAAGGCGCTGGCCGACGCCGCCCGCGAAGGCGGGCTGGAGTTCTGATGATGGCTGACGAAAACAACACCGAAAACACCGCCGGTCAGGCGCCCGTGGTCGATAACGCCGGTGAGACGCCGGTGGCCAATCTTGCTCCCAGCGAGGCTGGCGAAAGCCAGTCGCCTGCCGGTGGCGATCCGTCGGAACCCCGCCGTGGCCGTGGCCGTGGCGGCGGTGGCGGCGATAACCGTGGTGGTGGTGGTGACCGCGGCCGTGGTCGTGGTGGTCGCCGTGATGACCGCCGTGGTGGTCGTGAGGAAGAAGACGACGGCATCATTGAGAAGCTGGTCCACATCAACCGCGTCTCCAAGACGGTCAAGGGCGGCAAGCGCTTCGGTTTTGCGGCGCTGGTCGTGGTTGGCGACGGGTCGGGTCGGGTCGGTTTCGGCCACGGCAAGGCACGCGAAGTGCCTGAAGCGATCACCAAGGCAACCGCTGCGGCCCGCAAGAAGATGATCCGCGTTCCGCTCAAGGAAGGCCGCACGCTTCACCATGACGGCAACGGCCGCTTTGGTGCAGGCAAGGTGACCGTGCGTTCGGCTCCTCCGGGTACCGGCATCATCGCCGGTGGTCCGATGCGCGCCGTGTTCGAGAGCCTGGGCGTGGCAGACGTGGTGACCAAGTCGGTCGGCACCAGCAACCCCTACAACATGATCCGCGCCACCTTCGACGCGCTCGTCAACCAGACTTCGCCGAAGTCGGTTGCGCAGCGTCGCGGCAAGAAGATCGCGGACCTGCTCGGTCGCGGTGGCGCCAGTGCAGCCGAGGCGGAAGCTGACGCTGCCGCCCTGGTGGAGTAAGCATGATGGCTGACAGCAAGACCATTACGATCAAGCAGATCGGTTCGCCGATCCGCCGCCCGGCCGTCCAACGCCAGATCCTGATCGGGCTCGGCCTGAACAAGATGCATAAGGTGGTGGTCCGCCAGGACACCCCCGAGGTCCGCGGCGCCATTGCCAAGGTCCCGCACCTGGTCCAGGTGATCGACTGACAATCAAGCGCTCCCCCGGTTTCGGGGGAGCACCTTTCCAGCGCGAATTAAAGCGAAAGCGAGTGCGACATGAAACTGACTGACCTCCGCGACAATCCCGGTGCCCGCAAGACCAGCGTTCGCGTTGGCCGTGGTATCGGCTCGGGCAAGGGCAAGACCGCAGGCCGCGGCCAGAAGGGCCAGAAGGCGCGTTCCGGCGTGGCCGTCAACGGCTTCGAGGGCGGCCAGATGCCGCTCCACATGCGCCTGCCGAAGCGCGGCTTCAACAACCCGTTTGGTAAGGATTATGCCGAAGTGAACCTGGGCATGGTCCAGAAGTTCATCGAAGCGGGCAAGCTCGACGGCACTGCTGTGGTCGACCATGCGGCGCTCAAGGCCGCTGGCCTGGCCCGTGGTGGCAAGGATGGCGTGCGCCTGCTCGCCAAGGGTGATCTGACTGACAAGGTCAAGTTCCTCGTTGCCGGTGCCTCGAAGGGCGCAGTGGCCGCTGTTGAGAAGGCTGGCGGTTCGGTCGAAGTGATCGAGCTTGGCGCGCCTGAGCACGAAAAGAAAGCGGCTCGCCGCGAGGCCAATCGCGAGGCCAGCAAGGCCAAGAAGGCCGGCTAATCGGGAAAAACGGGTAACGGGGGTTCGACAATCGGACCCCCGCTCCCTATTTAGCCTTCCTGAGCCGGGAGGGGTTCCCTGATCTCCGGCGCCAAAACCAGGATCGAAGATAGTCCGATGGCATCACGCGCCGATAACGTTGCGAGCAATCTGAGCCTCGCCAACTTCTCCAAAGCCACCGAGTTGAAGAACCGGATCTGGTTCACCATCGGTGCGCTGATCGTTTTCCGCTTCCTCAGTTTCATTCCGCTCCCCGGGGTCAACCCGCTGGTGCTGGAAACGCTGTATGACCAGGCGCGCGGCGGCATCCTCGACATGTTCAACATGTTCTCGGGCGGCAGCCTTGAGCGGATGAGTCTCATCGCGCTCGGCGTCATGCCTTACATTACTGCCTCGATCGTGGTGCAGATGGCGGCCGCGCTCCATCCCACGCTGGCGGCGCTCAAGAAAGAGGGCGCAACCGGGCGGCAGAAGCTCAACCAGTACACCCGCTATGGCACGGTTTTCCTGTGCGTGATCCAGGGCTGGTTCCTCGCTGCGGGCCTTGAGGCCTATGGCGCGCAGAGCGGGCTTCAGGCCGTGGTCCAGCCGGGCTACATGTTCCGTGTTGGCGCGGTGATCAGCCTGGTTGGTGGCACCATGTTCCTCCTTTGGCTGGGTGAGCAGATCACCAGCCGGGGGATCGGCAACGGTGTTTCGCTGATCATCATGGCGGGTATTGTCGCCCAGTTCCCGAGCTTTACCGGCAACATGTTCAGCGGTTACAGCGAAGGCTCGATCGGGACCCCGATCGTGATCGGCTTCATCGCCATGATCGTGATCCTGATCCTGGTGATCAGCTATTTCGAGCGTGCCCAGCGGCGCTTGCTGATCCAGTATCCGAAGCGCGCGACGCAAAAGGGCATGATGCAGGCTGACCGCAGCCATCTGCCGCTCAAGCTCAACACGGCTGGCGTGATCCCGCCGATCTTCGCCAGTTCGCTGCTCCTGCTGCCTCTGACCATCAGTCAGTTTGCCGGCAATACGGTCAACACGGACTCGACCTTCGGCGGCGCGATCGTCTGGCTGAACCAGTACCTCGCCCATGGCCAGCCGATCTATATGACGCTCTATGCCATCGGCATCATCTTCTTCTGCTTCTTCTACACGGCCGTGGTATTCAACCCGGAAGAAACGGCGGAGAACCTGAAGAAGAACGGCGGGTTCATCCCCGGCATCCGTCCGGGCAAACGCACTTCCGATTATCTCGATTACGTTCTGACCCGCATCACCGTGATTGGTGCCATCTATCTGACGCTTGTCTGCGTGGTGCCGGAATACATGATCGCCCAGACCGGCATTCCGTTGTTCCTTGGCGGCACCAGCCTGCTGATCGTGGTCAACGTTACGGTCGACACCATCAGCCAGATCCAGTCACACATGCTGGCACACCAGTACGGCGACCTGATCAAGAAGGCGAAGCTCAAGGGGCGGATGCGCTAGTCCGGTCATCCGGGCAGACGCCGCGTTCACGGGGGACACTGCGATGAACATCATTCTGTTGGGCCCTCCGGGTGCAGGCAAGGGCACGCAGTCAGCGATGCTGGTCGAGGAGCGCGGCATGCGCCAGCTTTCCACCGGCGATATGCTGCGCGCTGCGGTCAAGGCAGAGACCGAGGTTGGCCTCCGGGCCAAGGCCGTGATGGAGCGCGGCGAACTGGTGTCAGACGAGATCGTCTCCGCCCTGATTGACGCCGAACTGGCCGCCATGGGTCCGGAAACCGGCGCGATCTTTGACGGTTACCCGCGGACCGAGGCGCAGGCCCGCGCGCTTGACGAAATCCTCGCCAGTCACGACCGCCAGCTCGACTTCGTGATCGAGCTGGAAGTGGACGAGGATGCCCTGGTTGACCGGATCACTGGCCGTTTCACCTGCGCCCGCTGCGGCGAGGGTTACCATGACCGCTACAAGCTGCCGCGTCAGGAAGGCACCTGCGACAAGTGCGGCAGCCACGAATTCAAGCGCCGTCCGGACGATAACGAAGAAACCGTCCGCACCCGCATGGCCGAATACCGCGCCAAGACCGCGCCCATCCTGCCGCTTTATGACGCCCGCGGAATTGTTCGGCGGGTGGATGGCATGGCAGCCATCGATGCGGTGAAGCAGGGCGTCGATGCCATCCTCGATTGAGTGTCGCTAGCGACAGCTCTCTGACGCTTGCTGCCCGGGCGGCAGGCGTTACAAGGGCGGCATGACCTTCCGCACTCTGCTGGCCACCTGCGCCGCGCTCGTCCTGTCCGTTCCCGCCATGGCTGAAGTGGTCCAGCAGGCACCCGATGGCTTCACCACGCGTGACAGCGTGGTGGTGAAGGGTACCCCTTTCGATGTGTGGCAGACGCTGATTGCCCCCGCCGGGTGGTGGAACAAGGCGCACACCTGGTCCGGCAACCCGGAAAACCTCTACATCAGCGCGCAGGCTAATGGATGTTTCTGTGAACTCCTTCCGCCGCCAGAGGGCGCGCCGGAAACCATTCGGCGGGGCAGCGCCCAGCACATGACCGTGGTCCAGGCGGACCCTGGCAGGGTCTTGCGGATGCGCGGCGGGTTGGGGCCCCTCCAGAGCGAGCCCGCCGAGGGCGTGCTGACCATCGCGTTGGCCCCTGCGGAGGGCGGCACACGGATCGTGTGGGAATACGTCGTCGGCGGTGCGATGCGTTACGAAGTGCCGGTTATTGCCAAGGCAGTCGACGGTGTCATGAGCGAGCAGCTGCGCGGCCTAGCGAAGGCGCTTGGGGCAGTCGAGGTCCAAGGCAAGACCGAGGGCGAGAACGAGAACGAGAAGGAGAACCCGGGCGAAGCTGAGGGAGGGCCGGCCGGGAAGTCAGAGGCCAAGCCTTCCACCACAGCCAAACCGGCGCCACCGGCTGAAGGCAAGGATGCCAAATCTCCGAAACCCAAGGTGGAAGACGCCTTCGAGGATCTGGCCGGCGAGGAATGAGCGCCGGCATTCGCAGCCATGCCACCACCCGATATGACGCCGGTCGATGCAACACTGATCAAGGATTCGCGCCAGACGCTGCCGCTTGAAAGCGGGGCCTGACACCACCCCCACGGCTACCACTGTGCTTTCATGAGATGCCCTTGGGGCCCGGCCGCATCAGGGGGCAATGGGAATATCCACCAAGCCATTGAAAAGGTGGTGAGCCCGACAGGATTCGAACCTGTGACCCGCTGATTAAAAGTTTAACGCATGGCATGTGCGTGCACTTACTTCAAATTGCGCTGATGCCCTCTAAGTGACTGTATCAAAATCGATAACGTTCTACGCACTCTACTGCTGGATCCTCGAAAGTACGTCGCTGTTCGTTCTGGCGTGGTTGCTATGTGGTTGCCAAGCTTATTGCCGGATCAGCTGATCCGGCATAGTATGGCAGCTCGGAGACTGGGGCATGCCGCGCATTACAAAATCCTTTGTCGAATCCTTACCTTTGCCCAAAGGCGCTCCGATCTTCGCCTGGGACGACCGGGTATCGGGGTTCGGTGTGAAGGTCTTACCCAGCGGTAAGCGCAAGTACATTCTCAAATACCGGACTCAGGGAGGACGTGCTGGAAGGCAGCGTTGGCTTGGTCTGGGACTGCATGGTTCGGTCACAGCAGATCAGGCCAGAGCACTGGCACAGCGTGCTCTTGCGTCAATTGCAGAAGGAGGTGATCCTCAAGCGGGTCGCAGGGAAGCGGCGACTCTTCCCACACTCGCTGACGTATGGCAGCGATATGAGCGGGACCATTTGGGACTCCGGAAAGCATCCACACAGCGCAACTACAGAGCGATCTGGGATGACCGCCTCGGGCCCGCATTTGGCAAACACGCGGTTCGAGAGATTGGCCGTGGGGCTATTGATGCCTTCCATAAGAAACTGTCGGCCACTCCTTATCAGGCCAATCGTACCCTTGCGCTGTTATCGAAGCTGATGAATCTGGCGGGTGCCTGGGAGTGGCGAGAGGGTACCAACCCCTGTCGGCACATCAGTAAATTTCAGGAACGTCCGCGGCAGCGGTTTCTCAGTGTGGACGAGATAAGCTCGGTGCAGGAAGCAACCGCCAAGCTGCTGATCCAAGGTAAAATCACTGTCCATGCGGCAAGTATCCTTGAGCTCCTTCTGCTAACTGGCGCTAGGTCGGGTGAATTGACCGGCGCACAGTGGGATTGGGTCGACTGGGATCGGCAAATAATCTCGTTGCCCGACAGCAAAACCGGAGCAAAGACAATCTACCTTTCGAAGGCGGCTATGGGAGTCCTCCGTGAGCAGCATGCTCGGTCGCATTTTCAGCCATATATCTTTCCCGGGCGGTTGGCTGGTAAGCACATCCACAATCTTCGCAAGCCATGGGCACTGATCTGTAAAGAGGCCGGCTTGGATGGTGTCCGTGTGCATGATCTACGGCATACCTCGGCAAGCCTGGCGCTTGGATCAGGTGTCAGCCTAGCCATCGTGGGGCGCCTGCTCGGGCATACCCAGGCCCAAACTACCTTGCGCTATGCGCACCTAGATGCGGATCCCGCGCTCCAGGCTGCTGATGCTATTGGTCAGATTGTTCAGCGAGGTCGCGCGTCAAATAGGTAAACTGAGGGCGCCAGGGTTTTAGTACAGGGGAAGGATCGACGGTTGCAGACCTATAGGCAGACCTTTCTCCTCGCTCTTGGTGTGGGATTCTTTGCGGGCGGCACGTTTGGGTACGTATTTTTTGGTGACCCAGTGCCAGGTGCCCTGGTGGGCGGAGCAATAGCGTTTGCTGTGATTCTGGGTTGGAGTTCCTACGCTGAGCGGGTTGCGACTAAGCGTGACGCGGCCCAACGGAAAGAGATCCTGCATATGCTTGCCGATGTGGGAATTGGCCAGCAGCATGGCGGCCAAGTGGAGCGGCCCAAAGCTAAAGCGCCCGCTACTGTAAATGACCAAGCTGGAGAGGCGCTGACGAGTCTTAAGGAATACGAGCCTGGAGAGCTTATTGCGGGAAAGTACCTAGTTAAGCGCGTAATTCAAGGAGGTATGGGGCGCGTCTATGTTGTTGATTATGAATCAAAGACCATCGTCCTGAAGGCCATTCGGTCAGATCGCGGAGACCTGGAGCAATTTGCCGAAGAGGCCCGTACTTGGGTAGGCATCGGCCGCCATGACAACATTGTATCCGCGCAAGCGGTAACCGACTTCGCGAAGCGCAAGGACACGGCTGAGACCTTGATCCGGCGGCACTTCATCGCCGACTGCCGTGTCGATTACGCGAAGACCGCGAAGGACTTGGAGCACGCGACCGCCGCGCTGAACAGAGAGTCAGACGCCGTCACGGCGTTTAGAGAGGCTGCGCGCGAGCTACGGCAGCGCATACGAACGCACGGCCCGGCCGCCGAAGTGATCAACAATTTGATAGCCGCTTACCTCGGCCACGGGGAGCTGACGATCAACCCCGTCGACGGGGGCTACGAGCTGCAACGGCATGGGACGCCCATCTCCGGCGTCCCCAGCGAAGGTGAAAAGACCGCCATCGCGATCTCCTACTTCCTGTCGTCGATCGAGGCTGACAACCGGAAGCTCAAAGACGTCATCGTGGTCGTCGACGATCCCGTGTCGAGCCTCGACACGAAAGCCTTGAACTTTGCGTGCTCACTCGTGCGAACACGCCTCGAGAAGGCCGCTCAAGTGTTCATTCTGACCCACAATCTTCAGTGCATGAATGAGTTTAGGAAAGCGTGGAAGGGCAAGGTGCGGCCCGCCGAGGGCAAGGTGCAGACAGCGACATTCCTTTTCATCGACGTCGCTATCCCGGAAGGGCAGCGGCGGCGCTCCTCGACAATTATCGAGATGTCGAGGCTGCTCCGTGAGTATGATTCTGAATACCACTTTCTCTTCAGCCACGTGCTCCGATTCGTGAACGAACCGGATGCATACGACGACCACGGCTACATGATACCCAACGTGATCCGCCGGGTGCTGGACGTGTTCCTCGCCTTCAAATGCCCAGGCGGCGGCGGTCTTCCAAGCCAGCTCGACAAGCTAGTAAGCGATTATCCGGCGCTGGACCGCGAGCGCCTCGCTGGGCTCGAACGGCTCACCGTCTTCTATGGGGCTCGCGTTGCTTACCAAGATGGTGCAGCTGCCATGCTTGGCCGCCAGTCGCTCCGCGAGCCCATATGCCCTGTCGAAGCCTGGTCTGATCTCATATCCGCCAGAGAATGGTGGTGCATATTCGGTGTCACCTATCGCCCAGCAGATCCGATATTGCTCGCGAACCTGAAGCTCCCTTACCACGCATTCAGCAGCGCGGAGGGCGGCGCCACTTGCTTCAGGAGCGGTTGCACGAATTCGGTGATAGACGATGCATGGGTACAGCTTTTCGCTCACAGCAGCCAGCTCCTGAGGTTAAGCTAGGCCGGTTCAACCATAGCGACCAAACCGAGTCTCACTGCGCAGGAATGAATGGTTGCGTAGCAATGCGAGCTGTGGCCGCGCTTATACGCGGCTAGGCTGTTCTCCTCAAGCGCGAGTACGCCTTGCCTGATCCGATCACCACCCCAAGCCACTGAACTGTGACCCTTGCAACGCCGTGGTTGCTATATGGTTGCTGAGATTAATGCAGCCTAAAAAGCATCGTGCTAAGACTTTGAAAACGTGGTGAGCCCGACAGGATTCGAACCTGTGACCCGCTGATTAAAAGTCAGCTGCTCTACCTACTGAGCTACGGGCCCGACCACGGGGCGGCCTTAGGCAGGGGGCGCGGGCGGGTCAAGCGGGCGTGAAGCTGGCGCAGTGAGAGCCCGGTGAGCGGATCGCGCCAGTCGCTCGCCACGGCCAGCGCCGGACCGAGCACGAAGCGGCGCTCGCGCAGCCGGGGATGGGGGATCGTCAGGGCCTGTGAACCATGGCTGCCACCCGACCACAGCAGGATATCGAGATCGAGCACGCGCGAACTCCAGCGTTGCCCTCCGTTCCGCCGACCGAAGCTGCGCTCGATCTGTTTGAGCCGATCCAGCAATGCGGGCGGGGCAAGCTCTGTTTCCAGCACGGCCACGGTGTTGGCGTAGCGCCGCAGTGACGGGCCGAGTGGTGCGCTGCCGACTGTTGGCGCTGCGGCGGTGACATGACCGAGCCCTGCCAGACTAGCCTTGGCAGCATTGATGACTTCCACGGGGCCGCCATGGCGATGGTGCGGGCGGTTGGAGCCGAGCCCGATCAGGTAACGGTTCAGGGTGGGGCGGGTTGCCGGGGCCATCGCTGCCGACTAGGCCAGAGCGATGGTTTTGCAAATGCCCCTCGCGGACAGCGAGCCGCCGCACGATTGCCCGCTCTGCCCGCGTCTGGTGGCCCTGCGGCGGGAACTGGAGCAGGAATATCCCGACTGGTGGAATGCGCCGGTGCCGGCCTGGGGCGATCCCGCAGGGTGGCTGGCCATGGTCGGCCTGGCACCCGGCAAGCACGGGGCCAACCGCACCGGGCGGCCCTTTACGGGTGACTATGCGGGGGACCTGCTGTTCGCGACGCTGGCGAAATTCGGCTTCACCCGCGGCTCATACGAAAGCCGGGTCGATGACGGGTTTTCGCTGCAGGGCGCAATCATCATCAACTCGGTCAAGTGCCTGCCGCCGCAGAACAAGCCGACGCCAGCCGAAATCGCCACCTGCCGCCGGTTCCTTTCCCGGCAGGTGGAGGAACTGCCGCAGGTGCGGGTCTACGTGGCGCTCGGGCGGATTGCGCATGACAGCTTCCTGACCACGCAGGGCCTGCGCAAGGCAGCCTATCCGTTCGGCCACGCGGCGCAGCACGAACTGCCGGATGGGCGCTGGTTGATCGATTCCTATCACTGCAGCCGCTACAACACGCAGACCGGGCGGCTGACGGCCGAGATGTTCGAGCAGGTGTTCGAACACGCGCTGGCGCGGCGTCAGATGTCCTCGGCAATCCGCCCGTAGAGCTGCGGTCGCCGGTCACGGAAGAACCCCATCCCGGCGCGGTGGATGGCAGCCTGATCGAGGTCGAGCGTCGCCACCAGCACCCCGCTTTCCTCGCTTGCGAATTCGCACACCATGTCGCCCCATTCGTTGGCGATGAAGCTGTGGCCGTAGAAGCTCTGTGCGGCGGGGGAATCGCCCTCGCTGCCGATGCGGTTGGCGGCGATCACCGGCATGCAGTTGCTGACGGCATGCCCTTGCATGGCGCGGCGCCACATCCGGCTGGTGTCAAGATCGGCGTCATAGGGCTCGCTGCCGATGGCGGTGGGGTAGAACAGCAGCTCGGCCCCCATGAGCGCCATCACCCGGGCGCATTCGGGGTACCACTGGTCCCAGCAGATGCCGACGCCGATCCGGGTTCCGCAAACATCCCACACCTTGAACCCGTCGTTGCCGGGGCGGAAATAGTACTTCTCCTCGTACCCCGGCCCGTCGGGGATGTGGCTCTTGCGATAGGTGCCCATGATCTCGCCGCGCGGGTCGATCATCGCCAGGGTGTTATAGTAGTGGTGCCCGTCGCGCTCGAAGAAGCTGGTCGGGATGGCGACCTTCAGCTTCGCCGCCAGCTTGCGCATGGCGATGACGCTCGGGTGCTCGGCCAGCGGGCGGGCGAGCGCAAAGAGCGTCTCGTCCTCCACCTTGCAGAAATAGGGCCCGGAAAACAGCTCTGGCGGCAGGATGATGTCCGCCCCGCGCGCGGCGGCCTGCTCGACCAGTTCCGACACGGCGTCGATATTGGTCTGCTCGTCGTCAGAGCCGAGGCCAAGCTGGAGGGCGGCGACAGTGATTTCTCTCATGGCCGGTAGCGTTATTTAGCCTTCAGGGCGAAGTCCACCTGGATCGTAACATCCGACCGCGTGCTTCCGACCATCATGCCCGCTCCGCCCTGCTCGGGCCGCGGTACGGCATTGACCGGAGGCGGAGGTGGAGCCATCGCGGCGGACTCGTAAGCGGCATCAGCCCCGCGCAGCCAGGTCTGGCCCTGGCTGCCGCCTGCATCGCGGATGTAGAGCACCCGCGCGATCTCCATATCGGCCGCCTCGGCATAGGCTTCCGCCCGCTTGCGTGCCGCCTTGTAAGCGCTGGCATAAGCGATGTTCGCAGTCGCCTCGGGATCGGACATCGACAGGTTTGGGCCTGATATGATGTTGGCACCTGCTTCGGTCGCGGCGAGGACCGCATCGCTCGCCTTGCTCACATCGCGGATGGTAACTTCGACCACGTTGCTGGCCTGGAACTGGCCCTTGCGGTCACCCCAGTCGATCCGCTGCACGTTGACCGCTCGCGTCTGGATGTCCGCTTCGGCAATGCCAAGTTCGCGCAAGGCGGCCACGATCTCGGTGATCTTCCGACCGTTCGCCTGGCTCGCCTCCTTGGCGGTGCGGGCCCATGTTTCGATGCCCGCCTGAAACTGCGCGCGGTCAGGCCGGGATTCGGCCTGACCGCTGGCGCTCACTGACAGCAGGGTTTCGCTGCGATCGACCCCGCGGGCATCGTCCTTGGCCGGGGCACAAGCTGCCAGCGAAAGCGCCGCGGTTCCGGCGAGAAATGTGCGCGCGTGGGTCCAGATCATGCTCAATCCCGTGTAACAATATTACACGGGATTGAGTTGTATGCGCTGAATGCCGCCTTAATCCCGCGATCGCAGGACGTCGTGGTGCGTGCTCAGGGACGCTTCTTGAACAGCAGCGTCATGCGGTCGCTTTCGCCCTTGTCCTTCAGGTCTTCGCGCTTGGTGGCCTGGACGGGGGGCATTTCCCACACCCCTTCGGGGTGATCGGCGGTGTCCATCGGGTTGGCGTTCACTTCGCTCGATCCGACCAGCTCGAAGCCGTTCAGCTCCATGAAGGCAATCACGTCGGCCTGGCGCAGGTAGCCCCGGGTGCCGTTGGCGTAGGACCATGGCGCATCGGCCTTGGCACGGTGCTGGACCACGCCGATCATGCCGTCGTCCTTGAGCAGTTCGCGCATCGCGCGGATTTCGGTGTCGGCGGTGCCGGCGCGGGTAATGCCGTGCAGGCTGCGGATGACGAGAATGCGGTCGAACGTGCCCTTCTGATCGTCCGGGATAGAGTCGAGCGTCAAGCCCGCGAATTTGTCGGCCGGAAGGCCGGTATAGCCTGCCACTTCCGCGGCAAAACCGGCGGCGGAATCGCGGATGCGCTGCTGACGGGCCGGGTCGCTGCTGGCGGTCAGCGGGTTGGCATAGATGCCGACAAGCTGGCCTTCTCCGCCCAGATAGTGGCCCAGCAGGCGCGAATACCAGCCGCCGCCGGGAGCATATTCACCCACCTTCATGTGCGGTGCGACATGGAAGAAGGCGAGCACTTCCCCCGGGTTGCGGAACTTGTCACGGGCGCGATCTTCGGCGCGGCTGGGGTGGTTGAGTGCGCCTGACAGGGCCTCGCCATGGTGCTGCATGAACATGGCGGGATCATGCTTCGAATGGTCCATTGCCTTGCCGGGTGCAGAACCGTGTGTCGCCGCATGGCCTGCGTGGTGGCCGTGGTTGTCGGCCATGGCCGGGGCGGCGAGAGCGGCCAGTGCGGCGGCGAGCGCGCTGGTCAGGGCGAAGTTCGTCTTGGTCATGGGGGTGTCCTCTCCGGTGGTCTTGTGGGGAATACGCTGCGCCCGGTTGTAAGGATGCAACCGGCGATGACAAGCGCCGAACGGAACCCTACATGGACCCGCGAAAGGAATTCCCATGGCAGAACAGCAACAGGCGATCATTGCAGGCGGATGCTTCTGGTGCACCGAGGCGGTGTTCCGCGACGTGATCGGAGTCAGTGAAGTCGAAAGCGGCTACATCGGGGGAAGCAAGCCCAGCCCGACCTACAAGGAGGTGTGCAGCGGCACGACCGGCCATGCCGAAGCGATCCGCGTGACGTTCGACCCTGAAGTGCTCAGCTACGGCGACCTGCTCGATGTGTTCATGGGCACCCACGATCCGACCCAGCTGAACCGGCAGGGCAACGACATCGGCACCCAGTATCGCAGCGCGATCTTTCCGCTCGGTGATGCCCAGCAGGCCGAGGCCGAAGCCGCCATTGCCCGCGCCAATGACGATCTTGGCGGCAAGGTCGTGACCACCATCGAAGGGCCGGCAGAGTGGTATCCGGCAGAGGACTATCACCAGGAATACTGGGATGGTGAAGGCCAGCGCAATCCCTATTGCCTCGCCGTCATACCGCCCAAGCTCGCCAAGCTGCGCAAAAGCTTCGCTGCAAAAGCGAAATCCTGAGGCACCCGGTTACCGGAAGGGGCGGGTCGCATGAGCCGCCCCTTCGCAGTTGTTACAGGCCGTCGACGCTCTTGCTGACGAGGATATTCACCGCCACTCGCCGGTTCTGCGCCTTGCCCTGAGCGGTGCTGTTGTCCGCCGCAGGATCGGCTTCAGCCATGCCGGTGGGCGTCAGCATCCGGTAAGGCTTCCACTTGCAGGCCTGCTGCAGGTAGTTGACCACCCGTGCGGCGCGCTTCTCGCTCAGTTCCTGGTTGAAGTCATAGTCACCCGTCGAATCGGTGTAGCCGACCACCAGCAGCAGCGCGTTGTCCATCGCTTCGGCCTGTGCCGCCGTGGCGCACAGTTCGGCCTGTGACTGGCCGGAAATGTTCCACTTGCCCGTGTCGAAGTAGACGTTGGTGGTGCCCTTGACGTTGTACTGGTCAATGTCGGCCACGCGGCTGCGAAGCGCGTCGGTCGCCGCGGTCTGCTCGGCAAAGCCCTGTTCGGTGCCGGTGCGGATCATCGTCGCGGTGCGCAGGTCCTTGGTTTTGAGCGCGATACGGCTGGCGATGAGCCCATTGCCCCATTGCACGGTCCGCACAGTCACGGGCAGGCCGTTGAGCAGCGCCTCAGGGGCAAGCCGGTCACGGTCAAGGCCGAACAATCCCTTGCTCGCGCGCACTTCGGTAGCCTCGCTCAGGAAGACATCGGTGGTGGTGCCGTCTGCATTGGTGACGCGCATCCGGTTGTCCTTGCGGGCGGCAATGAAGCCTTCCACTTCGGGGCCTTCGTCCAGCGCGGACAGGTCTGCCGGCGGCGTACCGTAAACCGTGGTGAAGGCTTCGTCCTGCGGCGGGGCCTGTTCCTGCGCTATCAGGGTGCCAGGCACCGCAGCGGGTACGGCCAGCGCGGCCAGCACAGTGAGCGCCTTGCGACGCGGGGACCTCAATGTCATTTGCTCTGCTCCTCGAATGGTCGAGCCGCGCGGCGGAGCGCACGACTTCCCTCGCCGGGTGTTCAGCGGCGCCTTGCTGGCGGATGAACGCTTTAAGGTTGCGGGAAAATCCGGGGGCCGTCCGGTCGGAGGCCGCGATGAATGGTTGTCCGGCCCAGCTCCTTTCCGGATTTTGCGTTCGGGTCAGATGCGCCAGCGGGCCACCAGGAAGCCGTCGAGCCCGCCTTGCGCCGCAAGCTGTCCGGGGTGGGTGCGAACCCAGCCTTCGGCCGTCGGGATGAGGCCGCAAGGCAGTTCTTCGGCCGTAATGGGCAGTCGTGGCAGATTGACACCGGCAGCCGCCTCCTCACCTTCCTCGCGCTCCAGCGAGCAGACCGCGTAGACCAGCGTACCGCCGGGTTTGAGCCATCCTGCGGCCCGTTCCAGCAATGCGCCCTGCAGTTCCGACATCTCCGCAATCTGGCGCGCACCGATCCGGTGCAGCACGTCGGGGTGGCGGCGGCAGGTGCCGGTGGCGGTGCAGGGCGCATCGAGCAGGATCGCGTCAAAGCGGTGCTTCGGTTCCCACTCCAGCGCATCGGCGCGCACGGTGGCGGCCTGCAGGCCGGTACGCTTGAGATTATCGCGTAGCAGGTCAAGCCGCCGCTTGCTCATGTCGAGTGCAGTCACGTTCCAGCCTGCAGCCGCCAGCTGCATGGTCTTGCCGCCCGGTGCTGCGCACAGGTCCAATACGTGCCGGCCCTCGCCTGCGCCCAGCAGCCGCGCAGGGATGGAGGCCGCGAGGTCCTGTACCCACCAGGCCCCTTCGGCAAACCCGGCGAGCTTCTCCACGGCTTCGCCGCGGGGCAGGCGCAGGTGGCCGGGGGCGAGGCTGTCCGCGGCGAGCTGGTTGGCCCAGTGCGCCGTTTCGGACGGATCGCGCAGCGCGAGATCAAGCGGCGGCGGCTCGGCGAGGCCGGGCGCGATGGCATCGGCCCACTCGCCCCAGCGTTCGCGCACGGAATCGGGCAGCGTGGGATGCGGGGGTAGGGTGGCTTCGCGCTTGACGAGAGTGGAGAAGACGCCGTGGGCCAGTCGCCGTGGGCCGCCGGTCAGCAGCGGCAGGCCGGTGGCGATCACCGCATGGGGCGGGGTATCGAACCGCAGCCATTGCGCCAGCATCATGCGCAGCACCATGCGCGGCTTGGCATCATCCGGCAGGGCGCGGGCGGTGGCGCTGTCGATCAGGGCGTCGAAATCGGTCAGCCAGCGCAGCGTCTCACCGGCGATGGCACGGACGAGCGCCCTGTCTTCCGGCCGCCGCACGTCGCCGCTGGCCGACTGGAACGCCTGATCGAGCGTCTCGCCCCGGCGCAGGACAGCGTCGAGCAGACGGAGCGCGGCGCGGCGCGCGTGGATGCCGGTAGGTTGTGCCATGGGGTGCGGTTAGGCGTTCTTGAAAGCAAGCGCCAGTGGGCGCATCTGTATGACCATGACCAAACGCGCCACCCGCCGCCCGGAAGGCTTCACCAAGCCTGCCCACTGGACCAACGACCCGCCGCCTGCTCCCAAGCCGGTCGCGCAGGACGAAGAGCTGAGCCCCACCCGCTATGGCGACTGGGAGCACAAGGGCATCGCGATCGATTTCTGAGAGTGCGCCCCCGCGCAGGCGGGGGCCTCAGTCGGTTCGGAACACGTTCGCTTGAGGTTCCCGCCTGCGCGGGAACTCAAAGCGGCCTGAACGTCACCTTCAGCCCGTCCTTCGGCTGCGGGATCGGCCAGGCTTTCCATTCCGGCGCATAGCCAGGCTCGATTTCGATGGAATAGCGCGTCAGCACCTGGGCCAGCAGGATCTTCACCTGCATGTAGGCGAAGTGGAGGCCGAGGCACATGTGCGCGCCGCCGCCGAACGGCACCCAGGCATATTTGTGCCGCGCGCGGACCTGTTCGGCGGTGAAGCGCATCGGGTCGAACTTTTCCGGTTCGGGCCAGTGCTCTTCCATGTGGTGGACATACTGCGTGTTGATCCCCACCGTCGTGCCGGCCGGGATGCGATAGCCGCCGAACTCGAAGGCCTTGAGCGCCCGGCGCGGCATCGAGGGCACTGGCGGGATCATCCGCAAGGCTTCCTTGAACGCCATCTCGACCAGGTCGAGCTTGCCGAGGTCGTCGTAAGACAGATCGCCGCCGCCGCCGGTCACTGCGGTGATTTCGGCCCGCAGTTTGTCCTGCCATTCGGGGTTCTTCGCCAGCAGCCAGATCAGCGAGGTCGCGCTGGAGGTGATGGTGTCATGCGCTGCCATCATCAGGAAGTTCATGTGGTCGACCACCTCGTCGACCGGCAGCAGGGTGCCGTCTTCACGGGTAGCGGTGGCGAACTGGCTGAACATGTCCTGCCCGCCGCCCTCGGCGCGTCGGCGTTCGGTCTCGCGGGTGAAGTAGTCGACCAGGAACTCGCGGCCCTTCACGCCCTTGCGCATCAGCGTGCCGGGCAGCGGCTTGCGGATCGGCGCGACCGAGGCCTGCACCATGTAGACAAAGGCTTCGTTGATCTTGTCCGCTTCCGGGCCCCAGGGAATGCCGATGAAGCTGTCCGCAGCCAGGTCCAGCGTCAGCTTCTTGATCGCCGGGTAGAACTCCATCGGAGACCCGCCCCAGGTTTTGACCCGTTCGGCAATACCGCGGTTGAGCGCCCCGGAATAGTGCCGCATCGGTTCCGGCTTGAAGGCGATCGACAGGGCGCGCCGGTCTGCCCGGTGATGGTCGAAATCCATCAGCATCAGCCCGCGCGGGAACAGCTGGTCGAGGACCGGGCCCCAGCCCTGTTCGTTGGAAAAGATCTTGTCGCGGTCGAACAGCACCAGCTCGTTGGCATCCGGGCCGACCAGAGCGACCTGCCAGCCGCCAAAGGCGCGGTTCTTGTAGACCGGCCCGTGGGTGGCGATCATCCGCTTCACGAATGCAGGGGGATCGGCCAGCATGGTAAAGGTATTGCCGACCAGCGGCCAGCCGCCATCGCCGGGGATGTGGGCCAGATCGGCCTCTGTGATCCGCCCTTCGCGCCAGTGGCGCGGGCGGGGCATTGCATCATCGGCTGCGGGCGAGTGGGGCTGAGCGAGTGTGGCCATGACGTCCTCTTACTGACTTGAATGTAAGTAACGTGTGAATGGCAATGCTCAAGCGCTTTCGTGCCTCAGCCGTCCGGCGTAAGCCATCCGGCCAGTTCGCGCCGGATGATCGTTTCCAGCATCGCCATTCCCGGTTCGCCGGTGTTCAGGCAGGCCAGTGCCGCGTACTGTTCGCCGCCGGCTTCCATGAAGGTCTCGCGGCCTTCCATCGCGATTTCTTCCAGCGTTTCGAGGCAATCGGCCGAAAAACCGGGCATCGCCACTGCCATGCGCCGGGTGCCGCCTTGGGCCAGCTCCTCCAGCATGTCGTCCGTCGCGGGTTCGAGCCACTTGGCGCGCCCGAAGCGGGACTGGAAGGTGGTGACGAAGCGCAGTCCCGGCCGGGCCATCGCTTCTTCAAGCAGGCGGGCGGTCTTGCGGCAATGACAGTGATAGGGATCGCCCAGGTGGAGCGTGCGCTCGGGCATGCCGTGGAAACTGAGCAGCAGCACTTCCGGGACGAAGTCGAGTGCGTCAATCTGCGTGGCCAGATCCTGCGCCAGCGCCCCGATATAGGTGGGGTCATCGTGGTAGGGGGGCAGAGTGCGAAGGCTGGTCTGCCAGCGCATTTCCCGCAGCTTGTCCGCAGCCTTGTCCACAACCGTCGCGGTCGTTGCGCCACTATACTGCGGGTAGAGCGGGGCAAGCAGAATGCGGTCGCACCCGGCATCCATCAGGGCCTGCAACTCGTCGCCAATGGCCGGTTTGCCATAACGCATGGCCCAGCGGACGATGACTCCGCCACCCAGCCGGGCCTGCAAGCCTTCGGCCTGGGCGCGGGTAATGGCGGCGAGGGGAGAGCCCTGCTCGGTCCAGACCTTGCTGTAGGCGCGGGCGCTTTTCTGCGGACGGGTGTTGAGGATGATGCCGCGCAGGATCGGCTGCCACACCAGCGAAGGTATCTCCACCACCCGCTTGTCGGACAGGAATTCCTTCAGGTACCGCCGGACAGAAGTGGTATCGGGCGCATCCGGCGTACCGAGATTGACGACGAGCACACCGATCCGGCCGCTTCCGACACGGGGGTGGCTCTCAGGAAGGGCTTGGGGCTGCCAGGTCATAGTCCCTCGGATATCAGGGGCAGACGGCGAAACCGCAAGCCGGTGGCGGAATAAAGAGCGTTGGCGATGGCCGGGGCGGCAACCGTCACACCCAGTTCACCGGGATCGAACGGTTCTGCCTCGCTGGCGATGAACTCGACTAGCACTTCCGGACAGTCCTGCAAGCGTGGGAGGGCGAGAGAGCCGAGCCGCTGGCTGGTTGGCAATCCATCCCGATAGCTTGTGGACGCCCCGACGGCGAGCGATAGCCCGAACACCAGCCCGCCTTCGATCTGCTGGCGGGCCAGCTCGATATTGACGATCCGGCCGATGTCCACCGCAGCGGTCAGCCGGGTCACGCGCACGCCGCCTTCGCCTGCGCGGGCCGTGGCGATGCAGGCAATTCGCCCCCCCGTGGCGCTGTCGCCCATGCGGTGGCAGGCGAGCCCCTGGCCGCTCTGGTCACGGCCGGCATCCCACTGCGCCAGACGGGCGGCGCTTTGCAGGCAGGTGACCATGCGCGGATCATCGCCCAGCATGGCTATGCGATAGGACAGCGGCTCTCGCTGATAGCGGCTGGCGATTTCGTCGATGAAGCTCTCGGTGAAGAATGCCGTCACCGCATCGGCTCCGCCGCGCATCCGCCCGGTCGGCAGATGCACCGTGGCGGGTACGTGATCGACCGCCACGTTGGCGATGGCATAGGGCGGTAGCGCGCCTTCAACGGCAAAGGGGTCCGCCTCGCCGCGGGCGTCGTCAACTGCGGCCCAGGTGGTCCGGTTGGCAAACAGCCGTGCACCCCATTCGCGCGCGGTGGCGGGCATCGCAATCCGGGCGCGCCAGTCGGCAATCGTGCCATCACCGCTCAGTTTGGCCGAGAGCAGCGCCTTCGCCGGGGCACGCGGCCGGCCAGCCAGCATTTCCTGCCAGCGAGACCAGACCAGTTGCACCGGCTGCGGCGAGCATTCGCGTGCCAGCAATGCCGCCTCGATCGCGTGATCGTGTTCCAGCCGCCGGTCGAAACTGCCCCCGGCCGGCATGGGATAGAGCACCACGTCATCGAGCGAGAGGCCAAGGGCCTCGGCCGCTGCGACCCGTGCCCGTTCCGGTGCCTGGCTGGCCAGCCACAGTTCCAGCCTGCCGTCCACCAGCCGCGCGGTGGCGCTGGCGGTTTCGGGCGTGGCATGGACCGCCGGGGCGACTTCGTAGCGCAAGGTCAGGCTCGGCTCCCCCATCGCGGTGTCGCCTTCGCCGCGGGTGGCGATCCGGACTGCGTTCCCTTCCGTCAAGGCGGTTTCGAGCGCGGCGTCGATCCGGTCGCCGTCGAGCGGCCCGGTTACCTGGAAACGCGGCGCCATGGCGTCCAGCGCCTGCTCGGCCGCCCACCAGTTGCTGGCCACGGCCGCCAGCCAGCGTTTGCCGTTGACCAGCCGGACCAGTCCCGGCGTGCGCACCGCTTCGAAGTCGGTCAGTTCGGCCTGGGGCAGGGGGCCATGGCGGATCGCGGCATAGACCATGTCGGGCAGGCGCACGTCGCCCGCGAACAGGAAAGTGCCATCGACCTTGGCCGGGCCATCCAGCCGGGGAAAGGCGGTCGGCTGCTCCGCTTCCCCCGCCAGCGGTACTTCGCGCGGCGGTTCGGTGCGGAGCGGCGGCGGATCGGGGGGTTCGAAGCCCGCCGCCGCTTCGGCCAGTTCGGCAAAGCTGAGTTGCTCTGCGCCAAGCGTCACGAAACCGTCCGCGGCGCTGCATTCTTCCCAGCGCGCGCCCCACCGTTCAGCGGCGGCCATGCACAGGACGGCCCGCGCACTGGCAGCGGCGGCGCGGCATTCGGATTCGTAGGCCGAAAGCGTGGTCCCCGCAGCGGTAGCGGTGAAGCGGCTGACCTGGGCGAACCGGGCCGCAAGCAGGTCGTCATCGGCCAGCGCCGGGAAAAACGGCATCCACAGCGGTGCCCACCGCCGCGCCAGCGGGACGTTGGCATAAGCGCCGCTGACCGGGGCCGGCTCGACCGCCACCTGGCGCCAGTCCGCCCCAAGTTCCATCGCGACAATCTGCGGGATCAGGGTGGTGACGCCCTGGCCCATCTCCAGCTGGGGCACGGCCACCGTGACCACCCCGTCGCGCGCGATCTTGAGCCAGGCGCCAAAGGCGTATTCCCCCTCCACCGGTGTGAGCGGGGTTGAATAGGTGCGCGGCATCAGCCCCCAGGCAACCAGCAGGCCGCCGCCAACGGCAGCGCCAACCAGCACGCCCCGGCGGCTGACCCTCAGGTCAGCCATGCGCGCCCTTGAGCGAGGCCAGCATCCGTTCGGCAATCGCTCGGAACGCATCCGCTTCCGGCCCTTCACCCGCAGCAGGGGGCGTTCCTGCATCACCTGCTTCACGAATGGCGATGGTCAGCGGAATCCGACCAAGGAACGGCAGGGAAAGCGCCTGTGCCGCACTTTCGACGCCGCCCTGTCCGAACGGGTCGCTCACTTCGCCGCAGTGGGGGCAGGCATATCCGGCCATGTTTTCGACCAGCCCGAGAATCGGCACCCCGCCGGTCTCGAACAGCTGCATCGCGCGGCGCGCATCGATCAGTGCCAAATCCTGCGGAGTGGAAACGATCACCGCGCCGGCCGGCTTATGCTTCTGCAACATGGAGAGCTGCACGTCGCCCGTCCCCGGGGGGAGGTCGACGAGGATGAACTCGGCGTCGCCCCAGTGCGCGTCGATCAGCTGCCCAAGCGCATTGCCCGCCATCGGGCCGCGCCAGGCCAGCGCCTTGCCCGCTTCGACCAGGTGCCCCATCGAAAGCACCGGCACACCCCAGCGGCTCGAAACCGGGACCAGCTTTTCGTCGTGCGCCACGGGGCGTTCGCCGACATTGCCAAGGATGGTCGGCTGCGACGGGCCGTAGATATCGGCATCGACCAGCCCGACCTTGTGGCCGAGGCGGGTGAGCGCCACCGCCAGGTTGGCCGTCAGCGTCGACTTGCCGACCCCGCCCTTGCCCGAGCCGACCGCGATGATGGTGCGGCTTGGCCGGTCGGCCATCATGGCCACGCGGACTTCCTCCACCCCCGGCTGGGTCGTCAGCAGGTCCTTCACCGCAGCTTCCAGCCCGTCCCGCGCGTCGGGCGTCAGGCCGGTGGCATCAAGTACGGCAATCACGCGGCCGCCGGTCTGCTTGAGCGACTTTACCCGCGCTTCGATAGAGGCGGGCAACTGCTGTCTCAGGGGGTTGTCGTCCATGGCGAGGGCTCCCTAGCACCAATTTCCCGCCTGCCACCCCTGTTTTTCCGCCAATCGCCACCTATAAGGGAACGCATGGATATGTTGGACGGTTTGAGAAAACGTTTCGGGGTAGCGATGGCTGGCAAGAGCCCGTGGGGCGGTAGCTCCGGCGGCGGCTCTGATGGACAGGGGCCCGGTGGCGAGGGCGGCGATTCCGGTTCCGGCCCCGCTACAGGCGGCGACAAGAAGGGGCCACGCAACCCCTGGCTCCCCGGTGGTGGGGACGGCCCGCGCCGGTCCGCCAATATCGAGGACATCTTCAAGAACCGTGGTCCTGAAGGTCCGCGCCGCACCGGCGGCCCGCGGGGCCCCAACTTCAATCTGCCCCGTCGCCCCGGTGGCGGCAGCTGGTTGCCTGTTCTGGTCGTCGGGATCGTCTCGGTCGGCCTGCTGGTATCGATGGCGCATCAGATCGCTCCGCGGGAACAGGCCATCGTCACCTGGCTCGGCGGAAAATACAGCCACACGCTGGAACCGGGTTTCAACATCACCATGCCCTATCCGATCCACCAGGTGGACCGGGAAGACGTGCGCGAGATCCGGCTGGAGCGGATTCCGGAAGGGACCGAGCAGAAGCTGATCCTGACCGGTGACCAGAACCTCGCCAACGTGTCCTACATCATCCGCTGGAACATCAAGGACCTGCGCCTGTTCCGTTTCCAGCTCGACGATCCGCTGACCACGATCAAGGATGTCGCCGAATCCGCCATGCGCGCGGCCGTGGCGGAAAAGACCCTTGACCAGACTTTTTCTGGCGCTGGCCGTGCCGATATCGAGGAACGGGTGATGCGCCGGATGCAGGCGCTGCTCGATGCCTATCGGTCGGGCGTGACCATCCAGGGGGTCGACATCAACAAGACCGACCCGCCGGGCGAAGTGCTCGATGCCTTCCGTGACGTTTCGGTGGCTGAACAGGATGCCAATGCGGCGATGAACCGTTCGCGCGCCACGGCCCAGCGCATCCTTTCGCAGGCCGAGGGTGAAACCGAAGCCTTCGACAAGGTCTACGAACAGTACCGCCTTGCTCCCGAGGTCACCCGCCAGCGCCTCTATTACGAAACCATGGAGCGGGTGCTGCGCGAAACCGACAAGACCGTGGTCGAGACTGGCGGGGTGACGACCTATCTGCCGCTGCCCGAAATCCGCAAGCGCGCGCAGGAGCGGCCGGCAGCCGCCGCAGCCGCGCCCACGCCCACACCGGCAAGGGAGCAGTAAGTGATGGAAACCCTGTGGCAAGATCACAAGCGCTCGATCATCGCCGTTGGCGTGCTGCTGGTGCTGGTGCTGTCCTCGCTGTTCGTGGTGCCGGAAGACGAGCAGGCGGTCATCATCCGCGCTGGTCAGCCGGTCAGCGTGGTCAACCGCTTCGCGCCTGACCGGAACTTTGGTGAAGCCGGGGCCGGCCTCTATTTCCGCATTCCGGTGGTGGACCGCGTCCAGCGGATCGACCGCAAGGTGCTGAACGTCACCATGCAGCCGCAGGAAGTGCTGACCAGTGACCAGCAGCGCCTGAAGGTGGATGCTTATGCCCGTTTCCGCATCATCGATCCGGTCCAGACGGTCCGTGCGGCCGGCACCACGGACGGTGTTATCCGCCAGCTCGAACCGGTGCTGATCTCGGTCCTGCGGCAGGAACTGGGGCGGCGCTCGTTTGCTTCGCTGCTGACGGCTGAACGCGGCGATGCGATGGTCAACATCCGGCGCAAGCTGGACGAACAGGCCCGCGAATATGGTGCCCAGATCATCGACGTGCGGATCGCCCGGACCGACCTGCCCGAAGGACGTCCGCTGGAATCCGCCTTCGTGCGGATGCGCACCGAACGCGAACGCGAGGCCGAGGCCATCCGTGCCGAAGGCGACCGCGCGGCACGCGTGATTCGCGCCGAGGCCGATGCAGAGGCCGCCCGCATTTATGCCAACAGCTATGGCAAGGATGCGAACTTCTACGACTTCTACCGGGCCATGCAGAGCTATGACGCGACGTTCGGGCCGGGCGAAGGCAAGGGCGAAAGCAGCATCATCCTGTCGCCCGACAACGAATACCTGCGGCAGTTCCGCGGCCAGCGTTGACGGTTGAGCGAACGCCTGGCGTTCGTTCAATCGCGGTTCAGCCCGGGGCCAATTAGGTGGCCGCCTGCATCAGCTTTGGTTGCCGCAGATGTCGGCAAGGAAAGGAACGAGAGGACGTGAAGCCCGTGAAGTACGCTTATGGAGTGACCACGGCGCTGCTGCTCGGCGGCGCCACTGTTTCCCTCATCACCGGCCAGCCGGCCGGTGCGCAGGTCGCACAGAATGACGAGCGCCACATGGCGCAGATCGTGCCCCGTGCCGGTGCGCCGGAAAGCTTCGCCGACCTGACCGCGCAGCTCCAGCCGGCGGTGGTCAACATTTCCACCCGCCAGCGGGTCGAGGTGAGCGGCAACCCGTTCGCCGGAACGCCCTTTGCCGACCTGTTCGGCCAGCGGGGCGGCCCGCAGGGGCAGGCACCGATTACCCGCGAAGCGCAGTCGCTTGGCTCGGGGTTCATCATCTCGGCTGACGGCTATGTCGTCACCAACAACCACGTGGTCGCCCCGAACGGGCGCGGCACGGTCGAACAGATCACCGTGACCATGCCTGACGGCACCGAATACGATGCCGAACTGGTGGGTGCCGATGCCCAGTCGGACCTGGCAGTGCTCAAGATCGCCCGCGCTCAGCCGTTCCCGTTCGTCGAATTCGGCGAATCCGGCGAAGCGCGCGTGGGCGACTGGGTGATTGCCATCGGCAACCCCTTCGGCCTGGGCGGCACGGTTACCTCGGGGATCATTTCCTCGGTGCTGCGCAATACCGGTGGCGGTGCCTACGACCGCTATCTGCAGACCGACGCCAGCATCAACCGGGGCAACTCGGGCGGGCCGCTGTTCGACATGCAGGGCAAGGTGATCGGGGTGAACAATGCGATCATCTCGCCGACCGGCGGCAGTGTCGGCATCGGTTTTGCGATCCCGGCGGAAGTGGCCGCGCCGATCGTGGCCAAGCTGCGTGACGGGGAAGAAATCGAGCGCGGTTATCTTGGTGTATCGATCCAGCCGGTAACGGAAGACCTCGCGGCCTCGCTGGGCCTCGCCAAGAACCGCGGCGAGATCGTGCAGATGGTCTCGCCTGGCGAGGCAGCCGACAAGGCCGGGATCAAGGCGGGCGACATCATCCTGACCGTTGGCGGCAAGGACGTGACCCCGGACCAGACGCTGTCTTTCCTGATTGCCAATATTCGCCCCGGCGAAAGTGTCCCGGTCGTGCTGCTGCGCAATGGTGAACGGCGCTCGCTGAACGTGACCGCCGGGCGCCGTCCGAGCGAGGAACAATTGCGCCAGAGCCAGATGTTCAGCCAGGACGAAAGCGAGGAAGAGCCAGCTTCGCCGGACGCATCGATGAGTGATGTCATCAGCCAGAAGCTGGGCCTCGGCGTAGTCGAGATCACGCCGGCCATCGCCCGCCAGCTGGGCATTGCGCCGGACACCCAGGGTCTGGCGATTGCAGCCGTCGATCCCAGTTCGGACTCCGCGGCCAAGGGCCTGGCCCGGCGCGACGTGATCCTGACGGCGAATTACCGCCCGGTGCCGAATGCTGCCGCGCTGGAGGCGATCATCCGTGAGGCCGAAGCCGCCGGGCGCAATGCGGTGCTGCTGCAATTCCAGCGTCGCGGTGCCCCGCCGGTCTATCGCGCCGTTCGCCTGCGCTGATCACGGAACAATTGAACAGAAAACCCCCGCCGGACAAATCGTCTGGCGGGGGTTTTTCTTTATTGCGATCCTGCCGGCGGGGGCGTCGTCTGGCGCGGTTGCGGAGGCGCGACCTGCCGGGGAGGCGGTGCCCGGACAGGAGGGTCGCCGCGTCCCGTCGCCTGCTCCAGGAAATCATCGCTGGCGGCGGAGCCGGACGGCGGCGGCGCGCGACCGGGCAAAGTGACCGGCGGGCGGGGGCGGTCCAGCGCGGGGCCGATCTCGCCCTCGATCGGGAAGGGCGGCTGGCGCTGGCCCCCTGACTCATCCTCACCCGTGCCAGGCTCCACCAGGTTGCCCTGCTCGTCGATATAATAATATTCGCCCGGGTCGCCGTAATAGAACTCGTCGTCCGGTTCGAGCTGCCATTCGGGCAGGGTGAGCTCGGTATCGAACTCCTCGACCGGCCGGTCCTTCACCGCATAGCGCATATAGGCGGCAAAGGCCTGAGCCGGGGCGCGGCCGCCCTGCAGCCCGCCCACCGCCTTGTTGTCGTCGCGCCCCATCCACACGCCCGTGGTGATGCCGCTCGAAAAGCCGACGAAGTAGCCGTCCTTGTTGGAGCTGGTGGTACCGGTCTTGCCGGCAACCGGCCGCCCGATCTGCGCCGCCCGTCCGGTGCCGGTGGCAACGGCGCTCTGCAGCAGGTCGGTCATCCCGGCGGCGACATAGTCGGGCACAAGCTGCACCGCTTCCTTCTTGTCGTGCCGGTAAATGGTGCGCCCGTCGCCGGTCGTCACCCGGATGATGCCATAAGGTTCGACCGAATTGCCCTTGGCCGAAACCGCCGCGAAGGCGCGGGTCATGTCGATCAGGCGGACTTCGCTGCTGCCCAGAACCATCGAAGGGAAGGTGGATACCTCCGAAGTGATGCCGAAGCGCCGCGCCATCGAGGCTACGGTGCCGAAGCCCACTTCGTTGCCCAGCTGCGCCGCGACCGTGTTGATCGACAGCGCAAACGCGGTGCGCAGGTTGGTCTCGCCAGCATTGCCCCCGCTGGAGTTGCGCGGGCTCCAGCCGTCGATGGTGACCGGGGTATCGACCACCTTGTCGTCCGGCGTATAGCCCGCCTCGAGCGCGGCGAGATAGACAAACAGCTTGAAGGCAGAACCCGGCTGGCGCAGCGCATCGGTGGCGCGGTTGTAGTTGGTCTGGACGTAGTCCGTCCCGCCCACCAGCGCGAGCACTGCCCCATCCCGGTCAAGGCTGACCAGCGCGCCTTGTGCGCCGCCGGGCGTATTGGCCTGGACCGAGGCCGTCGCCGCGCGCTGCATTCCGACGTCAAGCGTGGTCCACACTTCGATCGGTTCAAACGTTTCAGGTAGCAGCAGATCGAGCTGGGGCAGGGCCCAGTCAGTGAAATAGCGGACCGAGTTCTGGCCTTCTTCCCGCTTCAGGTTGACTGCCGAGGGATCGACGCTGGCGTCGGGCGCGATCTTGCCCTGTTCCTTCATCAGCCGGAGCACGACCTGCGCACGGTCAACCGCAGCCTGCACATCGGCCGTGGGCGAATAGCGGCTCGGTGCCTTGACCAGCCCGGCGATGATCGCAGCCTCACCGGTTGAAAGCTCAGTGGCAGGATGGCTGAAAAACCGGCGGCTGGCGGAATCGATGCCGTAGGCACCGCCGCCGAAATAGACCTTGTTGAGGTAGAGTTCGAGGATCTGTTCCTTGGAGAACTTCCATTCCAGCGCCATTGCCAGCACGGCTTCGCGCAGCTTGCGGTCAAGCGTGCGGTTGGAATTGAGGAAGACGTTGCGGGCCAGCTGCTGCGATATGGTCGAGGTGCCGCCGATCCGGTCGTCGCCGGTCAGGCCTTCGATGATCGCGCCGGTGGTGCGCACCGGGTCGATCCCGAAATGCGAATGGAAACGCCGGTCCTCGACCGCGATCATCGCATCCTTCATCACTTGCGGGATTTCGCTGGAATCGAGCCATTCGCCATAGCTGGGGCCCAGCGCGATCAGCTCGGTGCCATCCCGTGCGCGAACCACGATGGTCTGGCCGGGCTGGGTCGCCTTGAGGTCAGCATAGGTGGGCAGCGAGCGCGCCGCAAACAGCACCGATACGCCGAGGAACAGCAGCCCGAGCAAGGCCAGCCCCAGGCCCCACAGCAGGGCCCGGCGCAGCCATAGCCGCCAGCCGGTTCGCTCCGGCTTTGCTTTGTCCGGCCTGGCAGCTGCCCGCCGCCTGCTCCCTCGTTTTGCCATTCACCCTGCAACCGTCAGGCGCCGCAAGGCGCGCAATCCATCACCCGTGCATAGGCGAGTTCTAACCCCGCGTGAACGGGGCAGAATCAATTGTCCTCCGGCACGAACTCGATTGCTGCGCTGTTGATGCAATAGCGCAGGCCGCCCTGGTCCGGCGGGCCATCGGGAAAGACATGGCCGAGATGTCCGTCACAGGCCGAGCAGGTCACTTCGGTGCGGATCATGCCGAACGACACGTCGCGGTGTTCCGCCACGGCATCGCCTTCGGCCGGGCGGGTAAACGCGGGCCAGCCGCAGCCACTGTTGTATTTGGCATCGCTTTCGAACAGCTTCTGGCCGCATCCGGCACAGTAATACTCGCCGGCATCATAATGCTTGTCATACTGGCCGGTATAGGCGCGCTCGGTGCCCTTTTCGCGCAGGATGTGGAACTGCTCCGGGCTGAGCCGTGCGCGCCACTCCGCCTCGGTCAACTGCTTTGGTTCGGTCATTGCCGGTCTCCTCTGGCGCCCGATATGGGGGTCGGGCCTGCGCTGCTCAACCGTCGGGATTGGAGTAATGGAGCGGCGGCTGGATCACTTCCATCCGCTCGGCCAGCAGCGGGCGGAAGCTGGGGCGGCACTTCAGTGTCAGATACCAGTCGTGCGCCTGTTCGTGCCCGGCCCAGTCGATCCCGCCAAGATAGTCGGCGACCGAGATCTGCGCTGCGGCAGCAAGGTCGGCCAGGCTCATCTGGGCCCCTGCCAGCCACGGGCGGTTCATGCGCAGCCAGTCGATATATTCCAGGTGGATATGCGCCGCCTTCATCGCTTCGCGCAGGATCCCGCCATTGGGCGGCTGGCGCATCACGATCCGCTTCTTCATCTTTTCATGCAGCAGCGGCATGGTGACATCGAGGAAGAAGTTCTCGTCGAACAAGGCGACCAGCCGGCGGATTTCCGCCCGGCTGGCAGCGGTGCCGTTGATCATGGGCACCCGGTCAACGGTTTCTTCCAAGTATTCGCAGATGGCCCCGCTGTCGCACAGCGTCAGGTCTTTCGCCTCGTCACGCAGCACGGGGGTGCGCCCGGCCGGATTGAGGCGCCAGAAATCTTCGCTGCCGTCCCACGGATTGGCGCGCCACAGTTCGTAGCCGATCCCCTTTTCGCTCATCAGCAGGCGGACCTTGCGGCTGAAGGGGCAGAGTGGAAATTGATAGAGGTGCCACATAGACAGGCTTCCTTGCCGCATCGCAGTGGCAGCGTCCACCCGGTGCGAGCCGACTTGTCACAATTGTCTGTGGTCAGGATGCAGACCTAGATTCCGGACAGGTCGAGCAAGGTCAGGCAGGGGGGCAGCGCATTGGCGGTACCCCCGCTCTGGACCAGTGCCTGCGCTTCCCGGGCGAGCAAGGCGGCCACCTGTTCCCGGGCCATTCCCGTATCGTCCATCAGCCGGGCAGAGAACCGCACGAAGTATTCGCGCCCACGCTCGGCCAAGGGGGGCAGGGCCACGGCGGACGCTTCTCCGCGCGCTTGCGCCTGCGCGGTCAGCGCAAAGGTCGCCGCACAGCGCAACGCGGTGCGTTGGTCGAGTGACAGGGCCGCCTCAGCAGAAGGCTGGGCGATCGAGGGCGACGCTGCGGCCAGCGCGGCGAGAGCAAATGCAACGAATTTCATGCTGACACGTCTAGCTGATCGAAGATGAACATGCACCTGCACGCTTGCGCTGCTATGGGCCGCCTCCCACGAAAGGATTCCGAATGACCGACTATCCCCAGTTGCACCTGCTGATCGGCGGCACGAAGCGCGCAGGCGAGGGCCGCGATCTGCAGGACGTACTCGATCCCGCAACCGGCGAAGCGATTGCGGCCTTGCCGCTGGCCACGCCTGCTGACCTCGACGTGGCTCTGGACAATGCACAGGCCGGCTTTCGCAGCTGGCGCAAGGCCGCGCCGGAGCAGCGCGCAGCGGTGATGCAAAAGGCCGGTGCGCTCCTGCGCGAGCGGGTCGATGCCATCGCCGCGATCCTGACCCGCGAACAGGGCAAGCCGCTGGCCGAGGCGAAGGGCGAAGTGATCTATTCTGCCATGCTGTTCGAATTCTACGCCGGGGAATGCAAGCGCAGCTATGGCCGCACCCTGGTGCGCCCGGCGGGCCAGCGGGCGGAAGTGCGCTACGAGCCGGTTGGCCCGGTTGCTGCCTTTGCTCCGTGGAACTTTCCCGCGCTCAATGTTGCCCGCAAGGTGGGTGGGCCGGTCGCGGCGGGCTGTTCGGTGATTGTGAAACCTTCAGAGGAAACACCCGCTACCGGCCTTGCGGTGGTGCAGGCGCTGCTTGATGCCGGATGCCCGCCGGAAGTGTGCCAGTGCGTGTTCGGTGTGCCGGACATGGTCAGCCGCCACCTGCTCGGCTCGCCCGTGATCCGCAAGCTGAGCTTCACCGGCTCGACCGTGGTCGGCAAGCACCTGGCCAAGCTGGCGGCAGAAGACCTCAAGCGCACCACGATGGAACTGGGCGGCCACGCCCCGATCCTGGTGTTTGCCGATGCCGACGTGGACAAGGCGCTCGACACCATGGTGCCCAATGCCTTCCGCAATGCCGGGCAAGTCTGCGTCAGCCCCACTCGCTTCCTGGTTGAGGAACCGGTATTCGAGCGATTCCGCGACGGCTTTGTCGAGCGGGTCAAGGCCATCACGGTCGGCAACGGGATGGATCCGGCCAGCAAGATGGGCCCGATGGCCAGCCCGCGCGGGCCGGACCAGATCGAGCGCATGGTGGGCGACGCCCGCGATCAGGGCGCCGTGGTCGCAAGCGGGGGCGAGCGGATCGGCAACCAGGGGTTCTTCTTCCAGCCGACCGTGCTGGCCGAAGTGCCGTTGGCGGCCGAGATCATGCAGGAGGAGCCGTTCGGCCCGGTCGCGATCGTCAACCGCTATGCCGGTGAAGAGGCGATGATCGAAGAAGCCAACCGGCTGCCCTACGGCCTCGCCGCTTATGCCTGGACTTCCAGCCCCGCGCGGCGGAGCCGGCTGGCGGCAGAGATCGAGGCCGGGATGCTGGCGATCAATCACCCCTCGGTCAGCGCGGTCGATGCGCCGTTCGGCGGCGTCAAGTGGTCGGGCCACGGGCACGAAGACGGGATGGAAGGGGTCATGGCCTGCATGGTGGCCAAGACCGTGCACGAAGGGGAATAAGCGCCCCTAGTAGCAATCCCAGTTGTAGAAGACCTTGCTGAAGTCCCGCTTCAGCAGGTCTTCGCGGCGGATGGCGAAGTGCCCCTGGCCGCTGTCGCCCCACATCAGCACCCCGTCACTGGTCCACAGGTGCAGCAGCACGCGGTCAACGTCGCGGAATGCGGTTTCGTAGCGCCAGTCGGACTGGGTGAACTCCGGATGGCCGCCGACACGCCAGTTGCTCTGTTTCAGCGGATCAAGCGTGTTGATATGGTCGTAGAGCGCATCATGCGCGGCGGTGTCGAGGTGTTTTCCGACCGCTTCATGGAACTGCCACACGCCGATGTCGGGCCGGTGGGTGAAGGGCTGCGCCGTGAGCGCCACGCCCTTCGGCACGATGCCGGGATCCAGCGGCGAGAAATCGTCGACATAACGCTGCCCCTCGGTCACCGGCCCGGTCTCCAGGCGCCCCGGGGTGGTCAGATCCTCGCGGAAAATCACCTTGAAGCCGCCCTGCTGCGGGTTTTCGAAATTGAGGCCGTAGAGGTCGTCGCGCGCGATGAAGAACTGCAGTACGCCGCTGGTGGGATAATCGGGCAGCGGCGGCAGGGCGGCAAAGTCGATCTGGGCGAGGAAAGTCATCCTCTTGCCTCCGGCATCGACCGGCCAGCTTTCCCCATCCGGCAGCCACACCGGGCCGCCGATCCGCGAGCCGTTCGGCGTGTGCGGTGCCTGGCCTGCCGGGACCAGCTCCAGCGCGGGCAGGGTATTGGCCGCCTGCCATGTCTCGTAGCGGGCGATGATCTCGGACTGCAGCACCGGCCCTGCATCCGCCTGCGGCCCGGCGAACAGCGCGAGCAAGGCGGCAAACAGGGAACGTTTCGCAGTCATTCCGGCATCTTACCACCCCGACTGGCGCCGGGCGAGTGGATTTGCGCGCGCTTGCCCCTTGCCTTGGCGCGGCGGCGCGGCCAATCCCTCGCGCAAGAGGGAGAATCGCCGATGAAGACCAGCCATGAAGACTAGGGCCGCCGTAGCCTTTGCCGCCAAGCAGCCGCTCGAGATTGTCGAGCTTGACCTGGAAGGCCCCAAAGCCGGTGAGGTACTGGTCGAGATCATGGCGACCGGCATCTGCCACACCGACGCCTACACCCTCGACGGTTTCGATTCCGAGGGCATCTTTCCCAGCGTTCTGGGCCATGAAGGTGCCGGGATCGTGCGCGAAGTCGGCGCAGGCGTGACCAGCGTGAAGCCGGGCGATCACGTGATCCCGCTCTACACCCCCGAATGCCGCCAGTGTAAGTCGTGCCTCAGCGGCAAGACCAACCTGTGTACCGCGATCCGCGCCACCCAGGGCAAGGGGCTGATGCCTGACGGGACCAGCCGGTTCAGTTACAAGGGGCAGACGATCTTCCACTACATGGGCTGCTCGACGTTCAGCAACTTCACCGTCCTGCCGGAAATCGCCGTGGCGAAGATCCGTGAAGACGCGCCGTTCCAGTCCGCCTGCTACATCGGCTGCGGGGTAACGACCGGGGTGGGTGCTGTCACCAACACCGCCAAGGTGCAGGTGGGTGACAATGTCGTGGTGTTCGGGCTCGGCGGAATCGGCCTCAACGTGATCCAGGGCGCGCGACTGGCTGGCGCCAACCTGATCGTCGGGGTCGATATCAACCCGGCGCGCGAGGAGTGGGGCCGCCGGTTCGGCATGACCCACTTCCTCAACTCCAAGGGCATGAGCCGCGAGGAAACCGTCGCCAGGATCGTCGAAATGACCGACGGTGGGGCGGACTACACCTTCGATGCCACCGGCAATACCGAGGTGATGCGCACCGCGCTGGAAGCCTGCCACCGCGGCTGGGGCACCTCGATCATCATCGGCGTGGCCGAAGCGGGCAAGGAAATCGCCACCCGTCCGTTCCAGCTGGTGACGGGCCGCAACTGGCGCGGCACCGCCTTCGGCGGAGCCAAGGGCCGGACCGACGTGCCCAAGATCGTCGACATGTACATGACCGGCAAGATCCAGATCGATCCGATGATCACTCACGTCATGGGGCTGGAAGAGATCAACACCGCGTTTGACCTGATGCACGCGGGCGAAAGCATCCGCAGCGTGGTCGTGTTCTGAAGTTCAACAAGGGAGAGTACGATGTTCAATCACATCATGATCGGCTGCACTGACATTGAAAAGTCGAAGGATTTCTACGCCAAGGTGCTGGGCGTGCTCGGTTGCCCGGAGCCGATGCGGAACGAGGATGCCGAAGGCAACGTCCGCTATTTCTTCATCCATGACGGCAGCGTGTTCGCGCTGACTCAGCCGATTGACGGCAACCCGGCCACCTGCGCCAACGGTTCGACCATCGGCTTCCGCTGCGGCTCGGGCGAGAAGGTCAAGGAACTGCACGACGTGGCGGTGGCCAATGGCGCGACCTCGATCGAAGGCGCGCCGGGCGTGCGCAACGGCAGCATGGGCCCGATGCACCTGAGCTATTTCCGCGACCTCGACGGCCACAAAATCTGCGGCATCCACCAGGGCGCGTGATCGGCTGATGCGCGGCGAGGCGGGACTGCTGGCTGACCTTGCGTCGCTTGTTGTCCCCTTCGCCGCGCACGAGCACGAGGCAGTCTTTACTGTCGAGCAAAGCAGCCGGGTCGATGCGGATATCCCCGGCCGCCACACCAAGAACCTGTTCCTGAAGGACACCGGCGGCGCGTTCTGGCTGGTCACCGTTCCGGCAGAGGCGCGGGTGGACCTGAAGGCCCTGCCAGCCGCCATCGGTTGCAAGCGGGTCAGCTTCGGCAAGCCCGATGACATGGCACGGCTGATCGGGATTGCGCCGGGTTCGGTCACGCCGCTGGCGATGATCAATGCCGCGCCAGGCTCTGTCACGGTGGTGATCGACGCGGGTCTCGCCGCGGCTGACCGCATGAATGTCCACCCCTTGCGCAATACCGGAACCCTGGGCCTGGCGGGCGCCGACGTCTTGCGCCTCTTGCGCCACTGGGGCCATGCGCCGGTGATCGCGCCCATCCCGGTCATCGCCGGATAACGGGAAAACCCGGCGCCTCCACCATGGGAGACGCCGGGCACCAGGGGTTCAGGCAGGCGGGTCTTAACGCAGCAGCGAGAGGACGTTCTGCTGGCTCTGGTTGGCCTGCGACAGCATCGCGGTCGAGGCCTGGCTCAGGATCTGTGCCTTGGCGAGCGCGGTCGTTTCCGCCGAATAATCGGTATCTTCGATCCGCGAACGGGCATCAGACAGGTTGGTCACAGTGTTGGTCAGGTTGTTGACGGCCGATTCCAGCCGGTTCTGGCCTGCACCCAGGGTGGAGCGGGCGCTGTTGATCGTGTCCAGCTCGGTGTCGAGCGTGCCGAGCAGCGTGTTCGCAGCCGTCGCGGTCGAGACGTCATAGGAACTGGCTGCGCCGCCGCTGGCCGAAAGCGCGGTAAGATCGGCCATGGTCAGATCGATCGTGTCGGTGGTGTTTGCGCCGGCCTGGACTGTAACCGTGGCAGTGCTGGCATCGAACAGCTTCACGCCGTTGAATTCGGTGTTGGTGATGACCTGATCGATCTGCGCGGTCAGTTCATCGACTTCAGCCTGCATATAAGCACGGTCGGTCGCGTCCTGATAGGTACCCGACGACGACTGGACGGCCAGTTCACGAACGCGCTGAAGCATATTGGTTACTTCGTTAATCGAACCTTCTGCCGTCTGGGCCAGGGCAATGCCGTCGTTGGCGTTGCGGATTGCCTGGTTCATGCCGCGCACCTGCGCGGTCATGCTGGTAGCGATCGCCATGCCGGCGGCGTCGTCCTTGGCGCTGTTGATGCGCTTGCCGGTCGAGAGGCGTTCCATCGCCGAACCGAGCATCTTGTCGGCGGCGACGGAGGCGTTCGACGCTTTCAGCGCGGCGATGTTGCTGTTGATGACTGCCATTGGTGGTCTCCTTGATGGTTGCCGCAGCCCTGGTTGTTGTGCGGCTGCCACGGTCCAGAACGGTCCTGCTCCACCAGCTTTAAGGCCCGGTTTTTCAGGCACTTGCCGGGTCTGCCTGATAGGTAGTTTGCCCTAGGGTAAAATTTCCGACCCTTTACCCGTCCCGGGCCCATTCAGCACCGCGCAATGGTTAACAGGGGTCGGGTCATGATACGCAACAGAGCAACAGAAACGATGCGACAGCGCCATCCGGCGCTGATCGCCAGCCTGCATTCCCTCCCGGCTGGACTGGCCAATGATGCGCCCGTTCTGTGCTGCGATGACGAACCGCTGCCGCCCCGGCGTGGCGGAACTCCGGTGGTGGTGGTGGGCCAGGGGTGCCTGGGTGGCATTGCCCGCAACGCCGGCGGGCTGACGGCTTTCACACCCGATCCGCATGATGCCGATGGCACCCGTGCCGCCTTGTTGGCAGCCATGGCTCCGGCCGGGATGCCGATTGCCGCCGATCCGGCCACGCTGGCCTTGCTGGCCCTGGCCGAACGGGTTGCCGCCAGCGAGATCCCTGTGCTGGTCGAAGGACCGACCGGTACCGGCAAAGAAGTGCTGGCGCGGTTCCTCCATTCAGCCAGCCCCCGCAGCGAAGGGCCGTTTGTTGCGGTCAATTGCGCCGCCATGCCTGAAGCCATGCTGGAGGCGCTGCTGTTCGGCCACCGCAAGGGCGCCTTCACCGGCGCAAGCGAATCGCATGAAGGCTTCTTCCGCGCGGCCCATGGCGGCACGCTGCTGCTCGACGAAATCGGCGAACTGCCGCTGGCGCTCCAGTCCAAGCTGCTGCGCGCGCTGCAGGAAGGGGAGGTCGTGCCGCTGGGCGCCACGGCCCCGGTCAAGGTCGATGTGCGGGTGGTTGCCTGTACCAACCGGCACCTGCCCCGCGAGGTCGAAGCCGGCCGGTTCCGCGAGGACCTTTATTATCGCCTCAATGTCTTCCCCCTGCGCCTGTCCGCCTTGCGTGACCGGCCGCAGGACATTGCCCCGCTCGCCTTTGCCATGCTCCTGCGTCACGGCGGTGCTGGCTCAACGCCGCGCTGGATCGCGCCCGAAGCGCTGGCCATGCTGCGCGTCCACCCCTGGCCGGGCAATGTGCGCGAACTGGAAAACGTGATCCGGCGGGCTCTGCTGCTGGCAGGCGACCGGCCCCTGATTGCCCCGGCCGATATCCGCTTTGATGCGCCAGCCCGGGCGGTAGGGGATGATGCCGCCTGTCCGCCGGCACAGAAAACCCGGTCGGGCCACCTCTCCGATATCGCTTTCCGTTCCGAGGCCGACGCGATCCAGCGCGTCCTTGACGAGTGCGGCGGGCACCGGGGCGACACGGCGCGGCGGCTCGGCATCTCCGAGCGGACACTGCGCTATCGCCTCGCCCAGATGCGGGACAGCGGTCTGGTTGCTGCTGCGGGAGGCCGGGCATGAACCCGGTCGGCGGCGCGCCAGGCCTGCAGGGCGTGCTTGCCCTGCGCCAGCAGATTCTCGATCGCAACGAAGGGTTGCGCGCGCTCCAGCAGGCTACCGATACGCCGGTGGCTCCGGCGGCGGACAAGCCCGTGTTCGGCGAGACGCTGAAAGGTGCGCTGGAGCAGGTCAACGCCAGCCAGAACCGCGCCAGCGAACTTGCCGCCGCTTACGAGCGCGGCGAGGTCACCGACATCGCGCAGGTCATGGTCGCGCGGCAGGAATCCGGGGTAGCGTTCGAGGCGACGCTGCAGGTCCGCAACAAGCTGCTGTCCGCATACCAGGACATCATGCGGATGGGGGCATAAGCCATGGCCGATACCGCCCCTCCACCGGTTCTGCTCGATTCCATGCTGCCCGCACCCGGCGACTGGCGCGGGCGCGCTCAGGCATTTCTGGCCCAGCCGGCCCTGAAACGCAGCCTGCCCGCGCTGGCCGGGCTCGGCGCGCTGGGCGGGGCAGGGCTGCTCTATCTCGCGCTGGCCGAAGGGCCGCAGCGCACGCTCTATTCCTCGCTGGGTGATGGAGAGCGCGCTGAAGTGGTCGCCGCCCTTGATACGGCCGGGATCGGCTATACCATCGACAATGCGACCGGCGCGCTGAGCGTGGGAGAGGACGACCTCTACCGCGCGCGCATGCTGGTGGCGAGCGAGACCGCGCTGGCTACGCCTGAGAGCGGCACCGCCATGCTCGATACGATTCCGCTGGGGGCCAGCCGCACGCTGGAGGGTGAACGGCTGAAACTGGCGCGCGAGCGCGAGCTCATGCTGACAATCCAGGAGATTGACGGGATCGAGGCGGTGCGGGTCCATCTGGCCACGCCGGAACGATCGGTGTTCGTGCGCGAGAATTCGCCGCCCAGCGCCTCGGTCATGGTGCGGTTGGCGCGCGGGCGCAGCCTGACGCCCGATCAGGTTGATGCAATCACCAATCTCGTTGCCGCTTCGGTGCCGGGGCTCCAGGGCAATATGGTGCGGGTGGTCGACCAGAACGGGCGGCTGCTCTCCTCGGTGCGCGACGGCGCGGCTGATGGCCTGACCCTCCAGCGCGAGCACGAAGCCAAGCTGCGCGAACAGCTCGACAAGCTGCTGATCCCGCTGCTGGGCGAAGGCAACTTTTCCAGCGAAGTGCAGGTGGAACTGGCGCGCGAGGAGAGCACCTCGGCGCGGGAAACCTACGACAAGGAAGGGGTGATCCAGACCGAGGCGGAGAACCGGTCCCTGCGTGCGGCCGCCGGCGCGGTCGGCGGCGTGCCCGGCGTGCTCGCCAACACTCCCCCAGCCCCCCCCGAACTGGTGCCCGGCGCTCCGGAGGGCACTCCGGGCCAGCCCGGCGCCCCCGGTACGGACGAGGAAACCAGCGCCCAGCGCAGCTATGCCCTGGGGCGCGAGGTCGCCGTCACCAGTGTCGCCCCGGGCGGGGTGGCGCGGATTTCTGTGGCGGTGGCGGTCAGCCAGGAAGCACTCAAGAAGATTGCCCCGGCCAACGAAGCCCGCCTGCGCGCGCTGGTCGAAGCCGCCGTCGGCGCGGATGCTGACCGGGGGGACCAGGTCAACGTGATGGTCGGCAAGTTTGAACCGGCAACGCTGGAAGACCCGCCGTTCTACGAAACCGGCTGGTTCGCCACCGCTCTGCGATACGGCTCGGCCATGCTGGCGCTGCTGCTGGTGCTGCTGTTCGGGGTGCGGCCCTTGCTCGCCATCCTGCGCGGCAAGAGCGAGCCGGCGGTCGAAACTGCCGATGATGAAATCGACGTCGAGAATACGGCGGAAGATCCGCCCGCACTGACTGGTGATGCCTTGCGCGAACAGGTCGCGCTCGCCCGCCAGCTGGCGGTCGAGCAGCCGGACCGGGCGGTGGTCGCGCTCCAGCGAATGCTTGCCGCACCGGCACAGGGAACTGAACGATGACGATGCTCGAACCGATTGCCGCCAGTGACTGCGCCGCTGTGTTCCTCATGCTGCTCGGCGAAGAGGAGGCGGCGGCGCTGCTGTCGCAGCTCGGGCCGGACGAATTGCAGCGGGTCGGCACGGCCATGGTCCGGCTCGGCGAAGTCGAACCGGAGCGGATCGCCGAGGCGATTGCCGGGTTCGTCGCCGAGGCTGACAATGCGGCCCTGCCTGCCGCAGGTCGTGAAGCCCGGGTCGGTGCCCTGCTCGGCCGTGCAGTGGGTCCGGTGCGGGGCGACAGCCTGATGCAGCGGATCATCCCCGAAGCGAAGCCGCAGGCAGTCGAGATTGGGCGCTGGCTTGCCCCTGCCGTGCTGGCCGGGCTGGTCGAGGAAGAGCATCCGCAGGTGATTGCAGTGCTCCTGCTCATGCTGGATGCAGACGTATCGGCCGAAGTTCTGGCCACCCTGCCGGCGGGGCTGCAGCCGATGGTGGTGGAACGGGTGGCGCGGCTGGAGAAGGTGACCGGCGAAGCGGTTGCCTTGCTCGACACCGTGCTTTCGGCGCAGATCGAAAACAGGTTCGGCTCAGCGGCCCTGGCCATGGGCGGCGCAAGGGAAGCCGCGAACCTGATCAATCTTGCCGGGGGCGAGGTCGGCCGCACCGTCATGCCGGAAATCGAACGCCGCGACAGCCCGCTCGCCAAGGCGATCGAGGCTGAAATGCTGACCTTCGAAATGCTGTTCGTGCTCGATACTCAGTCGATGGGCCGCTTGCTGCGCGATGTCGACAACGTCCAGCTGGTCACCGCTCTCAAGGGCCTGGAGGAGGCCGACCGCGGGCCATTCTTCGCCGCCATGTCGAGCCGCGCTGCGGACGGCGTGCGCGACGAAATCGAGATGCTCAGCAAGGTCAAGCGCAAGGACGTGCTGGCCGCCCAGAAGGCCGTGATCGAAATTGCACGCCGCCTGCGCGACGAAGGCGAGATCGCACTGGGGGCAGGCGATGGCGAATTTGTCTGACCTGTGGCGGGACGAAACGCCGCACCCGGTGCCCGGCTGGATCGCCGCCCTCGGCCAGCCGCACGGATTTCGAGACGAGGTCCGCGCGCCGACTGTGCCGGAGCCGGTTGCAGAACCGGATGAGCAGGACACCGTGGCGGCAGCTTTGGCCGAGGCCTATGCGCGAGGCGCGGAAGACGCGCGGGTGCAATGCCGGGAGGAACAGGAAGTCGCCGCCGTAGCGCAGGGCCGGCTGGCGCTGGCCTTTGCGCGGCTTGATGCAGAGGCCGCGCTCGCCTTGCGGCAGGCCCTGGCGACAACGGTTGCGACCCTGTGCGAACAGGTGATCGAGCCTGCCCGGATTGACCGGGCAGCACTCGAGCAGCGTTGCGCATACCTGGCGACGCAGCTGGGTGAGGCTACGGCCCCGCTGGCGCTCCAGCTCCATCCGGATGATCTTGCCTTGCTCTCGGCCGAAACTGTGGCGGGCTGGACCATCCGGCCCGATCCGGGCCTGCCGCGCGGGGCCTTGCGCCTTGAAGGGCCGGACGGTGTCTTCGCCGATGGGCCGGAAGAATGGCGGCGGCTGATTGCCGAGGCGCTCGGCCAGTGATCGGCCTGCTGGAGCGCGAGCTTGGGCGCATGGCCGCCAGCAAACTCGACCTCGCCCCGATGCGGCTGGGGCGGGTGGTGCGTTGCGATGGCGGGCTTATCGAGGTGGCCGGGTTGCCGGTGCCGGTCGGCACGCTGTGCCGCATCGCCGGAGATCATGATACGCCCGAAAGCACTGCCGAGGTGATCGGCTTCCGCGCCGGTCACAGCCTGATGATGCTGCTCGGCGACAGTGCCATGTTGCGCCCGGGTGCGCTGGTGCGCAGCGAAGGCAGCCCCGGCATGGTCCGGGTGGGCGAAGCCCTGCTCGGCCGTGCAGTCGATGGCAACGGCCGCCCGCTCGACGGGGGGCCGCGGCCACAATGCGAGGCGCTCTGGCCGCTGGGCGGCAAGCGTGAAGGGGCGCTGGAGCGCGCCTCGGTGACGCAGCCGTTCGATTGCGGGGTGCGGGCGATTAATGCCCTGACGACGGTCGGGGTGGGTCAGCGGGTCGGCATCATGGCCGGTTCCGGGGTCGGCAAATCGGTCCTGATCGACATGATCGCCGATGCGGGGCAGGCCGACGTGACCGTGATCGCCCTTGTGGGGGAGCGGGCGCGCGAAGTTTCCGATTTCGCCCGCCGCCATCTGGCCGGGCCGCATGGATCGCGCACCGCGCTGGTCGCGGTTCCGGCCGATCATGCGCCCAACCTGCGCCTGCGCGGGGCACAATATGCCTGCGCGGTGGCAGAGCACTTTCGCGCCCAGGGGCTCAAGGTGCTCCTGATCCTCGACAGCCTGACGCGCCTTGCCCATGCCGCGCGGGAGATCGGCTTTCTGCTCGGCGAACCCGGCGCGGCGCGCGGCTATCCCCCGTCGGCCCTGGCGGCGGTTACCCGGCTGGTCGAGCGGGCGGGCAATTCAGCCGGCAGTGGCGGGTCCATTACCGGCTTCTACACCGTGCTGGCCGATGGCGATGACCAGGCCGATCCGGTGGTCGATACGGCCCGCGCCATCCTCGACGGGCATCTGGTCCTGTCGCGGGAACTGGCTCAGCAGGGACACTATCCCGCCATCGACATTCCCGCCTCATTGAGCCGGGTCATGGACGCCATTGCGGCACCGGAGCACCGCGCAGCCGCACGGGCGTTCCGGTCCCTGATGGCCAGTTGGCACGCCAACCGCGATCTGGTGATGATGGGGGCCTATCGTGCAGGGGCCGACCCGCAGCTTGACCGGGCGATGGCCCTGAAACCGGCGCTCGATGCCTTCCTCCAGCAGGAACCGCAGGAGCGGGCCGACCTGGCGGACAGCATCTGCCAGTTGCGGGCAATCATGGCCGATGCCTGACCTGCGGCGTTCCCGCAGGTTGCTGGCCCGGCTTGAACGGCTGCACGCGGTCGAGCGTCAGGAGGCCCTGACCCGGCTGGCGGAGACACGCGCCGAGCAGCGCCGGATGGAGGACATCGCCTCCCGCAGCCGGATGCTGGCAGGCGGCGGCGCGCTTGCGGGCGGCACGCTTGACGGCGCCGGGCTGGCCGCCGTGCTGGCCTTCCAGGCACGCCTGACCAGTCTGGTGAGCGATGCGCGGCGGATGGGCGAGCGTGCCAGCGCGGCGGAAACGGTGGCCCGCGCCGGTTTTGCCGAGGCTGACCGCCGCCTCGAACGGGTCCGCGAACGCCGTCAACACGCCGATCGCAAGGCCGATGAACAGCAAATGGCACGGAGCTTGCTGGATAGCAGTCAGAAACCACGGGGGCTCTTCTGATGTATCTGCTCAATCTGCCTGTCCTAGCGCCAGCCCCGCCCGCCCAGCCGGTGCAAGCACCTGCCATGTCTGTGGAGGGGCCGCAAAAGGCCTTTCCAGAGCTGCTGGCCGCGCTTTTTGAGCATGTTTCCCCGCTCATGGCATCGATGCCCATGGATGCGCAGATGCCTGTGGCCGATCAGGCCGGCAGCGAATTGCCGGATGCGGCAGAGCCGACCGGCAAGGATTTGCCGGATGAGGCAAACGTGACAGCAGATCTTGCGGCCTTCAATCCGGTTTTCGCGCTTCTGGCCCCGCTTCCGTCAGGGCTGGACCCCGCCATCGAGCCCGTAGCGCAAGCTCCGCTTCCGGGGGCGCCTGCGCCCTTCATGCCGAAGGCTTCGCCTGCGGCAGAAGCGCAGCCTGCTGAAGCGCAGCTTTTGCCGGAAGACGATCACCAGCCCGATAGCGAAACTCCGGTCAGGCCGATGGCTGCGCCCGTGGGTGCCCTTCCAACTGTGGAAGCAGCGCCGGTTCCCGTAAGGGTGGTCGAGGCGCTGGCGATAGCTGCACCGGTGCGGGAATCGCCTGTATCATCTGTGCCGGTCCAATCGCCTGCGCCCCAGCCTCAGCCGACTGCTGGCACCCAGCTGGAGCAACTGGTCGAAGCACTCGCCCAGGCGCGCGAAGCCGGCAAAGGTGCGCGGGGCGACCTGACCTTGCGCCATGCCGAATTCGGTGCCGTGGCGATCCGGATCGACCAGCTCGACGGCGATATGCGGGCCACGGTTTCCGGGCGCGATCCGGGCCTGGCCCCGGCCATGATTGCCGCGCTCGCCGACAGGGCTTCGGCCGGTCCCGGCGAACAGCACCAGCGCGGCCAAGAGGCCAGCCAGCGCGGCAGCGAACAGGGCAGCGGCTCGGCGCAGGCCGGGCAGGCCGACACCGGCAGCTCTGGTCGGCGCGGCACCCCGTCACACATGCGCCCAGGCCAGTCCTTCGGCGAACCGCCAGCCTCTGCTGACGGCAGCGACAGCGCAGCAGAAACCCGCGAGCGGCAGGGCCGCTTCGCCTGATTGATCCCTCCAATTGCAAGGATGAACAGCAATGGCCAAGGCCAAGGCAAACGATGAACAACCCGCCAAGTCGGGCGGCAAGATGAAGCTGGTGATGATCGCGGTTGCCATGCTCGCGGTGGGTGCGGGCGGGGCGTATGGTGCCTTTGCCATGGGGCTGCTGGGCGGCCACGTCGACGCCGGGCCCGATCTGCCCCGCCCGGTCGCCAAGGGGGGCGAGGATCCCTACGCGCCGCCTGCCGATACCAAGGACAAGGATGCCGGTGTCGAGCCGGTCTATGGCGAAGGGGGCAGTGAATACCGCCGCCTCTACTACAGCTTCGAGGAAGGCTTCACCTCCAACCTCAAGGATTCGACCGGGCTGGTCCAGCTTACACTGGCTGTTTCCACCACATATGACGGGCGCGTGCTCCAGTGGCTCAAGCGACACGAGCTGGCGATCCGTTCGGCGGTGCTGGTTGAACTGGCTTCCACGCCGGAGGAAGATGCCTTCACGGAGCCCGGCAAGAAGCGGCTTCAGGAACGGCTCGTCAAGGCGATCAATCGCGTCCTGACCGAACAGGAAGGTTTCGGCGGTGTCGATGCGGTCCACTTCCGCTCGTATCTCGTCCAGTGAAGGCGCAGCACGACTTTGTCGCGGAGGGCCGCGCGGCGCAGCATTGCGCCGAATTGCTCGGCCGGGCGCAGGCGCCGTTCGACATGGCGGCCGCGAGTGCCGAGTTCGCGGCTGAACTGGCGCTGTCCCTGCCAGAGCGGTTGCAGGCCCTGCTGGCCGGGCCACGGGTCATGGTTTCCGACTGGCCGGCCGAAGGCATGGCCGCCGGGGAACTGGCCAGTACCTGGTCGACGCCATCGATCCATTTTTCCGTTGCCCTGGGCCGGAATGCGCCGCGCTTTGTCATCTCGTTCGATAACGCCGCCGCGCTGTCACTGACCGACCGCCTGTTTGGCGGGCGCGGCGGGCGGCAGGACGATGTTCCCAGGGCCTTGCCCAATTCGGCGGTGCTGTCGGTCGAGCGGCTGGTCTGCGCCGTAGCCGAGACCCTGGCGCGGCTGTGCGGGCAGGAAGGGGAAGCGCCGCTGATCGCTTCGCAAGCCGCCTTCCGCAGGTTGGGCGTGTTCCGCCGCAACGAACGCTGCCTGAGCTGGAGCTTTACGGTGGAGCAGCAGGCGCAGGACCCGTGGAGCCTGCGCCTCGCAGTGCCGGAAGCCGCCATGCGTGCCGTGCTGGAATCCCGCGCCGGGGGTAGTGCCGCACCGGCACCCGCAACGATGCGCGGGCCGGATGCCGAACCGTTCGGTGCGATCCCGCTCCCGCTCACCGCGGTGCTGGCAGAGCTGCGTCTGCCGCTTGCCCAGCTGGCTGCGCTCCAGCCGGGGCAGTGCATTCCTCTTTCCATCCGCCGCGAGGTTCCGCTCGCAATCGGCCAGCGCATCATTGCGGCGGGTACGGTCGGCACGCTCGACGAGCGGGTCGCGCTGCGCCTGACGCAGATCAACTGATCAAGGAGACCTGACATGACAAACCATCCGGCCGATCTCGGCCTCATCGGCGAGGTCACCGTGAGCCTGAGCGTGGAGCTCGGGCGGACCGAGCTGGCCCTGCGCGAGGTGATGGCCCTTGGGCAGGATTCGGTGGTGGCGCTCGACCGCCTGACCGACGAGCCGCTCGACGTGCTGGTCAACGGCCGCCTCATCGCCAAGGCGGAAATCGTGGCGGAGAACAACCGGTTTGCCCTCCGGATCGTGGAGCTGATTGGGGGCCGGCGCGCCACCGATGCGCCGGTGTCGGAGGCTGCGTGATGGGCTGGTATCTTGCCAAGATGCTGCTGCTGGTCCCGCTGCTGGGGCTGATGATCTGGGGCAGCCTGAAACTGACCCAGCGGGTCCAGCAGAAACTGACCGGCGCCAATGCGGGGCGTGTGCAACGGGCACGGCTGGTTGAAACCACCTTCCTCGGCCCCGGCCTCAAACTGGCGGTGGTGGAGTTTCGCGGGCGGGAAATCCTGCTCGGCTGCACACGCAACGGGCTGACCCGGCTGGCGGATGTGCCGACCTCTGAGGAGCACGGGCAATGATTGTCCGGCTCGTGATCCTGCTTGGCGTGATCGCCGCGCTGGCCCTGCCCGATGCGGCACTGGCCCAACCGGGTTTGGGCGGGGCGCTCGACCGGGCGCTGGCAGCCTCGCCCACCAGCGATGCAACGCCGCTATCGCTGTCGCTGCAGATCCTGCTGCTGATGGGGCTGCTCACGCTGCTCCCGGCGATCGTGCTGATGATGACCAGCTTTACCCGCATCCTGATCGTGCTCTCGATCCTGCGGCAGGCGCTGGGATTACAGCAGAGCCCGCCCAACCAGGTGCTGATCGGGCTGGCCCTGTTTCTCTCGCTGTTCGTCATGGCCCCCACCCTCGCGCAGGTGAACGCGCTGGCGATCGAGCCTTATGCCGCAGGTTCCCTTTCGGGCGAGCAGGCCATCGCTGCCGCAGCCGAGCCGTTCCACGCCTTCATGATGAGCCAGACGCGCGAGACCAACCTCGCCATGTTCGCCGACATCGCCGGTGCGGGATCCTTCGCCAGCCCTGACGACGTGCCGTTTTCCATCCTGCTGCCGGCGTTCGTGACCAGCGAGCTGGAAACCGCGTTCCAGATCGGTTTCATGCTGTTCCTGCCCTTCCTGGTGATCGACCTGGTGGTCGCCAGCGTGCTGATGAGCCTGGGCATGATGATGCTCTCGCCCTCGATCGTCTCCCTCCCGTTCAAGCTGCTCCTGTTCGTGCTGGTCGATGGCTGGGCGTTGCTGATGGGCAGCCTCGCGATGAGTTTCGGGTGAGGGGGCACAGGCGATGAACGACGACGCCTCGCTGCTCGGCCTGATCGACCAGATGCTGTGGACCACGGCGCTGATTGCCGGTCCGATCCTGCTTGCTGCGCTGGCTGTCGGCCTGGTGGTCGGGATCATCCAGGCCGCCACCTCGGTCAACGAACAGACGCTCACCTTTGTCCCCAAGCTGGCAATCATCGCGCTGGTCATGGTGCTGATGGGCGGGTCGATGATGGCCCTTCTGAGCGACTTCCTGCGTGAAATCTTCGCCCAGATCGGCACCCTGGCGCGCTGATGCAGGCCGCCACCATCGCCTTTGCGCTGTTTGAGCAGCAGCTGCCGGAAGTGCTGTTCCTGTCCGTCCGGGCAGGGGCGGCGATGCTGGCCGCGCCGCTGTTCGGGGCGATGAGCGTGCCGGTGCAGTTGCGTGCCTTCTTCGGGGTCGTGCTGGCGGTCTTCATCCACCAGTGGATGCCACTGCCGCCGCTGCCCGATCTGCTGAGCATGGCCGGCATGGTCGCCCTGCTGCAAGAGGTGGTGGCCGGCTTCGCGCTCGGGTTCGTGCTCCAGATCGCCTTTGCCATTCCGCTGATCGCGGCCGAACAGATCGCCGGCACTATGGGCATGGCCATGGCAACTTCGGTTGACCCGGCCAGTGGTTCGCAGTCCGGTGCGATCGGTCAGATGTTCAGCCTGACGCTGATCTTCGTATTCCTGGGCCTTGGCGCGCACCTGCTGTGGTTCGAGCTGCTGCTGGAAAGCTATCGCGCCGTGCCGCCCGGTCCGCTGGCACTGAGCGCCGAGGCCATGAAGCGCATCGTGATGTTCGGCGGGCAGATGCTGGCAACGGCGGCGGCCATCGCCCTTCCGGTGGTGCTGGTCCTGCTGCTGGTCCAGATCGCCACCGGGGTGCTGAGCAGGTCTGCCCCGTCGCTCAATCTGTTTGCGCTGGGCCTTCCCGCAGGCGTGCTGGCCGGCATTGCCGCTCTGATTGCAGTCCTGCCAGTAGTGGTCGAGCAATTCGCCGACGTGTCCCGCATCGCGGTGGAACAGGCTGCAGGCGTACTGCTGCCATGAGCGAGCAGTCACCCGGCGAAAAGACCTTTGCCCCCAGCGCCAAGCGCCTGCGTGATGCAACGCAGAAGGGCGACGTGCTCCGCTCGAAAGAGCTGGCAACGGCGGTGGCCATGGTGGCAGGCCTTGCTGCACTGGTGGCGACCGGGCCATGGTTGCTGGCCGGGCTGGAAGGCGCAATGCGCGCCGGCCTCAGCTTCGACAAGGCGGAGCTGGAGCGCTTTACCCCGCTGACCATGGTCGTGCTGGCGATGAAGGCGGTCCTGCCCCCGGTGCTGGTGATCGGGCTGGTGGTGCTGGTGGCCACGGTCGCCTCCCAACTGCTGTTCGGCGAAGGGCGCTGGGTCGGTGCCAGCCTCGCACCCAAGGCCTCGCGGATCAATCCGCTCGAAGGCCTCAAGCGGATGTTCGGCGTTCAGGGCCTGATCGAACTGGGCAAGGGATTGCTCAAGATCGGCCTGCTCGGCGCGCTCGCGTGGTGGTGGGCGAGCGGGGCGATTGCAGGGTTGCTCGGGCTCGGCCGGGGCGATCTGGAAACCCAGCTCGGCACCGCATGGCAGGCCGGGCTCGATCTGCTGCTTATCCTGACCTTCGGCCTTGCCCTGATCGCGCTGGTAGACTGGCCGATCCAGTATGTGCGGCGCCAGAACCGGCTCAAGATGACGTTTCAGGAAATGCGTGACGAGAGCAAGGAAGCCGAAGGTTCGCCCGAGCAGCGGGCCGCCCAGCGCCAGCGCCAGCGTGAGATGGCCCGCGGCGGGGTGTCGAAAGCGGTGCGCGAGGCGCAGTTCGTGCTGGTCAACCCGCAACACTTCGCCGTGGCGCTGGCCTATGACCCGGCGCTGGCTCCGGCACCCATCGTGCTGGCCAAGGGGCGGGGGGAAAGGGCGCTGGCCATGCGCGAACTCGCTGCGGAATTTGCCGTGCCGGTGCTGGAGTATCCTGCCCTGGCGCGATCGGTCTATTTCACCACGCGCGAGAACCAGGTGATCCGGGAGGAGCTCTATGTGGCCATTGCCGCGCTGGTGGCTTTCGTGATGGCACTGAAGCGCGGAGACCATCCGCCGCGTCCGCAGGTGGAAGTACCGCTGACCCTGCGGTTCGATGCCGAAGGTCGGCTGGCCGGGGGTTAACCCCCATGGGCGCAGGACGTTCTACCCGGCATGGATAGCAGCACATCCTCACTGGTCTCGCGGCTCGGCGGCGGCAGCGGGGTCGATATGGTCAAGCTCGCGAGCGACCTGGCCGAAGCCCGCTATGCCACCCAGATTGCGCGGCTCGAATCCCGCAACGAGCAGCTCGAAGCGCGCGTTTCTGCCGCTGCCCAGTTGCGCGGGCAGTTCAGCCAGCTTGCCTCGGCGCTGGGCGAGCGGATCCGCACCGGCGATCTTTCCCCGCAGGCGACGATCGGCAGCCCGGCAGTGGCCGGAGTCTCGGTCGCGCCGGGAGCAAGCCCACGCGGCAGCTACAGCCTGGAAGTGACACGGCTGGCCCAGGGCCAGGTGCTGGCCTTGCCCGGCCCGGCCAGCGCCGCAGACCCGGTTGGTGAGGGCGCGCTGACGATACGCTTCGGCTCGGTGGCCGATGGAGGCTTCACGGCTGACAGCGGCCGGAACCCGCTGGAATTCACCGTGGCGGCAGGCGAAACGCTGGAGCAAGTCGCCGCGCGCATCACTGCGGCCAATGCCGGGGTCAGCGCCTATGTCGCCAACGGAACCAATGGCCCCGAACTGGTGCTCAAGGGCGGTGAAGGCGGCGCCAGCGGCTTCATCGTCGAAGTGACCAACACCGGCAGCGCCGGGCCGCTCGACGGCCTTGGCTGGAACCCTGCTTCGGATAGCGGGCAATTGCGCCAGGGCGCGCAGGATGCCGCCTTCCTGCTCGATACCGTGGCGATGACCAGCCCGACCAACCGGGTGACCAATCTTCCCGCCGGCATCCAGCTCGACCTGCGCGGGACAAACACCGGCGCGCCGACCACGATCGGTTTTGCTGACCGCAGCGGCCAAGTGGCCGGGGTGATGGGGGATCTCGTCGCCGCCCTGAACGATATCGCCGGGCAGGTCCGCGCTCTGGGCGATCCGCAGGCGGGCGACCTTGGGTCCGACCCCGGCCTGCGGGCCTTGCGCAGTGCCTTTGCCTCCCTTTCGGCCGCAGTGGTCATGCCCAACGCCGCCACTGGCGAGCCGCGCACGTTGGGAGACCTCGGCCTTTCGCTCAACCGCGATGGCAGTTTCCGGCTGGACAGCGACCGCCTGAACCGAACGCTGACTGAGAGCCCGCAGGGCGCTGCGGCGATGTTCACCACCGGGCTGTTCGGTGTGTTTGCAACGGTCGACCGGCTCGCCCGCACCGCCTCCTCGCGCGCGGACCCGGGCTCTTTGGCAGGCTCCGAAGCGCGCTACAGCGCGCAGCTTCAGCGCAACGCCGATGCGCTGGACAAGATCGCCGAGCAGCAGGAACGCCTGCGCGAACGGATGACCCGCGAATTCGTCTCGGCCGATACCCGCGTCGCATCCTCCAATTCTACCCTGTCGTTCCTGCGCACGCAGATCGACATGTGGACGGCAAGGAGCCAGTGACATGCTGGCCTTGCTGGATGATCCCGCCACGGCCTATCGCCGGGTCGATCTCGACGCCCGGATTGAAGGAAGCGACGGGGCCGGGCTGACCCGGCTATGCCTGGAACGTGCCATTGCGGCACTTGCCCGCGCGCGGACGCAGGATGGGCGGGCGCAGCGAGCGGGCGCGCTGGAGCAGGCCGGATCGGCACTGATCGCCCTGCTCGGCGGGGTCGCTTCGGATAATCCGCTGCGGAGCGCCCTGGTGCAGTTCTACGGCGGGGCGCGGGCGGACGTCATGGCGTCGCTGACCCGGTTTGATCCGGAACGTCTGGCGGGGATTGAACGCGATCTCGCGGACGTGCTGGCCCTGCTCCAGAAATAGCGCCTAAGTTGACCGATCCGGTGGCTCAGTCCGCCAGGTCTGCCAGGTCTGCCAGCATCACCCTGAGCTTTGCCAGCGCCTGCGCCCGCAACTGGTGCACGCGCGGCACGCTGACCTCCAGCACGTCGGCAATTTCGGTAAGGTTGAGTTCCTCGACAAAGAACAGCTGGAGAACCAGCTGGAGCCGCTGCGGCAGCGCCTCCATCGCGGAGGCCAGGCGCGCCCTGTCATCGAGTGCGGCGAGCTGCTCGAACGCGTCAGGGCCGTCGTCGGCGAAGGCCATGCTGGAGTCGTCAAGGCAGTCATCCAGTGCCACCAGTGCTGTCTGGCCCTGCTGCATCGCCCGCAGCGCCGCTTCGTCACATTCCAGCGCGGCGCACAGTTCGGCGGGGGCAGGCGGGCGGCCATGCAGGCCGGTGAGGCGCGCCACGGCCGCGTCGTAGGCCTGCCGCCGCCGTATCGTGCCACGACTGTCGGGCATGGTGCGGCGGACAAGGTCGAACATCGCGCCGCGCACCCGCAGCTTGGCATAGGCGGCAAATCCGTCATCCGGGGCAAGGCCATGGCGGCGCGCGCATTCGGTCAGGGCGAGCAGGCCGGCCTGGATCAGGTCCTCCACCTCGATCCCGTCGCGGCCCATGCCGTGGATGTGCCATGCTGCCCGGCGGACCAGCGGCATGAACCGGCGCACGCGGTCTTCCACCAGGGCAGGCGGGACATGAAGCCGGGCATCGGCAAACTGGTTGTGGTCTTGCTTCATGCGGCAAGCATCTCCGGTTCAGGGTTGATGGCAGGGGCGCCGATCACGTCGAGCACGTTGACCGGCTGGGTTACGGGAAGTTCCTGGAGCGAAAGCACCAGTGCGCGGGGCACCCGGTTGCGCAGCAGCGCGGCCAGTGCACGGCGCGCGGGCGGCTGGACAATCAGGGCGACCGGGACGTCAGCCTGCGCCACGATTGCGGCCATGCGTTCGGCAATCATCCGCCCGCAATCAGGATCGATCAGCGGCTGGCCGGTGGCCGGATCGGTCATCCCGCCAAGGATGGCCGCCTCCAGCCCTGCATCGAGCGTGGCAACCTGGAGCTGCTGGTCGGGCGGGCAAACCTGGCCCACGATCCAGCCCCCCAGATCGGTGCGAACATGGTCGATCAGGGTATTGAAATCGTGGGTTTTCTGCAGGGCCAGCGCAAGGCTGGTGAACACCGGGCCGGGATGCGACAGGGAAATGCCGTCTGCCACCAGTGCGCGCAGGAAGCGGGTCAGTGCCGCCAGCGACAGCGGCTCAGGCGTAATCGCCTCGACCAGCCCCGGCACCTTTTCCCGCAGCGTATCGAGCAGCGCGCGGACTTCTTCCGGCCCCAGCAGCGCTTCGATCCGCGCCAGCAGCAACTGGTTGAGATGGGTGGCGATGACCGTGCCCGGATCGACCACCAGATAACCTTCCGCCACCGCGATTTCGCGGGTGGCGGGGTCGATCCACAGGGCGGGGCAGCCGAAGCTCGGGTCAAGCGTGGCCTCGCCTGCCATGGCCGCGCCGGCGGGCACTTCGCCAGTGTCGATGGCGAGCAGCCGGTCGGGCCGGACCTCGCCCTGACCCAGCGTGACCCCGCCCAGCCGCACGCGGTAAGCCCGCGGCCCAAGTTCGAGCGCATCGGCCACCCGGAACTGGGGCAGGACAAAGCCGAACTGGCGCGACAGCTGCTTGCGGATGCCGGTCAGGCGCGGCAGCAGCGGGGCCTTGCGCGCCTCGTCCACCAGATGGACCAGGGCATAGCCGAGCTCGAGCGCAACCAGCGTGTGGTCGGTCACATCCGCGATACCAAACACGTCGGGCCGGTTTTCGTCGACCGCGAAGGCCGGTTCCGCCGGAGTCTCTGCCCGGCGGCGCAGGCGGTGCCAGATCAGCAGGCAGATGGCCGCCGCCGGAAGGAACAGCGTCTGCGGCATGGCCGGGATCAGCCCGATTGCGCCGAGCACGGCGGCTACCGGCAGCCAGCCGCGCGGTTCGGCCACCTGCCCGCCAATCTGGCCAACCAGGTCGCGGGAATCGGTGACGCGGGTCACGATCGCAGCCGCAGCGATGGACAGCAGCAGCGCCGGCACCTGGGTCACCAGCGCGTCGCCAACTGCGAGCGAGACATAGACCTGCCCTGCCTCGCCCGCGCCCATGCCATGCGCGATCATGCCCAGTGCAAACCCGCCAAACACGTTGACCGCCAGGATCAGCAGTCCGGCGATGGCATCGCCCTTCACGAACTTGGAAGCACCATCCATCGAGCCGTAGAAATCGGCTTCGACCGACACCTCGGACCGGCGCGCGCGTGCTTCATCGGGCGTGAGCAGGCCTGCGGCGATGTCGGCGTCGATCGCCATCTGCTTGCCGGGCAGGGCATCCAGCACGAACCGTGCGGACACCTCGGATATGCGGCCCGCGCCTTTGGTCACCACCACCAGATTGATGATCAGCAGGATCGCGAAGACGAACAGGCCGACGGCGAAGTTTCCGCCGATGATGAACTGGGCAAAGGCCGCGATGACCTGGCCGGCGGCGTCCTCTCCCTCGTGCCCGTTGACCAGTACGACCCGGGTCGAGGCGACGTTGAGCGCCAGCCGCAGCAGCGTGGCAAACAGCAGTACGCTGGGGAAGGACGAGAAATCGAGCGGTTTGCGGGCATTGAGTGCGGTGGTCAGGATGATGACCGAAATGGCCAGGTTGAGCACGAAGAACAGATCGAGCAGGAAAGCCGGGATCGGCAGGACCATCAGCACGATCAGCGCCAGGATGCCTGCGGGCAGTGCGAATGCGCCGGGCAGGCCGGCCAGCCGCGCGCTCACAGCCCGAAGCTCCGCAGCGTGGCATAGGCACGGCGGGCGTGATCACCGGCCTGGCCGGGCGATCCGGTGAAGCCTTGGGCCAGAAGCTCGCTGATCGGGCGCAGGGCAGGGCGGTTATCGGCAAAACCGCTGGCTGCGCCGGCAAAACCGTTCCGCGCCGCGAGAAAGGGCGCAGGGACGGCGGAAGCAAGCTGGCCAGGAGCAGCAAAGGCTGGATGGCCGGACACCGGGCCGGCGTCCATCGCCTGCGCCATCTTGCCCCGCATCAGGTCCATCACTTCACTCAGCGAGCGGGCCGTGCCGTCGCGCTCGAAAAAGATCGGGCGGTTGGCGGCAGCTGGCCTGGGAAAGAGTGCGGCTGCGGATTGGGACGGGTCGGACTGGAGCGCGGAGAGGAACCGGCTGGCCCCGCCCGAGCCGAGGAAATGGGCCAGATAGAGCTCGCCTGCATCGGGTTCGCGCCCGAGCACCGGGATCAGTTCAGCCCGGTTGTCCTGCGCCAGTGCCCCGGCCATGACCGAGGCGAGCGCGGGATCGTGGCGCAAACCGAGGATCTGCTGCCGCATCGCCGGGTCGCTGACATAGGGGCCGTTGGCGCCCTGCCCGATGGCCGCAGCATAAGGGGCAAGCCCATGCGCAGCGCCGTGCTTGCGGACAGTGGCGAGCCAGGTGCTTTCGATGAACTGGAACAGTCCTGTGGCGCTGGATGTGCGCGCCTTGGCATCGGGATCGAGGCCGGATTCGATCCGCGCCTGCGCCAACAGAAAGTCGAAGCCGATACCCGTCCGCCCCGCGCCATGGGCAATCGCCGCGCGCACCGGAAGCGGTGCGGCAGAGGGACGGACAGACTCTATTCGGCTTTCGCCCACGACGGGCTCCCTTGCGGCAATGGTTCGTCACCATGCACAGCAAGGGGTGTGCCAGTTTGCCCGGCGATCAGGCCACGCGGGCAACCCGGTAGGTGCCGGGCCGGTCGACCAGTGCATCGATCCGGGCGGAAACTTGTGCAGCCAGGAGGTTGCGAACCCGGCGGTTTACCTCGTTCAGCGCCCGTGCGCTCTCCGCCAGGGCGCGGCATTCGGCGTCTGGCGCTGCCGGGCTGGCCGGCTCCAGTTCAGCGCACAGACCCTGCTTGCGCTGCGCGGTGGCCAGCAGCGCGTCGAGGTCAAGGGTGGCAAGGGCCTGCCGCTCTGCCTCCAGCACGGCAATCATCTGCCGCAGATGTTCGGCGGTCATGGCGGAGCTCATGCCTGGCCCCCGAGGACCAGCCGGGCAGCAATCATGGCATCGGCAATCTTCGCGGGAACGATGGGATAGCTGCCTTCGCGCAAGGCGTCGCGAATCTGGTTGACCCGTTCACGATCGACCGGGGGGGCGGCACTGTCGGGCGTTGCGCCCAGCTCCACCTGCACACCTTCGGCACCGGCTCCGGCGGATGTCGCAGCCTGTGGGCGAGGCCTCTCGGTGGCCTGGGTGTGGCCGGAGATCGCCGGGGCGGCGTTCACCGGCAGCGTCTTGCGAATGTCGATCGGCGACATGTCGGGTCTCCTGCGCTGTGCTGCGATACAGGACGACCTGTGAAAGGTTTGATTAAGGGGTCACGGTCCCGATTCGGCTTTAGCTTTCCAAGCAGCGTGGAAGGCGTAAGCTTCCGGCGGGATCGCGAGTCGCACTGGCGGGAACGGCCGCCCTTCTGCGTCACGTTGAAAGGGGATACTCATGAAAAAGATCGTACTTGTAGCCGCGCTTGCGGCGCTCTCTGCCTGTTCCCAGTCGGAAGCCCCGGCTGAACCCGTAGCCGCGGAGGAGCCGGCAGCCGCCCCGGCAGCGGCAACGGTGGCCGCCGATGGTGGTCCTTCCACCGGTATGTTCAAGATCACCCAGCAGGATGGCACGGTTTTCACCGAAGAAGTCCGCCCGGACGGAACCTACACCTCAACTTCCGCGACCGGCGAAACCGAGACCGGCAGGTGGGTCCAGAAATCGCCGAACGAATATTGCACGACCGGGGACGAGGAAGGGGCGGCAGAAGTCTGCCACAGCGAAACCGTGGGAGAGGATGGCGTGTGGACCTCGACTGATCCCGAAGGGAAGACCGGAACGGTCGAGCGCATCGAGGCCTGATTTACCTGCAAGCCAATGCTGACCGGGGCACCGGAACGCCATGTCGTTCCGGTGCCCTGGTTGCTTTACAGGAACGGCTCGTAACCCGGCGGCAGATCGCTGGTTGCACCGTCGGTGTGGATGCCGCACTCGGTCTTGTCCCAGCCTTTCCAGCGGCCCGAACGCGGGTCTTCTCCCGGTGCGACCTTGCTCGTGCACGGCGAACAGCCGATCGAAGGATAGCCTTGCTCGACCAGCGGGTGCGGGGGAAGGTCGTGCGCGGTGAAATGACGCGCGATGTCTTCGGCGGTCCAGTCGATCAGCGGGTTGATCTTGAGGCGGCCGTGGCCGTCACTGGTGTCGAGCTCGAACCGGGGCAGATTGGCCCGCGTCTGCGCTTGGAACGCCTTGCGCCCGGTGATGGTGGCATCCAGTCCGGCCAGAGCGCGTGCCAGCGGCCGTACTTTGCGGATTTCGCAGCAGCCGTCAGGGTCGTAGGACCAGCGCAGGCCGGTTTCATCCCGCTGTGAGAGGTCAGCCGGGTCCGGGCTCAGGATCCGGAGAGCAGTCAGGCCAAACCGGGATGCCAGCGTGTCGCGGTAGGTCAGCGTCTCGGCAAAATGCTTGCCCGTGTCGAGGAACAGCACCGGCAGGGCCGGGTCGACTTCGGCCACCAGATGCAGCAGCACTGCGCTTTCCGCGCCGAAGCTGGAAACCACCGCCATGTCGCCCGCCAGCCCGTCAGCAATAACCGCTCGGAGCATTTCGCGCGTGTCGGAGCCACGGAACATCCGGTTCAGGCGGATTGCGTCATGCTCGGTGAAGCGCGGGCCGGTGTCGATCCGGTCACGCAGGCGGACGGGATCGGCCTCAGCCATGGCTCGCGCCATGGCGCAGCTGCCAGATCGGCACCCGGCCATCGGTGGTGGGCTGGTAGACTTCCGGCCAGCGGCCGAACGCCGCATTCGCGTCTTCCGGATTGATCGGCTGGTCCGGGGCAAAGGCATCAAACCCGCAGCGCCGCAGGAAGCCGATCTGGTCAACCAGCAAGTCGCCCACCGCGCGCAGCTCGCCGGCAAAGCCCGCTTCCCGCAGGATCCGGGCGGAGGAATAGCCGCGCCCGTCGCCGAACACCGGGAAATTGACTTCCACCAACGCGATCCGGTCAAGATGAGGCAGCAGCGCGCGGGCATCGTCACCCGGCTCGATCCGCACGGCAGTGGCGTTCGACTGGTCGAGGAAGGAATCGACCGTCACCGCCGCATGATCGACCGGCTCGTCGCTGCGGAACCGGAACTGCACTTCGTCAGGGCTCACGCCCAGCCCCTCCCGGGCAGGGAAATTGGTGTCAGCCATAAAGCGCCTCCTTGAACGGCTCCATGCCGATGCGACGGTAGGTATCGAGGAAGCGCTCGCCGTCGGTGCGTTCGCGCAGGTAAACATCGGTCACGGTTTCGACCGCGCCGACCACGCCGTCCTCGTCGAAGCCGGGGCCGGTAATCTTGCCGAGCGAGGTATCGGCTGCCTCGCTGCCGCCGAGCAGGAGCTGGTAGTTTTCCACCCCCTTCTTGTCGACGCCGAGGATGCCGATATGGCCGGCATGGTGGTGCCCGCAGGCGTTGATGCAGCCGGAAATCTTCAGCTTCAGCTCGCCGAGGGCAGCGGTCTTGCCGGTCTCGGCAAAGCGGGCGGAAATCTTCTGCGCCACCGGGATCGAGCGGGCGTTCGCCAGGCTGCAATAGTCGAGCCCGGGGCAGGCGATGATATCCTCGATCGTATCGAGGTTGGGGCTGCCCAGTCCTTCGGCTTCGAGCGTCTGCCACAGGGTGTAGAGCTGGGCCTTGCGGACATGCGGCAGAACGATGTTCTGCGTGTGCATGACCCGGCATTCATCGAATGAATAGGACTTCGCCAGTTCCGCCATCACGTGCATCTGGCGAGCCGTGGCATCGCCGGGAATGCCGCCGACCGGCTTCAGGCTGATGACGGCCGAAACGTAGCCGGGCACCTTGTGGGGATGGGTGTTGCGATCAACCCAGAGCGCGAAATCGGGATCGCTCCGGTCAAGCCGGTCACCCGATGCGTCCTGGAAGGCAGGGTCCGCGAAATAGGGCTTGATCCGCTCCAGCTCGGCCGTGGGCGGCTCGATCCCCTGGCTCAGCAGGTGGGCGAACTCTTCCTCCACCTGGCGGGCATATTCCTGCGCGCCCAGTTCATGGACGAGGATCTTGATCCGCGCCTTGTACTTGTTGTCCCGCCGCCCGTAGCGGTTGTAGACGCGCAGGCAGGCCTCGGAATAGGTAATCAGCTGGTCGAGCGGCACGAAGGCGCGGATGCAGGGCGCGACCATCGGAGTGCGGCCCATGCCGCCGCCAACGTAGAATGCGGCGCCCAGTTCGCCTGCTTCGTTCTGCACGATCTCGATCCCGATATCGTGCAGCTTCATCGCCGCACGATCCGTTTTCGAGGCGATCACGGCGATCTTGAACTTGCGCGGCAGGAAGCTGAATTCCGGATGGAAGCTCGACCATTGTCTGAGCAGTTCAGCGTAAGGCCTTGGATCGACAAGCTCGTCAGCAGCAGCGCCAGCGAAATGATCGGAACTGATATTGCGGATGCAGTTCCCGCTGGTCTGGATCGCATGCATTTCCACTGCGGCGAGGTCGGCCAGAATGTCCGGCGCATCCTCCAGCTTGATCCAGTTGTACTGGATGTTCTGCCGGGTGGTGAAGTGCCCATAGCCCCGGTCATACTTGTCGGCGATATCGGCTAGGGCGTGCATCTGCGCGCTGCTGAGCGTGCCATAGGGCACGGCCACGCGCAGCATGTAGGCGTGCAGTTGCAGGTAGAGCCCGTTCATCAGCCGCAGCGGCTTGAACTGGTCTTCGGTCAGCTTGCCTTCGAGGCGGCGACGGGTCTGGTCGCGGAACTCGGCCACGCGCGCATCGACCATCGCCTGGTCATAGTGGTCATAGCGGTACATGTCAGATCACCCAGTTGCCGATATCGGGTTCGGCCGGTTTGAGAGTCAGGTCGGGGCGGACGGTCGGGCCGAGCGCGCGCACGCGGTCCTTGATATGGGCCGGGCGCACCCCGCGATCGTCTCGGGTGGCATCGATGGCGTAGCAGGCGTTGACCCGGCGCGCGGCTTCCTCGCGGCGGGCGATCTCGTCAGCCCGGTCGCCGACATCGACAGCGTCCTCGACATGGAGCGACCAGTCATGGCCGTTCCACCAGGTGACGGCGCCGGTCTTCAGATCATTTCCGGTCAGGATTTTCATGGCAGGGCTTCCTCGGCAATTCGGGCTACGGCGAGGTTGTCGCGGGCGGTGACTTCACCGATCACGATCAGGGCGGGGCTTTTGACCAGTGCCCGCTCGACCAGATCCGGCAGGCCAGCAAGCAGCCCGCGCAGCACCCGCATCTGCGGGCGGGCGGCGTTCTCGATCACTGCCACCGGCATATCGGGTGCCAGACCGTCAGCCATCAGCTTCTCGGCTATCTGGGGCGCAGTCGATACGCCCATGTAGATCACCAGCGTGCGGCCCTTGCCCGCAAGACCGGACCAGTCCTGCTCGGAAAGGCCCTTGCACTGGCCGGCGACGAAGCTGACCACGCTGGCGGCATCGCGGTGGGTCAGGGGAATCCCGGCAGCCGCGGCAGCACCGTTCGCGGCGCTCACGCCGGGCACGATCTCGACCGGGACACCGGCGGCGTGGCAGGCCTCTGCCTCCTCGCCGCCGCGCCCGAAGATCAGGGGATCACCGCCTTTCAGCCGCACGACATCGTGCCCGCGCAGCGCCTCGCGCACCAGCAGGGCGTTGATATCGTCCTGTGCCATGGTGTGCCGGGCACGCTGCTTGGCGACCGAGACCAGCCGCGCATCGGGCCGCGCCATGGCCAGAATGGCCGGATCGACCAGTCCGTCATGCACGATCAGGTGGGCCGCGCCGATCAGGCGGGCAGCGCGCAGGGTCAGCAGGTCGGGGTCACCCGGACCGGCTCCGACAAGATGGACCGTGCCCGGCTTTGGGTGGGGGTGTCGCATGGCGCCGAATTGGCGGCATGGCCCACTCCTCGCCAGCGAGAATGGATGTCAGCCATGGAAGGGCAGATTTTGAAAGGCGAACTGCCCGGGGTGGTAGTTCAGCTTTGCTTGCTGCCCGGCCCCATGTCGGGGTCTGTATCTGGCCTGGTGTCCATCCGCTGAGCGATGGCGGCGATCAACTGTTCGAACTGGGCGTTGTTGCGCAGGTTGATATCGCGCTGGGGGAAGGGGATTTCGATCCCGTTTTCCTGGAACAGGTCCCACAATCGCTTGAGCACTTCCGAGCGGATATTGCCGATTCCCGCCTCCGGGTCGGTAATCCAGCAGTGGATCACGAAATCGACCGAGTTTTCCCCGTACTGGTCCAGCCACACGGTCGGCGGCGGCGAAGCCAGCACCCGCTTGCTCGCTTTGGCGGCTTCCAGCATCAGCTTTTCGGCCAGCTTGATATCGCAGTTGTAGCCGATGCCAACCGGCACCTGCATCCGCACGTTCTTGCTGGAATAGGACCAGTTTTCCACCTGGTTGACCATCAGGTTCTCGTTCGGGATCAGGTATTCCTTCTGGTCGCGGGTGGTGATCGAAACGGCGCGGATGCCGATTTTGCGGATTTCGCCGAAGGTGGAGTTGCCGGCCTGGTCCGACACCGCGATCACGTCGCCCGGCTTGATCGACTTGTCGAGCAGCAGGATGATCCCCGCGATCAGGTTGCCGAAGGTCTTCTGCAGGCCGAACCCGATGGCGAGGCCGAACGCGCCGGAAAACACCGCCAGCGCGGTCAGGTCGATACCCAGCACGTCGATCCCGATCAGGATCGCCAGTGCCCAGACGGCCAGCGTGACCAGCTTGTCGGCCAGGACATGTTGCGACGGGTCCAGCCGGTTCATCCGGCGCAGGCCGGAATGAGCCAGCTTGCTGACGAACCAGGCGGCGACGATGATGGTGCCGATCACCATCAGCAACACCATGGCATCCCACAGCGATACCCGCATTTCGCCGATGCTCAGTGCCCAGGCGTCGAGCGTGTCGACTACGCCGCCCACCGCCTGGCTGCGTTCGGTCACTGCTTCCTTGATACCGTCGGCCGTAGGGGTCACGGCCTCGCTCTCGACCGGCTCAGGTACAGGGGGCGTCACCGATGCGGCTGTCTCGGTCGGCTCGGGAGACGGGGCGGGCGTTGCAGTCGGTGCGGTTGGTAAGGTCATCCTTGCTCCATGGCGGCAAAAGCGCGGTCCAGGTCAGCGATCAGGTCGGCAGGATCTTCCAACCCGATGGACAGCCGCACGCCCAAACGGTCTTGCCCAGACCAATGCGCAGGCGGCCAAGGGGTTTCGCTGCGGATGGGGGCCGGGTCGAACGGCACGACCAGGCTTTCAAAGCCGCCCCAGCTGTAGCCGATGCCAAACAGCTCAAGCGCATCGATAAAGCGCGCCCGGCCCGCTTCGTCGCTGCCCCCGAATACAAAGCTGAACAGACCGCAGCCCCCGGTGAAATCGCGCAGCCACAGGTCATGGCCGGGAGCGCCCGGCAGCATCGGGCACAGGACCTGCGCCACTTCCGGTCGGCCGGAGAGCCAGCGTGCGATCTCCACTGCGCTGGCGGTACTCCGCTCCAGCCGCACGCCCATGGTGCGCAAGCCCCGCGCGGCCAGCGCAGCATCGTCGGGCGAGACCACGTGGCCCAGCGCCTGGGCGGTCTGGCGCAGGCGGGCATACCAGCGTTTCCCGGCGCTGGCCGAACCCATCATCAGGTCCGAGTGGCCGCCAACGTGCTTGGTCAGGCTCATGATCGCGATGTCGCAGCCGTGGCTCAGCGCGGCAAAGCCGAGCGCGCTGGCCCAGGTGTTGTCGAGCAGGCTGACCGCGCCTTTCTCGCGCGCCATGGCGGCAAGGGCGGGCACGTCGCACACCTCCATCGTCAGGCTGCCCGGGCTTTCCAGCAAAACCGCCCGGGTGCGGTCGCAGAACTTCGACGGGAAGGCATCGGGATCGAGCGGATCGAAAAACCGGGTCTCGATCCCCATCCGTGCCAGCAGGCCGGTGGCCATGGTCCGGCTCGGTTCGTAGGCATTGTCCGTCACCAGCAGCACGTCGCCCGGCTGCAGGACTGCCAGCAGCGCACCTGCGATGGCCGCCACCCCGCTGGGATAGAGCACGGTTCCCGCCGCGTCCGGCTCCAGCTCGGTCAGCGCCTCGGCCAGGGCCCACTGGGTCGGTGCGCCGCGGCGGCCGTAGAAGAAGCGGCCGTCTTCGTTGTGCTTACCGCCATCCTCTTTCGCCGCCATGTCCGGGTAGAGGTGGGTGCTGGCACGCCAGACAGGCGGATTGACCACGGGGCCGGTCCATTCCGGGCGTCGCCCGGCGGTGACGAGTTTCGTCTGCGGACGGGTGTCAGACGGGACTTTCGCCATATCAGCGCGCGGCCCCGGTTTCCTTCGGCGTGGCCGGGTCTGCGCCCCACTCGCTCCAGCTGCCGTCGTAAATGGCGGCATCGTGCTTCCCAGCCAGTGCGGCGGCAAACAGCACGACCGAGGCGGTCATCCCGCTGCCGCAACTGGCCGTCAGCGGGCGGTCGAGGTCGATCCCGGCGGCAGCGAAACGTTCGCGCAACTGGTCGATGGGCAGGAAGGTGCCGTCTTCCGCCAGCAGCGAGCGGAAGAACAGGTGCCGCGCGCCGGGAATGTGCCCGCCCGGCAGACCATGCACGGCGTCCTCGCTTTCGCCGGTAAAGCGGCCGGCGTCCCGCGCGTCGACAACCTGCTCGGCCCCGGTTTCGCAGGTGGCGAGCATGTCGTGCTTGCTGCGCACCAGCGAGCGGTCATCGTGTGCCAGAGTGGCAGCACCTGCCGGGACAGCGGGCACCCCCGCTTCGAGCGGACGCCCTTCGGCGCGCCATTTTTCCATCCCGCCATCGAGCACCGAAACCGGGCCCACCCCGAACATCCGCGCCATGAACCAGGCCCGGGCGGAACTGCGCAACATGCTGTCATCGTAGAGCACGACATGATCGCCGTTATTGACGCCACATGCGCGCAGGCGCGCTTCGAACTGTTCGGCGCGGGGCAGGGCGGCGGGAACGGGCGAGGTGTCATCGACCAGCGAAGCAAGGTCGAGAAACCGTGCCCTGGGGATATGCCCGGCAGCGAACTCGGCGCGGGCATCGCGGCCAGCAGAGGGGAGGTGGGCGGAAGCGTCAAGCACCACCAGGCTGGGCTGGCCGAGGCGGGCGGCGAGCCATTCGGTTGTTACGAGCAGGTCCATGCTTCCGGGGTAGCGCCCCGGTGCCCCGCCTGTCGAGCCTTCAATCGAGCGCAGCCACCCCGATTGCGCGATAGGTCTGCGGCATTTCATCAAGCCGGAAGGGCTGGAGCTTGCGCGCGCCTTCTTCCGGCAGGGTGCCGACAATGAAGGTCCGCGCGACCGGTGGCTGGCCTGCCGCCAGTGCCCGGACCCGCAGCAAGGGCACATAGAGGCGGGCCTTGCCCTGGCTCAGTGTCCGGATCTCGGCCGTGGCCATGCGGACATCGCGAGCGAACTCGACGCTTTCACCCGGCGCGATCCGTGCAAACCGGCCCGCCTCGGGCAAGGTGCGGGCGGGGTCGGCCACCTGCTCGGAGCTGGGCACGCTGCCATGTGCGGTGACCATGTCGAGCTCGACCGTGACGTTCTCCAGCTCCGTGTCGCCCCTGTTCACCAGCGAGACGCGGCAGGTGAAGGTTGCGGCCATCATGCTGCGGGTCAGGTGGCTGGGGACCATCTCGATCCGCAGGCCAGCCGGAGCAGCAGGAGCAGGAGCAGAAGCAGGAGCAGGAACAGAAGGGGGCGTACCTGCTGTCGTTCCTAAGACCGGCGCAGGCAGGGACGCTGGCGGGGAGGGCTGGGGGGCGAGGTCCGGCGGCGACTGCGCGCGCAGCAGCGGCGGATCAATGGTCGGAACGCCCGCCACGCCAGTCTGGCGGCGCCGCCAGAACAGCACTGCTCCGGCCAGGATGACCAGCAGGGCAGCGATGGCAGCAAGCCATCGCCAGACGGGGCTTTCCAGAGCGGGTTCTGCTGCAACGTTGCCCGTCATGACCGGCGGTGCGGCAGCTGGTGGGGGCGGTGCCGTTTCGACCACGCCGGGCGATTCAACCAGCGATTCAGAGGCGTCCGGTCCGGCTGCCGGGCTCTCCTCAGGAGCAGAAGGACCGGGTGCCTGACGCGACGACGGGGGCGAAGGCACGCGCGAAATCTCAGCAGGTTCCGCAGGCCGCCTCGTTGCGCCAGATGCGGTGGGGCGCGGGGTTGGCGCTGTGGCGGGTGTGGGTGCAGGCGAGGCCGTCTCCACGGGGCGGGGCCGGGTTGCGATGGGCGCATCCGGATCGACCGGCCCCTGCACTTGCGGCGAGGGGGAGGGGGACTCGGTCGGGCTCGGCGGCAACTGGAAATCGCGCACAGTCGGTGCTGCGCCCGCCATCGTGGCGGGGGCCAGAGCAAGAAGAAGGGCAAAGCGGATGGGTGTCATGGCCTGGCTGTGTGAGGGCTTGAGAAAATGAATGCGGGGCGATTGGCTTGCGGCGCTGAATAGGGGCTGAAACCTGCCACTGCCAGCGATGACTTGTGCCGGGCGCCTGTTGACGCCACATGCGCGGCATGAGCGACACACCAGATCCCGCGCACAGCGCCCCCCGCTTCCTTGGCCAGCAGACCGCCTTGCCCGCTTCGCCCGGTGAGGCCTTGCTCGATTATGTGCCCAATCCGCGCGCAGGTGCGCTCTACCTGGTGCGCTTTGCCGTGCCGGAATTCACCTCGCTCTGCCCGGTAACCGGTGCGCCTGATTTCGCCCATCTGGTAATCGACTATGCGCCAAGCGAAACGATCGTCGAATCGAAGAGCCTCAAGCTGTTTCTCGGCAGCTTCCGCAACCACAATGGCTTTCACGAGGACGTAACCGTTGGCATTGGCCAGCGGCTGGCGGCGGAAATGCAGCCCCGGTGGCTGCGGATCGGCGGCTACTGGTATCCGCGCGGCGGCATCCCGATCGACGTGTTCTGGCAGACCGGCGCCGTGCCCGAAGGACTGTGGGTGCCCGAACAGGGCGTGGCCGGTTATCGCGGGCGGGGCTAGGCATCAGTCTGCCAGCGTGATGAAGCTGTCGATCACCCGCTTGGTGCCGGCTTGCTCAAACGCTATTTCCAGCTTGTTGCCTTCCTGATCGACCACGGTGCCATAACCGAACTTATCGTGGAACACGCGGCTGCCGACTGCGACATCGGTGCGGGCCTTGGCAGCAAAGCTGGCCGCGCTGCGGCGGCTCTCCTCCACCCGCGCCGGGCGGCTGTCATAGCCGGTGGCGAGGGCCCGCTGCCAGCCGGGCCCGCGGGTGTTGCCGCGATCCGGGCGAGCCTGGCTGACATGGGCGAACGGGTCGTCGGTCTCGCTCCAGTTGGCGCGCCACAGGGAGGCGCCTCCGGTCAGCGTGGTTTCCTGCTCGATATGCTCGTCGGGCAGTTCTTCGATGAAGCGGCTCGGGATCGAGCTGGTCCACTGGCCGTAAATGCGGCGGTTGGCGGCATGGAACACGGTGCAGTGCCGCCGGGCGCGGGTGAGGGCAACGTAGGCAAGGCGCCGCTCTTCCTCCAGTGAGGCAAGCCCGCCTTCGTCCAGCGCACGCTGGCTGGGAAACACGCCTTCTTCCCATCCGGGCAGGAAGACGTTGTCGAATTCCAGCCCCTTGGCCGCATGCATGGTCATGATGGTGACCTTCTCGGCGTCGTTCGCGGCCTCGTTGTCCATCACCAGCGCGACATGTTCGAGGAAATCGCCGAGCGTATCATAGTCCTCCATCGCGCGGGCAAGCTCGGACAGGTTTTCGATCCGCCCCTTGGCTTCAGCAGTTCTTTCCGCCTCCAGCATGGCGAGATAGCCGCAATCGTCGAGCACCTGGCGCATAAGCTCCGCCGGGCTGGTCTGCTTGGCCAGTTCGCGCCAGTGCAGGAACTGGCCAAGCAGCCCGGCAATCGTGTTCCCGGCGCGGGCAGGCAATTCGTCGCTGTCAGCCAGTTGCAGGGCAGCGGCGGCAAGGGGCAAGCCGGTGCGCCGGGCGTGCTGGTGCATCTTCTCCAGCGTCTTGGCGCCAAGGCCGCGCTTGGGCTGGTTGTGGATCCGCTCGAACGCCAGATCGTCTTGCGGCTGGGCGATGACGCGCAAATAGGCGAGTGCATCGCGGATTTCCGCTCGCTCGTAGAACCGGAAACCGCCGACGATCTTGTAGCCCAGGCCAATCTGGATGAAGCGGTCCTCGAACTCGCGGGTCTGATACTGGGCGCGCACGAGGATCGCCACCTGGTCCAGCGCCGCGCCTTCGCGTTCCAGCCGCTCGATCTCTTCGCCCACCCGGCGGGCTTCCTCCGGCCCGTCCCACACACCGATCACGCGCACCTTGTCGCCGCCATTGACTTCGGTCCACAGGGTCTTGTCGTGGCGCTGGCTGTTGGCGCGGATCAGCCCGCTGGCGGCCGCAAGAATGTGCGGGGTGGAGCGATAGTTCTGCTCCAGCTTGATCACCGCCGCGCCCGGAAAATCCTTCTCGAAGCGCAGAATGTTGGCGACTTCCGCCCCGCGCCAGGAATAGATCGACTGGTCGTCATCCCCGACCACGCAGATGTTCTTGCGCTCCTGCGCCAGCAGCCGCAGCCACAGGTACTGGACCTGGTTGGTGTCCTGGTATTCGTCAACCAGGATGTACTTGAAGCGTTGCTGGTAGATCTCCAGCACCTCGCGGTGGGTGCGGAACACGTTGAGCATGTGCAGCAGCAGATCGCCGAAATCGCACGCATTCAACGCCTTCAGCCGGTCCTGATAGAGCTGATAGAACTGTGCCCCGCGCCCATTGGCATAGGCTTCGTTCTCCACCGCATCGAGATCGCCGGGGTTGAGCCCGCGATTCTTCCAGCGATCGATCAGACCGGCCAGCTGGCGCGCGGGCCAGCGCTTCTCGTCGAGGTCGTTCTGCTGGATCAGCTGCTTGAGCAGCCGTAACTGGTCGTCGGTATCGATGATGGTGTAGTTCGACTGAAGCCCGACCAGCTCGGCATGGCGGCGCAGCATCTTCGCCCCGATCGAATGGAACGTGCCGAGCCAGGGCATTCCTTCCACCGCGTCACCAATGTGCTGACCAACCCGGTGGCGCATCTCGCGCGCGGCCTTGTTGGTGAAAGTGACGCAGAGGATCTCGCTCGGCCAGGCGCGCCGGGTGGCGACGAGATGGGCGAGGCGCGCAGTCAGCGCCGCCGTCTTCCCGGTCCCTGCCCCGGCCAGCATCAGCACCGGCCCTTCGGTGGTCAGCACCGCCTGCTGCTGTGGCGGGTTCAGCCGCGCGGCATAAGGGGGCACGGGGGCGACAGGAGGGGATTCGGATTGCATGGTTGCGTGAACAGCTAGGGAACATCGGCCTGAACCGCAAGCAAGCCCGGGTTCGGCTTTTCCGGAGGCCGGTTCGCTCCGTCGCGAAAAGGGCACACGGTCCGCCCGGTCCTGCATCCGGCAAGCCCAATCGCCGCCGGGGTAGCTTGCCTGCGTGGCTTGATGCCCTCACACCCCGTCCGGGTCGCGTTCGTCACGCATGGTTCAATCGTCAAAGGAGCATACCATGCGGTACCCCACACTATTTGTCATTTCCGGTCTTGTTGCCCTGTTCGCCGTTCCTGCCGCTGCGCAAGACCATCACGGATCGGACCCGGCGGCTCACGGCAGCGCGCCAGCTTCGGAGGCACCCCACAACAGCGCCCATGAGACTGACGAAGCCGATATGGCCGGGCGGCCGGCAGAGCGGAAAGCGGAATTTGCCGCCTGGCCCCAGCCAATCCGGGATTACTTCCAGACCCTGCCGGAAAATCGCCGTGCGCTCTTCTGGGGGCTGCCCGACAGCGACAAGCAGGCGCTTAGCATGATGGCCGAACCCGAACGCGCCGCCGCCTGGCAACAGGTTGAGCAGCGGTTTGCCGCCCAGAACGAGCAGGCCGCGCCGGTGGAAGATCCGCAGAGCTGATCCACCTGACTGGGGCGGCAAGGCGCGCGTTTCACGGTTCGCCTTGCCGCCCTTCTTGCCCGATCCATCCCGGATTCTCCATCCGGTTGCCTAACTTAGGTTGGTCTGGGGGGAACAAGCCGGCGGCTGGCCGGGTTGCGACCGAAACAACAGGGCTAACGTAGGAGACCATCATGAACAAAGTGACGTTTGCCGCAGCGATCGCGCTGGCCACTGCCCTGCCATTGTCCGCTCAGGATTCTGCCATGCCTGACAGGCCCTCAACGGCGGGCCAGGCTGCCTCGACGATGAGCGCCGAGCAGCAACGCGATTTTGACAGCTGGCCCCCGGACCGGCGAAGCCGGTATGAAGCCTGGCCCGAAAATACCCGTACCTATTACTGGACGCTTGACGCCGATCAGCAGCGCGGCTGGTGGCTGCTTAATGATGATCAGCGCATGCGGATCATGGCCATGACTCCGGAGCAGCAGGCGCAGACCTGGGCCTCGATCAACCAGCAGTTGCAGGGCACCGCCCCGCCGCCCGCAGCCCCGCCGCCAGCCAATCCGGGCATGACCCCGCCTGATGGCGCAATGCCTCCGCCTGCCCAGTCGAGGAGCCAGGCACCTATGACCGGGTCGACCCCGGGCGCCATGGGCGACACCACGAGTCCTGCCACCGCACCTGCGACGGCAGCGGCGCGCAGCACTGCGGTGCGCAATATGGCTGGCAATCCCGGCTCCGTGCGCTGGACCGACAACACCGTGATGCAGCAGGTCCCGCCGCCGCCCCAGGGCGAATACCCGGTGTGTACAGCCACCCGCCGCGACAGCTGCCGCAACCCCGGCGGTCAGTGAGTGAGAGCGGGCCGGACCGTGGAAGTCCGGCCCACCTGTCCTGTCAGGCTGAAGGTCAGATTTCTCCGGCTACCCTGGCAAACCACAGCTTGGCCTTGCCCACCTTGCGCTCCGCTTCGATCGTGAAGCCTTTGACGTCGACCGTTTCACTGGCACCGGTTTCCAGCGCTACCCAGCTGGCCGGGCCAATCCATCCGAGCCGGTGCAACCGGTCGAGGGCTACCGCGCCTGCGCCGGTGCCGTAGGGCGGGTCGAGCAGGATAAGGTCAAAAGGCGCTTTGGCGGCAGGCAGGGCAAGCACCGATCCGGCGCGCACTTCGCTGCGGTCACGTGCGCCGAGGGCGGCGATATTTGCCCTGATTGCGTTCAGGGCTTCGCTATCCTGTTCCACGAACAGGCAATGCGCCGCCCCGCGGCTGAGCGCTTCCAGCCCGAGTGCACCTGACCCTGCAAACAGATCGGCCACCTTCAGACCATCGAATGCGCCGAGGCGGCTGGTCAGCATGTTGAACAGCGTCTCGCGGGTGCGATCAGCGGTCGGCCGGGTCAATTCACCCTTGGGGGCGCGGAGCTTGCGCCCGCGCCAGTCCCCTGAAACCACTCTCATGCGCAGAGACTCATGGATTGTGCTTATTTGCCGGGCCGGGCCAGCGAGCCCCGGAACCGTTCAAGGTCGGCCTTGCGGATTTCCACCACCTGGCCGCGTTGCAGGTCACCCAGCGCGAAGGGGCCATAGCCGAGGCGCATCAGGCGGCTGACCTCAAGCCCGAAGTGTTCGAGCACCCGCCGCACTTCGCGGTTCTTGCCTTCGGTAATGGTCATCTCGATCCACTGGTTGCGGCCTGTCCGGCGTTCCATGTTGGCGTCGATCCGGCCGTAGCGTACGCCGTCGATCTCGATCCCCTCCATCAGGCTTTCGAGCTGCTCCTGCGTGATGTCTCCGAAGGCGCGGGCGCGATAGGTGCGGGGCACGCGGCTGGCAGGCAGCTCCATCTGGCGCTTGAGTTCGCCATCATTGGTCAGCAGCAGAAGACCTTCGGTGTTGAAGTCGAGCCGCCCGATCGGCATGACCCGGCCGGCGTCGCGCGGCAGGGCATTGCGCAGCGCGGTGTAGATCGTGGGGCGGCCCTTGGGATCGCGCTCGGCAGTGATGAGCCCGCTGGGCTTGTGGAACGCGAACAGGCGGGTCTGGTCAGCCTTGCCAACCGGCTTGCCATCGACAGACACGCCGCGCAGGTCCGGCAGGATCGTGGCCGGGGTTTCCAGCACCTTCCCGTCAAGCGAAACCCGCCCGTCGGCAATCATCCGCTCCACTTCGCGGCGGCTGGCAACGCCGGCACGCGCAAGGAGCTTGGCGATGCGTTCGCCTTCCGGGCGGTCGCCAGCGAGGGGGTCATACTTGGGCATGAGGTGGCCCCTACACGTGTCATCATCCCAGCGAAAGCCGGGATGACGTCAGACAGACAGCAGTGCCTGCTCGACCGTTTCGTGGAAGCGGCGGATGCCGCCCTCGAGTGTGCCGAGCGTGATTTCCCTGACCGCGCCACTCGACAAGCCCTGCTGGCCCAGTTCCGCCGCGCGGAAATCCTCACTGGCGAACACGCCGCCGTCGAGCAGGGCCCAGCTGCGCTCCCAGTGATCGCGCGCCTTGTCAGTCGCCGGCGCTTCCGGGATGAGCATGAAATCCTCCACCAGCGTCAGGTCGTGCGCCTGCGGCATCAGCACCATCAGGTTGAGGTAATCGGGGCTGGGAATGACGATGGTGGCGGGGAGCAGTTGGTAGGCGAAAGTGACCAGGCGGCGCAGCGCCGCCATGTCGGTCAGGTCGGCCCCCGCCATGTCCTCGGCCCGGCCCACTGCGCTGCGCTGGTGCGGGCCGACCAGATCACCGCTGGTGATGCCGTCCTTGAAGAACGGCCCGATCGTGTTCGCGTGCAGGCGGGTGACGTGATAGCTTTCCAGGAACGCATCCATGATCAGCTTCCAGTTGCCGCGCACGGTGTGGGTCTTGCGGCGGAACAGCACGTGGCCACGGGTGCCGAAGGCGTCAAAATCTGCGCCCAGTTCGCGGGCATGGGTGAAGTCGGCGTCAGCAGCAGGCGCAAACCAGATCAGCCCGCCCGCTTCGCAACTGGGCAATTCGACCAGCCCGTAATCGCCCTTGTCCATGCCGGGGAAAGTCTCCGGGCGGGGGAGGGCCAGCAGGCGGCCGTCCGTGCTGTAGGTCCAGGCGTGATAGGGGCAGACCAGCCGTTTGGTGCACTGCACCTCGTTGCCTTCGACCAGCCGGGTGCCGCGATGGCGGCAGACGTTCATGAACACATGGACCGCGCCATCCCCGTCGCGCGTCAGCAGCAGCGGACGGCCGGTCGCATCGTGCGGCACCGCCATGCCCGGATCGGGCAACAGGGCGGACGGCGCAATCACCTGCGGCATCCGGTCGAACAGCGCGGCCTTCTCCCGCGCGAAATGGGCCGGGTCGGTATAGACGCTGGCCGGCACGGTCTCGATCCCGCCTGCCGCGCGGCTCTCGCCCCGCGCCAGTGCCTGCGCGAGGGCAAGTTGCCCGGCGGTCGGGCGTAAACCGGGGACAGCGGTTTCGGACACGTTCATGCTCTCTTCCCCAATCCTCTCCAAGGCGGCTAGTGTCGCAGAAATTTGCGCCAACGGGAAGGACGCTAGGGCATGGCCGGGGAGACGAATTCGGAGGCAAAGGTGAAGCCGGGCTGGCGCACTCTGGCCCGTTCGCTGCGCAATCCGAAAAGCGGGTTCATGGCACTGTTCGGCTTTGCCCAGGGCCTGCCCCCTGCGCTGTTCCTGGGGACGCTCTACGCCTGGCTTTCAGAGGCGGAAGTGGACCTGGAAACGATGGGCGTCTTTTCGCTGGTGGGCCTGGCCTATGCCTTCCAGTTCCTCTGGTCGCCCTTGCTCGACAAGGTGGACATTCCGGTCCTGCGCAAGCTTGGCAAGCGCAAGCAGTGGATCGCTCCGATGCAGCTGGTCATCGGCATTGCGCTGGTGGTGATGAGCGCGCTCGACCCCAAGAGCGCGCTGGGAATGTTCAGCCTGCTGGCCGCCATCGGTGCCTTCGCCAGCGCCACGCAGGATATCGCCATCAACGCCTGGCGGATCGACGTGGCGGACGAAGAGGCAACGCTCGATATCCTCTCCACGATCACGCAGATGGGCTTCCGCCTGGCCGCGCTGATCGGCGGAGCACTGGGCCTGATCATTGCCGAGCGGATCGGCTGGCCGCAGACTTATGTGATCATGGGCGTTATCATGCTGGCCATCGGGATCGCCGGCCTGTTTGCGCCTGACGCCAACGTGGCCGACCGTACGGCTGAAACCGACGCGGCTGACAATGCCAACCTGGCCGAGCTCAACAACGCCGGCGAAATCGAGCCGAAAACGCGCAATCTTGCCCTGCTGGCGGTGGGGCTGCTGTGGACCTGGGCGATCGGCACAGTTGTGGTGTTCATGGTCCGCAGCATGACAGCGGCGCCTGAGCTGCGCCCCGATGTGACCGAGTTCACCACCACCTACGGACCACTGGTGATCATCGCCACGGTTGTTCTGCCCGCTCTGATTGCCGCCTGGCTGGCCAAGGCCAGGCGTGACGGCCGCAATGTCATTCGCGCCCATGCGGCAGAGGGTGTCCGCCCCCGTGCCACCTTTGCCGATCATTTATACCGCGCGCTGGTCCTGCCGCTGGTGGAATTCGTGGGCCGGATGGGCTGGTCGCTGGTGCTGATCCTGGCGCTGGTGCTGACCTACCGGATCACCGATTCGATCTGGGGCGTGTTTGCCTATCCGTTCTATCTGGGGGAGCTTGGTTACACCGGCGACGAAGTGGCCTTCGCCTCCAAGTTCTTCGGGGTGGGGGCGATCCTGGCCGGGCTGGCGCTGGGCGGGTGGCTGATCACCGTGCTGGGCCGCATGGCTACCCTGACCATGGGTGCGGCCCTGGCAGCGGCGACGAACCTGCTCTACGCCGACCTGGCGGTGGGCGGGCAGGCAATGCAGGCCGCCAGCGACGCAATCGGGTTCACTGCCCTGATCGCCTGGATGGCACCCTTTGGCAGCGAGGCCCTGCCCCGCCTGACCTTTACCATCTTCTGGGAGAACGTCGCCATCGGCATCGCCGGGGCGGCCTATATCGCCTGGCTTTCGAGCATCGTCGCCAAGCAATACGCCGCCGTCCAGTACGCGCTGCTGGCCTCGCTGACGCTGCTGGTCGGCACATTGGGGCGCGGTGCGCTGGGCCAGATGATCGAGGATCGCGGGTATTACTACGTGTTTGTCTTCACCGCGCTGATCGGGACGGTCGCCGTGGTGCTGTGCATCGCGGAATGGATTCGCGAAGCGCGCGGCGGCAGGGCGAGCGGGGTGGTCCAGCCCGATCCGGCGATCGCGGCCTAGTCCGGCAGCTCGCCGTTCAGGCGCAGCACCTCGCCTGCGAGGTAGAGTGACCCGGCGATCAGCACCGGCAGGTCATCATCCGGCAACGCGGCGAGGGCGGCAGGCACATCGGGGAAGGGGGCCGCCTTGGGTCCGAACGCTTCCGGCGGGTGGCAATCCTGCATCGGCACCGGCACGGCTGACAGGCTGGACAGGTTGCCCGCCAGGGGGCCGGTCAGGGCCAGCGGGTCTTTGCCTTCGATCATGCCGATTACCAGATGCAGCGGCCGCGCGGCAAAGTGCGCCGCCAGAGCCTGTCCAGCGGACGGGTTGTGCCCGCCGTCGAGCCAGACTTCGCGGGTGCCGACAAGCGGGCCGGGAGAAAGACGCTGGAGGCGGGCGGGCCAGCGGGCTTCGTTCATTCCGGCTTCGATGGACTGGCCTGAAACCGGCAGCAGGGCCTGCGCGCGCAGCATCGCCATGGCGAGGCCTGCGTTCACGCGCTGATGGTTGCCGGGCAGGGCGAGCGGCAGGTCCGGTGCCGGCTCTGCCACGATTATCGGCGCGCCCGCCCGCGCCGCGACTGCGCGGATAGCGGTCATTTCGAGTTCGGCTTGAGGGATGGTAACGAGCGGCACGCCCGCCTTTGCAATCCCCGCTTTCTCGAACGCGATCCGCGCCATCGGTTCGCCCGGCACACCGTCCTCAGGGGCCAGCAGGAAGCGTTCGTGGTCGAGGCCCAGGGCGGCGATCCCGCAGGCGGCGAGCACGTCCGGCGTGAGCGCATTGGTCGCATCGAAGCGCCCGCCGAGGCCGACCTCGACCACGCAGGCATCGGCGGGAATGCGGGCAAACTCGGTGAAGGCGGCGGCGATGGTCACTTCGAAGAAACTCGGGGCCAGGTCCGCGCTCGCGTCGAGCACCTGCTCCAGCAGCGCCTCCAGCCGGTCATCCCCGATCAGCTTGCCTGCTACCCGGATACGCTCGTTGTAGCGCACCAGATGGGGACTGGTGGTGACATGGACTCGGTATCCTTGTGCCTCCAGCATCGCCCGCAGGAACGCACAGGTCGAACCCTTGCCGTTGGTGCCCGCGACATGGAAGGTCGGCGGCAGGCACAAGTGCGGATCGCCCAGCCGGGCCAGCAGCGCCCGGATCGTCTCCAGCCCGAGCCGCCCTTGCGGCACACTGAGCGCCGCCAGCCGGTCAAGCTGGGCCTGGACGCCGGGATGGGTAGAGGTGCCGAAGTCCAGCGCCATCAGTTCTGTCCCGCGGGGGGAGGGGCGTCAGGCTGCCGCCCGGGCAGGCTGCAGGTAATCCAGCAGCGTCGCAAGCCGTTCACGCAGATCGGCCCGCGTGACCACCATGTCCACCATGCCGTGCTTGTGCAGGTACTCGGCGCGCTGGAACCCTTCGGGCAGTTTTTCGCGGATCGTGTCCTGGATCACCCGCTGCCCGGCAAAGCCGATCAGCGCGCCGGGCTCGGCAATGTGGACATCGCCCAGCATGGCGTAGCTGGCGGTCACGCCGCCGGTGGTCGGGTCGGTCAGCACCACGATATAGGGCAGGCCGGCCTCTTTTAGGCGGCGGGTCATCACGGTCGCCTTGGGCATCTGCATCAGGCTGAGAATGCCTTCCTGCATCCGCGCGCCCCCCGCGGCGGTGCAGACGATATAGCCGCAGCGGCGGCGCAGCGCCTCGCGCGCCCCGGCGCAGAACGCCTCGCCCACGGCCATGCCCATGCTGCCGCCCATGAAGCCGAAGTCCTGCACGCCGACCACGGCCTGCCGGCCCTCGATCGTGCCGGAGCCGACCACGAAGGCATCCTTGTGCGGGTTCTTGGCCCGGGCTTCCTTCAGCCGGTCGGTGTATTTCTTCGAATCGCGGAACTTGAGCGGGTCTTCCGCCACCTCCGGCTGCGGCAGCACGGCAAAGCCTAGGTCAAGCAGCTGCGCCAGCCGCTCGTCCGCGCCGATCCGCCCGTGATGCTCGCACCGCGGGCAGACGTGGAGGTTCTCCTCGTACTCCTTGGTGAACAGCATTTCCTGGCACCCGGGGCACTTGACCCACAGGTTGTCAGGGGTTTCGCGCTTGGTGCCGAAAGGCAGCGAATTGCGGACGCGGGAGAGCCAGTTCATGGGTTGGGCCTTAGTGTCTTTTTTTCGTCATGGCGAGGGGTGGAAGCCCCTTCCTCGTCAATGCGAGGAGCGAAGCGACGCGGCAATCCAGTTCCGTTCCACGCGCAATGACGCGAATTATCGCGCCCCGTGTACCGCCTCCGCCAGAGCAGCGGTTAGCTCGCGCAGCTTCGCGGGCGCATCCGTGCCGTGCTCTGCCACCAGTTCGACCAGCGCGGAACCGACCACCACGCCGTCGGCCACTTTGGCGATGGCAGCGGCTTGCTCCGGCGTGCGCACACCGAAGCCGACCGCAACCGGCAGGTCGGTCGATTGCCTGATCCGGGCGACCGCGCCTTCGATCGAGGCAATGTCCGCCTGCTGCTTGCCGGTGATCCCGGCGACGGAGACGTAGTAGAGGAAACCCGCCGAGCCTTCGAGCACTTGGGGCAGGCGCGCGGCGTCGGTGGTTGGCGTGGCGAGGCGGATCGGGGCGATGCCCTTGGCTCGCAGCGCCGGGCCGAGCGCGTCGTCTTCCTCGGGCGGGATGTCGACGCAGATCACCCCGTCGACGCCGGCCGCACTGGCAGCAGCAGCGAACCACTCGGGCCCGCGCCGCACCATCGGGTTGGCATAACCCATCAGCACCAGCGGCACGTCCGGGTGGCGGGCGCGGAAGTCGGTGGCGTAGCGCAGCACGTCGGCGGTGGTCGTGCCCTTGCCGAGACTTCGCAGGTTAGCCGCCTGAATCGCCGGGCCATCGGCCATCGGATCAGTGAACGGCATCCCCAGCTCGATCACATCCGCGCCGCCTTCGACCAGCGCATCGAGATGGGCCGCGGTGTCGCCATCGCCTGCGGTGATGAAGCAGACGAGCGACGAGCGGGTGGCGGAGAAAGTGGTGGAGAGGCGGTTAGTCACCCATGTCGCTCCCGAACTTGGTGGTGAAGGTGAAAATCAAACTGAACATGATGAACGCGAAAATCGCTCCGACAATCAGTGGTTGGGGCTCGATTGATTCTCCCTTCAACAGGTTGTTGAGGGCCATGACGATGGGAAACAATATCGCATTCGCGGCGCCAAACTTGAGGCCCCGAACGGGATCAGCCTTCAAGATTGCCCTCCCAGTCTCGCCATTTCGTCACCCCGGACTTCATCCGGGGTCCAGCTTGCTTCTGCGTAGAAGGCAAAGGCAGCGGGATCCCGGGTCAAGCCCGGGATGACGGAGGAGGTCGTGGAACTCACATCTCCACTCCCAGCTTTTCCGCAACGGTGAAGATGTCCTTGTCGCCGCGGCCGCACAGGTTGGCGAGGATCACGCTGTCCTTCGGCATGGTCGGCGCTACCTTCGCCACGGCGGCAATCGCGTGGGCAGGCTCCAAAGCAGGGATGATCCCTTCGGTGCGGCACAGCAGCTGGAACGCGTCGAGCGCCTCGTCATCGGTGATCGCGGTGTATTCGACCCGGCCCATGTCCTTGAGCCAGGCGTGCTCGGGGCCGATCCCGGGATAGTCCAGCCCGGCGCTGATCGAGTGGCCTTCGGTGATCTGGCCGTCCTCGTCCTGCAGCAGGTAGGTCTTGTTGCCGTGGAGCACGCCGGGCACCCCGCCGAGCAGGCTCGCGGCGTGCTGGTCGCCGTCGAGACCATAGCCTGCTGCCTCGACCCCGAGCATCCGCACATCCGGATCGTCGAGGAACGGGTGGAACAAGCCGAGCGCGTTGGAGCCGCCACCGATCGCCGCAACCAGCAGGTCGGGCAGGCGGCCGGTGCGGGCGAGCATCTGGGCACGGGCCTCGCGCCCGATCACGCTCTGGAAATCGCGCACCAGCTCCGGATAGGGATGCGGGCCAGCCGCGGTGCCGATGATGTAGAAGGTGTCGTGGACATTAGCGACCCAGTCACGCAGGCCTTCGTTCATCGCATCCTTCAGCGTGGCTGCGCCGCTGGTGACGGGCACCACTTCCGCGCCCAATAGCTTCATCCGGAACACGTTGGGTGCCTGCCGCGCCACGTCGGTCGCCCCCATGTAGATGACGCAAGGCAGGCCGAAGCGCGCGCAGACGGTAGCGGTGGCGACGCCATGCTGGCCCGCGCCGGTCTCCGCGATGATGCGGGTCTTGCCCATGCGGATCGCGAGCAGGATCTGGCCGATGCAGTTGTTGATCTTGTGCGCACCGGTGTGGTTGAGCTCGTCGCGCTTGAACCAGATTTCGGCACCATGCCCTGCAGGCGCGTTCTTGCGCAGCTCCTCGGTCAGGCGCGGCGCGAAATAGAGCGGGCTGGGGCGGCCGACGTAATGCTCCAGCAGGTCGTCGAACTCGGCCTGGAACGCCGGATCGGCTTGGGCCTTGCGGTATTCGCGCTCCAGATCGAGCACCAGCGGCATCAGCGTCTCGGCGACATAGCGCCCGCCATAGTCGCCGAAATGGCCGCGTTCGTCGGGCTGGTTGCGAAAGGTGTTGGGGGTATTCATGGCCCAGCCGTTGGCAGAGCCCCGCGTCGCTGTCCAGCCACCAGCGCCGCCAAGATGAACGCCAGGTGTATCACCGCCTTAACACGGTGTTGCGATTTTGCAACAACATTAGAATATCAGCGCGAAATATTGTTTGTCATATGGCGTTCATCCTGACTCTGCCCATTTAGCGAGGCCCGCCCCGTAGTTCGTGGCGGATGACAGAAAAGAAGGATAATTCAGATGCGCAAGTTTGCATTCGCACTCGTCGCGGCCACCGCTGCCCTCGCTGCCGTTCCGGCACAGGCCAATGAAGGCCGCGTGGAAGCCCGTGGCGGCATCGCCTGGGCTGGCGGTCAGGAAGAAGCCATTGCCGGCGTCGCCGCCGGTTATGACTTCGACCTTGGCGAGGCCGCATTCATCGGCGTCGAAGGCTCGGCCGACAAGATCCTCGCCGGCGGCGCGGACGTCGTCTGGGGCGCGACCGGCCGCATCGGTGCCAAGGTCAGCGACAACGGCAAGCTGTTCGTCGCGGGCGGCTACAGCTTCGGCGAAGGCGAAGACGTGCCGCACCTCGGCATCGGCTACAGCCACAAGATCGGCGGCGCTTACGTGACCGGCGAATATCGCCGCTTCTTCAGCGATTTCCAGGACGTGAATGCCGCCACCCTCGGCGTCGGCGTGAACTTCTGATCGCAGCGAACCTCCCGGTAACGGGCAAGGGCGGCTCCTCGCGGGGCCGCCCTTTTTTCATGCCCCGCGCGCGGCGCCGCAGAATGCGGTGATCAGTGCGGGGTCCTTGACCCCCGGGGCGCTTTCCACGCCCGAGGAGGTGTCGAGCAGCGGCGCGCCGGTCTGGCGCAGGGCCTCGGCGGCATTGGCCGGGGACAGTCCGCCTGCGAGGCCCCAGGGCAAGGGCCCCTTCCATCGGGCGACCAGCGACCAGTCGAACGCCAGGCCCATTCCGCCAGGCAGTGCGCCCTTGGGCGTCTTCGCGTCGAACAGGATCAGGTCCGCCGCGTCGCGATAAGCCATCGCGCGGGCCACGTCCGCCGCGCTGGCAACGGGGAGCGCCTTCCACACCGGCAGGCCGAACCGCTGGCGCACCTGCGCGGTCCGTTCAGGAGATTCGTGGCCGTGGAGCTGCACCGCGTCGAGCGATCCGGCGCGAATGCCTTCGGCAATGGCGAGGTCATCGGCGTCGACAAACAGCCCGACCTTGCCGATCCGCGCGCCTGCATGGCCCGCCAGCACCGCCGCCTCGCTTGGCGTCAGGTTGCGGGGCGAGGGCGGGTAGAACACCAGCCCGCACCAGTCGGCCTGCGCAGCCACGCAGGCATCCACTGCCTCGGGCGTGTTGACGCCGCAGATCTTGATCTGTGCCATCCGCCGCCCATGCGGTGTGCGCACGCCGCTTGCAAGCTGTGCGTTACTGCTCGTAGCTGCGCACCAGTTCGTCAAACAGGCGCACGCCGTAGCCCGGAGCGCCGCCGGGATTGGTGGGGGTGGCGTCCGTCCCGTCCACGCCGGCCATGTCGATATGGGCCCACGGGGTCGGCTCCGGCGTCATGAAGCCGATGAAGTGTGCGCCCCGGCCAGCTCCCGCACCAGGCGCGCGGGTGCCGTTGGCGATGTCGGCAATGGGGGACTTCATGTCCTCGGCATAACTGGGATGGAGCGGCATCCGCCACACCGGATCGCCGGAGGTTTGGGCGGCGGCCTCGATTCGCCCGGCCAGCTCGTCGTTTCGGGCGAACAGGCCAGCATAGTCATCGCCCAGGGCGGTGGTGATCGCTCCGGTCAGGGTGGCCAGATTGACCAGCGCGGCCGGCTTGAACCGGTCCACGGCATACTGGTTGGCGTCGGCCAGCACCATGCGGCCTTCCGCATCGGTGCTGATGATTTCGATCGTGCACCCGTTCATCGTGCGGACCACGTCGCCGGGGCGGGAGGCATTGGGGCCGGGCATGTTCTCGGCCAGGGCGGCAATGGCCACCACATTGGCGGTTGCGCCCCGGCGGGCGGCTGCAAGGGCAGCGCCGATGACCCCGGCCGCGCCGGCCATGTCACCGCGCATGGCTTCCATCCCCGCGCCGGGTTTGAGCGAAATGCCGCCGGTGTCGAAGGTGATGCCCTTGCCCACCAGCGCCAGCGGGGCGGCATCGCCCCCGCCGCGATATTCCACGATCATCATCCGCGCCGGTCGGACCGAGCCTTGCGAAACCGAGAGGATCGAACCCATGCCGAGGCGGCGCATCTCCGCTTCGTCCAGCACGGTCACGCGGGTGTTTGGCACGCCCTCGAAAGCGGCGCGCGCGGCGGCGACGAAGCTTTCGGGATATTTGAGGTTGGAAGGCAGGGTGATGAGGTCACGCGCCAGCCGCATCCCTTCGACCAGCCCGGCGTGTTCGCGGGCGAAAGCCTGTGCCGTGCCTTCCGGCGCGACCACAGTGATGGGGTCAAGCGGTGGCGCCGTCCGGTCGACCGTCTTGAGCCGGTCGAACCGCCACTGGCCGAAGCCCACCCCTTGCGCGACATGTGCACCCGGATGGGCGAGGCTGGTGGCAAACCCTTGCGCAATGATCGCCACGGGCGCGGCATCGGTCCGGGTGGCCTGCGCCACGCGCCCACCGATGTTGGCCAGCGCGACCGCATCGAGATCGCCTTCTGCGACACCGACCAGCAGGACCCGGCGATGACCGCCCACCCCATAGAGGTTGAGGGTCTGGTCAGGCTTGGCCTTGAAATCGGCGCCTTCCACGGCCGCCTGCACTGCCTCGACCAGACCTGCGGGAACGCGCGAGATGTCCTGCGGTCCGGCCATGGGAATCGCGAGTACCCCGCCCGGCGGAACGTCAGCCGCGAACCGGATCGGCCGTTCAGCGGAATTGTCGGCGGCAGGCACGACTCCGCTGCCGGTCGCCGCGCGGTCAGGCTGGGCCGATTGGGCGAGCGCGGGCGGGGCCGCAAGGGCGAGGATGGCAGCGGAAAGCAGCAGAGGACGACGCATGAAATCTCCGGAAAAGCTGGTGCGCTCGGCGGTGATGTCCGAGCGATGATATGGTGTTACACTGTGCCGCATGGCGACAGCGTGTCAAGCGGGTCGGGAGCGCTGCTAGAGCGTCGCCTCGATTGCCCGCGCCGCCGCCACCGGATCGTCGGCGCGGCTGATCGGACGGCCGATCACCAGCACGCTCGCGCCGTCGTCGCGCGCCTTGCGCGGGGTGACGACGCGCTTCTGGTCACCGACGGCGCTGCCCGCCGGGCGCAGGCCGGGGACGACGAAAAAGCCGTGCTTCCACTGCTTCTTGATGTGGCCGACCTCGTGCCCGGAGCAGACAATCCCGTCGAGCCCGCTCAGCTCGGCCAGTTCGGCAAGGCGCATGACCTGATCGTGCGCGCTGCCGTTGACGCCGGTACGAACGAGGTCGCGCTCGTCGAGGCTGGTCAGCATGGTCACGGCGACGACCTTGGTCCGCTCGCCCGCCGCGGCCTTGGCATCTTCCATCATCGCCCGCCCGCCGCTGGCGTGGACTGTGACAATGGCGGGCTCCAGCACGCTGATCGCCTGCATTGCGCCGGCGACGGTGTTGGGAATGTCATGCAGCTTGAGGTCAAGGAAGATTGGCAGGCCGACCTGCGCCAGCTCGTGCATCCCGTGGTGGCCATGGGCGCAGAAGAACTCGAGGCCCAGTTTCAGCCCGCCGACGTGCGCCTTGACCTTTTCGGCCATGGCCCGGGCGGCATCGAGCTGCGGCAGGTCGAGCGCGAGATAGACCGGGTTGCTCACGGCCTGGGGTATTCCTCACTGGCCAGCGGCGCGGTCGGTTCGCTGGTCGGCGTCGGTGATGTCAGCGGCGGCGAGCTGGCGACCACGGCATTGACCCGCGCCGCGTTCTCGAGCGAGGCGATCCGCCGGTGGAGGCCCCATTTAACCCCGCGGTGATAGAGCCACATCGGCACGAACCCGGCGAGGAAGAAGATCAGCGCCATGAAGCCCACCGGCCATTCGAACAGGTAATCGTCCGCCTCGCCGCCGGGCCAGATCTTGACCTGCTGCGGCGCGCCCCAGTTAAGCACCACGAACCCGACCACCAGAGCGGTCAGGACCATCCAGATGGCTGTGCGGACCACGTTCATTGCTACGCTCCCAACAATTTTGCCCAGGGCTTAAGCCGGTTGGGAGCGAAAGGGAAGGGTGCCGGCCGCCCCCTCAGTCTCCGAACACGCGGGCGAAGATCGTGTCGATCGCCTTGAAATGGTAATCGAGGTTGAACTTGTCCTCCAGCTCCGCCGCGCTCATCACCGCACTCACTTCCGGATCGGCTTTGAGCAGTTCGAGCAGGCTGAGCTGCCCGTCGCTTTCCCACACCTTCATCGCGTTGCGCTGGACCAGGCGATAGGAGGCATCGCGCTCCAGCCCCGCCTGGGTCAGTGCCAGCAGCACCCGCTGCGAGTGGACCAGCCCGCCCATCTTGTTGAGGTTCTTCTCCATCCGCTCCGGATAGACGACCAGCTTGTCGACCACGGAGGTCAGGCGGGCCAGCGCGAAGTCGAGCGTGATCGTGGCATCTGGGCCGATATAACGCTCGACCGAGGAGTGCGAAATGTCGCGCTCGTGCCAAAGCGCCACGTTTTCCAGCGCCGGGGTGACGGCCGATCGGACGACGCGGGCGAGGCCGGTCAGGTTCTCGGTCAGCACCGGGTTGCGCTTGTGCGGCATCGCGCTGGAGCCCTTCTGGCCGGGCGAGAAATACTCCTCCGCCTCCAGCACTTCGGTGCGCTGCAGGTGGCGGATCTCGACCGCGAGCCGCTCGATGGAACTGGCGATTACGCCCAGCGTGGCGAAGAACATCGCGTGTCGGTCACGCGGGATTACCTGGGTGCTGACCGGTTCGGGCGTCAGGCCGAGCTTGTCCGCGACATATTCCTCTACCGACGGGTCGATATTGGCAAAGGTGCCGACCGCGCCGGAAATGGCGCAGGTGGCGATCTCCGCGCGGGCGGCAACCAGGCGCGCCTTGCACCGGCTGAACTCGGCATAGGCTTCGGCCAGCTTCTTGCCGAAGGTGGTCGGCTCGGCATGGATGCCGTGGCTGCGGCCGATGGTGGGGGTGTACTTGTGCTCCAGCGCGCGCCGCTTGATGGCGGCGAGCAGCGCGTCGAGATCGTCCAGCAGGATGTCGCTGGCGCGGGCCAGCTGCACCGCCAGCGTGGTGTCGAGCACGTCGCTGCTGGTCATCCCCTGGTGCATGAAGCGCGCTTCCGGGCCGACCTGCTGGGCAACCCAGTCGAGGAAGGCGATCACGTCATGCTTGGTGACTGCTTCGATCGCGTCGATCGCGTCAACGTCGATTTTCGGGTTCGTCGCCCACCAGTCCCACAGCGCCTTGGCGCCGCTCGGCGGCACCACGCCCAGTTCCCCCAGCTTCTGCGTGGCGTGCGCCTCGATCTCGAACCAGATGCGATAGCGTGCTTCCGGCTCCCAGATGGCGGTCATGGCAGGGCGGGAATAGCGGGGGACCATGGGTAACTCCGAGTTGCAGCGATGGGCGCGCGGCTAGAGCGGCGCGGACCGGAAGGCAAGGCTAGAGCAGGCCTTTGGCCCTGAGCGAGGTATGCCCTTCGCGCCCGACGATGACATGGTCGTGCACCACGATCCCGAGCAGGCGTCCGGCTTCGGCGATGCGCTTGGTGATCTGGATGTCGGCGCGGCTGGGCGAAGGATCGCCGCTCGGGTGGTTGTGCACCAGGATCAGCGCGCTCGACCCGATGTCGAGCGCCTTGCGGATGACTTCGCGCGGGTGAATCGCTGCCTCGTCAATCGAACCGTCACAGACATGGTCATCCAGCATCAGCCGGTTGCGACTGTCCAGGTAAAGGACCCGGACCCGCTCCACCGTCAGGTGCGCCATGTCGATGGTGAGGTAATCGAGCAAGGCCTGCCAGCTGCCCAGCACCGGTTCCTGCCGCACTTCGCTGCGTGCCATGCGCCGGGCGGCCAGCGCCACCGATTTGAGCGCCCCGACGCTGGTCTCGCCCATGCCCTTGACCTGCATCAGCGCGCCCGGAGTAGCATCGAGGACCCCCGCAAACGAGCCAAACCGGGCCAGCAAGGCCTTGGCCAGCGGCTTCGTATCCCCTTGCCGGAACGCGGCAAACAGCAGGTATTCGAGCACTTCGTAATCGGCCAGCGCCTCTGCCCCGCCTTCCAGCAGCCGCTGACGGAGCCGGGCACGGTGGCCTGTGGCACCGTGTTCGGCGCTCTTGCTGTCAGCTTTTGGCAACCGGACCTCCGCCTGTGCGTTGGGCTGCAGCATTGCCTTTGGCAAGCGTTGCGCGCAAGGGTAAGAAATGGTCGAGGCTGAGATCGACAATCCTGAGAAGAGCCTCGTCGCCCGGCTGATACCCCGACGCAAACGCTGGCGGGTGACCGCCGCGATCATGCTGTTCCTGTTGCTGGCCATGGGCTGGCTCTGGACCCAGCGCGAACGGATCGCGGACGATGTCCTGGCCGACCAGCTGGGCAAGCGTGACATTCCGGCGACATACCGGGTCGATTCGATTGGCCCGCAGCGGCAGGTGTTCAGCAGGATCGTGATCGGCGATCCCGCGCAGCCGGACATGACGGTAGAGCGCGCCATCGTCCATCTGCGCTATGGCTTCGGACTGCCGGAAATCGAGCGGGTCGAACTGATCCGGCCCCGATTGTTCGGCAGCTTGCGCCGGGGCAAACTGTCGTTCGGCACGCTCGACCCCTTCCTGTTCGCGGAAAGCGACGAGCCCCCCGGCCTGCCCGACCTTGACCTCACGCTGGTGGACGGCCGCGCCCTGCTGGAAACGGACTGGGGCCCGGTCGGGATCAAGGCGCAGGGTGGCGGCTGGCTGCCGGGCGGGTTCAGCGGTGTGCTCGCGGCGACCGCGCCTGACCTGGCGCTGCCCGGCTGTGCTGCCGACGGGGCGACGCTTTACGGCACCCTGACCACGGCCACCGGACAAGCGTCATTTGCCGGGCCTGTGCGGGTGGAGGCGCTGTCCTGCGCACAGGCCGGGCTTTCGCTCGCCCGATCGAGCACGACAATCAACGTGACCGCGTCACCGACCTTCGACCGGTTTGACGGCACTGCGTCGCTCGCCCTGGGGCGGATGGCAGGGGGCGACGCCCGGGCCGCCAATCTGCGCGGCACCACTGACTTTGCGTGGACCAGGGCCGGCATCGATGCCGGCTTTGACCTGTCCGCCGCGGGGCTGCGGTTCGCGGGGGCTGCGGTTGACAGGGTGGATGCGGAAGGAGCCTTGCGCACCCGCGCAGGCCTGGACCGCATCACGCTCGACGGCACGCTGGCAGGGCGCGGCGTCACGCCCGGCCCGGGGCTCGACAATGCGCTCGAAAACGCGCGGGCCGGCACGGCCGGGACGTTGCTTGAGCCGCTGCTGACCAAGGTTCGCGCGGCCTTGCGGAGCGAACTTGCCGCCAGCCGCTTCGATGCGGACCTGGTGCTCCGCCGCACCGGATCGGTCACCAGCCTGACCGTTCCGGCGGCCAGCGTGCGGGGCAGCAGCGGCGCAATGCTGCTGTCGCTGTCGCGCTTCCAGGCGAGCACGGCCGGTTCGGGTGCGCCCCGGTTCTCCGGCAACGTGGTGACCGGCGGGGCGGGCCTGCCGCGCATTGCCGGCCGGATGGAGCGCCAACCCGGCGGCAACCTCGTGTTCCGCGCCCGGATGGAAGACTATGCACAGGGCGACAGTCGGCTGGCCATCCCCGCGATATTCCTTGCTCAGGCCGCTGACGGTTCGCTGGGCTTTTCGGGGGAGGCTCGGGCCAGCGGGCCCTTGCCGGGCGGGGCAGTGCGGGGCCTCGTGCTGCCGTTTACCGGCTCGGTGGGTTCCAGCGGTGTGGTGCAGGTCTGGCCGCGCTGCACCCGGGTCCGGTTCGATTCGCTGTCGCTCGCCAACCTTGAAATCGATGCCCGCGCGCTGACGGTTTGCCCCGGGCCCGGCGGCGCAATCGTCCGAAGCGATGGCTCCGGTCTGAAAGTGGCCGCCGGAGTCGCTGCGCTGGATCTCACCGGGCGCCTCGCGGGCACGCCGGTCCGGCTGCGCAGCGGCCCGACCGGATTCGCCTGGCCCGGCGTGCTTGCCGCTCGCGACCTCGATGTGGAGCTGGGGCCGGCGGGCAGCGCCAGCCGCTTCACGGTCAACCGGCTCGATGCGATGCTGGGGGACAGCGGCATTGCCGGGACATTCGCTGACGCCGACGTGGCGCTGGCGGCCGTCCCGCTGGACTTGCGCGAAGCCGCCGGAAACTGGGCCTATCGGGGCGGGGTGCTGACCTTCACCGAAAGCTCGTTCCGCCTGCAGGACCGCTCGCCCGAGGCCCGTTTCTTCCCGCTGGTGGCGCGCGATGCCAGCCTGACTTTGCAGGACAATGTGGTGACGGCGCTGGCGACCCTGCGCCATCCGGCCAGCGATCGCGCGGTAAGCGATGTCGCCATCCGCCATGACCTTTCCAGCGCCACCGGCTATGCGGATCTCGCGGTGGCCGGCCTGCTGTTCGACGGGGACCTGCAGCCCGACATGCTGACCGGGCAGGCGCTGGGTGTGATCGCCAATGTGCGGGGCACGATCGCCGGGCAGGGCCGGATTGACTGGAATGCCGATGGCGTGACCAGTTCGGGCGTGTTCTCCAGCGAAAGCCTCGACTTTGCGGCCGCGTTCGGCCCGGTTCGGGGGGCAAGCGGAACAGTGCGCTTCACCGACCTGCTGGGCCTGACTACCGCGCCGGGGCAGCGCATCCGGGTGGCCTCGGTCAACCCCGGGATCGAAGCGCTGGAGGGGGTGATCGAATTCGAGCTGCGCGGCGGAGAGACGCTCAGCGTGAGCGGCGGCTCCTGGCCTTTCATGGGCGGGCGTCTGACGCTGGAGCCGGTGACGATGAACTTCGGCGTGGGCGAGGAACGCCGTTACGTCTTCCGGGTCGAGGGGCTGGAGGCGGCCCGCTTTGTCCAGCAGCTGGAGCTTGGCAACATCAACGCCACCGGGGTGTTCGACGGGGTCCTGCCGATCGTGTTCGACGAAATGGGCAACGGGCGAATCGAAGGCGGGAAGCTGGATTCGCGCCCGCCCGGAGGCAATGTCTCCTACATCGGCGAGCTGACCTATGAGGACATGGGCGCCATCGCCAACTTCGCCTTCGCCGCGCTGCGCTCGCTCGATTACAAGACGATGGAAGTGCGCATGGACGGGCCGCTCACCGGCGAGATCGTCACCAGGGTGCGGTTTGACGGCGTGAGCCAGGGCGAGGGCACGAAGCAGAACTTCCTGACCCGCCAGGTCGCCGGCCTGCCCATCCGCTTCAACGTCAACATCCGCGCGCCGTTCTACCAGCTGATCACTTCGATCCGCGCGATGTACGACCCGGCCTTCATCCGCGACCCGCGCGAGCTCGGCCTGATTTCCGGCGACGGGCAGCGGCTGGCCCCGGTCGTCCGCCCGGCGCCGGATGCGATCCGGCCCGAAGACCTGATTCCCGATGAACTGCCCATTCAGATCCCCGAAAGCGAGAGCACGCCATGACCCTTGCCAGATTGACCCGAAGCGCAGGCGCTGCGAAGACCGGCCCGATGAGGGAGCAGTTCACAGTGTCGCGCTTGGGGCGATGGGGCAGGCTGGTTTTGCTGGCGGGCCCGGCCACGCTCGGGGGATGCATTCAGGTCAATGCACCCGCAGAACCGATCGTGATCGAGCTCAACATCAATATCCGGCAGGAAGTGATTTATCGGCTCGCCGCTGACGCGGGCAACACGATCGACGAGAACGCGGACATCTTCTGACGAGAACCTGTCCAGATGGAGAAGACCATGAACACCACCCCGATCCGCAAGCTGGCGCTGGGCGCCGCCGCTACCGTCATGGCGATTGGCGGGCTGGCGACCGTGGCTCACGCGCAGCGCGATCCCGCCTATGAAAACGCGCGCACCGGCGGCGAAGTGGGCGAGAAGATGGACGGCTATCTCGGCATCGTGGTCCAGCCGACCGATGCCCTCCAGCGGATGGTCAACGACATCAATATCAAGCGCCGGGCGGTCTATGCCGACCGGGCCAAGGCGGCCAACGCCACGCTTGAGGAATATGCGCTGACCGCCGGGTGCCTGGCCATCGCCCGCACCAGGCCGGGGGAGAAATACCAGGCGCCCGACGGCACCTGGCAGACCCGCACCAACGCTCCGCCGCTGCGGGACCCGCGCTGCCCCTGAGCCATCCTTCATCTGCTGCTGTGCAGTTGCAGCATTTTGACCCCATCAATGGCCCGGCACCGGTTGACTCGCCTTTGACCCCCGCCTAAGGGGGCGGCGCCTTCGGCGGGCACCTCTTGCCCGTGCCGTGCATTCCCTAGACAGGAGGCTGGCATGAGCGACGAGAAACCCGCCCGGGAACCCATCGGCGAGGATGCGCGGATTGACGCGCTCGAAGCGCGGCTTAAAGCCGCACGCGAGCGTGAAAATGAGCGCAACAAGCCGCGAGGATCAGGTGCCGATGCGAACTATCGCAGTGGCAACCGGGTCCTGGCGGACTTGCTCGGAGGGATTCTCGGTGGTCTGGTGCTCGGCTGGCTGGTTGACAGCTTCGCAGGAACCATGCCCTGGGGTCTGTTGGTCGGGCTGTTCCTCGGAATAGTCGTCGCCTTCAGGAACATTTTTCGGATGGCGAACAAGCGCCCCGATCAGGATCCGGAATAGGGTCAGTCGGTCGGCGGTTGTTCAGCATGGACTAGGGACGTAGCAGACGTGGCAGCCGAACAGGCCAAAGTCGATCCGATGCACCAGTTCACGATCGAGCCGCTGGTCGGCGCGAACTGGGAGATCGCGGGCTACAATATCGCTTTCACCAACAGCGCGATGTGGATGCTGGTCACCACCATCGTGCTCGGTCTTTTTGTTGCCGGTGGCCTGAAGCGCCAGCTGGTGCCGGGTCGCTGGCAGATGGCGGTGGAAACCTTCACCGGCTTCATCGACAACATGCTGGAAGCAAACATCGGCAAGGAAGGGCGCAAGTACGTGCCCTATGTCTTCTCGCTGTTCATGTTCATCCTGTTCGCCAACCTGCTCGGCCTGCTGCCGCTCGGCGTGGTCGGCATTCACCCCTTTACCTTCACCAGCCACTTCACGGTTACGGGTGTGCTCGCCGTAATCAGCTTTGCGATCGTGCTGGTGGTCGGGTTCTGGAAGCACGGCTTCCACTTCTTCAGCCTGTTCATCCCGCATGGCACTCCGGTGCCGATGATTCCGATCATTTTCCTGATCGAGCTGGTCAGCTTCGCGGTTCGCCCCTTCAGCCTCGCGCTGCGACTGTTCGTGGCGATGATGGCCGGGCACGTCCTGCTCAAGGTGCTGTCAAGCTTCGTCATCGACGGAACCAATGCCGGGGTCGGGTTCGGCCTGCTGGTCGGCCTGCCGAGTTTCGTGCTGATGATTGGTATCAGCGCCCTGGAAATCCTGGTTGCCGGTATCCAGGCCTATGTTTTCGCGCTGTTGACTTCGCTCTACATCAACGACGCGGAAAACCTCCACTGAGTTTCATCTGTTACAATCAACCGTTTCAATCCAAAGGAGTTTCATCATGGAAGCAGAAGCTGCAAAGCTGATCGGTGCGGGTCTTGCCGCAATTGGTGCCGGCATGGCCGCGATCGGCGTGGGCAACGTCTTCGGTTCGTTCCTCGAAAGCGCTCTGCGCAATCCGGGTGCCGCTGACGGCCAGCAGGGCCGCCTGTTCATCGGCTTCGCCGCTGCCGAACTTCTCGGCCTGCTGGCGTTCGTCGTCGCGATGATCCTGATCTTCGTCGCCTGACACACCCTGACATGGCGGGCGGCCTGACGGGTATTCCCCGCAGCCGCCTGCCGTTTTCACGTTTCCACCCGCAAGGCTTCAATCCATGCCCCAGATAGCCCAGTTGATGGAGACCTACGCCAGCCAGATTTTCTGGCTGCTGGTCTTTTTCGGCATTGTCTACTTTGTGATCGGCCGGGGGATGGTGCCCAAGGTCATGGCCACGGTCGCAGACCGTGACAGCCAGATCGCCGCCGACCTCGCCGCCGCAGAAGCGGCCCGGGCGCAGGCGGATGCGGAAGAAGAGGCATGGCGCCAGCGGGAAAACGCCAACCGCGCTGCTGCCCAGGCAACGGTCGGCAAGGCCAAGGCCGAAGCTGCCGTGGCCAACCAGAAGAAGCTGGCTGCGGCCCAGGCGCGGATTGACGCGCGGGTGGCCGAAGCCGAAGCAGCCATTGCCGCTGCCCGCACGTCGGCCCTGGCCGAGATCGAAGATGTCGCGGTTGAAGCGGCGCAGGACATCGTCCACCGGCTGGCCGGGGTGAAGGTGACCAAGCCCGCTGCCAAGTCCGCCGTGAAGGAGGCGATGGCCCATGGCTAACCAGCTACCCGAAGTGATCGCTACCGAGGCCGCCGATGCGGTGACCGAGGTCGATGCGGCAGGCGCCGTTCACCTTGAACCGTCGCTGTTCGGGCTCGAACCCTACCAGATCGTCTCGGTTGCCATGCTGGTGCTGATTGCCATCATGATCTGGAAGAAGGTTCCGGGCATGGTGACTGGCGGGCTTGACGCCAAGATCGCCGCGATCCGCACTCAGCTGGATGAAGCCAAGGCCCTGCGGGCCGAAGCTGAAGCGCTGCGCAACGATTACAGCCGCAAGATCGCCAATGCCGAGAAGGACGCCGAGGCCATGCTTGAAGGCGCCCGGCGTGAAGCTGACGCGATTCTGGCCAAGGCCGAGGCAGACAGCACCGCGATGGTCGCCCGCCGCACCCAGATGGCCGAAGACAAGATCGGCGCGGCCGAGCGCGAAGCGGTCGACCAAGTCCGCGCCAAGGCTGCCAACGCTGCCACCGCTGCGGCCCGCAAGCTGATCGTCGCCAAGCATGACGCCGAAGCCGACAGCAAACTGGCTGACGAAGTCATCGACGGGATCTGATTGTCCGCCTGGGCGGACGCTAAGAGATACGAGGCGCGTGCTCCCTGCTGGAGCGCGCGCCTTTCTCTTTGAGGTTTACGTGCCCGGCTCCAGCACGATCTTGCCGATGATCCGGCCTGCCGCCATTGCCTCGAACGCCTCGCGCCAGCGGGTGAGGGGGAGGGCCCGGTCGATGTGGGGGCGGAGGCGGCCTTCGCTGGCGAAGCGGGCGACATCGGCCGCAATCGCTGCGCCCCGGTCAGGGAAACGGCGGGCATATTCCCCGGCCCGCACACCGACGACCGAGAAGCCCTTGATCAGCGGGATATTGACGGCAATCTCGGGAATCCGCCCGGAGACAAATCCGATCACCTGCAACTGCCCGCCAAAGGCAACGCAGCGGGTGCTTTCATCGAACACGTCCCCGCCGACCGGATCGAACACGATCTGGCACAGCTTGCCGCCGGTAATCTCCCCCACCGCCTCGCGGAAACGGCCGGTGTTGGTGATTGCGGCCTCGACCGGGACGGCTGCTTTGAGGGCGGCCAGCTTGTCTTCCCGGTGGGTTGCGGCAATCACGCGCGCGCCCAGGGCTTTGGCGAGATCGCAGGCGGCCAGGCCCACGCCGCCACTCGCTCCGTGGACCAGCACCCATTGCCCGGCTTGCAGCCGCCCGATCTCGACCAGCGCGGTCCAGGCAGTGTTATATGCCGCCCCAAGGGCCGCGGCGGCGGCAAAGCCTAGCCCTGCCGGTATCGGGCGCAGTGCGGCCACGGGAAGCGCGACATAGTCTGCCATGCCGCCCGTCTTGGACCCGCCCATGACGCGATCCCCGGCCCGTAAGCCGGAGCCTTCCGGCGCGCTGACCACTTCACCTGCCAGCTCCAGCCCAAGCGTGAAGGGCACCTTCGGCTTGAACTGGTAGGCACCGCGCGTCATCAGCAGGTCAGGGTGATTGAGCGAGGTGGCACGCACCTGCACCAGCGCCTGATCAGGCCCCGGCACCGGCATAGGCAGGTCCAGCAGCGAAAGGCCCGACAGATCGGGCGACAGCTGCTCGACCCGCAGCGCCTGCATGACCCTATCCGTCATTGCGAGCGGTGCAGCCGCGCGGCAATCCAGAGCGTCGGGTCGAAACGGCTCTGCATGGCCACGTCGCCTTAGGCTCCTCGCTAGGACGCGTCACGGGGGTCAGAAATTGTCCTTGGCAGCCCGCAGTGCTGCGAAGGTTTCCTGTGGCAGAGCGCCGCCCCAGCGGGCCCGCATGGCCGGCTCGTCGGCCCGCAGGAAGGGGTTGGTTGCAAGCTCGCGCGAGAGCACGGTGGGCACCGTGGGCTTGCCTTCGGCCCGCTTGCGCTCGATCTCGGCGGCGTAGTCCTTGAGCGCGGCATTGTCCGGATCGGCATGGAGCGCGAACTTGGCGTTCGACTGGGTATATTCGTGCGCGCAGTAGAGCACGGTGTCTTCAGGCAGCGCCTTGATGCGTGAAAGGCTGTCCCAGAACTGGCCCGGCTCGCCCTCGAACATCCGCCCGCAGCCCAGCGCGAACACGGCATCGCCGACGAAGGCGACGCCCGCTGCGGGCAGGTGATAGGCGATATGGCCGTTGGTGTGGCCCGACACGTCGATCACCCCGGCCTCGAAGTGGCCGAGCGAAACGGTGTCGCCATCGGCCACCACCCGGTCGATCGCAGCGATCTTCTCGACTTCCTGCGGGGCGATGACGCGGGCACCGGTCGCGGCGACAATGGCCTCGTTGCCGCCCGCGTGGTCAGGGTGCCAGTGGGTGTTCCAGATCTGCGTGATCCGCCATCCCTTCGCTTCGGCCTGGCGGAGGTATTCCGCACCGTCGGGCGTGTCGATCGCAGCGGTCTCTCCGCTGGCGGGATCGTGAATGAGGAAGCCGTAGTTGTCGCTAAGGCACGGGAACTGGTGGATCTGGATCATGCGCTCCACCTAGGGTGCCGGAGCGCAAAAGAAAAGGCCCGCCCTCCGCAGGGAGAACGGGCTTCTTCTTTATCGGGATTTCGATCGTCCAACGACACCGAAGATGTCGCAAGGCCGACCTGCCGCCCGCAGGTGCTCGCGCACAGCGCGAAACAGCACCGAGGACGCTCGCCCGAATGGGCGAGCGCCACTCAGGTGCCTCAGTCCTTCTTCGCCTTGAGCGCTTCGCCGAGAATGTCGCCGAGCGATGCACCCGAATCGGACGAGCCGAACTGGGCCACGGCTTCCTTCTCTTCCGCGATCTGGCGGGCCTTGACCGAGAAGTTCGGCTTCTTCGAACGGTCGAAGCCGATCACCATCGCGTCGAGCTTCTGGCCGACCTGGAAGCGGTCAGGGCGCTGCTCGTCACGGTCACGGCCGAGGTCGGCGCGCTTGATGAAGCCGGTCGCGCCATCGTCGCCAACCTGCACTTCAAGGCCGCCGTCACGCACTTCGAGCACGGTCACGGTGACCACGTCGTTGCGCTTCAGCGAGCCACCGCCAGCGGAGGCTTCGCTCGGTGCGCCCTTTTCGAGCTGCTTCATGCCGAGGCTGATGCGCTCCTTGTCGATATCGACATCGAGCACCACGGCTTCGACCTGCTCGCCCTTGCGGTGCAGCGCCAGCGCGTCTTCGCCCGAGAGGCCCCAGGCGATGTCCGACATGTGGACCATGCCGTCGACGTCGCCGTCGAGCCCGATGAACAGGCCGAATTCGGTCGCGTTCTTGACCTCGCCGGTGACCTTGGTCCCGACCGGGTTCTTGGCGGCGAATTCTTCCCACGGGTTGCCCTGGGCCTGCTTGAGGCCAAGGCTGATGCGGCGCTTGTCGCTATCGACCTCGAGCACCAGCACGTCGACTTCCTGCGAGGTCGAGACGATCTTGCCGGGGTGGACGTTCTTCTTGGTCCAGCTCATTTCCGAAACGTGGACCAGGCCTTCGATGCCGGCTTCCAGTTCCACGAAGGCACCGTATTCGGTGATGTTGGTGACCACGCCCGAAAGCTTGGCGCCGACCGGGTACTTCGCGGCCACGCCATCCCACGGATCGCTTTCCAGCTGCTTCATGCCGAGGCTGATGCGCTGGGTTTCCTCGTTGATGCGGACGATCTGCACGGTCACGGTCTGGCCGATTTCAATCACTTCGCTCGGGTGGTTGACCCGCTTGTAGCTCATGTCGGTGACGTGAAGCAGGCCGTCGATGCCGCCCAGGTCCACGAACGCGCCGTAATCGGTGATGTTCTTGACCACACCGTCGATCACCTGGCCTTCGGCCAGCTTGTCGATCAGCTCGCTGCGCTGTTCGGCGCGGGTTTCTTCCAGCACTGCACGGCGCGAGACGACGATGTTGCCGCGGCGGCGGTCCATCTTCAGCACCATGAACGGCTGCGGCACTTCCATCAGCGGGGTGACATCGCGCACGGGGCGGATATCGACCTGGCTACCGGGGAGGAAGGCAACGGCACCGTCGAGGTCGACGGTGAAGCCGCCCTTGACGCGGCCGAAGATGCGGCCTTCGACGCGCTTGCCTTCGCCGAATTCGCTTTCCAGCTTGTCCCAGGCGGCTTCGCGGCGGGCGCGGTCGCGGCTGAGCATGGCTTCGCCGTCAGCGTTTTCGACGCGGTCGACGAACACTTCGACTTCCGAGCCGACGGCCAAGCCGTGCTCGTCTTCACCGCGAGAGAATTCCTTGAGGTCGATGCGGCCTTCGCTCTTGAGGCCGACGTCGATGATGGCAAAGCCGTTCTCGATCGCGGTAACGGTGCCCTTGACGACGCGGCCTTCGAAGCCGTCTTCGCCGGCGCCGCCGAGCTGCTCGTTGAGCATTGCTTCAAAGTCGGCGCGGGTGGGGTTGGCAGTACTCGCCATAAATGCAGGTATCCTGTTCACGTTTGCTACCGGCCACCGGTTTATCCGGGGTCTTTCTCCGTCTCCGAGCACCATTGCTCGGCCAAACGGGGCAAGAGGGCCGTTTTCCGCCCGGGGCCGGATGCCGCCGCGCAGGTTCCTTCAATCAGCAGATTGGCTGAACGGCCGCGCGCCTAGGCGAAGGCGGGGCGAAATGCAAGGAAAATGGGCCGGGCGGGCCGGGGAGTTCAGGCGCTGCCGGATGACCGCAAGGCCTGCTCCACCGCCGCGATGGCTTCGGCCACGGCCTGATCGCGCCCGAAATGGGTGGTGTCGAACACCAGCGCATCCGGCGCCGCGCGCAAGGGCGCATCGGCCCGGCCCATGTCACGCGCGTCGCGCCGGGCGATGTCCCGCTCGATCTCGTCCAGCGTGACCGCAGGCTCGCGGCCCTGCATTTCCAGCCAGCGCCGGTGCGCACGGGCCGAGACGCTGGCCGTAACGAACAGCTTCACCGCCGCATCCGGCGCAATCACCGTACCGATATCCCGCCCGTCGAGCACAGCGCCGCCGGCCTGTGTGGCAAAGGCCCGCTGGCGTTCGAACAGTGCCTGCCGCACTGCCGGATGGACCGAGACCCGGCTGGCCAGCCCGCCGGTTTCCTCGGTCCGCAGGTCCGGATCGGCCAGCAAGCTGTCGGGAAACGAACAGGCGGCGAGCGCGGCGCGCGGATCGTCCGCCTCGCCACCGCTCAGCATGACCTGCCGCCCGACCGCACGATAGAGCAGCCCGGTGTCGAGATGGGGCAGGCCGAAATGGTCGGCCAGCGCCTTGGCAATGGTGCCCTTGCCCGATGCGGTGGGCCCGTCGACCGCGATGATCATGGCGTGGCCCTGCCGGTGCGTGACGCCTTGACCAACCCCGTTACGGCAATCGCAGCCCAGAAGCCTTCCAGCACCAGGCTGGGCCAGTTGGTGTGGACCAGCAAGGACACGGTCAGGAAAGCCGCCCCTGCCAGGTTTGCGCCGTGCAGCAAAAACGGGTTCGGTGCGGCAGACAGTGTGAGATAGGCGTAGGCACCGATGATGAAAGCGGTGCCTACGAATGCGACGAGCGAGGCCCAGTCGAGCGGCATCACTGGCTGGCCCCGTCCAGCAAGGCCATGAAATTCGGGAAGCTGGTCGCGATGGGGCTGGTGTCGTCCACTTCAACGCCGCCTGTCGAAGCAAGGCCGGCCACGGCCATGCTCATCGCGATGCGGTGATCGAGGTGGGTGGTAACCGGGTCGCATGCAGTTCCGGCCAGCGGATCGCCGTCGGTGCCTTCGATGATCAGGCCGTCAGCCGTTTCTTCCACCTGTGCGCCAGCAAGGGTGAGCGCGGCGGCCATGGCGGCCAGCCGGTCTGATTCCTTCACCCGCAGTTCTTCCAGCCCGGTCGTGACCGTGCGGCCCCGGGCCAGCGCGGCGGCGACGAACAGCACAGGAAACTCGTCGATCATGCTGGGGGCAAGCGCCGGGTCCACGGCGATGCCGGTCAGGGGCGCATGGCGCACGCGCAGGTCCGCCACGGGCTCGCCGCCGACCTCGCGCCGGTCCAGCTCCTCGATGCTGGCGCCCATCTGGCGCAGCACGTCGACCAGGCCGGCGCGCGTTGGGTTGAGGCCGACGTTCTGGATGATAAGGTCGCTACCCGGCACGACTGCGGCCGCCACCATGAAGAACGCGGCCGAAGACGGATCGCCCGGCACTTCGATTGTCTGAGGCCGAAGATCGGCCTCGCCGCGCAGGCGGATGACCCGTTCACCGGCCACTTCCTCCACCTCGATGTCAGCCCCGAATCCGCGCAGCATCCGTTCGGAATGGTCGCGGGTCGGCACTGGCTCGATCACAGTGGTGATCCCCGGCGTGTTCAGCCCGGCCAGCAGAATGGCGCTTTTCACCTGGGCGCTGGCGACCGGCAGGCGGTAGGTGATCGGCACTGCCGGATGGGCACCGCGCACCAGCAGCGGCAGCCGCCCGCCCGGGCTCGCCTCGACGCTTGCCCCCATCAGGCTCAGCGGCTCGATCACCCGGCCCATGGGGCGCTTGGACAGGCTGGCATCGCCGGTGAACACGGCGGAAATGCCGTGGCTGGCCACCAGTCCCATCAGCAGGCGGGTGGAGGTGCCCGAATTGCCCATGTCGAGCGCCTGCTCCGGCTGGAGCAGCCCGCCCACGCCGACCCCGTGGATGGACCATGTTCCGTCCCCCTCGCGCTCGATCTGCGCGCCCATAGCGCGCATGGCGGCGGCGGTAGCGAGAACATCTTCCCCTTCGAGCAAACCACTGACCCGCGTCTCGCCCACTGCCAGCGCGCCGAGCATGAGCGAGCGGTGGCTGATCGACTTGTCGCCGGGCCCGCGGATGCGGCCCCGCAGCGGGCCTTGCGGCAGGAATCGGCGCGGGGTCCGGGCCGGGGAAGGGGCAATGTGTGCCAAGAGGCTGGACTTTCCTGTGCGATGGGGCCAGAGCGCCGCGGCTTTTGACAGCGGCATTGCCCTATGGCAAGGCGCGCCGCGCTCTTGATTGAGGGCAGTTACGCACCCATCAAGCGATACGGAATTACCCGCCCCGCCAGCGCCGGCGGGCAGCACACTAAGGATTTACGATGGCCAAGCCAGAATGGGGAACCAAGCGTTCCTGCCCCAAGTGCGGCACGCGCTTCTACGATCTCGGCAAAGAAGACCCGGTCAGCTGCATCGAATGCGGTGAACAGTGGTCGCCGGAGCCGGTGCTCAAGTCCAAGCAGCCGATCCCGTTCGAGGAGCTGGAGAAGAAGAAGGACGCCGAGCCCGATTCGGATCTGGCCGATGATGAGCTGGACGATGTCGACGAGGAAGAGAATCGTCCCGATGCCGACGTTGATCTTGGCGACGATGACGACCTCGGTCTCGATACCGGCGGCGACAACGACAGCGACGACAACTGATCACCACTTCAATATTCACTCTTGCAATGCGCGGGCGCTGCCCATAAAGGGCGCGCCTCGCCGCAAGGTGAGCATGGCCACCCCCCAGGGCAGGCCGTGAGATGACTGGAACGGGGCCTTAGCTCAGCTGGGAGAGCGCCTGCATGGCATGCAGGAGGTCAGCGGTTCGATCCCGCTAGGCTCCACCAGTCACCTGAATTCGCGGTGAAAACCGTGAGGCCGGCCGACGAGTTCTCGTCCGCCGGCTGTTTTTGCGTTTTGGCCGCCGCAGGGTGGCAGATGGAGTGACCGAGTCTATGTTCGACAGCCTGTCAGACCGCCTTGGCAGCGTCTTTGACAAGCTGCGCGGGCGCGGTGCGCTCAGCGAGCAGGACGTGCGCGATGCCATGCGCGAAGTGCGCGTGGCCTTGCTCGAAGCCGATGTGGCCCTGCCGGTCGTCCGCCGTTTCATTGATGCGGTGACCGAAAAGGCGATCGGCGCCGAAGTGCTCAAGTCGGTCACCCCGGGCCAGCAGGTCGTCAAGATCGTCAACGACGAACTGGTCGAGATGCTGGGCGGCGAACAGCAGGAAGGCCTGCTGCTCGATGCAAAGCCGCCGGTGGTGATCATGATGGTGGGCCTGCAGGGCTCGGGCAAGACCACCACCACGGCCAAGCTCGCCAGGCTGATCAAGGAAAAGCACGGCAAGAAGGCCCTGATGGCCTCGCTCGACGTGAACCGCCCGGCGGCGCAGGAACAGCTGGCGGTACTGGGGCAGCAGACCAGCGTGGCCACCTTGCCGATCGTGGCGGGCCAGCAGCCGGTCGAGATTGCCCGCCGGGCAATGGAATCCGCGCGGCTTCAGGCGTTCGACGTGCTGCTGCTCGATACCGCCGGCCGCCTGCATGTCGACGAAGCGCTGATGGCCGAAATGAAGGCCGTGGCCGGCGTTTCGGCCCCGGTAGAAGTGCTGCTGGTGGTCGATTCGCTGACCGGGCAGGACGCGGTCAACGTCGCCAAGAGCTTCACCGACGAAGTGCCGCTGACCGGCGTGGTGCTGACCCGGATGGACGGCGATGCCCGCGGCGGCGCGGCGCTGTCGATGCGCTATGTCACCGGCAAGCCGATCAAGTTCGCCGGCACCGGCGAGAAACTCGACGCGATCGAGGTGTTCCACCCGCGCCGCGTGGCCGAGCGGATCCTCGGCATGGGCGATGTCGTCAGCCTGGTCGAAAAGGCGGCGGCGACGATCAAGGAAGAAGACGCCGAAGCGCTCGCCCGCAAGATGGCCAAGGGTCAGTTTGACCTTGAGGACCTGCGGATGCAGCTGCGGCAGATGCAGCAGATGGGCGGCCTCGGCATGCTGGCGGGCATGATGCCCGGCATGAAGAAGGCCAAGGCGGCGATGGCCGCCAGCGGCATGGACGACAAGGTGCTGGTCCACATGGACGCGATCATCGGCTCGATGACGGTCAAGGAACGCCAGCGCCCAGAACTCCTCAACGCCAAGCGCAAGAAGCGCGTGGCGGCGGGCAGTGGCACGCAGGTGCAGGACGTCAACAAGGTGCTCAAGATGCACCAGGAAATGTCCCGCGCGATGAAGCAGATCAGGAAGATGGGTGGGCTCAAGGGCCTGGGCGCGCTGTTCGGAAAAGGCGGAATGGGCGCCGCGATGCCTGGCCTTGGCGGGCCGGGGGGCGGCGGGCTGCCGGGCCTGGGCAAGGGCGCAGGCGTGGATCCCTCCACCCTGCCGCCGGATCTTCAGGACCTCCTCAAGAAAAAGTGATTTCAAACGGTTAGATTGGAAAGGTAGAATACAATGGCAGTTGCAATCCGTCTCTCGCGCGGTGGTGCGAAGAAGCGCCCCTATTACCGGATCGTCGTGTCGGACTCGCGCAGCGCGCGTGACGGCAAGTACCTGGAGCAGATCGGCACCTACAACCCGATGCTGCCCAAGGATTCGGGCGAGCGCGTCAAGCTGAACGAAGAGCGTGCGCGCTACTGGATCGGCGTTGGCGCCCAGCCGACCGACCGCGTGCTGCGCTTCCTTGACGCCGCCGGCGTGATGGAGCGGGCTGCCCGCAACAACCCCAAGAAGGGTGAGCCGGGCCAGGCCGCCAAGGACCGCGCCGAAGAAAAGGCCGCCAAGATCGCTGAAGCCGAAGAAGCCGCCAAGGCTGCCGAGGAAGAAGCCAAGGCCGCTGCTGCCGCTCCGGCTGAAGAAGCTCCCGCCGAGGAAGCTCCTGCGGCGGAAGAAGCTCCGGCTGAAGACGCTGGCGCAGAAGCCACCGAAGAAGCGAAGGCCGAGTAATCGCGCCCATGTCGGACAAGCCCGTCACGCTCGCAGCCATCATCGGCGCGCATGGCGTGGCGGGCGAAGTCCGCCTGAAGCTGTTCAGCGAGAGCGTCGAGACGCTCGCCCGGTGCACCAGCTTTGACGCCGGTGGCAAAGCGGGCACGCTGCGGCTGGTCAAGGTCCGGTCGGACAACAAGGGCGGCGCTGTCGCCCGGTTTGAAGGCGTGGGTGACCGCAACGCTGCCGAAGCCCTGCGCGGTACGGTGCTGACGGTGCCCCGATCAGCCCTGCCGCCGCTGGACGAGGGCGAATTCTACCATTCCGACCTGCTCGGCCTGCCCGCCATCAGCGATGCGGGCGAACCGCTTGGCATCGTTTGCGCAGTCGAGAACTTCGGCGCGACCGACATCATCGAAATCGAACGCCCGGACGGCAAGCGCTTCATGGTCCCGCTTACCCCCTTCGCCGTGCCCGGATGGGACAGCGAGCGGCTGGTGGTGGCGGCAGACTTCGCCGGGCAATGACCTTCGCCGCCACCATCCTGACGCTCTACCCCGAGATGTTTCCCGGGCCGCTGGGCCTTTCGCTGGCGGGCCGCGCGCTGGAGCGGGGGGACTGGGCCTGCGAAACCGTCCAGATCCGCGACTTCGCCACCGACAAGCACCGCACCGTCGACGATACGCCCGCCGGGGGCGGGGCCGGAATGGTGCTCAAGGCCGATGTGCTCAGCGCGGCTTTGGATTCGGTCACAAAGCCCTCTCCCCTTCAGGGGAGAGGGTTGGGAGAGGGGAATGTGGACAACCTCCCCGACAGCCCCCTCTCCCCGGCCCTCTCCCCTGAAGGGGAGAGGGAGATCCCCATCCTCGCCATGACCCCTCGCGGGAAACCGATCACGCAGGAGCGTATCCGGGAGCTGGCCAGCGGCCCCGGCGTGGTGCTGATCTGCGGCCGGTTCGAAGGGTTCGACGAGCGCCTGTTCGAGGCCCGGCCCGCAATCGAGCAGGTCTCGCTCGCCGACGTGGTCCTCTCCGGCGGAGAGCCTGCCGCGCTGGCCATTCTCGATGCTTGCATTCGGCTGCTTCCCGGCGTAATGGGCGCGGCGTCCAGCGGGCATGAGGAATCCTTCGAAGAAGGCTTGCTCGAATACCCGCAATATACCCGACCTCAGGAATGGGAAGGGCGCACGATCCCTGAAGTGCTGCGATCGGGGGATCATGCGAAGATCGCGGCGTGGCGGAAACACCGCGCCGAGGAAGATACACGGTCACGCAGGCCAGACCTTTGGGAGCGTTACAGGAACGCTCGGGACTGACCTGCCTCTGGTGCGCGGCGAACAGTAAGGGAATTGGACCAGTGAATCTGATCCAGCAGATCGAAGCGGAAGAAATTGCCAAGGCTGGCAAGGACATCCCCGAATTCCGTGCCGGCGACACCGTGCGTGTCGGCGTCAAGGTCAAGGAAGGCAACCGTGAGCGTGTGCAGAACTTCGAAGGCGTGGTGATCGCGCGTTCGAACCGCGGCATGGGCTCCAACTTCACCGTGCGCAAGATGAGCTTCGGCGAAGGCGTGGAACGCGTGTTCCCGCTCTACGCGCCGATCGTCGAGAGCGTGACGGTGGTCCGCCGCGGCGTCGTGCGCCGGGCGAAGCTCTATTACCTGCGCGGCCGCACCGGCAAGCGCGCGCGCATCGCCGAACGGCGCGAGGTGCGCACCGAGAGCTGATTGCCAGCTTCAAGGTGAGATTAACGGGAAGGGCGGCCTCGCAGGATATGCGAGGCCGCCCTTCTTGCGTGGTGGCCAGACGGGACCAACCTCTGGCCGATGGTGACTTCAGGATACCGGTTCCCGGCAGAGACCAACCCCGGAACCGGAGGCCGGACTAGGCCCGCCGCCTTAGCACTTCCTGAAGTGGCCGGGTTAGGCCCGGATGACCGCGCACCTAGGTGTTTCTCCTGATGGGGCGCGGCTGTTTCGCAAACACGAAAAGGCGGCCCCGCCGGACACACGGGGCCGCCTTCCTGTTCTGCCTGGTCAATGGGACGGGACCAGTTTTTTGGGCCTCTGTGCCAGGTGGGGGTACCGGTTTCCCGCAGAGACCGCCGGGGACCGGTCACCAATATGTAACCGCCGCGTTAGGACTTTCTAAAGCCGCTGGGTTAGGACGGTTTTAACCATGCGAGTGGTCGCTGGCGGGGAGATGGGCTGCGCTTGAGCGGAACGGGATGCCATGCCGCCGCGGCATTTTCCTACACGCCCGCAAGCTGCTATCCCCTCGTGCGATGGCGTGGTTTTTCCAAGGTGCTGCCAAACTCCGGCTCGCCCCCCGGGGGGGCAGTGGTGAGTCCCACAACTAGAATTTGCCATTTTACCACGTAAAAACAGACAGATAACTAAATGTCCGTGACTTGACACGGTGTCAACTTCGTCAAGCAGGTGTCAATTTCACCGGCGTTCGCCCAAAGCCCGGTCAGCGCCGCCCCAAGGGGAAATTCATCGCCAATGCAGCGCAGGGGCGCTAAAGGCGCGGTCCGCTCTGCCAGGGGCGGTGACAGATCAGGAGTGAGCCAAGTGGGTTATCGGGTGGCAGTGGTCGGCGCGACCGGGAATGTCGGGCGCGAAATGATGCAGATCCTCGCCGAGCGCGAGTTCCCGTGTGACGAGGTCGCCGCGGTGGCCAGCTCGCGTTCGACCGGGACCGAGGTCGAGTTCGGCGACACCGGGCGGATGCTCAAGTGCAAGAACATCGAGCATTTTGATTTCACCGGCTACGACATTGCCCTGTTCAGCGCCGGCGGCGGCCCGGCCAAGGAATATGCCCCCAAGGCAGCGGCGCAGGGCTGCGTGGTAATCGACAACTCCTCCTACTGGCGGATGGACCCGGACGTGCCGCTGATCGTGCCCGAGGTGAACCCCGACGCGATTGACGGCTACAAGGCCAAGAACATCATCGCCAACCCCAACTGCTCGACCGCGCAGCTGGTGGTGGCGCTCAAGCCGCTGCACGATGCCGCCACGATCAAGCGGGTGGTGGTCAGCACCTACCAGTCGGTTTCCGGCGCGGGCAAGGCGGGGATGGACGAGCTGTTCGAGCAGAGCCGCGCGATCTTCGTCGGTGATCCGGTCTCGGTGAAGAAGTTCACCAAGCAGATAGCCTTCAACCTGATCCCGCATATCGATGTGTTCCTGGATGATGGCTCGACCAAGGAAGAGTGGAAGATGGTGGTCGAGACCAAGAAGATCCTCGATCCCAGGATCAAGCTCACCGCCACCTGCGTGCGGGTGCCGGTGTTCGTCGGCCACTCGGAATCGGTCAGCATCGAGTTCGAGAACGAGATGACGGCAGAGCAGGCGCAGGACATCCTGCGCGAGGCGCCGGGGATCATGCTGGTCGACAAGCGCGAGGACGGCGGATACGTCACCCCGATCGAATGCGTCGGTGACGGGGCAACCTACATCAGCCGCGTGCGCGAGGACCCGACGGTCGAGAACGGGCTGAACCTGTGGTGCGTCAGCGATAACCTGCGCAAGGGCGCCGCGCTCAACGCGGTGCAGATCGCCGAGCTGCTCGGGCGCAGGCACCTGCAAAAGGGATGATGGCCATGCGCGCTTTCCTGCCGATCCTGTCCCTCGCGGCCTTGGCGGCCTGCAACGGGCAGGAAGAGGCTGCTCCGGTGAACGACGCCGTGGAAGCGCCAGCCGCTGCGGAGACAACCACTGCAGAGACGTCCCCCGCGGAGACATCGCAGGCGTCCAATTCCGGCCCCGTCCTGCTGTCAGGCAAGGGGATCGGCTGGGGCAGCGGGGCGGACAAGGTCCGGCTGGCGTTCGGCTCGTCCCGCGACACAATCGACACCGCGCTCACGGCGCATTTTGGCGCTGCGCCCGAGACCCTGGTCATGGGCGAATGCGGGGCAGGGCCGATGGAATCCAGCAGCTATCCCGGCGGGCTGATCCTCAATTACCAGAACGGCGAACTGGTCGGCTGGTTTCTTGACGGTTCGAGCGAGCGGGTGGCTCTGGAAGGCGGCCTCGGTATCGGTGTCTCCGGTGATCGGGTGGCAGCACTGGCGGGCTTCGCGCCGGTGGAAGAGAGTACCCTGGGCGAGGAGTTCTACAGCGAGGCCGACGGGCTGGGCGGGTTCATCGAGGAAGGCAAGGTTGCCAGCCTCTATGCCGGGACCACCTGCTTTTTCCGCTAGGCCCGCGCGGGCGCGCCATGGCGGCGCATCAGCAGGGTCAGCGGCGCGGCGGCGAGGGTGATCCACATCATCGCCCAGAAATCGTCGATATAGGCGATCATGGCTGCCTGCCGGTTGATCTCCGCATCGAGCAGCCGCAGCGCGGCATCGCCGAGGACCTGGTACTGGTCGATCGTGGCCACATCGACGCCCGCGAGCACGGTGCCGTCAACCTGGCTGGCGAGATCGGCATGGGCCGTCTGCAGGTTGCGCGCGAGCAGGACCGACATCAGCGAAATGCCCGCCGAGGCACCGAGCGAGCGGAACAGGTTGAGCAGGCTCGATCCGTCGGTCCGCAGCCGCGGGGCGAGGGTGGCGAAGGCGCTGACCTGAAGGGGGATGAAGACCAGCCCCATCCCCAGCCCCTGCAACAGGCCCGATCCGACCACATGCATGGCGTCCACCTCGAGCGACCAGTGCGCCATCTGCCACAGCGAAACGGCGCAGATCAGGAACCCCGCCGCCACGATCGGGCGCGCGTCCCACCCGCGCCGCATCATCAGGCCCGACAGCTGCATGCTGATCAGCACCCCCACGCCGCGCGGCATCAGCACCATCCCGGTGTCGATCACGCCATATCCGAACAGTCCCTGGAGCATCGGCGGCAGCAGTGCCATGACCGCGAACATCACCACGCCGATCACGATCATGAAGCTGAGCGCGATCACGAAGTTGCGGTCGGCAAACAGCGCCCGCTCGAACAGCGGGTTGGTGGAGGTGGCGAGGTGGATCACCCCGATCCATGCCGCCGACAGCGTCACCAGCGCGTAGAGCCAGATCTCCGCCGATGCGAACCAGTCGAGCTGCTGCCCGCGGTCGAGCAGCAACTGGAAGCAGGTAAGCGCAAGGGCGATCAGCAGGAACCCGAGAAAGTCGAACCGCCGCACGGCCCCTTCGCGGTGAGGCAGGTAGGCGATCAGGATGGCCAGCGCGAGCGCCCCCACCGGCAGGTTGACGTAGAACACCCAGCGCCAGTTCACCGCCTCGGTCAGCCATCCGCCGAGTATGGGGCCCAGGATCGGGCCGATCATGATCCCCATGCCCCAGATTGCCATCATCTGCGCATGTTTGCTGGGCCGGGCGGTGTCGAGCAGGAAGGCCTGGCTGAGCGGTGCAATAAAGGCGCCCGCCACGCCCTGCAGCGCGCGGAACAGCACCATCTCCTCCAGGTTCTGCGCCGCGCCGCACAGCATAGAGGCAGCGATGAAGCCGGCGACCGAGCCGATGAACAGGCGCCGCGCGCCGATCCGGTCGGCCAGCCAGCCGGTGATCGGCAGGGCCACGGCCGAAGCGATGATGTAGCTCGTGAGAACCCAGGTGACGCTCTCGACCGTGGCACCAAGCGAGGTCTGCATGTGGGGTATCGCAACATTGGCGATGGTCGTGTCGAGGATCTGCAGCAGGCTTGCCGCCATGATCCCGATTACCAGCAGGGGCTGGTTGCCGGTCGGCAGATGGGGGACATCGTCCTGCGCCGGTGCCGCAGCCGCGCGCGCCATGTCAGCGGCGCACGTCCCGGGTGAACACGGTTACGTCGGCGGACAGCCCTGCGATCAGTTGCCGGGGGCTTGCTTCCTCCAGTTCGATCCGGACCGGTACCCGCTGCGTTACCTTGACCCAGTTGCCTGTGGCATTCTGCGCCGGCAGCACGGCAAATTCGGAACCCGTGCCTGCGCCGATGGACGCCACGCGCCCTTTCAGGACCAGGCCGGGGTAGGCATCGAACGCCACCTCGGCCCGCTGTCCGACCCGCATCTCGGCCAGATCCGTCTCCTTGAAGTTGGCCTCGACATAGGAGGTGCTCTCGGCGACCAGCGTCACCACCGGCAGCCCGGCAACAACCTGCTGGCCCACGTGCAGGCGGTCAGCCTGGGCTACCCGGCCCGCTGTCGGCGCCCGGACTTCGGTCCGGCCCAGGGCAAGTGCTGCACTGGCCCGCTCCGCCAGCGCGGCGGCGACTTGCGGGTTCTGGCCGGGGACCTGGCGGCCGGTCGCCAGCCGGGCACGGGCCTCCGCCCGGCGGGCCTCGGCCCCGCGCAGCGTTTCGCGTGCCTGGGCGACGGCATGGCTGGCCGCATCATGGTCCGTCTTCGTGAGGAAGCCGCGCCGGAACAGCTCATCTTTCCGGCGGAAATTCGCCTCGGCAAAGGCAATGTCCTCGCGAGCGGCAGAGATCTCGGCGCCGGTCAGCTCGCTTGCGTTGGACAGTGCCGTCACATTGGCCTGCGCGGCGGCGATTGCCGCATCAGCCCGCGCGATCTGGAGGCGGTAAGGTTCCGGATCGATCCGGAACAGCAGAGCTCCGGCGGCGACGGACTCGTTTTCGCGCACCATGACATCGACGATCCGTCCCCCCACTTCGGCACTGATCGCGACCTTGTCCTGTTTCAGGTACGCGTTGTCGGTGCTGGCCTTGCCGTCCAGGCTCAGCCAGTACAGCAGGGCACCCCCGAGCAGCAGCAGAGGCACCGCAAGCATCAGCAGCAGGCGCCCCCATCTGCGCGGTGCGGCGTCCGCTGGCCTGGCATCGGCTTCGCTCAGCGTCGGCATGGCGTCGGCTTCAGCCATGGGCAATCTCGGGCAGATCGCGTGCCGTAGCCAGATTGGCGCCAATCCGGTCGAGCAGTTCGCCGAGCTGCTCCTGTTCGGGCCGGGTCAACCCGGCAACCATCTCATGGACGAGCCGGTCAACAATGGCTTCGACCTGGGCAACGATGCTCCGGGCTTTTCGGGTGAGGTGGAGGATGCGGGCGCGGCGATCGTCCGGATCGGCCTTTCGCTCGATCCAGCCGGCGGATTCCATCCGGTCCACAATGCGGGTGAGCGTGATCGGCTCCACTTCCAGCCGCTCGGCGTAGAAGCCCTGGTTGCACCTGGGGTTGCGATCAAGCGCCAGCAGCAGGCGGGCCTGGACTGCCGTGAGGCCAAGATCGCGCACCCGTGCGTCAAACAGCCGGCGCAGGAGCCGGGAATTGTCAGCCATGCGGTATCCGAGTTCAGGTATCATGCGTGAGCACATAATAGATGTGCTTATTACTCGCAACGAGGGAACTCGCTGCTGGCGGGCCGTGCTCACTTTCGCTAGCCTGCGGCGATGACCCTGACCGCAGACCTGTTTTTCAGCTTCCGCTCGCCCTATTCCTATCTTGCGGTTGGCCGCTATCGCCAGATGTGCGAGGAATACGACCTCGATATCAGGCTGCGCACGGTGCAGCCGATCGCGATCCGGAACCCGGACCTCCTGTTTACCGGCAATCCCCATGTCGGGCGCTACATCTTCATCGATGCTGCCCGCAGCGCCCAGATGCTCGGCATTCCCTATCGCTGGCCGCGCCCCGATCCGGTGGTGCAGAACCTCGCCACCCGCGAGATCGCCGCCGAGCAGCCTTACATCCACTGGCTTTCCCGACTGGGGCAGGCAGCCGAGCGGCGGGGCAAGGGGCTCGCCTTCGCCGAGCAGGTGTCGCGGGTGATCTGGTCCGGAACGGTCGATGACTGGCATCAGGGTGATCACTTAGCCGAGGCTGCCTCCCGCGCCGGTCTGGACTTCACGGAACTGGACGGCGAAGCGCAGGCCGACGCCGCCGCGCTGGACGCCGAAATTGCCGCTAACCAGGCCGCGCTGGAAGCGGCTGGCCACTGGGGCGTGCCTTGCCTGGTGCTCGAGGGCGAACCCTTCTTCGGGCAGGACCGGATCGAGATGGCGCGCTGGCGGATGGAGCAGAAGGGGCTGGCAAGGCGGTGAGCGACCTCCGGACCGAAGCGGTCCCCTCCTTCGACGGAACGCAGCTTGCCGTGCACCGTCTCGGCGCAGGGCGGCCGGTGCTGCTGCTGCATGGCCTGTTCTCCAGCGCGGAGATGAATTGGATCCGTTTCGGCCATGCCGCCAAGCTGGCCGAGGCCGGGTTCGAGGCGATCATGCCTGACCTGCGGGCACACGGGACAAGCGGCAAGCCGCACGATCCCGCTGCCTATCCGCCCGGCGTGCTGGCGCGCGACGTGGCGGCGCTGGTCGAGGCATTGGAGCTGGAGGACTACGACCTCGCCGGCTTCTCGCTCGGTGCCCGCACTGCGGCCCGCGCGGTGATTGCCGGGCTCGCCCCGCGCCGGCTGGTGCTGGCGGGCATGGGGCTGGAGGGGCTGGCCGGTTGGAACCGCCGCTCAGCCTTCTTCATCGATGCGATCGACCGGTTCGATGAAGTAAAGCGCGGCGATCCGGCGTTCATGGCGGTCAGCTTCATGAAGACGATGAAGGTGGACCGGGTCGCAGCAAGGCTCTTGCTCCAGGCAGTGGACGACACGCGCGAGGAAGAACTGGCCCGGATCACCATGCCCACCATGGTGCTGTGCGGCGCGCAGGACAGCGACAACGGCTCTGCCCCGCGCCTCGCCGAGGTGCTGCCCGATGCACAATACGCGGAAATCCCCGGCACGCACATGACCTCGGTTACCGAGGGCGCAATGGGTGATGCGCTGGTGGAGTTCCTTGCTTGAGCGATACGCGGATCGAGCAGCGCTTCATCAGCCTGTGGGTGGCGGGCCTGGCCCTGTTTGCGCTGGTGATCTGGCTCAGCCTGCCGCTGCGGATCGACGCGGTGCCGGGCGGCATCCTCGATCATCAGGCGGCGGGCTCTGCGGCCGAGGTGAACCGCATCCAGCAGGCGTGGGGCAGGGCTGGCCTGGCCGAGCGGGCGCAGATGGCGATGTTCGGCGATCTGGTGTTCATCGTCGTCTACGGCATGGGTGCCTGGTATGGCGGGCTGGCCTTCGCGCAGGAGAGCCGCCCGAAGCTGCGGCGGCTCGGCTGGCTGCTGGTGGGGGCCGCAGCCCTGTTCCTTGCGACCGACCTGCTTGAGACGATCGCCCAGCTGGTCCAGCTGCTCGGCCAGCGCGGCAGCGACGGGTTGGCGACGCTTGCTGCCACCGTCCAGCCGGTCAAGATGGTGGTCTGGCTGGTGACCTTTTTCGGGGTCATCGCAGGCCTTGTCGTTCGTCGAATTTCGCCGCCTGCCGATTGAAAACCCCGTCCAACGGGTTCAGACCGGTTTCATTCGAGACCAACCGATACCAGAGGACTGACCGATGAAACTTGCCACCGTCGCGCTGGCTGCGCTTGCCGCCTCGCTCGCCGCACCTGTCTGGGCTGACAACCACGCCGCCCCGGCCGAGGTCACAGCACCCGCCCACCCGATGACGCCCGCAGGTGCTGCTGCCTGGGTGGCTGAAGTGGAGCAGGAACTGTTCGACTATTCGCTCGAAGCGAGCCGGGTCTACTGGGTCAATGCCACCTACATCACCGAGGATACCGACGCCCTGGCCGCCGCCATCGGAGCCAAGGGCACGGAGATGAGCGTCCGCTATGCGCTTGAGGCGGCCAAGTATGCGACCGTTCCCGACCTCGATCCGGAGGTTGCACGCAAGCTCACCATCCTGCGCACCGGGATCGTGCTGCCTGCGCCCACCACCGAGGGCGCGGCGACCGAGCTGAACGACATCGCGACCCGGCTCAACAGCCAGTACGGCAAGGGCAAGGGCACGCTCAACGGCCAGCCGATTTCGGGTTCCGACATCGAGGCAGAGATGGGCAACCTTGAACGCACTCCGGCCGAACTGGCTGAAATGTGGGCCAGCTGGCACACCAATGTCGGCGCGCCGATGAAGGACGATTACGCCCGCATGGTCGCCATCGCCAATGAAGGCGCGAAGGAACTGGGCTTCAGCGATACCGGCGCGATGTGGCGCTCCAACTATGACATGAGCCCGGAAGAGTTCGCGGCGACGACCGAGCGGCTGTGGCAGGAAGTGAAGCCGCTCTATGACAGCCTCCACACCTATGTCCGCTGGAAGCTGAACGAGAAGCATGGCGACGCGATCCAGCCGAAGACTGGTCCGATCCGCGCCGATCTTCTCGGCAATATGTGGGCGCAGGAATGGGGCAATATCTACCCGCTGGTGGCTCCGGCTGGCGCGGGCGATATCGGTTATGACCTGACCGAGCTCATTGCCGCCAAGGGCCTGACGGAAATCGACATGGTCAAGGCGGGCGAGCAGTTCTTCAGTTCGCTCGGTTTCGCACCTTTGCCGGAAACGTTCTGGACCCGTTCGATGTTCGTCAAGCCAGCCGACCGGGAAGTGGTCTGCCACGCCAGTGCGTGGGATATCGACAACAAGGACGATATCCGCATCAAGATGTGCATCAAGCGCAACGGCGACGATTTCGTGGTGATCCACCACGAGCTCGGCCACAATTATTACCAGCGTGCCTACAAGGATCAGAGCTACCTGCACCTGAACGGCGCCAATGACGGATTCCATGAAGCGATCGGCGATATGGTCGCGCTCTCGATCACGCCGGAATACCTCGTCCAGATCGGGATGCTCGAACGCAGTCAGGTGCCCAGTGCGGACAAGGACATCGGCCTGCTGCTGCGCCAGGCGATGGACAAGGTTGCCTTCCTGCCGTTCGGCCTGCTGGTTGACCGGTGGCGCTGGGGCGTGTTCGACGGTTCGATCGCCCCGCAGGACTACAACACCGCCTGGACCGGTCTGCGCACGCAGTACCAGGGCATCGTTCCGCCGGTCGAGCGCCCGGCCGATGCCTTTGATGCGGGCGCGAAGTACCACATCCCCGGCAACACGCCTTACACCCGCTATTTCCTTGCCCGCGTATTGCAGTTCCAGTTCTATCAGGCAGCGTGCGACGCCGCCGGGTGGAAGGGGCCGCTCCACCGCTGCTCGTTCTATGGCAACAAGGAGGTGGGCGGGAAACTCAACGCCATGCTGGAAATGGGCGCGAGCAAGCCCTGGCCGGATGCGCTGGAAGCCTTTGCCGGTACCCGCGAGATGAGCGGTAAGGCGATGGCGGAATACTTCGCCCCGCTCAAGAAGTGGCTCGACGAGCAGAACAAGGGCAAGCCCCGGGGATGGTGAGCCCGCTTCGCCCGGCTTCTCTGGCGCTCACGGCCTCGCTGGCCTTGCTGGCGGGCTGCATGACCGCGCCCGAGCAATCGACCGGCGTTGCCGGGGCGGACGGGGCGGCGGTGTTCGTCGCCAACAAGCGCGGCAACACACTGACCCGGATTGCGCTGTCCACCGGCTACAAGACGGCCGAGGTACCAAGCTGCACCAACCCGCACGAGCTGGCGACGTCTCCGGACGGGCGGCACGTGGCACTGGCCTGCTATGGCGGAACAACTGTCGCCCTGTTTGACACCGTCACGCTCGCCACTGTCACCGCCATCGATCTGGGTGACAAGGCGCGGCCGCACGGAATCGAATGGCACGCCAACGGTTCGATCTATGTCACGGCAGAAGGGCGTCAGTCGATCTTCCGGATTGTCGATCCGCTGGGCGCGAAGCCTGACCTGCTGGAGTTTTCGACCGGCCAGCCGGGCAGCCATATGCTGACCGTCAGCCCCGACGGCCGCCACGCCTGGACCACGGACCTTGGCGCAGGCACGGTGACTCTGGTCGATCTCGTCACCCGCCGGGCGCCGCGCTCGGTCAAGGTCGGGCTGGAGCCGGAAGGGATCGATCTGTCCCCCGATGGCAAGGCGCTGTGGGTGTCGGCCCGCCGTTCGGACAAGGCAATCGAGCTCGATCCGATGACGCTGGCGGTGCGGCGCGAAGTGCCGACCGGCCGCTTCCCGCTGCGGCTGGCGATCAGGCCGCAGGGCGACGTTGCCGTCACCTCCGACCTTGCCGATGGCTCTCTGTCGATCGTCAGTCTCGATCGGGCGGAAACTATTCGCACGATCGCCGTTTCCTCTCCCGATGAGGCCGAGCAGCGCCAGCAAGTCACGATCCTGTGGTCCGGCGACGGGCGGCGTATCTATGTGGCCGAAACCGGCACCGATACGGTGGCTGAGGTGGACTATGCCAGCGGCAAGGTCCTGCGGCGGCTGGCAGCGGGTGAGGGTGGCGACGGCCTTGCAATCCTGCCACAGGCATCCGGTGGCAATCGGTGACAAGCAGCTTGTGGGGTGGCGCGAACGGGTCGGCTTGCCGGACCTGTTCGATGGCCTGATCCCGGCGAAGATCGACACCGGGGCGAAGACATCCTCGCTCCATGCCACGGGAATAGAACGCTATCTGGCCGGGCGGCGCAAGATGGTCCGCTTTCTGCTCGATGTCGGTGGCGGTGCCAGCGAACCGGTCGTTTGCGAGTTGCCCCACGCCGATCATCGCATTATTACCAGCTCCAACGGCCAGTCGGAAGAACGCCTGATTATCAAGACCCGCATTGCCATCGGGTCGCACGTGTTCCGTGCCGAGTTCAGCCTCACCGACCGGTCTGACATGAAATTTCCCATTTTGGTGGGCAGGACGGCGTTGCGGCGGGGCTTTCTCGTCGATTCGTCCCGTTCTTACCTGCAGTCGGGCGACGCTGAGCGCCGAAGGATTCTGCGATGAAGATCGCCATGCTTGCCCGTAATGCCGACCTCTATTCGCACAAGCGCCTGGTCGAGGCGGCCGATGCACGCGGCCATTCGCTGCAGGTGCTCAACACCCTGCGCTGCACCGTCAACATCGCCAGCCATCGCCCCACGGTGCGCTACAATGGCGAGCCGGTGAACGGGTTCGACGCGGTCATCCCCCGCATCGGGGCATCGATCACGCACTATGGCCTGGCCGTGCTGCGCCAGTTCGAGATGGCCGGGGTCTGGTCGCTCAACGAAAGCGTGGCGATCGGCCGCAGCCGCGACAAGCTGCGCGCGCTCCAGCTGCTGTCCAAGGCCGGGCTGGGCCTGCCGCTGACCGCCTTCGCCCACGATCCGCGCCAGACCGACGAGGTGATCAAGGCGGTCAACGGCCCGCCGGTGGTGATCAAGCTGCTTGAGGGCACGCAGGGGATCGGCGTGGTCCTGGCCGAGACGATGAGCAGCGCCAAGTCCGTGATCGAGGCGTTTCGCGGCGCCAACGTCAACATCCTGGTGCAGGAGTTCATCAAGGAAGCCGGGGGGATGGACATCCGCGCCTTCGTGATCGGGGGCAAAGTGGTCGCCGCGATCAAGCGCACCGGCGCGCCGGACGAATTCCGCTCCAACCTCCACCGCGGCGGCAGCGCCGAAGTGATCCGCATCACACCCGAGGAACGCTCCACTGCCGTCCGCGCTGCCAAGCGCATGGGGCTGAACGTTTGCGGCGTCGACATGCTGCGGAGCAATCACGGCCCGGTGATCATGGAAGTCAATTCCTCCCCCGGCCTCGAAGGGATCGAGAAGGCCACGGGCAAGGACGTGGCCGGGATGATCATCGACTTCATTGCCTGCAACGCGCAGGCCGGAAAGACGAAGACCAAGGGCAAGGGGTGAGCCCGGTCAGGCGTTTCGCGCCATCAGCCCGCCGTCGACCGGGATCACTGCACCGGTGATATAGCTAGCGGCGGGGAGCACCAGCGACAGGGTTATGTGGGCCACTTCCTCCGGCTCGCCGTAGCGGCGCAGCGCGGTGCGGCGTTTGGCGAAGATGGTCTTGTGCTCGTCCGGCACCTTGTCGGTCATCGCCGTGCGGATCGGGCCGGGGCAGATGCAGTTGACGGTGATGCCCTCGGGGCCAAGGTCGACCGCAAGCCCGCGGGTGAGGCCGGTCACGCCGGTCTTGGCCGCGACATAGGGCGTGTCGCCGGGTGTGGCACCCAGCCCTTCGGTGCTGGCGATGTTGACGATCCTCGGCGCATCGCTCTGCCGCAGCCACGGCAGCGCGGCGCGGACCATGCGCTGGTGCGCGGTCAGCATCACCGCCACCGCGCGGTGCCACACATCCTCGTAGGCTTCGTCGTCGAGCCCGCAGAAGCTGGAGACGCCCGCGTTGTTGACGAGGATGTCGATCCGGCCGAAGTCGGCAGCGATCTGTGCCACCACCCGTGCGATCATGTCTTTGTCCGCCACGTCGAGCGCGTAGGCGCGGGCGTTCGCGCCGCACTCCGCCGCAACCGCTTCGCACGCGGCAAGGTCGAGGTCGGTCACCGCGACCTGTGCTCCTTCTGACGCAAACAATTTTGCGGTTGCGCGGCCCATTCCGCTGGCGGCCCCGGTGACAATCGCGATGCGGCCCGCGATGGAGCGACTCTGGTTCATGGCTGATCCCCCTTCAGGGATCGCTTATCACCGGAACGGTGGCTCGTTGAAAGCGCGCAGTTTGCGGCTGTGCAGGCGGGCGCCTTCCTCGCGCAGCAGGCGGCAGGCGGTGACGCCGATCCGCAAGTGCGCGGCGATGGCTTCCTCGTAGAACTTGTTGGCCTGCCCCGGGAGCTTGATCTCGCCGTGGAGCGGCTTGTCGCTGACGCACAGCAGGGTGCCGTAGGGAACGCGGAAGCGATAGCCCTGCGCGGCGATGGTGGCGCTTTCCATGTCGATCCCGACCGCGCGGCTCAGGCTGAGGCGGCGGGCGGACTGGGTGTAGCGCAGTTCCCAGTTGCGATCATCGGTGGTGACGACCGTGCCGGTCCGCATCCGCTTTTTCAGGTCACTGCCATGCTCGCCCGAAACTTCCTCGGCCGCTTGGGCCAGCGCCTGCTGCACTTCGGCAATGGCGGGAAGGGGGATCTCCGGCGGCAGGACCGGGTCGAGGACGTGGTCGTCGCGCAGGTAGGCGTGGGCCAGCACATAGTCGCCGATCTTCTGCGTCGGACGCAGGCCTCCGCAGTGGCCGATCATCAGCCACGCCTCCGGCCGCAGCACCGCCAGGTGGTCACAGATGGTCTTGGCGTTGGAGGGGCCCACTCCGATGTTGACCAGCGTGATCCCGCCGCGCCCTTCGCCCACCAGATGGTAGGCGGGCATCTGGTGGCGCCGCCAAGCGGTGTCGGACAGCTGCTCGCGCGCGTTTTCGAGCGGCTCGGTCAGATACAGCCCCCCGGCCCCGGCCAGGGCGGTGCAGCCGTTCTTTCCCAGCTGCGATCCGGCCCAGTCCACGAATTCATCGACATAGCGGTGATAGTTGGTGAACAGGATGAAGCGCTGGAAGTCTTCCGGGCGGGTGCCGGTATAATGCGCCAGGCGGGCAAGGCTGAAATCGGTCCGCAGCCCGTCAAACAGGGATAGCGGGATCGAGTCGCCCGGATCGTCGAGCTCGATGCCGTCGGCCAGTTCGTCACCGATGTCCGCCAGCTCGGTGGCAGGGAAGTGGCGGGCGATCTCGTTCGGGCTGATCCCGGCCAATTCCGCTCCGGCTTCGCCATCGAGAACGTAAGGGAAGGGAATCTCCTGCCGCGAGACGCGCACGGCGATCTCCACCTCGTAATCGCTGCAGATCAGATACAGCTGCTCTCGCAGGTAATCGGCGAACAGAGCCGGGCGGGTCACCGTTGTGGCATAGACGCCGGGAGCATTGAGCCTGCCGAAGGCGCGGCTGCGGTCGTCAGGCTGCGCGCCACCGGCGAAGGTCAGAACCAGTTCGGGGTAGGCATAGCTGCCGTCATGGCGCCGCTCGGGCGGGGGCAGGGTGCCGTCACGCCCGAAGGCGATCACATCATTGCGCAGGCGTTCGACGGAAGCGGCGTGCAGCGCCTGCAGCTGCCTGATTGCGTTCTCTACGGTTTCCATCGCAAGCAACTAGCGCGGTATTGCGACAAATCAAGCGCCCACGAAAAAGGGCGCGACCGGCTGGCCGCGCCCTTTTCGTGTTCTGACCAGGGCAGTGATGCCCCGGAACAATCAGTCTTCGTCGCCTGCGCGCTCTTCCATCAGCTCGGCCGGGATTTCGCCCGGTTCGAGGCTGGTGTCGATGCGGGTCGCTTCGGCCTGCTCTTCAATGTCGCGCTGTTCGTCAGCGAACATCTGGGCCAGCACGTCAACGCCCTGGCTCTGCAGTTCGGCTTCGTCGTCCGAGCGGGCGACATTGGCCTTGACCAGCACGTGGACTTCCGGGTGCAGGGCCACGGTCACATCATGCATGCCGATGTTCTTGATCGGCTGGCCGAGGATGACCTGACGCTTGTCGACAGTATGACCCTGGGCAGCGAGGCCGGCCACGATGTCGCGCACGCTGACCGAGCCGTAGAGCTGGCCGGCGTTGGAGGCGGCGCGGATCAGCACCACTTCGGCCCCGGCAACCTTGTCGCCCTGGGCTTCGGCTTCGACGCGCTTGTCGGCGTTTTCCTTTTCCAGCCGCTCGCGGTTGGCTTCGAACACCTTCTTGTTGGCGGCGTTGGCGCGCAGCGCCTTCTTCTGCGGCAGCAGGAAGTTGCGGGCGTAGCCGTCCTTCACGGTGACCACGTCACCGATGCTGCCGAGCTTCTCGATCCGTTCGAGGAGGATGATATCCATGGGTTCTGCTCCCCTTACTTCACGAGGTACGGAAGCAGCCCGATCTGGCGGGCACGCTTGATCGCCTGGGCGAGTTCGCGTTGCTTCTTGGCGCTGACGGCGGTGATGCGGCTAGGCACGATCTTGCCACGTTCGGACATGAAGCCCTGCAGCAGGCGCACGTCCTTGTAGTCGATCTTGGGCGCATCCTTGGCCTGGAACGGGCAGGACTTGCGGCGGCGGAAAAACGGGCGGGCCATCAGAACTCTCCTCCGCGGTCACGGCGCTTCTTGTCACGATCCTGCTTGCGCATCATGACCGACGGGCCTTCTTCATGCTCGTCGACGCGGACAGTGATGTAGCGGATCACGTCTTCGTTGATGCGCGTCTGGCGCTCAAGCTCGGCGACCACGGAACCCGGGCCTTCGATGTTGAGCAGCACGAAATGCGCCTTGCGGTTGCGATCGATCTTGTAGGCGAGGGACTTGAGGCCCCAGGTCTCGGTCTTGGTGACCTTGCCGTTGTTCGATTCGATGATTTCGGTGGCCTGAGCCGCCAGCGCATCGACCTGAGCCTGGCTCAGATCCTGACGCGCGAGAAAAACATGCTCGTACAGAGCCATGCGTCCCGTTCCTTTCACTACCTGCCGATCGCTGGCATGCCCCGCGCGGATCGCGGGGAGCCCCTCCGGCTTTCTTCGAAATTTCGCTGCCTGAGGCATGGCCAAGGGCAGGGAAGCGGCGCGCATACAGGATTTTGCCCCGATTGCAAGGCGAACGGGGCTTGCGGGAACCGCAGAACGCCTTACGCGTCGCGGTGCTACTGGAACAACCACCTCGGGAACCCCCTTTCGATGCCAACCGGCCTGGTCGCCCTGCTCGACGACATATCCGTTATTGCCCGCGCTGCGGCCGCCTCGATTGACGATGTCAGCATCGCCGCCGGCAAGGCCGGGACCAAGGCCGCCGGGGTGGTAATCGATGACGCTGCGGTCACGCCGTCCTATGTCACGGGTCTTTCTCCGTCCCGCGAACTGCCGATCATCTGGCAGATCGCCAAGGGGAGCTTCAAGAACAAGCTGATAATCCTGCTCCCCGCGGCCCTGCTGCTGAGCGAGTTCCTGCCCTGGATGATCATCCCGATCCTGATGCTGGGCGGCGCCTACCTGTGTTATGAAGGCGCGGAAAAGGTGATCGAGAAGCTTGGCGGTGCCAAGCACGGCAAGACGCTGGAGGATGTGATCGAGGACCCGGTCGCGTTCGAGAAGCAGCGCATCGGCGGGGCGATCCGCACCGACCTGATCCTGTCCGCCGAAATCATGGCCATCGCCCTGTCGGAAGTGGCCGACGAGACGCTGGTCACGCGCGGGGCGGTGCTGGCGGTGGTCGGCATTGCCATCACCGTGGTGGTCTATGGCGCGGTGGCGCTGATCGTGAAGATGGACGATGTCGGGCTGCACCTGACCCGGCGCGGGGATGGCGGCTCGCAGGCCATCGGGCGCGGGCTGCTCTATGCCATGCCGAAAGTGCTCACCATCCTGTCGGTGGTCGGCACGGTGGCCATGCTGTGGGTCGGGGGCGGCATCATCCTGCACGGCCTGCACGAACTGGGCATCCACGGCCCGTCCGACATCGCCCACGGCATCGAACAGACGGTTGCGGCTGCCACCGGCGGGCTGGGCGGGGTGCTGGGCTGGCTGACCTACGCGGTTCTCTCCGGCCTGGTGGGGCTGGGGCTGGGCGCCCTGATTGTTTTCGTAATCCACAAGGTGCTGAAGATCGGCCACGGCGAAGGCGAAGCCGAAGGAGCGCACTGAGCCCCATGCACGACCAGCCGGATAAGCCCGTTCTCCACACCTGCGCCCGTTCGCGCGGGCTTCGCGCCACCTGGGCCGCCGAGGAAGCGGGCGTCGATATCGACCTGCGCATTCTGCCGTTCCCGCCGCGCTACCTCGCGCCCGAGTACATGGCGCTCAACCCGCTCGGCACCGTGCCGCTGCTGGTGGACGGCGAGACCCGGCTGACCGAGAGCTGCGCCATTGCCCACTACCTCGCCACCCGCGATGGCTACACTGCACTGGCGGTGGCGCCGGGCGAGCGCGACTACGGCGAATACTGCGACTATACCTACCACGCCGACGCCACGATCACCTTCCCGCAGACCGTCTACATGCGCTTCTGCCTGTTCGAGAAAGACAAGGGCTTGCAGGAGGCAGGCCACGCCTACGCCAAATGGTTCCACAAGCGGCTGGTGAAGGTCGAGCAGCGGCTTGTGGGCCAGGAGTTCCTGTGCGCCGACCGGTTCACGGTGGCGGACATCTGTGTCGGCTACGCGCTTATCCTGGCCGAGAGCGTGGGGCTGGACGATGGCGTGCCCGACAGACTCAAGGCCTACCGCGCGCGGCTGACCCAGCGACCGGCATTCCAGCGAGCGGTTGCGCGCGAGGAGGCGGGGATGGCGGCTTTGGCTCCGCAATGACGCCCTTGGAACTCGGGGGTTGGCCGATCCCGCTCCCCTTCTATCAAGGGAAGGGGCATTACGCCGCCTGATCCGGCGTCACTGGCCGCGCCGACAGTTCCCGCCGCTGCAGCTTGCCGATCGGATCGCGCGGCAGTGTGTCGACGAATTCGATGTAGCGCGGGCGTTTGTACCCCGCGATCCGGCCCTTGAAGCGGGCGGTGATTTCCTCGCGGGTCAGCGCCATTCCCGGTTTCAGCACCACGAAAGCCTTGACCGCTTCACCCCACTGCCTGTCGGGAACGCCGCAGCAGCCGGCGTCTGCCACCTCGGGCATCTCGGCGAACACCGCATCGACCTCCGCCGGATAGACGTTCTCGCCGCCGGTCTTGATCAGCTCCTTGGCCCGCCCGAGCAGGTAGCCCAATCCGCGTTCGTCCATCGTGCCAAGATCGCCGGTGCGCAGCCAGCCATGGCCGAGCGCCGCCTCGGTCGCTTCCGGATTGCGCCAGTAGCCGAGCATGACCGCCGGGCTGCGCAGGGCGATCTCGCCTTCCTCGCCCGGTTGCAGGCGGTTTCCTTCGGGATCGAGGATGCACATTTCGATATGCGCCATCGGCCAGCCGATCGAGCGCGGGTGATCGAGCATCTCGGGGTAGTCGATCGCGGTGGCAAAGCCGCAGATCTCGGTCTGGCCGTAGCCGCCGACCACCCGAGCATCCCAGTCGCGCTCGATAAAGTCGTAAATCGACGGGCGCATTCCCGCACCGCCGGTGTAGTCGACCAGCGGCATCACGCCGCCCCGCACTGGCTCCATCGCCTGCCACGCGAAGCAGATCGTGGGAAAGGCGCTGGTGGTGGTGCAGGCCTCGCGGTGGAGCAGGTCCAGGATCGCGGCGCTGTCATCGTCGCGCCCGGCGAATACCATGGCGCCGCCGCACGCCAGCATGGCGGCAACCTGCTGCATTCCGACCACATGGAACAGCGGGTTAACCGAGAGCAGGCGGGTGTCCTTGCCCCAACTCCTTCGCAAGGCCATCGCGATGGCGGCCGTGGCAACCGCGGTGCCCGATTGCAGGCAGCCCTTGGGCTTGCCGGTCGTGCCGCTGGTGTACATCATGTAGAGCGGGCGGTCCGGGTCGAGGGCGGGCATGGGTCGGGCGGGCTGCTCGGCCGAGACGATCGCTTCGAAAGCGCCCTGCGGGTCATGCCCCTCATCGACGATGATCAGCGCGCCGGTTTCGCTTTCCGCCAGCAGCGGCGCGAAACGCGGGTTGGCGAAAGTCATCGCGACCTCGGCATTGCCCATGATCCAGCCGATCTCGCCCGGCGCGAGCCGCCAGTTGAGCAGAACCGCAATTGCCCCGATCCGGCCGCAGGCGAGCAGCGTGGTGACGAACGGCGCGCCGTCGGTCAGCAGCAGGGCCACCCGGTCACCCGGGCCGATCCCGCGAGCCAGCAGCCATTGCGCCATCCGCCCGGTCCGCTGGTCCAGCTCTGTCCAGGTGAGACGTTGATGCCCGTCAATGCTGGCCTCGCGCGCCGCATAGATCGCGGCATTCGCTTTCAGCAGGGTGTCGAGCGAAAAATCGCGGGCGGGCATCGGCATCCTCCTTGATCAGGCGGGATAGGATGGGCCGGGCGGGGCCGCCATTGCCATTTTTCGCGGGGGCCTCAGCCCGCTTCGGTCTTCAGGTCCAGCCCGCACTGGCTGCAGGTCCGGTTGGGCCAGGGCAGGGCGATCCGCCGCCTTACGAACAAATTGCTGCCGCAGCGCGGGCAAGCGAAGCGCGCAAGGCGGCGGTTTGCTGCGAACAGCACCAGGGCGGTTATCGCGAAGGGCAGGATGCTGTGGCCGAAACTGCGTTCGAAGAAGATCGTCGCGATCACCCCGAAGGCGGTGATTCCAAGCAGTAGCCGCACATGGGCCATGGCGGCGCGGTAAACCGTCACGGCAGGCGGTGGAGAATGTCGCGAGCGAAGGTCGTGAGCGTATCGTCACGTGCGCCCATCACCACGATCCGGTCACCCGGGCGGGCCAGTTCGGCGATCCGCGTGCCGCAGTCCGCCCGGTCGGGGATATGTTCGGCCCTGCCGCCCGCGGCCGTGATCAGACCGGTAATCCGCCCGGTCCCCTCGCTGCGGTCCACCGTTCCGCCGAAATAGACCGGATCGCACATCACGGTCACGTCGTCGGCACTGAGTTCGCGGGCGAAGGTTTCCGCCAGCTCCGCGCCCATCTGGCGCAAGGGGCCGTAGCCATGGGGCTGGAAAAAGGCGATCACCCGGCCCGGATGCGCCTTCAGCGTGCGCAAGGTGGCGGCGCACTTTTCCGGGTTGTGGCCGAAATCGTCGATCACGGTCACACCGGAAGGGCTGGTGCCGACAATGTCGAACCGGCGGGCCAGCCCGGCGAACGATGCCAGTGCTTCCACCGCTAGTGCAACCGGCACCCCGGCGCAGGCTGCCCCGGCAATCGCCGCGAGCGCATTGGCGAGGTTGTGGCGGCCGGGCATGGCCAGCACCAGCGGGTGCTCGCTGCCGTCGTGCCGGTCCATCACGGTAGCCGCCTGGCGCACCGGGCTTTCCGCCATGCTGCCCGGCTTGATCCCGATCTGCGCTTTTTCCTGATCAATCCCGAAGGTGATGACCTGCTGCGCACGGGGGAGCAGGGCGAGCGCCTCCGCATCATCCGCATTGATCGCCGCGATCCGGCTGCGGGCGAGGTAATCGCCGAACAGCACGCGCAGTTCGTCCATGCTTTTGTGATCGAGACTGACGTTGAGCAGCACGCCCACGGCCGGGCGGTAGAGCGCGATCGAACCATCGCTCTCGTCCACTTCGCTGACATAGATGCTGCGCGAGCCGACCACGGCGCTGGCAATCGGGCGTTCGGGCGTGACGAAGTTCTTCATCACTGCGCCGTTCATGATCGTCGGCTCCCGGCCGGCGACCCGCATGATCCAGCCCAGCATCCCGGTGACGGTCGATTTGCCGCTGGTCCCGGCAATGGCGATTCCGGCCCCGCTGGTGTTGAAAAGGATCGAATTGAGCTCCGCCCGGGTCAGGCGCAGGCAGCCCAGCTCCTTCGCCCGGACCATTTCCGGCACAGTGTCTTCGACCGCAGCCGAGGCGACCAGCACCTGGTCTTTCGACACGATCCCGCTGCCATCCTGCGGGAACAGCGCGAAGCCCTGCGCCTCGAGCGCGGCGAATTTCTCCGGCGTGCGGCCCTGGTCGCGACTGCGGTCGGAGCCTGCCACGGATGCCCCACGCCCCTGCACGATCTGGGCGAGCGGGAGCATCCCGGAACCGCCGATGCCGCAGAAAAAGAACGGGCGGGTGAAAAGTTCGTCAGGAGTGGGGAAATCGCTCATTGCACCATCGCTATGCAGTTGTGCGCGGCAACACAAGCGGGCTAGCTGGCCGGATGAAGCGAATTGCCATCTGCGCTCCGGGCAAGCGGATCGAGCGGGAGCACGCGGACGCCGTGCTCGATCTGGCGCAGTCTATTGGCGGGCTCGAGCTGCGGTTTCATCCCCAGTGTTTCGCCCGCCACGGCCATTTCGCCGGGGATGATGCCACGCGGCTGAAGGCGCTGGTGGAGTGCGCCAACGATCCATCTGCCGACGCGCTGTGGTTTGCGGCGGGCGGCTATGGCTCCAACCGGGTTGCGGCAGATGCAGTGGTGGCACTGGGGCCGGCTGCACAGCACAAGACCTATCTGGGTTTCTCCGACACCGGCTACCTGCTGGCTGCGCTTTTTCGCCATGGCATCGGCAGGCCGGCCCACGGCCCGATGGCATCCTGCATCGCGCGGGAGGGGGGCGAGGCAGCGGTGCGCCGCGCGCTGGGGTTTCTGGGCGGAAGTACCGACGGGCTTGAGGGGGGTATCGATGACCGGCCCGCCGCCGCCTTCAACCTGATGACGCTGGCCATGCTCTGCGGCACCGACCTGATGCCCGACCTGACCGGCCACGTGGTCATGGTGGAGGAGGTCTCGGAGCATCTCTACGCGGTTGACCGGCTGTTTTTCCATGTGACCCAGCACCTTGGCAATGTTGCCGGGATCAGGCTCGGACGGATCAGCGACGTGCCGGAGAACGACCGGCCGTTCGGCGCGAGCGAGGAGGATATCGCCCGCCACTGGTGCGCCCGCACCGGCATCCCCTATCTCGGTTTTGCCGATATCGGCCATGATGCCGGCAACAAGATCGTGCCGTTCGGGCTTGCGGCAGAGGCTCTGCGCGCATAGTCCGCCGCGACGGAGGAGTTACCTGATGAGAGCATTCGTTTTCCCGGGGCAGGGCAGTCAGAAGGTCGGCATGGGGGCAGAACTGGCCGCCGCCAGCGCTGCTGCGCGTGAAGTGTTCGAGGAAGTCGACGAGGCGCTGTCGCAGCCCTTGTCGGGCATCATGCGCGACGGTCCGGAATCAGCCCTGACGCTGACCGAGAACGCCCAGCCCGCCATCATGGCCAATGCGATTGCCACGCTGCGGGTGCTGGAGCGCGAGTTTGGCGTGTCGCTGGCCGACAAGGGTGATTGCGTCGCCGGGCACAGCTTGGGCGAGTACACCTCCCTGTGCGCGATCGGGGCGTTCTCGCTGGCCGATACGGCCCTACTGCTCAAGTTGCGCGGGCAGGCGATGCAGGCGGCGGTGCCGGTCGGGCAGGGGGCGATGTGCGCGCTGCTCGGGGCCGATCTCGACGCGGCGCAGAAGCTGGCCGAAGCCGCGGCCGAGGGGCAGGTGTGCGAGGTGGCGAATGACAATGACCCGACCCAGGTCGTGCTCTCCGGCCATGCCGCTGCGATCGAGCGGGCCGTGGCCATGGTCAAGGACTTCGGCATCAAGCGCGGCGTGCCGCTGCCGGTCTCGGCGCCGTTCCATTGCTCCCTGATGCAGCCGGCGGCGGATGCGATGGCGGCGGCTTTGGCCGAGACTCCTCCGGGCAGCTTCGCCCTGCCGCTCTATGCCAATGTCACTGCCGCTGCCGTGACCGACCCGCGCGAGGAACAACGCCTGCTGGTCGAACAGGTGACCGGCCGGGTGCGCTGGCGCGAATCCGTTCTGGCCATGCGGGCAGCAGGTGTTGAGCAGTTCGTCGAACTGGGGGGCAAGGTCCTCGGCCCGATGATCGGCCGGATCGACAAGGAAGCCGAAGCGATCAGCGTGGTGACCATGGCCGATCTCGAAGCGTTGGCGAAGGAAATCGGATAATGTTCTCACTCGAAGGAAAAACCGCCCTTGTGACCGGTGCCAGCGGGGGCATCGGTTCCGCCATTGCCATCACGCTTGCAAAGCAAGGTGCGCGACTGGCGCTCAGCGGCTCCAACGGGGCCAAGGTGCGCGCCTTTCGCGAACAGCTCAACGATGAGATCGGCGGCGACCATGTGGAAATCACCTGCGACCTGTCGAATGCCACGCAGGTGGAGGAGCTGATCCCGGCGACGCTGGATACTTTCGGCAAGCTCGATATCCTGGTCAACAACGCGGGGATCACGCGTGACAACCTCGCCATGCGGATGAAGGACGAGGAATGGGATCAGGTGATCCGCATCAACCTTGAGGCCGCATTCCGCCTCATGCGTGCGGCAACCAAGCCGATGATGAAGGCGCGGCATGGCCGGATCGTCACCATTACCAGCGTGGTCGGGGCGACCGGCAATCCGGGGCAGGTCAACTATGCCGCAGCCAAGGGCGGCCTCACCGCGATGAGCAAGGCGCTGGCGCAGGAAGTCGCCAGCCGCGGCATCACCGTCAACTGTGTTGCCCCTGGCTTCATTCGAACCGCGATGACCGAGGTGCTGCCGGATGCCCAGAAAGAGGCGCTCAACGCGCGTATTCCGATGGGCCGGATGGGCGAGGGCAGCGATATCGGCGCGGCGGTGGCCTATCTCGCCAGCAACGAGGCGGGCTATATCACCGGCCAGACGCTGCATGTGAACGGCGGGATGGCCATGCTTGGCTGATTGCCGGCAGCCTGACTGATTTTGCGGCGCTTATCCCCAAGGAATCGGTCTGGCCTGCCCTCCGCGCTTGCCCCGTGGAACGCCCTTGTTAAGGTCGTGGAACACTTACCGGCGCTCGCGGGCGATTCCGGCCGCTGGCTGTAACAGGGACATGAGTAGGGACCGATGAAGGCCACAATCGAACGCGCAACACTGCTCCGGTGCCTCAGCCACGTCCAGTCGGTCGTGGAGCGGCGCAACACGATCCCGATTCTCTCCAATGTGCTGATCGAGGCGAGCGCCGGCGGGGCGGTCAAGGTCATGGCGACCGATCTCGATCTCCAGGTGATCGAGACGATGAACGCGGCTTCGGTCGATGCCGCCGGTGCCATCACTGTGTCGGCCCATCTCCTGTTCGACATTGCCCGCAAGCTGCCCGAAGGCAGCCAGGTCAGCCTGGAGACGGCGGACAACCGGATGGCGGTCAAGGCCGGGCGCAGCCGATTCAGCCTGCCGACCCTGCCGCGCGATGACTTCCCGGTCATTGTCGAGGGCGACCTGCCGACCAGCTTCGAAATGCCGGCACGCACGCTGGCCGAACTGATCGACCGCACCCGCTTTGCGATCAGCACCGAGGAAACGCGCTATTACCTCAACGGTATCTTCCTGCATGTCTCGGACGAGGATCGCCCGGTGCTGAAGGCCGCCGCGACTGACGGGCACCGGCTGGCGCGTTATACCATTGACCGGCCCGAAGGCGCCGAGGGAATGCCGGACGTGATCGTGCCCCGCAAGGCGGTGGCCGAACTGCGCAAGCTGCTCGAAGAATCGCTCGACGGCAGCGTCCAGATCGATCTGTCCGCCAGCAAGGTCCGTTTCACGTTGGGCGGCGAAGGCGGCCTGGTGCTGACCAGCAAGCTGATCGACGGCACGTTCCCCGATTACAGCCGGGTTATCCCGACCGGTAACGACAAGCTGCTCAAGATCGACCCCAAGAGCTTCTACGAAGGCGTGGACCGCGTCGCGACCATCGCCACCGAGAAGACCCGCGCGGTCAAGATGGGGCTGGAGCGGGACAAGGTCACGCTGTCAGTCACCTCGCCCGACAATGGCACAGCGGCGGAAGAAGTTTCGGCCGAGTACACCTCCGAAGCGTTCGAGATCGGCTTCAATGCGAACTACCTGAAGGACATTCTCAACCAGATCGACAGCGATACGGTCGAACTGCACCTGGCCGATGCCGGGGCGCCGACCCTGATCCGCAAGGATGACAAGTCGCCTGCGCTCTATGTCCTGATGCCGATGCGGGTTTAACCCTCGCCACGCCCGGTCCGGTTGGCTAACGTCCCCTGCAAAAGAGGGGATAGCCGATGCCTAGCCAGGTCCATGTAACGAAGTCGCAGATCGCTGAAACCGCGATGGTCGAGACGGATGAAGCCCCGCTCGCTGACGGGGCGGTGCGGCTCGCGGTCGAGAGTTTCTCGGTCACCGCCAACAACGTCACATATGCCGCGATTGGCGACATGTTCGGCTACTGGAACTTCTTTCCCCCGAAGGGGCCCGCCACCGAGGGCAAGGGCATCGTCCCGATGTGGGGCCATGCGCGCGTGATCGACAGCCGGCACCCCGATATCCATGTCGGTGAGCGGGTCTATGGCTACCTGCCCATGGCGACCCGGCTCGACGTGCTACCGGGCAAGGTAACCGCGCATGGCTTTGCTGACCTGGCGCCGCACCGCCAGCCGATGAGCCCGATCTACAACCAGTACAGCCGCCTCGCCGCAGACCCCGAACACGATCCCGCGCACGAGGGGGAGCGGATGATCTTCGGTCCGCTGTTCAAGACCGGATTCCTGATCGAGAGTTTCATGCGCCGGGAGAACTGGTTCGGGGCCGACGTGCTGCTGATGACCAGCGCCAGCTCCAAGACGGCAATGGGCCTTGCCAGCGTGGCCAAACACCGCTCGCCCCATGTCCGCCGGATCGGGCTGACTTCGGCCGGCAATGTCGCCTTTGTCGAGCAGACCGGGCTCTATGACCAGGTGGTTGCCTATGATGCCATTGGCACGCTCCCGATCGGCCCGGCGGTGGTGGTGGATTTCGCCGGCAATGCGGCGGTCCTTGGGGCAGTGCACCGCCACTATGGCGGTGCGCTGGGTTATTCCTGCATGGTCGGCGCAACCCATATCGATGCACGCGGGCAGGGCGGCGCAGCGGACCTGCCGGGACCGGCGCCGACCCTGTTCTTCGCCCCCGACCATGCCGTGGCAGCGGTCAAGGAACTGGGGCCGGAGCGGTTCGGCCAGGCCGTGGCCGAAAGCTGGCACGCCTTCCTTGACGATCTGGGCCACACCGTGCGGATCGAACGGCACCAGGGCCTTGCCGCCGCGCGGGACCACTTCGCCGCGATGGTACGCGGCGAAGTGGACCCTGCGGCCGGGATCGTGATCGAGCCCTAGGGCAGGTCTTGGGCCTTGGCCCTAGATATCGACCACGATCTTGCCGAAGTGGCGGTTGGCCTCCTGGTGGCGGAAGGCATCGGCGAGGTTCTCCAGCGGGAAATGGTCCGAGATGACCGGGCGGATCCCGTTCGCCTCGATGCCCCTGATCATGTCGAGCTGCTGTGCCCGGCTGCCTACAGTGAGGCCCTGCACCCGCAGGTTCTTCGCCATCAGCAGCGCCGTCTGCACCGGGCCGGCAAAGCCCGTCAGCACGCCGATCAGCGCCACATGGCCGCCCACCCGGGTCGCCAGCATGGACTGGTCGAGCGTGCCCGCTCCGCCGACCTCGATGACGCAGTCGACACCCCGGCCAGCGGTCAGTTCCAGCACCTTCATCCCCCAGGCGGGTACCTCCTTGTAGTTGATCAGGTGGTCGGCGCCGAGTTCGCGCATGCGCGCCAGCTTTTCATCCGCAGAACTGGTCGCAATCACGGTGGCCCCGGCAGCCTTGGCCATCTGAAGTGCGAAGACCGACACCCCGCCGGTACCCTGCACCAGAATGGTGTCACCCGGCTTGATCGCATTGTCGACGAACATCGCGCGCCACGCGGTCAGCCCGGCACAGGTGAGGGTGGCCGCCTCGGCATGGCTGTAGCCTGTGGGCGACCGGGTGAACCACGTCGTCGGCGCAGTGACCGCCTGCCGGGCATAGCCGTCGATCCCGTCGCCCGGAACGCGAGTGAAGGCGCTTTGCGGCGGGGTGCCGTCGAGCCAGTCAGGGAAGAAGGTTGAAACCACCGCATCCCCCACCTTGAACTCGCTCACCCCCTCGCCGACTGCCGTCACCTCGCCCGCCCCGTCCGACATCGGGATGCGGCCCTGCGCTGAAGGGATCATGCCCTTCACCACGGCATAGTCATGGTAATTCAGCGAGCTGGCCTTGATCGCTACCGTAATCTCTCCCGGGCCGGGGCCGGGGGCATCCGCCACATCGACATATTCGAGCGCTTCGAGGGTGGAGGGCGCAGCGCCGGTGCGGATCGCCTTCATTCGGCTGCCTCCAGCATCTCGACCCGCTGCGGGCCGCGGATCAGGCCGCCCGGCGTGGCACCGGTCCATTCGCCATTGCGGAAGGTGACCGTGCCGTTCTTGATCGTGGCGACATAGCCTTCCGCCTTCTGCAACAGGCGCCGCCCGCCGGCCGGCAGGTCGAACGCCAGCCACGGTTTGCCCAGCTTGAGCGCATTGAGATCGATCAGGTTGAGATCGGCCAGATAGCCGGGAGCGATCACCCCGCGGTCCTCCAGCCCATACAGGCGGGCCGTATCCTGGCACTGGCGCTTGATTGCGTTTTCCAGCGTGATCCGGTCACCCCGCTTGCGGTCTCGCACCCAGTGCTGGAGCATGAACGTGGGGCTGGCCGCGTCGCAGATGGTGCCGCAGTGCGCCCCGCCATCGCTCAGCGAATTGACCGTGTCGTCTGAGTGCTGGAGCGGCACCAGGAAATCCAGGTTGCGGTCGGCGTAGTTGAGGATCGGCAGGTAGATGAAGCCGGTGCCCTCGTCGCGGCACAGCAGGTCATAGGCATATTCCTGCGGATCGACCCCGGCGGCCGTGGCACGGGCCTGGACAGTCTCGTCGTCGGCCGGTTCGTAATCGAAGCCCGGATCCATCTCGTACTGCATCAGCCAGCCTTGCGTGATCACCATGACCACGGTGAGAATATCTTCCGGGGCGCCGGTATAGTCGTTGGCTTCTGCCAGCAACTGCGCCTTGAAGGCCGGATCGAACAGCTTCGCCTTCTGCTCGGCCCAGGACAGGTCCTTGATCGCCTGCCAGCTGGGCCGGTAGACGAACGGATGGACCGTCCCCTGCCACGCCATCACGATCCCGTTGCCGCGCAGCGCAACCTGGGCAACGATGTTGGCCCCGTTGTCATTTTCCGCCCGCATGGTGGCGATCTGTTCTTCCAGCGGCAGGTCCTTGGCGATTGACTGGAGCGCCGCGAAGGTGACCGGTAGGCCGGTCTCGCGGCTCAGCGCGCCCATCCATTCAAACTCGTTCCACTCGCGCTTGAGGTCGCTGGCCATTTCGAACACGCCGTGCCCGGCGCGGCCCATGGCGCGGCCGATTGCCACCAGTTCCTCGGCGGTCGCGGTGGTGCCGGGCACCAGCACGCCATTGATGTCCTTGTGCAGAACCGTACGCGAGGTCGAGAACCCGAGCGCACCAGCGCGAACGCCTTCCTCCACGATCTTTGACATCTGGGCGATGTCATCCTCGGTCGGTACGGCGCCGGGCTCTTCCCGGTCGCCCAGCACATAGGCCCGCACCGCGCCGTGCGGCACATGGGTGCCGACATCGACCGTGCGCGGCAGCGCCTCAAGCGCGTCGAGGTATTCGGGGAAAGTCTCCCAGTTCCAGGTGATCCCTTCGGCCAGGGCGGTGCCGGGAATGTCCTCCACCCCTTCCATCAGCTGGATCAGCCATTCGTGCCGGTCAGGCCGGGCCGGGGCAAACCCGACGCCGCAATTGCCCATCACCACGGTGGTGACCCCGTGCCAGCTCGAAGGGGCCATTTCCTGGTCCCAGGTTGCCTGCCCGTCATAATGGGTGTGGATGTCGACAAAGCCGGGGGTGACGATCAGACCGGCGGCGTCGATTTCCTCGTCTGCATCGCCGTGGACCGTGCCGACCTGGGCAATCAGCCCGCCCTTCACCGCCACGTCCCCGATGAAGCCGGGCTGGCCGGTGCCGTCGACAATGGTTCCGCCGCGAATAATCAGGTCATATGCCGCCATGGCTCTCTCTCCCATTTTGATTTGAAACTGGCATAGCACGCCCGCCGCCGCAATGGTAAGCTGGCAGGATGGACAGGCAGGCAAGCTGGAACCCCGCGCCAGACAGCGGGATTGCGATCCGCTGGGTCGAGGCAAACGGGCTGACGTTCGAGGTCGCCGAGGCGGGTGAGGGCAGGCGGCTCGCGCTGTGCCTGCACGGCTTTCCCGAGCTTCACTACAGCTGGCGGCACCAGATGCCGGTGCTGGCGGCACAGGGCTACCGCGTCTGGGCGCCCAACATGCGCGGTTATGGGGGAACCGACCGGCCCGAGGGGAAGCAGGCCTACCGGCTCGATAATCTCGCGGCCGATGTCGCCGCGCTGATCGATGCGAGCGGGGCGGAGGAAGTGACCCTGATCGCGCATGACTGGGGTGCGATCGTCGCCTGGTATTTCGCCATCCGGAAAGTGCGCCCGCTCAAGGCTCTGGTCATTCTCAATGTCCCCCATCCGCTCTGCGGCCGACGGGAGATGAAGCACTGGCGGCAATTGAAGAAGAGCTGGTATATCTTCTTCTTCCAGATCCCCGGCCTGCCCGAACGGATGCTGGGGCGCGGCGGAGCGGCGCCGATTGCGCGGATATTCCGGGATTCGGCGGTCAACAAGGCCCGGTTTGCACAGCCGGAGGTTGAGCCCTATCGCGCGGCGGCGGCACGGCCCGGCGCATTGACTGCGATGCTCAACTATTACCGCGCCTTGCTGCAGGTGCCGGATATTCGCGCCATCGGCGATGGCCGGGTGGACGTGCCGACGCTGGTCCTGTGGGGGGAGCAGGACGTCGCCATCAGCATCGAGGTGCTGGACGGAACGGAGCAGTATGTGCCGGACCTGACGGTGCAACGCTTCCCGCACGCATCGCACTGGGTTCAGCAGGATATTCCTGAAGAGATCAACGCTGCGCTGGTTGAGTGGCTGGGGGGCTAGCCCCTCGCGCGGATCATCGCTTCGACATCGACGAACTTCTCGCGCGGGGCACCCTCGCGGGCGGCCGCTTCCTCCGCCTGCTCGATCTTCTTCCAGTCCCGGAAGGTAACCACGTCAAGCCCGCGCGCTTCGGCGAGCTGGTCGAAGGCAGCGCGGCCCTGCTTGCCGCCGGTGCCGAGCGCACCGCTGTCGAAATCCTCGGCCACCCGCTCGATCACGCCGTAACCATCGGGTCGGTTGGTGCCGATCGTGCCGCTCGGCCCGCGCCGCGCCCAGCCGACGCAGTAGAGCCCGGGCAGGATGCGCCCCTCGTCATTGGGGAAACGTCCGGCCCGCTCGTCGAACGGGACTTCGGGAATGTGGGCGGAGTGATAACCGATGCAGCTGACCACCAGGTCGGCAGGAACGTGGTAATACTCGCCTGTGCCGCTGGCGCGGCCTGCCTGGACGGTGGTGCGTTCCACTTTCACTCGCTCCACCCGGCCATCGCCTTCGAATTCGACCGGGCTGGCGAAGAAGTCGATGTCGATTTCGACATCCTTTTCGCCGTGGATGCTTTCCGGAATGGCGGCAAAACTGCGCAGGTGGCTGACCGCCTTGCGCAAACCCGGCTCGAGCAGGGCATCATCCGCCTCGTCCGGCAGGTCGGCCTTGTCGACCCGGGGGCTGGCGCGATCGAGGTGCATCAGCTCGCCCAGCTCCTTGGGCGTCATCATGATCTGGTGCGGGCCGCGCCGACCCAGGATAGTGATCTTGCGCAGCTTGCTGGCGCGCAGCAGGTCGAGCGCGTGGGTGACAATGTCCGACCCGGCGAATTCGCTTTCGGTCTTGGACAGGATGCGCGCAACATCGAGCGCGACATTGCCCATCCCGATAACCACCGCATGCCGGCCCGACAGATCGGGATCGAGCCCGGCAAACTGCGGATGGCCATTGTACCAGCCCACGAATGCCGCGCTGCCATGGACATTGGCCAGGTCTTCACCCGGCAGGCCAAGCTTGCGATCATGCGGCGCCCCGGTTGCGATGACGATCGCATCGTACATGGCCTGCAGATCACTGACCGAGACATGCTCGCCTACCTTGACGTTGCCGGCAAACCGGACGTTGTCAGTCAGCGCCACCTGTTCGTACCGACGGGAAACCCCCTTGATCGACTGGTGATCGGGGGCAACGCCCGTCCGGATCAGGCCGTAGGGCACCGGCAACATATCGAAGACGTCGATCCGCACCCCGTTGCCCCATCGCTTCTGTGCGGCTTCGGCGGTGTAATAGCCCGCCGGACCCGAACCGATAATGGCAATGTGGCGCATGGGCGGGGCCTTTCTTCCTGCTCTTTTTTCCGGACTAGGCGGCTTTGGAAATCTCCGCCTCGTCTTCGGTATCGAGGAAGCGCCGGATGGCCGAAATGCTCTGCTCGCGGTGGCTGAGCAGGAACAGGTGTCCGCCGCCTTCCATCACCTCCAGTTCGCTGTTCGGGATCAGCGCGTTGAGGATGCGGCCGTTGGTGAGCGGGACGATCTGGTCGTCATCGCCCATCAGGATCAGGGTATGCTTCTTCATGAACGGCAGGGCCGGGGCGCTGGTCCAGCCGATCATGGCGAGCAGCTGGTAGAAATAGCCGCGCGGGGTGGGCGCTTTCAGCCGCCCGATATGGTCGGACTTGCCGGGCGAACTGCCGAGCGCGCCGCCGTAGAGCGTCTCGAAATGCTTGGCCATGAAGGCCGCATCGACGTAGCGCCGCGGGTCAGCCATCTTCGTCAGCGCCGCCGGGTTGCCGGGGACCATGATCATGCCCGCGCTGGTGGCCGCCAGGACCAGCCGCCGCGTGCGCTTGGGGTGCTGCAGGGCAAAGTGCTGCGCCATGGCGCCGCCCCAGCTCACGCCCATCACATCGACCTTGTCCAGCCCGAACCGGTCAAGCAGCAGGGTGGTGGTCCAGGCCATGGTCACGGTGTTGTAGGGGATGAGCGGTTCGGGCGATTCCCCGACGCCGGGCATGTCGAACATGATGAAGCCGCGGTCGTCGAGTGCGTCGGCCAGCGGCGCGACCGCTTCGATGTTGGCCCCGATCCCGTTGAAGAACAGGACGGGCAGGTGTTCGCTTTCCATGTCGAGCCGCCAGCGGGCAACACGCAGGGTGCGCCCGCCGACTGTTTCCATCGACACTTCGGCGGTTTCCATGGCGTGGGTCAAATGCAATTCCTTGTGGCGGGCCCGCAGGCCCGGATCTGTCTAGCGTTCCTCGACAACATAGAGGCCCGGTGCCGGTTCCTGTGCCGGGTACTTCTTGTTGCCGACCGCCTTGGGCGCTTTTTTCTGCTTGCCGGAATTCTTCTGAACCCATGCCATCCAGTACGGCCACCAGCTGCCGGCCACTTCCTCGGCACCCTTGATCCACTCGTCAGCGGTTTCGGGAAGCGCGCCGTCGCCCTTCTGGACGTAGTATCTGGCTTTGGGATTGCCCGGCGGATTGAGGATCGCCTGCATATGGCCGGAGTGGGACAGGACGTAGGTCACATCCCCGCCCCCGAACAGGCGGGTGGAGCGATAGGTCGCCTTCCACGGGGTGATGTGATCGGTCACCCCGCCCAGGATGAACAGTGGCGCATCGACCTTTGACAGATCGACCTTGTGGCCGGCCATCTCCACTTCGCCCTTCTTGGTGAAGGCGAGCGTTTCGAACAGGGTGAGGAAATCGCCCATCAGGCTGGCCGAAAGATTGGTCGCATCGGCGTTCCAGAACAGGACGTCGAACGCCGGAGGATCTTCACCCAGCAGGTAATTGTTGATGACGTAGTTCCAGATCAGATCGTTGGGCCGCAGCCAGGCGAACCCGCGGGCCAGGTCATCGCCCTTGATCACACCCTTCTTCGCGGCGCGCTGGCGGGCCAGCTGCATCCCGTTCTCGGTCACCAGAGATCCGGCTTCGATATCGTTCTGCTTGGGGTGGAGCACGCAGACCATCAGGGTGAGTGCGTTGAGCGTTTCCGCCCCGTCGGCAGCCAGTTTGCTGGCGACCACCGCGGCGGTCTGCCCGCCGGAACAACCGGCCGATACATTGATCCGGTCCGACCCGGTAATGGCGCTGACCGCATCCATCGCTTCGCGGCAGGAGCGGACATAGTCGTCCATGCCCCAGTGGCCCTGTTCCCTGGACGGATTGCGCCAGGAAATCACGAAGGTCTGGATGCCATTGTCGACCTGGTACTTCACCACCGACTTTTCCGGAGACAAGTCGTTGATATACATCTTGTTGATCTGGGGCGGGATAGTCAGCTGCGGGATCTCGTAAACCTCGTCCGTAGTGGGCGCGTAATGGATCAGTTCCATCATTTCGGTGCGCAGGACAACCGAGCCTTTCGAGGTGGCAACGTTTTCGCCCAGTTTGAACGGGCGCTTGTCCACCTGGGAGACCATCCCCTTGTTGTAGACCATGTCGTTGTAGGCGTTCTTGAGCCCCTTCACCAGGCTGAGCCCGCCGCTGTCGATCACCCGCTTCTGCGCAGTCGGGTTACCCATCAGGGTGTTGGTGGGCGAAAGGGAATCGATGATGATGGTGCTGATGAAATTGGCGCGGTCACGCTCCAGCTCGTCGAGCTGAAGCTCATCCAGCCAGTTGCGCATCCCTTTCTGCACGGCGAGATAATACTGCGCCCCGGCGCGGAAGAAGGGATTGTACTGCCAGGCCGGATCGCGGAACCGCTTGTCCTTGGGATCGGGGGCCAGATCGGATTTTCCGGTCATGATCCGGATCATGTCCTGCCCGATATCCTGCGCATGCTTCATGGTGCGCTGCGGATCGGAGGCGCTTTCCCGCAGGAGCAAGGCGATGGCCCCGACGAAATCCTCCCTTGCTAGGCCGACCAGTGGCCCCAAGGCCATGGTGGATTGGGCCGCCTCGTTTTCAAGCGTCTTGCCGTTCGCCATGCTTCTCTCCCTGGGTCACGTTCATGCACACCGCACGGCACCTTGGCAAGCATCGTCAAAACGGTGTCCGAGGGAGAAAACCATGCGCGCAATTAACCGATTCCAAACCGCTTTTTTCCATAAGGGGCGGCATGGGCGGGGCGCACCCCAATTCGGTCCCGGCAGCAAGGTCTGTCGGTGATGCCGCTGCACCCCCGGCACGCGAGGGCGCGCCGGAGGGGAAGCTCCGCTCTGTGCCCCCAATCCCAGAAGCGCAGAACCATCCGGAATCAGGAGAACTGCAGGACCGCCGCTCCGCCCAGCGCAGGTCTGTGCAGGAGGCGCGTTCCCCGCTCAGCGGGGAATACGCCCGGGCGGCCAGCAGTACGCTGCGCCGCCCGCCTGTGCTGCCGGATACGTTTCCGTGGATGGCACCGGCTGTGGCCGGGGCCTTCGCCATTGCAGCTCTGGTCTGCTTCTGCCTCCCGCCAATCCTGGGTGCAGGCGCCGGCGTCCTGGCAACCCTGATCGCCTATTGCAGCCGCTATTTCGTTGCCTGGGAGAAGGCTGACGAGCGCGATCAGCACATGGCTTTTGCCTTGGGATCCGCGATCGTCGCGGCCACCGGCTTGCTGGCCGGAACCGGTATCGGCCTCTGGCTGTTTTTTGGCGAACTCGATGTGCGGCTAGCGGTGGCCGTGATGGTGACGATCAACGCCGTCTTCGCCACGGTGCTGAGCGGGCGCACCCCACTGCAATTCGCCGCCAAGCTGGCCTGCTGGTTGCCCATCGTGATCCTTGACGGCAGCATCTTTGCTTTTGCCGGCCTGGCACTGGCAACGGCCGTGTCAGCCGCTATCGCGCGCTATCAGTCGCAACTCGACCGCCGCAACGAGATGGAAGAGGAAGCCAAGGCGCGTGTGCGCGACCGCGCCCAGAGCATCCTCGCGGATTACGAGGAAACCGGGCAGGGTTGGTTCTGGGAAACCGACCGGCGCGGCCAGTTGACCTACCTCTCGACCTCGGTTGCCCGGACGCTGGGCAGAAGCAAGAAGGACCTTATTGGCCGGCCTCTGATCCAGCTGTTCGATCTGGCCGATAACAGCGCGGAAGGCGAGCGGACGCTGACCTTTCATCTCTCCGCCCGATCTTCGTTCCAGGATCTGGCCGTGCGAGCAGCGGTTCGCGGCGAAGAACGCTGGTGGTCCGTCAACGGGCGTCCGGTCTATGACGGCTTCCGCAATTTCTGCGGCTTTCGCGGTTCGGGCACCGATCTGACCGAAAAGAAGCGCAGCCAGGAAAACGCCACCAGGCTGGCCCAGTTCGATTCTCTCACCGGGCTCGCCAACCGGCACAACATGTCGCAGATGCTGGAAAAGATCCTCGCCAGCCCGCACGAGCGAGATCGCGAGTGCGCCATCATGCTGCTCGATCTCGACCGGTTCAAGAATGTCAACGATACGCTCGGCCATCCCGCTGGCGATGCCCTGCTCAAGCAGGTGGCCCATCGCCTCCAGCGGACAGTCGGCAAGATGGGCCAGTGTGGCCGCCTCGGGGGGGACGAGTTCAAGGTTATCATTCCCGGCCGCACGCCTCTGGAGCGGCTTGGCGAACTGGCCCACGAAATCATCCGGTCGCTGTCCCAGCCCTATTCGATCGAGGGCCAGCGCGTGGTTATCGGGGCGTCCGTCGGCATCGCGGTCTCGCCCGACAACGGGATGAACAGCGAAACCATCATTCGCAATGCCGACCTTGCGCTCTATGCGGCAAAAGACGGCGGCCGCGGGCGCTACCACTTCTTCTCCGAAGACCTCCATTCCAAGGCGGAGGAACGCAACCAGCTGGAACAGGACCTGCGCGATGCCATCGCGAATGGCGGGTTGGAGCTGCATTATCAGCCGGTCGTCGATGTCGCCTCGGAGCAGATTAGCGGCTTTGAAGCCCTGCTGCGCTGGAACCATCAGGTCCAGGGTTGGATGTCGCCTGACCGGTTCATCCCCGTCGCAGAGGACGCAGGCCTGATTTCGGCGATTGGCGAATGGGCGCTCCGTACTGCCTGCCACGATCTGGCGCGCTGGCCGGAATCCATCCGCTGTGCCGTGAACGTTTCAACCTTGCAGTTCGGCAATCCGCAGTTTGCGACGGTTGTGACCAATGCCATCGCCCAGGCGCGGATCGACCCGGCCCGGCTCGAGCTCGAGATTACCGAGAGTGTGTTCCTGAGCGATGACCATGGCACGGATGCCATGTTCGCCGCCTTGAAGCGCATCGGCGTGCGGCTGGCGCTTGATGACTTCGGTACCGGCTACTCTTCGCTGGGCTATCTAAAGCGGGCACCGTTCGACAAGATCAAGATCGACCAGAGCTTCGTGCGCGGGGCGACCCAGCCAGGCAGCCGCAACGGTGCGATCATTGCCTCGATCACTGGCTTGGCCCAGTCGCTTGGCATGGACACCACCGCTGAAGGGGTGGAGACCCTGGACGAACTGGAACTGGTGCGGCGCTATGGCTGCAGTCACATTCAGGGATACGTCTATGCGAAGCCGATGAGCAGTGCCGACGCAACGGCGCGGCTGCAACAGGGGCTGGCGATTGTCGCCAGCGGACCGCGCTCTGCCCGGGCAAAGCGGTTCACCATGCTGCGCAAGGTCGTGCTGGAACACGGCGGGCACTATTATCAGGGCACGATCCGCAACATGTCGATGAGCGGGGCCATGGTCGAAGGGCTCTGGAACGTGCCGGTGGGAACCCAGTTCAATATCGCCATTACCGAAGCCTTCACCATCGTCGCCACCAGCCGGTGGAGCGAGGAGGACCGGATGGGCGTGGAGTTTGCCCGGCCACTCGATGTCGAGGAAGACGGCACCATTTCTCTGCTCGCCTGGGAAAAGAAGGGCTTGTTGTCGAGAACCGGCTAGCGCGGCCTGCCCGGCTGTTTAGCGCTGCATTAACCAGTGCCTGATAGCACCGTCCTGAACGAAAGCCCGAAGGTCGCAAACACTTGGGAACAGTCTAGCGAGGACAGCAGGCAATGGCCATCAAGGGCCTCTTCTCACGCAAGGGCGGCCAACCAGCCGACGGCTTTGGCGCGTCCGATGAACAGAAGGGGCTGCGGCCGATCGACAAGCGCGATGCCGAACGGCGGCTGGCGCTGCTCGACAGCTTCGAAGAATCAGGCATTGGCTGGTTCTGGGCCACCGATGGGCTGGGCCGCCTGATCTATCTGTCCGAACACGCCATTCACCAGATCGGCGTGGAACATGGCACGCTGATGGGCAAGGGCGTGGCGACCCTGTTCAGCACCGATCCGCTGGACGAAGCCGAAGACAAGCGCCGTCCGCTGGGATTCCTGCTCAGCGCCCGCAACACCATTGCCGACCTGCCGGTCCGGGTGGCGATCGATGATCGCGAGGTATGGTGGTCGATTACCGGAAAGCCGCAATTTGACGCGCAGGGCGAGTTCCTGGGCTACCGCGGCTCAGCCAAGGACATCTCGGCCGAAATCGTCCGCCAGCGTGATGCGGCGCGGCTGGCGCAGTACGATTCCCTGACAGGCCTGTCGAACCGCCACCGGATGACCAGCCGGCTGACCGCGACCCTGACGGCCTATCGGTCGGCCAAGCGCAGCTGCGCGCTGCTGATGATGGATCTCGACCGGTTCAAGCATGTCAACGATACGCTGGGCCATCCCGCCGGCGATGAATTGCTGCGGCAAGTGGCGCAGCGGCTCCAGACCATCGTCGGCAAGCGCGGCGAGATCGGCCGCCTTGGCGGTGACGAGTTCCAGGTGATCCTGCCTGACATGGATGATCGGGGCCAGCTGGGCGAACTGGCGGGCCGGCTGATCCAGATGGTTTCGCAGCCCTATTCGGTCGAAGGAAGCCGGGCCATCATCGGCGCGTCGGTGGGTATTGCCATCGCGCCCTACGACGGCCTCGAGACCGACGATCTGGTCAGCAGCGCCGACCTTGCACTCTATGCTGCCAAAGGCGGCGGACGTGGCCAGTTCCGGTTCTATTCGGCGGAACTCAAGGATGGTGCACGCCTGCGCAAGCAGATCGAGGAAGACTTGCGCGACGCGCTCCATCGTGACGAGATGAGCCTCCGCTTCCAGCCGATCGTGCGGGCCTCGGACGGGCTGGTGACCTGTTTCGAAGCCTTGCTGGACTGGCATCACCCCGATCGGGGACGCATCCGGCCCGATCTGTTCATCCCGATTGCCGAGGAAACCTCGATCATCAACGATCTGGGCGAATGGGCCATGCGCAAGGCGTGCAGCTGCGCCAGTGAATGGCCCGGCGATTTGCGGGTCGCGGTCAACGTTTCGGCCATCCAGTTTACCACCAGTGATGTCCCGGCGATGGTGCAACGCGCGCTTGCTGCGACCGGACTGGATCCTGCGCGGCTGGAAATCGAGCTGACCGAGTCCGTCTTCATGGGGGACCAGCAATCGGTCCAGGACACGTTCCTGCGCCTCAAGAAAATTGGTGTGCGCCTGGCGCTGGACGATTTCGGTACCGGCTATTCGTCGCTCAGCTACCTGCGCCATGCCCCGTTCGACAAGATCAAGATCGACCGCAGCTTCGTGCGCGGGGCAGCGGAGAAGGGCAACAACAACCCCGCGATCATCAAGGCGATTGTCAGCCTGGCCGAAGCGCTCAACATGGAAACGGTGTCCGAAGGGGTCGAGGCCATGGACGAGCTCGAACTGGTAACGGGGCTCGGCACCAGCCATGTCCAAGGCTATATCTACAGCCAGCCGACCGCGCATGAAAACGTGCTCGAACGGCTCGCGCGGGGTGAAATGCTATACGACGCGGTCGGGCCAGCTTATCATCGCGCGGATCGCAGGAGCACCTATCGCAAGGTGGGGGTGATCCACGAGGATCACCGTTATGATGCGGTGATGCGCAACCTTTCCCGAACCGGCGCGCGGATCGAGGGGCTGCTCAATGTTCCGCTCGGCACTCCACTTGTCGTTGACTTTGGCGAAGGGCAACTCGCAGTGGCCACGGTTCGCCGGTCCGAAGGGCATGTTCAGGGGCTTGAGTTCGAAACCCCGCTCGTCAGCGATGGCGCGGACGGGCTTTGCACCCGTCACCGTGTTTCCCCTTATTCGCTGGCTGCAGCGGGAATGCCGCTCGCAGCCTTGCCGCCGGGTTACTACCCCCTGGTGCAAAGCGCGAGCGACAGCAGCGCCTCATCACGCCCGGCATTCATGCAAGTGGACCTGTCGCATCATGGAAGCCGCAGCGCCTGACCCCGCCATCGGTTGCTGACAGCGCCGCAGGGTGGCGCTAAGGGCGCGGGATGACTGAGCTCTCCCGCATTCGCAACTTTTCCATCATCGCGCATATCGACCATGGCAAGTCCACGCTGGCCGACCGGCTGATCCAGGCCACTGGCGGGCTGACCGACCGCGAGATGTCCGAGCAAGTCCTTGATAACATGGACATCGAGAAAGAACGCGGGATCACCATCAAGGCCCAGACCGTCCGCCTCAACTACACCGCGAGCGACGGCGAGACCTACGAGCTCAACCTCATGGACACCCCCGGCCATGTCGACTTCGCCTACGAGGTCTCCCGCTCCCTCGCCGCGTGCGAAGGCGCGCTGCTGGTGGTCGACGCCGCGCAGGGGGTCGAGGCCCAGACCCTCGCCAACGTCTACCAGTCGATCGAGCACGACCACGAGATCGTCCCCGTCATCAACAAGATCGACCTGCCCGCCGCCGAACCGGAGAAAGTCCGCGCCGAGATCGAGGACATCATCGGCCTCGACGCCTCCGAGGCGGTGATGACCAGCGCCAAGTCCGGCATCGGCATCGCCGACGTGCTGGAGGCGATCGTGAAGAAGATCCCCCCCCCCAAGGGTGACCGCGCCGCGCCGCTCAAGGCCATGCTGGTCGACAGCTGGTACGATCCCTACCTCGGCGTGGTCATCCTCGTCCGGGTGATCGACGGGGTCATCAGGAAGGGCCTCAACGTCAAGTTCATGCAGGGCGGCACCGACCACCTGGTTGACCGGGTCGGCTGCTTCACCCCCAAGCGCACCGACCTGCCGGAACTCGGCCCGGGCGAGATCGGCTTCATCACCGCGCAGATCAAGGAAGTGGAGCAGGCCCGCGTCGGTGCCACGATCACCACGGTCAAGGGCGGGGCCACCCAGGCGCTGGCGGGCTACAAGGAAGTCCAGCCGGTGGTGTTCTGCGGCATCTTCCCCACCGACGCGGCCGATTTCGAAAAGCTGCGCGAATCGATCGGCAAACTGAAGCTCAACGACGCCAGCTTCTCCTACGAGATGGAATCGAGCGCCGCGCTGGGCTTCGGCTTCCGCTGCGGCTTCCTCGGCCTGCTGCACCTGGAAATCATCCAGGAACGGCTGACCCGCGAATACGATCTCGACCTCATCACCACCGCGCCCTCGGTCGAATACCGGCTCCAGCTCAGCAAGAGCCGCACCGATGACGCGCGCGAGCTGATGATCCACAACCCGGCTGACTGGCCCGACCAGAACCGGATCGACAGCGTGGAGGAGCCGTGGATCAAGGCGACCATCTACACCCCCGATGAATACCTCGGCTCGATCCTCAAGCTGTGCCAGGATCGGCGCGGGGTGCAGACCGGCCTCACCTATGTCGGCGGGCGGGCGCAGGTCAGCTACGAGCTGCCGCTGAACGAAGTGGTGTTCGATTTCTACGACCGGCTGAAATCGATCAGCCGCGGCTATGCCAGCTTCGATTACGAGGCGATCGGCCTGCGTGAAGGCGACCTGGTCAAGATGACCATCATGGTCAACGCCGAAGCGGTCGACGCGCTCAGCATGATCGTCCACCGCGCCAATGCCGAGGCGCGCGGACGCGGCATGTGCGAACGCCTGAAAGACCTGATCCCGCGCCACCTGTTCAAGATCCCGATCCAGGCCGCGCTGGGCGGCAAGGTGATCGCCCGCGAAACCATCGCCGCGCTGCGGAAAGACGTGACCGCCAAGTGCTATGGCGGGGACATCAGCCGCAAGAAGAAGCTGCTGGAGAAGCAGAAGAAGGGCAAGGCCCGGATGCGGGAATACGGCAACGTCTCGATTCCTCAGGAAGCCTTCATTGCCGCCCTGCGCATGGGTGAGGAGTAGGTCCTCCCCGGTACGGGGAGGGGGACCACCAAAGGTGGTGGAGGGGCACCCTCCGGCCAACGCGGCGCTGGTTTCGTTTCACGCGAAGACGCGAAAGACAAGGGCCCCACCCCGATACCTCCACCCCAGCCGCACCCGGCCTTGCAATTCCGCCGGTCTGCGATACCTTCCGTCGCATGACCAAGCTCTCCCCCATCGTGTCCGAATTTGAGACCGAAGAGGAAGCCGCCTCCTATGACGCTTGGCTGCGGGCCAAGGTCGCCGCGTCACTCGCTGACCCGCGCCCGCCGATCCCCCATGATGAGGCGATGGCTCGGGTCCAGAGCTTTATCGACGAGAGAAAATCGCGCTGAAGTTGGTGGCTTGCTTCTGAGCGATCCAATGTCGCCGCGATTTTTAATCGGCTACGCTTCAATCGCTATCGATTACCCTTTGCGCGATTGTGGGTGACGCAGAGCATCTCGCAATTTGCGGCAGTGGTCGCACCACCTTTGCTCCATGCCTCGACATGGTCGGCATCCATTTCCTTGAACTCCCAAATTTTCGCTTTGTTCGTGGAATTGCTAACGGCGCAGAGTGGGCAGTTGGACACACCGTCGGCTTTGGCCTTGGCAGTCTGCTTGGCATAAGCGGCTTGCGCGGTCGCCTTGTCGAACACGCGAACATCGAGGAATTTGGTATCTTGCTGTCCGCCGAGAATGAATTCGAAGACACCTTTGCGATTCTTCACATAGGGATCGCCGTAGAGCCTCTTCAGATGCTCTGACACCTTCGCAGGATCATAAGCCGTGTTGCGGTACGTCTCATAGAGGCGACCCCACTCGATCCCCTTCATCTCCGCTTCTACGTCACGGAACACGGTGGAAACCCAATCCAGAACAGAGTTGAAGTAGTTCTTGAGTTCGTCGATGCTGCCAGACTGCCGGTGGCTACTCATGTATCCACCGATGTCTCCCTTGCTCACCCAATCCAGCGCGCACTCAAGAAATTCCTGCCGGTTTGCGCTGCCTTTGATGTAAGCGCTCCACTTGGCGATGTTGGCGTTCTGGCTGTTACTGAATTCAGCCTTTGCGGCTGTTACAAAGGGACCCGAGTAGATCGCATTGAGCAGTTCCTGCTCATTCAGGGGGACACCAGCTATGTTGATGGTCTGAAACCATTGCTTGATCTCAGTCTCCGTTCCTTCACACTCGTAGATGAGCAGCCGGGTCTTCAGGATCAAATCCCGCTTATCGCTCGGCAGGCTATCAAAGTATTTGGGGTTGCCTCCGTCCATGATGGCAAATTTGTTGGTCACGAACCTGCCAACACTGGTTATGCGTTGCTGCCCATCCAGGACCTCAAACTTGTCATCGGCTACCTTGTTGAAGTATATGAGACCAAGAGGGTAAGCCTTCAAAAGCGAGTCAATGACAGCCATTTCACGCTTCCCCCCTTGGTCAGCATAAATGAAATTTCGCTGATACTCAGGTTGGATCGTGAGCTTTCCCGACAGTCCATGAAGACCTTTGCCCTCGAATTGGTTGTAAACGAAGCCGTCGCAGATTTGCTCAACGTTGATTTCGGTCTGAAGCTTGGTCTTCATTTTTACGCGCCCCCTATTTTGCCCTGCGTATGAGGACTCGCTTGAACTTCTTTGACGTGACCCCCTGATTTTCCTCCAAGTTGGATTAGAGTCCGGCCCTGACAGAAGGACGGACGAGATGAAGAGAACGAGGTTTTCAGAAGAGCAGATCATTGGCGTGCTGAAGGAAGCTGAGGCGGGCGCGAAGACCGCCGACCTGGCTCGGCGGCACGGAGTGTCGGAAGCGACGATCTACAACTGGAAGTCGAAGTATGGCGGGCTGGAGGTGTCCGATGCCCGGCGGCTGAAGGAGCTGGAGAGCGAGAACGCGAAGCTCAAGCGGTTGCTGGCCGATGCGATGCTGGACAAGGCTGCGCTGAAGGATCTTCTGGCAAAAAAGTTCTGACGCCCGCCGCGCAGCGGGAAGCTGTTGCTCATCTCCAGGCCTGCCACGGGATGAGCGAACGGCGGGCGTGCCGTGTCATCGATGCTGATCGCAAGAGCGTGCGCTACCGTTCCACCCGGGACGATGACGTCGATCTGCGTGAGAAGCTGCGCGAGCTGGCCAACCAGCGTCGCCGGTTCGGCTATCGCCGTCTGCACATCCTGCTGCGCCGGGAGGGGATCATGATCAATCGGAAGAAAACCCAGCGGCTCTACAAGGAGGAAGGCCTCGCGGTCAGGCGACGACGCAGCCGCAAGCGTGCTGTAGGCACAAGGGCGCCTGCTCCTGTTCTGGCGTTGCCGAACCAGCGCTGGAGCTTGGACTTCGTGCACGACCAGATGGCCTCAGGCAGGCGGTTCCGGGTGCTCAACGTGGTCGATGACGTGACCAGGGAGTGTCTGGCAGCGGTGCCGGACACCTCGATCTCCGGTCGCCGTGTCGTGCGTGAACTGACCGAGCTGATCGCACAGCGAGGCAAGCCGGGGATGATCGTCAGCGACAACGGAACCGAGCTCACCAGCAACGCCGTGCTGGCATGGTGCGGCGAGATCGGCGTCGAGTGGCATTATATCGCGCCCGGAAGGCCGATGCAGAATGGCTATGTCGAGAGCTTCAACGGTCGCATGCGGGACGAACTGCTCAACGAGACGCTGTTCTTGAGCATGGCCCATGCCCGTGTCGAGATCGCCGCCTGGGTGGATGATTACAACCGGGAGCGACCGCACTCATCGCTTGGCTACGCAACACCGGCGGCGTTCGCCGCCGAACTGGATAAGCAATGGCCTGCTTCGCTACGCCCTACGGGCTCCGCTACGCAGCCCATTGCTTCAACCGCGCTTATGCGCGAAACAACCGCCCGGCTCTAATCCCAGCTGGGGGAAAGCTGGGGGTCACGTCAAACTTCTTATCGTGCTCGATCAGTTGCGCGATATATTCGCGGAACAGCGAGAACGGGGGATTGGTAACCACGATATCTGCCTGCTTCAGAAGCTCAATACACTCAGAGCTCCGAAAGTCGCCGCTATCTTTTAGGCGGATGCGCTTGTGGGGGTTTTGCTTGAGGAAAATTTTGACATCCTCAATGTCGGTTGCGCCGTCATTGTTGAGGTCGGTGACTTCCTCGATCTCGATGGCAATTGCCTCTGCCTTGTGGGGTTTCTTTTCTGAGTCTTCGAATGTCAACTGCTGGCCAGCAATGGGTGACCCATCATAACTGGTTGAAATGAGCTTGCTCAGCCCGAGGCGATTGAAGTTCGCAGCGAAGAATTTGAAGAAGTTGCTCTCGAAGGGATCGTCACAGTTACAGTAGACTACCTTTCCTCGAAAGGTATCGGGATTGAACTCTAGATAGGCCTCAATTTCTTTTTGGATGTCGATATATTGAGTGTAGAACTCATCATTTTTTCCAGCCTTCGCCGCACCAAGTCCTTCATTCATCGATCTGTTCATTGTCATACCAGAGGCTTCGCAGCCATTATCTGACTGTCCGTTTCGTTAGGTTACAGACATTTAGCTAGCACCCTTCTCATTTCAGGCCAAGAGCCCCCTCTCCTTCCGCGCCTGCGGCGCTCCCTCCGCTGTGGCTGCGCCACGTCTGCGACTCCCCGCGAGGGGAGAGGGGTGGGGGGCGGGGCGCTCTGCTCCCTCTCCCCTTGCGGGGGAATTCCGGGGACAGTATACTAATTAGCCCACCGCACGCTCAATCAAAGCCAGCGCCGCCTTCGGGTCTGCATCCACCATGCCCAGCAGCGTCCGCGCCGGCGCATCGGGCGAGCGGCGGTGCTGCTCCCAGTCACGCACGGTGCCGACGGGCACGCGCAGTTTGGCGGCGAACTTGGCTTGGCTGAGTTTGGTTTTGGCGCGGATGGCCTTAACGTCAGGGCCGGCGGCGATGCGGCCCTTGGTGGTGTCGCCCCGCACGAAGGCAATGGCGTCCTCCAGCCCGGCAACAATGCCCTTGAAATCGTCGTCCTTCATTTCCGCAATTCCTTCTTCAACAGTGCTGTCAGCTGTTTGAATGTCTTTGCCTGCTCGTCGGTCAGTGTGTCCTCGTCCGACTTGTCGAGCAGCCAGAGCAGGAAGACCGAATTTTCGCGATCAGCGAAAAAGCTGAAAACCCGATAGCCGCCGCTCTTGCCGCCCTGCGCCTTTGCCACGCGGCCCTTGCGCAGGCCGCCAGTCTTGCGGACAACTGCCCCGTAATGCGGTGCCGTTGCATAGACGTCATAGACCGCAGCCAGTTCATCAGCCGTGAGCCCGAGCGCCTTGGTCCGGGCCGTGAACGCCGTGGTTTCGACCACGGTATGGATTGGCGCGTCGTTCATCCGCAAGGTATACGGCATTGCTGTATATATTTCAATTAAATTTGTGCAGCATTGCCGTAGCGCCGACCCCCTCTCCTTCCGCGCCTGCGGCGCTCCCTCCGCTGTGGCTGCGCCACGTCTGCGACTCCCCGCGAGGGGAGAGGGGGGGGCTAGCCTGCCTCAATCAATCCTGTCGCCCCCTCACTCCCACCCCTCGTCCTTGGGCGAATGCCAGCGCGGGAACGGTTCCGGCTCCGGCGCTGGCTTGGGCTTGCGGCCCCAGCCCGGCGGGGGGGCTGAGGGGGCGTCGTCCTCGGCGGAGGCGGGGGTGCGGGCGGCGAGGTCGGCCAGCCGCGCGGCGCCTTCGGGGTGGTCCGGGTCGGTGAGCGCGCAATAGCCGCTGGCCTCGTCCTCGGCCTGGACCGCCAGGTAGTGGTCGTAGGCCGCCTGGGCGCGGGGGCTGCGTGGCCGGTGCGTGCGGCGGCGCATCTCGTCGATCAGCGCGTCGATCGAATCGAAGACCGCCTGTTCCTCGGCCGCAGATTCGGCCTCCCACTCGGCGCGCCACTGCTGCTTGAGGCGGGCGAGCTCCAGCTTGTCGAGCGCGTTGAGTGCCCGGGCGCGGCCGGCCGCGAACCGTTCCGGCGCGCGGTTGCGCAGGAGGAACATCAGCAGCCGGTCGTTGTAGACCGTGCGGCTGCCGAGCAGCTTGCCGTAGGAATAGACCGGCACCTCCACCCCGTTCAGCGCACGGTCCATCGCCACGTCCTCGATCCGGGCAATGCCGTGGTCGAGCGCGGCCTGCCACGCCGCGCGGAAGCCGGCCGCTTCGGGGTGGCGGCGCAGCTGGTAGGCGCCGTGCTCGCTGCGCCCGACGCGGCGGCAGGCGGCGCGGACGCTGCCGGTGTCGGCCAGCGCCTCGATGAAGGCCTGCTGCACCTGCGGCTTCCAGCCGTTGGAGCGGTCTTTCGCGCGCGGGACCGGGGTGAAGGCGGGGAGCCCCCTTGTTTGCGCACCCGCCTCCGCGGGCGCGGTGTCCTCGCTCACGATGCCTGCGGCATCATCGCTGCGGGCGGCCACTTGGCCTTGCCGCCCTGCGGGCGGTTGCGTCTGCTTGTCGTCCATCCGCCAGCGTAAAGCACAGGTCGGGGGCTGTAGGAAAATCGCGCCGCAGTAAATTGCCCGGGCGGGGCGGCGGGCCTTCCCTTGCGCGGCGCGAGGCCCTACATGGCGGCGCAGCATGGCCCGCCCCAAACCCGAGACGTTCGACAAGCAGAAAACCGTCGCCGAGAACCGGCGCGCGCGGTTCGACTATGCGGTCGAGGCGAAGTTCGAGGCCGGGCTGATGCTGCAGGGGACCGAGGTCAAGGCGCTGCGCGCGGGCGAGGCGAGCATCGCCGAAAGCTATGCCGAGATCCGCAATGGCGAGGCCTGGCTGATCAACGCCAACATCCCCGAATTCAGCCACGGCAACCGCTTCAACCATGAACCGCGCCGCCCCCGCAAGCTGCTGCTCCACGAGCGCGAGATCGCCAAGCTCATGGGCGCGGTGGAGCGCAAGGGGATGACGCTGGTGCCGCTCAGCGTCTATTTCAACGGGCGCGGGCGGGCCAAGGTCGAGCTGGCGCTGGCCAAGGGGCGGCAGGCGCAGGACAAGCGCGAATACATGAAGGACCGCGACTGGGCGCGCGACAAGGCGCGCATCATGCGCGATCGCGGGTAGTTCACGATGCGCTCATGGTCCGCATTGCAGGGTAGTCCGGGCTTATGACCAGCCCGCGATCCAAGACCTTCCTGGCCGACCTGATCCGCAAGCACATGCCCTCGCGCGAGGACATGGCGCAGAACAAGTACCTGCGGCCGATCGCCCACCGCTTCCTCAGCCCGGAGCTGTGGCGCTTCACCCGCCGCTCGGTGCCGCGGGGGATTGCGCTGGGGCTGTTCGCGGCGTTCATCATCCCGGTGGGGCAGATCTTCCTCGCCGCCTTTTTGGCCCTGCCGACCCGCGCCAACGTGCCGCTCTCGGCTCTGAGCACTTTCATCACCAACCCTTTCACCCTGCCGTTCTGGCTGATCGTGGCCAACAAGGTGGGCGCGTTCGTGCTCAAGGTGGATGCGGCGACGACCGAGGTGCTCAATGACGTGATGGTCCACGGCGGCTGGTCGATGGTGTTCGAGGCGGTCGAGGTGGCGGGGGTGACCGCGTTCGGTTTCATCGTGCTGGCGGTGCTGTCTGCCTCGATCGGCTACGTGCTGGCCAGCGTCGGCTGGCGGGTGATTGTCTCGGGCAAGTGGACCCGCCGCCTGAAGCGGATGGAGGCATCGCTCGACGCGCGACTGAAAGCGGGATCGGAATGATCGGGCAGGAGACGGAGCCGCGCGCTGCCCTGCCGCTGGCCGTGGTCGGTGCCGCGCTGTTGCTGACGGCGGCGCTGCTGTGGTGGATGAGCGAGAGCGCCGTGGTCGCCCTGGCCTATGCCGGGGCGCTGGCGGTAGTGGGCGCAGCCGCCGCCATGGCGGCGCGGTTCATGCCTGCGCATCAGGGCGAAGCCCCGGCCCAGCCGGACTGGTCGGTGACCGTGCAGGCGATCGAGCAGGAAGGCGTCGCGATGGCGATTACCGACCGCGCAAACCGGCTGGTTTGCGCCAATGCCGCCTATCAGAGCTGGTTCGGGATCGGCCATGCGCCGCCCAACCTGCCGCTGGACCGCGCTTCCCTCGAAGCCCTGGCCCGCGCCGCGCGGGAAGCCTGGCGTGACGGCACTGGCAAGGCGGAGCGGCTGGAAAGCAACACCGGCAAAGGCGTGTGGCGCGCCCGCGCCGCCCGCGCCGGACGGGGCGAGGACCACCTGGTCTGGCGGTTCGAGGCGCTGGTGGAAGAGAACCTTCCCGAAACCGTCGGAGGCTGGCTGACCGGGCTGTTCGGCGCGCTGCTCTCGCGCTCCGGGATCGAGGCTGCACTGGTCATGCCCGACGGCATGATCCGCGCCGTAACCCCCGGTTTCGCCGAACGGGCGGCCGGCGATGCAGCAGCCACTCTGGCCGGGCAGGAGTTCGTCACCCAGTTGCGGACCGACGATCGGGACCGGATCTTCTTTGCCCGCGAGGGGCGCCGCGGTGCGCCGCAGACCTTGCTGCAGGTTCCGCTCAACCGGCCGGACGAAAAACGGGGCGCGCCCGCTGATGAATCCCCTTCGCTGATGCTGCTGGTTGACAGCGGTGTCGGCCTCGGCGGCTGGGACGGGGGGGCGCAGGCCGGGACGCCGCAGCTTGAATCGCTGCTCGGTGCTCTGCCGCTGGGCCTCGCCATGACTGACCGTGACGGCCGCTTCCTGTTCGCCAACCCGCCCTTCCTGCGCGCGGCGGGGGCGGAAGGGCGCAGCCTGCCGCAATACCCGTCGGATCTGGTGGTGCGTGAAGACAAGAGCGCGCTGGCCGATGCCGTGCGGCGCTATGGCAAGGGCGCGGCGGCGAGTGGCGATGTGGCGGTGCGGCTGCGGAGCAACCCGGAAGAACCGGTCTCGCTCGGCATTGCCGGGGTGCGCGGGCTGGGCGAGGCGGCCGTGCTGCTCAGCCTGGTTGATTCAAGCGAGGAGACCCGGCTCAAGCGGCAGGTCGCCCAGGCCACCAAGATGCAGGCGGTCGGCCAGCTGGCAGGCGGGGTCGCGCACGATTTCAACAACGTGCTGACGGCCATCCTGGGCTATTGCGATCTCATGCTTCTGCGCCACACGCCGGGGGACAGCGATTATGACGACATCCAGCAGATCCGCGCCAACAGCAACCGCGCGGCCAGCCTGACCCGGCAATTGCTGGCTTTCAGCCGCCAGCAGACCCTGCGGCCGCAAGTGCTGCAACTGCCCGACGTGGTCAGCGAAGTGACCCAGTTGCTCAAGCGGCTGCTCGGCGAGAAGATCGAGTTCCGCGTGCGGCACGATCGCGCGCTCGGCCCGGTCCGGGCGGACCCGCAGCAACTGGAACAGGTGATCGTCAACCTGGCGGTCAACGCGCGCGATGCGATCCAGTCCCGCAAGGATGGCAAGGGCCGGGTGACGCTCTCCACCCGCCGGGTCAGTTCAGCCGATGTGCGCAAGCTGGCGAGCGATATCCTGCCGGCTGACGATTACACCGTGCTGGTGGTGCAGGATAACGGCGGCGGCATCCCCCCTGAAGTGCTGGGCAAGATCTTCGAGCCGTTCTTTTCCACCAAGGAACAGGGCAAGGGCGGCTCCATGGGCGGCACCGGGCTGGGCCTTTCGACTGTCTATGGCATCATCAAGCAATCGGGCGGCTTCATCTTTGCCGACAATGTGGCGGGTCAGGGCGGCACGGCCGAAGGCGCGCGCTTCACGATCTATTTCCCGGTCCATCGCGGGGCCATGCCGGCGGCCCCGGCCAGGCCGGCAGAACGCCCCGCTTCGGAATGGGCGGGCGGCGGCCGCATCCTGCTGGTGGAAGACGAGGATATGGTCCGCGCCGTGGCCGAACGGGCGCTGACCCGGGCGGGCTTCAGTGTGACCACGGCCCCGGATGGCGAGGAAGGCCTGGCGGCGGTGGCGGGCGGCGGTTCGTTCGATCTGGTGGTGTCGGATGTCGTCATGCCCGGAATGGACGGGCCGGCCATGGCCAAGGCCATCCGCAAGCTCCATCCGGCCATGCCGATCCTGTTCATGTCAGGCTATGCCGAAGAGCAGCTGCGGGACGAGATCGATATGGAAAACATGCATTTCCTGGCCAAACCGTTCAACGTGCAGCAGATTGGTGACACCGTGGCCATGGTCATGGCCGGCGGGAGGAAATGACCCGGGGCAAGGTTCATCCGGGATAAACCTGGCTGGTCTGACAAGATGAGCCGGTGATTAAGGGGGAGGAACAGATGGTGCGGTTCGGCTTGGGGAAACGCAGACTGGCCGGGCTGGCCCTGCTGACGGTTGCAGCAGCGGGAGCGGGGCAGGCCCAATCCCAGTCCCGTTCCGCCGCCGATCCCGATCCCGGTTCCTCCCAGACGTCTCAGGGCGATGTGGCGGTTACCATCTACAACAACGGGCAGGCACTGGTGCAGGACGTGCGCCAGCTGGCCATCGGCCAGGGGCGCAGCCGGATCGAATTTCCCGACGTGTCGGCCCAGATCCGGCCCGAGACGCTCAGCTTCTTCGCCGATGACACCACGATTGCGGAACAGAACTTCGACTTCGACCTGCTGACGCCCACCAAGATGATGGAAAAGGCGATCGGGCAGACCGTCACCCTGCTGCGCACCAACCCGGCGACCGGCGTGGAGACGCGCGAACGTGCTACGGTGCTTTCGACCGCAGGCGGGGTGGTGGTGCAGATCGGCAACCGGATCGAAGTGCTGCGCGATGATGGCTTGCCGGTGCGGGTGATCTTTGACCGTGTGCCGCCCAACCTGCGCGCCCGGCCGACCCTTTCCGTCAATATCGAGAGCAGCCGTGCAGGTTCGCGCCCGGCTGCAATCCGTTACCTGACGCCGGGCCTTGGCTGGAACGCGGATTATGTGGCGCTCTATGACGAGGCCAAGGGCACGATCGACATGCAGGGCTGGGTCACCCTGACCAACAATACCGGCACCACCTTTCATCGCGCCGAAACGCTGCTGGTGGCGGGCAGCCCCGGCGGCGGCGGGCGGCGCGGCAATCCCGGCATGATTCGCGCAGGCACGCAGAATTCGGGCCGCGAGCAGCTGGGCGACTTCTACCTCTATCCGATCAGCGAACGGACCACGATCGCCAATGCCCAGACCAAGCAGGTCAGCTTCCTCGACGTGCAGGCAGTCCCGGCAAAGAAGGTCTATCGCCGCGACGTGTACTGGATGAACAACGACGCCCAGCCGGTGCAGGCGAGCAGCGAGATCGCCTTTTCGACCGCGCGTGACCAGGGACTGGGCGATGCCCTGCCAGCGGGGACGGTTCGGTTCTACCAGCGCGACCGCCGGGGATCGCCCCAGTTCATCGGCGAGAACGGCATCGGCCACACCCCGATGGGCAGCGAGCTGAGCCTGCGGACCGGCGATGCGTTTGACGTGTTCGTCCAGGCCGAAGTCGAGAGCCGGCAGGAGATTACCGCGTCCGAATGGGAGAAATCGGCCCGATACCGCGTGATCCGCGATGGCCAGGTGGTCGAACAGGTCGAGGTCGAGCGGGCCCAGGACGTTCTACCGCACCACCATGCGTTACAAGCTGACCAACGCCAAGGCGACGCCGGTGGAGGTCGACCTGGTCCAGGCAGGTCTTGGCCAGTACTGGTGGGGCTATGATTACCGGATCGTCAGCGAGGACGTGCCGGGTGAACAGATCAACTTCGACCGGCGCAAATGGATGGTGTCCGTGCCGGCAGAAGGCGAGCGGACGATCCGCGTAACCTACGAAACCCGGTACTGACGGGGCGCGCGGGCCATGCGCCTGATCACTGCCGCCCTGGCCCTGCTGTCGCTGGCAAGCCCGTTGCAGGCGCGCGAGGTGGTGGACGCCTCCGCGCCGCAGGCCATGTCGGTCACGCTCTACCGCGACCCGTCGCGCGGCACGGGCGAGGCGATGAACCGTGACTGGCCGCAAGGCTTCGCGATGATCAGTGAAACCCGCACTGTTACCCTGCCGCCGGGCGAATCGACCGTGCGCTTCGAAGGCGTGGCTGAAGGCATGGTGGGGGTGACCGCGATCGTCACCGGCCTGCCGGGCGGCACGATCGAGATGAACCGCAACGCGGAGCTGCTTTCGCCCGCCGCGCTGGTCAACGGCGCGCTGGGCAACCGGGTCACCATTACCCGCACCAACCCTGCCACCGGCAAGGCGGTGAGCGAAGAGGCGGTCGTCCGCACCCGCGCCGATGGCGGGCTGGTGCTCCAGACCGGGGCCGGGTTCGAGGCGGTGCGCTGCGCCGGCTTGCCCGAGGGGCTGACTTTTGACCGCATTCCCGCAGGGCTTTCCGCCAGCCCGGTGTTCAGCATCGATACCCGCGATGCAGGTGGGGGGACCTATACCGTCACCCTGACCTATCTCGCCTGGGGGTTTGACTGGCAGGCCAACTATGTCGCCACCCTGGCCGAGTCGCGCGACGACGCGAAGGGTGACGGCGAGTTTACGATGCGGCTGCTGAGCTGGCTGACCCTGCTCAACGACAACGGGCAATCATTTCCCGATGCCGAACTGATGGTGATCGCCGGCACGCTCAACGTCACCAGCAATTACCGGGATCTGGCCGAACCGCCGGTGGCCGATCCCCTGCGGCTGACCTGCTACCCGCTGGGGAGCACCGCCGAGGGGTCGGGCATGCCGTTCTACGGGTCCTATCCCCCTCCGCCGCCACCGCCGCCCCCAGCTCCTGCGATGATGGCGGATGCGGCGGAAATCATGGTTACCGGATCGCGGATGAACCGGATCGTCGTGACAGCTCAGAAGGTTCGCACGGCCGAGGAAGAGCAGCTGGGCGATCTCAAGCTTTACCGGGTGCCGTTCCCGGTCACCGTGGCGGCCAAGGGGCTCAAGCAGGTTGCCTTCCTGAGCAAGGACGCGGTGCGGGCGCGCTATCTCTACCGGATCGGGTGCGATCCGTGGGAAAGGTATGCCGCCACCGACGACGTGGGAGACCTGGAACAGGCCGAGGTCCTGCTGGTCACGCGCAACGAGATGAAGAAAGGGCTCGGCGTAGCTCTGCCGCAGGGCGCGATGGCGGTGTTCGAGCCGGGCGCGCTCGGCACCCAGCTGGTCGCCGAAACCGATCTGCGTGACTATCCCGTGGGCCAGGATGTCGAGCTGGAGCTGTCGGACAGTGCACAGGTGTTCAGCCAGTGCGCCTACAACGGGCCGGGTGACCCGCCCGAAGACGGCGCGAAGTGGCGAAGGATGCGGGCCGAGATCAGCAATGCCAATAGCCATCCGGTGCGGGTGCGCGTGGTGCTGGGCGGGGCGGGCGAGATCGAGGCCCGCTGGCCGCGCCGCAAGACCGAGGTCAGGGACGGCGCGCTCGTGGTCGAGGTCACGGTGCCGGCGAACAGGACCGAGCAGTTCGACTGGCAGCTGCGCGAAACCGGCTAGGCAGGGCGCTGAAAGGCCTGTTTAAAAAAGTTCTGTTCCACTCTTGTTCTGCCGGAACAAATGCGATACATCGTCTTTCGTCGATAACGGGCACCAGGCCCTAGGCAAGCGAAGGAGGTCATGCGATGGCTGCGCAACTCAAGCTGGTGGAAGGCAAGGAAGTGAACGCAGAACGGCAGAAGGCGCTCGATGCAGCGCTCGCGCAGATTGACCGTGCATTCGGCAAGGGCTCGGCGATGAAGCTGGGCAGCAAGGAAGCGATGCAGGTGGAGGTAATCCCCACCGGTTCGCTCGGGCTCGACATTGCGCTTGGCGTGGGCGGCTTGCCCAAGGGCCGGGTGATCGAGGTCTATGGCCCGGAAAGCTCCGGCAAGACGACGCTGGCCCTGCATGTGATTGCCGAGGCGCAGAAGGCTGGCGGCACCGCTGCCTTCGTCGATGCCGAGCACGCGCTCGACCCGGTCTATGCCAAGAAGCTGGGGGTCGACATTGACGAGCTGATCGTGTCGCAGCCCGATACCGGCGAACAGGCGCTGGAAATCGTGGATACCCTGGTCCGCTCCAACGCGATCGACGTGCTGGTGGTCGACTCGGTTGCCGCCCTGGTTCCGCGTGCGGAGATCGAGGGCGAAATGGGTGACAGCCATGTCGGCCTCCAGGCCCGCCTGATGAGCCAGAGCCTGCGCAAGCTGACCGGCTCGATCAGCCGCTCCAAGTGCATGGTGATCTTCATCAACCAGCTGCGGATGAAGATCGGCGTGATGTATGGCAACCCGGAAACCACCACCGGCGGCAATGCGCTCAAGTTCTATGCCAGTGTCCGGCTCGACATTCGCCGCACCGGGCAGATCAAGGATCGTGACGAGATCGTCGGCAACGCGACCCGGGTGAAGGTGGTCAAGAACAAGGTGGCCCCTCCGTTCAAACAGGTCGAATTCGACATCATGTATGGTGAAGGCATTTCCAAGATCGGCGAGATCCTCGATCTCGGGGTCAAGGCCGGGGTGGTGGAGAAATCGGGCAGCTGGTTCAGCTACGATTCGATCCGGATCGGCCAGGGGCGCGAGAACGCCAAGCAGTTCCTCAAGGAAAATACCGAACTTTGCGACAAGCTGGAAGCCGCCATCCGCGGCCGAACCGACGTTGTCGCCGAGGAGATGATGGCCGGTCCTGACGCGGAGGACTGAACCATCGCTGCTCAAGCGGGCGCATGATCCCCGTCGCACTGGCGGGCGCGCCCGGGAAAACGGAAAACCGGCGTGATGGCGAGCTTCGCCACGCGCCGGTTTTTCTTGTCCGGCGGGCCTGCCCCCGCCCCGCACGCCGTCCGCCCGGACATCTTCCGCCCCAGCCGCATGTCGTCTGCCCCTGAGATCTACCGCCCCCGACGTCATGCGCCTCGGCGGATCCCGTGCCGGGCGCCCCGTTGGTGAGCCGCATCCTTGCCTCCGCTTCGGACCATTGTCGACCCCCGTCGGCTTGCCAACCCCTTGATTGCCGGTATGCTTTGCCGCGAGAACGCCCCCGGGTTCGCAACAAAGGGCAAGGCAGTGACGGACAAGAACGAGTGGCAGGGCCGGGTCGGCCAGAACTGGGCGGCCGAGTGGCGCCGCACCGATCGCAGCTTCACCGGCCTGACCGATGTCCTGCTCAACCGCGCCAGCGCCCGCCCGTTTCGCCGGGCGCTCGATGTCGGCTGTGGTGCCGGCGAACTCTCGCTGGCCCTGGCCCGCGGCCATGCCGGCGCGGAAGTGGTCGGCCTCGACATCAGCCCTGACCTGATCGCGGTCGCGCGGGAACGCAGCGGCTATCTCGGCAACGTGTTCTTCGACGAGGGCGATGCGTCGCACTGGCAACTGCCCGGCTATGCCCCTGACCTGATTGCCTCCCGCCACGGTGTGATGTTCTTTGACCGGCCGGTCGCAGCCTTCGCCCATCTCCTGGCCATGGCCGCCCCCGGCGCGAGACTGGTCTATTCCTGCTTCCGCGATGTGTCGGAGAATCCCTGGGCCGACCGGGTCATCTCGCTCCTCCCGCCCGAGGCGGTCGTTCCGATCGACCCGCTGACCCCCGGGCCGTTCGCAATGGCTGACCCGGTCCAGGTCGAAGGCATACTGGCCGAGGCTGGCTGGCAGGAGATCCGGCTGGAACCGGTCGACTTCGCTTTCATCCTGGGGGGCGGGGAGAACCCGCTGGAGGATGCGGTCTCCTACATGCTCACGATCGGGCCCGCCGCGCGCGCCGCCCGGATGCTGCCGGACGAGGATCGCGCCAACTTCATCGGCCGTCTGCGCCGCTTCCTGGCCAACAATGTCGAGGGCGGGCTGATCGCCTTGCGAGCAGGGGCATGGATCGTTTCGGCACAAAAGGCGTTGTAATCGGTTGCGCCGTTCTCAGACACCCGCTTAATCCGCTTGTCGCACGCGCGGCTTGTGCCTAATTCGCGGGGCATGACGTCCACCAACGAAATCCGCCGCAGCTTCCTCGATTATTTCGGCAAGGCTGGCCATGCCGTGCGCCCGAGTGCGCCGCTGGTTCCCTACAGCGATCCCACGCTGATGTTCGTCAACGCGGGGATGGTGCCGTTCAAGAACATGTTCACCGGGCTGGAAACCCCGCCCGCACCCACGGCCACCAGCAGCCAGAAGTGTGTCCGCGCCGGGGGCAAGCACAACGATCTCGACAATGTCGGCTACACCGCCCGGCATCACACCTTCTTCGAGATGCTCGGCAACTTCTCGTTCGGGGACTATTTCAAGGAACAGGCGATCCTCCATGCCTGGACCCTGCTGACCCGCGAATGGGGTCTGCCGGCCGACAAGCTCACCGCCACTGTCTATCACACCGATGACGAGGCGTTCGATCTGTGGCGCAAGATTGCCGGGCTGCCGGAGGAGCGGATCATCCGCATCCCGACCAGCGACAACTTCTGGTCGATGGGCGATACCGGCCCCTGCGGCCCGTGCAGCGAGATTTTCTACGACCACGGCGACCATATCCCCGGCGGCCCTCCGGGCAGCCCGGACGAGGACGGCGACCGGTTCATCGAGATCTGGAACCTGGTGTTCATGCAGTTCGAGCAGGCCGCCGACGGCAGCCGCACCGACCTGCCCAAGCCCTCGATCGATACCGGCATGGGCCTCGAACGCATCGCCGCCGTGATGCAGGGCGTGCACGACAACTATGATACCGACACCTTCCGCGCGCTGGTCGCTGCCAGCGAGAGCCTGACCGGTGTCGCCGCGCAGGGCGAGCAGCGCGCCAGCCACCGCGTGATTGCCGACCACCTGCGCTCGACCAGCTTCCTGATGGCCGACGGGGTGCTGCCCTCCAACGAAGGGCGCGGCTATGTGCTGCGCCGGATCATGCGCCGCGCCATGCGCCACGCGCACCTGCTGGGGGCGAAGGATCCGCTGATGCACCGCCTGGTGCCGTCACTGGTGGCCGAGATGGGGCAGGCCTATCCTGAACTCCAGCGCGGGCAGGCCCTGATCGAGGAAGTGCTGGAGCGCGAGGAAACCCAGTTCCGCCGCACGCTGGAGAAGGGCCTCGGCCTGCTCGACGAGGCGACCGGCACCATGGGCGGAGGCGACAGCCTCGACGGCGAAACCGCTTTCCGGCTCTATGACACCTACGGCTTCCCTTATGATCTGACCGAAGACGCGTTGCGGGCGCGCGGGATCGGGGTGGACAAGGCCGGGTTCGATGCGGCGATGGCGCGCCAGAAGGCGGCAGCGCGCGCAGCGTGGAAGGGCTCCGGCCAGGCGGCTGACAGCGAAGTCTGGTTCGATCTCGCCGAGCGTGAGGGCGGCACCGAGTTTACCGGATATGCCGCCACCGAAGGCGAAGGCCGGGTGGTGGCACTGGTGCGGGACGGCAGCGAGGTCCAGCAGGCCAGCGCGGGCGAGAGCGTGGTGGTGCTGACCAACCAGACCCCGTTCTACGGCGAAAGCGGCGGCCAGACCGGCGATGTCGGCGCGATTTCGAACAACGAAGGCCTGCGCCTGTCGGTCTCCGATACCTCCAAGCCATTGGGCCGCCTCCATGCGCATCATGCCACCGTGGAAGCGGGCACGATCCGCGTGGGCGATACCGTGCGGCTGGTGGTCGACGTCGAACGGCGTGACCGGATCCGGGCGAACCATTCGGCCACCCACCTGGTCCATGCCGCGCTGCGGGGCCGCCTCGGCAGCCATGTGACGCAGAAGGGATCGCTGGTAGCGGAAGAACGCCTGCGGTTCGACTTCTCGCACCCCAAGCCGCTCTCGGCGGAGGACATCGCCGCGATCGAGGCTGAAGTGAACGCGGAAATCCGCGCCAACGAGCAGGTCGTGACCCGCCTGATGAGCCCGGACGATGCGGTGGAAGCCGGCGCGCTGGCCCTGTTTGGCGAAAAATACGGCGAGGAAGTGCGCGTGCTGTCGATGGGCCGCAAGGGCACCCAGGCAGACGGGGCCGAGCGGACCTATTCGGTCGAGCTGTGCGGCGGCACACACGTGCGCGCCACCGGCGATATCGGCCTGTTCCGGATCGTTTCGGAAAGCGCGGTGTCCAGCGGCGTGCGCCGGATCGAGGCGCTGACCGGAGAGGCCGCGCGCCAGTGGCTGGTCGGCCGCGAAGAGGCTCTGAAGGCCGTGGCGGGGACGATCAAGGCCTCGCCTGACGAGGTCGAGGCCCGGGTTGCCGCGCTGGTGGAGGAACGCAAGCGGCTCGAACGCGAGCTGGCCGAGGCAAGGCGCGCGCTGGCGCTGGGCGGCGGCGGTGGCGCTGCTGGTGCGCCCGCTGAAGAGACAGTGGCCGGGGTCAGCTTCTCGGGCCAGGTCTATGACGGGCTGGACGCAAAGGAACTGCGCGGCCTGCTTGACGAGGCCAAGAAGCGGATCGGTTCGGGCGTGGCGGCGGCGGTGGCGGTGAATGACGGGCGCGCCGCCATTGCGGTGGCGGTGACGGACGACCTGACCGGGCGATTCGATGCGGTGGCGCTGGTGCGCGCCGGGGTCGAGGCGCTGGGCGGCAAGGGCGGCGGCGGGCGCGCGGACATGGCCCAGGGCGGCGGCCCCGAGGCGGGCAAGGCGGCCGAAGCCGTGGCTGCGGTCAAGGCGGCGATGGAGACCGTTGCCGCCTAAGGCGCAGCAGCGGGATCCGGCCTGACCGTGCCTGAGCGCAGCTTGGGGCGGTAATCGAGTTCGCCATCCCGCTCGATCTGGGCGCGGAATTCGTCACGCTTCTCGTGAATCGAGGCGATCACCGGGCCGACCGCCACCCCGATATCGGTGAGCACCGCTTCGGACAGTTGGAGCGAGCTTTCCAGCGTTTCCGGCACGGCATGGCTGGCCCCGGCGCGGTAGAGCGCGGCGGCGTGCTGCAGGTCGCGCGCGCGGGCCACGATCAGCAGGTCCGGATGCTCCTTGCGCAGTCTGGAGACCAGCCGCTGTGCCAGCACCGGTTCGTCCATGGTCAGGACCACCGCCTGCGCCTGCCCGATGCCGAGGCGGCTGAGTGTGTCGAGCCGGCTGGCATCGCCGAACTGCGCCCGGAACCCGTCCCGCCGCGCCCGTTCGGTGAGCTCCGGATTGGAATCGATCGCGAGGTAGGGGCGGTTGTGGGTGGCGAGCATCTCCGCCACCATCTGTCCGACCCGGCCGATTCCGAGGATGATGACGCGCTGCTCTTCCTCATCTAAGGCCAGATCGGGCGCTGCATCGATCCGTCTGGCAACGGACCGGCCCAGCCTGGCCAGCAGCGGGGTGACGGTCAGCCCGATCGCAGTGACGATCTGCCAGAATTGTGCGGTGCCGGGCTGGATCAGTAAGGCGGCGCTGGCCGCAGCAAGGATAATCAGGGTGTCTTCTGAAGGACTGGCCATCAGGATGCCGGTCTCGGCGGCCGTGCTGCGCCGCGCGCCCATCATTCTGAGCAGGACCATGGTCACGACTGCCTTGAAAAACAGCACGAGGACGACAGCCACCAGGATCGAGTCAAGGTTGGCAATCACCACTGCAAGGTCGATGCTCATCCCTATCGTGATCAGGAATACGCCGAGGGCAAGCCCCTTGAACGGCTCCATGATTGCAGCGACTTCCGGCGAATAATCCGTCTCGGCGATCAGAACGCCAGCAATCAGTGCACCCACGATTGGCGACAGTCCTACCGCTGCGGTCGCCAAGCTGGCGCCGATCACCACCAGAAGCGCAGCTGACAGGAAAAGCTCCGGGCTTTTGGTCCTGGCGGCGAGACCGAACAGCTTTGGCAGGCCTAGCCAGCCGATCAGCAGCAGGGCCGCGATCACGGCTCCGCCCATCCACAACGTTTCGATCAGCCCGCCCCACCCGTCGGCCTTAGCATGGGGCGCCATGGCGCCGAGGATGAAGATGATCGGCACCAGCGCGATGCCTTCGAACAGCAGCATCGACAGGGCAGCACGGCCGACAGGGGAGGTAGTGCCGGAAATTGGCAGGACAATTGCGGTCGAAGAGAACGCCAGGGCAAACCCCAGCGCCAGCGCGCCGGTCCAGTACTGTCCCAGCATGGCCAGTACTGCCGCCAGAACGGTCCCGGCGACCAGCACCTCTAGCGCGCCGAGGCCGAAGACATAGCGCCGCAATTGCCATAGTCGGCTGAACGAGAGCTCCAGCCCGATCGCGAAAAGCAGCAGGATGATGCCAAAGTCGGCAAAGGGCTTCAGCCCGTCCGGGTCGGTTATCGTGATGTGGGTGAGCCAGGGGTGGTCGAACACCATCTTGCCGAGGCCATAGGGGCCGACCGCCACGCCGATCAGGATGAACCCGATCACCGGGGTGATGCGGAACCGCGCAAACAGCGGGATCACGATCCCCGCCGCGCCGAGAATCACCAGGGCGTCGGACAGCATCGGGGTGGGTGCGAGTTCTCCGGCCATGACCGGACCTTAGACGGCACTTCGCGGCGATGCCAACCGCTATACCCGCTTCAACGCAAAGCCCCCGGCAGATGGCTGCCGGGGGCTCTGGTATGCATCGCTGCAAAGGTCGGTCAGGCCTGGCTGGCCATTTCCTTTTCGAGGTTCTGCACGATTGCCTCGAAGAACTGTTCGGTGGTCATCCAGCTCTGTTCCGGGCCGATCAGCAGCGCGAGGTCCTTGGTCATGTGGCCGCGCTCGACCGTCTCGATGCAGACCCGCTCCAGCGTTTCGGCGAAGCGGACCACCTCGGGCGTCTCGTCGAACTTGCCGCGATACATCAGGCCGCGGGTCCAGGCGAAGATGCTGGCGATCGGGTTGGTGCTGGTTGCCTTGCCCTGCTGGTGCTGGCGATAGTGGCGGGTGACGGTGCCGTGCGCCGCTTCCGCCTCGATCGTCTTGCCGTCCGGGCTCATCAGGACCGAGGTCATCAGGCCGAGCGAGCCGAACCCTTGTGCGACGGTGTCCGACTGGACGTCGCCGTCGTAGTTCTTGCATGCCCACACGAACTTGCCGCTCCACTTGAGGGCGGAGGCGACCATGTCGTCAATCAGGCGGTGTTCGTAGACAATCCCGGCGGCCTTGAACTTCTCGGCAAAGCCTTCGCTGTCGAACACTTCCTGGAACAGATCCTTGAAGCGTCCGTCATAGGCCTTGAGGATGGTGTTCTTGGTCGAAAGGTACACCGGCCAGCCGAGGTTGAGGCCGTAGTTGAAGCTGGCGCGGGCAAAATCGCGGATCGAATCGTCCAGGTTGTACATCGCCATGGCGACGCCCGCGCTGGGGAAGTCGAACACGTCGAGGTCGATCTTGGTGCCGTCCTCGCCGTCGAACACCAGCCGCAGCTTGCCCGGGCCGGGAATCAGCGTGTCGGTGGCCTTGTACTGGTCACCGAAGGCATGGCGGCCGACGACAATGGGATCGGTCCAGCCCGGCACCAGCCGGGGCACGTTTTCGATCACGATCGGTTCGCGGAAGACCACGCCGCCCAGGATGTTGCGGATGGTCCCGTTGGGGCTCTTCCACATCTGCTTGAGGTTGAATTCCTCCACCCGCTGCTCGTCCGGGGTAATGGTCGCACACTTCACGCCCACGCCGTACTGCTTGATCGCATTGGCGGAATCGACGGTAATCTGGTCGTTCGTCTCGTCCCGCTTCTCGACCGAGAGGTCGTAGTACTTCAGGTCGATGTCGAGATAGGGCAGGATCAGCCGCTCGCGGATCCATTGCCAGATGATCCGCGTCATCTCGTCGCCGTCGAGTTCGACGACCGGGTTCTTGACCTTGATTTTCTGCATGGGTTCCCCGTTGCCTGCTGGAAATGGTTGGCGGCGCTTTAGCAGAGGAGGGCGGGCACGCAAGGGCACGCAAGGGAGGGCGCATTCGCCTTTCGCAGTCTTGCCAATCGGGACCGCCCGCGCCATATGCGCAGCGGGAGTCGGGTGGACGTTCGCGTCCGCCAACCTGGTCAGGTCCGGAAGGAAGCAGCCACAACGGATGGCAGCGGGTCGCCCGGCTCCTTTTTCTTGCAGCTTTCCGGGGGGAGGGCGCACGTGTTTGCCAGAATGCGCCCGTTGATCGGCCAGACCGGCGTCGTGCTGGTTATCCTCACCCTGCTTGCCGCAATCGGCGCACTGGGCGCAGCGACCATTGGCGCGTCGCTGGTGATGATCCCGATCATCGGCCTGATCGGCGTGCTGCTGCCGTTCCCGACCTTGTTGTTATACCTGCTCGCGATCCTGGCGCTCTATCTCTTGCTGCTGCCGGTTCTGCGCAAACTGCTGCGGAGCCCGCGCGGCTGGCACCAGCCTGCTCTGGCCGGGTTCGCCACGATTGCCGTTTTCAGCGCGAGCTACGCGGTTGCCGCGCAATGGAACGCGGCGGCGGGGGTGGCAGACCTTGCCCCGGAACCTCCGCTCGCGCCATTGGAGATCGCTCCGGGTGGAACCCTGGCCCTGATCGGCCAGGCACCGATATTCCCGGATCGCCCCTGCAACACCGCCTGCCTGACGCTGCTGCTGGAAGGCGGAGTGGAAACGCTGCTGATTGCGGAAGCGAAGGCGCGCCCGTATCCGGAACAGCCCGTTCCCGGATATGCGCTGCGCTTCAACGAGCAGGGGCGCGAATGCCTGCGCGGCAAGTCCTACTATACGATGATGGTGGGTGCCAGCGATGCCGAGCGTCGGCGGGAATTTCGAAACGGTTTTGGCGGCAACCTTGAATACGAGCTGATCGAATGTCTGGTTATCGAGGAGGTCATGATTGACCCGCTCGCGCAGCCCACGGTCGTGAACTGGGAGCAGCCGGATTATGTCGAGCCCGCCAGTGACCGGCCCGGAATGCTGGATTCCTCGCAGGTGCAGGCGGTGATTGCCGTGGGTGCCGACGGAAAGCCGCAGGTCACGTCGCGCCAGGGCAAGGACGGCAATCGCTATCTCGCGCCGCTGGCGATCTGGCCCTATGCCGGCAATGCCAGCGTGGGCGGGCGGTTCGAGCCGAGCCTGTGGCTGGAGCGGTTTCGCACCATCCCCTATACCGAGAGTCGGGGCGGCGGCTGGTGGCCCCTGATCGCAGGCAGCGAGGCGATGATCGACCGCACGGTGGCCTGGCTCGAGGAAGTGACCATCCGCGAAAACTACACCGAGTGGATGAAGCGGACGGGGCGCGACAAGGCGCAGCCCCGGCCAGGCGAAACCCCCGGTCCGGCGCAATAGCGGCGGACAACCGGCGCAAGTGTTCGACAGCGGGGCTTCGCGCTCCTAGATTGCGCTGCATGGGTGATTCACCGGACAGCGATACCCCGCCCTGGCTTGAGGGCGCAGGGGAAGAGACGCCGAAGCCGACAGCCGCAGAGCTGGAGGCGGCGGGGCAGAGCGCCCTGTTCGGCGATCCGGCTCCTGCACCGCAGCCTGCTGCTGCGGCGGTACCGGCCACTGCGCCGGCCCCCACGCCGGCCCCCGCATCGGCTCCTGCGTCGCAACCCTATCGCGTTCTCGCCCGCAAGTACCGCCCGCAGACCTTCAGCCAGCTGATCGGGCAGGATGCCATGGTCCAGACTCTGGCCAATGCCATCCGGCGGGACCGGCTGGCCCACGCTTTCCTGATGACCGGTGTGCGCGGGGTCGGCAAGACCAGCACCGCGCGCCTGATAGCCAAGGCCCTGAACTGCATCGGTCCGGACGGGCAGGGCGGGCCGACAATCGATCCCTGCGGCCAGTGCGAGCCGTGCGTGGCGATTGCCGAAGGGCGCCATATCGATGTGATCGAGATGGATGCCGCCAGCCACACGGGTGTGGATGATGTGCGCGAAATCATCGAGGCCGTGCGCTATGCAGCGGTGAGCGCGCGCTACAAGATCTACATCATCGACGAAGTTCACATGCTCAGCCGCAATGCGTTCAATGCCTTGCTCAAGACACTTGAGGAACCGCCGCCGCACGTGAAGTTCCTGTTTGCGACCACCGAGGTCGACAAGCTGCCGGTCACCGTGCTCAGCCGGACCCAGCGCTTCGACCTGCGCCGCATTCCTGCCGCACTGCTCCAGAGCCACTTTGCCTGGGTCTGCTCCGAGGAAGGCGTTGCGGCCGAAGACGAGGCGCTGGCGATGATCGCCGCCGCAGCCGAGGGTTCTGTGCGCGACGGGCTCTCGATCCTCGACCAGGCCATTGCCCATGCCGACCTGGATGGCGGGAGCAACGATGGCGATGGCCCGGAAGGCACCGGAAAGGTAAGCGCGGCCAAAGTGCGCGACATGCTCGGGCTGGCTGACAAGGGCGCACAGCGCCGCCTGCTGGCACATGTGCTTGATGGCGAGGCACCTGCGCTGATCGCCGCACTGGACGAACAGTATGCGCTCGGGGTCGAGCCGCTGGCGCTGATGCGCGGGCTGATGGACCTGATCCACCGCATCACCCTGGCCCGGGTCTCCGGGGCCGAGGGGCAAGGCGCGACTTCCGAGGAACGCGCTGAACTGACCGCCTGGGCGGAGCGATTGTCAGCCGGGCAGCTCCACCGGCTCTGGCAGCTGATGCTCAAGGGCTATGACGAGGTCCGCTCTGCCCCCGATCCGCTGGTTTCGGCCCGGATGGCATTGTTGCGGATCCTCCACGCAGCCGACCTGCCGGACCCGGGCACACTGGCGCGGCGGCTGGAAGAAATCGCTGCGAGCGGCGTGGCAAGCCAGTCGGCTGCACCGGTGGGCGACAGTGGGGGCGCGTCTGCCCGGTCGGAAGCCGGCCAGCGGGCCAACGGCGGTTCGATCGAATGGACCCAGCTGGTCGACCTGGTCGAGCAGGGCGGCAACCATCTCGCCGCCAGCCTGATGCGGATGCAGGTCCGCGTGGTCCAGCTGGGGCAGGGTCTGCTGCGTTTTTCCCGCGCGCCCCACTTCCGCGAGGATATTGCGCCGCAGCTGCGCGATGCGCTCTATTCGGCCACGGGGATGCGCTGGCAGGTGGAGGAATGCCAGACTGATGGTGTCCCTTCGTTGCTGGAGGCGGAACAGATGGCCCGCGAAGCCGCTGATGCGACAATGCGCCAGCATCCGCTGGTGCAGGCGGCGCTTGAGGCTTTCCCCGACGCCGAGTTCGTCACTGACCCTGTTTCCCCCGCTTCGGGCCGCACGGCCTGGGGCCGCTAAACCGCTGAGGATACCCCGCGATGCAATCGATGGAAGAGATGATCAAGGCCGCGCAGAAGGCCGCCGAGACGATCCAGAGCCAGATGAACGAAATGCAGGCCAAGCTCGACGCGCTCGAGGTCGAAGGGCAGTCGGGCGGCGGACTGGTCAAGGTCCGCGCCACGGCCAAGGGCCGCATCCTGGGCGTGACGATCGACGACAGCCTGATGAAGCCGGAAGAAAAGCAGATGGTCGAAGACCTCGTCACTGCTGCGTTCAACGATGCGCGCGACAAGGCAGACCGGGTTTCCGAACAGGAAATGAAGGCGATGCAGGGCGGCCTGGCGCTGCCGCCGGGGTTCAACCTGCCGGGTATGTAAAGCCCGGCAAACCGTGCTATCGGTGGCGCAAAGAAACTGAAGGAGAGGCGCAATGGCCACGGTGATGAACGACAACGGGATCGGCAGCGACGATCATGTCCGCGCAAGTGTGAGCGAGGAAGAGTGGCAGGTCCGTGTCGACCTGGCCGCTGCCTATCGCCTGGTGGCGCATTATGGCTGGGACGACCTGATCTTCACCCACCTGTCCGCGCGTGTGCCAGGGCCGGAACATCACTTCCTGATCAATCCCTACGACATGATGTTCGAGGAAATCACCGCCTCCTCGCTGGTCAAGATCGATGTCGAGGGGATGCCGGTGATCCCCACCAGCCACCCGGTCAACCCGGCCGGCTTCACCATCCATTCTGCGCTGCACATGAATTGCGAGGATGCTCACGCGGTGATGCACCTGCATACACCCGCCGGGCAGGCGGTCAGCGCGATGGAATTCGGCCTGCTGCCGCACACCCAGACTGCGATGATCGCGGGGTCAGACATTGCCTATCACGATTATGAAGGCATCGCGACCGACCTTGAGGAGCGGGACCGGCTGGTCGAGGACATGGGCGAGCGGCACGTGATGATCCTGCGCAACCACGGCACGCTGGCGATCGGCAAGACCGTGGGCGAATGCTTCCTGCGGCTCTATTTCCTGGAGCGCGCCTGCGATGCGCAGGTCAAGATGCTCTCGGCCGGGCTGGAGAGCCTCAACAATCCGCCCCAGGGCACCCCGGAAAAGGTCAAGGCGCAGACGCCCGCTGCAGGCATCGGTATGCTGGCCAACGGTCTCGCCTGGCCGGCGCTCCTGCGCAAGCTTGACCGGATGGATCCCAGCTTCCGCACCTGAGCGGGGAGGCGCGCTGTGTTCTGTGCACAGCTTAGCGGGCGCAGGACGTTGCAGGGGCGGGCGGGGGTTCCCATATCCCCGCCATGACCCAGACCCTACCCCTGCTTCCCCTGCGCGATATCGTCGTTTTCCCCGGCATGGTGGTGCCCCTGTTCGTCGGCCGCGAGAAATCGGTCGCCGCGCTGGAAGCCGCGATGGAAGGGGACAAGGAGATCGTCCTCCTCGCCCAGCTTGACCCCGGCTGCGACGATCCGGAGCAGGATGACCTTTACGACATCGGCGTGGTGGCGCAGGTGCTGCAGCTGCTCAAGCTGCCTGACGGCACCGTGCGGGTGCTGGTCGAAGGCACCTCGCGGGTGCGCCTGACCAGCCTTGAAGAAGCGGGCGAAATGGTCATGGCGACCGTCAGCCCGATCGAGCCGCAGACGGCGGGCGGCAACGAAGTGACCGCGATGATGCGCCAGCTGGTGGTTCAGTTCGGCGAATATGCCAAGCTCAACAAGAAGCTGGGCGACGAGGCGGGCGAGAACCTGGGCGAGATCGACGATGCCGGCGTGCTGGCCGATACGGTGGCGGCCGCGCTGCAGCTCAAGGTGGCGGACAAGCAGGCCCTGCTGACCGAGGCGGACCCGCTGAAGCGGATGGAAATGGCGCTCGGCTTCATGGAAGGCGAGCTGTCCGTGCTCCAGGTCGAACGCAAGATCCGCGGCCGCGTGAAGCGGCAGATGGAAAAGACCCAGCGCGAATATTATCTCAACGAGCAGCTGAAGGCGATCCAGAGCGAGCTGGGCGGCAGCGAGGATGGCGACGAAATGGCCGAACTGGCCGAGAAGATCGCCAAGACCAAGCTGAGCAAGGAAGCCCGCACCAAGGCCGAGAGCGAGCTGAAGAAGCTGCGCGGGATGCAGCCGATGAGCGCCGAGGCGACGGTGATCCGCAACTACCTCGACGTGCTGCTCGGCCTGCCCTGGGGCAAGAAGAGCAAGATCAAGAAGGACATCGCCCGCGCCCAGGCCGTGCTCGATGCCGATCACTTTGCGCTCGAAAAGGTCAAGGACCGGATCGTCGAGTACCTCGCGGTGCAGGCGCGCACCAACACGATCAAGGGGCCGATCCTGTGTCTGGTCGGCCCTCCGGGTGTGGGCAAGACCTCGCTCGGCAAGAGCATCGCCCGCGCCACGGGCCGCGAATTCATCCGCCAGAGCCTGGGCGGCGTGCGCGACGAGGCGGAAATCCGCGGCCACCGCCGCACCTACATCGGCTCGCTGCCGGGCAAGATCATCACCAACCTCAAGAAGGCAGGCACCAGCAACCCGCTGTTCCTGCTCGACGAGATCGACAAGCTGGGCCAGGATTTCCGCGGCGATCCGGCTTCGGCGCTGCTCGAAGTGCTCGATCCCGAACAGAACGCGAAGTTCCAGGATCACTACCTGGAGCTTGATTATGACCTGTCGGACGTGATGTTCGTCTGCACCGCCAACAGCCTCAACCTGCCGCAGGCGCTGCTGGACCGGATGGAGATCATCCGGCTGGAAGGGTATACCGAGGACGAGAAGGTCGAGATTGCCCAGCGGCACCTGCTGCCCAAGCTGGTCAAGGACCACGGCCTGAAGGACGGCGAGTTCGAGCTGACCGAACCGGCTCTGCGCGACCTGATCCGCTATTACACCCGCGAGGCGGGGGTGCGGACGCTGGAGCGCGAAATGGCCCGGCTGGCCCGCAAGAGCCTGCGCCGCATTCTCGAAGGCAAGGATACAGCGGTCACGGTAACCCCCGAAAACCTCGGCGACTTCGCCGGGGTGCGCAAGTTCAAGCACGATATGGGCGAGGAAGAGCCGCAGGTGGGCGCCGTGACGGGCCTGGCCTGGACCTCGGTCGGCGGCGTGCTGCTGACGATCGAAAGCGTCACCACGCCCGGCAAGGGCGAGGTCAAGACCACCGGAAAGCTCGGCGACGTGATGAACGAAAGCGTGGCGGCGGCGTTCAGCTTCGTCAAGGCGCGGGCACCGGCCTATGGCATCAAGCCGACCCTGTTCCAGCGGCGCAATATCCACATCCACCTGCCCGAAGGCGCGGTGCCGAAAGATGGCCCGAGTGCGGGGATCGGCATGGTCACCTCGATCATCTCCGCCCTGACCGGGATTGCGGTCCGGCCGGACGTGGCGATGACAGGCGAAGTCACCCTGCGCGGCCGGGTGCTGGCCATCGGCGGCCTGAAGGAAAAGCTGCTGGCGGCGCTGCGCGGCGGAATCACGACCGTCCTCATCCCTGAGGAGAACGTCAAGGATCTGGTCGAAATCCCGGCCAACGTGAAGGAAGGGCTGGAGATCATCCCGGTCTCGCACGTCGACCAGGTGCTGGCCCATGCCCTGACCGAGATGCCGCAGGCGATCGAGTGGACCGAGGCCGACGATCTGGCCAGCCAGCCGGTGCCGCCGGTCCAGCCGGGGGCTGGCACTGTGCCGACGGCGCACTGACCGCCCGGCATCAGGGCAGGTCCGGAAGAGCACTAATCACGGCGGCAGCGCACTTGGTCGCTTGACATGCTGTCGGCGGATTTGCGCCGGAGCCTGGTGTCAAATCGCCCTTTGCCGTGAAAATGCGACCGATTGAACGTGATTGGTCCCATTTCGCTTTGACACCAGGGGCCCAAATGCGTTCTAGTCTGCCCCCTTCGCGGTGACGATTCATCGTCGACCGGTCATCGTTGCACGAGGGGGTTCCATAATGAACAAGAACGAGCTGATCAGCGCAGTCGCCGAGTCCAGCGGGCTGTCCAAGAGCGACGCGTCAAGCGCCGTCGAGGCGGTTTTCGATACCATTACCCGTGTGCTGGCCAAGGGTGACGAAGTGCGTCTGGTCGGCTTCGGCACCTTTGCTGTTGCCAAGCGCAGGGCGTCGATGGGCCGTAATCCGCGCACCGGTGAACCGATGCCGATCAAGGCCAGCAGCCAGCCCAAGTTCAAGTCCGGCAAGGGCCTGAAGGACGCGGTCAACTGATCGCTCCGGCCGTCGGCCATCACAGAGCCTGAAAAAGCGCCGTCCCGGATAAAACCGGAACGGCGCTTTTTCATTGTCGCGTCCTCAATTCAGGCAGTTCAGTTCAGGCGGATCAGCGCAGTCGGGGCCGATGGGGTCATGCGGTTGATGGCCCAGGTGAGCCGCTTGCCGCGCGGATCGGCCGAAGGTCCTTCGTCGGTGTTGTTGGCCAGGATCTCGCCATCGGTGACGATGGTGAAGGTGCCGTCCGGCGCGGGCATGCCGGGCGGCAGCTCGTTCCGTCCGCCGCCTTCGTTGACGCCGGTCATCATCGCCTGCATCGGATTGGCCGCGCCTTGCGCAGCAAACCCGGGCGCATCGATCCGCACGCTGCCGTCATCGCGGCGGGCGGTGTAGAGAAAGAAATTTCCGATCGGCAGCCGTTCGAAGGTCGGGAACACGAAATCATAGTCCATCGTTCCCGCAACGCGGAAGCTGACCTCGAACAGCCCGTCGCCCTTGTGCACGACGCGGTCGAATCCTGCCTGCCGCTCGATCCGGCGGGCCAGCTCTTCGCCGAAAGCCGGATCGCTCGGGTCGATTCCGCCGAACATCTGCTTCATCTGCTCCGCTTCCCGCGCTTCGTTCTGCGCCCGCCCTGCTCGGGACTGCTCGAAGTCGGCGCGTTGCTGCGCCAGTTCCTCGGCGGAGCATTCCTTTTCCTCAAAGGTCTCGTCGTCATAGCAAGTGCTGGCGGTGAACTCGCCCTGCTCCGCGGAAGAGCCCATCTTCATCAGCTTGCTCATCGACATCAGATGGATTTCACCTTCGTAGGTATAGGCGAATGTCCCTTCGCGCAGCAGCGTGAGCTCGGACACGAACTTGCCGGGCACCAGCATGCAGCCCGTCAGCAGCATCGCCATGCCGCCGGCAAGGACGCCGCGCAGCAGGGATTTCAGGTTCCGCTCTCTGATCATCGTATTCCCCCCTCTGGCTTCGTTCAGGTCCGTGTGGCGACGGCGTAGAGCGCGACGGCAGCAGCATTGGAAACGTTGAGGCTCTCCATCGCTGCGCTGATCGGCAGCCGGGCGAGGGCATCGCAATGACCGGCAATATTGTGCCGCATCCCGTCGCCTTCCGCGCCAAGCACGAGCGCCACGGGGCCTGTCGGGAGCGCCTCTGCCAGGGTCGCCTCGGCCTCGCCGGCCAAGCCGATCCGCCAGTATCCGGCCTCGGCGATTTCTTCGAGCGCGCGGGCCAGATTTACCACCCGCACCCACGGCACGATTTCCAGCGCGCCGGATGCAGACTTGGCGATCACGCCGGATTCGGGCGGGGCATGACGGTCCTGCGTGATGATGGCAGCGGCATTGAAGGCAGCGGCCGAGCGCAGGATCGCACCGACATTGTGCGGGTCGGTGACCTGATCCAGCACCACCAGCGGGCGCGCCGGGTCATCTCCCATCACCTCGTCAAGAAACACGTCCTCCAGCGCCGCGCATTCCAGCACCAGCCCCTGGTGCGGCGCATCGCGGGCGACCAGCCGGGCCAGGTCAGCCACGTCGGCATATTCGACGGGGAAGCCCTCCGGCAGCTCGCCATCGAGCGAGTCTATGCCTTCGCGGGTGGCCCACAGCTTGCGATGGCTCCGCGCAGGGTTCTTGAGCGCCGCCTCGACTGCGTGGCGGCCCCACAGGCGCACCTGGCCGGTGCTGGCCCGCCCGCTGCCGCGGCCGCCCTGCATCCGTCCCGCGCGGCCGCGCATGGCCCGTTTGCGCTCACCCTTGCTCATTCATGCTCCTGCCGGTTGCCTTGCTGCGGGCCATGCCAGTGGCCCCATTGACACGCAAGCGCCGCTTCGCCAAAGGGGCGCCTCTCGGCATAGGGGCCGCTTCCGGCGGCCTCGAATTACCCAGCTGACGTGGCGTGTGGACAGGTGGCCGAGTGGTTAAAGGCAGCAGACTGTAAATCTGCCCGCGCAAGCGTACGCTGGTTCGAATCCAGCCCTGTCCACCACCGCCCGTTCTCGGAACATCCCCGAAAAGCCCTAGAAATCTCAGAAAACCAAGGGTATTCTGCCTTTCGATGGCCGCCCCTGTTCGCTGCTATTTGTCTACAACCGACAGTGAGTGTGGGGAAGGTGTGGGGAAGGAGGTGGGCTTCCCCACACTGCGGCTCTCTTAATTGACCTCCAGAAATGTGGGGAACGAGAATGGGCAAACTTACGGCGGTGGCGGTCAAGGCCGCTTTGGCGAATCCGGGCACCTATCAGGACGGTGACGGACTTTTCCTGAAAGTTGGAAAAACTGGTGCGGCTTCCTGGCTTTTGCGACTCCAGCGCGATGGCAAACGACAGGATATTGGTCTGGGTAGTGCGAAGCTGGTGACGCTGGCGGAAGCGCGTGCGAAGGCTGCTGAACTCCGCAAGGCTGTAAAGGTCGAGAAACGCGACGTACTGACGGAGCGGAAGGACGAGGAAGCCGCCAAGGTCACTTTCCGCGAAGCCGCTACCCAATATCATTCCGAGAACGAAGCTGGCTGGAAAAGCGATGTCTATGGTCGGCAATGGCTGGCCAGTCTGGAAAACTACGCCTTCCCGAAGCTTGGCGACATGACGACTGGTGGAATCACTGCCGCCGATATCATCTCGGTCCTCACGCCGATCTGGCAGGAAATCCCCGAAACAGCCCGCCAGGTTCGGAATCGGATTTGCGCGGTGCTAGATTACTCCCATGCAAAGGGTTGGCGCTCTTCCGAAGCTCCATCAGGCAATAGCAGCCTCAAGGCAGGGCGAGGGCTGCCGCGACAGATCAAGAAACCGGCAAACCGCAAGGCGATGCCATGCCTTGCGCCTTGTGGATCGTGGCGGCGTAGCCATGATCGATGTGGGCGTAGTACTTGGTGTCGAAGGCAACTTCCCGCCCATCGTCCGTGCGCACGGCCATGCGCTGCGGGCTGGACATCGCGACCGTGCCGAGCGTCCCGTTCTTCACCCCAAGTTCGCGTTCGTTGCGCAGGAAGATGATGCGGTCCCCCGATGCAAATTTCCGTTCGCCGCGTGCGGCCTTGATCGTGGCATCGGCACCTAGCGCGCCAGCCACGCGCATTTTCTCGCGCGCCATCTGGTTGAGCTCGCGGACCTCGTCATTGGTGTGGGTAAGGATGATCCGTCTTTCGTCTGGGCTGTCCTGCCGCTCGCGATCCCAACGCTCGACAAGCTCTGTCCGTGCGACCTCGCGGGTGTCGGTGGCATAGACCATGCCGCGCTCTTCGTAGGTGCGGATCGCTTCGCCCGTGCGGCCCGTGGCGAGCTGCCTGGTCGTATCCTGCTGCCATGCCGATAGCTGACGGCGAACCTCGCTGATCTCGACCCCGCCGTGGCGCTCGTGGATTGCCCGGAATGCTGCACCTGCCTCGATGGCCTGGAGCTGTTGCTGGTCACCGACTAGGACAAGTTTCGCACTGGACTTTGCGGCATGGGACAGCACGCGCTCCATCTGGCGCGTGCCGACCATACCCGCTTCGTCAATGACGAGCACATCCTTGGCAGTCAGCTGCTCGCACCCTTTGCCCCATTGATGCTCAAGGCTGGCGATGGTGCGCGATGCGATGCCGGAGCCGTTTTCCAGACCCTCGGCGGTAATGCCGGACAGGGCTGCGCCACGCACATTGTAGCCCGCGCTTTCCCATGCCTCGCGCGCCACGCCCAGCATCGCGCTTTTGCCGGTCCCGGCATAGCCAACGATCACGGCAAGGCCACCCTTCTTGGTGACATACTCGAAGGCGGATTTCTGCTCGCCTGACAGCACCAGACCGCGCTTCGCGGCGCTTGCAAACGCGGCGTTCCGCTGCACATCATTTACGGCGTGACCAGCGCGTTGCGCCATCGCGTCGGCAGCGCAATGCAGGCGCTGTTCGGTCTCGATCATCGCCCGCGAAGTGAAGCGGTCTTGCCCGCGTCCATCCTTGCCCAATGCGATCAGCTCGGGCGCCGCGCGCACGGCATTGTAGGCGGCGTCAAACTGCTCCTTCCCGTCGCTATGCCGGTGAACAAAGGCGGCAAGGTCGCGCCTGGTGAAGGTGGCTTGCTGGTGCGTGATCGCATCCAAGGCCAGCGAGGGATTGGCGATTATGCGTTCGCCATTGCGCTGGGCGATGGCGCGGTGTTCCTCAATCCGCTCGGCTTCCAGACCGCGTCCGCCAATGCGCGAGGCGGCGGGACCGATCTTGTCCTGCGGTTCCAGCGCAATGCCCTGCGCTTCCAGGCTGCGATGATCGATCCGCGTATCGATGTCGCGTTCCGCCAGCGCGCGGTTGACATGATCGGCCCAGCGCTCGCGCCACTGCTCGATCAGCGCGGTCTTGTTCCAGTCGCGGACTTTTGCGCCAAAGCCATCCTTGGTAACCTCGCGCATGGTCAGCATGACGTGGGCGTGCGGCTTGGCTTTGCCGTCCTCGCCAATATCCCAATGGACATTGAGATCGGCGATCATGCCTTTTTCGACGAATTCAGCCTTCACGAACTCGCGCGCCAGCCTGATGTTGTCTTTCTTCGACAGTTCGCGGGGCAGGGCGAACTCGACCTCGCGGGCAAGCTGCGCATCCTTGCGCTTCTCCGCAGCTTCGACCGCGTTCCACAAAGTGGCGCGGTCGGCGAGGGCTTCGGGTGCGCCTTTGGGCAGCATCACTTCGGAATGAAGAACGCCTGCCTTGTTGGTGAAATCGTGGGTTCTGTCGATCCGCTCATCGTGCAGTTGCTCGCCCGCACGATAGGCCGCAGCCGCCACGGCACTGCGTCCGCTCGACCTTCCGATGACCTTCGCGCTGAAATGAAAGATTGCCATGTCGGCAATCCAGTTACACCGCAAACGCCACGTCGGCACGACGTATAAGCGCGCCCTCTCATGATAAAATCCTGATCGGGACTAGGCGGTATCACACTGTCCCGGCGACCTTACTGCATTGAGATAGCTCACCGATTATCATGTCTCCATCACACCAACGATGGAGATATCCCATGCGCAAACCCCGCGATTTTGATTCGGAGCTCAAGGCCCTCGCCGACAAGGCCAAGCAGATGAAGGAACGCCGCGTGCGCGACCTCGGCGCGCTGGTCACGGCAACCGGAGCCGACGCACTCGATGCGGATGTGCTGGCGGGCGCGCTGCTCGAGGCTGTCGACAACAACGACAAGGCTATAAGCGAGGGCTGGCGCAAGCGCGGCGCGGCCTTCTTTCAGGGCAAGCAACGCAACACTGCGAGCGGACCTCGGCAGCAGCCGGAAGGCACTCTCCCGCTCGATGGCGGCGCGGCATCGGCTTGAGGCAGCAAAGGCACGAACCGACATGCGCGAATGGCAGGTCAAACGACGCGAACGAACCCGGCAACTGATCGAACTGGGCGGCTTGGTTGCCAAGGCCGATCTGGTAGAGCTGACCGATGATGATCGCGCCGCCCTCTACGGCGCATTCCTCACCGTCGCCGCCAAGCTGCGCGGGCCGGATGGTGCGCAGGCGCTGGTGCTGTTCCGGCGCAAGGGCAAGCGGGCGTTCGAGGCAGAGCAGTCTGACTGAGCGACAAAAGAAAGCGGCTCCGGTCCCTGTGAAATGGAGTTGATTGCTCGCGTCAGCTTTGCGCCCCACATCCAGCCATCGAAGGTTCAACGACGATCGCCTGAAAGCGGACATCGGATCAGTAGGCTCGATCTGGCAGCAACGTCGGACGGTCCGGAACGGCAGGTTTTGGGGAGTGAACGAGGGATAGCTGCCCTTCGTTGCGGCCATGTCCGATGGCAGCTAGCCGAGATCGATTTTACCGGCATTGCGGCTTCGCGCTTGTTTGAATAGGTCTGGCCCGGAATCCACTGGCAGGGAATGAGGCTATGCGAGAACATGAGGTGCGGCGGCAAGTTGTCAGCGAAATGCATTTGCGTCGCTGGCCGCTGTTGCAACTGCCGGTCGCAGTGTTCCAGTGGGTGCTTGAGGTTGGGCCTGGCGAGCGTGAGGCGGAGCGCTCAGTCTTGTCCGCTCTGTGCGGAAGCCAATCGGATGAAGAGAATCCGCGCCACCTGTCAGGTGCACTCTCCGGCGACGTCTCCTTTACATGGGAGCGACAGAGCGAAGGTTCGACGCTGACAGTGTTTTGTCCGGGACGCGCCATCGAAGTTTTGCTCGCCCCCGGACTGGACTCTTCGGTGGGCGAGGCCATTGACTGGGCGGAAACCCTGCCGGGCGCAATCATTCGCGCGACATCGATCTGGGTTGGTGGCGACGAAGCCGAAGTCGAAAGGGCATTGCCCGCGGTTGATTTCAACCGCAGCGAGCTTGTGTCGTGCGGCCTCTCCGGGGGAGTGCGTATCTGGTCGGATTTTCGCATTCACCCCGATGGCCGGGGGCGCCTTGTGGTGTCAGCCGGGGAAGTCGACCGGAGTGATCTCACCCGGCAACTGCAGCAATTGCAGGAGCTTGGGAATTACCGCAACAAGGCGCTCTTGGGGCTGCCGGTGGCGCAAGAGGCCTGGCCAAGGCTGGACGCGGCCGAACGCGAATTGGCCGCACTGGCCAAGGCCGTCACTTCCTCGGCGGCCTCTGACGATGATTTGCTGGCGCAATTGTCTGACCTCAGCCTGGAACTTTCGACCATTGCCACGTCAATCGACTATCGCATGAACGCTACCGCAGCCTATTCGCGTCTGGTGGAAGAGAGGCTCGCACAACTTGCTCCGGAACCGATCCGTGGGTTCGCTTCGCTCGTCGACTTCACTGAACGCCGCTTCCTGCCGGCAGCGCGCACCTGCGCCGCCTTGACTGAGCGCGAACGTCAGCTGACACGGCGTGCGCGCCAAATCTCCGAACTGCTGCGCGCCCGCATCGAGACGCGGATCGAGAACCAGAACGCGAAACTGCTTCGATCGATGGAGCGCAGCACGACGATGCAAGTGCGCTTGCAGCAGATCGTCGAGGGCCTCTCCGTAGTGGCCGTGAGTTATTATGCCATCGGCCTGCTAGGGTATGCCATAAAGGGTGCGTCCCATCACTTTGACTGGGTTGATCCGGAAGTTGCGATCGCTTTGCTGGTGCTGCCGGTCCTGGGATGCGTGTGGTTTGCGCTCCATTCGCTCAAAAAGCGGGTTCTGGGCGGCGATTAGCTGCATTCACGCGGAAATTGCGCACGCGACAACGCCTGTGACCAGCCCACAAGCTCATCTCATTGTTAAGTTGGCAGGCGAAATGCAAACTTTCCTTGCACATCGGGCGCGACTGGCGGTAGCAGTTGCGGTCCGCTGCATGTTGGGAGGTGCATTTGGCCGGGGAATTGACGATCCTTGTTGTTTCGCGCGACGATGCGCTGATCAGCGCGGCGCGAGCTGGGCTGAAGGAGCGGGCTGATTACCGGCTGGTCATAGCTGAGGACGGCAAGACCGCGCAGGAGCGGCTCAACGACATCGAAGTACACCTCTTGCTTTGCGATCTCGACACGGTGGACGATGCCCAGGACAACATACTGACACGCGCGCGCGTTTCACATCCGGGGGTTTGTCGAATTGCGGTCTCTTCGCAGAATCGCGACGATGCTGACAGCGAGGCAGTCCGTCGCTCTGCCGCCTATCTCTATCTGTTCAAGCCGCTAACACCTCATCAGATTGCGCTCATGGTAAAGCGCAGCCTGGAAATGAACGAACTTTCGCGACGGCATCGCCTTCTTTCGCGTGAACTGAAGATTTCGGTCGATGACCAGATCTTCGAGGAACGCGTGGATATGTCAGTCAAGGGCGGTTACTCGCAATTCGAGAAGCTCGTTTATGCCAGCGCCAAGATGGCTGATTTGATCGTTGAAGCGCGCAAGGCGGCAGTCACCGATCTGCCAGTCCTCATCGAGGGCGACACCGGGACGGGCAAGGAACTGCTGGCGCGAGCGATCCATTTCAACTCTACACGTGTCGATTCTCCGATCCATGTACAGAATTGCGGCGGTATGCTGGATTCCACGCTCCATTCCGAATTGTTCGGACATGTGCGGGGGGCTTACACCGGAGCCACCGCAGACCGGCTTGGGCTGTTCCGTGCCGCAGATGGCGGAACGGTGTTCCTTGACGAAATTTCAGATGTTTCGCCGAGTTTCCAGGTCAGCCTGCTGCGCTTCCTTCAGAATGGCGAGGTTAAACCGCTAGGGTCGGACAAGTTGTTGCATGCCAATGTCCGGATCATTGCGGCGTCGAACCGGCCGCTTCTGGAAATGGTCGAAAAAGGCGAATTTCGGCGTGACCTGTATTATCGTCTCAAGGGCTTTTCGCTGAGCATCCCGGCGCTGCGGGACAGGCGGGAGGATATTCCTGTTCTTACAGATTTCTTCATCGAGAAATATGCCGGAGTAGTCGGCCGCAGGGTAATTGGCATTACGCAGAGTGCGCTCGACAGGCTGCAGGCTCATCAATACCCAGGCAATGTCCGGGAACTGGAAAGCGAGATCAGGCGCGCGGTGGCGCTGGCTGAAAATGGTGGTTACATTACAGAGCGTAACCTCTCGGCCGTGTTTGATAATCTCGTTGTTGCCCCGGATGTCGGCCAGCAGGCGGAAATGGAAGGCGGCACACTCAAGGAGATGGTCGAGCGTCTGGAGCAACGGGTCGTGGTAGGTGCACTCACCCGTTTTCGCTGGAACCAGAGCAAGGCTGCCGACGCGCTGGGGCTATCCCGCGTGGGCCTGGCCAACAAGATCAAGCGCTACGGTCTGCATGATGGCTGACGGTGGTCTCATGCAGGAGCAGGAGCAGGAACGGGAGTGGCAGTGAAATGGCAGACCGGGACAATGTTGTTCGCTTGCGTTTTTCCCGCATGCCCTATCCGGGGCAAGAGGCGCCACAAGACCTCGGCTCGACAAAGCTGACGCGAACAGCGGGTGCAGGACTTTCTGGTGCGCATGGCCATTGGTGCGGGCGCTGCAAAGGCATCTGGTATTCGGCGTTCGGCGAAGTTGAATGCCCGGTCTGCGGCAACCGGCACGGCTAGCCTGAACGGTTGGCATACGCACCTCCTGCGGCTCCGACTGCAAAGAATGTTTCAAGGAGTGCGTGCAAAGTTTCTTTGCATTTTCTTCGCCGAAAATAAGGGCTTCGCCATACGATATTGAAAATGCTTTAGTATTTTTCTGGCACGAATCATGCTTAATGTCCTCCCATGGCCCGCAGGGGCATTTGGCCGGTCGGGCACTCCGCCGGGAAGTTGGGAGACTGAGAAATGGCGAATCTGTTGTGGCTTCAAGGCGGTGCGTGCTCTGGCAACACCATGTCCTTCCTTAATGCCGAGGAGCCCAGCGCATGCGATCTGGTGACGGATTTTGGCATCAATGTCCTTTGGCATCCCTCGCTTGGCCTCGAGCTGGGTGAGAATGTCAAAGTCATGATGGAAAAGTGCCTTTCCGGCGAAATTCCGCTCGACATTTTCGTGTTCGAAGGCAGCGTCATCAATGCGCCCAACGGTACGGGCGAATGGAATCGCTTCTGCGGTCGTCCGATGAAAGACTGGGTGGCAGATCTTTCTGCCAAGGCGCAATTTGTTGTGGCTATTGGCGATTGCGCCACCTGGGGCGGCATCCCGGCAACGGCTCCCAATCCGTCTGAAAGCGAAGGCTTGCAGTTCCTCAAGCGGGCCAAGGGTGGAGCGCTGGGCGAAGGCTTCACGTCTCAGGCTGGCCTTCCGGTCATCAATATTCCCGGCTGCCCCGCTCACCCTGACTGGGTAACGCAGATCCTTGTCGCCGTTGCCACGGGCCGCGCGGGCGACCTGACGCTGGACGAATTCCATCGGCCAAAGACCTTCTTCTCCAGCTTCACGCAGACGGGCTGCACCCGCAACATGCACTTCGCCTACAAGGTCTCGACCACGGCCTTCGGTCAGCGCAAGGGCTGCCTCTATTACGATCTGGGGTGCCGCGGCCCGATGACTCACAGCCCCTGCAACCGCATTCTGTGGAACCGCGTTTCGTCCAAGACCCGTGCTGGCATGCCCTGCCTTGGCTGTACGGAACCGGAATTCCCCTTCTTCGATCTCGCCCCAGGAACTGTCTTCAAGACCCAGACTGTGATGGGCGTGCCGAAGGATCTTCCGCTAGGGGTTGATCGTACCGGCTACGTCAAGCTCACAGCTGCCGCCAAGGGTGCGGCTCCGGCGTGGGCCGAAGAGGATATCTTCGTCGTCTGATTCATGAGGGTTCATGGCGCGCAGCGAAGCGCGCCGCACACAGAATTTCGGGAGAATTACAATGGCAGCTACACAAACCCTCGACATCTCGCCCGTTGGCCGGGTGGAGGGCGACCTTGATGTCCGTGTCGACATCGAGAACGGGATCGTCACCAATGCATGGACGCAAGCGGAAATGTTCCGCGGCTTCGAGGTCATCCTCAAGAACAAGGATCCACAGGCCGGGCTTGTCGTTACGCCTCGTGCTTGCGGAATCTGCGGTGCCTCGCACCTTTCCTGTGCGGCATGGGCGCTTGACACTGCCTGGGGTACGACCGTTCCGCGCAACGCCATTCTCGCCCGCAACCTCGGGCAAATCGTCGAAACCATCCAGTCGATCCCGCGCCATCATTATGGCCTGTTCATGATCGACTACACCAACCAGAACTATGCGAAGTCCAAGTTCTACGAAGAAGCGGTGAAGCGCTATGCGCCCTTCACAGGGACCTCCTATGAAGCGGGTGTGACCATTTCGGGCCGCCCGGTAGAAATCTATGCCCTGCTTGGCGGGCAGTGGCCGCATTCTTCCTTCATGGTTCCCGGCGGCGTGATGTGCGCCCCGACTCTGACCGACGTGACCCGCGCATGGTCGATCCTGGAGCATTTCCGCCGCAACTGGATCGAACCGCTGTTCCTTGGATGCTCGATGGAGCGCTATGAGGAAATCAGGACTTATGACGACCTGATGGCGTGGCTGGACGAAAAGCCCGAGCATGCCAATTCGGACCTTGGCATGTTCATCCGCATGTCGCTCGATATCGGGCTCGACAAATATGGCAAGGGCCACGGCAAGTTCATCTCCTGGGGCTATCTCCCCCATGAAGACCGTTACAACAATCCGACGATTGAAGGTCGCAATGGCGCGGTCATCATGAAGTCGGGCGTGTTCGATGGTGCCAGCGACACTTTCAAGCTCATGGATCAGGGCAACACCCGTGAGGACATGCAGCATGCCTGGTACGATGAAGGTGACGGCCTCCATCCGTTCGACCGGACAACCAATCCGGTAGCCAAGAACGACATCGACACAGACGGAAAGTACAGCTGGTCAACCGCTGTCCGCCACAGCGACAACGGACGTCTTGAAGCAGGGCCGCTGGCTCGCCAGCTGATAGCAGGTGGCGATCACGGCGAGAGTTGGCAGCACAGTGATGGCCTGGTGCTCGACATGTATCGCAAGCTGGGCGGCGCTTCGATCTACCTGCGTCACTTCGCCCGTCTGCACGAACTGTGCAAACTCTATCGGGAATCCGAGCGAATTCTGCGCGAGTTCCGCCTCAATGACGAGTGGTACATCAAGCCGACCGAGCGCGATGGCCAGGGATGGGGCGCGACCGAGGCTGCGCGCGGTGCCTTGTGCCACTGGATCGACGTGCGCGATGGCAAAATCCACAACTACCAGATCATTGCTCCGACCACCTGGAACGTTGGTCCGCGGGCGAGCAATGGCGAGTTGGGGCCGATCGAGGAGGCACTCATCGGCACCCCGATTGCAAATACTTCCGATCCGGTTGAAGTCGGGCATGTTTGCCGTTCCTACGACAGCTGCCTGGTTTGCACGGTCCACGCACACGATGCGAAAACGGGCGAGGAACTGGCCCGCTTCCGCACAGCTTGATATCGGGTCGCCGGGTGGGAGGACGCTGCAAGATGTCTCCCACCCGAGGCTGCGAATAGAATAACAACCCGTTGGGAGAATGCGCCGGAATGACTGGCGACAACACCGAATTGCAGCGCCAGCGCGAATGGCTCTTGTCCCGGTATGGCGTGGTGCCTTCGGAGGCCGATCATGCGACACTTCTGCGCATGATCGAGGATTATCTCAACGAAGGGCTGGAAACGCAGGTAGAGCCATTCCCCGAAACGGACCGCGAATTTTCAGGTATTCTTGATGAGTTAAGGGCGCTCGACCCGGATGATCTAAGGGCCAAGCTCGACATTTCCGGCTGGTTGCTTCGCCCATACGGGGCAGACGAGATGCGCTGTCAGGAATGCATGTATTATCTGGTCCACAGGCGCTGGTGTGACCTGCCGGAGCTAAGCTTGCCCGCCGAGCCCGAATGGTGGTGCCGCCTCTGGCGCATTTGAAGGAGTTGCGCATGGCCACTGATGCAGACGAAACCCTACGGCAGGAAATCGCGGGTCTTCTGGCTGGCGGCCTTGAAACCGAAGTCTTCCCCAGAGCCGAAGACTCTGCGCAGGTCAACGCGATCGTGTCCCGCCTGCAATCGGAAGGCAAGGATCTTGCTTCCAAGCTTGTGGTTGCTGGCTTTACAGATCACACCATCACGGCTGATGAACTGGAACAGCCCTGCGAAACCTGCATGTATTACCTTATCAAGCGCCGCTTCTGTGATCTGCCTGAACTTATGCTGCCGGTTGAACCCGAGTGGTCGTGCCGCCTGTGGCGAATTTAGACGCACCTGCCACTGCGATCATTGGCTGCGGCAATATCAATCGCGGTGATGACGGGGCTGGTCCGGCCGTCATCGCCCGGCTTGCTGCTGAAGATTTGCCGTCTGATGTAGAGCTGCTGGATGCCGGCACTGATGGGATGGCAGTGATGTACCGTGCGCGCGGGGCGCAGCAGCTTATCGTGATCGATGCAAGGGAGCCCGAAGGCAAGCCGGGGGCTATCTACGAGGTTCCCGGCGATGTGCTGGCGGCAGAACCGGTCCATGGCGTGGGTCTTCACGCGTTCCGTTGGGACAACGCCCTGTTTGTGGGACGCAAGATCTTTGGCGATGACTTCCCTTCTGATGTGCAAGTCTATCTGATCGAAGCGCAGACGCTGGACTATGCCACCGAGCTTTCCGGGCCGGTAGTTGCAGCGGTCGAGAAGGTGGCGGCCAAGATCGCGGCGCGGCTCGTCATCGCCCCCGAGGCTTAAGTCATGGAGCACACCATCTCCGTCGCGCGCGGGACGATCCGGTTTCCCGCAGGCCTGGTCGCTACCTATTTCTCGGGCATCGATGCAGTTGCGGTGCTGATCGATGGCGCGACCTTGCGGATTTTGCCGGTCTTTCACGCGGCGGCCGGAGGAGCGCTGTTGAAACAACGCAATGCTCAAGGCGATCGGGTGGTTGGCGCTTTCGATGTGTTCGAGGCGCATGGCCTCGCCGACTTCGAGGCGCAGGACGTCCCCGTAAGATGGTCAAGCGGAGACGCGGCGCTTCTTGCGGACCTTCCCGTAACTGATAACTAAGTTTACATAACGAAAAACTGATAGACAATTCATCCGGCGCTCGTTTTAAGAGCTGCAAGGCCCGAATCCGATCAAGGGGAGGCCGGGGAGAGTCGGGATGGTTGCGCTCAGTCGCACAGAGGATCAGCTGGCGGCCGCCTTGAAGGTGGTGGAGGAAAGTGACGCTTCGGTTATCGAGAAAGCCGAAATGCTCATGGAAATTGCCATGGGTCTTCAACAGCGGCCGAAGGAAGCCGACGACCTGCTGGCAGCCATCGAACTCTATGAACAGGCAATCCATCAGTGCGGAGACCAGGATGCACTGCTGACTGCCCGGATTCGTGCGCGAATGGCCACGGCGTTGATGGCAATACCCTCCGAAATTGCCGCACCGATCGAACAGGCTCGTGACCTGCTGAAACAGGCAATATCGGTTTTGGCAGAGGGCGGCAGCGGCGAAGAGCTGGCTGAAGCGGAAATGAACCTTGGCCTCGCCCTGCAGACGCTTGCAGGCGCAGGCATGGCGCGAATTACAGATGCAATATCCGCCTATCAGCGATCGCTGCGGACGTTCAACAAGCTGCGTCATCCACGCGAATATGCCATTCTGAACAACAATCTGGCGACCGCCTTCCTCTCCGTTCCGATTACGAGCGATAGCGGCAAGATCAGCGAAGCGCTGGCGGTGCAATCATTTGAAGAAGGACTTTCGGCGGTCAATCTGATCGATCAGCCGATGGAATATGCAATGCTTCAGAACAATCTGGGCAATGCGCTGCAATATGCATCATCGAGCCACCGGGTCGAGAACGGTTTCCGCGCGCTGGAAGCCTATGACGAGGCGTTGAAGGTGCGCCAGCGGGACAACACTCCGCTTGAATATGCCAACACCATAGCGAACAAGGCCAATTGCCTTTGCAACCTCCCTGACGATCCGCAAGACGGAGAAGCGGGCAATCCACGCAACATCGCGCAGGCGATCAAGCTTCTGCGCGAAGCGCGCGAAATATTTGCCGCTGCCGGAGCGCAGGACCGGGCCGAGAGCGCGGCGCAAACAATCATCGAACTTGAAATGGCAGTGCGCGGCGAACCCTCGCGCGCCAACGGCGGATTTTAGAGAACAATGGAGGTGAATTTGCTCGTAATTTTACTGCTGGCCCTGGTGGCCGGAATAGCAGGGGCTCTTGTCGGCGGCGCGCTCTCGGGCCTGAAGATTGGCGGGGCTGCGCTGGGCAAGCAACTGGCAGCCCAACTGGGCGGGCTATACGGCCTGCTCGCCGGAGTTCCCGGTGTAGTCATGGGACTCGCCGTGCTGTTTTTCATGCAATCGGCCTGAGGGAGACTACCATGTTTGATATGGTTTTCAGTTCAACCAAGTTGTTTTTTCAGGGCAAGCTGTTCCAGGATACGGCCCTCGCCATCCGTCTACTTGTGACCGGGGCTGCCGCAGCTACCGTTGCAACTGTATTGGTTGGCATGGTTGCACCACTTTGGGTAGCGGCGATTGCCGGGGGCCTGGTGGGCGGCTTGCTTCAGCCTTACCTCTACCGGAACATCAAGTACGCCTGATCCGATGTCAGAGGCGGATCCCCAGCGGCCCGAGCCAACGCTTTCCCGCCTGCTGGGGGATCTGACCGCGCTGGAAGCGCTGGCAGAGAACTGGGAAGAAGGTGCACGTAATGGTGCGCAGGCACGGGCAGCGGCGCTTGATGCGCTCAATGCCGAAGCCTTCCGTCGCCTGATCCGTTCGCTGCGTGAGCTGCCCGGCGCAGCCGAGGCCTTGCGTCAGGCGGCGGCGGACGAGGTGGTCTATTGCGTGCTCCGCCGCCATGGCATCCTCAAAGCCAGCCTGTTCGAGCGGGTCGATGCCGCGCTTGCCACGGTGCGCCCGACGCTGGCCGGCCATGGCGGCGATGCCGAACTGGTCGAAGTATCTGGCGACAAGGCAGTGGTGCGTTTTCTGGGGGCCTGTGATGGATGTCCCGCTTCGGCGCTGACTTTCTATGCCGGGGTAAAGAAAGCAATCACAGAGCAAGTGCCCGAAATCCGCGAAGTCAAGCAGGCCAAGGGGCTGGGCGGCGGCGGTGGTGATACGGTGCATTTCACTTCTCCCTTCGCCGCGCATGAGCATGAAGGCTGGCTCCATGCTCTGCAACTAACTGAATTGCCCGACGGGACGACTTCTGTCCTGGAGCTGGAAGGGCGTTCGCTGCTGCTTTCGCGATTCGGGGACAAGGTTACCTGTTTCGAGAACGCCTGTGCGCATCTTGGCATGCCGATGGACCAGGCGGAAATTGCCGATGGCTTCATCACCTGCCCGCATCATGGTTTCCGTTATGCGCTCGAAAGCGGTGAATGCCTGACGGCACCAGAAGTGCAATTGCAACCCCATGCCGTACGCGTCCGAGGGGATGCCATCGAACTGAGGCTGACGCGATGAAAGTATCGCTCGCGCCCTCCTTCCGTCCGGTCAAAGCCGAAGGGACGCAAATCGCGGGGGCACCGCTGCTGGAAGAAGGCGGGCCGCGCGTGGTACTCGGCTGGTCGCCGGGCGACGTTGCAACGCCGCTATCTCCCGCCGCTGCAAGCCTGTTCGGGCCGCGCGGTGTCTGCCTGCATCCTGATGGAACATTGTGGGTCGCGGATACCGGGCATCATCGGCTGCTGGGATGGCGAAAGATCCCACAATCGGACAATGAGCCTGCCGATATTCTGATCGGCCAACCGAGTTTCTGCCGCGAAGGCCGCAACGCCAAGGGGCCTCCCGGTCCTGCTACGCTCAATGTGCCGACTGGCCTGTGCGCATGGCGCGGCGGATTGGCCGTGGCTGATGCCTGGAACCACCGCGTGCTGATCTGGCGCGAAGTGCCAACAGGCAATGGCCAGCCAGCCGATCTGGTGCTGGGTCAGGAGGATAGTGAATCCGTTCTGGCCAATCGCGGCGCTGACCGTCCAACCTCGGCCAGCCTGCACTGGCCCTATGGCGTGGCCGAAGTGGCCGGCAGACTGGTCGTATGCGACAGCGGCAACCGCCGCCTGCTCGTTTGGAGCGATCCTTCAGAAACCGGCCAGCCAGCCGATCTGGTGCTGGGCCAGCATGACTTCTCTACGCGCGACGAGAACGCGGGCGGCGAAGTCACGGCGATGTCGATGCGGTGGCCGCATGGAGCCTGCTGGTGGAATGGCCATCTCGCGCTGGCAGACAGCGGCAACAACCGTGTGATGCTGTGGCGTGGATTTCCAGAGCACAATGGCTCGCCTTGCGACGCAATTCTGGGACAGCGGGACACCGCACATTGCGATCACAATATGTCCTCCTACTATCCCAGCGCGGCCAGTGTGAACATGCCCTATGCGACGGTTGAAGCCGGTGGCCAGCTGATTGTGGCCGATACCGCGAACTCGCGTCTGCTCGGCTGGGCAGACAGCGCCACCGGCATTGCGGCGAACCAGCTTTGTGGTCAGCCGGACTTCGCCAGCAAGGGCGACAATCGCTGGGGCATGCCCGAACGAGACAGCCTGTGCTGGCCCTATGGCCTGTCAGCGCTGGGTGATCTGGTGGCGGTTGCCGATAGCGGCAACAATCGCGTCCTTTTGTGGAATCTGGCGCGGTGACCGGCGAACGCCTTTTGGTACGCGGCCAGGTGCAGGGCGTAGGCTTCCGGCCCACTGTATGGCGGGTTGCACGCGAGCTTGAGCTAACCGGTGATGTGCGCAACACCAGCAGCGGGGTTGAAATTCGCCTTTGGGGCGAAGCGGTGTCGCGCTTTGAAAGCGAACTGCGCGCGGCGCTGCCTGCATTGGCGCGGATTGATGCGATAGAACGCGTGGCAATTGATGCTGTGCGGCCCGAGAGCTTCGTTATCGGTGCATCGGAAGGTGACGGCATGCGCGGGGCTGTAACGCCCGATGCGGCAATCTGCTCCGCCTGCCTTGAAGAAGTGCGCGATCCTTTCGAGCGTCGCTATCGCTACCCCTTTACCAATTGTACCGAATGCGGGCCGCGTTTCTCGATTATCGAGACCGGCCCCTATGATCGTGCCCGCACGACCATGAGAGGTTTCGCGATGTGCCCGGAATGCGGAGAGCAATATTCCGATCCGACAGACCGGCGCTTCCATGCCCAACCTATCGCGTGCCATGTTTGCGGACCGCGCGCATGGATCGAGCGCCTTGGCCCCGGTACTGTTAATCACGAAGCCTTTTCGATGATGGACGACGTGGATGCCGCAGGCGGCATGCTGATGAACGGGCATATCGTCGCCATCAAGGGGCTTGGCGGCTTTCATCTCGCCTGTGATGCCACCCGCGCGGAGGTGGTGGCCGATCTGCGTATGCGAAAACGGCGCAGGGGCAAGGCCTTTGCCCTGATGGCGCGCGATCTGGACGTTATCCGCCGTTATGCCGAATTCTCGGATCAGGAAGCCGAACTGCTGGCATCGCCTGAAGCGCCGATCGTGTTGCTGCGCGCATCGGGGGAGCCGCTGGCTGAAGCGGTGGCGCCGGGGCTGGACCGGATCGGCTTCATGCTGCCTCACACCCCGCTGCATCACCTGCTGTTGCGGCGGATGAAGCGCCCGGTGGTGATGACTTCGGGCAATCTCTCAGGCCGCCCGCAATGTACCTCTAACGAGCAGGCCCGTGCCGAACTGGAAGGCATTGCCGAATTTGCGCTGATGCACGACCGGCACATTGCCAACCGGATCGACGACAGCGTTACGCGGGTCGATCTGGGCCGGGTCCGGCTGCTGCGCCGCGCGCGCGGCTACGCCCCCAGAGCTATCGACTTGCCCACCGGCTTTCCGCGCGACCTCTCGCTGCTGGCCATGGGTGCGGAGCTCAAGAACAGCTTCTGTCTGGTGCGCGATGGCGAAGCTGTGCTGAGCCAGCACATGGGCGATCTGGAGGATGCGGCCACCGAAGATGATGTGCGCCGCAACCTCGATCTTTATACCCAGCTCTACGACCATCAGCCAGCGGCAATCGCGGTGGACGCGCATCCCGAATATCTTTCGACCAAGCATGGGCGCGAAATCGCGGATGGACGACCGGTGATCGCGGTACAGCATCACCACGCCCATATCGCCGCCTGTCTGGCCGAAAACGGCCGCTCGCTCGATGCCGCCCCTGCACTGGGAATTGCGCTTGACGGTCTGGGCCTGGGTGATGACGGCACGATCTGGGGCGGTGAGTTCCTGATCTGCGATTATCGCGGATACCGTCGTGCCGGGATGCTCAAGCCGGTCGCACTACCGGGTGGGACTGCGGCGATCCGCGAACCCTGGCGCAATGCCTATGCCCATTTGATGGCGCAGATGGGCTGGGCCGAATTCGCGATGAATTTCGCTGACCTGCCATTGTTTGCCCGCCTTTCCGCCATGCCGCGATCCACGATCGATGCGATGATCGCCAGCGGCACCAATAGCCCACTTTCTTCCTCATGCGGGCGGTTGTTCGATGCCGCAGCGGCGATCTGCGGTCTCGCCTGGGATCGGCAGGAATATGAAGGACAGGCAGCCATGTTGCTGGAAGCAGCAATCGATCCGGCGGCGCTGAATGAGCCGGACGATCTGGCCTATCCTTTTTCCATTCCGTTGCTGGGCGGGCGTGGGCTTCCCTATGTTGAACCGCTCGCCGTGTGGCGGGCGATGCTGGGTGACCTGCTGCTGAATACGCCGGTTGGGGTGATGTGCGCGCGGTTCCATCGCGGCCTCGCACGGTCTGTTGTGGCCATGGCGCAGCGCCTGACCGCAGACGATGGCCCTGATACTGTGGCCCTGTCTGGCGGCTGTTTCCAGAACGCCACGCTGTTCCGCCTGGTCCATGAAGGATTGGAACAGCTGGGGCTCAACGTCCTCAGCCACTCGAGAGTGCCCGCCAATGATGGCGGTCTGGCTTTGGGGCAGGCCGCTGTGGCCATGGCCCATTTGCACGAAGCGACCGCGGAAACCGAAAATGGGAGAGAAGTATGTGCTTAGGTATTCCGGGGCAGATCGTGGAGATCACCGATGCCGGGCGCAAGCTGGGCGTGGCCAATGTCTCCGGCGTGCGGCGCCCGGTCAACCTCGCCTGCGTTATTGGCGAAGGCAGTGTCGAAGACCTGATCGGCACATGGGTGCTGATCCATGTCGGATTTGCCATGAGCAAGATTGACGAGGATCAGGCGGCCGAAACACTGCGCATCCTGACCGAGCTGGGAGAGGCGCAGCAGGAACTTGCAGCCATGCGCGACGGCGATCGCGCGTTGGGAGACGCGCAGTGGTGACCACTGGCCCTGCCTTGAATGCGCTTTATCCGCATATGCGCAGAGGTGGCGAACAGCTCCGTGCCTCGGCGCAAAGCCTGCGCCATTCGGTTGAAAGCAAGGCTCGGGACCACACTGAGGTGTTCGGCAAGTTTTTTGCAGAACAGGCAGACGAACTGGTCGCCGCCGCGACCACGCTGGCCGCAAGCTATCGCCAGGGCGGACGCCTGCTGGCCATGGGCAATGGCGGATCGAGCTGTGATGCCGCGCATGTCGCGGTGGAGTTTCTCCATCCAGTGACCGCCGGAAGGCCGGCGCTGGGTGCGATCAACCTCGCGGCCGATGTCGCGATGCTGACGGCAGTCGGTAATGATGTCGGACAGGACCATGTGTTCGTGCGTCCGCTGATTGCCCACGGGCGGCACGGTGATTGCCTGATCGGCTTTTCGACCAGCGGCAATTCCGCAAACCTCATCCGGGCTTTTGCCAAGGCGCGGGAGATGGGCATTGCCACGATCGGCCTGGCGGGTGGTGACGGGGGCGAGATGGCCCGCGCCGGACTGGATCATCTGCTGGTGGTCCCAACAGGCTCGATCCACCGGGTGCAGGAATGCCACCTCGCGGCCTATCACATCCTCTGGGACCTGACCCACACGCTGCTAGCCAATGACCGGGCCGCACCGCTGGAGGCAGGCGCATGAAGTATGTCGACGAATTCCGCGATCCGGTTCGCGCCGGTGTCCTGCTCAAGGAAATCGAGGCCCTGACTGCACAGATCATGGCCGGGCGCGATCGCCCGGTCGTCATCATGGAAGTGTGCGGCGGCCACACGCATTCGATCTTCCGATACGGCATCGAGAAGATGCTTCCGCCGGAAATCGAGTTTGCCCATGGGCCGGGCTGTCCGGTTTGCGTGTTGCCGATGGGCCGGGTCGATGATTGCGTGGAACTGGCTATGAAGCCGGAGGTGATCTTCACTACGTTTGGTGATGCCATGCGCGTGCCGGGATCGCGGCTCAGCCTGCTAGGCGCAAAGGCCGAAGGGGCCGATGTGCGGATGGTCTATTCACCACTCGATGCCCTCGCGCTGGCCCGTGCGAACCCGGACCGCGAAGTGGTTTTCTTCGGCCTCGGCTTCGAGACGACGATGCCCTCCACAGCCCTGACAATCCTGCAGGCCCAGGCAGAAGGGATCGGCAATTTCTCGCTGTTCTGCAACCACATCACCATCATCCCCACGATCAAGGCGATCCTCGATTCACCCGATATGGGGATCGATGGCTTTCTCGGGCCGGGCCATGTCTCGATGGTCATCGGCACTGATCCCTATGACTTCATCGCACGCGACTACCACCGTCCGCTGGTGGTCGCCGGCTTCGAACCGCTCGACGTATTGCATTCGGTTTGGATGGTGCTTCGGCAGATGGCCGAAGGCCGGGCGGAGATCGAAAACCAGTATGACCGGATTGTGCCACGCCATGGCAATGAAGCTTCGCTGGCTGCGGTTACGGAAGTATTCGAACTGCGGGAATTCTTCGAATGGCGCGGGCTGGGCTCGATTGACCATTCTGGCGTCCAGATTCGCGAGGCCTATGCGGCCTGGGATGCTGAGCGAAAATTTGCCGTTGCATCGCCTAGCATTCCGGATCCCAAGGCTTGCCAGTGCGGCGAAGTGCTGAAAGGCGCGATCAAGCCATGGCAGTGCAAGCTGTTCGGTCGGTCGTGCACACCGGAAACACCGATGGGTGCCCTGATGGTTTCGTCTGAAGGAGCATGTGCCGCCTATTATCAGTATGGCGGGATCGATGCGGTGCCGGAGCCAGCGCAATGAACGCTGTAACTCCCACTGGCAACGGACGGCTGCGAGCGGAGCGGGTGACGCTGGCGCATGGCGGTGGCGGCAAGGCCATGCGGGATCTGATCGAGGATGTGTTTACCTCGGTTTTCGAACCCGACGGGTTGGAAGACCAGGCGCGGTTGAGCCACGAAATGTTGGCCGTGGAGGGTGCCCGGCTGGCCTTCACCACGGACAGTTTCGTAGTGCAGCCGCTCGAGTTCCCCGGTGGCGATATCGGCAAGATTGCGGTTTGCGGCACAGTTAACGACCTTACCGTCGGCGGCGCGCAACCGCTGTGGCTGTCGGCGGCCTTTATCATTGAGGAAGGCACCGAAGTCGCCTTGCTACGCCGCGTGGCAGCGGCCATGCGTAGGGCGGCCGACGAGGCCGGTGTGCGGATCGTGACCGGCGATACCAAGGTGGTTGAGCGCGGTGCTGCCGATACGCTTTTCGTCACCACTTCCGGAGTGGGAGTCATCCCTGCTGGACGCGAACTTGCCGCGGAGAAAGTTCGCGCGGGCGATGTCGCGCTGGTCAACGGTGTATTGGGTGATCATGGCGCCGCCATTCTGGCCGCGCGTGGAGACATGGCTTTCGAGGCGGATATTCGTTCGGATTGCCGCCCGCTCAATCACCTGATGGAAGCGGTGATCGAAGCCGCACCGGGTGTGCGCTGTGCGCGGGATGCCACCAGAGGAGGCCTGGCCAGCGCACTCAACGAAATATCGCAAGCCTCGGCCATCGGGATCGAGATCGACGAGGCCAGATTGCCAATGAGGGCCGAGGTCAAGGGCGTGTGCGAACTGCTCGGGCTTGATCCACTCTATCTCGCCAATGAAGGGGCGCTGGTGCTGTTCGTTCCAGAGGAGCAGGCGGAAGCTGCGCTGGCAGCCATGCGCTCAACCGAGGCAGGGCGCGATGCAGCCATTATCGGGCGCGCGGCAGAGATGCGCAGCCCGCGCGTGGTCATGCATAGCCTGTTCGGCGGAAGCCGGATCGTCGACATGCTGGTCGGCGAGCAACTGCCGCGTATCTGCTGAGGGAGAAGACCTGCCATGCAACTCTCGTTGATCGCCCTGGGTTTCCTTGCCGGAATGGGCCATGCGCTCGAACCCGATCACCTCGCCGCAGTCGGTGCCATGGCCACGGGACGGAATTCGCGCCGGTCGATGGTGCTGCGGGGTGCTGCGTGGGGGCTAGGGCATACGCTCACCCTGCTCGCGATCTGTTCTGCAGTGATCCTGCTGGGCATGGCATTGACAGGCCGCACGGCAGCCCTTCTGGAGAGCGCCGTTGGCTTCATGCTGATTCTGCTGGGGGGTGATGTACTTTGGCGGATGCGCAAGGCACGGGTGCATTTCCACCTGCACGATCATTCCGATGGCGAACGTCATTTTCATGCTCACAGCCATCTTGGCGAACGGGCGCCCCATGATGCGAGCCGCCACGAACACTCTCACCCCCACAAGTTTCCCTTGAAAGCGCTGGCTGTCGGGCTGGTGCATGGCGCGGCAGGATCGGCTGCCCTGCTTACCCTGGCAGTCGCTTCGGTTGGTGATCCTCTGCTGGCGGTTATCTATGTCCTGCTGTTCGGAGTTGGCTCAATTGCAGGAATGGCTGCGCTCAGCTTTATCGCCTCCTGGCCGCTTGGCTATGCAGAGCGTGTTGCCTTGCGACTTCATCGAGCGCTGAATCTGTCGTTGGCTGTGCTGGCACTTGGCCTGGGATTGCACACGATCTACGCCAACCTGTCTGGCGTGTTGGGGGCGGCCTGATGCACGAGCTGTCTCTTGCCCGGAATATTGTCGCCATTGTTGGTGATCACGCGCAGGGTCGGCGGGTGTCGCGTGTGCGCCTGGCAGTCGGCCCCTATGCCTGCGTAGAGCGCGAGGCGATCCGATTTTCATTCGAGGTGGCGAGCGAAGGTACGCTGCTCGAGAAGGCTGCACTCGAATTTCTGGAAGGCGAGACCGACCAGTTCATCATCAAGGATTTCGATATGGAGGAAATGGCCTGATGTGCGGCACCTGCGGATGCACCGATCCTGACAACGAGATCGCGATGATTGACCCGGAAACCGGAAAGCGAGTGCTGCTTCGCAGCGGCGATGACCATTCCCACGATCATGACCACTCCCACGATCATGACCACTCCCACGATCACACTCATTCACACGATCATGATCATTCACACGGGCACCATCATCACCACCATCATGATCACGGGCATGACCATCACCACCACGGCGAACAAGCGGCGCGTGTATCACTGGAAACCGCCGTGCTTGACCGGAATGATCGCCAGGCGGCTCGCAACCGGGGCTGGTTCGAAGGGCGCGGTGTTGTCGCGCTCAATCTCGTCAGTTCGCCAGGGGCTGGCAAGACGACCTTGCTCGAAACCACGATCCGGGCGCTGGAAGGAAGTCTGCCGATTGCCGTTATCGAGGGTGATCAACAGACGGCCAATGACGCCACGCGCATTCGCGAAGCGGGGGCCCGTGCAATCCAGATCAACACTGGGGCCGGCTGTCACCTCGAAGCCGATATGGTTGCCCGCGCTGTTGAAGAACTCGCACCGAAATCCGGCTCGTTGCTGCTGATCGAGAATGTCGGCAATCTTGTTTGTCCGGCGATGTTCGATCTGGGTGAACGGATGAAGGTCGCCGTTATCTCCACCCCGGAGGGCGAGGACAAGCCACTCAAATACCCGCACATGTTCCGCGCAGCAGAGCTGGTGTTGATCAACAAGATCGACCTCGCCCCGCATGTTGGATTCGACGAGGCCGCATGCCGTGCAAACATCTCCGCAGTAAACCCCAATGCGCTCGTCTTGCTGGTTTCCGCCCGCACCGGTGAAGGGATGGACGCGTGGTACGATTTTCTGCGAGCAATGGCGTCAGCAGCCGCAGATGGCGGGTGCCTCATTTAGGCGGGACTGCCCACGGGATTAAGATCGTCATCTTGCCCTATCGAGGAATGGCGTCTTTCTTTAGTTTTAGCGCACAGACCGGACGGTCCGAAACCGGCCCAGATTCGGCCATTTCGGGTGGCCAGGTTAGGCAGGAAATGAATTTCTCGCTTTATGCAAACTCGAAATCGGCAACGGTCGCCATTGCGGCGGATTCTGAATTCGATTCGCGCGAAATCCGGCACCGGTGGCACAGGAATCCGTCGTCGCATGCGCTCATTCGCGCAAGGCTGGCTCAATATCAGGCCAACGCAGAATAATGTTCAGAACTGAAGCTGGCGATGTCGTTTATCCTACAAAGTCTTTAACCGTCCAGAATCCTTTCAAGTAACTCAAATCGCTAAGGATGCGTCTGAATTTCCGCTCGTTCGACCTCTTGCGTTACGTCGAAAAGTTCTCACTATGTTCCGTAGAGGGGCTGCCAATGTCAAAGTGAGAACGCCCAATGTCCAATACCGAACGCATTATCCGACTGAAGACCGTGCTCGACCGAACCGGTCTCTCCCGCTCCACCATCTATCGCAAGATCGCAGAGGGCACTTTCCCGACGCAGGTGAAAATTAGTGTCCACGGCGCGGGCTGGCATGAGTCTGCTATAAATCGCTGGATCGCCGATCCCGTTCACTACCGCGAAGAAGATCTGGCTGAATGAGCGGTCAACGAACAGTCGAGCCGATCTGCGTCCGGGTCAATGATGCCGCACGCATGATCGGCGTCGGGCGCACAAAGCTCTACGAACTGATCTCCAGTGGCGAGCTCGAAACCATCAAGATTGGCAAGGCAACGCGCATCACGACAGCCAGTTTGCATAGGTTGGTGGAGCGGCATCGGGCATTGAACTGACCAGGCCGCTAACTCGCAATTGGACAGCGTCAGACCGTACCATTATGTTGCGATCAGGCGCAGCACGAACCACCCATTTATTCAGCTTTCCGGTCAAAACGCTGAACAGAACCACCGTTAAATGAACGAAAATGTGGGGGAGAGTGTGGGGGAAGGCCTGCGTTTGTTCCAAGAACAGGATTGATATCAAAAGGTTATTTTTTCGGTTCGATTCAAGCCCTGTCCACCACCGCCGCGCCCACCAGCAGCTACTGACGGGACCTGGTTTTCTGCAGCAGGTCATGGTTTGACCGGCTGGCCGGGTTCAGCCTAAATGCGGCACATTCAGGCCGATTGAGCGGGTCAGCTTGACCGGCAAGCGAAGGGGGGCAAGCGTGCACAGGCTCAGGCGAGGGATTGCCGGTGTCGGCCTGACTGGCATGGCGCTCTGCCTTGCCGGTCCCGGGCTGGCTGCGCCGGACGACAGCGGACCAGCGCGCAAGGTGGGCTTTGCCGCCCCGGCTGTCGCCGACCCCCTGCTGACAAAGGTGGATGCGCAAGCGCGCCTCGCTCTTAGTGCACGGGGTTACGAGATAGACCCCGCCGCGCCGATCCGGATCGAGCTGGCACTCTCCCGCCGGCCGAATGACGTGGCGGTCCGGTCCGACGCGGGCGCCAGCGCGGCCCAGGTTGCCAGTACGCCCGGCAAACGACGGGTCGATTTGTGCAAGGATTCGATTTACCGGCTGGTGATCGCGCAGGTCGAAACGCAGACGGGAGCGGTTACCTATCGTGGCTCGGCCGAAGTAAAGCGGTGCGGATCGCCATCGGACAAGGACCTGGCTTCGCTCGTCACGCAGTCGCTCGCCGGCTTACGATAAGGGGGGCTGGACCTCTGCGGGGAAGCGGAGCTCGAATGTTGTGCCGTCCGGCCCGGTGCGGCATTCAATCGCCGCGCCCATCGCATCGATCGCTTTCCTGACAAACACCAGGCCGAGCCCCGCGCTTGGCCCCCGTGTCCGATCGACGGGTGCAAACCGCTCGAACAGGGATTGCTGTCGTTCGGCCGGGATTCCGGGTCCCTGATCGACGATGCTGCAGGTGATCGGGTGGCCGCAGGCGCCCGTGTCGACCTGCTGCGAGATCATGCAGGTGACCGTGCCCCCCGGCGGCGAGAATTTGACGGCATTGTCCAGCAGGTTGCCCAGCACGCGGATTACCAGCCATGGATCGGCCATCACCAGCGGGATTGCCTCCGGGCACATTACCTCGATTGAAACGGATTGCGCTTTGGCAGCCGCGTAGGCGCGATCAGCCGCTTCCTCCGCCAGGGCTGCCAGATCGACCGCCTCGAGATCGGGCGTGGCCGCGGAAAGGCGGGCGAGCTGAACGAAGTCGTCCGCCAGCTTCAGTGAGAACCGCGCATTGTCGGAAATCTGGCGTAGCAGGCTGGCCGAGACCGGCTCTTCGCGCGCGCCCTCGGCCAGGTTGACGATGGCCGCCTGGGGGGCCCGCATATCGTGCGACAGGAACTCGAGCATTTCCTCGCGGTCTCGCTCCGCGGTGCGGCGCGCGGTTATGTCGGCAAGGCGGATGATCCGGGCACCGTGTTCGTCGCCCGCCCCGGCCAGCGGAGCTGCCTTGAGCAGGTATGTCTTGCCTTCGCCGAGATTGAATTCCTCCGCGCCGGTCGAAGCCTCGGGCGAAAGGCCCATGAACAGCTCGGCTGACGCTGTCCCGACGACGTCTTCCCCCAGGATTTCCTTGGCAGTGCGGTTGGCCATCCGGACGATGCCGCCCTGGTCAACCACCGCCAGGGCATCGGGCGAGCTTTCGATCACGTCAGACAGGAACCGACGCCGGTCCTGCAATTCCCCGATGACGGAGTGAAGCCGGCTGGCCGCGAGCGCGATTGCATCGAACCCGGCCAGTGATCGGGTGTGGGTGTAGCCCGGTTCCGCTTCCGCCGCCAAGGCGCGCGTTTCTCGGGTGATATAGCGGTTCAGGGCGCTCAGGCGCCGCCAGCTCCACAAGGGGTAGGCAGCAACCAGCCCGGCGGCGAGCGGGACGGGGCTCAGCCACACGTGCCAGACAGCGAGAGAGAGGGCCGAAAGCACAGCCACCGCAACGCCGGTGCCGATGGTCACCCAGAACGCCGCCGACGGCGATGCCTGCCAGAAGACCAGCATCAGGGCCAGCAGCACGGCCACTGCCACAAGAGCGGCCGTGCCCGGTCCAAGATCGCGCAGCCGGTAGCCGCTGAGCAGGGCGTTCAGCACGTTGGCCTGGATTTCCACCCCTGGCATGATGCTGCCCGCAGGTCCCGGCACGGCCTGGCTATCCCCCAATCCTGCCGCGGTCGCCCCTACCAGCACGATGCGGCCCTCCAGGAGTGCTCCGGGCACCTCTCCCGCAAGCACGCTCGCCGCAGGGACCGCCGGAAAGGCCCCGGCAGGATTGTAGGGTATGGCGAGGTCGCCTCGGCTCGCAGGCCCGTCAGCCTTGATGGTGCGCAGCAGCGCGGCGGTGAAGTGCGCTTGTCCGCCAGCCATGAGCGCAACCCGCCGCACCAGGCCATCGTCATCGACCTCGATGTTGACATGGCCGACCGCGCGCGCTGCCTGCGCCAGTGCTCGCAGCGGTCCTTCCAGATCATACGCTCGGCCGTTGGCCCCCGGGGCCAGGAGATAGAGAGGCAGGGTCACGCGCCTGCTGCGGGCGATGGCACCCGCGAGGGCGGTGTCGTCTGCAAGGGTGGTCGGTTCGTTGAACAGGACGTCGTAACCGATCGCGCGCGCCGGGCTGAGGCGGTCGATCAGTGCGGCGTGGACAGGTCTCGGCCAGGGCCAGTTGCCGACCCTTTCCAGACTGCGCTCGTCAATCGTGACCAGCAGGATGCGATCGTCGATCGCAGGCGCTGACCAGGCTGCCTGCTGGTCGAACAGCAGATTGCTCGCTTGCTGCCCGCCGGATGAAAATGCAGAGCCAAGCGCAAGCGAGGCCGCAATCAGGAAAACGGCGCACAATTCCCCGACCAGTTGCCAGCGCGAGAGCACGCCGCGGTCAGAAATCGATGCTGAAGCTTTCAAGCGGTGTCCAGTATTCCTCAGGCGTGCCGTCGATAACCCTGACCTGGCCGACACGCCAAGTATATTTCCCGTTGGGAAGGGCGGTTACGGTCATTCCCGGTGCGGTAAGGCCCGGCTCGTCGACCACCGGAACGGCCTGGTTCTGAGCCGCGAAAATCTGCAGGCGGTAAGCGGGCGGGCCGGCGTCGCCCAGGTTCCAGTCGAAGCGGAAGGCGCGCTCGGGGCCGGGGAGGGCAGCGGCGCTGGCCGACTCCCGGTTGCGCAGGAAGGCGTGCGTTTCTGCCAGACCCACCAGGCCGCTCGGCGCGATCGCCATGGCGCGGAGGAAATAGGTGCCGTTGGGCAGGTCCGCGAAAGTGAGGGAAGGGGTGTTCGAGCGCCCTTCAGCCAGCACGTCAACAAACCCTGCGTCCCGCGCGATCTGGACCTGATAGCCGCGCGCCGCGTCACTCGGGACCAGCGCGAAGGTGAGCTCCGGGTCACGCTGCAGTTTGGCCGAACCCGCCAGCATTGGTGCGGGCAGCAGTTCTTCCCGCTCAAGCGCACCATCCTGCGAGGCGGCAGCGCCGAACCCGGTGGCAAGATCCACCTGTGCGGGCACGACGCTGTGATCGACCGACACCTTTCCTTCGACCACTTCCGAAGTCGACGGCGCACCCGGCCCCGAATAGCCCACCCGGAAAACGGTGCCGCGCACGGCTGTGACCGCTACCGGGGTGCGGATCCGGAAGCGGCTGGCCGGGTTGTCCAGCGGTGCGGCCTTCGTCTCCACGCGGCCGCGTTCGACCTGGAAATCGAGGTCGGCGCCGCGATTGATCCGGTAAGTGCGCATCCGGGCGATGCGAAGCCGGGTATTTGACGGCATCGACATCCGCGATCCGTTGGCCAGCTGCAGGGTGACGAACCCGTCACTCCCGGTCTCGATCGTCGCGCCCTCGACCAGCCGCATCTGCAGTTGAACGGGCGCGGCCTGGCCCTTTTGCAGCACCTGCACGGTGCCCCTGAAGGCGACGACCTGGGCATCATGCAGGGTCGCCTTGAGGTACTGCACGGGAATGGCAAGCCGCGTTTGCGGCCTAAGACGCAACGGGTCCCGGATCGCATTGTGCCGCTGGACGGCGCGGTAAGCCTGAGGGGAGATGAGGTATTTCCGGCCGATATCAATCAGCGTGTCGCCCGGTTTGATCGTGTAGATCACGTCGTCACGCGATGATGCCCCGTCGCTTGCCTCAGCGGGCGCAAGCGAAAGACCGAGCGCGGCAGAGCCGATCAGGATAAGGTCAGACCGCAACCGGGTTCTCGTCACAGTGTGCATCAAGCCGGTAGCCATAGCCGAAGACTGTCTGAAGCTGGTAGCCGTTCTGAGGGCGCAGGCACAGCTTCGTGCGGAGCCTCGATACGTGCATGTCCAGAGTCCGCGTGGCGAGGTCCGCTGAATTGTTCCATATCCTCTGGAGAATGTAGGTGCGCGACAGGGGCCGCCGGAGATTGTCGAACAATAGCAGGGCCAGGGCAAATTCCTTGGCCGTCAGCTTGACGGTCTGGCCGTCGAAACGGGCAGTTTCTTCGAGCGCATCGAAGCAATACCGGCCGTAAACTGTCAGGCGGCCCTCGCCCTCGCCTGCGGCCGCTTTGCGAAGGTTGGCCGCAACCCGGGCCCGGATCACGCCTGGCCCAGAAGGCTTGGTGATAAAATCATCCGCGCCCCGATCCAGTGCCTCGATAATGTCCTGCTCGGCCGAGCGGCTGGTCAGGACGATGATTTTCGGCGGCTCGGCCATGGTCTGGCGGACCCAGTCGATCACGTCGATCGCGGTCATCCCGGGCATGTTCCAGTCCAGCAGCAGGAGGTCGTAGGTTTCGCGCCGCAGATGGGCGACAAGGTCCCGCCCGTCGGCAAAGCAGGCGCAGTTGTAACCCGCCCTGGTGAGCAGTCCGGAAACGAACTCCCGGGAATCACGGTCATCGTCTGCAACGGCAATGCGCATACTGACTTCCATTCCGCCGGTAGCCCTTTCACCGCCGTGCGCAATTGCACGACCGCGGTGCCATGCACGAGTGCGCTTTACATCAATTTACAAACGGATTGGCGGAAAACGGCTAGGGCGGCGGCCGGAAAGCGCTGGGGTCCTTCTGGTCGCACAGAGCGCGAGCGCTTCCCACAGGGTCGCAGGGCACATGGCGGCTTCACCGCCGTCATGTGCTTTGCCCCGCTGCCATGCTGAGACCGGCACGGGCGCTCGCGAACAGCTTGCCCAAGTTTGGCGAGGCGACTAATCCCTCGCGCCATGCACGATGACACTCCTCTGACCGGTCGCCCCGTCATTTCCTCCACCGGGCTCTACACGCCTGAGGAAAGCATTTCCAATGCCGAGCTGGTTGCCAGCTTCAACGCCTATGTCGAGCGGTTCAACGCCGCCCATGCGGCCGAAATCGAAGCGGGCGAGGTGGCCGCGCTCCAGCCCAGCTCGGTGGAATTCATTGAGAAAGCGAGCGGGATCAAGTCGCGCCACGTCATGGCAAAGGAACCCATCCTCGATCCCGAAATCATGGCGCCGCGCTGGCGTGAGCGGTCGAACGAGGAGATTTCGATCCTCGCCGAGATCGGCGTCGCTGCGGCGCGCGACGCGCTGGCAAGGGCGGGCCGCGATGCAGCCCAGGTGGACGCCGTGCTGTGTGCCGCATCGAACATGCAGCGCGCTTATCCGGCCATGGCAATCGAGATCCAGCAGGCGCTCGGCATCGACGGATTCGGCTTTGACATGAATGTCGCCTGCTCATCCGCGACCTTCGGTATCCAGACTGCGGCGGACTATATCCGGGCCGGCCATGCC